>NZ_JBVJSX010000003.1:78449-416249 GCF_055606225.1 Streptomyces sp. NPDC037100 | reverse complement strand
CGACCCGCGCCCGACTCCGGAGCCCGCGCCCGTCCCCACGACCCGCGCCCGACTCCGGAGCCCGCGCCCGTCCCCACGACCCGCGCCCGACTCCGGAGCCCGCGCCCGTCCCCACGACCCGCGCCCGACTCCGGTGTCCGCCCCCGTCCTCAGGGCCGGCGAGGAGGCTGAAGTCCCAGCACCCGGTCCTTCAGCGCAGGGAACTGCTCCCGCGTGGTGGCGACCTTCCCCGGGTCGAACTCCACCGTGAGCACCTCCTCGTCGGCACCGGCCTGCGCCAGCACCTCACCCCACGGGTCGACCACGATCGAGTGACCGGCCTGCGGAATTCCGGCGTGCGTCCCGGCCGTTGCGCAGGCGAGGAGGAACGACTGGTTCTCCACGGCCCGTGCCTGGGCCAGCAGCGTCCAGTGGGAGCGGCGGCGCTCCGGCCAGCCCGCCGACACCACGAGCGTCTCGGCACCGGCGTCGACGAGACCGCGGTAGAGCTCGGGGAAGCGGAGGTCGTAGCAGGTGGACAGGCCCAGAGTCGTCTCGGGCAGACGCAACGTCACCAGTTCCGCGCCCGCGCCCATGAGCACGGCCTCGCCCTTGTCGAAGCCGAAGCGGTGGATCTTGCGGTAGGCGGCTGCCAGATCGCCGGAGGGCGAGAAGACGAGGGAGGTGTTGTAGAGCGGCCCGTCGGGGTCCCGCTCCGGGATGGAACCCGCGTGCAGCCACACGCCCGCGTCGCTCGCGGCCTTCGCCATCGCCTCGTACGTCGGCCCCTCGAGCGGCTCGGCCTCGCGCCCGAACTCCTCGTAGGCGAAGGCACCCGTGGTCCACAGCTCCGGCAGGACGACGAGATCGGCCCCGGCCTGCTCCCGGACCAGCGCCGTGACGCGTCGGCGGCGCGCTTCGACCGATTCGTCCTCGTTCACGGCAATCTGGATCACAGAGGCGCGCACACTACCACCGTCCTGGCATTCGAGCCGTCCACACGGGCCTACGATCGTCACACGAAAGCACTGCCGGGGTGCCTCACAGCAGCGTAACTTAGCTCGCAAGACGCCCGCCGACAGCCGCCACCTCCCACTGGCAACGCCGCCACCACCTGCCCGTGACCGAACCGCCGAGGGGTCCCGTTCCGTGAGTCTGCATCCCACCCTCCAGCCCTACGCCGACGCCTGGACCCACTCCATCGAAGCGATATCCGAGCTGCTCCAGCCGCTCCCGGAGGCCGAGTGGAACCGGCGGACGCCGTGCCCCGGGTGGTCGGTGCGGGACGTGGTCTCCCATGTCATCGGCCTGGACTGCGAGATGCTCGGCGACCCGCGCCCCATCCACAGCCTCCCGCGCGACCTCTTCCACGTCACCAACGAGCACCAGCGCTACATGGAGATGCAGGTCGACGTCCGCCGCCACCACACGGCACCGGAGATGACCTCCGAGCTGGAGTACGTGATCATCCGCCGCAACCGGCAGCTGCGGAACGAGTCGCGTGACCCGGGCACGAAGGTGCGGGGGCCGCTCGGCAGCGAGCTCACCCTGGAGGAGTCGATGCGGCGGCACGCGTTCGACGTGTGGGTGCACGAGCAGGATCTGCGCACGGCGCTCGGCCGCCCCGGCGATCTCGACTCCCCCGGCGCGCTGGTCGCCCGTGACGTGCTGCTCGGGGAGCTGCCGCGCGTGGTGGCCGAGGACGCGCAGGCACCGCGCAGCTCGGCGATCGTCTTCGACGTGCACGGCCCCGTCGAGTTCCTGCGCACGATCCGCGTCGACATCCAGGGCCGCGGCACCCTGGAGACGGCCCCGGCCCTCGGCCCCGCCGCGACCCTCACCCTCGACTGGGAGACGTACGTCCGTCTGGCCTGCGGCCGTGTGACCCCGGAGGCGGTCTCCGACCGCCTGAAGACGGAGGGCGACCCGGACCTGACGGCGGCCATCCTGAACAACTTCACGGTGACGCGGTAGGAGCCGACTGCGGGCGCCCCGCCCCGCTTGGCCGCGGGCACACGTGCCACTTGGCTGCGGACGCCCCGCCCCGCATGCCTGCGGACGCCCCGCCCCGCATGCCTGCGGACGCCCCGCCCCGCATGCCTGCGGACGCCCTGTCCCGCTTGGCTGCGGGCATGCGTGCCGCTTGGCCGCGGGCGCCCCGTCCCGCTTGGCCGCGGGCATGCCTGCCGCATGGCTGTCGGCGCCCCGCCCCGTCTGGCTGCGGGCATGCGTGCCGCTCAGCCGAGGACGCCCCGTCCCGCTTGGCCGAGGACGCCCCGCCCCGCTTCGCTGCGGGCACGCGTGCCGCCAGGGGCGGCGCGGGTGGGCGCAGCAGTACCCCGCTCCGCCGGGCGGGCCCGCCCGGCGGAGCGGCAGCAACAGCCCAGGGCCCCGAAAATCCCATGCACCGGCCCCACCCCGCCCGTAGCGTCCGCTCGCATGACCCCACCCCAGCGCACCCGCCTCACCTTCCACGGCCCGCTGTCCGAGACCCGGGCGGACGCCCTCGTGCGACGCCTCACCCGTCACCGGCCCACCACCGTCCTGGACATCGGCTGCGGCTCGGGCGAGCTCATGCTGCGCGTCCTGGCCGCCGCGCCGGAGGCGACCGGCACCGGCGTCGACCTCGACGCCGACGACCTGGCGCGCGGGCGGAAGGCCGCCGAAGAGCGCGGCCTGGCGTCCCGGGTCCGATTCGTGGAGGAGTCCGCCACCGGCACCAGCCGGGGCCCCGCCGACCTCGTCCTGTGCGTGGGAGCGAGCCAGGCCCTCGGCGACGAACTGCCGAGCGTGCTCAGGGAACTGCGCCGCCTGGTCACCGACCGCGGCCGCGTCCTGCTCGGCGAGGGCTTCTGGCAGCGCACCCCCACCCCCGACGAGCTGTCCAGGATGTGGCCGGACGCCGCGGCCACCGACCACCCCGACCTCGCGGCACTCGTCGGCCTGGCGATCGACGCGGGGTTCAGGCCGGAGTGGACGGAGACCGCGAACCTCGACGAATGGGAGGAGTTCGAGTCGGGCTACCTCGCGGACACCGAGGTGTGGCTCGCCGAGAACCCCGGCCACCCGCTCGCGGCCGAGACCCGTGAGCGCGCCGACCGGCACCGGGCCAGGTGGCTCACCTACCGCGGTGTCCTCGGCCTGGCCTACCTCACCCTCGTACCGGTGGCGGCCCGTTGAGCTACGCCGGCACGCGCACCGTCCGGTGGCGGCCCGCTGAGCTACGCCGGCACGTGCACCGTCCGGTGGCGGCCCGTTGAGCTACGCCGGCACGTGCACCGTCTCCACCCGGCTCGCCACCAGCCGTTCCCGCTCCCGCCGTTGCGCCCGCCTGCGCAGCCGCAGGATCTGGGAGATCCCGACCGCCTGGAGCACGAACACCACCGAGAAGGCCAGGGAGTAGTCGTCGCCGGTGGCGTCCAGGAGGACGCCGATCGCGAGCAGCGTGGTCATGGAGGCCACGAAGCCGCCCATGTTGGTGATGCCGGAGGCGGTGCCCTGCCGCTCGGGCGGGTTGGCCGGGCGGGCGAAGTCGAAGCCGATCATCGACGCCGGCCCGCACGCCCCGAGCACCGTGCACAGCACGATCAGCAGCCACATCGGGGCGCGGGGGCCGGGGTAGGCGAGGGTGACCGCCCACAGGGCCGCCGTCGCCCCTACCGTGCCGAGCGCGAGCGGCAGCCGGGCCCCGTGGTGCCGGGCGACGATCTGGCCGTAGACCAGGCCCACCACCATGTTCGACAGGACGACGAGGGTGAGCAGTTCACCGGCGACCGCCCGGGACAGCCCTTGCGCCTCGACGAGGAACGGCAGTCCCCACAGCAGCAGGAACACCATCGCCGGGAACTGGGTGGTGAAGTGCACCCAGAGGCCGAGCCGCGTCCCGGGCTCCCGCCAGGAGGCGGCGATCTGCCGCCGCACGTAGGCCGCGCCCTGGTGCGGAAGCGGCTCGGGCTCCTGGCCCTCCGGGTGGTCCTTGAGGAACAACAGCACCAGGACGAGCACCACGGCCCCGGCGGCCGCGCTGCCCGCGAACGCAGCCGTCCAGCCGATGCCGTGCAGCAGCCGGGCCAGCACGAGCGTGGAGACGAGGTTCCCGGCCATGCCCACCAGTCCCGCGAACTGGGCGACCAGCGGCCCGCGCCGGGCCGGGAACCAGCGGCTGCCCAGGCGCAGCACGCTGATGAAGGTCAGCGCGTCACCGCAGCCGAGCAGCGCCCGGGAGGCGAGCGCCGTGCCGTACGACGGGGAGAAGGCGAAGCCCAGTTGCCCGGCGGTGAACAGCACCGCGCCGAGCGCCAGCACCTTCTTGGTGCCGAGCCGGTCGACCAGCAGGCCGACGGGGATCTGCATGCCCGCGTAGACCAGCAGCTGGAGGATGGAGAAGGTGGACAGGGCCGAGGCGTTCACGTGGAAGCGGTCGGCGGCGTCGAGGCCGGCCACGCCCAGGGACGTGCGGAAGATGACCGCGACGAAGTAGACCGAGACGCCCGTGCCCCACACGGCCAGCGCCCTGCGGCCGCCCGGCGGGTCACCGGGAATCGCGGTGGCGCTCATCGGACCTCTCCCCGGGCCAGGTGCGAGAACCAGCCGATGTGCCGCCGGACGAGGCCGACGGCCGTCTCCGCGTCGTCGGAGCGCAGCGCGTCGAGGATCTCCGCGTGCTCGGCGAGGGTCTTGGCGACGCGGTCGGGGTGGGAGTGCATGATGGCGACGCCCATCCGGAGCTGGCGGTCGCGCAGCTGGTCGTAGAGGCGGGAGAGGATCTCGTTGCCGCCGCTGCGGACGATCTCGGCGTGGAAGCAGCGGTCGGTGACGGCGGCGCCGGCGAAGTCCCCGGCGGCGGCCTGCTCCTTCTGCCGGGCCAACAGCTCCTCCAGACGCTCGATGAGCCCGGCGGGCGCGGGCACGGCCTTGCGCGCCGCGTGCTCCTCGACGAGCAGCCGCGTCTCGATGACGTCGGCGATCTCCTGCGCGGAGACGGGCAGGACGAGGGCACCCTTCTTCGGGTAGAGCCGGATGAGCCCCTCGGCCTCCAGCCGGAGCAGCGCCTCGCGTACCGGCGTGCGCGACACTCCGACGGCTTCGGCGAGTTCGCCCTCGGTGAGGAGGGTCCCGCCCTCGTAGCGGCGCTCCAGGACGCCCTGTTTGACATGGGCGTAGACGCGGTCGGCGGCGGGCGGTTGCTTCACGGCCAAGGTCATGCGGACAGCATAGATACAACAGGTACGCATGAAGGGATACGTCCAATATGCGGACTTGAATGTCACACATCTGTGGCAAAGGAGGGATCCCCCTCGGCAACAGCACAACCACGTGTGCTAGTTACGAGTCAGACACGTGCGGCCCCTTTCCCCTCGTCCTCAACTCGGCCGCACCGTTGGGGCATTTCGACGCAATCGGGGTACTTGACTTGATAACCGGCATTAAGGGCACTCGTCTCCGCAGAGCCGCGGCCGTCGCCGTCACCACCGGTGCCATGCTCGCGACCGGTGCCCTCACCGTCGCGCCGGCGCAGGCCGCCTCGGCGCCCTCCATCGCCGCCAAGGGCGGCTACGTGATGAACAACGCGACCGGCAAGTCGCTCTACACCAAGGCGGCCGACACGCGCCGCTCGACCGGCTCGACCACCAAGATCATGACCGCACTGGTGGTGCTGAAGCAGTCGAACCTGAACATGGACAGCAAGGTCACGATCCAGAAGGCGTACAGCGACTACATCGTCGACAACAACTACGCGTCCAACGCGAAGCTGATCGTCGGCGACAAGGTCACCGTCCGCCAGCTGCTGTACGGGCTGATGCTCCCGTCCGGCTGCGACGCCGCGTACGCGCTCGCCGACAAGTTCGGCTCGGGCTCGACGCGTTCGGCGCGCGTGAAGTCGTTCATCGGCAAGATGAACACCACCGCCAAGAACCTGGGTCTGAAGAACACCCACTTCGACTCCTTCGACGGCATCGGCCACGGCGCCAACTACTCCACGCCGCGCGACCTCACCAAGCTCGCCAGCGCGGCGATGAAGAACTCCACGTTCCGCACGGTCGTCAAGACCAAGAAGTACACGGCGAAGACGACCACCAAGACCGGCGGCACGCGGACGATGAAGCCGTGGGAGAACACCAACCCGCTGCTCAGCAGCTACAGCGGCGCGATCGGCGTGAAGACCGGCTCCGGCCCGGAGGCGAAGTACTGCCTGGTCTTCGCCGCCACCCGCAACGGCAAGACGGTCATCGGCACGGTCCTCGCCTCGACCGGCCCGGACGCCCGCAAGGCGGACGCGACGAAGCTGCTCAACTACGGCTTCACCAGGTAGGACGACACAAGCAGGACGACGAAGGGGGCTCCACCGCACTCCGCGGCGGAGCCCCCTTCGTCATACGGTCGCCTCCGTCACACGGCGAGGCCGACCGGCTCGTGCCATCCGACGTCCTGCGCGCTGCGCAGGACGTCCCGGACCCGGGCCGGGATCGGGTTGTTCGCGTCGGCGTACGCCTGGGGCAGGACATGGGACAGCGGCAGGGCGGCGACACCCGAGCGTGGTGGGGCCGAAGTTGTCGGAGAACGCCGTGACGCCCAGCTCGTACTGCAGGGCACGGATCAGGGCGTACAGGGTCGCCCAGTCGGCCTCGCCGGTCTCCAGCACGGTCGTGCCGGTACGGCGAACCGCTGGTTCACCCCCGCACGGACGCCGGCGGCCCCCCGCCCACAAGGGGGGGGGGGCCGCCGCAGTCGGCTCACGCCCAGGTGATCAGGCGCTTCGGCTGCTCCAGGATCGCCGCCACATCCGCCAGGACCTTCGAGCCCAGCTCACCGTCGACCAGGCGGTGGTCGAAGGACAGGGCCAGGGTGGTGACCTGGCGGGGCTTCACCTTGCCCTTGTGGACCCACGGCTGCGGCTTGATCGCACCGACCGCGAGGATCGCGGACTCGCCCGGGTTGAGGATCGGCGTGCCCGTGTCGACGCCGAAGACGCCGACGTTGGTGATCGTCACCGTGCCGCCCTGCATGGCCGCCGGGGACGTCTTGCCGTCCCTGGCCGTCGCCACCAGCTCGCCCAGCGACCGGGCCAGCTGCGGCAGCGTCTGGGCGTGGGCGTCCTTGATGTTCGGCACGATCAGGCCCCGCGGGGTCGCGGCCGCGATGCCCAGGTTCACGTAGTGCTTGACCACGATCTCCTGGGCGGCCTCGTCCCAGGACGCGTTGACGTCCGGGTTGCGCCGGATCGCGACCAGCAGCGCCTTGGCGATCAGCAGCAGCGGGTTCACGCGCAGACCCGCGAACTCCTTGTCGGCCTTCAGCTCCTCGACCAGCTTCATCGTGCGCGTCACGTCGACCGTCACGAACTCCGTGACGTGCGGCGCGGTGAACGCCGAGCCGACCATCGCCGCCGCCGTCGCCTTGCGGACACCCTTGACCGGGATACGGGTCTCGCGCGTGGTGTCGTACGACGTCGGCGCCGGCGCCACGGCGGGGGCGGGCGCGACCTGCGGCTCGGTGGCCGCCGGTACGGCGGCGGCGACCGCCGCGTGCACGTCCTCGCGGGTGATGATGCCGTCCGGGCCGGTCGGGACGACCGTCGTCAGGTCGACGCCCAGGTCCTTGGCGAGCTTGCGGACGGGCGGCTTGGCCAGCGGGCGCTCCCCGCCCGCCGGGGCGGCCGGAGCTGCAGGGGAGGGCGCTGCCGGGGCGGGCGCTGCCGGGGCGGGCGCTGCCGGGGCCGTCGGCGTGTGGCCGTTCAGCTCCGTCCGGATCGCCGTCGAGGCCTGCTGGACCGGAACCTCCGGGCCCTTGCGGGGGCGGCGGCGGGTGGACGAGGTCGCCACCCCGTACCCCACCAGGACCGGCTGACGTCCCGACCCCGCCGCCTTCGGCTCCTCGGCGGGAGCCGCTGCCGCGGGCTGCGCGGCGGCGGGCTGCTCAGCTGCGGGCGCGGGTGCGGCGCTGCCGCCGCCCACGTCCACCGCGATGATCGCCGTGCCCACGTCGACCGTGGTGCCCTCGGGGAAGTGCAGGTCCCGGACCACGCCGTCGTACGGAATGGGCAGCTCGACGGCCGCCTTCGCCGTCTCGACCTCGCAGACCACCTGGCCGTCGGTGACCGTGTCGCCGGGCTGGACGTACCACTTGAGGATCTCGGCCTCGGTGAGTCCCTCGCCCACGTCGGGCATCTTGAACTCGCGCACGGACGCTTCCGTCATCGTCGTCACGACCCTCTCCTCAGTACGCCAGCGAGCGGTCGACGGCGTCGAGTACCCGGTCCAGGTTCGGCAGGTACTCCTCCTCCAGGCGGGCCGGGGGGTACGGCGCGTGGTAGCCGCCGACCCGGAGCACCGGGGCCTCCAGGTGGTAGAAGCAGCGCTCGGTGATCCGGGCGGCGATCTCCGCGCCCGAGCCGAAGAACACCGGGGCCTCGTGGACGACGACCAGGCGGCGTGTCTTCTCCACCGACGCCTGGATCGAGTCGAAGTCGAGCGGGGAGACCGAGCGCAGGTCCAGGACCTCCAGGTTCTTGCCCTCCTCGGCGGCCGCGTCCGCGACCTCCTGGCAGAGCTTCACCATCGGCCCGTAGGCCGCAAGGGTGAGGTCGGTGCCCTCGCGGACCACCTGGGCCTTGTGCAGCGGGCCCGGGATCGCCTCCGCGTTGACCTCGCCCTTGTCCCAGTAGCGGCGCTTGGGCTCGAAGAAGATCACCGGGTCGTCGCTCTGGATGGCCTGCTGCATCATCCAGTACGCGTCCGAGGCGTTCGACGGGCTGACGATCTTCAAGCCCGCCACGTGCGCGAAGAGCGCCTCGGGGGACTCGGAGTGGTGTTCCACCGCGCCGATGCCGCCGCCGTACGGGATGCGCACGACGACCGGGAGCTTGACCTTGCCCAGCGAGCGGGCGTGCATCTTCGCGAGCTGCGTGACGATCTGGTCGTACGCCGGGAAGACGAAGCCGTCGAACTGGATCTCCACCACCGGGCGGTAGCCGCGCAGGGCCAGGCCGATCGCCGTGCCGACGATGCCCGACTCGGCGAGCGGGGTGTCGATGACGCGGCTCTCGCCGAAGTCCTTCTGCAGGCCGTCCGTCACCCGGAAGACGCCGCCGAGCTTGCCGACGTCCTCGCCCATGATCAGGACCTTGGGGTCGGACTCCAGGGCGCGGCGCAGCGACTCGTTGATCGCCTTGGCCAGTGCCATCTTGTCGGCCATCTCAGTTACCCCCCTCGTCGGCGAACGACGCCTGGTAGGCGGCGAACTGGGCGCGCTCCTCGTCGACGAGCGCGTGTCCGTCCGCGTAGGCGTTCTCGAAGATCGCGAAGTGGTCCGGGTCCGGCATGGCACGGACCGCCTCGCGCACTCGTTTGCCCAACGCCTCGGACTCGGCCTCCAGTTCCTCGAAGAATCCCTCGTCCGCGTGGTTTGAGGCCTCCAGGTACCGGCGAAGGCGCAGGATCGGGTCCTTGGCCTCCCAGGCCTGGCGTTCCTCGTCGCCCCGGTAGCGGGTGGGGTCGTCGGAGGTGGTGTGGGCACCCATGCGGTAGGTGAACGCCTCGACGAGGGTCGGGCCCTCGCCGCTGCGGGCCCGCTCCAGGGCCCACCGGGTGACCGCGAGGACACCGAGCACGTCGTTGCCGTCCACCCGGACGCCCGGGAAGCCGAAGCCCTGGGCGCGCTGGTAGATCGGGACGCGGGACTGCTTCTCGGTGGGCTCGGAGATGGCCCACTGGTTGTTCTGGCAGAAGAACACGACCGGGGCGTTGTACACCGCGGAGAAGGTGAAGGACTCGGCCACGTCGCCCTGGCTGGAGGCGCCGTCGCCGAAGTAGGCGATCACCGCGCTGTCGGCACCGTCCTTGGCGACGCCCATCGCGTAGCCGGTGGCGTGCAGCGTCTGGGAGCCGATGACGATCGTGTACAGCTGGAAGTTGTTGCTGTTGGGGTCCCAGCCGCCGTTGTTCACGCCGCGGAACATCCCGAGCAGGTTGGCCGGGTCGACGCCGCGGCACCAGGCCACGCCGTGCTCGCGGTAGGTCGGGAAGACGTAGTCGTCCTCCCGGGTGGCCCGGCCGGACCCGATCTGGGCGGCCTCCTGGCCGAGCAGTGACGCCCACAGGCCCAGCTCGCCCTGGCGCTGCAGGGAGGTGGCCTCGGCGTCGAAGCGGCGGGTGAGCACCATGTCGCGGTAGAGGCCGCGGAGCTCTTCCGGAGTGATACCGGCGACGTACTTGTCGTACTCGGCGTTCTTGACGCGCTTGCCCTCGGGCGTCAGCAGCTGCACGAGCTGGGGCTCGGTGCTCTTGGCGTCCTTCTTGGCAGGCGTGCGGGTGGTGCGCTTGGTGCCGGTGGTGCCGGCCTTGCTTCCGGCGCTGCGTCGCGGTGTGCGCGCGGCAGTGCTCTCCACGGTCACGTGTGCTCCTCCGTCGGTCCGGCCCCCGGGGTTGCCGGTAGGCCAGTGCGGCTCACCTGAACTCGACCACCGGGGCACGGGGTGGGTGCCACTCGGCCGGGAACAGGCGTGACAGGTGCCCCGGCGAGCGCCCTGCAGAAGGCACGTTACCCAGTGCGCCACATTTCTGTGAAACCTCACCTGACCTGCGATTTTGCTTGGATATCCAAGTAAATCGGAAAGGCGTGGAATGGCCCTGGTCACAGCCTTGCAGGAGGCCGGAGCTACCGCACGTTAACCCGGTGACCCAGGTCACGGGAAGAGTCCTCTTTTCGGCGCGCCCAAAACGGCACGCGCGCGTGGGCCCCGTTCCCGGGTCCCACGCGCGCGTGGATCATGCCGTTGAGCAGCGGGATCAGCCTTCGCCGTCGCCCGCGCCTCCCACGATGCCCTCCGTGGTGCCGCCGCCGTCGGCACCGCCGGTGTCGTCGGTCGGGGTGCCCGGGTCCGTGGGCTCCTCGTCCGTCGGTTCGCCGGTCGGCTCCGCGCTGGTCGGCGCGCCCGTCGGCTCGCCGGTGGGCGAGGCGGGAGCACTCTGCGAAAACGTGGGGGACGGCTTGTAGGTCGGCGTCCAGTTGCCGTTGCCCGAGCCGGTGCCGGTCCCGGTGTCCGTTTCCGTGTCGGTCGGCTCGCCGGGGTCGTCCTCGCTCGGGGTCTCGCTGGGCGTCTTCTTCTCGGTCGTCTGCGAGGTGGTCGGCTTCTGCTCCTTGCTCGGGTCGTCCTTGTCGCCGCCGGTGTTCTGCAGCGCCAGGGCGACACCCGCGGCGATGGCGATCACCGCGAGCACGGCGAGGATCCAGAGCTTGCCGCGGCCGCTGCCCTTGTTGCCGTGGCCCTCGAAGCCGCCGTCGTCCCCGCCGCCGTAGCCGCCGGGCAGGATCGGCGAGGGGATCTGCGTGGTGCCGGAGACGTCCCCGGGGTGCCCCATCACGGCCGTCGCACCGGCGAAGCCGCCCGAGGGGGTCTTCCGGCCCTCGTGCATGCCGACGGGGCCGGTGTTCCAGGTGCCGGTGTGGCCGCCCTGGTCGTAGAGCATCTGGAGCGCGTACTGGACCAGCCCGCGCATCTCCTCGGCCGTCTGGAAGCGGTCGTCGGGCTCCTTGGCGAGGGAGCGCATGACCATGCCGTCCAGCTCCGGCGGGCAGGCGTCGGAGGCCTCGGACGGCGGCGTCGGGATGTCCTGGACGTGCTGGTAGACCACCGACAGCGGGGTCTCGCCGGTGAACGGCGGGCGCAGCGCGAGGAGTTCGTAGAGCAAACAGCCCGTGGCGTACAGGTCGGAGCGGTGGTCGACGGCCTTGCCGAGGGCCTGCTCGGGGGAGAGGTACTGCGGGGTGCCCATGACCATGCCGGTCTGCGTCATCGTCGTGGACGCGCCGTGCAGGGCGCGGGCGATGCCGAAGTCCATCACCTTCACGGCACCGTTGTGCGTGATGATGACGTTGGCGGGCTTGATGTCGCGGTGCACGATGCCGTGCTGGTGCGAGTAGGCGAGCGCCTCCAGGACACCCGAGACGATGATCAGCGCCTGCTCCGGGCCGGGGGCCTCCGCGTTCAGCAGCAGGTCACGGATGGTGCGGCCCTCGACCAGCTCCATCACGATGTAGGGCACGGACTGGCCGCCGACGAAGTCCTCGCCGGAGTCGTACACGGCGACGATCGCGTGGTGGTTGAGGCCGGCCACCGACTGGGCCTCGCGTGTGAAGCGCGCCTTGGACACCGGGTCCTCGGCGAGGTCGGAGCGCAGCAGCTTGACCGCGACCGTGCGTCCGAGACGGACGTCCTCGGCTGCGAACACCTCGGCCATGCCGCCCCGGCCGAGTCTGTGGGTCAGCCGGTACCGGCCGTCCCCGACCAGTCCGCCGTTCCCCCAGGACTCCGGCGCCTCCGACATGCCGCCGCCAGTGCCCTCGGGGTCGGACGGGCCCTGAGCGCGCTGCTGCTGTGCCATCAGTCCTCGCCGTCGTTTCTGCCCGCGGTGCGCGCGGTGTTGTTACGGTCTCCGTCGGCCACGCTACAGCCTCCGCGCAAGCCTCCGGCCCGAGAAGGGGCACCGGGACCGGCACGAGACGGACCGGCCATGAAACCTTCACTCCTTACCGTCGTGCAAATTCTGTGTCCCGCCCGTACGTCCCCGGTAACGCTTCCGCGACGCTTCTTTCGCGTACGGTCACGGAACGGGCACCGAGCTTGACGTGTCAGTGCCCTGGGGCAGACTTGGCCGGGAATGGCGGTTTGGATCAACGACGGATCTGCGGCGGATCAGCGCAAGTCGGCGGCGCCTCAAGGGCTACGGGGGAAACGGAACATGAGCCAGGACGGCGCACAGGGCCAGTACGCGGGGCGGGCGCTCGCCGGTGGCCGCTATCAACTGCGTGACCTCCTCGGCCAGGGCGGCATGGCCTCGGTGCACCTCGCGTACGACAGCGTGCTCGACCGGCAGGTCGCCATCAAGACACTTCACACGGATCTCGGACGGGAACAGGCCTTCCGCGAGCGGTTCCGCCGCGAGGCCCAGTCCGTGGCCAAGCTCACGCACACCAACATCGTGTCGGTCTTCGACACCGGCGAGGACACCCTCGACGGTATGACGACGCCGTACATCGTCATGGAGTACGTCGAGGGCCGCCCGCTCGGCTCGGTCCTCGACGAGGACGTGCGGCAGCAGGGCGCGATGCCCGCCGACAAGGCGCTGAAGATCACCGCGGACGTGCTGGCCGCGCTGGAGATCAGCCACGAGATGGGCCTGGTCCACCGCGACATCAAGCCGGGCAACGTGATGATGACCAAGCGCGCCGTGGTCAAGGTCATGGACTTCGGCATCGCGCGCGCCATGCAGTCCGGTGTGACGTCGATGACGCAGACCGGCATGGTCGTCGGAACCCCGCAGTACCTCTCGCCGGAGCAGGCCCTCGGCCGCGGTGTGGACGCCCGCTCCGACCTGTACTCGGTCGGCATCATGCTGTTCCAACTGGTGACCGGGCGGCTGCCGTTCGAGGCGGACTCGCCGCTGGCCATCGCGTATGCGCACGTCCAGGAGGAGCCGCCGGTTCCGTCCTCGGTCAACCGCTCCCTGCCCCCGGCGGTGGACGCGCTGATCGCCCGCGCGCTCAAGAAGAACCCGAACGAACGCTTCCCCAGCGCCGAGGCCATGCGGGACGAGTGCCTGCGGGTGGCCGCGTCCTTCCAGGCCGCGCCGCCGAGCATCGTCCCGGGCACCCAGGCCCCCAGCGGCGCGGGCGTCGGCTCGGCCGTGTTCCCGCCGGTCGACCAGGCGACCCCGGCGCCCTCGGGCCAGGTGCAGACGCCGTACCAGCCGGCCCCGCCCCCGAACCCGTACGGCGCGCCCTCCCCGACGGGGCCGAACCCGGCGTACGGCTATCCGCAGCAGGGCGGCTACCCGACGCCGTCCCCGGCGGGGTACTCCCCACAGCCCGGCCCGTCGACGCCGCCGCCGTACAACCTGTCGCCCCAGACCACGGCCGCCTCCTCCGGCGGCGGCAGGAACAACAAGCCGGTGATCATCGGCTCGGTCATCGTGTCCGTCGTCGCGGTCGGCGGCCTCGTCACGGCGCTGCTGCTGAACGGCGGCAGCGAGGACGACAAGGGAGGCGGCGGCACCGGCGCGAGTGCCTCGGCCTCGGCGGAGAAGAAGCCCGGCTACCGCGGCCCGGACACCGCGAAGACGATCGACACCGAGGAGTGCACGGAGCCGCGGGAGTCGTACAACGACCCCGACAAGATCCAGATCCCGGACTTCAAGTTCAAGAACATCAAGTCGGTCAAGGCCTGTCTGCAGGCGGCCGGCTGGGAAGTGAACGAGAAGAAGGTCGACGAGAACACCTACGGCGACGGCACGGTCATGAACCAGTTCCCGTCCGCCGACACCGACGTCGACCCGAAGGACATGCCCGAGATCGAACTCAGCGTCTCGACGGGCAACCCGCCCTCCTGAGGTCCCCCGACGCGCGGAAGGGCCCGGCGGCTTCGCCGGGCCCTTCCGTCCGTGCGGCTTGTGACCTTCCCAGGTCCTACAGACTCGAAGAGGCCGTCGTACCCGCCCGATACCGCACGACCGTCCCAGGTCCTGTGGCCTCGGTCGCGCGGCCGTCCCGGTCCTGTGCCGTCCCAGGTCCTGTGGCGGCCTCGGTCCCGCGGCCGTCCGGTCCTGTGGCCGTCCCAGGTCCTGTGGCCTCGGTCCCGCGGCCGTCCCGGTCCTGTGGCCGCCTACAGGTAGGGGCCGCCGGACCGGCCGCCCGGGTGCTGCTCGTCGAGGCCGTCGCCGACTCCCGGCGGGAGGGCGCGGCGCATCTGCTCCAGCTGGGCACGCGCCGCCATCTGCTGGGCGAACAGCGTCGTCTGGATCCCGTGGAAGAGCCCCTCCAGCCAACCCACGAGCTGGGCCTGCGCGATGCGCAGCTCCGAGTCGCTGGGAGTCGTCTCGTCCGTGAACGGCAGGGAGAGCCGCTCCAGCTCCTCGACCAGCTCGGGCGCCAGACCGTCCTCCAGCTCCTTCACCGAGCTGGCGTGGATGTCCTTGAGCCGGACGCGGCTGGCCTCGTCGAGGGGAGCCGCGCGCACTTCCTCCAGCAGCTGCTTGATCATGCTGCCGATCCGCATGACCTTGGCGGGCTGCTCCACCTGTTCCGTGACCGGGGTCTCGCGGGAGTCCTCGTCTGCGCTGCCGCCACCGAGCGCCATGCCGTCCTGGCCCACGACCAGGATCTGCGGGTTCTCCGGCGACCTTTCGTTCCTCGGCATCTCCATGTCGCCATTCTGTCGCACGCCTGCATCTCACCTCCGTGGTGCCCCCACAGGAGGCTGATCCACCGCGCTGGAGGAGACGAGTCGGTCACGCTTCGGGTTGCTCCGGCGGGGGCGGTTCCTCCTCGCGGGCGAATCGGAGCAGGCGGGCCTCGCAGTGGTCCGGCCCCCGGATTGTGCAGCGATTCCGTCCGTCGGCCGAACCCGGAGTGCCGGGACTGCGGGGCGGTGTGAGGCTGATTGCCATATATGACCGAACTTGCCGTTCTGCCCTACCGGGCACGGCGGGAGGGGGTCACCCCCGTGACTCCATGGCTACGCGCGCTGCGGGCGACGGGACTGGTCCTCGCCCTGGGGGCCGGCGCGGCCGTCTCACCCTTCGGATCCGTCCCGTCCTACGGGGCTGTCCGCACGTACGACGAGGAGGCGGTCTCGGCGGAGCCGGCGCAGGCGGGGTCCGGGACCCTCACCACCCCGTCGCCCGGGCCCGCCTCCGCCGACCCGCCCGCCCCGCCCCCGGCGTCCCGGCCGACGGCGTCGTCCCGGACGGCTTCGTCGTCCCGGTCCGCCCCGTCACCCCTGGCTGCTCCGTCGCCCCGGGCGGCTTCGTCGGCCCGGTCCGCCCCACCACCCCTGGCTGCTCCGTCGCCCGAGGCGGCTTCGTCGGCCCGGGCGGCTTCGTCGGCTGCGGCAGCCGTGGCGCCCCCTTCCGACGCCGGTGAGCCCTCGCGGGCCGGGAGCAGGGCGGGAGAGGGCCGGGTGCGGCCCGGGCGGCCGGAGGAGTCAGGGGAGGGGCCGGGCCTCTCCGACGCCACGGCCCTCCCCGACGAGCCGCAGGTGACCGACCCGGTACCCGCGGCTCCGTCGCACCAGCCCGTACGAGAGGCCGCGACCGCGGAACGCCCCGTCGGCCAGGTCCTGCGCATCCTGCCCCTGGGCAGCGGCCTGGTCCTGATCGGCCTGGGACTGGCCCTGGCGTTCGTGGCGCTGCGGCTGCGGCGGGTCTAGGTGTGCCCAGGGGCGGGCCGGGCGAGTGTCAGGCTGCCTGAGGGGCGATCAGCAGCACCTTCCCGATGTGGCCGCTCTCCTCCACCACCCGGTGCGCGGCGGCGGCGTCCCGCATCGGGAGTTCGCGGTCGACGACCGGGCGAAGGTGGCCCCCCGCGAACAAGGGCCATACGTGTTCGCGTACTGCCGCGACGATGGCGGCCTTCTCCTCCCGGGGCCGGGCCCGCAGGGACGTCGCGCTGATGGCGGCGCGCTTGGCCAGCAGGGCGCCGATGTTCAGCTCGCCCTTCACGCCGCCCTGCATGCCGATGATCGCGAGCCGGCCGTTGACGGCGAGGGCCTTGACGTTGCGCTCCAGGTACTTGGCGCCCATGTTGTCGAGGATGACGTCGGCACCGGCGCCGTCCGTCGCCTTCCTGACCTCCTCGACGAAGTCCTGCTCGCGGTAGTTGACCAGGATGTCGGCGCCCAGCTCGGCACACCGCTCCAGCTTCTCCTTCGTACCGGCCGTCACGGCCACCCGCGCGCCGACGGCCTTGGCCAGCTGGATCGCCATCGTGCCGATGCCGCTGGAGCCTCCGTGCACGAGGAGCGTCTCGCCGGGCCGCAGATGGGCGATCATGAAGACGTTCGACCAGACGGTGCAGGCCACCTCGGGCAGTGCCGCGGCCTGCGTCAGGCCGACGCCCTCGGGCACGGGCAGCAGTTGCCCGGCCGGGACGGCCACCTTCTCGGCGTAGCCGCCGCCGGACAGCAGCGCGCACACCTCGTCACCGACGTTCCAGCCGGAGACGCCGGTGCCGACCGCGGCAATCCGCCCGGAGCACTCCAGGCCGGGGTACGGGGACGCGCCGGGCGGTGGTTCGTAGAAGCCCTGCCGCTGCAGGATGTCGGCCCGGTTGACGGCGCCGGCCGCCACCTCGACCAGGACCTCGCCCTCGCCGGGCACGGGGTCCGGGACCTCGTCCCAGACCAGCGCCTCGGGCCCACCAGGTTCGGGAATCGTGATCGCATGCATGCAAGGGACCGTACCCGTCGGTCCCGGGACCGAGTCCGCTCCGTCCCGAGGTCCTCCCCGCCTCCGCCCTTGGACCGGTCCCGCAGAAAACCCGTGTGCGTCACCGATGAGTTTGCGCGACGGTAAAGGTCTCTCCATGCGTAGCCCAAGCACGCGGAAGGACCCGAAGCATGAGCACGCAGATGTCCGGCCTGGCGATCGAGACCGCGGGCCTGGTGAAAACGTTCGGCGAGACGAGAGCCGTCGACGGCGTCGACCTGTCCGTGCCCGCGGGCACGGTCTACGGCGTCCTAGGCCCGAACGGCGCCGGCAAGACCACCACCGTGAAGATGCTCGCCACACTCCTGCGGCCGGACAGCGGCGAGGCGCATGTCTTCGGTCACGACATCGTCCGCGAGGCGGACGAGGTACGCGGCCGGGTGAGCCTCACCGGCCAGTACGCGTCGGTGGACGAGGACCTCACCGGCACCGAGAACCTGGTCCTGCTGGGCCGGCTGCTCGGCCACCACAAGAAGGCCGCCCGCGAGCGCGCCGCCCAGCTCCTGGAGGCCTTCGGGCTCACGGACGCGGCCCCGAAGCAGGTCAAGCACTACTCCGGCGGCATGCGGCGCCGCATCGACATCGCCGCGTCCATCCTCAACACCCCCGACCTGCTGTTCCTCGACGAGCCGACCACCGGCCTGGACCCGCGCAGCCGCAACCAGGTCTGGGACATCGTGCGGGCCGTCGTCGCCCAGGGCACCACGGTGCTGCTGACCACGCAGTACCTGGACGAGGCCGACCAGCTGGCGTCCCGGATCGCCGTCATCGACCGGGGCAAGGTGATCGCCGAGGGCACCAAGGGCGAGCTGAAGTCGTCCGTCGGCGCCGGGTCCGTCCATCTGCGCCTGCGCGATCCCGACCAGCGCGATCTCGCGGCCGACCTGCTGCGCCGTGCCCTCGACGCACAGGTACAGCCGGAGCCCGACCCGGTGGCCCTCACCGCCCGCCTCAGCTCGGCGGCGAGTGACGACTCCGCGGCCGAGCAGTCCGCCCGTGCCCTGAGCGAACTGGCCCGCGCGGGGATCACCGTCGACAACTTCTCGCTGGGCCAGCCCAGCCTGGACGAGGTCTTCCTCGCCCTCACCGGGCACGACACGCACGACTCCGCCCAGTACTCCGACGACCCGAAGGACGAGGTGGCGGCATGAGCACCACGACGACCACCGAGAGCAAAGAGCTCGCCCCGGTCAGCGCCGAGTCCCTCGCCGCACTGCTGGTCGCCAAGGAGAGGCCGCCGCGGCCCAGCGCGTGGTCGGCCTCGATGACCTTCGGCTGGCGGGCGATCCTCAAGATCAAGCACGTGCCGGAGCAGCTCTTCGACGTCACGGCGTTCCCGATCATGATGGTGCTGATGTACACGTATCTGTTCGGCGGGGCGCTGGCCGGCTCGCCGAAGGAGTACATCCAGTTCCTGCTGCCGGGCATCCTCGTGATGTCGGTCGTGATGATCACGATGTACACGGGTGTCTCCGTGAACACCGACATCGAGAAGGGCGTCTTCGACCGGTTCCGCAGCCTGCCGATCTGGCGGCCGTCGACGATGGTCGGCTATCTGCTCGGTGACGCCCTGCGGTACACGATCGCCTCGGTCGTGATGCTCACCGTCGGCATCATCCTCGGCTACCGGCCGGACGGTGGGGTCGCCGGTGTGCTCGCCGGGATCGCCCTCCTGGTGGCCTTCTCGTTCGCCTTCTCGTGGATCTGGACGATGTTCGGGCTTCTGCTGCGCACCGAGAAGTCGGTGATGGGCGTCAGCATGATGGTGATCTTCCCGCTCACGTTCCTGTCCAACGTGTTCGTGGATCCGAAGACCATGCCGGGCTGGCTGCAGGCGTTCGTGAACAACAGCCCCATCACGCATCTGGCGTCGGCTGTGCGGGGCCTGATGGGCGGCGACTGGCCGGCCGACGAGGTCGCCTGGTCGCTGGGCTGGGCGGCCCTGTTCGTGCTGGTCTTCGGGCCGGTCACGATGCGGCTGTACAACCGCAAGTAGCCCTCGCGGCGAGCTTCCGGCCGGCCGTCGCGCACCGGGGCGGGTGCGGGGCGGCCGGCCCTCGCGCACCGGGCGGGTGCGGGGCGGCCGGCCCTCGCGCACCGGGCGGATGCGGGGCGGCCGGCCACTCTGCCCGTCAGTTGTTGCGGGGCGGCCGGCCGCTCTGCCCGTCAGTTGTTGCGGGGCATCGGCGGCATCGGGCGGATGTCCGGCGCGACCTGGGTGGCCGGGGTCGCGCGCACGATCGTGATGAGGCGGTCGGCCAGCTCCAGCCGTCCGACGGACGGATCGTCGTAGCCGAGGACCCGGTGTCCGCGTATGACGCTCACCACCAGGTCGGCGACCTCCCGCGGCGTCTTGCCCACCTCGGCCTTCACCACCGGCCGTTCCACGATGTCGAGCCCGCTGCCCTGCTGGATGAGGTCCTCCATCACCATGCCGGCGGAGGGGCTGAGCACGGACAGGCCGAGCAGCCGGCCGGCGGCACTGGCGCTGGTGACGACCGCGTCGGCGCCGGACTGCTTGAGCAGCGGGGCGTTCTCCTCCTCCCGCACGGTGGCCACGATCTTCGCCCCGCGGTTGAGCTGGCGTGCCGTCAGCGTCACCAGGACCGCGGTGTCGTCGCGCTGGGTCGCGATGATGATCTGACGCGCCTTGTGCACCTCGGCCTGCGTCAGCACCTCGCTTCGGGTCGCGTCCCCGACGATGCCCGCGTAGCCCTCGGCGGTCGCGGCGTCGATCACCTTGGAACTGGGGTCGACCACGACCACCTGCTCCTTCCTCAGGCCCGTCGCGCAGACGGTCCGGATCGCCGACCTGCCTTTCGTGCCAAAGCCGATGACGACGGTGTGATCGCGCAACGTGGACCTCCAGCGGGTCAGTCGCCATTCCTCCCGGGTGCGTTCGGTGAGGGCTTCGAGGGTGGTGCCGACCAGGATGATCAGGAAGAGCACCCGCAGGGGCGTGATGACGAGGATGTTGGTGAGCCGGGCGCTTTCGCTCGCGGGGGTGATGTCACCGTAGCCGGTGGTCGAGAGCGTGACGGTCGCGTAGTAGAACGCGTCGAGGAGGCTGATGCCACCACCCGCGTTGTCGTTGTAACCGTCGCGGTCGGCGTAGACGATCAGCGCGGTCAGGACGAGGACGAACAGCGCGATGGAGAGCCGCTTGGCGACCTGGCGGATCGGGTGCTCCACCACTTTCCTCGGGAGTTTCACCCGATGGGTCACCAGATGCTCGTCGGCCTGGCGGGCGATCACGTCCTGGCCCGGAAGTTTCACGTGAAACACACCCCGATTCCCCCGGACGCCCAGGGCAGGTCGAGCAGTTCCGCCTCCTGCCCCGGACGGGCGCCGCCCGGCGGGACCACGGCCAGCGCGTCGGCCGCCGCGATACCGCGCAGCATGGCCGGGCCGTTGTAGTGCAACGGCACGGCCTCGTCGCCGCGCAGGACGACGGGGACGAGCCGGGTGTCGTGCGGGTGCCCGTGCACGGCGTCCCGGAGCGGCATCGTGTACGGCTCGGGAGCCGGGCGCGCCGCGAGGACCCGCAACAGGGGCTCGGCGAGCGTCAGCAGGCCGGAGACGGCGGCGAGCGGGTTGCCCGGAAGGCCCACGAGGTGCTGGGTCTGCGTGATGCGGGCCAGCAGCATGGGGTGGCCGGGGCGCACCTTGACGCCGTCGACGAGGAGCTCGGCACCGAGCCGGCGCAGCGTGGGGTGCACGTGGTCGACGGGGCCCGCCGCGGTGCCGCCGGTGGTGAGGATGACGTCGGCCCCGGACGCGGTGACGGCCTCGTGCAGGGCGTCGGCGTCGTCACGGATGCGCCGGACGGCGGTGACCTCGGCGCCGAGCGCCCGCAGCCAGGGCGGCAGCATCGGGCCGAGCGCGTCCCGGATCAGACCGTCGTGCGGCAGGCCCTGGGTGAGCAACTCGTCACCGAGGACCAGGACTTCGGCACGGGCGCGGGGGACGGCGGTGACGGCGTCGTATCCGGCCGCCGCCGCGAGTCCGAGAACGGCCGGGGTGACGAGCGTGCCGACGGCGAGGAGCTGGTCGCCGGTACGGCATTCCTGGCCGCGCGGGCGGATGTCCTGGCCGGGGACGACGTCCCTGGTCGCGTACAGGCGGCCCTTGTCGTCGGTGCGGCCGTGCTCGCTGCGCAGGACCGCGGTGGTGTCCGGGGGGATGCGGGCGCCGGTGGCGATCCGGACGGCCTCGCCGTCGGTGAGGGACCCCGGCGCGGCATGCCCGGCGAGGACGCCCTCGTCCCGTACGTGCCAGGGGGCGGGGCCGCACACCGCCCAGCCGTCCATCGCGGAGGTGTCGAAGGAGGGGAGGTCGGTGAGGGCGTCGAGCGGGGCGGCGAGGGTCAGGCCAAGGGCGGTGTCGAGGGGCGCGGAGACGGGGGCGCGGCGGGCGGCCCGGGCGGCGTCGCGGCCGGCGCGCTCGGCCAGGGCCCGGGCTTCGGGCCAGGGGGTGGCGCGGTGGCGGGTGTCGGGCCGGGCGGAGGGATCCGGCTGGTGGGAGGAGTGGGCGCTGTCCGTCTCGCCCCGCGGCGCGGGGTCGGGCGGGTGGTTGCCGTTGCTGTTCCTCACGAGCGCGAGCACCTCCTCGACGTCGAGGTCCTCGGCGTCCTCACCGGCAGGGGCGTGGTGCGGGGTCATCCGGCGTCCGGGCGGGTGTCGGGCGTGGCGTCGGGGGCCACGTCGCCCTGAGGCCCGCCGGCGGCGGGCTCGGCCTCGGAGGTGCTCTCCTGCGCCCAGCGGTCGGCGAGGGCCGCGGCCTTGCGGGCCGCCTCGGCGACCGCCTCGGGGCCTCCTCCCGCCTGCGCGGCCGCGTAACCGACGAGGAAGGTGGTCAGCGGCGCCGCGGGCCGGGCCACCCCGTGGGCGGCGTCGCGGGCGAGGTCGAGCAGGCCGCGGGTGTCGACATCGAGGTCGATCCCCAGTTCGTCCTTGACGGCGGAAATCCATTCATCCAACACGTGCCCATGCTCCCTGATACGTGCCCTGGCGGTGGCGATGTCGTCCCAGGTGTCGCAGTCGAAAGACGCGACGGGGTCGGAGATGCGGGTGAGGTCCAACTCGGCGGTGAGGCGCCGCAGGGGGAGACCGGCGAGAGCGCCGTGCCGGGCGCCGAGGCGCGCGAGCTCCTCGCGCAGCCGCGGCGCGCGGTAGGCGGCCACGAGCGGCTGGTCACGGCCTCCGGGGTCGGTCAGCAGCACGCCGTCAAAGCCGCTCGCCCGCAGTGCGCTCAGCAGACGGCCCACCGTCGGCTCCTGAAGGAACGGCAGGTCGGCGGAGAGCACGGCGACGTGCTCGGCCGTGGTGTGGCGGAGTCCGGCGTCGAGCGCGGCGAGCGGTCCGCCGCCGGGCGGGTCCTCGCGGGCCCAGGTCACGGGCCGTGCGGTCGGCCGGGGCGCGGCGACGACGACGGTGGTGCGAGCGGTGGCGCAGGCCGCGAGCACCCGGTCGAGCAGGGGCCGTCCGCCCACCCGCACGCCGGGCTTGTCCGTGCCGCCCAGGCGCCGGGCGGCACCGCCGGCGAGTACGACGGCGTCGTACCGGGCGGGGCCGGACCCGTGCGCGGGGCCGGTGGCGGCACCGGGTTCACCGGGGGACTCGTAGGCGGTCACCCCCCGAGTATGCGTGCCCCCGCGATCACACGGAACGCGGGGGAAGCGACACGATCACGAACACCGGCTCGGACGAGGAACAGGAATCACAGCGTCCGCAGCAGCACCGCCGGCTGTTCCACGCAGTCCGCGACGTACCGCAGGAAGCCGCCCGCCACGCCCCCGTCGCACACCCGGTGGTCGAAGGTGAGCGAGAGCTGGACGACCTGCCGCACCGCCAGCTCGCCCTCGTGCACCCACGGCTTGGGGACGATGCGGCCGACGCCGAGCATGGCGGCCTCGGGGTGGTTGATGATCGGGGTGGAACCGTCGACGCCGAAGACACCGTAGTTGTTCAGCGTGAAGGTCCCGCCGGTGAGTTCGCCCGGCGTCAGCGTCCCCGTCCGGCCCGCCTCGGTCAGCCGGGCGAACTCGGCGGTCAGAGACTCGGCGTCGCGCGCGTGGGCGTCCCGTACGACCGGGACGACCAGGCCCCGGTCGGTCTGCGCCGCGAACCCCAGGTGCACGTGGTCGAACTGGACGACCTCCCTGGCCTCCGCGTCGACCGTGGAGTTGAGCTCGGGGAAGCGGGCGAGGGCCGCGGTGCAGATCCGGGCCAGCAGGGCCAGGAGGGAGATCTTCGGTCCGCCGGCCGCGTTCATGGCCGCGCGCGCCCGCATGAGCTCCGTGGCGTCCGCGTCCACCCAGCAGGTGGCGTCGGGGATCTCGCGGCGACTGCGCGCCAGCTTGTCGGCGACGGCGCCCCGGATGCCCTTGAGCGGGGTGCGGATCTCGCCGGGTGCCGCTGTCGCGGAGAGTCGACGGGATACGGGGGCCGGGCTCGGTGCCTGCGGCACGCGCGGGTGCGATTCGGCCGGCGCTGCCGCCGGGGCGCCTTGGCCCGCGACGCGCAGGGCGTACTCCACGTCCGCCCGCAGGATCAGCCCGTCGGGGCCGGACCCGGTCAGTTTCCGCAGGTCGAGGCCGTTCTGTCGCGCCAGTCGGCGCACCAGGGGTGAGATCACGGGCACCGGACCGTCGTCCGGGGCGGTGCCGTCGGCCCGCCCGTTCACGGTCGTCTCGGGGCCACCGGCCTGCGCCTGCGCGCCGGCCGGGGACACGGCGGCGTCCGCCCGCCCGTTCAGCGGCCCGGCGGCACCGGCCTGACCGGCTGTCGCGGACGCGCCCGACAGCGGCCGCTCCTGCCGAACCCGGCGGCGCCGCGCGGGCGCCTCGGAGGTGCCGTAGCCGACCAGGACGTTGCCCGACCCCTCGGAGCCGGTGTCGTCGGCGCCGGAAGCGGGCCGCTCCCCCACGGCCACGGTGATCAGCGGAGCCCCGACGGGCAGTTCCGTGCCCTCCTCGCCGAAGCGGGCCGTGACCACACCGCCGTAGGGGCACGGCACCTCGACCATCGCCTTGGCCGTCTCGACCTCCACGACCGGCTGGTCGATCGCGACGACGTCGCCGACCTCGACCAGCCAGCGCACGATCTCCGCCTCGGTGAGCCCCTCACCGAGGTCGGGCAGCTTGAACTCGAGCACCTGTGCCATCAGCTCTCGGCCTCCCACTGCAGACGCCCCACGGCGTCCAGGATCCGGTCCACACCGGGCAGGTGGTGACGCTCCAGCATCGGCGGCGGATACGGGACATCGAACCCGGCCACCCGCAGCACCGGCGCCTCCAGGTGGTGGAAGCAGCGCTCCGTGACCCGGGCCGCGATCTCCCCGCCCGGGCCGCCGAAGGAGCCCGACTCGTGGACGACGACCGCGCGTCCCGTCCGCCGCACCGAGGCGCACACCGTCTCGTCGTCGAACGGCACCAGGGAGCGCAGGTCGACGACTTCGAGGTCCCAGCCCTCGGCCCGGGCCGCCTCGGCGGCCTCCATGCAGACCGGTACGGACGGCCCGTAGGTGATGAGCGTGGCGCTGCGCCCCGAACGCCGCACCACGGCGCGGCCGATCGGCTCGACGGGCGCCGGCTCCTCGGGGTTCCAGGAGTCCTTCGACCAGTACAGCCGCTTCGGCTCCAGGACAACGACCGGGTCGTCGGAAGCGATGGCGGCGCGCAGCAGCCCGTAGGCGTCGGCGACCGTGGCGGGCGTGACGACATGGAGCCCCGGAGTCGCCATGTAGTACGCCTCGGAGGAGTCGCTGTGGTGCTCGACGCCGCCGATGCCGCCGCCGTAGGGGACGCGGATGGTGATCGGCAGGGGCATCCTGCCGCGGGTGCGGTTGCGCATCCGGGCCACGTGCGAGATGAGCTGCTCGAACGCCGGGTAGGCGAACGCGTCGAACTGCATCTCCACGACCGGCCGGAGCCCGTACATGGCCATGCCGACCGCGGTGCCGAGGATGCCGGCCTCGGCGAGCGGCGTGTCCGTGCAGCGGTCCTCGCCGAACTCCTTGGCGAGTCCGTCGGTGACGCGGAAGACGCCGCCGAGGGTGCCGACGTCCTCGCCCATGACGTGCACGGCGGGGTCGGCGGCCATGGCGTCGCGCAGCGCGCGCGTGAGGGCCTGCGCCATGGTGGCCGGCTTGACGGCGACGGTGGTCATCGGTGCGTGCCCCCCTCCGGAGCGGCGTCGGCCTCGGCCTCCAGCTCGGCCCGCAGCTGGTCGCGCTGCTCGCGCAGTTGCCCGGTGGGCTCGGCGTAGACGTGGGCGAACAGGTCCATCGGGTCGAGCACCGGGTCCTGGTTCATGTGCTCGCGCAGGGCCGCGGCCATGGTCTCGGCCTCCTGGCGGGCGGCCTCGATGCCGGCCTCGTCGAGCAGACCGCGCCCGGTCAGCTCGCGCTCCAGCAGCCGGATCGGGTCGTGCTCGCGCCAGGTCTCGACCTCGGCGTCGCCGCGGTAGCGGGTCGCGTCGTCGGCGTTGGTGTGGGCGTCGACGCGGTAGGTGATCGCCTCGACGAGGGTGGGTCCGCCGCCCGCCCGGGCGTGGCGTACGGCGTCGGAGAGCACCTCGTGCACGGCGGCGGCGTCGTTGCCGTCGACCAGGCGGCCGGGCATGCCGTAGCCGACGGCCTTGTGGGCCAGCGACGGGGCCGCGGTCTGCTTGGCGAGCGGCACGGAGATCGCGAAGCCGTTGTTCTGCACGAAGAAGACGACCGGGGCCTGCCAGACGGCGGCGAAGTTCAGCGCCTCGTGGAAGTCGCCCTCGCTGGTGCCGCCGTCGCCGACCATGGCCAGCGCGACCACGTCGTCGCCCTTGAGGCGGGCGGCGTGCGCGAGGCCGACGGCGTGCGGAAGCTGGGTGGCGAGCGGGGTGCACAGGGGGGCGACCCGGTGTTCGTAGGGGTCGTAGCCGGTGTGCCAGTCGCCGCGCAGCAGGGTGAGCGCCTCGACGGGGTCCACTCCCCGGGCCACCACGGCGAGCGTGTCGCGGTAGCTCGGGAAGAGCCAGTCGCGCTCCTGAAGGACCATGGCCGCGGCGACCTCACAGGCCTCCTGGCCGGTGGTGGAGGGGTAGACAGCGAGACGGCCCTGCTTGGTGAGGGCGGTGGCCTGCGCGTTGTAGCGGCGGCCCTTCACCAGCTGCGCGTACAGCGTCCTCAGCAGCTCGGGGTCGGCCTTCGCGGCCGCCTCGGTGCCGAGGACGCGGTACGGCTCGGCGTCGGGCAGCAGCGGCGCGGGATCCGTCCGGGGCTGCCAGGCGGGCGGCGGGGTCGGCTTGTACGCGCCCCGCTGCTCCATGACCGTCATGACGGCACCTCCTCGTGGGAGCGGCTCGAAGAGGCGCGTCGGCTGTGACCCGCCTCACCTACCGATTGTTCGGTCGACGGCACATTTTGGCTATGGGTGACCTCAGGCTGTGGACAAACGGTTCTCCACAGCCTGAGATGGACGCAGTACGTCCATGGCGGGGAGGTCGGCGCAGGTGGCATCTGAACAAATGGCCGAAGGCAAGGACGACAGCGGCCCCCTGCCGCCGCCACGACCCCTGGACGCCATCGATCAGGACATCCTGCGCATGCTCCAGGCGGACGGCCGCGCCTCGATACGGTCGGTCGCCGAGCGGGTCCACGTCTCCCGGGCGAACGCCTACGCCCGTATCAACCGGCTCGTCGAGGACGGTGTCATCCGCGGCTTCGGCGCCCGGGTCGACCACCAGCGGGCAGGCCAGGGCACCTCCGCGTACATCACGCTGAAGATCGTCCAGAACTCCTGGCGGACGGTGCGCAAGGAGCTCAGACAGCTGCCCGGCGCCTCCCACATCGCCCTGGTGGGCGGTGACTTCGACGTACTGCTGCTGGTCCACGTCTCCGACAACCGCTCCCTGCGCGAGCTGGTGCTGACCCGGCTCCAGGCGATCCCTCAGGTGCTCAGCACGCGCACCCTGCTGGTGTTCGAGGAGGAGGACCTGGAACCGCAGGGCTGACAGGCCCTGGTCACCCGGCCTTGCGCAGGCCTCCGAAGGCCAGCTGCACCACCGCGTCGGCCACCTCGCGCTCGCTCATGCCGCGCCCGTCCGGCCGGTACCACTCGACGATCGAGTTGATCATGCCGAAGACCAGCCGGGTCACCAGCCGGACCTCTATGTCGGCGCGCACGTCCCCGTCCGCGGCGGCCGCCTTGAGCAGGTCGGCGACCCGGTGGTCGAAGTCGCGGCGCCGCTCCAGGGCCCACCGCTCGGTGTCGGTGTTGCCGCGCACCCGCAGCAGCAGGGTCACGTAGGGCAGCTCGGTGATCAGCACCTCGACCATGCGCCGGACGACGTACTCCAGACGGTCCGAGGCGTGTCCCACGCGCGCGTGCTCCTCGTCGAGGATCCCGAAGAGCCCGTCCAGGGCCCGGTTCACGGCCCGGCGCAGCAGCTCCTCCTTGCCGGTCACGTGGTGGTAGATCGACGACTTGGAGATACCGGCCGCCTTGGAGAGGTGCTCCATGGAGGTGCCGTCGTAGCCACGCTCGTTGAACACCTGGACGGCGACGGACAGCAGCGTGTCCGGGGTGTAGGTGTCGCGCTTGGCGGTGGTCATGAGGCGGTGCCCTCCCGCTTGTCGGAGGCGTGGGCGTGGCGGTACAGCGCCAGGGAGGGCGCGTAGCGCCCCGAGGGGTCGCGCACGTGCAGGTCGTCCAGGAGCGCGTAGGCCCAGGAGCGGCCGAGCCGGCGGCTCCACTCGAAGGGGCCCAGGGGGTAGTTCACACCGAGGCGCATCGCGGTGTCGATGTCCTCCTCGGTGGCCACGCCCTTGGCGACCGCGTCGTGCGCCAGGTCGATGATCCGCGCCACCGTACGGGCGACGATCATGCCCGGCACGTCGCCGATGACGCTGACCTGCTTGCCGAGCGCCTGGAAGAGGCCGATGGCCTCGGCGAGGGTCTGCGGGGAGGTGTCCTGGGAGGCGGACAGGGCGATCCGGGTGGCCTTGCGGTAGTCGAGCGCGAGGTCGAAGTAGACGACGTCGCGGAACTCCACGGAGGTCTGCCCGTCGGCGAGGGCCAGCTGCCCGCCGCTCGGCAGCACCAGGCGGCTGCCGCTGTCCTCGTCCTCGTCGCGGACCGGGATGCCCGCCTCCCGGATCAGCCCGAGCAGCTCGGCGGCCGGGCCCAGGTCGCCCTCGGCGACGACGTACGCGGGCGGCTGCCGCTTGTCGGCGGTGTCCGGTTCGGGACGCTCGGCGCCGTCACCGTGGTCGTACCAGCCGTGGCCGGTCTTGCGGCCGAGCCGTCCGGACTCGACCAGGCGGCGCTGGGCGAGCGACGGGGTGAAGCGCACGTCCTGGAAGAAGGACTGCCAGACCGACCGCGTGACCGACTCGTTGACGTCCTGGCCGATCAGGTCGGTCAGCTCGAACGCGCCCATCCGGAAGCCGCCCGACTCGCGCAGCACGGCGTCGATGGTGGCAGGGTCGGCGCCCTGCGACTCGTACACCGCGAAGGCTTCGGCGTAGAAGGGCCGGGCGATGCGGTTGACGATGAAGCCGGGGGTGTCCGCGCAGGCCACCGGCGTCTTGCCCCAGGCGCGGGCGGTTTCGTACGCGCGCGTGGCGTAGGTGACGTCGGTGGCGAACCCGGAGACGACCTCGACCAGCGGCAGCAGCGGCGCGGGGTTGAAGAAGTGCAGTCCGACGAACCGGCCTGGAAGGCGCAGGGCGCCGCCGATGGCGGTGACGGACAGCGACGAGGTGTTGGTGGCGAGCAGGCAGTCCTCGGAGACGATGCCCTCCAGCTCGCCGAACAGCGCCTGTTTGGCGTCCAGCCGCTCCAGGACGGCCTCGACGACCAGGGCGCAGTCCGCGAGCTCGGCGAGGTCCTCGGCGGGGACCAGCCGGGCCCGGGCGGCGTCCCGGTCGGCGCCGGTGAGCCGCTCCTTCTCGACGAGCCGGTCCAGGCGGGCGCCGATCGCGTCGGCCGCCTCCCGGGCCCGCCCGGGGACGGTGTCGTACAGCCGTACGGGATGGCCCGCGACCAGCGCGACCTGGGCGATTCCCTGGCCCATGGTGCCGGTGCCGACGACGGCCACGGGGCTGCTGAGGTCGAGTGCTGTCATGTGCGCGATCCTCCCGCACGGGGTTTTCCACAGATGCGGCGGACCCCCTTGAACCGACCGATCGTTCGGTTACTCTAGCTCTGTCCGAGTGTTCCTGCCCAGGTTTCTGCCCAGGTCATGAACTCGACGAGGAGTTCTTGAGACGAGGAGTTGGTCACCCATGACCGCCGCACTCTCGGCGCACGAGCTGATCGCCCGGCACCGGTCCACCCTCGACCAGGCGCTGGAAGCGATCCGCACACGCGCCTACTGGTCCCCGCACCCCGAGCACCCCAAGGCCTACGGGGAGAACGGCAGCCTGGACGCGGCGGCGGGCAAGGCCGCCTTCGACGCCCTGCTCGGCTCCCGCCTCGACCTCGGCCAGCCGGGCACGGACGACTGGGTGGGCGGTGAGACCTCCCCGTACGGCGTCGACCTGGGCGTGACCTACCCGCACGCGGACCTCGACGTGCTGCTGCCCGCCATGAAGGCCGGCCAGCGGGCCTGGCGGGACGCGGGCGCGGAGCAGCGCGCGGTGGTCTGCCTGGAGATCCTCAAGCGCATCAGCGACCGGACGCACGAGTTCGCGCACGCGGTCATGCACACCTCCGGCCAGGCGTTCATGATGGCGTTCCAGGCGGGCGGCCCGCACGCGCAGGACCGCGGCCTGGAGGCGGTGGCCTACGCGTACGTGGAGCAGGTGCGCACGCCCGACAACGCCGAGTGGACCAAGCCGCAGGGCAAGCGCGACCCGCTGGCGATGAACAAGCAGTTCACGCCGGTCCCGCGGGGCATCGCCCTGATGATCGGCTGCAACACCTTCCCGACGTGGAACGGCTACCCGGGCCTGTTCGCCTCCCTCGCCACCGGCAACGCGGTCCTGGTCAAGCCCCACCCGCGCGCGGTGCTGCCGCTCGCCCTCACCGTGCAGGTCGCCCGCGAGGTGCTCGCCGAGGCCGGCTTCGACCCGAACCTGGTCGCGCTGGCCGCCGAGCGCCCCGGTGAGGGCATCGCCAAGACCCTCGCGCTGCGCCCCGAGGTCCGCATCATCGACTACACGGGCTCGACCGAGTTCGGCGACTGGCTGGAGGCCAACGCCCGCCAGGCGCAGGTCTACACGGAGAAGGCCGGCGTCAACACCGTCGTCGTCCACTCCACGTCCGACTACAAGGGCATGCTCTCCAACCTGGCGTTCTCGCTGTCCCTGTACAGCGGCCAGATGTGCACGACCCCGCAGAACCTGCTCGTCCCCCGCGAGGGCATCTCCACGGACCAGGGCCCCAAGTCCTACGACGAGGTCGTCGCGGATCTCGCCAAGTCCGTGGACGGGCTGCTGGGCGACGACGCCCGGGCGAACGCGCTGCTCGGCGCGATCGTCAACCCGGACGTGAAGGCCCGCCTGGAGGCCGCTTCGGGGCTGGGCGAGGTCGCCCTGGCGTCCCGGGAGATCACCAACCCGGACTTCCCGGGGGCCGTCGTCCGTACGCCGGTGATCGTGAAGCTGGACGGGGCCAAGCCGGACGACGAGGCCGCGTACATGAGCGAGTGCTTCGGGCCGGTGTCCTTCGCCGTCGCCGTCGACTCCGCGTCCGATGCGGTGGAGTTGCTGCGGCGGACCGTGCGGGAGAAGGGCGCGATGACCGTCGGGGCGTACACGACCGACCCGGACGTCGAACAGGCCGTCCAGGAGGCCTGTCTGGAGGAGGCGGCGCAGCTGTCGCTGAACCTCACGGGCGGGGTGTACGTGAACCAGACGGCCGCGTTCTCCGACTTCCACGGGTCGGGTGGCAACCCGGCGGCGAGTGCGGCTCTGTGTGACGGGGCGTTCGTGGCCAACCGGTTCCGGGTGGTCGAGGTGCGCAGGGACGCCTAGGAGCTCGGGGGTCTCGGTGGTGCGCGGGTGCCGGCCGTGCGGGTTGCTCGCGCGGTTCCCCGCGCACCTGAAGGGGCGCCCCTAGAGGGACGCTCCGAGACTCCAGTGGTAGAGCGTCATCGCCACACTCGTCGCCAGGTTGTAGCTGCTGACCTGAGGGCGCATCGGCAGGGACAGCAGGTGGTCCGCGCGGGCGCGGAGTTCCGTCGACAGGCCGGTGCGTTCCGAGCCGAAGGCGAGGACCGCGTCGTCCGGGAGCTTGACGCCCCGGATGTCGTCGCCCTCCGGGTCCAGGGCGAACAGCGGGCCCGGCGGCAGTTCGTCGACGGCCAGCCGCTCCACCGTCGTCGCGAAGTGCAGGCCCGCGCCGCCCCGCACGACCGTCGGGTGCCAGGGGTCGACCGTCCCGGTCGTCACCACGCCCGTGACGCCGAAGCCGGCGGCCAGGCGGATCACCGCACCGGCGTTGCCCAGGTTGCGCGGATTGTCGAGGACCACGACCGGGGTCCTCCGCGGCGCGGCCGCCAGCTTCGCGAGGCCGGCGGAACGGGACGGCCGAACGGCCAGCGCGGCCACGGCGGTGGGGTGCGGGCGCGGCACGAACGACGCGTACGTCTCGTGCGGCACCTCGCTCAGCAGCCCGGCCAGCACGTCCCGCACATCCGGGGCCAGCTCGTCGGCGAGCGCGAGTGCGGCCGCCCGGTCGGCCGTCACCGCCACCGGCACCTCCGCGCCGAAACGCAGCGCGTGCTTGAGGGCGTGGAACCCGTCGAGCAGGACGGTGTCACCGGCGAGCCGGTGCCAGGCGGTCACGGGGTCGGTCATGCCCCGAAGCCTACGTGCGTGGTCTCGTGGCTCTCGTGCGCACGCTGCCCGGGGACCGGCGCCCGGCCGCCCCGGCGCGCCAGCCGGTCACGCACGCGTGCCGCCCGGTCGCCCAGACGGCGCAGGAAGCCCGTCGGCAGGAACACCGCGTCCGCGGCGATCATCGCCAGCGAGAAGAACGGCAGTCCGAGGACCACGGCGATCACGGCGTGCTCGGTCATCATCACCGCCAGCAGGACGTTCTTCACCCGCCTGTTGAACAGCGTGAACGGGAAGGCGACCTGCACCAGGACGGTGCCGTAGGTCACCAGCATCACCATCGTTCCGCTGGCGGACAGCAGATCCGCCAGTGCCGGCCAGGGCGAGAAGTACTCCAGGTGGAGCGGGTAGTAGACCGCGGTGCCGTCCTGCCAGCGGGAGCCCTGGATCTTGTACCAGCCGGCCGTCGCGTAGATCAGGCACGCCTCCGCCATGATCACGAGCAGGGCGCCGTTGTGCACGATGTTCGCGACGACGTCCAGCAGGATCCGCGGCTCACCGGTCCGGGCCCGCCGCCCGACCAGCCACCACAGGGCCTGCACGACCCACACCGTCCACAGCAGTGCCGGTATCAGCCGGTCGCCCTGCATCCGGCCGACCAGGGTGACCGCGACCAGCACGAACCCGAGCACGCCCCACAGGGCCGGTCCGGCCCGGTCCGTCACCCGCTCGCCCCGCGCGCGGGCCGCCCGGTCCCGCACAGCCCGCCGGGCGTCCAGCGACCACACCTGGGCGCACCGCGTGAAGACCAGGTAGATCGACATCAGGTGCAGCACGTTGTCGCCGCCGTCGCCCATGAAGACGCTGCGGTTCTGCAGCGACAGCACACCCACCATGAACAGCACCGACATGGTGCGGGTGCGCCAGCCCAGCATCAGCAGGGCGGCGGAGAGGACCGCGAGCGCGTAGACGATCTCGAACCAGGCCGGGCCGTCCGACCACATCAGGACGGTGAAGGAGCCGTTGGACCCGACCAGCTGCTGGGCGAGATCCCAGCTCCAGGGGCCGTCGGGACCGTACAGCTCGTGCCGGTGGGGGAATTCGCGCAGCAGGAACAGCAGCCAGGTGGCGCTGAAGCCGATGCGGATGACGGCCGTCTGGTAGGGGCCCAGGGCGGACTCGGTGACGCGGGCTATGGCGCCCGAGACGGCCGACGAGAAGCGGTTCACCGCACCCCTCCCTCGGCCTCGTCCTGCGGCACCTTCCACCACGGCAGCTCCCGGTAGGACGGTGTCATGGTGACCTTCTCCCGGCTCCACTCGGGCGGCGGCACATTGCTGGTGCGGGAGCGCACCTGCACCCGTTCGATGACACCGGCACCCCCGGTCGCGGCCCGCACCGCGTCGTCGTGGTGGAGGCGCAGCACCGTGATCCGGCGCAGATACGACTCCGAGAGCGCTCCGCGCAGCCCCACCGGGCGGCTCTCGCCGTCGTGCGTCGCGACGAAGAAGTCCCAGGCCCGGCGCAGCTCGTTCTGCTGGGTGTGGCTGGGCAGCAGGTTGCCGTCGATGGCCCGGCCGTCCTCGGCGGACAGGTCGTACCAGCCGGTGGTCGACGTCATGCCGTCCGGCCCGCGGACCCCGGCGCGGACCTGGATCGAGATGTTCTGCTGGAGCGGGTTCGGCGCGAAGAGCTTCCAGTTCTGCTCGAACTCCGGATAGATCCAGTCGTCGACGGCCTCACCGTGCGCCCTGGTGACCGTGTTCGCCGGCGCGACGTGCAGGAACGTCATCCCGAGATGCACACACACCCCGATGGCGACCACCGCGAGCGCCAGGGCGACACCGGCCTGGTAGCGGAGGGAGAGCGCGGCGATGCCGGTACGGGGGTCACCGGGCCGGTACGGCTCGGACACACCCACGGCGATGCCGGTACGGGGGTCACCGGGCCGGTACGGCTCGGACACACCGTGCGGCGGGACCAGCCCGGCAGGCCCGGAATGCGCGGCGGAATCCGCCGGTGTGCCCGGTTCAGCCGGTGCGTCCTGCTCCGCGGGCGGGGTCGGACGGCTCGGCGCATCGGGGCCGTGCCGGGCGTCCGAGCCCTCGTCGTACGCGTCCATTCCGCCCCGTTCCACGATCCCGGTCCGTCGTTCCGTCCGCCCGGCCGCGAGGGCGTCGCACCGCCCGCACGGCACTGCGCACGGCATCGGCACGGGCACGGTACTCAGGAGACCCACCCGCGCACACCCCCTGTCCGCCCCTCCCACCGTGGCCGTCGCCACACCGGGGAGGCCGACCGCACGGCGAGTGACACCCTACGGCGCCCGCCCGTACACCCATTCCCTTCTTCTAGAACCTGTTCTATCTTGACGCCCCGTCAGCTCAACGGGATCGCCGGAAGGACAGGCACCGTGGACTTCACCTTCACCGAGGAGCAGCAGGCGGCGGCCGAGGCGGCGAAGGGCGTGTTCGCCGGGGTCGCCCCCGACGCCGTGCCCAGCCCGGCCCTCACCCCGGGCGCCGTCGCCGAGACGTACGACCGCGCCCTGTGGGCCCGGCTCGCCGACGCCGACCTGCTGAGCCTGCTGCTCGACGCGCGGTACGGCGGGGCCGGCCTGGACGCCATCGCGCTCTGCCTGGTACTGCGGGAGTCGGCACAGGTACTGGCCAGGGTCCCCCTGCTGGAGAACAGCGCGGCGGCCGCGGCCGTCCAGGCCTACGGCGGTGAGGAGGCGAAGGCGGACCTGCTCGCCCGGTCCGGCCGGGGCGAAACCGTCCTGACCGTCGCCGCGCACGGCCGCACCGGCCACGACCCGGCCGAACAGTCCGTGACCGCCCGGCAGGACGGCGGGACCTGGGTGCTGGACGGCGTCCAGACGGCGGTGCCGTGGGCCTACGACGCGGACGTCACGCTCGTCCCCGCGCACACCGGGACCGGCCGGACCGTGCTGGCCCTGGTGCCGCGCGGGCACGAGGGGGCCCGCCTCGCCGAGCAGATCTCCACCAGCGGCGAGCGGCTCGGTGAGCTGCGGCTGGCATCGGCACGGCTCGCGGACCGGGACGTGATCGACACCGACGGGGCGTGGGAGTGGCTGCGGGATCTGCTGGCCACCGGGACGTGTGCGCTGGCGCTCGGGCTCGGGGAGCGCGTGCTGCGGATGACCGGGGAGTACACGGGCAAGCGGGAGCAGTTCGGGTTCCCGATCGCGACCTTCCAGGCCGTCGCCGTGCAGGCCGCCGACCGCTACATCGACCTGCGCGCGATGGAGGCCACCCTTTGGCAGGCGGCGTGGCGGATCGCCTCCGGCGCCCCGGGCCCGCTGCCCGCCGCCGGTGACGTGGCCGTCGCCAAGATCTGGGCGGCGGAGGGCGTCCGCCGGGTCGTGCAGACCGCGCAGCACCTGCACGGCGGGTTCGGCGCCGACGTGGACTATCCCCTGCACCGCTACCACGCCTGGGCCAAGCACCTGGAACTCTCACTCGGCCCGGCCGCGGCACACGAGGAGGCCCTGGGCGACCTCCTGGCCGCCCACCCACCGGCCTGATCCACGGCACAGGGCCGTGGGGGCGCCCCTGGAGGACGGCCCCCAGAGGACGAACCCCAGAGGACGGCCCCTAGAGGACGAACCCCTGCTGCCCGTCGTCCGTCACGACGGGACGGCCCGCCGCCTCCCACACCTGCATGCCGCCGTCGACGTTCACGGCGTCGACGCCCTGCTGGGCCAGGTACATCGTGACCTGTGCGGACCGGCCGCCCGAACGGCAGATCACATGGACCCGGCCGTCCTGCGGGGCGGCCTCGGTCAGCTCGCCGTACCGGGCGACGAACTCGCTGATCGGGATGTGCAGCGCCCCTGCGGCATGGCCGGCCTTCCACTCGTCGTCCTCCCGGACGTCCAGCAGGAAGTCACCGTCCTTGAGGTCCGCGACCGCGACCGTGGGCACACCAGCTCCAAAACTCATGCGTCCGACGCTACCCGAACCGGCCGGAACACCGCCCGGGGCACGGCTCAGCCCTGGCCCTGGCCCTGGCCCTCGTCGCCGTCGAGCAGCGCGGCCAGCTCCGTCTCCCGCTCGCCGACCTGGGTGAGCAGGCCCTGCCCGATCTCGTCCAGGAGCCGGTCCGGATCGTCCGGGGCCAGCTGGAGCATGTGGCCGATGGCGCTGTCCTCCAGCTCCCCGGCCAGCAGCCCGAGCAGCTCCTTGCGCTGGGCGAGCCACTCGAGGCGGGCGTAGAGCTCCTCGGCCCGGCTGGGGCCCCGCTTCAGTTCGGGTCCCTCGGCCCACTCCGCGGCGAGTTCGCGCAGCTCCGCCTCGTCGCCCCGGGCGTAGGCGGCGTTGACCCGCGTGATGAACTCCTCGCGCCGCGCGCGCTCCTTCTCCTCCTGTGCCAGGTCCGGGTGGGCCTTGCGGGCGAGGTCGCGGTAGAGCTTGCGGGCCTCCTCGCTGGGACGGACCCGCTGCGGAGGCCGGACCGGCTGGTCCGTGAGCATCGCCGAGGCCTCCGGGAACAGCCCGCTGCCGTCCATCCAGCCGTGCAGCAGTTCCTCGACGCCGGGGATCGGGGCGAGCCGCGCTCTGGCCTCCTCCGCCCGCTGCCGGTCCGCGGGGTCGCCGCTGCGGGCGGCTCTGGCCTCCAGGATCCGGGCGTCCAGCTCCTCGAGCCGCGCGTACAGCGGGCCGAGCTTCTGTTCGTGCAGCCGGGAGAAGTTCTCGACCTCGACGCGGAAGGTCTCCACCGCGATCTCGTACTCGATCAACGCCTGCTCGGCGGCCCGCACGGCCCGCTCCAGCCGCGCCTCCGGCCGTGCGGCGTCGCCGCCATCCTGCTCAGCTTCCGGGGTCGTCACCCGACCAGCCTAGGTGACGCACCGACCCGGCCCGGCCCCGGAGGAGAACAGACCCGGAAGGTGGCAGACCCGGGAGGTGGCACGCCGGCCGCTGCCGGCGCCCCGGGTGGGACGGCCCACCCCCGCCTCCTACACCCCCGTCTCCGCAGCGACCTTCCCCGCCCGCACCCCCGCCAGCAGCTCCGCGTGATCCGCCTCGGTCCGGTCCGCGTAGGCCACGGCGAAGGTCGCCATCGCCTCGTCCAGCTCCTCGTTCTTCCCGCAGTACCCGGCGATGAGCCGCGGATCGACGCTGTGCGCGTGCGCACGCGCCAGGAGGGCACCGGTCATACGGCCGTAGTCGTCCAGCTGGTCGGTGGCCAGGGCGGCCGGGTCGACGCTGCCCTTGCGGTTGCGGAACTGGCGGACCTGGAAGGGCAACCCGTCCACCGTCGTCCAGCCCAGCAGGTTGTCGCTCACGACCTGCATCCGCTTCTGGCCCAGCACGACCCGCCGGCCCTCATGGCCGGCCGCCGGCGTGTCGAAACCGGCCGTCGCCAGATGCGGAACCAGCGCCGACGTCCGCGCCTCCTTGACCTGGAGCACCAGCGGTTCGCCCCGGTGGTCCAGGAGCAGCACGACGTAGGACCGGGTGCCGACACTGCCCGTGCCGACGACGCGGAAGGCGACGTCGTGCACCGCGTGCCGGGCGAGGAGCGGAAGGCGGTCCTCCTGGAGGGTGCCGACGTACTCCTCCAGGGACGCCGCCACCGCCGCGGCCTGGGCGTCCGGGACGCGCCGCAGCACCGGTGGCGCGTCCACGAACCGGCGTCCGCCGTCCTCCGTGGCCTCGGTCGACTTGGCAGCGAAGCGGCCGCTGGTGTTGTGGCGGGCCTTCTCGGAGACCCGCTCCAGCGTGCCGAGCAGATCATGGGCGTCCGCGTGGGAGACGAGCTCCTCGTCCGCGATGGCGTTCCACGCGTCCAGCACCGGGAGCCTGGCCAGCAGCCGCATGGTCCTGCGGTAGGCGCCTGCCGCGTCGTAGGCCGCCTTGCGGCACTGGTCCTCGTCGGCGCCGCCCACCCGGCCCGCGAGCACCAGGGAGGCCGCGAGTCGTTTGAGGTCCCACTCCCAGGGGCCGGGCACCGTCTCGTCGAAGTCGTTCAGGTCGATGACCAGGCCGCCGCGCGCGTCGCCGTACAGGCCGAAATTGGCCGCGTGGGCGTCGCCGCAGAGCTGTGCCCGGATCCTGGTCATGGGCGTGCGCGCGAGGTCGTACGCCATGAGTCCCGCAGAGCCGCGCAGGAACGCGAACGGGGTGGCGGCCATGCGGCCGACGCGGATCGGGGTCAGCTCGGGCAGCCGCCCGCGGCCCGACTCCTCCACGGCGCTCACCGCGTCGGGCCGGGACGCGTCCAGGTCGAGCGAGGCGTGCGAGCTGCGCGGGATCTGCTTCCGGAGGGCCTTGCCCTCGTCCTTGGGCGAACCGGCGGGCGGCCACTCGGCGAAGCCACGTACCCGGGGCAGCCTGCGCGGCGCCCCGGCCCTCGCCGTGGTCCCGCTCTCGTCCTGAGCTCCGGTGCTGGTCATCCCGACCGCCTCCCCCGCACGCGCACGAACATCAACACGTTCCGACCGTACAACCGGTGGCCGAAACGCGTCAGACCCTGTGGACGACTCCACCGCTGTGGACACCCACGCCGGGCCCGTACGACTGTGGCTACGTCCTCGAGGACACGGGGGCCTGGGCGGGCTCGGAGGCCTGCGCCGGCACGGCCGCCGCCACCTCCTCCGTCAGGACCTGCGCCAGCACCCGCTCGGCCCTCTTCACCGAGATGTCGAGCCTGGCCAGCACCGCCGGCACGGTGATGCTGGGCAGGAAGTGCTCGAACAGCACGACGACACGGCGCTCCAGATCCTGCCGCTGGCAGCGCAGCTGGGACAGCAGCTGCACCCCGGAGAAGCTGCCGACCAGCAGCTCCGCCGTCTCCGCCACGTCGACGTGCTGGAGCAGCTCGCCCCGCGCCTTCGCCTCGGTCAGCAGCTGTGTGTTCTGGTCGATCCACATCCGGAAGGCCGGGGTGCGGTCGAGGTCCATGGCCCCCTGGTCGAGGGCGAGCCCCACACTGGCCCGTACCAGCGGTTCGGACCGCAGCCGACGGGCCATCACCAGACCGGAGTCGACGAGTTCCTGGAGCTTGCTGGACTGCGGCGGGAGCGTGATCGCGAGCTGCTCCTCGAACACCCCCACCGCCAGTTCCTCCTTGGAACCGAAGTGGAAGTACAGCGCGCCCTTGGTGACGCCGGCCCGGTCCAGGATCTCGCCGATGGTCGCCGAGGTGTAGCCGCGTTCGTCGAAGACGGCCGCTGCCGCCTCCAGGATGGTCCGCCGGGTGCGGATCGCGCGCTCCTGTCGCGCCATCGGATGCCTCCTGATCTCCGTCGATCCCTGTGAAGTCGCTGTGTGGCGAGGGCGCGAGAGCCTGTTCCAGGGCTTGGATCACCCTTTGAAAAAAACCGGTTCGTCCGTATCTTAGTCAAGCGTCGACCGCGGCCAGGCAGCCGAGCTGGGGGTTCTCATGCCGCAGACAGGGCCTTTAAGCGCCCTCACGGAGGATCAGACCGGACGCGAGGGCCGTCCGGCAAACGGAAGCGCTACGACCGTCGAGAATCCGCCACAGGCCACCGCCCCCCGGGGGATCGCCCCACCCCACCCCGCCGCGGAAGCATCGGCCACCACCGCCGACGCAACCGCACCACCGGCACCGGCACCGGCACCGGCACCGGCCACCGAGGCACCCGCGGCCCCGGCCGCGGACACGGCCATCGAGCGATCGTCGGCACCGGTCATCGAGGAACCGGAACCGTCCGCACCGGTCATCGAGCTACCCTCCACACCCGTCATCGAGGAACCGTCGGCTCCGGCGCCCGAGGCACCCGCAGCCCCGGCCACCACCGCGGAGGCAGCCCCGGCCTCGGCCGACGTCGCCCAGGAACCCGCGCCGCCCTCCCCCGTCACGGAACGCTCCGCCCCCCACTCCCACACCGCAGCCGTCGTCACCAAGGAACTCGCCCATCGCACCACTGAGACGGACGTCTTCCCCGCCCGGTGGACCCGAATCTCCGACAGTCGCTTCCGCTTCACCGCGCACTGGCCGGCCGCCCACCCCTTCTTCGGCCCCGTGGACGACCGCCATCAGGACCCGATGATCGTGGGCGAAACGTTGCGGCAGGCCTCGATGGTGCTGGCGCACGCCGAGTTCGGTGCCCCGGCCGACACGCACTTCGTCATGTGGGACATGACGGTCCGTGTCGACCCGGCCGCGCTGCTGCTGGCGGACGCCGCCGAACCGGTCGAGTTCGACGTCGTGTGCTCCGAGGTCCGCCGCCGCGGCCGCGGGCTGCACAGCATGCGGACCACGATGGAGTTCCGCCGCGCGGGGCGGCTCGTCGCCCGCGGCACCGGAAGCACCGGCTGCACCTCACCGCGCGCCTACCGCCGGCTGCGGGCGGGCAGGTTGGACGCCCTGGACCGGCCGGTTCCCCTCCCGGCGGGCATAGCGCCGCCCACCGCGGGCCGGGACCGCGCCGAGGACGTCGTCCTCGCTCCCGGCGACCGCCCCGGCGTCTGGAACCTGCGCGTCGACACCGGCCACCCGGTCCTCTTCCCGCGGCCCAACGACCACGTCCCCGGCATGGTCCTGTTCGAGGCGGCCCGCCAGGCCGCGACCGCCGCGTCCGGCCTGCACCCCTTCCTGCCGAGCAGGATGACGGCCGACTTCACCCGGTACGCCGAACTGCACACCCCCTGCCGCATCGAGACCGAGGTGCTCGCCGAGAGATCCGGGGAGGTGACCGTGCGGGTGTCGGGGCGACAGAACAGCGAGTCCGTCTTCACCGCCGCCCTGACCTCCGCCCCGCCCGTGCGGGTACGGTCCCTGTCGCCGAGGTGCTCGCCGAGAGATCCGGGGAGGTGACCGTGCAGGTGTCGGGGCGACAGAACGGCGAGTCCGTCTTCACCGCCGCCCTGACCTCCGCCCCGCCCGTGCGGGTACGGTCCCTGTCGTGACGCTCAAGATTCTGATCACGGGCGCTAGCGGCTTCGTCGGCGGCCGGGTCGCGGTCACGGCGCAGCGGCAACCGGGCGTCCGTGTACGCCTGTTGTCCCGGCACGCACCGCAGGGACCCGAGTACGTGCACGGCGACCTCTGCGCCCCGCCCTCCCTGCGCGGCGTCTGCGCCGACACCGACGTCCTGGTGCACTGCGCCACGCGGGTCGGCGGCGACGCCGAGACCGTCGAGGCGGTCAACGACCACGGCACGCGGGCCCTGGTCGAGGAGGCCGTGCGCGCCGGAGTGCGCCGCATCGTGCACGTCAGTACGGCCGCCGTGCACGGCCGGGGCCCCTTCCGCGGCGTACGCCCCGGGGAGGTCCCGATCGCGCCCACGTCACCCACCAGCCGCACCCGGGCCGCCGCCGAACGGTACGTCCTCGACGCGGGCGGCCTGGTGCTGCGCCCCCACCTCGTGTACGGCGAGGGCGACCGCTGGGTGATCCCCGGCCTGGTGTGGCTGATGAACGAGCTGTCGGCCGCCACCCTGACCGGCTGCGCGGCGCTCCAGTCGATGATCGACGTGGACACCCTGGGCCGTGCGGTGGTGGCCGCCGCGCTCTCCCCGGCGCCCGGCGGCGTGCACCACGTGAACCACCCCGAGCCGGTGGCGGTCGCGGACCTGCTGGCGGCCGTGGCCCGGGAACTGGGGGAGCCCGGCGGCGGTGCGGCCGTGGACGTCGCCACCGCCCTCGACCGGGCCGCCGGGTCACCGCTCGCCCTTCACCACCTCGGCATGCTCACGGTCGACCACTGGTTCGCGGACGACACGTTCTGGAAGGCTGTCGACTGCTCGCCCGGCGAGGGGTTCGCGGCCGGGTTCACCCGCGCGGCGCCCTGGTACCGCGCGTTCCTCCAGGGCCGGAAGGTCTCCTGATCACTCCGACTCCGCCTCCGCGGCCCCCTTCTCCGGGCGCGGGCCGGTATCCCGGCCGTGCAACAGCACCGGAAGCTCCTCGTGGCCGGTGGAGATGATGGACCGCAGCCGCTTCGGCGGATGCGCCGGATCGGCCAGGGCCAGCCGCGGGAAGCGCGCGAACAGCGACCTGAGGGCCACGGTCGCCTCGGCCATGGCCAGGGGCCGGCCCAGACAGTGGTGCACGCCGTGGCCGAAGGACACGTGGTCGCGGCTGGTGCCGCGGGTGATGTCGAACCGGTCGGCGTCGGGCCCGTGCCGCTCGGGGTCGCGCCCGGCACCGGCGAAGGAGACCACGAGCGGGTCGCCCTCGGGGATGGTCAGGCCCGGCTCGATCTCGATGTCCCGCACGGCGTAGCGCAGACCCGACATGGCACCCGGCGCCTCGAAGCGCAGCGACTCCTCCAGGGCGTCCTCCCAGGTGGCCCGCCCGGAGCGGACGAGGCCGAGCTGGTCGGGGTGGGCGAGCAGGCTGTGCACGGTGTTGTCGATGAGGTTGACGGTCGTCTCGAAACCGGCGGTGAGCAGCAGGATCAGGTTGTCCATCAACTCCTGTTCGCTGAAGCTGCCTTCGTCGCGCGCGGCGATGAGCGCCGTCGTCAGGTCGTCGGCCGGGTGCTCGCGTTTGTGCTGGAGGAACGCGGTCAGCGTGCCGTAGAGGTCGACGGCGTTGGCCTGGGCGTCCTCCAGGGAGATGGCGGTGTCGAAGAAGCGGTTGATGATGCGGTAGAGGTCCGCGCGCGGGCCGTCCCCGCCGGCCGGTACGCCGAAGAGCTCGCACACCACCTCGTGCGGGATCGGCGCCGCGAACGCAGCCCGCAGGTCGACGACTTCGCCCTCCGGGACGCGCTCCAGCGCGTCCAGCGCCCGGTCGACGATCTCCTGGACACGCGGCATGAGCGCGTCGACGCGGCGCTTGGTGAACGCGGCGGCCATCGGCTTGCGCAGCCGGCTGTGGTCGGAGCCGTAGGCGGTGACCATGTTGCGCACCGAGACCCAGATGGCGAGCGGCCAGGTGCGGGAGATGTCCCCGTTGATCCAGGCCGGCCAGTGCTGGTAGGCGTCCTTGCTGGTCTCGGGCCCGGCCAGGAGCCGCTTGTTCAGCTCCAAGCCGGTGATCCACCACGCTCGTACGCCGCCGGGGAGTTCGACCTCCACGGCCGGCCCCCGGGCACGGATCCGGGATATCTCGCCGTAGAGGTCCTGACCGGACGGGTCGATCGACAGGAAGGGGCAGGCCTGCTGTTCTGCCATGACTCATCGCTCCTCGGTCCAGGGGCTGGGGGACCATCGTCCGATCAGCGGGCCGGAAAAACTTGGCATCCGGTTTGTTTCAGCCATGGCTGCACCCACGGCAGGCCCATGGCACGTCACTATCGCAGCGCGAGCCCCCCCCCAGGAAGCTTCCGCCCGAAGGCCCGGATCAGCCGGCGCCCCACGCCCCGCCGGTCCTTTCCCCTCCGAACCGCCTTCGACCGAACCGCTCCCCGCCGGATCCAGCACCCCCACCAGACAGCAGACCGGATCAACACGAGACGGGTCCGGACCGCCCGCTCCTGTTTGGTCACCCGTGGCTCCCCTGCAGGGCTCTGATGGCGACGCAATGAAACCAACTCGCTGGTTTTTGCACAACGTGCCGAACCCGCAGGGGCTTTGGGATTGTTCCTACGCGCGCAGATATGCCAGCACGGCCAGCACCCGGCGGTGGGTGGCGTCGGCCGGCGGCAGGTCCAGCTTGGTGAGGATGCCGGAGACGTGCTTGCCCACGGCCGCCTCGGAGACGACCAGTTCGCGGGCGATCGCGCTGTTGGACCGGCCCTCCGCGATCAGCGCCAGCACCTCCCGCTCGCGCGGGGTGAGCCGCTCCAGCGGATCGCGGCGGCGGCGCAGCAACTGCCGTACGACCTCGGGGTCGACGACCGTGCCGCCGTCCGCGACCTCGCCGAGCGCCTCGACGAACTCCTCGACCTGGCCGACGCGGTCCTTGAGCAGGTAGCCGACGCCCGTGCCGTCGCCGGAGTCCAGCAGCTCGGCGGCGTACCGGCGTTGCACGTACTGGCTGAGGACCAGCACGGGCAGCCCGGGCCGCTCCTGGCGCAGGCGTACGGCCGCGTGCAAGCCCTCGTCCTGGAAGTCCGGCGGCATCCGCACATCCGTCACGACCACGTCCGGGTCGTGCTCCCCGACGGCCGCGACCAGCGCCCCGGCGTCTCCCACGGCCGCGACGACCTGGTGCCCGCAACGCTCCAGCAGTCCGACGAGCCCGTCCCGCAGCAGCACGCTGTCCTCCGCCAGGGCGACGCGCAGCGGCCGCTCAACTCGCAGGGTCATAAGGGATCTCCACACGCAGCAGGGTCGGTCCGCCGGGCGGACTGGACAGGGAGAGTCTGCCATCGAGCACCGACACCCGGTCGGCGAGCCCGGTCAGCCCGCTGCCCTCCCCGGCCCGCGCTCCACCGCGCCCGTCGTCGCGTATCCGCAGCAGCAGCCGCCCGTCGCGGTGCCCGCCGCTCACCTCGGCCCGGCTCGCCCCGCTGTGCCTGCCCACGTTGGCGAGCGCCTCGCACACCACGAAGTAGGCGGCGGCCTCGACCGCCGGGGAGAGCCGCCCGGGCAGCTCCAGGTCGACGTCCACGGGCACGGCCGAACGGTCGGCCGCGTCGGCGACCGCCGCTTCCAGCCCGTAGTCGGCGAGGACCTTGGGGTGGATGCCGTGGATGAGCTCGCGCAGCTCCGCGAGGGCCGTGCCCGCCTCCTGGTGCGCCTTGGCGAGCTGGTCGGCCAGCGGACCGGGTGGGGCGTCGAGGCGGGCCAGCCCGAGCGTCATCGTCAGGGCGACGAGCCGCTGCTGCGCCCCGTCGTGCAGATCGCGCTCGATCCTCCGCCGCTCCGCCTCGAAGGCGTCCACCAACCGCACCCGGGAGCGGGCCAGTTCGACCACACGGGCTCCCAGGTCGGCCTCCCGCGGCGCGATCAGCAGCCGGGTCAGCCCGGCCCGGGCCCCGGCCACGACGCCCAGCAGCCAGGCACCCGCCGCGAGCAGGACCAGCCCGAGGACGGCGCACCCCGCTGCGGCCGGCCAGGTGGTGACCAGCCACACCTTGAGGACCTTCGCCTCGCCGAGGGCGGCCAGGAGCAACGGGGTCGCCACCACGGAGAGCGGCCCGAGCAGGAAGACCGCGAACGCGACGGCGTCGACCGGCCACAACAGCCCCGCGAACAGCAGGGCGTGGCCCAGCTCCCGCCAGGTGGCCCGCTCCCGCAACCGCGCCGACAGCCAGGCCCGCAGCCCCGGCTCCCGCGGCGCCTCGTGCGGATCGGGCGCCCGCTCCGCGTCGACCAGCCGCAGCCGGTACCGCTCGAGGGCCGCCACCGGAATGCCCGCCAGGGCCGTCCCGAGCAGCAACGGCAGCCCCACCAGCGCGAGTGCGAGCACCCCGCCGGCCGCCGCCGAGAGCACGATCCCCACCAGCACGAGCACGCCGATGAGCGCGCCGGTGAACAGGTAGGCGGCCGACCGCCATGGCCACGCCGACAGCAGATAGCCGGGGCGGGACATGGCCTGCCACACGTTGCGAGGGTGCATGGGGATCACCGTAGAAGCCGCTCCGGGCCGCGGCCATGGGATCAGGCGGAGGCCCTGGGGTATGCCTGGCCCTACCCCAGGTCTAGGTCCTGCCGCACTGCGCCGGCCCGCCCCCGCACGGTTTCGTGGAGACCGACACCGACACCAGGGGGAACCCATGACACACGACGCCGTCCGGCTGGACTCGGTCACCAGGAGATACGGATCCCTGACCGCACTCGACGGGGTCTGCCTGTCGTTCCCCGCCGGGACCTTCACCGCCGTCATGGGCCCCTCCGGCTCCGGCAAGTCCACGCTGCTCCAGTGCGCGGCCGGGCTGGACCGGCCCACCTCCGGGTCGGTCGCCGTGGGCGGCACCGAACTGACCGGGCTCGGCGAACGGCGGCTGACCCTGCTGCGGCGCGAACGCATCGGGTTCGTCTTCCAGGCGTTCAACCTGCTCCCCTCGCTGACCGCCGAACAGAACGTGGCCCTGCCCCTGCGCCTGGCCGGCCGCCGCGTCCCCACGGCCCGGGTGCGCCAGGCGCTCGGACAGGTCGGTCTCGCCGACCGGGCCCGGCACCGGCCGGCCCAGCTCTCCGGCGGCCAGCAGCAACGCGTCGCCCTGGCCCGCGCGTTGATCACCCGGCCCGACGTGCTGTTCGGCGACGAACCGACCGGCGCCCTGGACACCCGGACCGGCCGCGATGTGCTCGGCCTGCTGCGCGGCATGGTCGACCGCGAGGGCCAGACGGTCGTCATGGTCACGCACGACCCGGTGGCCGCCGCGTACGCCGACCGTGTGGTCTTCCTCGTCGACGGCCGCGTGAGCGGGGAGCTGACCGGCGCCGACGCCGATCGCATCGCCACCCGCATGACCCGCCTGGAGGCCGTGCCGTGCTGAGTGTCACCCTGCGCACGCTGCGCGCCCGCTGGGCCACCTTCACCGGCAGCTTCGTCGCGCTCTCGCTGGGCGTGGCGCTGCTGACCGTGATGGGCCTGGCCCTGGCCGCGACGGCCACCGCCCCGGAGCGCGACCCCGAACGCTTCGCCGCCGCGCCGGTGGTGGTCAAGGGCCAGGACACCCTGCGCGTACCGACCCCGATCGGCATCCGGGAGTCCCGGCTCGCGCACCCGCGTCCCGTACCGGCCGCGACCGTCGCGCGGTTGCGGACGCTGGGCCCGGTCGTCGAGGACCGCTCGTTTCCCGTAGGGGCCCAGGGCGGTCCCGCCGACCTGGTGGGCCACCCCTGGTCCACCGCCGCGTTCGCCCCGTACGACCTCGCCACCGGCCGGGCGCCCCGCACGGCCGGCGAGGTCACCGTCACCGGCGACTGGGCGCGCCCGGGCCAACGCATCCGCACCGATGCGGGCACCGTACGCGTCGTCGGCACGCTGGCCTCCCGCGGCTTCGAGAACGCCGTGTTCTTCACGGACACCCGCGCCGCACAACTGCACCCCTCCATCGCACAGCTGGTCGTGAAGGCCGACCCGACGTCCGTACGCGCGGCGGTGGGCGACAGCGCCCAGGTGCTCACCGGCACGGCACGCCGCCTCGCCGACGCCGACCCGGGCCGGGACCGTGAGGCGCTCACCGCGATGAACGCCCTGTTCGGCACCGCCGGTGGCGTCACCGCCTTCGTGTCCGTCTTCGTCGTGGCGTCGACCTTCGCCTTCGCCGTCGCCCAGCGCCGCAGGGAGTTCGCCCTGCTGCGCACCGCCGGGGCGAGTCCGGCCCAGCTCCGCCGGGCCGTCCTCGCCGAGGCCCTCGCCGTCGGCACCCTCGCCTCGGCCGCCGGCTGCGCGCTGGGCTCCTACGGGGCGCCGCTGCTGGCGGCCCGGGTGGTCGAAGAGGGCATCGCCCCGGCCTGGTTCACCATCGGCGAGCACACCTGGCCCTACCACGCTGCCTTCTGGACGGGCCTGCTCGTCGCCCTGGGCGGAGCCACCGCGGCCTCCTGGCGGGCCGGCCGCACCGCCCCCACCGAGGCCCTGCGCGAGGCGGTCGCGGACAGCGGCCCACTGACCCGGGGACGCCTGCTCAGCGGCACGGCCCTCCTGCTCACGGCCGCCGTGACCCTGGCCCTGTCCCTCACCGCCGACCCGTCAGACCTGCTCCACCGCAAGACGTACATCATCCGCCCCATGCTGCTGATCACCGCGGCCGCCCTGCTCGCACCCCTGGTCCTGCGGCCCCTGACCCGCCTGCTGACCTGCCTCCCCTCGGCCGTGGGCATGCTGGTCCGCGAGAACACGGCCACCGGAGTACGCCGTACCGCCGCCCTCGCGGCCCCCGTCCTCGTCACGGTCGCACTCGCCGGCTCACTCCTCGGCGCCACCGCGACCCTGAACCACGCGAAGTCCACCGAGACGAGCGAGCGCACCACCGCCGCCTTCGTCGTCACCCCGGCCGCCGGACAGGGCTTCGACGCCGCCACCCTGAGCAGGCTGCGTGCCGTACCGGGCGCGCGGATCTCACCGACGTCGACGACGGCCGTCCACGTCCTGGAGGACGGCATGGCCCTGATCCGTTCCGAGGCCCGCGCCGCGACCCCCGCCGACCTGGCGGCCACCAGCCGGCTGCCGATCGACGCGGGCAGGACGAGCGACCTCGACGACGACTCGATCATCGTCAACGAGGAGTGGCAACGGCACCGGGTGGGCGACCGGGTGCGGGTATGGCTCGGCGACGGAACACCCCGCACCCTCCGCATCGCCGCGGTGATGCCCACCGGCACGGGCGGCAACGGCGTCTACGTCACCCCGCGCAACGCCCCGGGCGCCCCGGTCGACCGCGTGGAGGTGGCGCTCGAGGCCGGCTCCGCCCCCGGCACCGTGGCCGCCGCCCTGCGCGAGGCGGCCGGTGCGGGAGGCGGCCGGGTCCTCTCCCGGGACGCGTGGATCCACGCCACCCAGCCGGAAACCAACCGCAACACCCGTCTCGGCGTCTTCCTGGTCCTCGGCATCGCTCTGCTCTACACGGGCATCTCCGTGGCCAACACCACGGCCATGGCGGCCTCCGACCGGGTCCGCGACCTGGCGGTGCTGCGGCTGACCGGAGCCACCCGCCGGCAGGTGCTGCGGCTGACCGCGGCCGAGGCCCTGACGGCCACCGCGGCAGGTGCGCTCCTGGGCCTGCTGGTCACGGGCGTCAACCTGGCCGGCATGTGGGGCGCCCTCGGCCTGCTGTCGGTGCGGCCCACCGTCACCCTCCCGTGGCAGGCTCTCGGCACGACGGCGACCGTCTGCGCCCTGTCGGCCGTGGTCTGCGCGACGGTCCCGGCCGCCCTCGCCCTGCGCCGCCGCCCGGCGGACCTGGCGGGAATGCGCGAATAGCCCGTCCCGGCCGGAAGGGTCGATCTCATCATGAGACCAAAAAGGGGACGGCCTTCTACAGTGGACCCATGAGACGGACCTCGTTCAGCACCTGGCCCTGCTCGATCGCCCGCACCGCAGACATCCTGGGCGACGCCTGGACCCTCCTGGTGCTGCGCGAGGTCTTCTACGGCGAATCCCGCTTCGACGGCTTCATCGGCACCCTGGGCATCGCCCGCAACACCCTCACCGACCGGCTGCGGCGCCTGGAGGCCGAGGGCCTGCTGCGGCGGCACGTCTACCAGAGGGACCCGGTCCGCCACGAGTACCTGCCGACGGACAAGGGCCGCGACTTCTTCGGCGTCCTCGCCGCGATCAACGCCTGGGGCGACCGCTGGCTGGCCGGCGACGAGGGCGCCCCGGTGGTCCTGCACCACCGGCCGTGCGCCCACGACACCGAGGCCCGGGTCGTCTGCTCCGCCTGCGGCGAGTCCCTGCGGCAGCGGGACATGAGCGCCCGCACCGGCCCCGGCTACCCGCCCCGCCTCCTCGACGACCCGGTCGTACGGGAACGCTTCGCCCCGGGCAGAACGCTGGGCGAGACCCCGGCCGGCGAGGGCTGAGCGCTTCTACGGCCGTCGGCGCGGACCACGTCGTACGGCTGGGGTCGGCCTCTCACCGCACGTCCCGGCCCCCGGCGACGAGCGGCCGCAGCCCGGCGTGCAGCGAAGGCCCGGCCGCCAGGACCCCCTCGTCGAGCGGGGAGACGGTGCCACCGGCCTCGCTCACGATCAGCGCGCCCGCGGCCCAGTCCCACAGGGCGAGTTCGTCTTCGTAATACGCGTCGTACCGGCCGGCCGCGACCCAGCACAGCTCCAGTGCGGCGCTTCCCCCGCTGCGGATGTCACGGATCTCGGGCAGCAGGAACGGAAGGACGGCGGCCTGGCGGGCCCGCGCGTCGGCACGGTACGAGAAGCCGGTGGCCACCAGAGCCGTGGGGAGCTCCACGGGGTCGTTGACGGAAACGGGGCGGCCGCTCACCGCCGCACCACGACCGTGGACCGCCGTGTACATCTCGTCGCGGGCGACGTCGTACACGGCGCCCACCACGGTCCGCCAGCCGTCACCGTGCGCCTGCTGGCACGCGATGCTCACCGCGGACTGCGGTATGCCGTAGGAGTAGTTGACGGTGCCGTCCAGGGGATCGACCACCCAGCGCAGGCCGCTGCGCGAGACCCTGTCCGCGCCTTCCTCGCCGAGGAGGCCGTCCTGCGGACGCTCGGACGTGATGAGCGTGCTGATGGCCGATTCGCTGGCCAGGTCGGCGTCCGTCACCGGGTCGGTGGCGGACGACTTGCAGCCTGCCTGGGTGAAGGTGCGGCTCCGCCGGCTGAGTTCGCCGCCGCCCAGACGAGCCGCGCGCTCGGCGAGATCGAGCAGGGCCGGGGCGTGAGAAGTGAGCACCAAGGTACCTTCCGCTGTTCGAAGTCCGGTTTCAATCGACCAGGACGCGCATCCACCGACGGCTGAGCACCCTGTGTCCGCTGATGAGGAAGCGGGCCATCTCCTCGGTGTTGACCGCGAGGAACACCAGCGGGAAGGGGACTTCCCACACGAGCGCCGTCAGGGCGGTGAGCGGCACCGCCACCGCCCACTGGCAGAGGATGTCCGTTCGGAGGACGAACATCGTGTCGCCACCGGCGCGCAGCAGCCCGTTCTGGACGGTGATGTTCATCGCCCGGAATACGAAGACCAGCCCCAGCACCAGCACGGTGTCGCGGGCGACGTCGAGGGTCGCGGGTCCGACCCCCGCGTAGAGCACCGGTAGCCAGACGTACGCCGACAGCAGAGCCAGGCCGGTCACCGCGGCGATGCCCGCCGACCAGACCAGCAACGCCCTGCTCAGGTCCCAGGCCCGGTGCGGGTCCCGTTCTCCCAGGCTGCCGCCGACCATGACGCCGGCCGCCGTGGAGACACCGATGAAGACGGCGATCGCGAACGATTCCAGCGGGTTGACCATGGAGAGGACGGCCAGTTCCACGGTGCCCGCCCGACCCACCAGGATGCTGTACACCAGGATGCCCAGCGCCCAGGAGGTGGAGCTGACGGACACCGGCACTCCGACCCGTCCGATCTTCGCGGAGATGCCGTCCCGCACACCGTGAAGACAGTCCCGCACCCGGAAGGCCATGGCGTGGCGGGTCGCGTACACGTAGCCCGTGATCAGCAGCGCCTCCACACAGGTGCTGATCAGCGTCGCCCACCCGGCCCCGAGGGCGCCGTACGCGGGCAGCCCCAGGCGACCGTAGACGAGCCCGTACGCCAGGGTGAGGTGCACGGCTACGCCGACCAGCGCGCACACGGCCGCCACCCGGGCCTGGCCCGTGCACCGCAGCCCCGCCGCGAAGGACGAGATCACCGCGAAGGGCACGATCATCCCGATGACCGCCCTGACGTACTGCGAGCCCAGGTCGATCACCTGGGCGTCCTGCGTGGCGAGAGCGACCAGCGGCTCGGCCCAGACCAGGCAGACGACGAAGGCGACGGCTGCTGTGCCGAGGGTGACGGCCGTGGTCACGGCTGCCGCGCGCCGGGCCCTGACCGCGTCGCGGCCTCCCCAGAACTGCGCGATGATGACGCCACCGCCGTCGGCCATGCCCATGGTGGCGAGCATGACCACGAAGACGACGCGGCTGCCGTAGCCGATGGCGGCGATCTCCTCGGTACCGAGCCGGGCCACGAGGACGCTGTCGACCATCGTGCGGGACGTCGACATCAGGGCCTGCAGGGTCACCGGCACCGCCGTCGTCAGCAGCGCGGAGACGAACACCCGGTTCCGGGCCAGCCGCAGCGCGCTGCGGCCGGCGGTGGTGTGCCGGTCGGTCTCAGGCATGAAGATCCGGGGTGATCGGTCCGGCGATCGTGAAGTCCCGGAACCGGCCTCTGAATCCCGCCCGTTGCGGCGAGCACGCCATGACACCGACCCGACAGGTCGAGGGCATCGGCAGGTATCCCAGACGCAGCAGCTGCCAGTCACCGGCCGTGGTGCGGTACTCCACCCGCACCGCGCTGCCGTGCCGGGTCATTCGCAGCGTGACATCGCCGCCGACGCCAGGAGCAGCGACGACGGACCAGTCGGAGAAGTCCCGGGTGACCACGCAGCTGAGGTGGGGGACCCCGTCGGTGAACTCGACGCCGGTCTTGACCCAGACGTCCTCGCTCACTCTCAGCATCAGGCCCATCTGGTCGTAGAGGGTCTCGTACTGTCCGGAGAGTGTGACCTGCGCGGTGAAGTCCCCGGTCACCTCCCGGCCGAAGAAGTGTCCGTCGTCGCGGACGAAGTCGTAGAAGGTCTCCCTCCAGAAGTCCGTCCGGTCGCCGGTGATGACGACGAGCGTGCCGTCGTCCACGGACCAGAGCGGCGGCTCGTTCAGCCACTGCATTGTGTCGAACATGGCTACTCCCCTGCGGATCGAAGGCGCCGCCTGCGGATCAGGCGGCGGGAGCCGGCCCGTCGCCGGCGGGCCACACCAGGGATTCGGCCACCCGCTCGGCCTCCCCGAGCACGGTCTTGCGGTACTCCTCGGAGAGGCGCAGCACGGGCGGCAGCAGATGACAGACCTCGACACTCCGGTCGGCGAAGGGCAGGGCCAGTCCGGCGATCGGGAGCACCTCGGGGCGCGGGTGGGCGTCGAAACGGACTCCGGGGCAGACCGGGACGGTTGTCTGCCCACGCTCGACGACCGCCCCGACCACCAGGGTGCTCACCCCGTCCACCGTGCCGGCGACCACGGCAGGAGCACGGTCCGCGCCCACGGCGGACGTCAGTTCCCGCCGGAAGCCGACCGCCAGGCCGTTGGCCTCGAAGTCACCGAAGGCGGCGGCCAGTTCCACGTCGGGCCCCGGCCACTTGCGTACGAAACGGCGGTAGTTGAGCTTCTCGGTGTTCCGGTTGCCCGCGACGCTGCGCGTGTGCGGGAGGTGGATACCGTAGACGTCCTTCCCCATGACGAGCGGTGTGCCCGTGGCGGAGATGCGGTGTGCCCACTCGAGGTCCTCGACCCCGTAGCCGCGGAAGTCCTCGTCGAAGAAGAGGTCGTGCTCCCGGACCAGTGCCGTGGGCAGGGCGATCAGGGCGGTCCAGGCGAACGCCCATGGGATGACATGGTCGACGTGCATCCGCATGTCGATCCGGACCTCGTCGGCCGCGTCGAGTTCGGCCAGCCTCGCCCGGTAGTGCCCGAACGGCTTGACCTCGACGCTGTCCACGTCACTGTTGTTGTTGTCGTAGCCGATCATCTGGCCTATCACGCAGATCTTCTGCCCGTAGGCGAAATACCTGTCGTAAAGGTTGTCCAGGAACCGCGGCGGCAGAGCCATGTCCGCGTCCAGCTGGACCATGACCTGCCCGGAGGCCTGGCGCATGGCCAGGTTCCGGGCGTGCGCGATCTGCCACTCCCTGGCGGACAGCACGGAGACGACGGTGAGGCGGTCGGCGAATTCGTCGCAGAGGGCGATGTACTCCTTCGAGTACTCCATGGCGCCGACCAGCACCTCGAACTGCGTCTTGTCCATGGTCTGTTCGGCCAGGGATTCGAAGCAGAGCCGGATGTTGTCCAGGCGTTGCTTGTAGGGGATGACGACGCTGACCTTCATCTCGCTCATGCGGCGCTGCCCGTGGACGTGACGTCGAGGAGGACCTTGCAACTGGCCGAGCGGGTCGGTGCCGTCGACTTGTTCGCGATGTCGCATCCCAGCTCGGCGAAGCCGTCCTGGTAGTCGGCGAGCGGTACGACGTGGCTCACGAGGCGCTCGGCCGGGATCCGGCCGCTGGTGATGAGGTGGAAGGCCTCCAGGAAGGAGCCGTGCAGGCTGTCGATCGAGCCGATCACGGACAGGCTGCGGTCCGCGAGGTGCATGCCGTCGATCGTGAACCGCTTCTCCTTCAAGCCGACCGACATGAAGGTGCCGCCGCAGGCCATCATCGGGTACAGCTCCTCCAGGAGCCCCGAGGTGGTGTCGACCACGACGTCGAGCGGGGCCTCGGCATCGCCGAAGTGGCCGGCCCGCGCCGCGTCGAGGGAGCCGTAGGCACGGGCTCCCTGCGGAAGCCGGCCGTGGGCGAACGCCAGCCGCTCGGGCGACGTCTCGACCACCGCGGGCACCAGTCCCTTCAGGCTCAGCGCCCATGCGTAGAGCAGCCCCAGCGGGCCCGCGCCGAAGACATAGGTGTGCGCGGCCATGGTCGGAGGCTGGATCTTGCGGACGCCGGACAGCACGCAGCTCAGCGGCTCGGTCAGGGCCGCTGCCCGGAGGGACACGTGATCGGGCAGGACGTGGACGAACTCCGACGTGGTCAGGAAGCGCTCGGCGAAAGCGCCGTCGTAGCTGACCCCGCTCTCGGTGCCCATCTTGTTGGCGCAGTGGTTGATGCGCTGCGTCCGGCACATGCGGCACGTGCCGCAGTACGGCGTGGGATTGATGACCACCCGGTCGCCCACCTTGACGCCGGTGACGGCGGGCCCGCACTCGGCGACCACGCCCGTGGCCTCGTGTCCGAGGGTGACTCCGGGGACGGCGATCGGGTAGGACCCCGCGACGATGCCGAGGTCCGTGCCGCAGATGCCGCAGTACTTGATGTCGACGACGACGTCGTCGGGGCCGGTGGCGTGCAGGTCGGGTACCTCTTCGAGGGAGACGTTCCAGGCACCGTGGTACTTCAGAGCGCGCACGGGGTCACTCGCTTTCCAGTTGTTCGAGGGACTTTCGCAGGGTGCGGAGGACGTCGTGCACTTCGTCCTCCGAGACGGTGAGGGCGGGCCTGACCTTGATCGTTCGGCCGAACCCGTACCGGCTTCCGCGGACGAGCAGGCCGTTGTCCCGGGCGATCGCGATGAACCGCGACACGGCGGCGGACGAAGGCAGGTCGAAGCCGAGCATCAGGCCGAGGCCCTTGACCTCGCCGACGCAGGCGAAGTCCGCGGCGAGTTCGTCGAGCCCGTCCTTGAGGAGCTTGGACGCGAGGGCCACGTTGTCCAGGACGTCGTGGTCCCTGATGTACTTGACCGTGGCTTCCAGGGCGACCAGGGCCAGCGGGTTCGCCCCGGAGGTGGTGGAGTGCTCCCAGGGTTCGAGGACGTCCAGTTCCTTGCGCATCAGGACGCCGGCAACGGGAATTCCCACGCCGCCCGCTCCCTTGGCGAAGGTGATGATGTCCGGCCTGAGGTCCTTGGCGAACCCGGTGGAGGCGAAGAAAGTGCCGGTCCTGCCGAAGCCGGTCTGCACCTCGTCCGCGATGACGAGGATGCCGTGACGGTCGCAGATCTCCCGCAGCACGGAAAAGTACCCGGCCGGAGGTGTGATGTTGCCGCCGTTGCCGAGGACGGGCTCGACGATGAGGGCGGCCACCCGGCCGCTCGACGCGAATTCGACGAAGTCGTCCAGACGCCTCGCGCACAGCATCCCGCAACTGTCCGGTGTCTGCCGGTAGAAGCAGTTGGCGCAGTCGGGGGCGGGTATCTTCAGCGACCCGGCGAACGGCAGGGTGAAGCTCCGCTGCCGGAAGGCGTTTCCGGACATCCCGGTGGCCGTGATGCTCTGACCGTGGTGGGAGAGGAACAGCGAGACGACGTCCGTCCTGCCCGTCGCCTTCTGGGCGATGCGGACGGCGCATTCGTTGGCGGTCGACCCGATGAGGTCCCGGAACCAGTAGCTCTCGATGTGATCGGGCAGGTACGGGCGCAGCAGCCCGAAGATCTCGCGGGACTTGGGTCTGGTCAGTTCGGATGAAAGGTGGGCGCACCGGTCCAGCTGGGCGTGGAGTGCGTCGGTCACCTCGGGGAGGGCGTATCCCAGGGAGAGGTTGAAGGTCCCCGACGCGCAGTCGAGGTACTTCCTGCCGTCGATGTAGAGGTGAACGCCTCTGCCCACATGGGACTCCAGCGGGACGAGTGCTGTTTCTGCAGTCGATGTCACGGCGTCCTCCGAACTTCTGGGCGATACCGGCCGGCGGCCGGGTGTCTGGGGAACTGCGAGCCGTCGGGTACCAGGGCTCGGCGCCGGCCGGACGGAGCGGCCGGCCCCGGTTCACAGCGTCACGGTCTCCCGCGGGCCGTGGAGGGGCCCGGAGAGTCCGCTGAGCGGAAGGCCGCTGCCGCCCCTGCGCACCGCGACCAGTTCCGCGGCGACGGAGACGGCGATCTCCTCGGGAGTTCGTCCGCCGAGGTGCAGGCCGACAGGGGAGCGGAGCCGGGCGAGGGCCGCCTCGTCCACGCCCTCCCCGCGCAGGTGGGTCACGCGTTCCTCATGGGTGCGGCGCGATCCCATCGCACCCACGTAGGCGACGGGCATGCGCAGCGCCACCGACAGCAGCGGGATGTCGAACTTCGGGTCGTGGGTCAGCACGCACAGTGCGGTGCGCCCGTCCACCTCGGTCCGCGCGAGGTAGGTGTGCGGCCATTCCACGACGATGTCGTCCGCCTCGGGGAAGCGGGCCGCGGTGGCGAACGCCGGTCGTGCGTCGCACACCGTGACCCGGTAACCCAGGAAGGCACCGATGCGCACCACCGCGGCAGCGATGTCCGTCGCGCCGAACACGATGAGCCGCGGTGCGGGCACCGAGGTCTCGACGAACAGCCGGCCGGCGGCACGGCTGTCGGTGTCCGCGCCCAGCAGGCGGGTGCGGCCGGCGGAGAGCAGTGCGGCGGCCTCTTCGGCGACGGCGCCCTCCCGGGTCGGCGTGCCGCCGAGCGAGCCGTGGTACGACCCGTCGGGGCGCACCGCGAGGAGGCCGCCGCCCGACGCGCCCGGCGCGGGATCCGTGGCACGGACCAGCGCCACGGGGTCACCCGCGTCGACGGCGTCCAATGCCGTGTCCAGAACGTGCGCCTGCCGCCCCCCGGTCATCGGTGTGACCAGCACGTCGATCGAGCCACCGCAGGTGAGGCCGACCTCGAAGGCGTCGGCGGCGCTGTAGCCGAAGCGAGCCGTGGTGCCGGTGTCGTCCGCCAGGGCCTGTCGGCACAGGTCGTAGACCGCGGCCTCCACGCAGCCTCCTGACACGGAGCCGATCACCTGCCCGTCCCGGTCCACGGCGAGGGCCGCTCCGGGCTCCCGGGGCGCGCTGCCCTGCGTCGCGATGACGGTCGCCACGGCGAAGTCCCGTCCCTCCGCACGCCATCGGCGCAGCTCGGCGGCGAGTGTCAGCATGCCGTGCTCCTCGTCCGCGGTGCCGGCGTCACGAAGCGCTCACCGGCCCGGCCGTGGCGAGGAGTTCGGAACCGCTGTGGGCGACGACGCGGCGCAGCGGACGACGGGTGCCCGCGGCGGGCGCCTGCGCGTGGCGTGCCGTCAGGGAGCGGTAGAGCTCCGCGTAGTGGTCGGCGGTCCGGTTCCACGACCAGTCCTGGTTCATCACCCGCAGCCGGGCCGCGGCGAAAGCGTCGGGCCACTCGGTCCGCCAGGCGAGGGCCTCGCACACGGTGTCCCGGACGCTGTCCACCGTGTGGCGTGGGATGAACATGCCCGTGCCGTGCTCGGGGTCGGTACGCAGGTCCACGACGGTGTCGCGCAACCCGCCCACCGGGCTCACGAGGGGAAGGGTGCCGTAGCGGTAGGAGATGAGCTGGTTGAGCCCGCAGGGCTCGGTCCGCGACGGCATGATCGTGAAGTCGGAACCGGCGTAGACCAGCCAGGCCGCGTCCTGGTCGAACCCGGGCAGGTGCGCGACGTTCCCGGGGGACTGCTCGATCATCCGGGCCAGCGCCGGCCGCAGTTCGGCCGTGGCCGGGCCGACCAGGGCCAGTTGTGCCAGGCCGGCCCGGGTCAGCGGGGCGAGGGCCGCCAGCAGGAGGTCCGTCCCCTTCGCGTGCACCAGACGTGAACACACCCCGATCACCGGGATGTCCGCGTCGGGCTCGAGACCCAGCCGGCGTTGGAGTGCCTCTTTGTTACGCGCCTTGCCGGTGTGGACGTCGACCGTTCCGTACGGCACGGTGGAGCGGCCCTCGGCGGCCGGGTCCCACACCCGCAGGTCGACGCCGAACACGATGCCTCGTGTGCGCGCCTGTGCCAGCGCGGCGCCCACCGGGGTGCCGCTGAACTCGTGGGTCATCTCACGTGCGTAGCCGGGGCTGCACGTCGCGACGGAGTCCGCGGACAGCAGACCGAGCAGCAGCAGGCTCGGATCGTCGGCGCCGAACCGGTCCAGGAGCCGCACCGCGTACTCGGGAAGCGCGAGCCGGTCCGGCGCGGTCCCCCTCAGGCTGCCCTGGTACATGCCGTTGTGCACGGTCAGCAGGATGGGCAGGTCCCGGTCCTGGGCCCGCAGCGCGGCGAGGGCGGCACCCGACTGCCAGTCGTTGCCGTGGACGAGGTCGTAGCCGCGCCCGTCCCGCCGGACCCATGCGGCCACGCAGGCGCCGAAGAAGGCGGCGCGCTCGCCCTCGTCGGTGAAGGGCACGTAGTCGTCGTCGCAGTAGATGCCGTTCCGCGCGTACCAGGCATCGCACCGCACGAGGTAGACGGGGCAGGGAGCGCCCGGGTCGAGCAGCCGTACCACCGAAGCCGCCGCCCGCCGGCCCGCGACCTCCATTTCCGGCAGCCGGCACACCACCTCGGTGCGCAGGCCGTGCCGTTCCACCAGCCACGGGTAGTAGGGCAGTACGAGATCGTGCTCGACGCCGTGCCGGGCGTGCAGCGCCGTGGGGAGGGCGTTGCTGGTCAGGGCGAGTCCGCCTTCGGCGAAGAGAGGGGCGTACTCCTGAGTGATGAACAGACACTTCACGGCATTCACCTGCCTTCCTGCTCGGAACGGGACGGGATCCATCGGACGCTCGCCGCCACGGCGAGCAGCACCGGCACCGCGGCGACGAGGAACACGGAGCCGTAGCCGGAGGGGGACGAGGTGCCGCCCGGGGCAACCGACGCGACACCGGTGAGCACGGCCAGGCCGGTGGCGCTGCCGATCTTCTGAGAGGTCGTCAGCACACCGGAGGCAGCACCCGAGTCGCGCTCGTCCGGGCCGCTGGTGCCGCACACGGTGAAGGTGACGAAGACGAGGCCGCCGCCGAAACCGATGAGGCACTCGGGACCGAGCACCTGCGTCCAGTAGGCGTCTCCGGAGACCTGGGAGAGCCAGAGGAGGCCCAATGCGAACAGGGTGAGGCCGGTGACGGCGACGGCGCGCTGACCGTGCCGGCCCAGGAGCCGGCCGGCCAGGCTCGAGGCCACGGTGATCGAAACGACGATCGGCAGGATGGCGATGCCGGCGGCGAACGGCGAGTAGGCGAGCGTCTGCTGGATGTAGAGGCTGAGGAAGAAGATGACCGGACCGATCGCCATGTTGATCAGGGCGGCCACGGCGTTGGCGCCGCGCACGGCGGAGTGCCGCAGGATGCGCAGCGGGAACAGCGGGTCAGGGCTGCGCTGCTGACGGAGCACGAAGAGGCACAGCAGAACCAGGGCGAGCGCGCCGAAGCCGAGGGTGCGCGGGCTGAACGCCCCGGCGGCGTCCGCACCGAGAAGCGTGTACACCAGGAGCGTCATGCCGGTGCAGCCGGTGAGCGCGCTCACCAGGTCGATGCGGGCCGGCCGCGTGCCGGGCCTGTCGCGGGGCAGCAGGCGCCCCGCGCACAGGGCGGCGCCCGCCGCGAGCGGAACGTTGACGAGGAAGGTCGACTCCCAGCCCAGCGTGTCCGTCAGGAGGCCGCCGAGGAAGTAACCGGCGGATCCTCCGGTGGCGGCGACGGCGCCCAGAGTGCCGAGGGCCTTGTTGCGCCGGGCCCGCTCGGCGGGCGTGCCGTTGGGGAAGATCTGCACGAGCAGCGAGAGTGCGGCCGGTGAGATGACCGCGGCGGCGAGCCCCTGCGCACCGCGAGCGACGACGACCAGCTCCGGGACGGTGGCGAGGCCTCCGAGCAGCGAGGCGAGGGCGAACAGCACCAGCCCGCCGGTGAACATCCGGCGGCGCCCGAGGATGTCCCCCAGCCGGCCACCGAGCAGCAGGAAGCCGCCGAACGCCAGGACATAGGCGTTGACCACCCAGGACAGCTCGGAGAGCCCCACGCCCAGCGAGTTCTTGATGGTGGGCAGGGCGACCTCCACGATCGCCGAGTCCAGGTTGAGCATGAAGTGGCTGCTCACCAGCAGCGCCAGGGCCGCCGCGGGGTTCGTGGCACGGCCGGCCGACGGTCTTGGAGCCCAGGGCGGGCTGAAGCGGTTCTCTGTCAGTGACACGTGGTTCCTCGCGAATAGGCGCGGCAGGGCGACGACGGACAGGAAGGGGCAGGCGAACCCGTCGGCGGGCGAGCGGGAAAGGGAGGAAGAGCGCCGGGGCGGGCGACCCCGGCGCGGTGGCCCGCGCCACGGGGGAGGCCGGAGGGGATCGTCCGCCAACCGGGAGCCTCATCAAACAGAACGTTTGTTTTTTTCGCAAGACCGGTGATCGCCGGACTGAGAAGGCCCGGGTGAGCGGTGGCTGGCCAAGGACCCGCGCATCGCCGATCCTGTGCGCTCCATGGAACGATCGTCACTGCTGAAGGACGTCCTGCCGCCGGGCGCGGTGGGAACGGAATCATTCGGCGACGCCGGGCACACGCTGCTCTTCCCCCAGGAGGAGGCAGCCGTGGCGAACTCCGTGTCCAGCAGACGAAGGGAGTTCGCCACCACACGCGACTGCGCCCACCGCGCGCTGGCCCGACTGGGGCTGCCGCCGGAGCCCGTGCTCAACGACGAACTCCGGGCACCTGTCTGGCCGTCCGGAGTGATCGGCAGCCTCACGCACTGCCCCGGCTACCGGGCGGCCGCGGTCGCCCACGCCCGGCCCCTCGCCGTCCTCGGCATCGACGCCGAGCCCCACCGGCCGCTGCCGCCCCGCGTGCTCCCGGAGGTGACGCTCGCCGCCGAGCGCAGGAGACTGCGGCTGCTGAGGCGGGCCTCGCCCCGGATCTGCTGGGACCGGGTGCTGTTCAGCGCCAAGGAGTCCGTCTACAAGGCGTGGTTCCCGGTGACGCGCTCGTGGCTCGGCTTTCCGGACGCCGAGGTCACGCTGTACCGGGACGGCACGTTCACCGCGGACATCCTCCTCACCCCGGCCCCGGACGGGGCCCCGAGAAGTTTCGCGGGGCACTGGCGCGTGGGCCACGGACTGGTGGTCACCGCAGTGACCCGGCGCCGCGCCTCCGGTGCCGGCCAACTGCGGCCCGGCCGCGGTTGAACACCCCTGCTCACGACGTTCCTTGTCGGACGGTCCGGCGCCCGGCTACGGTCACCGGCCGTTGACCACCCCTCTTCCGATGAGACTCCCGAAAGGGGCATGCACCGATGGCCGAGCCCGGTCCCGGTACGTCCTCGGTCTGGCGCAACCGGGACTTCCGTCTGCTGCTCAGCGGGCAGGTCGTCTCCTTCGTCGGCGACCAGGCCCAGTTCTTCGCCCTCCCCCTCGTCGTCCTGGCCGTCTCGGGCTCCGCGACCCAGGCCGGTGTGGTCACCAGTCTGGGCACCGCGTCGTTCCTGCTGTTCGGTCTGGTCGGCGGGGCGCTGGCCGATCGCTGGCCGCGCAAGGCCACCATGATCTGGTGCGAGTCCGGGCGCGCCGTGCTCATCGGGACGGTGGCCCTCGCGCTGGCCCTCGACCGGCTCACGCTGCCCCACCTCTACCTGGTCGCCGCGCTCAACGGCGTGCTCAGCACCCTGTTCCTGTCGGCGAACAGCGCCGCCCTGCCCAATGTCGTCGACAGGAGCCAGCTGTCGACCGCGCTCGGCTACACGGAGACGGTCAACAACACCGTCCGCATCTTCGGGGCCGTCGCGGCGGGAGCGATGTACTCCCTCAGCCGGGTCCTGCCGTTCGCCCTGAACGCGGTGTCCTTCCTGGTGTCCGCGGCGAGCCTGCGGCTCATCCGGCGCGACTTCCAGCAGGAGCGGCGCACCGGGAAGCCGCCCCGGTTGACCGCGGAGATCCGCCTGGGACTGACCTGGCTGTGGCATCAGCCGGTGATCCGGTTCCTGACCCTGACGAGCGCCGCCGACAACCTCCGGTACGGGGCGGGCTATCTGGTGATCGTCATCCTCGCCCAGCAGCTCGGGGCCTCCTCCGTGGAGATCGGGTTGATCTTCAGCGGTGCCGCAGTCGGTGCTCTGCTCGGCGCGCTCGTGTCGGACCGCATCGTCAAGCGCTACCCGCTCGGGAAGATCGCGGTGACGATGCTCTGGGTGGAGGCCCTGGGCTTCCCGCTGTACGCGGTCGCCCCCAACCCCACGGCACTGGGCGTCGTCGCGGCGGTCGAGTCCCTGGTGGCGCCCGTGTACGCGGTGGCCATGTCGACCTACCGGATGGCCATCACCCCGGACGAGCTGCGCGGCCGGGTCAGCAGCGCCAAGTCCACGCTGACCACGGGCGCCCTGTCCCTGGGAACGCTGCTCAGCGGCATGCTCATCACCGCACTCGGCGCCGACCGGGTCGTCCTCCTGCTCTCGGCGTGGATGGTGGTCCTGGCGGTCCTCACCTCGGCCAACAAAGCCGTGCGCACGGCACCGCTGGCCGCGCTCGCCAAGCCCGCCGACCCCCCGGTCCGCACGGGCAGCTGACCCACCGGACGCCGACTGGAGCTGCGTGCCATGACCGGCCACCCCTTGCTGACCCCCCTCACCGACCCCGACCCCCGACGCGGCATCAGGTTCTATGACGGACGCGGCGGCTGGGACTTCCATCCCTACCCCGCACTGGCGGGGGCCGCGTTCGCCCTGTCCGACCGGCTGCGGGAGGAGGGAGTGGTTCCCGGGGACGTCGTCGTCGTGGCCACCGGTTCGGCACCCGAGTTCGTGGCGGCCGTCCTTGCTGCGACGGCCGTCGGCGCCGCCTTCAGCCCGTACGCTCCCCCGGCCCTGTTCGAGGACCGGCAGGACCACCGGCGCCGTACCGAGCGGATGTTCGCGGCCGTGCGGCCGTCCGTCGTGGTCACGCGCCCGGAGTGGGCCGACGCGTTCCGGGCGGCGGACACCTTCGGGCACCGGCCGGGGGTACTCGCGGTCACCATGGGGGAGTTGGCCGCGGCCCCGGGCGGACGCCAGGTGACACGCCCCTCCGCGGACCGGGCCCTCGTACAGTTCACCTCCGGGTCGTCCGGCCCGGCCAAGGCCGTGGCGGTGTCGGCCGGGGCCCTGGCCGCGAACCTCCGGGGCATCCGCCGCTGGCTGGGGATGGGAGCGGAGGACGCCACGGCGTCCTGGTTGCCGTTCCACCACGACATGGGGCTGATCGGTTGCCTGCTGACCCCGGTGTCGAGTTGTGGCGACCTGTGGGTCATGCGCCCCGAGGACTTCCTGCGCTCCCCCGCCGAGTGGCTGCGCTGCTTCGGCACACGGGGCGCCAGGCTCACCGCGTCCCCCGCCTTCGGGCTCCGGCACGTCACCCGGCGGGTGTCTCAAGAGGCGCTCGACGGCATGGACTTCGCCGCGTGGCGGGCCGTCATCGTGGGCGCCGAACGCATCGCGCCACAGGTGCTGACGGAGTTCGCCGCCCTGCTCGCCCCCCACGGCTTCGCGTCCAGGGCGCTGCTGCCCGCGTACGGTCTCGCGGAGGCGACGCTCGCCGTCACCGGATCGCCGCTCGCCGAGGAACCGCGCAGGCTGCTCGCCGACCGTGACTCGCTGACCGTCGGCCACCGGATCCGGGCGGCCGGCGACGCAGACCGCGCGGTACCCCTCGTCTCGTGCGGCCGCCCCGTGGTGACCGGCGGCAGGGTAGTGATCACCGACCGGCTCGGCCGACCGCTGCCCGAGGAACACGTCGGCGAGATCGTGGTGTCCGGTCCATCGGTGGCCGACGGATACACCGACGGCGGTCGGGACCAACCCGGGCGCGGTGGCTTCAGCGGACGCCAGTTCCGCACCGGCGACTCGGGTTTTCTGCACGACGGCGACCTCTACGTGGTCGGACGCCTCGGTGACAGCATCAAGTGCCGGGGAACCACGGTGTTCGCTGAGGACCTGGAGGCGTGCCTGGCGGAACTGCCGTCGCTGCGGACGGCCGGTGCCGCCGTCCTGCTGGGCACGGACCGCGGCGTGGACACCGCGGTGGCGGTCGTCGAGCGCCGCCCCGGGCCGTGGGTCACGGAGCTGACGGAGCTGCTGCGGCGCCGGGCACCCGGCGTCCAGGTGGTCGTGGTGACCGGCCCGCGCGGCACCGTGCTGCGCACCTCCAGCGCGAAACCGCGGCGCCGGGCGATGTGGGAGGCCCACCTCGCCGGCCGGCTGGGCACGGTGTGCGCACCCGCCCCCTGCGATGCACCGGCCACAGCCGCCCCACCCCGGACGCCCGTACCGGCGAGCCGGGTCCCCTGACGCACGACCGCACCGCCCCACTCACGAAGGGACCACCGATGGCAGACGACAGCGTTCCCCGCCGGTACCACGTGGTGATCAACGCACAGCAGCAGTACGCCCTGTGGCCTGCGGGACGCACCGTTCCCGACGGCTGGGCGCGGGAGGGCACCTCCGGGACCCAGGAGGAGTGCCTGCGCCGGGTGGAGGAGGTGTGGCACGACATCCGCCCGCTCGACCTGCGCCTGCTGCCCACCGCACCGGCCGCCACCATCGCCACCGCCAGCACCGCCGCCACCACCGCCAGCACCACCACCGCCACCGCCACCGCCACCGCCACCGCCACCGCCACCGCCGACGATCCGCTCACTGCCCGGGGATGACGCGATGAACGACATGACCGACCTCGTCCGTACGACCGGGACCGCCGTCGAGCGCAGCGCGCCCGCCTCCCTCGGCCAGCGGCTGCTGGGACTCATGGAGCACTACCGAGGGCCGGAGTCACCGCTCGCCGTACCGGTCTTCTACCGCGTCAAGGGGGCCCTCGACCGGGCCGCCCTGCAGGCCGCGCTCGACGCCCTCGTGGTCCGGCACGAGGCCCTGCGCACCACATACCGCACGGAGCGCCGGCGCCTGACGCAGCAGGTGTGCGAGCCCCGTCCGGTGCCCCTGGAGACCCGTCGGCTCGGCGACGAACCCGAAGCCCTCGAACGGGCCATGCGCGAGCTGGTGCGCACCCCGTTCGACCTCGGGGTGTCCCCGGTGCGCGCGGCGTTGCTGGAGGTGGCACCCGAGGAGTCGGTGCTGATGCTCAACATCCACCACCTCTCCACCGACGGCTGGTCCGGCGGCGTCCTGGCCGGTGACCTCGGCCGCTTCTACCGGCCCGGGCACTCGGGCGACGTGGCCCCCGGCGAACCGCCGGCGATGCAGTACCTGGACTTCAGCGAATGGCAGCGCACGCGGTTCGAATCCGGCGCGCTCGCGGCACAGCAGGAGTTCTGGCGGACCCGGCTGGCCGGGGCCAGACCTCCCGCGTTGCAGGGAGGGCCCGGAGGGCGCGCCGACGGTCCCCAGCTGCCCGGCACCCACACCTTCGAGCTGCCGCAGGAGGCGGTCGACGCCCTGGCGCAGCTCTGCGGGTCCCGGCGCCTGACGACCTTCGTCGCGGGGCTCGCGGTCTTCGCCTCCGTGCTGCACTCCTACACGGGCGACACCGACGTGGCCGTCGCCTCGATGTTCGCCAACCGCATCCGCCCCGAACTCGTGGAGACCGTCGGGTTCCTGACGAACCTGCTCGTGCTCCGGCTGACCATGCCCGAGCGGCCGACGTTCGAGGACGTCCTGGAGGCCGGCCGGGACATCGTGTACGACGCGCTGGGTAACCAGGAGATCCCCTACCACCTGGTACCGCAGGCGCAGGGTGAGCGCGGCCCGGGCCTGGAGAACATCCTGTTCCAGGTGATGGCCGGTCCCGAGTACGCGCTGTCCCTCGACGGTCTTCAGGTGAGCCAGGTCGGACCGCCCAGCGGGGGCGGCACCCGCTTCGACCTGGAGTTCGCCCTCATTCCCACCCGTACGGGCACCCAGGGCATCGTGTGGTACGACCGGCGCAGGTTCGAGACGGCGTGGGTGCACCGGCTCGTCGACGACTTCGCCCGGATGACGGTACGCGTGGCCGAGGCCCCCGACCGGCCGGTGAGCGACCTCGGGCAGCCGTGAGCGCGCCGCCGGACGGGGACGCGCGGCTCCGCGTCGACGTCCCTGTCAGCGCGGTGCTCAGCTGGGAGTACGACACACCCCCCACCCGGCTGTCCCACCTGTACGAATCGGCCAAGCTCGCCCAGTGGAACGCGTCGACCGACATCGACTGGTCCGTCCCGGTTCCGTTCGGCGCCCCGCTCCCGGAGGGCTCCGCCCATGCCCTGGGCACCTTCACGTCCTCACCGCTGGCCAAGCGGGGCAGGGCCGGCTGGGACGCGTTCCGCTGGGAGGTGCAGGCGTGGATGGTCTGCCAGTTCCTGCACGGCGAGCAGGCCGCGCTGGTGTCGTGCGCCCGGCTGGCCGAGACGCTGCCCGATGTGGAGGCGAAACTGTGCGCCATCAGCCAGGCCGGGGACGAGGCCCGACATGTGGAGGCGTTCTCACGGTACGTGCGGGAGCACGTACCGCAGCCCTACCCGGTGACGATGGCGCTGCGGTCGCTGTTCACGGACGCCCTGGTGGCCCACGAGTGGGACTACACGGCACTGGCGGTCCAGTGCCTGGTGGAGCCGGTGGCACTGGCCGGCTTCCGGATGGCCGAAGTCACGTTCCACGACGACCTGATCAAGCAGCTGATGGTCAAGGTCGCCCGGGACGAGGCCCGTCACGTGTCCTTCGGCGTCCTGATGCTGAACAAGGTCCTGCCGGAGCTGACGTCCGCGGAAAGAGCGGACCGCGAGGAGTTCGTCCTGGAGTCGGTGGCGCTGCTGCGCCGGCGGTTCCTGCTGGCCGACGTGTGGGAACGGCTCGGGGTGAACGCCCGTGACGGGGCCCGGTTCGCACTGGAGGACCCCGGACTGGCGGCCTACCGGCGGTCGTTGTTCTCCCGGGTGGTCCCGCTGCTGGCGCAGGTCGGATTGCTGACGTCCGCAGTCGTGGACGGGTTGCAGCGGCTCGACCTGCTGGACCGTGCGGCGCTCCGCACCGTCGAGCGGGTGCGGCGGCACGGGGACCACCCCACCCGCTGAGGCCGGCACCGCGCCGCCGCCCGGTGTCAGCCGTGGTTCCGGTCGATGGCCTCGGCCACTTCGACGGGACTGTCGAGGAGCAGGTTGTGCCCCCCGGGCACCACGTCCAGGCGGAACCCCGCCGAGGTCCACCGCTCCCAGGACCGGATGTCCTCGACCGGCACCGCGTGTTCCCGCGTGCCCAGCAGCGCCAGGACGGGCACATCGATGACCTCCGGGTCGTGGTGGTGGCATTCGATGGCCCGGTAGTCGGCGCGCAGGGCGGGTTCGACGAGGGACAACAGCTCCGCGTTGCCGACGAGTTCGTCGGGGAGGTAGCCGTCCGCCCTGACCCGGGCGAGGAACTCCTCCCTCGGCCACTTCCAGACGTCGCCGACCGGCACGCGGTCCGGGGACTCCTGCGCGGAGACGACCAGCCCGCTCAGGCGGGCGGCGGGCAGCCGCCGGGCCACCTCGTAGGCGATGATGGCGCCGGCGCAGTGGCCGTAGAGGTGGATGTCCCGGTCACCGGCGTGCCGGCCGATGTTCTCCGCGAGCCCGGAGGCGAGCCGGTCCAGGTCGGTGAGGGGCTCCTCCTGGGTGCGGGACTCGCGGCCGGGCAACCGGACACCCACGGCGAGCCACCGGTCCGGCAGGGAGCGGCACATCCGCTTGACCGCCGCGACTCCCGCACCGGCGTGCGGAATGGCGTAGAGCACTCTGTGCGCATCGGGACTTCCTGATATCTCGACAAGCTCTCGGGCGCTGGACATGCAAGCCATATTAAATATGCCGGACATTGTTGTCCGCCCGCGTTCAATGTGCCGCTTTCCTCGACGGACGAGCGACGGCAATCATCTTCCTGTCCGCCCGTCACAGCTCCTGCACAGGAGGTCGAGAATGCCTGCGGAGAAACTCGAAGTACTGCTGGTTCAGCAAGGCGTCTGGGACATGCCGCTGGAATCCATGCCACTGGCGTCGGGATATCTCAAGGCGATGATCTTGGACGACGCCGAACTGCGCGAGAAAACATCGGTGGAGATCTGCAATTTCCGCGGCAAAGTGACTCACGCGGAAATGGCCCAGCGCATGTTCGACGGCCCGGTCCCCGACGTGCTCGCCTTCTCGGTGCTCGGCTGGAACGTGCGGGCGTTCGGCGCGCTCGCCGCGACCTTCAAGCAGCTCAACCCCGACGGCTGGGTGGTCTTCGGCGGCACTCACGCCTCCGGCCAGGCCGAGCGGCTCTTCCGCCTCCACCCGGATGTCGACGTCATCGTCAACGGCGAAGGCGAGCTGACCTTCCGCGAACTGGTGCGTGCCAGAGTGCGGGGGGTCCCCCGCACCCGCCTCGGCTCCATCCAGGGGATCTCGTGGCGGCGCGCGGACGGCGCCACGATCACCAACGACGAACGCCCCCGCATCGACGATCTGGACATCATTCCGTCACCGTTCCTCACCGGCGCCATCGAACTTCTCGACGACGAGGGGAATTTCCGTTACGACGTCGCCCTCGTGGAGACGAACCGTGGCTGCCCCTACAAATGCGCGTTCTGCTATTGGGGCGGAGCCGTCGGCCAACGGGTGCGCGCATTCTCCCGGGACCGGCTGAAAGCTGAACTGGAGCTGTTCGCGCAACTCGGGGTGCACACCATTGTGGCCTGCGACGCGAACTTCGGCATGCTTCCCATCGACCGGGAGTTCGTCGACGACCTCATGGAGATCAAGGAGAAGTACGGTTTTCCGCGGGCTTTCGAGACGTCCTGGGCGAAGAACAAGTCGAAGGTCTTCTACGACATCGTTAAGCGAATGAAGGAGAGCGGACTGCGCAGCTCCTTCACCCTGGCGCTGCAGTCGCTGAGCGCGGATGCCCTCACCTCCATGAAACGCCGCAACATGAAGGTGAACGACTGGCGGGACCTCGTGGAGTGGCTCAACAAGGAGGGCCTCGAATGCTACGCGGAGCTGATCTGGGGGGCGCCCGGCGAGACGGTCGAGTCGTTCCTCAGCGGCTATGACGAACTCGCTCAGCACGTCTCGCGCATCGCGGTGTACCCGATCATGCTGCTGCCGAACACCGACTACGCCGAGAACAAGGAGGTACACGGGATCATCGCGCTGCGCGGGAACGACGACGACTTCGAGTACGTGCTGGCGCACCGCACGATGTCGTTCGAGGACAACGCCCGTATGCAGCGATTCCTGTTCTGGGCGCGGGTCATCGCGGAGAACGCGGTGCTGCGGCACTCCTGGACGCCCTTGCGGGTGCTGGCGGGATGGCGGCAGTCACAGGTGCTGAACAGCCTCGCCGACTGGGTGGAGACCACCTCGTCGCCCGACGCCGCTCCGCTGCGCGAGGCCGCAAGCCGGGCGGAGGGCGGTGGCGCACCGGCGTACGCCACCGCCATCGGTTACCTGTTCACCGAGGCCGCCGGCCGGCGTGCGCTGGAACAGTGGTGGCGGGAGGCGGTGCGGCCCGGGCTCCCCCCGGAACACCGGGCCTTCCTCGACGAGGTGTTCCGCTACGACCTGCTCACCCAGCCGGTCTGCGACGACTCGTTGCCGGTGGTCGAGGAGGCCGGGTGCTCCTACGCGGTCCGCGAAGGGGTGGTCCTGACCCACAACGTGCCGGCGGCGCTCGCGCTGCTCCGGGCCGATGAGCAGGCCGACCTGACGCCCGACCCCACACCGGTCGACTTCTACTACCGCACCGGCGCCCTGAACGCCGTGCTCTCCACCAACCACGAGGAGATCGTGCACTTCATGGGGGAACCACGGCCGGCCGGTGCCTCCTTCGACCTGTCACCGGTCGCCTGACCGAACGGCACCCGCGCCGAAAGGGCCGCCCGCAGCCGAGACTGCCGGGCGGCCCTCGTGGCGTTCAGGACCGAGTGGTCAACCGGCCCCGGTCGACCTTGCCGGTCGCCGTCAGCGGCAGGGCGTCCACCGCGGTGATCCGCCTCGGCACCATGTAGACGGGCAGCAGCGCGGTGAGGAACCGCCGGACCTCGTCCACGGAGGGCGGGTCCTCACGTGCCGGTACGTAGAACGCCTGCAGGTCCTTGCCGCCGGGCACGTCCACCGGGACCACGGCGGCCGCGCGGACGCCCGGGCAGCCGGCCAGCGCGCTGTGCACTTCACCGAGCTCGATGCGGTAGCCACGCACCTTGATCTGGTCGTCGAGCCGGCCGAGGAACTGCATGACGCCCTCCTCCAGCCAGCGGGCCCGGTCGCCGGTGCGATACATGCGGGTACCGGGCGCGGACGCCCAGGGGTCCGGGAGGAACTTGTGGGCGGTGAGCGCCGGGCTTCCGGCGTAGCCGACGGCGACGCACTCCCCCGCGATGTACAGGTCGCCCGGTGTCCCCACGGGACACGGCCGCAACTGCTCGTCCAGCACGTAGTAGCGGGCGTTCGCCATGGGCCTGCCGTACGGGATGCTCGGCCATTCCCGGTCCACCTCCGCGACGGGATGGTGGTTGGACCACACAGTGCACTCCGTGGCCCCGCCGAGCGCCACCACCTGCGCCCCGGGGAACGCTTCGCGCACCTCGTCCGGCAGGGCGAGCGGAATCCAGTCACCGCTCAGCAGCACCAGCCTCAATCCGTCACGACCGCGGGCTTCGCGCAGCCCCAGGTACGGCGTGAGCATCGACAGAGCGGCGGGCGCGGAGTCCCAGAGGGTGATCGGCTCAGCCTCGAGGATGTCCACCAGGATCTCGGGCTCGGCGATCTCGTCCTGGGTGGCGACGCGCACGGAGCCGCCCGCGGCGAGCACCCCGAACATGTCGTACACCGACAAGTCGAAGCAGAAAGACGTCACGAAGAGCACCCGGTCCTCGGGGCCCACCCGGTAGGTGCCGTTGAGCCACTCCACGAGATTGACGACCGAGCGGTGCTGGACGAGGACGCCCTTCGGTACGCCGGTGGAGCCCGAGGTGAAGATGGCATAGGCGAGATCGTCCGCGGTGACCGCGTCCGGCAGGGGGGACGCGGGGCGGGCCGAGACGTCCGCCGCCGTCCACACCCGGCAGGTGCGCTCGTCCGGAGCGGTCGGGGCCGCCACCCGGATCAACGCATCGTAGCGATGGGCCAGTTCACCGGTGAAGGAACCCTCGTCCCGCCGTAGCACCTCCACCTGCGCGACGCCGGGCAGCACCTCGGGCAGCCGGCGCAGCAGTGCCTCCGGTATCCGCAGCCCGGCGTGGGACTCGGCCTCGGGATCGATCAGATCCGCCAGCAGGATCGTGCCGCCGGGGCGGAGCAGGCCGGTCAGCGAGGCCAGGGTGTGCAGCAGGTAGTCCATGTCCGGCAGGAACTGGACCGTGCTGGCCAGTAGCACCAGGTCGAACGGCCCTCGGACGGCCGTGTGCACCTCATGGGCATAGGCCCGGCACCCCTCGACGTCGAATCCGCCGGCGGCCGCGGCCTCCAGGTTGCGGCGCACCGCGACGCCCGACGGGTCGGTGGCGACGTAGCGCCGCGCCGTCGGAGCGAGGGCCTCCGTGATGAGACCGGAACCGCATCCGACCTCCAGGATGTCCGCTCCGGGGCCGGTCACCCGGCCGGCCAGAGACGCCACGTGCTGTGCATAGCGATCGACGTCGGCGGCGGTGTAAGGGCGATCGGTGCGGCGCAGATTGAAGCCCGCGGCCTCCAGCGGGTCCGGCTCACCGGACAGGAAGTCGAAGAACTCCTCGACCACCTCCGGATCGAGCACGTCCGCCCAGGTCGTCTCGGACTTCAGGTCCGGGCAGACGACCTCGGTCACCGACGGCGCCTCCCAGCGCAGCTCCTGGATGGTGCGCAGGTGCGCCGCATCGGTGAGGACGCACCGCACGCCGAGGTCGCGCAGCAGCCGCACGACACGTTTGCGCGGCCAGGCGGGATCGATCGGCACGTAGGCCGCCCCGGACTTCAGCACGCCCAGCAGCGAGACGACGGCGTGCGGGGTCCGGTCCTGGTACAGCGCCACGAAGCAGCCGCGGCCCACACCCCGGTCGTGCAGCAGACGGGCGATGCGGTCGCTGTGGGCGTCGAGCTCGGCATGGTCGGTCACCGCGCCGTCGCTCGCCACCAGTGCCGGACGCCGTGGGTGCCGGGTGGCCGCCTCGCGCAGCAGCTGTGTGACGGTCGCGGTGCTCCGGAACTCCTGCGCGGTGGCGTTCCAGGCGGGCGGCGGGAGCCGCTCGTCCGACGAGGTCATCGGGCTTCTCCTCCGTTGGCGGCCAGGACGGCTTCGACGGCGGCGGACAGATCGGAGACGGTGGGGTGGTCGAAGAACAGGCGCAGTGGGAGCCGTTGTCCCACGGCCTTGCCGAGGTCGGCCATGATGCGGGCCACCAGCAGCGAATGGCCGCCCGCGTCGAAGAAGTCCTCGTCGTCGGTGAATGCCTCGTGCTCCAGCGCGGCGGCCCAGGCCGCACGCACCTCCTTGCGCAGGTCGGTGCCGGTCGGGGACGGGTTATGGATGCTGCCCGGGGACATGGATCTCCTTGTGGTGACGGTGGGCGGTTCCACGGCGGGCCGGCTCAACGAGCCGGATCCGCCGGCAGGGCGACGAGTGCTTCCAGGGCCGCGGTCGCCCTCGTGAGCAGTTCACCGACGGGCGGCCGTGCGGTTCCGTCGTCGTGCACGACGCGCAGCCGCAGCCGGTCGCCGGCCTGCAGGGCGCTGATCTCCAGCTCGTAGGGACGGACGTTGCCGGGCCCCCGGTCGGGGACCGAACCCAGGCTTTCCATGGTGAACAGCTGCCCCTCGCGCACCTGCCGGCCGGAAGCGCCGAGCAGGTCGCCCAGGCGGCCCAGGTAGTTGAAGTTGACCGTGGCGGGCGGAAGAGCGGCCATGCGTTCCCTCACGGCCGGATCCGTGGTGACGTGCCGGAGCAGGCCGTGGCCGTGTCCGTCGGGCGGGAGTCCGCCCAGGGCCTCCTTGACGGCGCGGTGCACGGCGAGGGGCCGTACCGCCGTCAACAACTCGACGCGCACGGGATGCATGACCGTGAACCAGCCGACCGTGCGGCCGGGATCGACACCGGGGAAGAGGTCGTCGCGGCCGTGCCGTTCGACGTCGACGACGACCCGGCGCCGCCCGGTCCACCAGGCCACGGCGTAGACGACGGCCGCGAGCACGAGATCCTGCGCCCGGGATCCCGGGTCGCTGCCGACCCGCCCGAGCAGCCGGGCGGTGATCTCCGGTGACACATCGACCGTGGCCACGCGCGCGTCGCCCTCACGGCCCGGTCGTGGGGGCCGGGACACCGACGGGGCGATCGCCTCCGGGGGCGCCCACAGGTCGAGTTGTTCCCGGACGGCGGCGGAGTCGGCGTGGCCGCGCAGGGCCTTTGTCCACCGCGCGTAGGGGACGGTGGGGGGAAGTCGTACGGGCTGCCCCTCACCGAGCTGCCGGCAGGCGCGGGTCAGGTCGTCGACGAGGATCTGCCAGGAGACGAAGTCGACGACCAGGTGATGGGCGACCAGCAGTACGTGCAGCGCGCCCCCCTCGCCGGCCGGCCGGACCGCCGCCGCGAGCAACGGTCCCTTCTCCAGGTCGATCAGACCGTGCAGTTCGGCGACCGTCTCCTCAGGGGTGCGGAAGGTGTCGTCCTCCAGGACGCGCACCGCCTCGGCTTCGGGATCGTGGGACTGACGCCAGGCGGAGCCCTCGGCGGGCGGATGGAACCGGTGGCGGAAGGCCGGATGGTGGCCGGCGACGGCTCGCAGGGCCCGGACCAGCGTGGCGCGGTCGGCGGGGCCGGTCGTGCGGAGCAGTACGGCTTGGTTCCAGTAGTCCGGTTCGGCCGGCATCAGGTCGAAGAACCACTGCTGGACGGGAGCGAGAGGGATCGCTCCGGGGTCGGAATCGGAGTCGGGGTCGGTGCCGGCGGCCACGGACGGCGGGGCCTGTGAGGTGCCGGCGGTCCCGGCGACGGCCGCGAGGTCGCGCAGCACGGGATTGGTGAAGAGCTGCCGGGGCGTGATCTCGATGCCTTCGTCGGCGGCCCGCGACACGATCCGCAGGCTGGTGATCGAATCCCCGTCCAGGTCGAAGTAGTCGTCGTCGGGCCGCACTTCCGGCACCCCGAGTATCTCCGCCCAGATCGCGGCCAGCCGGGCCTCCAACGGCGTCATGGTCACGCCGGTGCCGGTGGAACCGATGTCCTCGACGGGGGTGCTGTCCTCCCCGACCGCGGTGCGGTCCTCAGCGACCGGCCGACGCGCGGCCTTGCCGTTGGCCACCGCGGGCAGGCCGTCGGCCAGGACGAATCGCGCGGGCAGCATGTACTCGGGCACCCGCCGGCGCAGGGCGTCGTGCACGGCCGCCGCCGTGACATCCGCGCCGCGCGGTACGACGTGCGCCACGAGCCCGGCGTCCGCCTCGGCGCGGACGAGCGCCCTCGCCACGTCCGGCAGCTCCAGCAGAGCCGCTTCCAGCAGGGCGGGCTCGACGCGGTAGCCGCGGACCGACGTACGCTCCCGAACGCGGCCCACGATCACGACGTCGCCGTCGGGCCGGTAGTGGGCGAGGTCACCGGTGCGCTGCGGCGGACCGTCGGCACCCGGCACGGACACGCACAGCTCGCCCGCGACTCCGGGCGGGCACAGCCGCCCCGCGGCGTCCAGGACGTATCGGCCGACGCCGGGCACCGGGCGGCCGACCGGGACGAACGGAGCGTCGTCCGGGCCGTGCGGCAAAACCTCGTGACAGCTGACGACCGGAACGGTGTCGGCGCCGCCGTACTCGTTCAGGACGCGCACCGGTCCGGCCTTCGCTCGCAGCTCCCGCACCAGGCTGCCGGCCAGCGGCTCACCCCCGAAGACGACGGTGTCGACGTGCGGCCGGCACCCGTCCAGCAGGGGCAGTACCCCGGACATCTCGGTGGGAGTGCAGGACACCAGACCGAAGCGTCTCTCGCCGGTGAGCAGCGCGGTCAGTTCCGCCGGGGTCGATCCGGCGCCGGTGAGGACGGCGTCACCACCCGCGGCCAGGACCGCGAGCACCCGTGCCAGCGCGCGGTCGGGGGCCACGGCGCCGTGCACCAGGACGCATGCGAGGCGGCCGTGGCGCTCCCTGAGCCCACGCGACCACGCGGCCAGTGCCTCATGACCGAGCAGGGCGGTGCGGGCCGGGCCGGTCACCCCGGAGGTGTGCTGGACCAGAGCGGGGCCGCTGCCGTACACCCCACGCGCGTCCGGCGACAACCCGGACGGGGGTGCCGCCGTGCCGCCGGGCGGCGCTTCATCCACGCAGACCACCGGAAGGCCGCTGCCACCGAGCCGCGCCCGGCCGGCCGTCGTGGTGACGATCAGGCGGGCGCCGTCCCGGGCCGCCGCTGAGGCGACCTGCTCCGGCGTGCTGTCCACCGGTACGGCATCGGGGACCAGACCGGCCATCAGCCCGCCGAGGCCGGCGACCACGAGATCGGCGCCGTGCGGCAGCCACAGCAGGCAGACCGTCCCGGGCGGAGCGGCCGCGGCGGTCAGGCGCACGGCGAAGGCGCGGGCCTCATCGACCAGTTCACGACGGGAGAGCCGCCTCCCGTCGGTCTCGACGGCCGGCGCCCCGGGCGCCGCGGCCGCCAGTCGGACGAGCGTCGCGGGCACCGCCTCAGGCGCCCCCGGGTCCGGGGTGTCACCCCCGCGGGACGCGGAGAGCAACAGCTCGCGGGTACCGGGGTCCAGCACCTCCGTCCGCCCCACCGGGCGGCCCGGGTCGCGCAGCACGGCGCGCAGTGTGCTCTCGAACTGTGCGGCCAGCCGGACGACGGTGGCCCCGGCGAACAGGTCGGTGTTGTACTCCCAGGCGATGGAGATCGAGTCGTCCGCCTCGTAGACGGCACCGGACAGGTCGTACACCACGCCCCGTTGCCGCAGCGGCACCGACTCCAGGGTGAGCCGGCCCAGCCTCAGCACCTGGCCGCCGTCGCCGCTGAGGAACCGGCTGACGCCGAGCCGGTCCCGATCCTGCGGCTTGTTCTGGCCGAAGGCGACCTCGACGAGGGGAGCCCGTCCGCGTTCGCGTCGCAGCCCGAGCCGCTCGACGATCCGTGCGAAGGGCAGCGTCTGGTGCTCGAGCCCCTCCAGCAGCGTGCCGCGGACCTTCTCCAGCAGCTCTCCGAAGGACTCCGCCGGGTCGATCCGGGTGCGGCAGACCACGGGGTTGACGAAGTAGCCGAGGACGTCCTCGAATTCGCGCCGCTGCCGGTTGGTGGTGATGGCCGCCAGCGTGAGGTCCTGTTCGCCCGTCCAGCCGTGCAGCAGAACGTGGAAGGCGGCGAGAAGGACGACATAGGGCGTGGTGCCGTGAGCGCGTGCGAACTCCTCCAGCTGCGCTGCGCAGTCGGGGGCGAGGGCGTGGAAGTGGGTGGCACCGCGCTGGGCCTGGACGACGGGGCGGGGCTTGTCCAGCGGCAGCTCCAGCGCGGGCGGCAGATCTGCCAGCACCTCCCGCCAGTGCGCCCAGTCCCGTTCCCCTTCGGCTCCTTCGACGGCCCGCGCGTGCCAGCGCAGGTAGTCGACGTAGGTGTAGGGCTGCGGCGGCCGATAGGACTCCGTACCCGCGGCGAGCGCCGTGTGGTGCGTCTCCAGGTCCCGCAGCATGGTCACCAGTGACCAGAAGTCGGTGATGATGTGATGGAGCGTCACCAGCAGGACGGGCCCGCCGGCCGCGTTCTCGTACAGCCGTACCCGCAGCGGATACTCCGTCCCGAGGGCGAAGGGCCTGAAGGCCTCGGCGCTCAGCTCCCGCTGCAGCTCATCGTGTCCGAGCGGGCCGGTGACGGTCTCGAAATCGACCCGGGCGCGGGCGGCGACCCGCTGGAAGGGCGTGCCGGCGCGTACGCCGAAGGTGGTGCGCAGAACAGGGTGCTGGTCCACCAGCGCCTGGAAGGTCCGCCGCAGCAGCTCAGCGTCGTGGCCGGAGGTGACGCGGGCGGCGAAACTCTGGTTGTAGGCGGCGCTCTCGGGGGCGACCTGGTCCGCGTGCCAGATCGACAGCTGGTTGTCCGACAGCGGGAACTCGCCGGTCGGGCGTGCCTCGGGCGCCAGGGGTGTCAGAGCCTCGCCCGGCCGCTCGGTCAGCCGCCGTGCCAGCTGTTCGACGGTGCTCCCTGACAACAGCTCGGCCAGTCCCACCGTGCGGCGCAGGCTGTCCTGGAGCATCATCTTCAGCCGCAGCGCGCCCAGGGAGTCCAGCCCCAGGTCCCGGACGGTCGACGCCGGGGTGGGCTCGGCGGGCGGGTGGGGGACGAGGGCGGCGATGCATGCCAGCAGGTGCTCGGCGATCCGGCGGGAGCGCAGCTCGAGATCGGGCTCGTCCCAGATCCCGTCGAGCGCCGGGACACCGGGCGTCGTCTCCGTGTCCAGCCCGGCCGCCAGTTCGGCACGGCGCACCTTGCCGAGCGGGGTGCGGGGGATGTGGTCCACGCACACGAACCGGGCCGGCACCTTGTAGCGGGCGAGGTGCCGCGTGCAGTGGGCGGCAAGCCGGTCGGCGAGCGCGAGGGCGTGCCCTCGCCCGCCGTGCTGCTCCGCCCCGCCCCCCGGTGTGGGGCTCTCTCCGGGCTCGCGGGGAGCCGCAGGACCGGAGGAGCCGGGCCCCGGGGCGGGGACCACGGCGGCGACCAGGAGTTCACCGCCGCCCGGCAGCGCAACGCCCACCACGGCCGCGTCGGCGACGTCCGGATGCAGTGTGAGGACGTCCTCGACCTCGACCGGGTTGACCTTGTGGCCGCCGGAGTCGATCAGGATCCGCTTGCGTCCGCTGACATAGAGCCGTCCGTCGGCGTCGAGGCGGCCGAGATCGCCCGTCAGATGGCGCCCGCCAAGTCCGTCGGGCGCGCCGGGTGTTGCTCCGGCACTCATCACGGCGGCACTGGTGACGGCGATCTCCCCGGTCGCGCCGGGCGGCAGCGGGTCGCCCGCTTCGTCCAGGATCTCCACGGTGACCCCCTGCAGCGGGCGGCCCACGGAGTCGGGCACCACGGTGTCGGGGTCGCAGTCCCAGCAGACGCTGCCCGCCTCCGAGCTGCCGTACGTCTGCCGTACGGGCACCCCGAAGCGATCCTGGAATCGCCGGCGGACTCCGGGGCCGAGGAAGTTGCTGCCCGAGAGGCACAGGCGCACCGACGACAGGTCGGCCTCCCGGTCCCGCGGCCAGTCCGAGAGCGCGGCCAGGAGATAGGGCACGGTGGGGAGCACGGTCACCCGGTGTCGCCGCAGCAGCCCGAGCACCTGCCCCACGTCCAGGCCGGAGTTCCCGGCGGAGCCCTCCTCGGCCGGTGGGACGAGCACCAGGGTCGCCCCGGCCAGCACGGCGACGGTCATGCAGCAGAATTGCCCGAGCGCGTGGAACAGCGGTACCGGGCAGAGGATCACGTCGTCGCCGTCGATCCGGGCGGTGTCGATGATGTGGTCCGCCTCGGCGAGCTGATTGCGCCGGCTGCGCTCGATCCGCTTCGGCTCCCCCGTGCTCCCGGAGGAGTGGATGACGACCCAGGTGGCGTCGTCGGGCTCCGGTGCGGTGGCCGCCCGGTCCGGGGTGCGGACCAGGGCGTCGAAGGACAGGTACCCCTCGGGCGCCTCACCGACGACGATCGTCCGCGGTGGGCGGGTCCAGGTGCGGCCGAGGCGTTCGACGAGGGGGAGCCGGAGGGCGTCGGTGATCACGACGGCCGGAACGCGGTCCTCGGTCCGGGCCAGGATCTCCGGCTCGGTCAGGTCCGGGTCCAGGGCCAGCACCTGGGCCCCTCGCCCGGCCGTGGCGAAGTAGCCGATCACGAATTCGGGGCAGTTGGGCAGCAGGATCATGACGCGGTCGCCCGCGCCCACCCCGAGGCGGTGCAGGCCCGCGCCCGACCGGGCCACCTGGTCCCCGAGTTCCCGGTAGCTCAGGCGGCGCTCACCGAAGACGACGGCCGTGCGGCCGGGTGCGCGCGCGACGACGGTGCGCAGCCGCTCGTCGATCACCGGGTGCTCCCGTCGGCCGCCGCGGCCCGCAGCTGGGCGAGCACGTAGTCCTCCACGTCGCTGACCCTGCGGATGCTCTGGGCGCTCTCCTGGTCGATGGGGGGCAGGGCGTACTCGTCCTCCAGCGCGAAGGCGAGTTCCAGGAGGGCGAGTGAGTGGTAGCCGAGTGTCTCCACGAGATGGGGGTCCTGCTCGTCGGCGCTGGAGCTGTCGGGCGCCATGCTGATCACGATCTCGCGGATCTGCCGGCGGGTTTCTTCCTCGGTCCGCTGGGTCATCTGCTCTTCCCGTCTTCTGGACGTGTTCCGCTGCGTGCGTGTCGGGGTGCACAGCCCCCGCCGCCGCGACGCGGTGGGGGCTGCGCAGGGGGAGCGGGACGGGTTTGGGGCCCGTCCCTCATGGCGTGGTGACGACCTCCAGGAGGTGGGGCCCCGGAGAGGTGAGAGCGGTGCGCAGGGCGTCCGTGAGGAGTTCGGCCCGCTCGACGCGCTCCGCGACGCACCCCTGCGCACGGGCGAGCCCCACGAAGTCCAGCCCCGGCAGCGCGGTCCCTACCGGCTTGGCGATGCCGAAACGCTCGGCGAACCGCTCCACCGTGGCGTAGGAACGGTTGTTGACGATGATCACGGTGAGCGGCAGGCCGAGTTCCGCAGCCGACCACAGGGCCTGCACGGAGTACATGGCGGAGCCGTCGCCGACGACCGCGACGACCCTGCGTCCGGGGCGTCCGAGCGCCATGCCCACCGCGGCGGGCAATCCGTGTCCGAGGGCTCCGCTGGCGCACGTGTAGAAACTCTCCGGCCCGGTGTTGGGCAGGTGCTCGCACATGACCGGACGGCTGCTGGGCGCCTCCTCGACGATCACACTGTCCGGCGGCCGGAGATCGGCGAGTCGCTGCATGAGCAGCGGCTGACCGATCGCACCGTCCGTCTCCGCCACCCTGGACGGGAGGGTCCGTGCGGGAGGGGTGAGCCGCTCGGTCAGGGGCGGGTGCGTCAGCAGATCGCGCACCCCCTGCCCGATGCTGGTCAGCACCGAGGTGCCCACCGGGGTCCAGGCAGCCGTCTCCGGGTCGTCCGTGAGCTGGAACAGCGCGGTCCCGGGGGGCAGGACGGGGCCGCTGTCCGCGACGTGGAAGGTGAACACCGGTGCTCCGAGGGCCAGTACCACGTCGTGTCCGGCGAGCTGCTCCACGATGCCGGTACGCACCGGCGGCAGGAAGCCTGCGAAGAGCGGGTGGTCCTCGGGGAAGCTGCACCGTGACGACATGGGTGCCGCCCACACCCGGGCGCGATGGAGCTCCGCGAGGGCGACCACGTCGGCGAAGGCGCGTTCCTGGTCGACCGCGGCACCTACGACGAAGGCCGGGCGGGCAGCCGCCGCCAGGGCCCGGCCGACCGTGCCGAGGAGGCCGGGGTCGCCGCGCACCGTGGTACTGACGTCGTGGCGGGGCAGCGGCTCGGCCTCCGCGGCCCAGTCGTCGGCGGGGACGGACACCAGGGTCGGCCCCTGCGGCGGCGCCATGGCCAGGTGGTAGGCGCGGGCGATCGCCGCCGGAACGTCCTGTGGACGTCCGGGTTCGCGGCTCCACTTGACGTAGGGCCGGGGCAGCAGCGCCGGGTCGTCGTTGAGCAGGTAGGGCCCGCCGGCCAGCAGCGAGCGGGCTTGCTGCCCCGCCACCACGACCAGGGGGGTGCGGTTGCGATGGGCGGTGAAGAGGGCGCCCATGGCGTGACCGACGCCGGCTGCCGAATGCAGGTTGACCAGCGCCGCGTTGTGGGTGGCCTGGGCGTGGCCGTCGGCCATGCCGACCGCGACGGATTCCTGGAGGCCGAGCACGTACCGGAAGTCCTCGGGGAAGTCGCGGAACATGGGCAGTTCCGTCGATCCGGGGTTGCCGAAGACGGTGGTCATGCCCAGCGACCGGAGCAGGTCGAAGGTTGTTTCGCGCACGGTTCGGCTCACGTCGCCTCCTGACTGGATGGGGATGGTTGCTCTGCCGACGGGCGGTCAGTCCTGCTCCGGCTTCACGGCTCGCAGCGCGGACCAGATACGGAAGGGCGTCAGCGGCGACGACGTCAGTGCCTCGCCTGTTTCGGGCAGGGCGTCGGCGACGGCGTTGGCGACGACGGCGGGCGGCAGGATGGCGCCGCCCTCGCCGAGCCCCTTGAACCCGCCGGGGGTCACCTCGCTCGGGGTGGTCCGCTCCTCGACGGTCACGGGCGGGACGTCACCCGAGGACGGCAGTGTGTAGTCGCCGAACCCGGTGGTCAGCGGCCGACCGGTCACGGGGTCGTGCAGCGCCTCCTCCAGCAGGGCGATGCCCAGGCCCTGGGCGACCCCGCCGACGACCTGGCCGACCGCGATGAGCGGATTGACGACCACTCCGCTGTCGTTGACCGTCCAGTAGTCCTCCACGGCGATCCGTCCGGTCTCCGTGTCGACGGCCACCGCCGCCCCGTGGGCGCTGTAGGAGAAGGTGAGGGCGGGCGGGTCGAAGTCGACCGACTCCTCCAGCTGGATCCGGTCGGGGTCGGGCCGTCCCCAGCCCTTCCAGCCGCGGGAGGCGACCTCGGCCCAGGTCGCCGTGGTGTCCCGCCCGGCGACGCGGAAGACCGGTCCGTCCCGGATGACGTCCGCCGGGTCGGCGCCCAGACAGCCCGCGGCCAGGGCGGCCATCCGCTCCCGCATCCGGTCGCAGGCTCGCACCAGCGCCCCGCCGGCCAGCGTGAGGGAGCGGCTGGCCTGCGACGACAGGTCCGAGTAGGGGGAGGTGGCGGTGTCGCCCAGCTCGACCGTGACCGACTCCAGCGGGACGTCGAGCCGGTCGGCGGTGATCTGCGCGAGCGCTGTCTCGATGCCCTGGCCGATGCCTACGACGCCGGAGAAGACGACGACGGTGCCGTCGTGGTTGACGCGCAGCCGGACGCTCTCCCAGCCGCTCCAGTCGATCCCGAACGCCTCGAGCAGCGCCGTCGGCGCGAAGCCGGTGATCTCGACCCCGGCGCTCACCGCGACACCGCGCCGCACGGTGTCGGTCGAGGCCCGCCTCCGCCGGGCGCCGATGTCCGCGGCACGCTTCAGGACGGCCGGGTAGTCGCCGTTGTCGTACGTCATGCCGGTGCGGGTGGTGTACGGCATCTCGTGCGGCCCGATCATGTTCCGCAGCTGCAGGTCGACGAGGTCCAGGCCCTGTTCCCGGGCCGCCTCGGCGATGAGCCGTTCCCGGATCCAGGCGGCCTCCTGCATGCCGTATCCCCGGTAGGCGCCGGTGGGCACGGCGTTGGTGTACACGCCGGTGACCGTGGCACCGGCCCGTTCGAACCGGTAGGGGCCTTCCAGCGCGAGTCCGGTGACCTGGAAGGGGCCCGAACCCGCCTGGATGGAGAACGCTCCGAGGTCGCCCTTGACGTCCGCGTGCAGCGCGAGGAAGCGGCCCGTGTCGTCCAGGGCCAGTCGCGCCCAGGCCCGCTGCCCCCTCCCCTGGTAGGAGGCGGTGAGGCTCTCCGTACGGTCCTCGATCCACTTCACGCGGCCGCCCAGGAGCACGGCGGCGAGGCAGACCAGCGCCTCGTCGACGTGCAGGGTCACCTTGCCGCCGAAGGAGCCACCGACGTCGGGCGCCACCACCCTGATCTCGTCGACGCGCAGTCCGAGGGTCGACGCCAGTTCGCGCCGGACCACGTGGGGTGCCTGCGTGCTGCTCCACACGGTGAGCCGGCGCACCGCCGGGACCCACTCGGTCAGCAGTCCCCGCGGCTCGAGGGGGCTGTGGCTGGCACGCTGGATGCCCAGCCGCCGCTCGACCACGTGAGCGGCGGTCGCGAAGATCTCCTCCAGTTCCTCCACCGGGTCGCCGAAGTGGATCCGGCCGGCCACGTTGCCGCAGACATCGGGGTGCACCAGGGGCGCGCCCTCGGCGAGCGCCTCGTCGAGTCCGATGACGGCGGGCAGGGGTTCGATGTCCATGGCGACGCGTTCGGCGAGGTCCTCGGCAAGGGCCCGGCTGTCGGCGACCACCAGTCCGATCGGCTGACCCACGTACCGCACCACGCGGGCCTGCGGGTCGACGTGACGCGCGCGCTGGCCGGGCAGCCGCCAGGTGGTGGGCAGCGGGCTCAGCCACTCGGCGATGTCGTCCGGGCCGAGGACGAGCCGAGCCTCGCCGCTCGCCCGTGCCGCGGTGGCGTCGAAGCGCACCACCCGGCCGTGGGCCTCGGTACTGCGCAGGACGACCGCGTGCAGGGCTCCGGTGTCGTCGATGTCGTCGACGTACCGGCCGTTGCCGCGCAGCAGACGGGCATCGTTCATACGGGGCAGGGAGCGGCCTACCAGGGGTTCGCGTGCGCTCACCGGCCCTCCTCCGCGCTCTCCCAGTGCTTGTGGACAGCCGACCGGATGCCGCCGTACCCCGTGCAACGGCAGACGTGGCCGGGCAGGACGTCGGCCACGGCCTCCGCCGCGCCGAGCCCCACGCGCTCGGCGTGGCGCAGGGCCATGAGCAGTCCCGGGGTGCAGAACCCGCACTGCAGTCCGTGCTCGGCGCTCATCGCCCGCTGCAGTCCGTCGAGTTCGGCGTCGGGGGCGATCGACTCCACGGTCTCCACCCGGCGGCCGTCGGCCTGCACCGCGAGCATCAGGCAGGACCGGACCGGCTCGTCGTCGACCAGCACGGTGCAGGCACCGCAGGCGCCCTGTTCGCAGCCCACGTGAGTGCCCGTGAGTCCGAGGGCATGGCGCAAGAAGTCGCTCAGCAGGGTGCGTGCCTCCGTCGGAGCGGAGCGCACCGTTCCGTTGACGGTGAGTGTGATGTGCGTGGATCTCATGAACCACTCCTTACGGCTGCCAGGTGGGAGGCCGCGCGACGCAGTACGACGCGCAGCATGTCGGCGCGGTAGGCGCTGGTCCCGTGCAGGTCGCCGGGGGGAGTGACGGCTCCGGCGGCGTCCAGCACCCGCTCCAGGTCACCGTCGAGCCGGTGACCTGCCAGGGCCTGCTCCACCTCGCGCAGCCGTACCGGACGGTCCGCGACGCCGGACGCGGCGATGCGCGCCCGGGTGACCAGTGGTCCGTCCCGGGCGACGCCGAGACACACCCCGACGAGCGGGCCGCCGGCGCTGCCTCGCCGGGCCACCGCTTCGAAGTGGTGAAGCAGGCCGGTACGGGGGATCTCGATGGCGGTGAGCAGTTCGGTCGGTCGCCGGGCGGTGACGTGTGGGCCGAGGAAGAACTCCTCGGCCGTCAGGGTCCGGGATCCCTGGACGCTGTGCAGCGTCAGCCGGGCCTCCAGGGCCAGGACGGTCGCGGGCAGTTGCGCCGCCGGGTCGGCATGGCACAGCGACCCGCCGACCGTGCTGCGGTGACGTATCTGCCGATGTGCCACCTGGGCAGCGGTCTGTGCAAGGACGGGAAGCGCTCGGAGCACAGTGGGGTCGGTCTCCAGGGACCGCAGCCGGGTCATCGCACCGATGCGTACGACGTCCGTGCCCACCCGGATCCCCGCGAGCCCGGCGACCCGGTTGAGGTCGACCACGGTGGCGGGACGCAGCCGGCGCAGGTTCAGCTGGGGCACCAGGCTCTGCCCGCCGGCCAGCGCCGTCACCGGTCGGTCGTTCCCCGCCAGCAGCGCGAGGGCCTCGTCGAGGGTACGCGGGGCCTGGTAATCGAAGGGCGCCGGTTTCACCGCCGCTCCCCCGCGCCCTCGGCGAGTGAGCCGGACTCGGTGACGGACCTGACCAGCTCGACGGCGTTCGAGGGGGTGAGGTGGCACAGGGCGTCGAGCACGGTGGCGTCCAGCAGGACCTCCGCCCCCGTGCGTTCCGACGTGAGCCTCAGCCGCATGCCGTTGCCCAGCGGAGAGGCGGCCACCCGTACTGCCGCCGATTCGCAGACGATCCTGCACACTGCCGCTTCCTGCCGCCCCGTGGGGCTCCACGCGAGTCCGCTCATGAGACTTTCCTGCCGTCGTGGCCGTCAGAAGATGATGGAGAGCTGTTCATGGGTGGGCACCTCGGTGTCGAGCAGCACCCGGCGCCGCAAGAGCCGGTAACGGCCGCCGCCGAGGTCCGTGACGATGTCCTGGCGGTCGGCGGTGGCGAGGGCACCCTCGTCCCGGCCACGGCTCCAGGTGGCGAGCACGCTGGTGTCGACGCGCCACGTCCCCTCCTGTGCGGTGCTGAACACCCGCACGGAGCCGAGGAAGTGCCGCAGCACGCCACCGGGGCGGTCGGACCAGGCGTGGCGCAGGCCGACGCGGCCGAGTTTCATGGCGAGGACGTGCTTGGTGGCCTCGAAGAGCATCGCCCGGTCGCTGTGCCGCGGCAAGTCCGGGTCCTCGCGCAGCAGCGGCACCGGAACCTGGTAGAGGAAGTCCTCGTCCAGCAGGCCGAGCCAGGCCCGGTGGTCGCGGTCGTCGAGCAGCGCGGCCTCCTCGGTGAGGAAGTCCCGCAGCGGGGCGTCCAGTTCCCGGCGGCGGGTGCCGCGTGCCGGGAAGGGCTGGTGTTCCGGCAGCACACGCGCCGCCCCGCCTGTCGGCTCGGTACCGAGGTCAGTCACGAGGGTCCTCCATGAGCTCGGACCAACGCCGGTAGAAACCACGCTGGTTGTGTTCCGAGAGGGTGATGGACTCCGCCCGGCCGGGGCCCGGGAAATCGGGCAGGTGCCGCCCGAGCCCCATGCCGAGGGACAGGTCGGTGGGAGCACCGTCCGCCACGGAGCCGGCGATGGCCGCGTCGATACGGGCGAAGTTCTCGAAGTCGTCCATTTCGAAGAGGATTCCGCCGGCCGACTGCGAACGCGCCTGGAAGGCGTACGACCGCTTCTTCCACTCCTCGCTCATCGACCGCGGCACGAGCGTCCAGTACGTGCACTCGGTGTGACGTGCGTCGATGGGCTGGTGCACGCGCCAGACGAAGTACTTCGTCAAGGGGTCGTCGTCGCGCCCGACGGCGCGGTCGTGAGAGACGCTGAGGAACGCGGCGTTGGGGAAGACCACCCCGTGGACGACCTCGCAGTGCGAGTTGAACCGCACCTGCTCCTCGGTCTGCCCGGCGGTGAAACGCGGCCAGTCCTCGCGGGGGTAACCGAGGTACGCGGGCTGTGACAGGTCACGGCGGAGGGTGGGGTCGGCCTTCTCCACCACGTAACCGGCCCGCACCGCGTGCCCCTGCGGAGTGCTGATGTTGACCCCCAGCAGGTCGAGTTCGCCCTTGCCCAGGGTTCCGTCGGCCAGGCTGCTGCCGTAGATTCCCTGTTCGAAGGCGGCCTGGTGGGTCGTCTGCATGTGGTATCCGTCGCCCGCGAAGTTGTCCGTGGCGATCTTCCAGTTGCCCTTCACGACGGAGCGCTGGGGCGGCCCGTAGACCTCCCAGTCGCCGCCGGTGAGGTCGAGGAGCGCGTCCAGGTACCAGCGGAAGTCGCCGAGGTACTCCTCCAACGGCGGGGCCTGCTCGTTCCAGGTGGCGAACACGAAGCCGCGGTAGACGGTGCACCTGGCGCGCGGCAGGTCGTAGTCCTTCTTGCGGAACGTGGGCGGGTAGTTGCTCCGGATGCTCGGGACACCCACCAGGCGACCGTCGTTGGCGTACGTCCAGCCGTGGTAACTGCACCGGAAGTGCGCCGCGTTGCCGAAGGTGGCGCGGCAGAGCTGGGTGCCCCGGTGGCTGCACGAGTTGAGCATGACGGTGATGCGGCCCTCTTCGTCCCGCGCCACGATGACGCCGTCGGCGCCGAGCCGGCGCACCACGTAGTCCCCGGCGTCGGGGAGCTCGGACTCGAAGCCGATCAACTGCCAGTTCGGGCGGAAGACCCGCTGCAATTCCTTCTTCAGGATGCTCTCGTCGAAGAACGACCGACGGTCCAGTCGACAGGTGTTTTGCGCATCGTCTGCGCGCGCTCTTTCACTCAATTCCTGCTCCGCCTTTTCAGGGCCGATGGCACACCGATTCAGCATTGATGCCGCGGCAGATTAGCTCCCGGCACTCCTCCCTGACCAGTGTCCGAGTTCGCAGTGAAGACAGCGCCGTTCAACTTTCCCCGGAGGCCATTGCCTGCGGGGCGATTGCCCTGTTCTAGTGGTTCGCGCCGCGCCCCGTCGCGCCGCCTCACCGGTTCATTCGAGACGGAGGAAAACCGTTGCCGACCCATGGACTGTCCGCGGAAGAATTCACGCACAACGACTTTGAATACATTCCGGACCCGTTCTCCTTCTACACGAAGATGCGGGACGAAAGCCCTGCCTTCCGTTCGGACCGCATCTTCGGCGGAGCGTGGCTGTTCTTCAGCTATGAGGACTGTCTGCGGCTCATGAAGGACGAGCGCCTTTCGAACGCCCGGGCAGCCGTTCCGCTCTGGTTCCTGCCGGAGTCACAGCGCGAGGAATTCGCCGACATGATCGGCGTGTACGAACGGTGGCTGGCGTTTCACGACGGCAAGGAGCACACCCGCAACCGCCGTCAGGCCAACAACAGCTACCGGCCGTTCACCGACGAGTGGCTCGAACCCCGGATCCAAGGCTTGGTGGACCGACTGCTCGACGAGGTCGATCCCGCCGGCTTCGACCTGATGTCGGAGTTCGCCTTCCCGCTGCCCGCCATGGTCATCGCCGACGTGCTCGGTGTCCCCGTCGACGCCCACCCGGAACTGACGCGATGGACCGACGACATCGCGCACCTCTTCGGCTCGACCCAGGTCACCGTCGAGCACCTCAAGCGCACCCAGGCCAGCACGCGTGAACTGACCGAGTTCCTGGCCTCCCCCGAATGCGCCGAGCAGGCGGCCCGCGAGGGCGGTCTGCTGCACACCCTGCGGACCACGGAGGTGCACGGGCACCGGTTCTCCGAGGAGGACGTGGTCGCCCAGGCGGCCCTGCTGCTGTTCGCCGGAGTCGCCTCGATCCGCTACCTGATCGGCAACAGCGTGCAGGTGCTGGACGAGCGCCCCGCCGCCGAGCGGGCCATGCTCCTGGACCCGGCCGCCATCCCCGACGCCATCGAGGAACTGCTGCGCTTCTGCACCCCGGTGCAGTTCGTCGGCCGGGTGGCGCGTGAGGACATCCCCTACACCACCGCGGCCGGCGAGGAGATCGTGCTGCCCGCCGGGCGGCCGATGATCCTCTACGTGGCGTCCGCCAACCGTGACCCGCAGGCCTTCTCCCAGGCCGACGAGCTGGTCCTGGACCGGCCGGCGCCCAACCGGCACCTCACCTTCGGGGCCGGACGCCACCTGTGCTTCGGGGACCCGCTGGTGCGTCAGACCATGCGCATCGCCCTGACCAGCCTCTACCGCCGGATGCCCGGACTGCGCGTGCTGCCGCAGAGCCTGAACTACAACAACAACCTGGGCTTCCACGGCTTCACCGAGCTCCGCGTCGAGGACACCACCGCGACGGCGGCCGTGCCCGGGGCCGCGTGACCTGTCGCCCGAAGCCCTGCCCTTACCCCCGGCCGCATCGCGGCCGGGGCCCCACCGAGGAGACCCCGATGACGCTGCCCGCACTCTCCAACTTCGTGGACGGCAAGAGGACCGAGCCGGTCGAGGGCCAGTACGCCGAACTGCTCGACCCGTGCACCGGCGTTGCGAGTGCCCTGGTTCCGCTGAGCGGCCCGGAGGACGTCGACGCCGCCATGCGCGCGGCGGCGGCCGCCTTCGAGACCTGGCGCCGCACGGCACCGGTGGCCCGCCAGGAGGCGCTGTTGCACATCGCCGACGCGCTGCTGGAGCGAGCCGAGGAGTTCGCCGCGGCCGAACTGCTCGACACCGGCAGCACCGCCGCGGCGGGTGAGCTGCCCCTGATGGTCGACCAACTCCGCTTCTTCGCGGGCGCCGCCCGCATCCTGGAGGGCAGTGCGGCCGGTGAGTACACCCCGGGCCACACCTCCTACGTGCGCCGGGAGCCGGTCGGTGTCTGCGCCCAGCTGGCCCCGTGGAACTTCCCCCTGCTGATGGCCGTTCTCAAGAGCGCGCCGGCCATCGCGGCGGGCAACACCGTGGTGCTCAAGCCGGCCGAGACCACGCCGCGCACCGCCCTGCTCCTCGCCGAACTGGCCGCCGAGGTCCTTCCCGCCGGTGTGCTCAACGTGCTCTGCGGGGGGCCGTCCACCGGCCGGCTGATGACGGAGCACGCGGTGCCCGCAATGGTGTCGCTGACCGGCTCGGTCGACGCGGGCATCGACGTCGCCCGCACCGCCGCACAGAGCCTGAAGCGGGTGCACCTGGAGCTGGGTGGCAAGACCCCGGTGCTCGTCTTCGCCGACGCCGAGCTGGACGCGGCCGTCGCGAAGATCGTCGAGGGTGCCTTCGGCAACGCCGGGCAGGACTGCACCGCGGCCACCCGGGTCCTGGTGGAGGAGGGGATCCACGACGCATTCGTGGAGCGCCTGGCCGCTGCCGCACGTGCGGTCCGCCCGGGCCCGCCCGCCGACCCGGACGCCGGCTACGGGCCGTTGAACAACGCGGCCCAGCTGGAGCGGGTGAAGGGCCTGCTCGCCCGGCTGCCGGAACACGCCCGCGTCATCGCCGGCGGTGAACAGGTGGGCGATGAGGGCTACTTCTTCGCACCGACCGTGATCCGGGGCGTCCGGCAGGACGACGAGATCGTCCAGACGGAGGTGTTCGGCCCGGTCGTCACCGTCCAGTCCTTCAGCACCGAGGACGAGGCGGTGACGCTCGCCAACGGTGTGGAGCAGGGCTTGGCCTCGGCGGTGTGGACGCGCGACCACGGCCGGGCGATGCGCCTGACCACCCGCCTGGACTTCGGCACCGTCTGGGTCAACACACACCTCGGGTTCCCCTCCGAGATGCCGCACGGCGGGTTCAAGCACTCCGGCTACGGCAAGGACCTGTCCGCGTACGGCTTCGAGGCGTACACGCGGATCAAGCACGTGATGCACCACCAGGGGGCGTAGGGCAGGGAATCACAGGGCGAAGGCGCCGGAGCGGACTTCCGCTCCGGCGCCTTCGCCCTTTCGCACGGCCGGTGTCATCCCAGGTCCTCGGCGACCAGCTCGCACATCCGCCGCCCGGCGGTGACCACGAACAGGTGCCCGCCCTCGATGGTGTGCTCGGTGAACACCCCACCGCTGTGCTGACGCCACGCGACCACGTCGGCGCCGCTGACCAGCGGGTCCCGGTCCCCGCCGAACGCCGTCACGGGGCAGGGGACCCGGCGGTCAGCGGGCGCCCGATAGGTCTCGGCAGCTGCGAAGTCCGCGTGCAGCGCGGGCAGGATCAGCTCGACCAGCTCGTCGTCGTCGAGCGCCCCGCCGGACTCCGGCTGGAAGCGGCGCACGGCAGCCAGGAACGCCCCGGACTCCAGGGTGTGCAGCCCGCCGTAGTGCAGGTCGCGGTGCGGGGCGCGCGAGCCCGAGACGAACAGGTGACGCGGTGGCCGGCCGGCCGCGGCCGTGCGCAGGGCGGTCGCGTGGGCGACGAGCGCCCCCATGGAGTGCCCGAACAGGGCGTAGGGCCGGTCGGCGTCCCGGAGCAGCACCGGGGTCAGGGCCTCGGCCACCTGCTCCACCGAGCGCAACGGCTCTTCCCGCAGCCGCCGTTCACGCCCCGGCAGAGCCACGGGAATCACTTCGACGTCGGCCGGCAGCCATTCGGCCCATGCGCGGTACACCGCCGCTCCGGCCCCGGCCCAGGGCAAACAGTACAGACGACTCGCGGCCGCGGGACGCGGCCTGGGCACGGTGAGCCAGCCGTCACCGCGCACCGTGGCCGCCGCCTGCTCGGAGGGCGTCACCGGTCTCGTCATGTCAGCGTCCCCCGTCCACCCGCGTGTCCCCCGCGGCAACCGTGTCCGGCGGGGCCTCGAATCCGGGCGAGAGCGACTCCTCGATCGACGCTCGCGCCCCGCCCGACCATACGAGCGCAAGAGACGACGCCCAAGGGGTGTTCAGCAGGCTGCCCTTCGCAGCCGGCCTCCATCGGCGGCGTGACCGGCGCCTTCTGCGACCCGCCCGGCTCCTGCACCGCGCGGGCGCGGCTCAGGCGGCGCCGAAGCCGACCAGGTCCACGTAGATGTCCCTGACCTGCCGGGCGGCGTGCCGCCAGGAGAAGTTCCGGACGGCCTGCCGTCTGCCCTCCTCACCCATCCGCCGGGCGGTGCCGGGATCCTCGACGAGCGCGTTGACGCGGGCTGCCAGATCCTTGGCGAAGACGAGCGGCTCGTCCGGCTGCCCGCCGGACGTGGCGCCGGAACGCAACGGGACCAGCATGCCGGTTTGCCCTTCGCCGACCACTTCGGGGATCCCTCCGGTGGCGGACGCCACGACGGGGGTGCCGCAGGCCATCGCCTCCAGGTTCACGATGCCGAGCGGTTCGTAGACCGACGGGCACACGAAGACCCGGGCGTGGGAGAGCAGTTGCACCAGGGCGCGACGGGGGAACGGCCCACTGATCCAGTGGCAGGCGTGCCCCTGGGCCCGCAGCGCTGCCACCCCCTCGGCGAACTCCGCGCGCTGCTGTGCCGTGTCCGCGGTCTGCGCGACGACGACCAGACGGGTACCGGGAACGAAGTGCCGTGCGGCGCGCAGGAGATGCTCCAGGCCCTTCTGCCGGCTGATCCGGGCGACACAGGCGACGATGGGACGGTCGGTGGGTATCCCGAACCGCTCCAGCTGGTCCGTGCCGTGGTCGGGGGCGAACGCCTCGGTGTCGATGCCGTTGTGCACGACGCTCACCCGACCGGGGTCGAGACCGGGGTGCAGGCGGGTGATGTCCCGGGCCATGGCCCGGGACACGGCGATGATCCGGTCGGCCGTGCGCAGGGCGTTCTCCTCCAGAGCGGAGGACAGCCGGTATCCCCCGCCCAGCTGGTCGGCCTTCCACGGGCGCAGCAGCTCCAGGCTGTGGGCCGTGACGACGTGCGGCACACCGTGCAGGCGCTGGGCGAGGCTGCCCGCCAGAGCGGCGTACCAGGTGTGGCTGTGCACCAGCGAGGTCCCGCTCACCGCGTCCGCCATGGCGGCGCCCACCCCGACGGCCTGCAGGGCGGGGTTGGCTCCGCGCAGGGTGTCCGGCACCGGATGGGCGCGGACCCCCGGCCCGCCGCCGGCCCCGTCCGGGTCCGGTCCGGCATCGGCGTCGGAGTCGGCCCCGTAGCGGTGCACGCGCAGGTCCACCAGCGGATGCAGGTGTTCGGCGAGAGCGGCCACGTGCACGCCCGCCCCGCCGTACACATGCGGCGGATACTCACGGGTCAGCAGGTCGACACGCATACGGAGTTCCTTTCCGCGGCGGGCGAGGAGGTGGCGAGGGTCAGGACGGCGGCGTCCTGGTCGTCCGGGGCACCGAAGCCGGTCAGTCGCTCCAGAACGCGGGCGACTCCGTCGTCGTCGTGGTGCGGCGCGGTTTCGTCGGCGACGGCCTTCAGGAAGGGGTGGCCGTTGGCCATCGCCACGCCGTGACCGGCCCGGGTGAGCAGAGGGATGTCGTTCGGCATGTCACCGAACGCCACCACGTCGGCGAGGTCGATGCCCAGCAGAGCGGTGGCCCGGGCCAGGCCCGTTCCCTTGTCCGTGCCGGCCGGCAGGATCTCGACCATGCCCCGGTCGGAGTGGGTGACACCGGCCGCCGTACCGCACACGTCCGCGGCCACCGCCGCGAGGACCTCGTCGGCGAGCCCGTCGTGCCGCAGGAACACCCGGTCGACGGGCCGGTTCCACAGCTCGGCGGGGGAGCAGGTGCGCACGGCGGACATCGTCACGCCCACGGTGAAGCCGGGCGTCCGCACGAACTCGGCGTCGGGTCCGGCGGCGTTGACCGCGAGGTGGAGCTCGCCCCGCACGTCCCGTGCGGCCAGTTCCTCGCGCACCTCGGCCACCAGGGCACGGGCCAGGTCCCGGTCGAGCGACTCGGCCCAGACCATGCGCCGCGCCGACACGTCGTACATCTGGGCTCCCTGCCCGCACACGGCGATGCCCTCGTAGTCCAGCGCCGCGAAGACCGGCGCGCAGTCGGCGGCGGGCCGGCCGGTGACGATCAGGTGCCCCACTCCGCGCAGCCTCGCCGTACGCAGTGTGACGAGGGTCCGCGCGGCGACGGTCAGGTCGCTTCTGAGGAGGGTGCCGTCCAGGTCGGTGGCCGCGAGCCTCAGCATGCCCGGCCCCCCGCCGGGGCGGGACCGGTGGAGCCGCGGACCACAAGGTCCGGCGCGTAGCGCAGCTCCGAGGCGCCGAGGAGCCGCAACCGCGGTGCCGGGGCGTCGACCAGGGCTTCGCGCAGGACGTCCGCCACGCTCTCCGCCATCTGCTCCACCGGTGGTTGCAGGACCGTCAGTGTCGGTTCGGCGAAGCGGCCGGGCGGCGAGTCCGCGAGGCTGATCAGCGACACGTCGCGCGGTGCGCTCAGCCCCCGGTCGCGGAGTGTGGCGAGCGCACCGAGGGCGAGCAGGTCGCTCCCGCAGACGACGGCGGTGCATCCGGCCTCGAGTAAGGCTCCGGTCGCCGCGCGCACGCCCTCCGGAGTGGCGGAGGCGGTCCGGTTCACCCGCCGGACGCCCCGGGCCCGGTACGTCGACTCCCTGCCGATGGCCGCCGGGTTGCCCGGCGCGTCGAGGAGACACCCGATCTCGGTGTGCCCCAGACCACGCAGGTGGCCGAGAACCTGGTCGGCGGCCAGTTCGTCGTCAATGCAGAAGGTGAGCTCCGTGGACTCCTCGGCGCCGAACCGCACGCCGTAGAACGGTATGCCCCCGGCCAGGGACATCTTCAGCTGCCGTGAAGGCCGTTCGGAGCGGGCCGGCTCGCCCACCTGTACCAGGGCACCGACCCCGAGGGCGGTCAGCCAGCCGCGGAACCGGTCGCGTGCGGCATGACCGGCCGGCTCGGGGTGCAGCACCGCGAGCAGTCCGCGGCGCTGGAGTGCATGGGTCAGCCGGCCCGCGAGATGCAGCAGGGCGGGGCTCTCCGCGTCAGGCAGGACGAGCGCCGTCAGCGCGGCCGGGGCCGGGGCGCTCACGGCCGGGGCCGGGGCGCTCACGGCCGGGGCCGGGGCGCTCACGGCGGGGGCCGGGGCGCTCACGGCCGGGGCCGGGGCGCTCACGGCGGGGGCCGGGGCGATCACGACAGGGGCGCTCGGCGGATGCGGGCGGAACGGCCGGGCCACACGTGCCGTGTCGTCGTGTCCGACGGGCCGGGCCACCGGGTCGACTACAGCCTGAACCATGTTCTCTCCTCGCTGCGTGCTCGGGTCGGGCGATAGGTCCGTTCAACCGCTGCGCTCACGCAGTTGAACAGGGGAACGTGCCGGGCGGTCATACGGCCGGCGAGTGGGGCAACTCGTCGGTCTCTCTGAGCTCTTCCGCGAGGTAGCTCCACACCTCCGCGTAACCGACGAGCAGTTCGGCGACCAGCCCACGGCAGTGCACGGGCACCGCGTCGGTGATCTTCTGCTGCTCGCGCACGGCGACCGCGCAGGCGTCGAACAGCCGCAGGACCATGCGGCCGACGTCGTTGAACCGCATCGACGGGTCGCGGCGCAGCGTGTCGAAGATCGGCATCAGATCCGACAGGGGGCGATTGCGCAGCAGCGGCACGCTGTCGTCGGTGAACGTCCGCGGCACGCGCTCCGGTGGGGACTGCACACCGCGCAGCTTCAGCGGCACCGGGTCCCTGCCCTGCCGCAGCCGGTCGCGCACGTCGGCCACCGTGGCCGGGGATATGCCCACCTGGCGGGCTATCTCGCGCAGGGACGCCTCCGGGTTCTCACGGATGAGCCGGCTGGCCAGTTCCCGGCCGTGTGCTGCGTTGACCGGACGGGCCCGGCCGTCCAGCCCCACCCGCACCGCCGACGCCGACTCGCCCTCGTCCATGCCGCGGCGCACCTCGGCGACCTTCTTGGCCGACAGTCCCGTCACGCTGGCGACGGCACGGTCCGACCAGTGCGGGTGCGAGACGAAGATGTGCCGGACGGCCGCGATCCGGTCCTCCCGGGACAGCGGCAGCCCGTGGGTCACGTTCGCGGCGACGGAGACGACGAAGGCGTCGGTCTCCTCACCTTCGAAGAAGCGGACCGCCACGTGCTCCTGGCCGCGCAGCTCGGCGGCGCGCAGGCGGTGGGTGCCGTCGATGACCCGCATGGTGCGGCGATGCACCATGATCGGCGGGAGTTCCGATTCACTCTCCGCCAGGGCCCGTACGTACCCGGGGTCCTCGCCCGAGATCCGGGGCGAGCCGACGGTCACCAGTTCGTTGATCGCTACGAGTTCCGCGCGGGAACTCAGTGACTCGGCCTGACATCGCGTCACGTAGGCAAGGGCGTCGTCAGCTGCCTTCCCACACTGCTCGCTGGCATCCAATGCGGCTCCCCGAAGAAGACGTTCGACATGCACACGACGATCAAGGCGAAAAGAATACCATTCATTCTCTTTTTTTTAAGGGGCGTACAACGCACCGTGCCCGTGCCGGTGGATCACCGGCACGGGCACGGAAGGCGAGAGGGGACGAGCGTCAGCGCACCGCGAGACCGCCGTCGGGACGCAGCACCTCACCGGTCATCCCCGCCGAGAAGGGCGAGGCCAGCATGCGGTAGAGAGGCGCCAACTGGTGCGGCGTCAGTATGACGCCCAGAGGGTTGTACTCCTGGATGGTCCGCTCGATGGGTTCGGGATCCTCGAACACCGCGCGGGGCGCGGCACCCGCCCCCCGCACGGCCCGCAGCCCCGTGACGACGCCGCCGGGGGCCACGGCGTTGACCCGTATCCGCGGTGCCAGATCGGCCGCCAGATGGCGCACCACCCCCAGGGCCGCGTGCTTGGCCGCCGCATACGCCAGCCCCGCCCCGTTGCCGCTCACGAGGAACGACGCGTCGGACAGGGTGAAAACCATGCAGCCGCCGGTCCGTTCCAACTCGCCCACGGCGGCCCTGGCCCCGAGCACGTACCCGACGACGTCGACGTCCAGGACCCGCCGCGCGACCTCGGCCAGTTCCTGTGCGGGCAGGTCACGCAGCCCCGCACCGGCGTCATGGATCCCCGCGTTGCCCACGAAGGCGTCGAGACGCCCGTGTTCCCGGACGGCGGCCTCCACCGCGCGCGCGTTGTCCTCGGCGCTGCACACGTCACCCCTGACGAACGTCACCCCTTGCGGAAGCGGCCGGACGGGGGCGTCCTGATCGAGGACGACGACATCGTGTCCATGAGCGGCGAAATCCTCGACGACCGCCCGTCCGATGCCGGAACAACCACCGGTGACCAGGACCACGCCCTCCGACGAGCCGGTCCGGCCGGTGTGCGGCGCGCTCATACCGGAGGGGCCGACCACAGGCCGGCGTCCGGAATGCCACGCAGGGCCGTCGAGACCAGCTCGTCCCGTTCGTTGGCCGTGCCCCACACATCGGTCGTCTGCGCCGTCGCCGGGTAGACCTTCGGCGTCCACCCGTGCTCGTCGTCGATCATCTGCGCCGCGGTGGTGTACTCCAGGACGAAACCCGAGGACGGATCACGGAAGTACGAGAACGTGTTCCGCCCCACCCCGTGCCGGCCCGGCCCCCACAGCGGCGCGAGACCCTGGCGCATCAGGGCACCCGTGGCCCGCATGAACTCGTCCAGGCCCCGCATCTCGAAGGCCACGTGGTTGAGGGACGTGTGCGGGGCCCGGGTGAAGGCGATGACGTGGTGCGCGCGTCCCGTGCGCAGGAAGCACATGATGTCCTCGACCCAGTCGGAGACCCGGAAGCCGAGCACGGACTCGTAGAAGAGACGAGCCGCCTGGAGATCGGGGGTGTTCAGCACCACGTGGCTGATCCCCATCGGGCGGGTCTCCTCCTCCTCCACCGGCCGGAAGGGACGGCCTGTGACATCCGCCGACACCTCGACCGTGCGGCCGTCACAGTCGAGGAACCACAGCGCGTAACCGCCGCCGAGGTCCTCGCGGAGCCCGGGCTCCCGCACCATCCGCGCCTGCGGGTGGCGGACCACGCGTTCGGCGATCTCATCGACCTCCGCCACCGACGAGGCGGCGAACGAGATCAGGTCGACTCGCGGCTCGGCGGTCTCCCGCAGTCGCAGTACGTGGCTCTCCGGGCATCCCGCGCCGAGATAGAGCCGATCGCCCTCGGCGCTGACCGGCTCCAGCTGCCAGCGCTTCTCGTAGAACTCCCGTGCCGCAGCGAGGTCGGGGACCCCGAGCGACACGTGCCGGACGTGCGCAACCATGCTTCTCCTCCAGGACTGTTGGGCTGCCGGTGCGGTCCGCGCGTGCGCGTCCCGGTCAGGGCAGCACGGTGACCGCGCTCAGCTGCCGCACGGCGAGGCCGGACGGCAGCGCGTCGTTGACCGCCGACAGCACGGCCCGGGACCAGCTCAGCTCCGCTCGCGGCGAGAAGACGGGCTGCCGGTAGGACGGCGCGGCGCTCACGGCACCCGGCACGCTCCGGCACGCGGGCACGCCCGCCCCGGCGGGCGGCGTGCACCACACGTCGTACCGCCCCTCGTCGTCCCCCGGCGTCCACCGCAGCCCCACCGTCCAGCCCGCCGCCTCGACCAGCCGCGACAGCCGCTCGGGGTCCACGCCCGGGCGGCTTTCCCGGCCGTGCTCCGAGCCGGCCTCCCTGTGTGCGGCGCGCAGCACGAGAGCCTCGGCCAGACGTGCGTTGGGGACGCCGCGGAAGCCGAACGCCTCGCTCGCGCCGACGAGCCGGTCGTGTGCGGAGTCGAGGGTGAGGTTCCCGCCCTCGTCCCACCGCGCCCCGCCCGCCGGCAACGGACAGCCGACGTGGAGGACGGCGTCGTAGCGGAACAGCGTCATCTCGCTCGGTGTCGCGCCCCTGCGCGGAGCGGTGTCCACGCCCGTGAGCCGGCCGAACCGGCCGGGCAGCGCGTGCAGGTGGTCGGGCAGCAGGCTGAGTTCCCCGTCAAGCCGCAGCTCCCGCTCGACCCGCACCCGCATCGGCACCCCGGCGGACTCGGCCGCGGCCCGGCGGTGGTGCTTCAGACCGGCGAAGGCCTCGCGGAGACCGGCGTGCCGCAGGTCGCCCAGGAACACGTGTCCGCCGGGCGCGACCGCCGGGAGCACCTGCCGCAGCACTTCGTCCAGGTACAACGTCGACGGGAAGTACTGGACCACCGAGTTGACGATCACGAGGTCGTAAGGGCCGCCCGGCGGTGTCGTGGTGGCCTCCGCCTGTTCGACGGTGATCGAGGTATCCGGCACATCGCCGGTCAGTTCACCGGCCAGTTCACGCAGCAGATCCACCGACCGGGCCGAGAAGTCGGTGGCCGTGTAGACCTCGGGAGCGAGGGCGCGCACGAGCGGACTCATCAGCAGGCCCGTGCCCGCCCCGATCTCCAGGATCCTGCGGTGCGGCAGGCCGCGCAGGCGGGTGACGGTCGTGTCCACCCACTCCGCCATCTGCGCGGCGGGTACGGGCTGACCGGTGAGACTGTCCGTCCATCCGGTGATACCGGCGATGACCGGATCCTCCTCCAGCGCCGCCACCTCGTAACAGTCGTCGAAGACCGCCTGCCAGGCCTCCACGACCGCGTCCGCCGCGCCCGCTCCCACCGCGACGGGGTCCGACTCGGGCACGGCGCGGGCCACCAGGACCGACCCACCGCCCCCGGGATCCTCCGCACACTCCACAGCCGCCGCTCGGATCCGGGGGTGGGACCGCAGCACCGCGGCGGCCGTATCGCACTCCCCCTGCCCGAGGGCGGGGCTCTCCTCGACTTCAGGCATGTCGCGTCTCCTTGAACCGCCGCCGTTTCCCTGACAGCCCGACGGAGGCTACGTGCGGTCGGCGCATCACACACCGTTGTGGCCGTGTTCGCATCAGACATCGACCGCCGCACCCGACGGCTTCTACAGTCACCCGCCATGACCTCGTACGACGTGATCGTGGTCGGAGCCCGGTGCGCCGGGTCGCCGCTGGCCATGCTGCTCGCCCGAGCCGGGCACTCCGTGCTGGTCCTGGACCGCGCGCGGTTCCCCAGCGACACCCTCTCGACACACTGGGTGTTGCGTCCGGGCGTCGAACTCCTGTCCTCCTGGGGCCTGCTGGAGCGTTTGAGGGACACCGGGTGCCCACCCATCGAACGGCTGCGGGTCGACTTCGGCGACACCGTCCTCGAGGGTGCGCCCTTCGCCCGGGGCGCGGCGGCCGTCACCTACGCACCCCGTCGGTACGTCCTGGACGCCTTGTTGGTGGAAGCCGCGGCGGCTGCGGGTGCCGAGGTACGCCAAGGCGTCTCGGTGCGCGACGTGACCCGGCAGGGCGATGCCGTCACCGGCGTCAGCGGCCACGACGGCCAGGGCGTCCCCTTCACCCACACGGCCCGTCTGGTGGTCGGCGCCGACGGGCGCAACTCCACGGTCGCCCGGGCGGTGGACGCCCCGTTCACCCATGACCGGGGCCCCCTCGCCGCGACCCTCTACGCCTACTGGGAGGACCTGCCCGTCGACGAGGTGCGCACCTTCGTGCGGCCGGGACTGGGAGCGGCCGTGTGGCCCACCCACGACGCGCTGAGCATGGTGGCGCTGACCCTGCCCCGCGCCGAGTTCCTCGCGCACCGGGGCGGCCCCGAGCTGCTGTACTTGAGCACCCTGCAGCGGATTCCCGCACTGGCCGCACTGGTGAAGGACAGGCGCCCGGCGGAGCGGGTACGCGCCGCGGGCCATCTGCGCAACTACTTCCGGCAGCCGTACGGGCCGGGCTGGGCCCTGGCGGGGGACGCCGGACAGCACAAGGACCCGATCGGGGCCCACGGGATCTCCGACGCCTTCACCGACGCCGACATGCTCGCACGCGCCGTCCACCAGGGACTGGCCGGTGAACTGCCGATGGAGCGGGCTCTGGCCCGGTACGCCGCGCGCCGGGACGCCGGCCGGGCGGCGATGTTCGAGTTCGTGTGCCGGCAGGCCTCACTGGCCCCGCTGGACGACGACTTCGCCGCCGTGCTGCGCGAGGCCGAGTCCGACGACCGGTTCGCGGCAGAGCTTCTGGGCGTCTTCGCGGGAAGCCTGCCCCTCACCCACCTCGCGCGTTCCGGGCAACTGCGGCCGAGCCGCACTTGAACGACGGAGCAGTCCCCGGGAATCCCCGCCCGCCGAACGGCCGCGGGGTTCCCGGGCAGGCACGCGTGGCCCGCACCGGCCTGCGCCCATGACTACGACGACTGCGGCCCGTCGGTGTCCGCCAGCGCCTCGACCGCGGTCCGCTCCAAGTCCTCCAGGAACGAACCGGCGTCCGAGGCGGACATGGCCAGGGTGTCGACCCGGAGCGACATCAGCACGGCCCCGGAATAGTTGTGGGCCCTCAGATAGAACTTCCGGCCCTTGCGGTCCCGGTCCCGACCGGGCTTCCCGCTCGTCCGCGTCCTCGCCCGCAACGCCTCGACGGCCTCCCGCGCCGCCGCGCCGTCGGCCTCGACCGGGCCGGGGGCGTCACCGTTCGCCCCGAGCATCACATTGACCGTGCAGGACAGATCGATGTCCGTGCCGCGCCGGCGCTCGGCCTCCTCGACCGCCGCGACGACCCGGACCGGGTCGTACTTCCCGGCCGCGTACGCGGGCAGGAGCGCACGCCACGTCCGCCGCACGATCTCCGCGAACGCCGTACCCCCGACCTCGATCGTCACGGGCACGTCCTGGACGTACGTGCCCGTGGCCGCCACCTCCTCGGGACCGATGCGGTTGTGGCAGCACACGGTGAAGCAGCACTCGGGGCGGCCCACGCGGCGGCCGAGGAGCATCGCGGCGACGGCCACGAAAACCGCCGTTTCACTGACCCGGAGCCGCTGCGCCAGGATGCGCACCGCGACCGCCATGGCTTCCGACTCGCACACCACCTCCTGGAACCGCGGTGTGCCGGGAACGCCCGCCCCGTCGGGCAGCATCACGCCGGGGGCCCGGGCGAGCTGCGCCTCCCAGTACCGGACCGATCGCTCGGACGTCCGCGCCCCCTCGGCGCCGCGCTCCCGCTCCGCCTGGTCCACCGGGTGCAGCCGCTCGTCGGCCGAGGGGATGGACGGCGAACGGGGGGCGGCGAGAAGCTCCTCCATCTCGGCGGAGATCCGGGCGATGTCCCAGCCGTCGGCCGACAGGTGGAAGACGACGGCGACCACCTGCCGGGGCCCGCGCTCGTCCTGCACGACCCCCACCCTGAAGGGCAGTTCGTCCGTCGCGAACGGTGCGCGCCGCAACTGCGCGACGAACGTCTCGGCCGCGGCCCGGCTTTCACCGGCAGCCGCTGAGCGCACCTCCACCCTGATCCGGCCCTGCCCGGCGACATGCTGCCGGGGCGCGCCCGCCCCGGGCGGCGGGTAGGTCGTGCGCAGGGCCTCCCTGCTCTCGACGAGGGTCTGCACACCGGCCAGCACCTCGGGCAGCGTGGTGCCCTCCGGCACGTCGACGACCATCGGCACATTGAGGTGCTCGTGATGGGGAGTGAACCACTGCGCCTCGTCCCAGATCCAGCGCTGCCCCCAGGTGAGGTCGGACACCCGTGCCCGAAGTCCGGAGAAATGCACGTCGTGAAAAGTGCGGGAATTCGTCACGCCATATCGCTAGTCGACAGCGGACCGGACGACAAGCGGAAGTTGGACGCCGCGGTGTTCAACTGGAGCCAGAATCACTTGAACACCGCAACCCCGCGCCTCTGGCACTCTCGGCCCCGCCGACAAACCGTCTCTGGCCAGACACCACACATGCCCCCTACGGTGTCGTGCGCCAGATGACCGAGATTCTTGGGGGCGTTGATGACACCCTTGTCGCATATTCGCGAAGTGGCGGAAGGAACCTCCAAGACGCGGGGCGTCTTACTCTCCTCCGGCGAGAACGAAAGGATTGTGGACGGACTGCGCCGCGATATCGGCGCGCTGTTCGCCGAGGGGCGTCAGGAACACTTCACCGCGCCGCCGGTGATCTCCCGCGCAACGTCGGAGAAGGCGGGGTATCCGGCCTCCTTCCCCCATCTGCTGGGCTCGGTCCACGGCTCCGAGGACGGGGGCGAGCCGACCGCCACCGACCTGGTGCTGACCTCCGCGGCGTGCCACCACCTCTATCCGCTGCTGTCCGGCGACGTCCTGGACGGCCCTGCCTGCCTCAGTGTCGAAGCGGCTTGCTACCGGGGGGAGAAGACCTTCGAGACGGGGCGCCTGCGCTCCTTCCGCATGTACGAGGTGGTCCGCTTCGGGCAGCCCGGCGCGGTCGAACGGTGGCGGGACCGCGCACTGCGGTCGGCCGACGAGTGGCTGTCCGGCCTGGGGCTGTCCACCCGGACCGTGCCGGCCAGTGACCCGTTCTTCGGCCAGTCCGGTGACTTCCTCTCCCTGGCGCAACGCCGACAGCAGCTCAAATGGGAGATCACCGCGCTTGTGGCCGACGACCTGCCGCAGGCCATCGCCTCGGCCAATTACCACAAGGAACACTTCGGTGAGGCTTTCGACATCACCAACACCGATGGTTCCGCAACACACAGCGCTTGCATGGCATTCGGTCTGGACCGCATCGTTCTGGCCCTCCGGCAGGAACACGGCGCGGACTCCGCACAATGGCCGACTTCGGTGCGGGCGCGACTCGCACTCTGAACGGGCCGAGCCGACTGGGGAGCAGAATGGAATTCAGCCTTTTCTACTTCGCCGACAACACCTGCGGAACCGGAGCGGGTGACCGCTACGAACTCCTGCTGGAGGGAGCGAAATTCGCGGATCGCAATGATTTCGCCGCGGTGTGGACGCCCGAGCGCCACTTCCACTCGGTCGGCGCTCTGTACCCCAACCCGTCGGTCACCGGCGCCGCCGTGGCCGCGGTCACCGATCGCATCTCCGTCAGGGCGGGCAGCGTCGTTCCCGCCCTGCACCATCCGCTGCGCATCGCCGAGGAGTGGGCGGTCGTCGACAACATCTCGGGCGGGCGGGCGGGTATCTCCTTCGCCTCCGGCTGGGACCCGGTCGACTTCGTGCTGAATCCGGGCGGCTACGCGGATCGCCGCAAGACCGTGGTCGAGACCATGCAGCAGGTGCGCGCGCTGTGGCGGGGTGACGGCATGCAGGCGCTCGACGGCACTGGCAACACGGCCGACCTGCAGGTCTACCCGCGGCCGGTGCAACGAGAACTGCCCGTCTGGCTGACCAGCGCCGGAAGCCCCGACACCTTCCGCGCCGCCGGTGAGGCCGGGGCGGGCGTGCTCACCCATCTGCTCGGGCAGAGCACGGACGAACTGGCCGAGAAGATCGCTGTCTACCGCAAGGCCCTGGCCGAGCGGCCCGGTCACGACGGCTGGCCCGGCCACGTCGCGCTGATGCTGCACGCCTTCGTGGGGGACGACGCGGACGCCGTCCTCGAGACCGTGCGCGAGCCGTTCATCGCCTACCTCAAGAGTTCCTTCAACCTGATCGCCCGATCGGCCGTCGACACCCTGCAGGGGCTGGACCTGGGCAAACTCAGTGACGCTCAGGTGGACTTCCTGGTGCGCCGTTCCTTCGACCGGTACTACGGCACCAGCGGGCTGTTCGGCACGGTCGAGCAGGCCGGGGCGATCGTGGAGCAGGTGCGGGCGGCGGGGGTCGACGAATTGGCCTGCTTCATCGACTTCGGCGTGCCCACGGACCAGGTGCTGGCCGGACTCCACCACCTCAACCGCGTCCGGGAGGAGGCCGGCGGCCGCGTTCTGTCCTCCCGGGCCGCCCGACAGGAAACGGGGACATCATGACCGTGCCGGACGGCATCGCGCCCGACACCAGCAGCCGGCAGTACGAGCCACTGCGGTCGGCGCTGACGGAGATCTGGCGGGAGGCCCTCGGCGTCGCCTCCGTCGGCCTGGACGACCACTTCTTCGACCTCGGCGGGAACTCCATCACCAGCGTGCTCATCAGCGGCCGCGCCCGAGATCTCGGCATCCCGGTGACGACCCGCCTGGTTTTCGAGAACCCGACGGTCCGGGCGCTGAGCACCGCGCTGCTCGATGCGGAACCCACTCTGGTCGTCCCTGGACGGGCCGCGGGACGGTCCCTCTCCCTCGCTCCGTCCCAACACCTCCTCCTGGAGCGGCAGTCCGGTCCGGACGTGATCGAGCTGCGTGCGGCGCGCCGGCTCGACCCGCACCTCCTGGGCACGGCGCTGACCGCCGTGGCCGAACGCCATGAAGCCTTCGGGCTCCGGTTCGCCCACGGTCCGGCGGGATGGGTCCAGAGCCTCGCCGAGCCCGGGGGGACGGCCACCTTCACCCATCTCGACATCCGGGGCTCGGCGACACCGACACCCGCCGCGGGCGCGCGCCGACTGCGCCTGGACCTGGCAGCCGCCCTCGACACGGAATCCGGCCCCCTGCTCGCCGCGGCCCTGCTCGACACCGACGAGGCCTGTCACCTCTTCCTGGCCGTGCACCCCCTGGCCGCCGACCGCCACGCCCAGGAGCTGCTCCTGGGCGAGATCACGATCGCCTACGAGCAGCTGGAGAACGACGGCGTGCTCACCCCGCCCGATCCGGCCACGCCGTTCAGCCGCTGGATCGGACATCTCAACGACTGGCTGGGCAGTGCGGAGGCCGCCCGCGAGCTCCCGTACTGGCTGGGCCTTCCCCGGGAGGTCTGCGAGCCGTGGGGCACCGGGCCGTCGGATCCGCAGCCTGACGCGCAGGTGACCGCCTGGGCCGAGTTCAGCGAGAAACGGACCTCCGCCTTGCTCGACACGCCGGCGTTCCAGTCGCCGGCCGAGATCCTGGACGCGCTGCTCGCGGGTGTCGCCGGAGCGGTCGGGAGCTGGACCGGCGCCCCTCGGGTCCTCGTGGACCTGGAGTGCGACGGCCGGCTCGGACTGGCCGCGGACGACGACTTCTCGACGACGATCGGTGCCTGCACGGCGTCGTTCCCCTTCGTCGCCGACCTCAGCGGCGCCGGGTCCGCCGGTGATCTGGTGCGGTCGGTGCGAACCGCCCGGCGAGCGGTCCCCCACGGCGGAGTGGGCTTCGGTGCACTGCACCGGCTCAGTCTCGACCCGGCCGTCCGGGAACAGGTGGCGGCGCTGCCCGAGGCGGAGATCGCTGTGCGCTTCCGGTCGGCGCCTCCTCCGCTGTTCCGTGAGGTCGCGACCGCGCAACCCGCGGGCCGCCATGCTCTTGAGGTGACCGGCCGGATCGACTCCGGGCGGCTGCGGGTGTCCGTCACCGGCCGCCGCGACCTGGCGTGCGAGAAGGTCACCGCCCGGCTCGCGGACGAGACCGTGGCGCGGATGGAGGAGGCCGTCGGCGAACTGATGCGTGGTGGGGCGCACCCCTGGACACCGCACGACTTCCCGCTGTCCGGCCTCGACTCGGAACAGCTCACCAAGCTGCTGAGCGGCCTGAACACCGACGAGGACACGACGCCACGATGAACCCCGCTGTAGCAGACGTCTACCGTCTGACCTCCCTGCAAGAGGGCATGCTGCTGCACTGCCTGCGCGACCGGGATCCCGAACTCTTCGTCAACCAGCTGGTGTGCAGGTTCTCCGGTCCCCTCCACCTCACAGCCCTGCGGCAGGCCGTCACGTCCGTGGTCGAGGCGCACCCCGTACTGCGCACCTCGTTCCACGCGAAGGCGGCCGACAATCCACTGCAGGTGGTGCACAGCAGCTCACCGGTGACGGTCGGCTCGCATGATCTCTCGGAGCACGACAACCCTGAAGCGGCTCTGTCGGAGGTCGCCCGGTCCGACCGCCGGCGGGGCTTCGCCCTGGACCGGCCCTCCCTCACCCGGTTCACGCACGTCCGGCTGCCGGGTCGGCACGACGTCCTGGTGTGGACGCTTCACCACCTGCTGCTCGACGGGTGGAGCACGCACCTGGTCCTGAACGACCTCCTGGACGCCTATGACGCCGCGAGCCGGGGACGCCCCGTGCGGCTCACCCGCCGCCGTCCCTACCGCGACTACGTGGCGTGGCTGGGCCGACAGGACCAGGTCGAGGCCGAGGAGGCCTTCCAGTACCGGCTGGGTGACGTACGGGAGGCGACGGTCCTGCCGGGGCCGGCGGGTACTGCGCGCGACCCGGGGCAGGAGCGCTACGCGGACCGGCGGCTCAGCGTCCCGCCCGGGCGCGCCGCAGACTGGCGCACGGCCGCACAGCACGCCCGGGTCACCCTCAACACCCTGGTCCAGGCCGCTTGGGGGCTGACGGTGTGCCGGTTCAGCGGCAGGGCCGACGTCGTCTTCGGCACCACGCTGGCGGTACGGCCTCCCCAGCTGTCGGGCGCGGACAAAATGGCCGGTGTCCTGCTCAACACCCTGCCCACGCGTATCCGCACCTCGCCGGGGCAGAGCGTCCGGAGCTGGCTGTCCCACGTCCACGCCGGGCAGCTCGAACTCCAGCAGTTCGGATACCTCCCGTTGCCCGCCGCACTGGCCACCACCGGCCTGTCGGGGGGGCAGGCTCTCTTCGAGACGTCGACGGTGATGCAGAACTACCCGATCGACCAGTCGGGCTGGGCGCGTGAGTCGACGGCGATCGAGCAGATCGAGTACTTCCAGCGTACGAACGACCCGCTCACCCTCATGGCCGTGGAAGGGCCCGGCCTGGAGTTCGTCCTCACGCACGACCGGGACCGGTACACCGACGACTACGCCGAGCGGCTGCTGGACCACGTCGCCCACACCCTCGACACGCTGACGCTGGGAGGGGACCGCACGACGGCCGAACTGGCCACCGTCCCGACCGCGGAGCGGCAGGTGCTGCTGAGCGCCAGTCCCGGAGCGGCACCCGAACAGCGCGACCTCACCCTGCCGGACCTGCCGCTCACCGGGCAGGGCGCCACCGAGGCCGCCGTGGTCTGCGGGCACCGCCGGCTCACCCACACAGAACTCGACGCGCGCGCCAACCAGTTCGCTCACTGGGTGTCGACGCGTGAGGTCCCGACCGGCATGCCGGTGGCGGTGAGCCTTCCGTGCTCAGCCGACACCGTCGCCGCCGTGCTCGGGGTACTCAGGTCGGGCCGTCCGCTCGCCTGTGCCGGCCCCGCACCGGCCGGCACGCACACCGGCACGACGGATTCCGGAACGCTGTGGCTCACGAACCCGGCGGTGAGCGCCGGGCAGCCGACGACACCACCGGACGTGAAGGTGCGCCCGGACACCCCCGTCTGCGTCTGGCCGGCCCTGCCTGGGTCCGGGGCGGGCCTGGCCGTCGCCCTCCAACACGCCGTCGCCCAGTCCGCCGCGGACGTCGTCGGCAACTGCGCGATGGCGGCTCCGGACGTCGTGCTGCTGCTCAGCCCTCCGGAGTCACCCGTGGCCGTGGGGTACCTGATGGGCAGCCTCGCCGCCGGGGCGACGGTCGTGTTCCTCCCTCCGGGGGAACGGAGCGACACCGCAGCGGTCGTCGCGGCGCTGGACCGCCACAAGGTCACCTGCGTCCTCGGCGCCACCGCGCACGACCTGCGCAGCTGGTCCCTCGGCAGCGGTGCGGCAGCGCAAGTCGACACCGTTCGGGTCGTGGTCTGCGACGGCGACGGTCTGGACGACGCCGACACCGGCCTCGTGAGCGCCCTGTTCGGCCCGCACACGCGCGTGGTGGACCGCTACCTGCCCTCCCCGTGGTCCGTCAGGCCGCTCGTGCGCCATCGGGGCGCTGTCCGCCCCTCCCCCGGGGACCGTCTCCTGGTCCTCGACGGCGACCGCAATCCGGTCCCGGTGCACGGCGTGGGCGAGGTGTACGTGGGCGGCGTAGGGCTTGCCTCACCGTACGGCGGGGAACCGGCCGGCGCGGAAACCGGCCTGCCGGACCGTGCGCACGGCGTGCCCGGTTCCGGGTTGTGCCGTACGGGTGATGTCGGCCGGCCTCTGCCCGACGGAACGGTCACGGTCCTGGGACGCGCGGCCGACCAGGTCGTGCTCGGCGGACGGCGGGTCGATCCGGCGGCCATCGCCGCCCGGCTCCGTGCCCACCACCGGGTGGCGGACGCCGTGGTGAAGGCCCGTTCGGCCGACGGACGCGACCTTCTGGTCGCCTACGTCGTCCCGGGTTCCGGAAGCGATGCGAACGACGCAGCGCGGGAAGAGGATCTGCAGCGCTGGATCGGTTCGTTGCTGCCGGTCTCCGGTGCTCCGGTCCTCTTCGTCACCGTCGAGCGGATCCCCCTGACCCGGTCCGGTCAGGTGGACTCGGCGGCACTCGCGGCGATGGATCCGCAGGCGGGAGACGACGCTGCGGCGGACGAGCCGAGGAGCGAGGAAGAGATCGTGCTCGCCGGGATATTCACCGAGATCCTGGGGGTGCCGACGGTCGGTCTGCACGACTCGTTCTTCGACCTGGGCGGCAGGTCACTGGATGCGCTGCGGATGATCACCCAAGCCACCGAGGCACTGGGCGTCGAAGTGCCGCTGGACGCGCTGTTCGAGACCCCGACGGTGGCGGGGCTCCTGCACGCCACACGGAGCGTGCACGGCTGAGGCGGCCCGCGTGACGGCACCCCGCCGCCTTGCCGGTGGGCGGCCGACGTCCTGCGAGCCCGTCACGAGGGGCCGCACGGACGTCGGCCGCGCACGCGCGCCGCCAGGAGCCCGGTCGTGCCGACGGCGCGGGTCCGGGAGGCGCTCACCACCTGTTCCTCAACGCCGGCCGGAGCCGGACGGCACACCCCGCCCGCCGGCGAGAGCCGGGACTGTGGGTCCGATCGCCGCCGGGCGAGTGTCCGCGCCGTGCCGGGGCGCGGGAGCGGTGCGCTCAGCAGCGGATGATCCGCCGGTCAGCCTGCTGTACGCGTACGCGGCGGACGCCATCGTCATGTGGTGGTGCCAGCCCGGGAAGGAGCGCCCGGCGAAGTGGAGCATGCCGAAACCGTCGCCCAGGGCAGACACCGCGCCCCGGGCGCGCTCCACGTGACGCAGCAGTGCGGCGATCCGGTCCGCCCCGGTGTCGGCCATGCTGGTGAGGTAGTAGCGCACCTCGCGGGTCTCCGCCGAAGGCCGATGGGCCCAGAGCCGGTGTGCGCAGCCGGCGCCGGAGATCTCGACCGGCACGGAGACGAGGGTCAGGAGCCGGTTCCGGGCGCCGTCGGGGGGCAGGAGGGATTCCGGACTGCGCGTCGCCGCTGGGCGGGCAGAGGCCCTGTGGGCGGGAGCGAGCGGACGGCCTGCCGGGAGCCGCAGCAGGTAGTCGATGCCCCGCTCGCGCAGCGCGGCCGGCAGGCGGTCCATGCCGTGGAGGTCGGGAAGATCGGCGACCAGTGGTGTCCCGCCGGGCAGCGAGCCGGCCGGCCGCCGCTCCACCAGGTCGAGCACCTGGGCCCACTCGGGCCGCCGGGCCGCCTCGTCCGGGATCCTGGCACGGCGCAGCCGCTGGGCGTCCTCCCGCCAGCTCCCGTCGAGGACGAGCTCCCAGTCCACCGGCACGGCGCACTCCTCGTCCGACAGGAACAGCCCGAGGCCCACCTGGCAGCTGAGCGTGCGCCCGGCCGCGGGGACGAACCGGCGGTGCACACCCGCGGAGTGCTCACCCCGCTTCGGAATGACGGCGGTGCCGATGGCCAGGGCCGTCACCGGTCGCGTGGCCGCAACGGTGCGTGCCAGTTCCCGGCGTACCGGCGTCCAGTCCCAGGGACTGGCATTGATGAACTGCTGCAGGCACTGCGAGGCGGTGGGGGAGGCCACGGCCGATGCCAGCCGTGGGAGCGACTTGCGCCCCGACACGGTCAGCAGGCCCCGCAGGTAGGCCTCGGCCCACTGGCGCTGATCCGTGCGTGGCAGCAGGGCGAACAGGTGCTCCGCGAAGCCGGTGACGTCCAACGGGGCCTGGTGCGAGCGCTGCGCAAGCACGTGGCTCCTCCTCCACTCGCGAGGTTGTCCTCCTCAATGCCGAAGCAAAAGAATAGATAACGATCTCTATTTTTTCTACGTCCGAGTCGCCCCTGGTCGAACGCGGTGAACGTGTTCGGCGGTGTCACCGTGCCGAAGGTCAGCTGGTCCCGGAGGGCCGTCGCGCCGCCGGGAGGACCGTCTCCCGCCCGGGGAGTTCGCAGGCCGGCACCTCGGCGAGAGCGTCGAGGTCCAGACCGCGGGCGATCACCCCCCACACGTCCCTCAGTTCGTCCACCACCGCCCCCGAGGCGCCGCCTGCCCGGATCGACGTCTCGGCCCCGGCCATCAGATACCGCATCAGCAGTTCCAGGCCCCGCAGGTCCGACGCGGGACGGTGATCGGGCTTGGTCCGGTGGAGCAGTTCGCGCATCGCCGTGAGCCACAGCGAGTTCCAGCTCGGCAGCTCCGACACCACCTCGCGCGACAGCCGCGCACCCGCCCGCGGGCGCACGTCCTGCTCCAGCAGCCGCACAAGCTCCACCGTCAGATCGACCACGGCCAGCAGACCCGGCCGCGGCGCGGCCATCACCCGGTCGAGCACCTCACGGGTGGCGACGGAACCCTGCGCGCACACTTCGGCTGCCAGAGCCATCTTCGAAGGGAAGTGGAAGGACAGGGCTCCCATGGTCACCTGTGCCGACTTGCTGATCTGGGACAGCGGTGTGCCGGAGAAGCCGTGCCGGTCGAACTCGCCGGCGGCGGCGACGACGAGGGCTTGGCGGGTCCGCTCGGCTCTCTCCTGTCTCACCACGTTCACTCCCGGTATGAAATTGAGGAGGGTTGCTCAACGGACATCCGGCCCGGCGGGAGCGAGCACCCTCACGCGGCCGTCCTGTGGCCGCACGACGCACTCGCGCGAGACCGGATACTCCGGAATGTAACCGGGATGGGCGGATCGAACCCGCCTTCGCCATCAGGTGCGTACGAATTTGGCACCTTGCCCCTCACGCTCCCCGGCCGCCGCGATCAGATGCCCGCGGTACCAGGCCGCCGCCCCGGCCAGGCCGGACAGCGGATGCGCCGCCGGCGGCACGCCGGCACACGACCACACGTGCGAGTCGGCATACCAGTGATCCTCGGCGACCAGACGGAACTGACGCTCACTCACCCAACCCTCGGTGGCCCTCAGCCGTTCCAGACAGCGGTCGAGCGGACACGGATCGGAGGGCGCGTCGAGGACGCCGTGCGACGCAAGCCCGTCGATCAGCTCACCGACCGAAACCGGGTCCGGATGGCTCGCGTGCCGCACCCCCAGCCCGTCGCCGCGCACACTGATCCCGGCGACCAACCGGGCGAGGTCATCGACGTCGACGACGGAGAGCAGCGCCCGGCCGGCGTCCCAGCGGAAGGGAACGCGGCGCAGCATGTCCGCGAGCGCGGGCACCACCCAGCGGTCGCCCCGGCCCAGCACGAGCCCGGGCCTGAGCACCGTACCGCCGGCCTCCAGCACGTACCGCTCCCCGGCCAGCCGGGTGCGGCTGACCGCCGACACCGGCTGCGGTTCGATCTCGCCCACCGCGATGCCGCGGTGCGGCCCGGCACCGTACACGGCCGCGGTCGACAGCAGCATCACGTGCCCGACCCCGGCACGCCGCGCCTCGGCGACGGCCGCGCGCGTACCGTGCTCGTTCACCGCCCGCGCCAGCCCCTCGTCGGGACCGATGTACGAGGCCAGCTGAAGCAGCACATCACTGCCGTCGCACATGCCCCGCAGGGAAACGGGATCCAGGAGGTCGGCGTGCACCCGCTCCTCGCCGCCCGGCCCCTCGCAGTCGTGTCCGTCCACACCGGAGCGGGCTTCGGCGCGCCGGCCGGCCACCCGCACCGCTACGCCCCGCAAGCGCAGTTCCCTGATCACGGCACGACCCACGAAACCCGTCGCACCGAGAACGGTCGCCCTCACCGCCCCGGGGAGGCGCGGTGACCGGGCGCGCCCGGCTTCGCCGGATCGACCCTCAGGGAGCCGCGCAACTCCGCCGACGTGACCGCCGGCAACAGGTACCGCCACATGGTGCAGATCCGCTCGGGCAGGTCCGCGCGGCCCGTGGTGACCTGAGTGAACAACTGCGTCCCCGAGAACGAACTCACCAGCAGAACCGCCAGCTCGTCCTCCTCGGCGTCCGGGTTGAGTTCTCCGCGTTCCCGGGCCGCGCACAGCTGGTCGCGGAAGGTGTCCACCCACTGCTGGTAGGGCTTGGCGTCGCGCATGCCGAACTCGCTCTGCTCCACGGCGAGTCGCACGCCTCCGCGTAGCACGGGGTTGGTCTGCAGCTCGTGTGCCAGGTAGATCGTGATGTCGATCAGCCGCTGCAGGCCGTCCTCCCCCTCCGGGAACTCCAGCCCGTCGCCCTGGCCGACCATCACCGCGTGGGCGAGTTCTTCCTTCGAGTCGAAGTGGAAGTACATCGCGCCTTGGGTGACTTCGGCACGGTTCATGATCTTGCTGATGGAGGCGCCGCTGAAGCCGAACTCGTCGAACACTTCCGCAGCGGCCCTCAGGATGACCGCGCGGGTACGCAACGCCCGTTCCTGCGGGGCTCGTTCGGTCTTTGCTTTGGGACTCACGTGAACCTCTCGACAAAAAAAATGAACGTCCTTTATCTTATCTACCGCGACGCCACCAGCGACACTCCGCGGACATCATCCGTCCGCACTCCCCGCAGACCTCACCGGTCCGCGAGACGCACGCAGCTCCTCGTACCAACAGGCCACTGTCACGCCGTTCGGGAGATACCCAGATGACTGTCCTCGCTGCGCACCAGCCACTCTTCACCTCGACCGTCCCTCGGCAGTATGTGCACAAGGCAGCCCAGAGCGAAGTGCTGCTGACGGGTTACGACGCAGGCGGTGACGACACCTTCACCGTCACCGCCCAGTGGCCGCGAGCGCACAGCTTCTACGACTCCGCCCACGGCATGCACGATCCCCTTCTGCTCGCCGAAACCATTCGCCAGACGGTCCCCCTGCTCAGCCACCTCGGCTACGACGCCCCCTTCGATCACCGGCAGATCTGGGACCACCTCACCTGGACCGCCGACATGGCTGCCCTGACCTGCGAGGGAACGCCCGCCGAGATCACCGCTCAGATCAGATGTCTCGACGTGGCGCGCCGCGGCAGACGCCTGGCGGCCCTGACGATGGAGGTCGACCTCACGCGCGGCGGCACGGTCGTGGCCACCGCCCACACCCACTTCACGAACCAGGCCCCGGCGGTCTACCGGCGCCTGCGCGGCCCGTACGCCGATCTCGACCACGCCGCCTCCCTGGCCACCCCGCCCCCGCCCCCGATCGCGCCGCAGCACGTCGGCCGTGACCGGTCCCGGGACGTGGTCCTCGCACCGACGGACACCCCACACCGGTACCAGCTCCGCGTCGACCTGAGCCACCCCGCCCTGTTCGACCACCGGGTGGACCACGCCCCCGGCATGCTGCTCCTCGAGGCGGCCCGCCAGGCCGCCCAGACCCTGACCTACCCCCACTTCGCCGTCATCACCGGCATGGACAGCACGTTCCACCGCTACGTCGAATTCGACGCCCCCTGCTGGGTCGAGGTCGAGATCCTCCCCTCGCAGCTCCCCACCCACGCCTCCTGCCGCGTGACGATCACCCAGCACGACACCGAGGTGTTCGGCGCAACCGTCACCGCCCTGCGCAGCACTCTCCGCGCCCACTCTCAGCTCTGAGCCGCGCAACCGCCGAGCCGTGATCGTCCGGGCGCGATCATCGAGACCCGCTCCGAGACGTCCCGTCTTGATCATCGCGACATGATCGCCACAGTGTGAGGCCTCCGGGATCAACGCGCGGAGACCCGAGCGGAACCGCGACGATCAGACCTCCGGGACGACCGCCCGGCCGAGTCGGCCCCCGCCCGTGACATTGCTCACGCGCGGGGGCCCGACGTGCCCTCCGACTCGACCGCCGGGCTGTGGAGTGCCTCACAGCGATCACAGAAACGAGAATCGGGCCTCTGCCGGTGACTTCCGTCACCGGCAGAGGCCCGATCACTCGTATCTCTGGTGCGCGAGGGGGGAGTTGAACCCCCACGCCCTTGCGGGCACTGGAACCTGAATCCAGCGCGTCTGCCTATTCCGCCACCCGCGCATTGGGTGTGTCCTGGGCGTCTGCCCCTTGGGGGCCGGCGCCTTCCGACACCCAGAACATTAGCACGCTGGAAGGGGTGGGTTCACATCCCTTATCCCCGCAGGCAGACCCCCTGCCGAACCTTCGATGTCCCTGCCACGTATCAACGCGTACCGGTTCACGTATCAACCTCGTACCGGTACCCGCCGTCTCCGCAGGAGGGGTCGGGGTCCACAGTCAGGTGCGGGACACTGGTCTTCAGCCGCCTCTACGATCCTTGTCAGGCATACCGGAGGCGGATACGCGCAGCAGTACCACCGGAGGAGTTCGAAGAGGAGCTCCACAGGGAACTTCGTCCTGCGTCGACACCCGTCGGCGGGGCTTACAGGGGGAACCAGCCGATCGAGCGGCGCGTGGATACGATCAGTAAGCAGTACCAGCCAAGCGGCCCGCAAGGCAGTACACAGGACGGCAGCTACGGAGGAGGTGCCTCATGGGAGTCCTGAAGAAATTCGAGCAGCGTCTCGAAGGTCTGGTCAACGGCACCTTCGCCAAGGTGTTCAAGTCCGAGGTCCAACCCGTGGAGATCGCCGGAGCGCTCCAGCGCGAGTGCGACAACAACGCCACGATCTGGAACCGCGACCGGACGGTCGTACCCAACGACTTCATCGTCGAACTGAGCACGCCCGACTTCGAGCGGCTCAGCCCCTACTCCGGCCAGCTCGGCGACGAGCTCGCCGGCATGGTGCGCGACTACGCCAAGCAGCAGCGCTACACCTTCATGGGCCCGATCAAGGTGCACCTGGAGAAGGCGGACGACCTCGACACCGGCCTGTACCGGGTGCGCAGCCGTACGCTCGCCTCCTCCAGCAGCCAGCAGGGCGGCCCGGGAGCCGGCGGCGCGCCCGCCGCCCCGCAGGGCGGACGCCCCGGTGGCTACGGCTACCCGCCGTCCGCCTCGCCCGCAGGCGCCCCGCCCATGCCGGCCGCGCCGCCGCCCGGCGGACGCCCCGGCGGCTACGGCTACCCACCCGCCGCGAGCGGCCAGCGGTCCCCGGCCGCCCCGGCCGCCGGCGGACGCACCCGCCACTGGATCGAGATCAACGGCACCCGCCATCAGATCTCCCGCGCGACGCTCGTACTGGGCCGCAGCACCGACGCCGACGTGCGGATCGACGACCCCGGCGTCTCCCGCCGGCACTGCGAGATCCGGACCGGAACGCCCTCGACGATCCAGGATCTCGGATCCACCAACGGCATCGTGGTGGACGGGCAGCACACCACCCGCGCTACGCTCCGCGACGGCTCGCGGATCGTCGTGGGCAGCACCACCATCATTTACCGGCAAGCCGAAGGGTGAAGCGGGGGCAATGTCAGAGCTGACCCTCACGGTCATGCGGCTGGGTTTCCTGGCCGTACTGTGGCTGTTCGTGATCGTGGCCGTGCAGGTCATCCGCAGCGACCTTTTCGGTACGCGTGTCACCCAGCGCGGTTCGCGCCGCGAGGCAGGCCGCCAGCAGCAGGCCGCCGCCCGCCAGGCGCCGCCGCAGCAGCGCCAGCAACCCGCCGGCGGCCGCCGGGGCCGCAACGCCCCCACCAAGCTGGTCGTGACCGAAGGCACCCTCACCGGCACCACGGTCGCGCTCCAGGGCCAGACCATCACCCTGGGCCGCGCGCACGACTCGACGATCGTGCTGGACGACGACTACGCCTCCAGCCGCCATGCCAGGATCTACCCGGACCGCGACGGCCAGTGGATCGTCGAGGACCTCGGCTCCACCAACGGCACATACCTGGACCGGTCCCGGCTGACGACTCCCACACCGATTGCGCTGGGCGCGCCGATCCGCATCGGCAAGACCGTCATCGAGCTGCGGAAGTAGTGCTACATCATGGATAGGCGCGAGCGGAGCGAGCACGCAGTGGCGGGCCCCACCCCGGCCCCCCGCGCGCTCCCGACCGGAGGGTGGGCAGTGTGGCTCGACACGACCGGCTGTACCCGGAGCCGACAGGCGAGGTGCGCATGAGTCTGTCACTGCGCTTCGCGGCCGGATCGCACAAGGGCATGATCCGGGAGGGCAACGAGGACTCCGGATACGCCGGCCCGCGCCTGCTCGCCATCGCCGACGGCATGGGCGGCGCGGCGGCCGGTGAGGTCGCCTCCTCCGAGGCCATCTCCACCATCGTCGCGCTCGACGACGACGTCCCCGGCTCCGACATCCTCACCTCCCTCGGCACGGCCGTACAGCGCGCCAACGACCAGCTGCGCTCGATGGTCGAGGAAGACCCCCAGCTGGAGGGCATGGGGACGACCCTGACCGCCCTGCTGTGGACGGGCCAGCGCCTCGGACTGGTCCACGTCGGCGACTCGCGCGCCTACCTGCTCCGCGACGGCGTCCTCACCCAGATCACCCAGGACCACACCTGGGTGCAGCGCCTGGTCGACGAGGGCCGCATCACCGAGGAGGAGGCGACCACGCACCCGCAGCGCTCGCTGCTGATGCGCGCCCTCGGGTCCGGCGACCACGTCGAGCCGGACCTGTCCATCCGCGAGGTCCGCGCCGGCGACCGCTACCTGATCTGCTCCGACGGCCTGTCCGGCGTGGTGTCCCACCAGACCCTCGAGGACACCCTCGCCAGCTACCAGGGGCCCCACGAGACCGTCCAGAACCTGATCGAGCTGGCGCTGCGCGGCGGCGGCCCCGACAACATCACGGTCATCATCGCCGACGTCCTCGACCTCGACACCGGTGACACCCTCGCGGGGCAGCTGTCCGACACCCCCGTCGTGGTCGGCGCCGTCGCCGAGAACCAGCACCAGCTGCACGACAACGGGATCATGCAGACCCCCGCGGGCCGCGCCTCCGGGCTCGGCCGCCACGGCCGCGGCGGCGGAGGCGGCGGAGGCGGCGGCGAGTTCGGCCCGCCCGGCTCCGGCGACACCACCGGCTACATCCCGGCGGCCGGCTTCGACTACGACGACGACGACTTCACCAAGCCCCGCAAGAAGGGCCGCTGGCTGAAGAGATCCCTCTACGGCATCCTCGCCCTGGCCGTCATCGGCGGCGGCATGTACGGCGGATACCGCTGGACGCAGACGCAGTACTACGTCGGCACCGAGGACGAACACGTCGCGCTGTACCGGGGCATCAGCCAGGACCTCGCCTGGGTCTCGCTCTCGAAGGTCGAGAAGGACCACCCCGAGATCGAACTCAAGTACCTGCCGCCCTACCAGCAGAAGCTGGTCGAGGCGACCATCCCCGAGGGCGGTCTGCAGGACGCCCAGGCGAAGATCCAGGAACTGTCGGTACAGGCCTCCGCGTGCAAGAAGGAGGCGCAGCGGCGCGAAGCCGAGAGCAAGAACAACTCCAAGACCGGCGAAGGCGAGGCCGGGGGCACCACGGGAACCACTCCCGCCTCCTTCACGTCCAAGGCCACACCGACGCCCAACCCGTCCAGCCCGTCGGGTTCACCGTCGGCCCCGGAGAAGTCCACGCCCCCGACCACGACCGCACCCACCCCCAGCCCCGGCCCCAGCCTCTCGGAGGAAGAGCAGAAGGTCGTCTCGCTGTGCGGTAAGCAGTAGCCGTGAGAGGCCCTGTCACACGATGAGCGGTACGAATACGTCGCCCTCGGCGACGCACCACACGTCCACGATCGGCGCCATCGGCGCGCCGAGCCGGCGCAACACCGAGCTCGCACTGCTGGTGTTCGCCGTCGTCATCCCGGTGTTCGCCTACGCCAACGTCGGCCTGGCCCTCCACGACTCGGTGCCGCCGGGCCTGCTGAGCTACGGGCTCGGGCTCGGTCTGCTCGCGGGCGTCGGGCATCTCGTCGTCCGGAAGTTCGCGCCGTACGCCGACCCGTTGATGCTGCCGCTGGCGACCCTGCTCAATGGGCTCGGTCTGGTGGTGATCTGGCGGCTGGACCAGTCGGAAAAGCTGCAGGCGAGCAAGACCTTCGTCGAGGCGGCACCGCGCCAGCTGCTGTACTCGGCGATGGGCGTCGCGCTGCTGGTGGCCGTGCTGATCTTCCTCAAAGACCACCGGGTCCTCCAGCGGTACACCTACATCTCCATGGCAGCGGCCCTGCTCCTGCTCGTGATGCCGCTGATCCCCGGCCTCAGCGCCCCGACGTACGGCGCCAAGATCTGGATCAAGATTCCGGGCCTCGGCACGCTCCAGCCCGGTGAGTTCGCGAAGATCGCCCTGGCGGTGTTCTTCGCCGGCTACCTCATGGTCAAGAGGGACGCCCTGGCCCTGGCCAGCCGCCGCTTCATGGGCCTGTACCTGCCGCGCGGCCGCGACCTGGGCCCGATCCTCGTCGTCTGGGTGATGTCGATCCTCATCCTGGTCTTCGAGACCGACCTCGGTACGTCGCTGCTGTTCTTCGGGATGTTCATCATCATGCTGTACGTCGCCACCGAGCGGACCAGCTGGATCGTCTTCGGTCTGCTGATGTCCGCGGTCGGCGCCGTCGGTGTGGCGAGCTTCGAGCCGCACATCCAGACCCGTGTGCAGGCCTGGCTCGACCCCATGCGTGAGTACGAGCTCAGCCGGGCCGCCGTCCAGGACGGCATCGTCCACTCCGAGCAGGCCATGCAGGCCCTGTGGGCCTTCGGCTCCGGCGGCACCCTCGGCACCGGCCTCGGACAGGGCAACTCCGACCTCATCGGCTTCGCCGCCAACTCCGACTTCATCCTCGCCACCTTCGGCGAGGAGCTGGGACTGGCCGGCGTCATGGCGATCGTGCTGCTCTACGGTCTGATCGTCGAGCGGGGCGTGCGCACCGCCCTCGCGGCCCGCGACCCCTTCGGCAAGCTGCTGGCCGTCGGCCTGTCCGGCGCCTTCGCCCTCCAGGTCTTCGTCGTGGCCGGCGGTGTCATGGGCCTCATCCCGCTGACCGGCATGACCCTGCCGTTCGTGGCGTACGGCGGTTCCTCCGTGATCGCCAACTGGGCACTGATCGGAATCCTGTTGCGCATCAGCGACACCGCCCGACGCCCGGCCCCCGCCCCCGCCGCCAACCCCGACGCCGAGATGACCCAGGTGGTCCGCCCGTCATGAACAAGCCCCTGCGCCGGATCGCGATCTTCTGCGGCCTGCTCGTTCTGGCCCTGCTGATCCGCGACAACTGGATCCAGTACGTCCAGGCCGACGAGCTCCGGACCGACAAGAACAACCGCCGCGTCACCATCGAGCGCTACGCCTCTCCCCGCGGCAACATCATCGTCGACGGCAAGCCGATCACCGGTTCCGCCGAGTCGTCGGGCAGCGACTTCAAGTTCAAGCGCACCTACAAGGACGGCCCCATGTGGGCGCCGGTCACCGGCTACGCCTCACAGGCCTTCGGCGCCACCCAGCTCGAGTCCATCGAGGACGGCATCCTCACCGGCAACGACGACCGGCTGTTCTTCCGCAACACCCTCGACATGCTCACGGGCAAGAAGCAGCAGGGCGGCAACGTCGTCACCACCCTGAACGCAGCCGCCCAGAAGGCCGCCTACAACGGTCTCAAGAAGCAGGGCGGCAAGGGTTCCGTCGTCGCCCTGGAGCCGTCCACGGGCAAGATCCTGGCCCTGGCCTCCTTCCCGTCGTACGACCCGTCGTCCTTCGCCGGGAACTCCACCACGACGGACAGCAAGGCCTGGCAGAAGCTGCAGAAGAAGAACAACCCGAACGACCCGATGCTCAACCGGGCGCTGCGCGAGACCTACCCGCCGGGCTCCACCTTCAAGGTCGTCACCGCGGCCGCCGCCCTCGAGGACGGTATCTACACGGACCCCGACGCCAAGACGGACTCGCCGGACCCGTGGATCATGAAGGGCACCACCACCAAGCTGCCCAACGAGGGCAACATCCCCTGCAAGAACGCGACGCTGCGGGTGGCCCTCCAGTACTCCTGCAACACCGTCTTCGGCAAGATCGGCTCCGACCTCGGCAACGACAAGATGCTGGACATGGCCAAGAAGTTCGGCTTCGACGAGGAGCAGTTCACGCCGGTCCGCGCCAACGCCTCGGTCTTCTCCGACAACATGAACCCGTCGCAGACCGCGCTGTCCTCGATCGGTCAGTACAACACCGCCGCCACCCCGCTGCAGATGGCCATGGTCGCCTCGGCCGTCGCCAACGACGGCAAGCTCATGAAGCCCTACATGGTCGACGCACTGCAGTCGCCCGGCCTCGACCCGATCGAGAGGACCGACCCCGAGGAGCTGAGCCAGCCGCTGTCGCCGGACAACGCCCAGAAGCTCCAGTCGATGATGGAGACGGTCGTCGAGAAGGGCACGGGCTCCAACGCCAAGATCCCCGGCGTCAAGGTGGGCGGCAAGACCGGTACCGCCCAGCACGGCGTCGACAACAGCGAGAACCCCTACGCGTGGTTCATCTCCTACGCCAAGGGCGACGACGACAGCTCGCCGGTCGCCGTGGCGGTCGTCGTCGAGGACGACAACGCCGTCCGCGACGACATCTCCGGCGGCGGCCTCGCGGCCCCGATCGCGAGGAGCGTGATGGAGGCGGTCATCGACAGCAAGAAGTGACCCCGCTCACGCCTGCTTCACATCGGTGCACGTTGCGATACCGGTCCTGTATCGGCTGACGGGCTTGGCCAGGTCACACAAAGCGAGCCGGGTACGGTAGGCCCGGACGGCAGCCTCCGACCGTACAAACATGCCGGTCGGGACCGACGGAGAGGGCTGGTAGGTAGCTATGGAAGAGCCGCGTCGCCTCGGCGGCCGGTACGAACTGGGCCAGGTGCTCGGGCGTGGTGGCATGGCGGAGGTCTACCTCGCGCATGACACCCGCCTCGGCCGCACCGTGGCGGTGAAGACGCTGCGCGCGGATCTCGCGCGTGACCCTTCCTTCCAGGCCCGGTTCCGCCGGGAGGCCCAGTCGGCCGCCTCGCTCAACCATCCCGCGATCGTCGCGGTCTACGACACGGGCGAGGACTACATCGACAACGTGTCGATCCCGTACATCGTCATGGAGTACGTGGACGGCTCGACCCTGCGTGAGCTGCTGCACTCCGGCCGCAAGCTGCTGCCGGAGCGGGCCATGGAGATGACCATCGGCATCCTCCAGGCCCTGGAGTACTCCCACCGTGCCGGCATCGTCCACCGCGACATCAAGCCGGCCAACGTCATGCTGACGCGCAACGGCCAGGTCAAGGTCATGGACTTCGGCATCGCCCGGGCCATGGGCGACTCCGGCATGACGATGACGCAGACCTCCGCGGTCATCGGCACCGCCCAGTACCTCTCCCCGGAGCAGGCCAAGGGCGAGCAGGTCGACGCCCGCTCCGACCTGTACTCCACCGGCTGTCTGCTCTACGAACTGCTGACCGTCCGCCCGCCGTTCGTCGGCGACTCCCCGGTGGCCGTGGCCTACCAGCACGTCCGCGAGGAGCCGCAGTCGCCGAGCGTCTTCGATCCCGAGATCACGCCCGAGATGGACGCGATCGTGCTGAAGGCGCTCGTCAAGGACCCGGACTACCGCTACCAGTCGGCCGACGAGATGCGTGCCGACATCGAGGCCTGCCTCGACGGCCAGCCGGTCGCCGCCACAGCCGCGATGGGCGCGGTGGGCTACGGCGGCTACCCCGACGACCAGCCGACGACAGCCCTGCGCGCGGACTCCGGCGCGGGCGCCACGTCCATGCTGCCCCCCATGAACCCGGACGACGGCGGCTACGGCTACGACGACCGCCCCGACCGCCGCCGCGGGCAGCAGCGCAAGTCCAACACCTCCACGATCCTGCTGGTGGTGGCGGGCATCCTGGTCCTGGTCGGGGCGATCCTGATCGGCAGGTGGGCGTTCAGTGGCGACGGGGTCGCCAACGACACCGTCCCGGCTCCGAACCTCGTCGGTGAGACGCTGGCTGACGCCAAGAAACTGGCGAAGAACAGCGACCTGAAGCTGAACCCCACCGAAAAGCCCTGCGCGAGCCAGAGCAAGGGCAAGATCTGCGAGCAGAACCCGACCCCCACGACCAAGGTCGAGAAGTTCTCCACCATCGAGGTAGTGGTGTCGACGGGCGCGCCGAAGGTGACGGTTCCCAGCGTCACCGGCCTGAGTGTCGACGAGGCCAAGGAAAAGCTGGCCGGCGACAAGTACGAGTTCAAGATCGAGACCAAGACCCGGACGTCCCCGGAGGACCCGGGCATCGTCCTCGACCAGAATCCGACCACGGGCGAAGAGGTGGAGAAGGGGTCGACGATCACCCTCACCATCGCCAAGGCTGAGGAGAAGTCCACCGTCCCGGACGTCCTCGGCCAGAGCTGTGACGCGGCCAAGCAGCAGATGCAGGCCAGCAACCTGATCGGCAACTGCACCGAGGTGGAGACCGACGACGACAGCCAGGTCGGCAAGGTCATCCAGACCACCCCGCAGGCCGGCACGTCGGTCGACAAGAACTCGTCGGTCAACATCCAGATCGGCAAGAAGAAGCAGCAACAGAAGGTCAAGGTCCCGCAGGTCGTCGGCCAGACGGTCGGCCAGGCCAAGCAGACCCTCGCGCAGCAGGGCTTCACCAACATCCAGTTCGCCGAGGGCAGCGACCAGAGCGACAACGCCCTCGTCGCCGGCCAGAACCCCGGCGCCAACCAGGAGGTCGACGACCCGGCAGGGACGACGATCATCCTCCAGACGGTCGGCTTCGGAAACAGCGGCGGCAACAACAACGGCGGCGGCGGAAACGGCGGCATCTTCGGCGGCCTCAACGGCAGCAACGAAGACGACTGACCCCGCCCCACACCGTCACACCACGGAGCCCCCGGCCCACCAAGGCCGGGGGCTCCGTCGCGTGCACGACCGAACGACATGCCCGCAAAAGCGTGCGCCCATCGATCGTGTCTTCATATGTCCTGACTCGTTCGCCAGATGGGGTGGGGAGTCGGAACCGCCCCGGCCACACGAGCCGAAGGGCAGAACGTGATCAACGAAACGGCTTTGCTGGAATCGCAGACCCTGCGCGGCAGCGTCCTCGACCGCACGGACGTACTCGACAGGGTCAAGGCCCTGTCGCTGCTGCCTGACGGGATGCACGTGACGACCGCCATGGTGGCGTCGTACTTCTCGGTGACGGTGGAAGTCATCCGTGCCCTCGTGCACGACCACCGTACGGAACTCGAAACGAGCGGATACCGAGTTCTGACAGGGAGGGAACTGAGTGACTTCAAGCAACTCAGTGGAATCCAGTCACGCACCCGCTCCCTGGCACTCTTTCCCCGACGCGCCGTCCTCAACATCGCCATGCTGCTCCGAGACAGCGAAGTCGCACGTCAGGTGCGTGTGTACCTCCTCGACATGGAGTACCTGGCCCGCACACAACCTGTGGAAAACCCTGCCCCCACCGACACGACCTCCCTCGACGCCCGCATCGACCAGCGCATCACCCACATCCTGGGCAGGACCGTCGTCCCCTTGTTCAACGCCCTGATCGAAACCTCCGGCGAGCACCGGCGAGAGCTCACCGCCCTCCGGGCAGGCGTCCAGCGCATCGAGAAACGGCTCCACCAGCACCACACCCGGCTGCAGCGGCTGGAAGCCCCCCGAAAGGACCGCCCCCTCGCCGGAGTCATGGCCGCCATGGACGCCATGAACGGGCGCGAGTTCGAAGAACACGTCGCCGGGCTGCTGCGCCGCGACGGCTGCACCGACGTCGTCGTGCAAGGCGGCGGAAGGGACCGGGGCATCGACATCACCGCGCTCACGGCCGACGGGCGGCGCATCGTCGTCCAGTGCAAGAGGTTCGCGCCCCACCTCTCCATCACCAGCCCCGAAATCCAGAAGTTCCTCGGGGCGGCCAAGGTCCTGCACGTCTCCGAGGTGGCCCTGTTCGTGGCGACATGCCCCTTCACCCGCGACGCCCTCAACATCGCAGCCGAGAGCGGCATCACCGCCGTACATCGTGGACTGGTGGAGGAGTGGAGCGCCGGGGCGGCTCTGGCCGTCCTGGAGTGACGACCCGATCCTCACAAAGGCCCGAAGTCGCAAGAGTAAGTTGCGGCTTCGGGCCTCCGTCATGGTAGCGGCCCACCTTCCACGAAGCAGGCGGTCAGCCCAGTTCCTCCGGCGGTGTCCGGTCCGCGTCCACCTTCTCCACCCGCTCCAGCTCCCCCCACACGACGTACCGGTACGTGCTCGTGTACACCGGCGTGCAGGTCGTCAGCGTGATGTAGCGCCCCGGCTTCTTCCTGCCGGACTCCTCCGGGACCTGGGAGAGGACCTTGACGTTGAACTTCGAGGTCTCCGGAAGGATGTCGAAGACCTTGTAGACGTACCACTTGTCCTTCGTCTCGAAGACGATCGGGTCGCCCTTCTCGATCTTGTCGATGTTGTGGAACTTGGCGCCATGGCCGTCACGGTGGGCGGCGAGGGAGAAGTTGCCGTCCTTGCCCGACATCGGAAGGGTCGCCTTCACGGGATCGGTGTAGTAACCGGCGACCCCGTCGTTCAGGATCTTGCTCGACGTGCCCTTCTCGACCAGGACCTCGCCGCTCTTCATCGCCGGCACGTGCAGGAAACCGATGCCGTTCTTGGTGTCCAGCGCCCCGGGACCGCCGCGGCCGTGCGCCCAGCCCTCACGGACCTTGTCGGCCTGCTTGCCGGCCGCCCGGTCGGCGACCACGTTCGTCCACCACAGCGAGTAGACGACGAACAGGCCGAGGACCAGGCCCGTCGTGATGAGGAGTTCCCCGAAGAAACTCACCGCCAAGGCGATCGGGCCGGGCCTGCGACGTGCCGCAGTCGGCCGGGACGCCCCGCCGGTGTGCTTCTCGTGGTCCGTGTCGGTGGTCGCTGCCACTGGTCATCTGCCCTTAACTGACGAGCGCATCCGGCTTGCCCTTGCTGCGCGGCCGTTCCTCGACCATCTTGCCCCAGACGATCATCCGGTACTTGCTGGTGAACTCCGGCGTGCACGTGGTCAGCGTGATGTAACGGCCGGGCTTGGTGAATCCGGACCCCGTGGGCACGGGATTCAGCACGCTCGTGTTGCTCGGCGGCGTCACCGGAAGGATCGACGCCATCTTGTAGACGAAGTACTCGTCCTGCGTCTCCACGACGATCGGATCGCCCGGAGCGAGCTTGTTGATGTACCGGAACGGTTCTCCGTGGGTGTTGCGATGGCCCGCGAGCCCGAAGTTGCCGGTCTTGTCACCGGGCATCGCCGTCTTCAGCGCACCCTCGGCGTAGTGGCCGACCATCCCCCGGTCGAGCACGCCCTTGCTGTTGGTGCCCTCGGCGATCGGCACCACCACGTCCAGCTTCGGAATGTGCAGGATGGCGAAACCCTGCCCCGGCTCGAAGGCCCCCGGATTGCGTTTGCCGCTCGCCCAGTCGTCCTGGAGGCTGCTGGCCTCCTGGCCCGCCTGGGCATGCGCCCGGACGTTCGTCCACCACAGCTGATAGGTGACGAACAGCAGCATCAGCACGCCGGTGGTGATGAACACCTCGCCAATGGCCCGGCTCGCGACGACCGCCGCACCGGGCTTGCGCGCCCTCGCCTGCCGCCGCGCCTCGACCCGCGACAGCGGCGCCCGCGCCCGGCTCCCGGAATCGGAGCCGCTGCCCTCATGGGCCGCCGCCGGAGTGTCCGCCGCGCCTGAATGACGCCCGTGACGGCGTTTGGCGGCCTTTCTGCGGGCCGCACGGCCGCCAGGGGCGGATCCGTCCTGCCGGGCACCGGAAGAAGCCGGAGAACCCGCTGTGGGATCGCCGCCCTTCGCAGGAGGGTCCGGGATCCGCAGCGCCACCGTCTCCTCGTCGACGGGCGGCAGACAGGGCTCGTCCGGGACGGGCTCGTACGACGCGTACTGCCCCGGATGCCGCACACCGGACTGCGGCCGCGCTCCCGGCCCCGGCGGATACGGCTCCTGCTGCGAGGACCCCCCGTACCCCCCGCCCGACCAGTCCTCGAACGCACCCGACGCCCCGTACGACTGCTGCCCGTACGAGGTGTCGGACTCACGCTCGGGGCGCAGCGCGGTCACGCCGTGGCCCTGCCCACCACCGGGGCGAGCCCGGCCGACCTCGCCACCGCGCCCTGGTCGCCGCACTCCACCAGCCAGTTGGCCAGCATCCGGTGCCCGTGCTCGGTCAGCACCGACTCGGGGTGGAACTGCACTCCCTCCACCGGCAGTTCGCGATGCCTGAGACCCATCACGATGCCGTCGTGCGTACGCGCCGTGACCTCCAGCTCCGCCGGTACCGTCGCCGGCTCGGCGGCCAGCGAGTGGTAACGCGTCGCCGTGAAGGGGGAGGGCAGACCTGCGAACACACCGCCGCCGCCGTGCTCGACCAACGACGTCTTGCCGTGCAGCAACTCGGGCGCGCGGTCCACCACACCGCCGTACGCCACCTGCATCGACTGCATGCCGAGGCACACGCCGAAGACCGGGACACCCGTGCCGGCGCAGTGCCGGACCATGTCCACGCACACGCCGGCCTGCTCGGGCGTGCCGGGGCCCGGGGAGAGCAGCACACCGTCGAAGCCGTCCTGGGCGTGCGCCGTCGACACCTCGTCGTTGCGCAGGACCTCGCACTCGGCGCCCAGCTGGTACAGGTACTGGACCAGGTTGAAGACGAAGCTGTCGTAGTTGTCGACGACGAGAATGCGCGCACTCACTGGTTGTCCACCGTCACATCGTTGAAGGGCAGCAGCGGCTCCGCCCACGGGAAGACGTACTGGAAGAGGACGTAGACCACGGCCACGACCAGGACGAGTGAGATCACTGCCTTCACCCACGTGTTCCCCGGCAGATGCCGCCAGATCCAGCCGTACATGCCGTCCCTTCCGTCGTACCACGGCACCAGACCCACGCCGTACAGCCACCAGACTAGCGGCGCAGCGCCTCTGGTTTCCCGGCCTCCACAGGCTGAGTGGAGTCCAGGTGCGCCCAGACGATCAGCCGATGACTGTGACCCCATTCCGGTTCGCACGTGGTCAGCGTCAGATACCGGCCCGAACGCGTGTACCCGGAAGTACGGGGGACAGGGTCGATCACCTCGATGTCGGACGGGACTGTTTTGTAAGGGCCTTTGTCGATCCGATAGGTGAACCAGGTCGTACCGTCGGTCAGCACCACCGCGTCACCCCGCCTGAGCTCGGGGAAGTCCTTGAAGGGGTCCCCGTAGGTACGGCGGTGGCCGGCGACCGCGAAGTTCCCCTTCTGCCCGAGCTGTGCGGTCTCGGCATAGTGGCCCAGGCCCTTCTTCAGGACGCCGGTGGCGGTGCCTTCGAGCACGGGCTTGTTCCACGTGAAACCGAGCCGCGGGATGTACATGATCGCGAAAGGCCTGCCCTTGGCGTAGGGCGCGGGTCTCACCGGGCCCGCGGAGGAGCCGCCGACCGGCGGACGGGGCTTCGACCACTCCTTCCGGAGCAGGTCGATCTGGTCGTCCATGACACCGTCGGCCCGCACACCGGTCCAGAAGAGTACATAGACGACGAACAGCACGATCACGCTGCCGACGGTGATGCACAGTTCGCTGACGGTCCTGACGATCACGCGCACCGACAGCTCCCCCGGTCCGGTTACTGCTCCACGGGCTTCGCGTAATGCAGATCCACTGTGCCCGAGTAGCCGGGCAGAGTCACCGGGCCGTTCTCCTCGACTTTCCATCCGAGCCCGTAGACATTGACGTAGACCATGTAGTTCTGGATCGCCGGCGAGGCCGCGAGCGCCCTCTGCAGCTTGCCCGGATCCCCGACCGCCGTGATCTTGTACGGCGGCGAGTAGACGCGGCCCTGGAGGATCAGGGTGTTGCCCACGCAGCGCACCGCGCTGGTGGAGATCAGCCGCTGGTCCATGACCTTGATGCCCTTGGCCCCGCCCTGCCACAGCGCGTTCACCACGGCCTGGAGGTCCTGCTGGTGGATGACCAGGTAGTCGGGCTGGGGCTCGGGATAGCCCGGGAGCTTGGCGGTGGCGTCCGGCGGGGCGTCGTTGAGGGTGACCGAGAGCGACTCGCCCGTGAGCTTCTGCGTGCCCGCACGCTTCTCCAGCGCGGTCAGCTTGTCGTCCTCCGCCTTGGTGCTGCCGTCGTCACGCTCGGCGAGGGCCTCTATCTCCTGGCGCAGAGTGCCGTTGGTCTCGTCCAGCTGACCGTTCTCACGGCTGCGCTCGTGGATGAGGTCGGACAGCTTCAGCAGGGAACTGTCCGTGCGGATGTTGGTGCCCTTGGCCGTGTTGAAGCTGGTGAAGAAAATGAGCCCCGCGAGAGCGAACACGGCCGCCGTGAGGATGCGCACAGGCCGGAAACGACGCGCGCGCTCAGGGGTGGATCCCGTCCCGGGGGAGTCGGCAGAATTGCTCAACGTACCCTTATCTCCTTCGGCGCGGCGGAAGCACTACGCTAACGGACGCCCGGGGGAGCAATCGGAGTCCCCTTACGCTGCCCCGAGACCGACCCAGTTACCTGCGCGGCCACGCAGCGCATCGACAGGAGAGACCCTCGTGCCGAAGTCACGTATCCGCAAGAAGGCCGACTACACGCCGCCGCCTGCGAAGCAGACGACCGCCATCAAGCTCAGCAACCGTGCCTGGGTCGCGCCCGTCATGCTGGCCATGTTCCTCATCGGCCTGGCCTGGATCGTCGTCTTCTACGTCACCGACGGATCCCTGCCCATCGACTCGCTGGGCAACTGGAACATCGTGGTGGGCTTCGGCTTCATCGCCGCCGGATTCGGTGTGTCGACCCAGTGGAAGTAACGGTCACCGCACGGTGAACGCAGCTCTGCCCAGGGGTGTTCGCTGAGTTATCCACAGCAGTTTTCCACATGGGGATAATGAAGACGATCTGTGGATAACCCGTTGGGCATTGACGCCGGTATGACGGAAGTACCGGCACTCGAAAACTTGTTCGCCCCCTGTCTGACCTGCGGGTACGCAGGTCGGTGACAGGGGGCACATGTGTTCCCGCACAGTATGCACAAGATCCGACACCCGCTGTGGACAACGCCTGCTCAGGCGAGCTGCGCCGTCCTCAGAACGGTCATGAGCACGATCACACCCAGGGCCAGGGCGCAGGTGCCGTACTGCACGATCGCGCGGCGCTCGCGGGGGGCGTGGACCATGGCGTATCCGACGACGACACCGGCGACCAGGCCCCCGATGTGGGCCTGCCAGGAGATGTTGAAGCCGGGGCTGAAGGTGAAGATCAGGTTGATCACCAGCAGGGCGATGATCGGCCGCATGTCGTAGTCGAGCCGGCGCATCAGCACGGCTGTCGCGCCGAAGAGGCCGAAGATCGCGCCCGAGGCGCCCAGGGTCGCCGTGGTAGGGGACGCCAGCAGGTAGGCCAGGGCGCTGCCCGCGAGGCCGGAGATGAAGTAGAGCGCCAGATAACGGGCGCGGCCGAGTGCCGCCTCGAGCGGTCCGCCCAGCCACCAGAGACTGAGCATGTTGAACGCGATGTGCCAGATCTCCTGGTGCGTGAACGTCGACGTCACCATGCGGTACCACTCGCCTCCCGCCACGCCCTGCGTGGGCGTGAAGGGCGCCGGTGGCCAGGCACCGAGCAGGACGATGTCGTTCAGCAGCGACTCGTGGACCTGGACGGCGATGAACACGGCCAGGTTGATGCCGATGAGGATCTTGGTCAGCAGCCGGGGATCGGCGGCGATGGAGCCGCCCGCGATCGTCCGGGGCAGGGCGGCCGTGGGCGAGTGGCCCGTGCCGGAACCGGTGCGGACGCACTCGGGGCACTGGAAGCCGACGGAGGCGTTGACCATGCACTCGGGGCAGATCGGGCGCTCGCAGCGTGTGCAGCGGATGCCGGTCTCGCGGTCCGGGTGGCGGTAGCACATGGGGACGCTGTGGGCGTCCTGCGGGCTGCCCGCAGCCTGGTCGTCCATGGTCTCCCCTAGGTCGTGGTGAGAAAAGCCCGCCCCGCTCATCCTTACGGATGAGCGGGGCGATTGGTTCCCTGCGGGAGCCTTCGCGTGGTCCCGGTGGAAGCTTTCGCGCTCAGCGGGTTTCGATGACGACCGACTCGATGACCACGTCGTTGAGCGGACGGTCGGTGCGCGGGTTCGTCTGGGCCGTGGCGATGGTGTCCACGACCTTCTGGCTCGCCGCGTCGGTGACCTCGCCGAAGATGGTGTGCTTGCGGTTCAGCCAGGCCGTCGGGGAGACGGTGATGAAGAACTGCGAGCCGTTGGTGCCCGGGCCGGCGTTGGCCATCGCCAGCAGGTAGGGCTTGTCGAAGCGCAGGTCAGGGTGGAACTCGTCCTCGAACTGGTAGCCGGGACCGCCGGTGCCGTTGCCCAGCGGGTCACCGCCCTGGATCATGAAGCCACTGATCACCCGGTGGAAGACCGTGCCGTCGTAGAGCCTGTCCGTGGACTTCGCGCCCGTCTCCGGGTGCGTCCACTCCCGCTCGCCCTGGGCGAGCTCGACGAAGTTCTTGACCGTCTTGGGCGCGTGGTTCGGCAGCAGCCGGACCTCGATGTCGCCGTGATTGGTCTTCAGGGTGGCGTAGAGCTGCTCGGCCACGATCTGCCTTCCGTTGTCTTTCCGTGACTCCCCGATCCTCGCACGGACGGGCCTCCGCGTCGCCCGAGCTCGGTGCAGCGGGGGGAAACCCTCGGCGGGCGTCCGCAGAAAACCAGTCGAGTAGTCCCGGGGCGGGAGCGCTCGGCAGCGATCCGTGGCATTGTCGACGACAAGCTCCTGTTGTCCCCTATTCATCCGCTATCGCACGTGATCGGCTCCGGATGCCGGTTTCCGTGACCCGGATGCCCCTCCGCGCATGCCTGGTCGTGCGTCGGGAGGCATGATCCGTAAAAGGGTGGAAAGTCGAAATACCGTACGCCACCGAGGAGGAGGAACCCGTGACCCGCATCGACAGCGTGCGCGCCGCGACTGGTTCGGCGAAGGACAGCGTGCTGCACGCCGCGGAAGTGGTGGCGCCCTACGCCGACACGGCCAAGGACAGGGCCGCGCACTACGCACACGAGGCACGCGTACGGCTAGCGCCCAAGGTGACGCAGGCCGCAGGGCAGGCGCGCGTCCAGTACGGCACGCATGTGCAGCCGTATCTGGAGCAGGCCCGCACGCATGTGCCGCCGAAGGTCGACCAGGCCGCCCAGGAAGCCGCCGAACGTACCCGCAAGGCTGCCCGCCAGGCGGCGGAGTACTCGCGGCCGAGGATCGAGCAGGCGATGGCTGCGGCCGTGCCTGTCACCACCGAGGCCGCGGCCCGGAGCGCGGCTGCCATGTCCGCGCTGCGCGGGCAGGTCTCGCCCAAGGAGATCCAGAAGCTGGTCCGCAAGCACGAACGGCGGGCCAAGGCCGGTAAGGCCGTGAAGACGCTGGTGATCCTGGGTGCGGTCGCGGGCGGTGCTTTCGCCGCGTGGAAGTGGTGGGACAAGCAGGCCAATCCGGACTGGCTGGTGGAGCCACCGGCCGCGACGGAGGTCCCCGAGTCGGGGCGCCTGTCGTCCGTGGACGGCACCGGCCCGTCGGTCCTGGACCCGGAGGTCGAAGCCAAGCAGGCCGAGGACGAGGCCGCCCGGCGCGACGACCGTTCCTGAGGGCGTCCGATTCAACAGCCCGGCGGGGCGGAAGACTTGAGAGTCTTCCGCCCCGCCGGGCTGTTTCACGTGAAACACGCGCTCCCGGCATCCGGCATCCGGCATCCGGCATCCGGCATCCGGCATCCGGCATCCGGCATCCGGCCAAGAACGCGAAATGCCCTCCGAGACCACGTTTCCGCAGTTCGGAGGGCTTTTCAAGAGTGGAGCCTAGGGGAGTCGAACCCCTGACATCTGCCATGCAAAGACAGCGCTCTACCAACTGAGCTAAGGCCCCGGAAGGGGACGTTCGACCGGAGAAACCGTGTCCCGGCGGGCGTCGGAGACCAGAGTACCGGGTCACCCCCGTGGTTTCGCAAAAAGATTGGGGGTCCCCGTCGTCGACCACTCTCCGTAAGATGCTCGGCGTGGTTCGCTACCGCGAACCGCCGTACATGGGGAAGCGATGGGGAGACGCAATGGACGCCGCACAGCAGGAAGCGACCGCGAGAGCGCGGGAACTGCAGCGGAACTGGTACGGGGAGCCACTGGGGGCGCTCTTCCGTAGGCTCATCGACGATCTTGGTCTCAACCAGGCTCGTCTCGCGGGGGTTCTGGGACTGTCCGCACCGATGCTGTCGCAGCTGATGAGCGGTCAGCGCGCGAAGATCGGCAATCCCGCCGTGGTGCAGCGGGTTCAGCTGCTGCAGGACCTGGCGGGGCAGGTCGCGGACGGCAGCGTGAGTGCGGCCGAGGCCACCGAGCGGATGGAGGAGATCAAGAAGTCACAGGGGGGCTCGGTGCTGAGCAACACCACACAGACGACGAGCAGTTCGGGGGCGCCCACGGTCAAGCGCGTCGTGCGCGAGATCCAGTCGCTGCTGCGGTCGGTCGCGGCGGCGGGCGACATCATCGACGCCGCCGACACCCTCGCCCCGACCCATCCGGAGCTGGCAGAGTTCCTCCGGGTCTACGGGGCCGGCCGCACCTCGGACGCGGTCTCGCACTACCAGTCCCACCAGAGCTGATCCCACCGCCCGGCCGCCGAAGGGGGTTCGGCAGCGGGCGTGGGTGAGGTGACGGGGGACGTGTCGCGGTACGGGCGGACACGAGGGGGCGTGTTCCGTACGGGGGACCGGTCGACGCAAGGGCGACGTATCGCTCATCGGGGGAGCCGAGGGTTCGGGGGAGCCGAGGGTTCGGGGGAGCCGAGGGTTCGGGGGAGCCAGGTTTCAGGGGAGCCGAGGGTTCGGGGGAGCCAGGTTTCAGGGGAGCCGAGGGTTCGGGGGAGCCAGGTTTCAGGGGAGCCGTTTCGCCTGTCGGGGAGTCGTAGTGCTCGCCGAGGGGGAAGCAAGGGGGGAAGCCGCAGGGGGAGGAGTGACGTACAGCCATGGGTGAGGTCTTCGCCGGCCGGTACGAACTGGTCGACCCGATCGGACGCGGAGGCGTCGGTGCCGTCTGGCGTGCCTGGGACCACCGCCGCCGTCGCTATGTGGCCGCCAAGGTCCTGCTCCAGAGCGACGCGCACTCACTGCTGCGCTTCGTGCGGGAACAGGCCCTGCGGATCGACCACCCGCATGTACTCGCCCCTACCAGCTGGGCCGCAGACGACGACAAGGTCCTGTTCACCATGGACCTGGTCGCGGGCGGATCACTCGTGCACCTCGTCGGGGACTACGGCCCCCTCCCGCCGGCATTCGTCTGCACGCTGCTCGACCAGCTGCTGTCGGGCCTGTCGGCGGTGCACGCGGAGGACGTCGTCCATCGTGACGTGAAGCCCGCCAACGTGCTGCTGGAGGCCACCGGCACGGGCCGGCCGCGGCTGCGGCTGTCGGACTTCGGCATCGCGATGCGGCTGGGCGAGCCCCGCCTGACCGAGACCAACCTCGTGGTGGGGACGCCCGGTTATCTCGCGCCAGAGCAGATGATGGGCGCCGAACCCGACTTTCCCGCCGACCTGTTCGCCGTGGGACTGGTCGCGCTGTATCTGCTGGAGGGCGCCAAGCCGGACAGCAAGGCGCTCATCCAGTACTTCGCCGAGCACGGGACGCCCGGCGCGCCCAAGGGCATTCCTGAGCCGTTGTGGCAGGTGGTGGCCATGCTGCTCCAGCCGGATCCGCAGGCGCGGTTCCGCACGGCCATGGGCGCGCGCAAGGCACTCGCCGCCGCCGCGGAGCTGCTTCCGGAGCCGGGCCCGGACGACGAGCTGATCGAGATCTTCGACCAACTGGGCCCGCTGCCGCAGGGGTTCGCGCCCGAGGGGCCGCTGGAGAGGGCGAAGGGGCTGGGCCCGAGAAAGGCGCCGTCCGAGCACTCGGGGACGAGAGGGGAGCAGTCTCGGCACGGGCGCGACGAGGGCGGGCTGCCGGCCCCGGGCGAGCAGCGCTCCGAGCTCCATCGGCAACGCGCCCAGTCGGTGCCGTCCGACCCGCGCCACACCGCCGACCCGGCGCGGCCGCCCTCCATGTCGGACACCGGCAGCTTCCATCTGCCGCCGCCGTCCCAGCCCACTGTCACCTCATCCCCCACGGCCGGACCGCCCCAGCCCTCCCCGGTCCACACCCCGCACCAGCAGGCGCCCGTCTCCCCCTACGACCCCACACACCGGTTGTCCTCCGCACAGCCACTCCCCCCGGTGTACTCGGGCCCTTCTCTGCCCCCTGCGGGGCACTACCGCACGGACGCCTCCACAGCCTCGTACACCACCCGGACACCGACCGCACCGCCGAGCGGCCAGGCCACTTCACGGCACCGGGCACACAGGCCCGCCCGACCGGGGCCGCCGGCCAAGGTGGCGGTACCGCTGCTGCTCCTCGCGCTGGCCTGCTATGCCGTGGGTTTCTGGGCGTTGACCCGCATCTGAGCGATCGGCAGCACTGACCGCATCCGAGTGATCGGGAGTCCCCCGCATCAGAGCGATCGAGCAGGCCTGACCGGCATCAAAGCGATCGAGCAGTCCTACCCGCATCAGAGCGATCGAGCAGGCCTGACCGGCATCAAAGCGATCGAGCAGTCCTACCCGCATCAGAGCGATCGAGCAGCCCTGACCGGCATCAGAGCGATCGGGCAGCGGACGGGCCCGGGGCGCGCGCGGCCGGCGCTCCCCCTACGCGACACTCCTGCGTCGGGCCACGAGGCTCCACACCCCGAGCCCCACGAGCAGTGCGCTCCCGGTGCCGATGCCGCCCACGGCGAGCGCCCTCATGGCGGTGTCATCGCCCGCGGCCACGCCCTCCGCGGCCGCCTCCCGGTCCTCGTCCGAGACCTCGAAGGCACCCTTCGGTGAGGACTCCCCCGCGTACTCGGGGCCGCCCTGCGGCTGCCCGCTCACCTTCACGCGCAGCGTCATCTTGAACGGCCCGTCGCCGAAGGTGTCGGCGACGCCTTCCGAGAGGTGGGCGACGAGGTAGTAGGAGCCGGCGAAACGCATCGCGCTCACCTGCGCGGTGGCGGAGTGGCGGTTGGCGTGGTCGACCGGTGGCAGGGGAGGCAGGCTTCCGGACCTCTGGCCGCCGTTGTAGCCGACGCCCACATCGGCGACATCGCCGCGCGCGGGGTTGTAGAGGGCCAGGTCCAGCGCGTCGGACGTGTAGCCGGTGGCGCCGGTGTCCGAGCTGCCGAGGTCCGCGGTGACGGAGATCTGCTGTCCCCAGTCGACGGGCACCGCGTAGAAGAGGGTCTGGCCGGGCCGGATGTCGTCCCGCCAGATTCCCTGGTCGAGGGGGGTCGCCCCGGTGAACCCCGCGCCGCCCTTGCGGTGCTCGGCCTCGCCCTGGAGCGGCTGGGGGGTGGCGGAGTTCCACACTTCGGGCGCGCTGGTCGCCCCGGTCCTCACGGTCCGCGGTTCCGTCATGGCGACGAGTTCCAGGTCCCAGGCGTCCGGTGAGGCGCCCTCGCCGTTCGGGTCGACACGCTCGACGGACACGTAGTACGCCCCGGGCTTCTTGCACAGCGGCCGGTTGGGCGAGATCTCGCGCATGCCCCACGCCGCGATGGGGTGGGGGCTGCGAGCTGCCCCGAAGCTCGTGCTGTCGCCGGAGCAGGTGTTGCCCTCGGCGTCCTGCACGGTCACCCTGATCCCGTCGATGACGGAGACGGTGCTGTCGGGGGAGGGGACGGCGGTGACGGAGACGTACGCGTCGGACGTGGCGTCGAGGTCGAGGCGGTAGTTGACCTTGCCGTCGCCCGGCAGGGAGCTCTTGTAGGCCTCGCCGGGCTTCAGGAGGTCGGCGTCCCCGGTGCTCCTCGCTCCCTGGACACGCTGCGCGCCGTGGGCGAAGGCGTACGGGCTGGGCGTGCCGGAGGCCAGCCCCGCGGCGGCGGCCTGTCCCGGCCCCATGGCCGCTGTCGTCCCCAGGACCACGGCCGCGGCGCCGACGCGCACAGCCACGGCCGGACGGCCGCGCCTCGCTCCCGCGGGCCGCCTCCACGCCGTACGGCACCGTCCCCTCACGCGCCACCCCTCACCGTCGCCGGACCGCTCTCCGTCTCCGGACCGCTAAGCCGTGATCCGTGATCCGTGGCCCATCCTGCCGCGCCGGCGGGCTTCACGACCGGCCCTCTGCACACAAAACCCCGACCGCGAGGCGGCCGGGGTGTGCTCGGTCTGGGTTGTCGTGACTCACGAACCCGTGGGAACGGAGTCAGTCGCCTCCGTCCACAGATCCTGCTCGGCGCGATCCGCCTGGATCTGGCGGTACACGAGGAGCCCGCCGATGGCGGCCAGTGCGACCAGGAGAAGCTTCTTCACCGCGCGACCTCGTCTTTCCTTGACGTAGGGGACCTCTGGCGCCCGACTATACACACCGGCCGATACCGATCGGTGACCTGAGTCGGCCCTCAACTCCCGTCCCGGGAAGCGGGATAGAAGCGGAGTGCACCGCTCCGATCGGAGGGTGATCACACCCCGACGGACGGTTACTTTTGACCTCCCTTCGGTGCTCTGCTCACCTTTTCACCCCTCTTGCGCCCATCCGGGTGGTGTTCATCAGAACATCGACGCGCCACGGGCGAAGGTCCACCACTTCTCGACCCCCATACACATGATGAGGAAAGTACGCAAATCGCCCAACCCGAAAGTGAGGGGCCATGGCCAGGAACAAGGTCATGAAGCTGTGGACCACCATCGTCACCGCCTTCCTCGCGCTGTGCACGGCGCTCGGACTCGTCACCACGACCGCCGCCGCGGCCGTACCGCAGACCGAGCAGAAGAGCAACAGCAACGGCGCGAGCATCCCGCAGCAGCGGACGGCGGCACCGACGACGTTTTCCCGGTCCTCTGCGAGAGCCCTGCCCCCCACGATGAAGCAGCGCATCCGCGCCGAGGCACACGGCAAGACCCCCCGCTGCCGGCACCGCTCACCCGCGGACACTGCGTCCTCCCCCGGCACCCACTGCACCGACGAGGACCCCGACCCCGAGGCGGACCATCTCGCGCCCCTCCAGCGCTGAACCCCCGGAACGACACCAAGCGATCTGCGTACAAAGCCCGGCAGCTCGGCAGAGCGGCCGGGCTTACGCATGCCCCGACCTCAAGGCCCCGGGTTCAGGGCGTGCCCGACCGGGTCACGGGCGCGAGCGACGCCCTTGATGGGCCCGGTCGCAAGACGTCAAAGACCCCCAGTCGCATTCGACTGTGGGTCTTCTCGCTGGTGGGGCTAACAGGATTTGAACCTGTGGCCTCATCCTTCTCAGGTCGATCATGCCCGGCCTGCGACGTCGGCCAACCGGCTATGTGCTTTGGTCAATCGTCCCCTGAGGTCCGGCGCCGACCGTCGCTGTTCGCCATTGTCGGTGTCAGCCACTGATGTCAGCCGACGTATGCCGTCTTGACAACGCGCGACGGCCGGGACGGGGCTACTCGGGTGCGCTCACAGCCACCGGGTCCCTGAAGTTCTTGAACGTCACGACGTTGCGCGCCGAGTTGCCGGACATCTCCAGCCACTGCTCGAAGCGCACGACTCGGCCGGCTTCGTTGACCCACACGTCGCAGGCGAACTCCTTGGTACCCGTGGCACGCATCCTGTCGTACAGCCGACGGTCCACCGTCCGGAGCTGGTCCTGGGTGAGGCTCCCGGAAAGCCGGTACGCCAGGACTCCGCCTGTCTCCTCCTGACCCTTTCGGGCCTTCGGCCCAAGATCCAAGAGCAGCTGTGCGTAAGCACCGTAGTCAGCTATGCCCGCCCTCGAGGAGTCCAGTCCCGTACGCTGCCACTCCCCAACTGCTCCGTCGTCATCAAGTGTCCGCGTGTAGGTGGCGTCCTCCAGCAGGATCGTCTCCGTATTGAACGCTTGGTCCTCTGGGACACTGTCGGAGGTCGTCAAGGTCAGTTTGCCCGTAGGGCCTGATCCGTTGAAGTTCATCCGACCGGCCATGACGACCGTCAGCGTGGAGCCCGTATAGGTCTCCGTCCTGATCTCAGCCGAGTAAGGCGCTGGATCGGCGTTCTTGAGCGCCACCTCGACTTCGAACGAACTGTCGGACCCCGGCGTGGCCGATGCTCCGCTCTTCGACGTCGGTGCGGATGCTTTCTCGGCCTCCCCGGCGCCACACCCGGTGATCAAAACGACGGCCGCGATACCGGCCGCCACGGTGGCCAAGTGGCGCATGGCAGGGAACTCCCTCAGTGTGGCTGACAGGCCGCTGAGTCTGTCATGGGCACAACCTGAAGCACTCCGCCTTTCCCCAACCCAACACCCTCCCCAGCTCCCACCCGTCATGCCCAAAGTCATCAAGGACAGGGGCACGGAGGGAAGCGGTCGGCATGCTCGCCGAACTCCTGGAAGATCCACTCATCGGCTGATGTCAGCCATGGATGTCAAAGACCCCCAGCCGGTATCGACTGGGGGTCTTCTCGCTGGTGGGGCTAACAGGATTTGAACCTGTGGCCTCATCCTTATCAGGGATGCGCTCTAACCAACTGAGCTATAGCCCCGCCGCGCTCTGCGGGGTGTGTCCCGCGCGCTGACTCCTGAAGATTAGCGCACGACATGGGCAGTCCCAAAATCGGTTGTCGGGGCACCGTCAGGACAACGACGGGGGTGACGTCACTCGTCCTCGGCGAGCGTCAGCTCCACGCCGCCCACGAAGCCCGCGGACAGGTTGTAGATGAACGCGCCGAGCGTCGCGAGGGCGGTCGCCAGGACCACGTCGATGACCGCGATGACCGACGTGAACAGCAGGACGTTGGGCAGCGACAGGAAAGCCTGCAGGTCGAACCCGTTGGACTCGTTCGAGCCGGTGGCCTCGGAGATCGTGCCGCCGACCGTCGAGAACACGCCCATCGCGTCCATGACCATCCACAGCACGGCGGCCGCGACGATCGTGCAGATGCCCAGGGCGATGGAGAGCAGGAAGCTGACCTTCATCACCGACCACGGGTCGGCCTTCGCCACCCGCAGCCGCGCCTTGCGGACGCGCGGAGTGGTACGCACGCCCGTGCGGGGACGCCGGACGGCATCGGGACCGGCCCCGGCCGCCGCCTGCTGCGCCGGGTAGGCCTGCGGCGGGTGGTACGGCCCGGCCTGCTGCTTCGTCTGCCGCTCCCCGGGCAGGGGCGAGGCCGTGCCCGGCTCCTGCGCGGCCGGCTGCGGCTGCGCGCCGGAGGCGGACGAACCCGCACCGCCCTTGGCCTGCTTGGTCTGCGGACCTCGGGTGTCCGTCACAGTTCCCCCCTGTGATCCATGCGCGTCAGGCGACGGCTCGTCCTTGGTCGGGGACTTGATCGCCTTCAGATTGGTCGTGTGCGGGTCCGCCGCACGCGCGGCGGAGCCACGGCCGCCGTCGTCCGCTCCCGTACCCCTCGGGGTTCCGGCCGGTCCGGCGCCCGTGGCTCCGCTCACGCTGACTCACTCCTCGTGCCTACTCGGCCGAGGGCGCCTCACCCTCGTCCGTGCCGGTGGTCACGGCGTCCTCGGCGGTCTCGTCGACGACCACATCGCCGTCGACCTCCTCCGCCTCGCGCCCCGCCTCGGCGTTGCGAGCGATGCCCACGACGGCATCGCGCTTGCCCAGATTGATCAGTTGGACGCCCATGGTGTCACGGCCGGTTTCCCTGATCTCGTTGACCCGCGTACGAATCACACCGCCCGACAGCGTGATGGCGAGGATCTCGTCGGTCTCCTCGACCACCAGCGCGCCGACGAGGGACCCACGGTCCTCGACGATCTTGGCGGCCTTGATGCCGAGGCCGCCGCGACCCTGGACGCGGTACTCGTCGACGGCGGTCCGCTTCGCGTACCCGCCGTCTGTGGCAGTGAACACGAACGTACCGGGTCGAACAACATTCATCGAGAGCAGCTCGTCGCCTTCGCGGAAGCTCATGCCCTTGACGCCCGAGGTGGCACGGCCCATGGGCCGCAGGGTTTCGTCCGATGCGGTGAACCTGATCGACTGCGCCTTCTTGCTGATCAGGAGCAGATCGTCGTCCGACGAGACGAGTTCGGCGCCGATCAGTTCGTCGTCCGAACCGTCCTGACCCTCACGGAGGTTGATGGCGATCACACCGCCGGAACGAGGCGAATCGTAATCCTTCAGAGGCGTCTTCTTCACAAGTCCGGCCTTGGTGGCCAGCACGAGGTAGGGGACCGCCTCGTAGTCGCGGATCGCCAGGATCTCGGCGATCGCCTCGTCCGGCTGGAAGGCGAGCAGGTTGGCGACGTGCTGACCGCGCGCGTCCCGGCCGGCGTCCGGCAGCTCGTAGCCCTTGACCCGGTAGACGCGTCCCTTGTTGGTGAAGAACAGCAGCCAGTGGTGCGTGGTGGACACGAAGAAGTGGTCGACGATGTCGTCTTCCTTGAGCTTCGCGCCGCGCACGCCCTTGCCGCCGCGCTTCTGGGCGCGGTAGTCGTCGGTCTTGGTGCGCTTGATGTAGCCGCCCCGGGTGACCGTGACGACGATGTCCTCCTCGGCGATCAGGTCCTCGATGGACATGTCGCCCTCGTAGGGGATCAGCGTCGTCTTGCGGTCGTCGCCGTACTTCTCGACGATCGCGGCCAGCTCCGCGCTGACGATGCCGCGCTGGCGGACCGGGGAGGCCAGGATCTCGTTGTACTCGTTGATCTTCGCCTGGAGCTCGTCGTGCTCCTGGACGATCTTCTGGCGCTCCAGGGCGGCCAGTCGGCGCAGCTGCATCTCGAGGATGGCGTTGGCCTGGATCTCGTCGATCTCCAGCAGGCTCATCAGGCCGCCGCGGGCGATCTCGACGGTGTCACTGCGCCGGATCAGCGCGATGACCTCGTCGATGGCGTCCAGGGCCTTCAGCAGACCGCGCAGGATGTGCGCCCGCTCCTCGGCCTTGCGCAGCCTGAAGCGCGTACGGCGGACGATGACCTCGATCTGGTGGGTCACCCAGTGGCGGATGAACGCGTCCAGGGAGAGCGTGCGCGGCACGCCGTCCACCAGCGCCAGCATGTTGGCGCCGAAGTTCGTCTGCAGGTCGGTGTGCTTGTAGAGGTTGTTCAGCACGACCTTGGCGACCGCGTCCCGCTTCAGCACGATGACCAGGCGCTGGCCCGTGCGCGAGGAGGTCTCGTCACGGACGTCCGCGATGCCGCCGATCTTGCCGTCCTTGACTAGGTCGGCAATCTTCTGGGCGAGGTTGTCCGGGTTGACCTGGTACGGCAGCTCCGTGACCACCAGGCACTGGCGGTTCTGGATCTCTTCGACCTCGACGACCGCGCGCATCGTGATGGAGCCGCGACCGGTGCGGTAGGCCTCCTCGATGCCCCGGCGGCCGACGACGAGCGCGCCGGTCGGGAAGTCCGGGCCCTTGATGCGCTCGATGAGCGCGTCGAGCAGCTCCTCGTGCGAGGCCTCGGGGTTCTCCAGGTACCACTGGGCGCCGGCGGCGACCTCGCGCAGGTTGTGCGGCGGGATGTTGGTCGCCATACCGACCGCGATACCGGCCGAACCGTTGATCAGCAGGTTCGGGAAGCGGGCCGGCAGGACGGTCGGCTCCTGGGAGCGACCGTCGTAGTTGTCCGTGAAGTCGACGGTCTCCTCGTCGATGTCGCGGACCATCTCCATCGACAGCGGCGCCATCTTGCACTCGGTGTACCGCATGGCCGCGGCCGGGTCGTTGCCCGGGGAGCCGAAGTTGCCGTTGGAGTCGACGAGCGGCATGCGCATCGACCAGGGCTGGGCGAGGCGCACGAGCGCGTCGTAGATGGAGGAGTCGCCGTGCGGGTGGTAGTTGCCCATGACGTCGCCGACGACGCGCGCGCACTTGTAGAAGCCGCGCTCGGGGCGGTAGCCGCCGTCGTACATGGCGTACAGCACACGGCGGTGGACGGGCTTGAGGCCGTCACGGACGTCCGGCAGCGCACGCGACACGATGACGGACATCGCGTAGTCGAGGTACGAGCGCTGCATCTCCGTCTCGAGCCCGACGGGCTCGACGCGCATGGCCAGGGCGTCACCCTCGGGCGTCGTCACGGGAGTGTTCTCGTCGGTCATTGCTGGTGAAGATCCTTCCTGATGCGGTCAGCTGAGACCGACTCAGATGTCGAGGAAGCGGACGTCCTTGGCGTTGCGCTGGATGAACGCGCGGCGGGCCTCGACGTCCTCGCCCATGAGGACCGAGAACAGGTCGTCGGCCTGGGCGGCGTCGTCGAGGGTGACCTGGCCGAGGACGCGGTGCTCCTGGTCCATGGTCGTGATGCGCAGTTCCTCGGCGTTCATCTCACCGAGACCCTTGAAGCGCTGCACCGAGTCGTCCTTGATGCGCTTGCCCGCGTTGCGGCCCATCTCGATCAGGGCGTCGCGCTCGCGGTCGGAGTACGCGTACTCGAAGTCGTCCTTGCCCCACTTGATCTTGTAGAGCGGCGGGCGGGAGAGGTACACGTGCCCGGCCTCGACCAGGGGCCGCATGAAGCGGAACAGGAAGGTCAGCAGCAGGGTGTTGATGTGCTGGCCGTCGACGTCGGCGTCGGCCATCAGGATGATCTTGTGATAGCGCAGCTTCTCGATGTCGAAGTCCTCGTGGACTCCGGTGCCGAAGGCCGAGATCAGTGCCTGGATCTCCTGGTTCTGCAGGATCTTGTCGATCCGCGCCTTCTCGACGTTCAGGATCTTGCCGCGGATCGGGAGGATCGCCTGGTACTGCGGGTTGCGGCCGGACTTGGCCGAGCCGCCGGCGGAGTCACCCTCGACGATGAAGATCTCGCACTTGGTGGGGTCGTTCGACTGGCAGTCGGAGAGCTTGCCCGGCAGGGACGCGGTCTCCAGCAGGCCCTTGCGCCGGGTGAGGTCACGGGCCTTGCGGGCCGCCACGCGCGCGGTGGCCGCCTGGATGCCCTTGCGGATGATGTCCGCGGCCTCGTTCGGGTTGCGGTCCAGCCAGTCCGTGAGGTGCTCGTAGACGACCTTCTGCACGAAGGTCTTGACCTCGGTGTTGCCCAGCTTGGTCTTCGTCTGGCCCTCGAACTGGGGCTCGCTCAGCTTGACCGAGATGATCGCCGTCAGACCCTCGCGGATGTCGTCACCCGTGAGGTTGTCGTCCTTCTCGCGCAGCAGCCGCTTGTCGCGCGCGTACTTGTTGATCAGCGAGGTCAGCGCGGAGCGGAAGCCCTCTTCGTGCGTACCGCCCTCGTGGGTGTGGATGATGTTGGCGAACGAGTACACACCCTCGGTGTAGCCGCCGTTCCACTGCATCGCGACCTCGAGGGACAGGCTCTTGTCCTTGTCCTCGGCCTCGAGGTCGATCACGGTGGGGTGCACCAGGTCTCCCTTGCGGGAGTTGAGGTACGTCACGAAGTCGACGATGCCGCCCTCGTAGTGGTACGAGACGCTCTTGACCTCGTGCTTCTCGTCCTCGCCCGCCTCGTCCGCGCCGGCGGTGGCCTTCGCCGACTCGCGCTCGTCGGTGAGGTTGATGCGCAGGCCCTTGTTGAGGAACGCCATCTCCTGGAAACGCCGCGACAGCGTCTCGAAGGAGTAGTCGGTGGTCTCGAAGATGTCCGGGTCGGCCCAGAAGGTGACCGAGGTGCCGTGCTCGTCCGTGGCCTCGTGCTTGGCGAGCGGGGCCGTCGGGACGCCCAACTTGTAGTCCTGCGTCCAGCGGTGGCCGTCGGTCTTGACCTCCACCGCGACCCTGGTGGACAGGGCGTTGACGACGGAGACACCCACGCCGTGCAGACCGCCGGAGACCGCGTAGCCGCCGCCGCCGAACTTGCCGCCCGCGTGCAGGACCGTCAGCACGACCTCGACGGCCGGCTTGCCCTCGGAGGGGACGATGCCGACCGGGATGCCACGGCCGTTGTCGACGACCCGCACGCCACCGTCGGCGAGGATCGTGACGTCGATGGTGTCCGCGTGCCCGGCGAGCGCCTCGTCGACGGAGTTGTCGACGACCTCCTGCACCAGGTGGTGGAGTCCGCGCTCACCGGTCGAGCCGATGTACATACCGGGTCGCTTGCGGACCGCGTCCAGACCCTCGAGGACGGTGATGGCGCTGGCGTCGTACGAGGCGGTCACCTCGCCGTTCGACGAGGAGACCGCGCCGGTGGTGCCGGCGTCGGTGGACGGAATGTTCTCGTTGGGGTTGCCGGAATCGGCCACGAAGCGCCCTTTCTGGCACAGCACGAGCCAGGCTCGTCGGCGGGTTGCCGGAGCGGCTGCGGCATGTTGCGTTGGTAAGCCTTGATCAGCGTTGCTCAGCTTTTCCCGGACGGTCCCCAGCGAGTGGGGCGGGATTGCTTCCAGTCTACCGGTAGCACTGACACTGATGGGGGTTTGCCGGTACCTGAGTCCGCATGTGCCGCCCTCGACGGGTCTTGTCCGACTCCCGATATGCGGATGGGGGCTCCAAGAGGCTCACGGAGGCACTCAGCGCTTCCGGCCGTCAACCCTTGGCTACTTCGGAGTCAGGTCGTGATTCGCAACCCTGTGCGGGCATACGACACGGATGGCGCCGACGCTCCGAAAGAGCCGCCGGAAGCCCTTGATGTGATGTCAGTCACGTGCTGTCAACAGGTGGGAAACCGGTGCCGATCAGCCGTAGGTGTCGCCCGGACCGGTACTGCCGGGGGCGCGCAACGGGCCGTAGCGGCGGGGGGGGCCACCGGGGCCCTGCACCTTGATCAGCTTCACCCGGCCGTGGCCCAGGTCCTCGTTCAGACGCGCGACCAGGGTGGGCGCCAGCAGCCGGAGGTTCGTCGCCCAGGCCGTCGAGTCGCAGCGCACGCTCAGCACACGCTCGTCCTCGTCGTACTTCTCCGGCACACAGTGCTTGGCCACGTCCTCGCCGACGATCTGCGGCCAGCGGCCCATCACACCGCCCACGGCGGCCGGCGCCTCCCAGCCGCGTTCGGTGATCAGCCGGTTGATCGCGGAACCGAGTGCCATGGGGTCGCGTCCGTCGGCGCGCGCTCCGGAGCGCAGACCGCCGCGGCGCGCCTGCTTCTTCTGCTGCGCCGCGTCCCCCCGCGCGCGTGCGGCTTCCTTGGCCGCGCGCAGCGCCACACGCGCGAGGTCGACACCGGACGGCTCGGGAGGCTTCGGGGCTCCGCCGGAGCCCTGAGAGGGGCTCGGGGCCCCGCCGGAGCCCTGAGAGGGACTCGGGGCCCCGCCCGATGTGTTCTCCGTCATACGCGCTCCACCGCCCCCTCGGACACGGCGAACCGCGTCCCGGACAGCACATGCGGTACGTCGTCGTCGACCGCGGCCGTCACCAGGACCTGCTCGCCCGGCGCGACCAGCTCGGCCAGGCGCTCACGGCGACGGGTGTCCAGCTCGGCGAAGACGTCGTCGAGCACCAGCACCGGCTCGTTGCCCTCCGCTCTGAGCAGGTCGTACGAGGCCAGCCGCAGCGCCAGCGCGTAGGACCAGGACTCGCCGTGGGAGGCGTAGCCCTTGGCGGGGAGCTGGCCGAGCTTGAGCTGCAGGTCGTCCCGGTGCGGGCCGATCAGGGTGACGCCGCGCTCGATCTCCTGCTTGCGGGCCTCGGCGAGCGCCGCCATCAGCTGCTCGAAGAGGTCCTCGCGGGTGTGCGCCTCGCCGGGCGCGGACGGCTTGTACTCCAGCGCGATCGGGCCGCCGCCGGGCGCGAGTTGCTCGTAGGCCTTGTCGGCCAGCGGCTGGATCGTCGCGATCAGGTCCAGCCGCTGGGCGAGCAACTCGGCTCCCGCGCGCGCGAGATGCTGGTCCCACACGTCCAGAGTGGACATGTCCATCGTGCGACCGCCGTGTCTGCGGGCCAGCGCGGCCGACTTCAGCAGGGTGTTGCGCTGCTTGAGGACCCGGTCGTAGTCGGAGCGGACCCCGGCCATCCGCGGGGAACGCGCGGTGATCAGCTCGTCGAGGAAACGGCGCCGCTCACCGGGGTCGCCCTTGACCAGCGCGAGATCCTCGGGCGCGAACAGCACGGTCCGCACGATTCCCAGCACATCACGCGGCCTGACCTGCGAGGACCTGTTGATACGGGCCCGGTTGGCGCGCCCGGGGTTCAGCTCCAGCTCGACCAGCTGCTGCCGTTCGCCCTGCCGGACCTGGGCCCGGATGATCGCGCGCTCGGCGCCCATGCGGACCAGAGGGGCATCGGAGGAGACCCGGTGGCTGCCGAGGGTGGCGAGATAGCCGACGGCCTCGACGAGGTTGGTCTTGCCCTGCCCGTTCGGCCCGACGAAGGCCGTCACCCCGGGGTCGAGCGGGACCTCGACCCGGGGGTACGAGCGGAAGTCGGCCAGCGACAGATGCGTGACGTGCATGGTCGTTTCGCCGACCTCCCCGGACGGTTGTGGACTGCCGTGCAGCCCTGTGGACTACTTCTTCTCTACCGCGTGGCCGCCGAACTGGTTCCGCAGCGCCGCGATCATCTTCATCTGGGGCGAGTCCTCCTGGCGGGAGGCGAACCGCGCGAACAGCGACGCGGTGATCGCCGGCAGCGGCACCGCGTTGTCGATGGCGGCCTCCACAGTCCAGCGTCCCTCGCCGGAGTCCTGTGCATAACCCCGCAGCTCGTCGAGGTGCTCGTCCTCGTCGAGCGCGTTGACCGCGAGGTCGAGCAGCCAGGAGCGGATGACCGTGCCCTCCTGCCAGGAGCGGAAGACCTCCCGGACGTCGGTCACGGAGTCGACCTTCTCCAGGAGCTCCCAGCCCTCGGCGTAAGCCTGCATCATCGCGTACTCGATGCCGTTGTGGACCATCTTCGCGAAGTGGCCCGCGCCGACCTTGCCGGCGTGCACCGAGCCGGAGTCGCCCTCCGGCTTGAGGGCGTCGAAGACCGGCTGCACCTTGGCGACATCCGCCTTGTCGCCGCCGTACATCAGCGCGTAGCCGTTCTCCAGGCCCCAGACGCCGCCGGAGACGCCGCAGTCGACGAAACCGATGCCCTTGGCCGCCAGCTCCTGCGCGTGCTTCTCGTCGTCGGTCCAGCGGGAGTTGCCGCCGTCCACGACCACGTCGCCCGGCTCCAGCAGCTCGGCGAGCCGGTCGATCGTGGTCTGCGTGGCCTCACCCGCGGGGACCATCACCCAGATCACGCGCGGTCCGCTGAGCTTGCCCACAAGCTCTTCCAGGCTGTGGACATCGGCGAGGTCCGGGTTGCGGTCGTATCCGAGGACGGTGTGACCTGCGCGGCGGATCCGCTCGCGCATGTTGCCGCCCATCTTGCCGAGGCCGACGAGACCGAGCTCCATCAGTTGTTTTCCTTAGGTTCTGCGACGTGGCGTGGCGGCACGTGCGTACCGCGAGGCACTTTCGTACCCGCGTCCGAGCCTAAACCCGGACGCTCGCGCACATCTGTGGGCATACGCGCTCAGTCGTACGCCCTCACCTGCGGGTTTGTCCTCACCCTGTGGACAAACCCCGGTGATCCCCAGCCTGGCTCCGAGCCGCGGTGCCGGCTCAGCCGCTGAGGCGGACCGGCATGATCAGGTACTTGTAGGCGTCGTCCGCCTCGGCGTCCAGCGCCGGCTTGCCGCTGAGCAGCGCGGGCTTGGTGGACGTCGTGAACGACAGCTGGGCCACCGGGGAGTCGATGGCGCTCAGGCCGTCCAGCAGGAACGTCGGGTTGAAGGCGATCGAGATGTCGTCGCCCTCGAGCTGGGCGTCAACCCTTTCCACAGCCTGTGCGTCGTCGCTGGAACCGGCCTCCAGGATGAGCACGCCCTGCTCGAAGCTGAGCCGCACCGGCGTGTTGCGCTCGGCGACCAGGGCCACGCGCTTGACGGCCTCCACGAAGGGGGCGGTCTCGATGACGGCGACGCTGTTGAACTCCGTCGGGAACAGCGTGCGGTACTTCGGGAGGTCGCCCTCGAGCAGGCGGGTCGTCGTACGGCGGCCGGCGCCCTCGAAGCCGATCAGGCCCTCGCCGGAGCCCGAGCCGGACAGCGCCAGGATCACCTGGTCACCGCTGGTCAGGGCCTTGGCGGTGTCCAAGAGCGTCTTGGCGGGCACCAGGGCGACCGCGGAGGCCTCCGGGTTCTCCGGCTTCCACAGGAACTCGCGGACCGCGAAGCGGTAGCGGTCGGTGGACGCCAGCGTGACGGTGTCGCCCTCGATCTCGATGCGGACACCGGTGAGGACGGGCAGCGTGTCGTCACGGCCGGCCGCGATGGCGACCTGGGCGGCGGCGGAGGCGAAGACCTCGCCGGGGACCGTGCCCGTCGCGTTCGGCATCTGCGGCAGGGCCGGGTACTCCTCCACAGGCAGGGTGTGGAGTGTGAACCGGGAGGAGCCGCAGACCACGGTCGCCCGTACACCGTCTGTGGAAATCTCGACCGGTCGGTTGGGGAGCGCGCGGCAGATGTCCGCGAGCAGGCGGCCGGAGACCAGGACCGTGCCCTCTTCGTCGACCTCGGCCTCCACGGAGACCCGCGCCGAGACCTCGTAGTCGAAGCTGGACAGGCTCAGCTGGCCTTCCTCGGCCTTCAGCAGCAGGCCGGCGAGGACAGGCGCCGGCGGACGGGCCGGGAGGCTGCGTGCCGCCCAGGCCACTGCCTCCGCGAGTACGTCGCGTTCCACCCGGATCTTCACTGTTGCCGCCTCCTGCTGTTGCCGGCGCTTCTCGCTCTGCCTGGCCCTCGTCGTCTGTCGCGGTGTCGACGGTCCCTGTGAGGGGGAGGACACCGGGGACCAGTCTGACGCACCGCACTGACAGTAGGTGCCTCTCGGGGTCAAGTCGTGACGAGGGGCGGCCGGGCACCGAAGAGCGAGTTGTGCACAGGGCCCCCTTCGAAACGGATTCCCAGCTCTCTCTAGTTGGGAGTAGTAGTAGGGCCTGTGGATACCGTGGATAACCTCGTTTTCCCAGCTCAGGGCGGGAATTTTATCCACGGGCCCTGTGGGCGGAGGCGGTGGACAACCGGGCGTATCTGTGGAGAACAGAAAGTTCTGCACACGCCGTGCACAGGGTGAGGCGAGTTCTCCCCAGCGCCGTCCCCAGGTTTACCCACCTTTCCCACAGCCCAATCCGGCACCTTCGTGTGACGCCTTTCACTCGACCCGGTGAGGAGGCGCGTCGCGTTGCCGAACAGTGGACAGGCATGTGGAGAAGCGACCGATCGCTGGGGACAACCGCCCCCAGCCTGTGGGTGGCCGGTGGACAACTCGATGCACAGCCTGTGGATCATCTCGTCGTCCACAGTCTGTGGAGATCCTTCGTCCACCAATCCACAGGCACCTGAACTGGTCTGATGGTCTTTCAACAGCGGCCGCTGTGGACACGATCTGGACAACTCCCCGGTCCCCAGGATGTGGACGGCAGAAAGTCCCCGAATCTGTGGAGAGAGGCCGTAACCCTGCGAGTAATCGAACAGCGGATTGCGAGCGGGTGTCCGGGGACAAGGCCGGAGAGCCGCCTCTCGCGGGGGCTCGGAAGGCTCGGCGGCCCCCTGGCACATGGAGAAGGGCGCCCCCCGAAGCCTCAGGGGGCGCCCTCAGTGGCCCTTGGCCTTTCGTGGTGTTCTGCCGTCACGGTGACTTCTCGCGACGCTCCGCCGTCACGGTGGCTTCTTGCGGCGTTCTGCCGTCGCTGTGACCTGCCGTCGGCGTTCGGCCGTGGACGTGGCCTGTCGTCGGCGTTCTGCCGTCGCCGTCAGCCGTTCTTGATGCGGTTGGTCAGCTCCGTGACCTGGTTGTAAATGGAGCGACGCTCGGCCATCAGGTTGCGGATCTTGCGGTCCGCGTGCATCACCGTGGTGTGGTCACGCCCGCCGAACAGCGCGCCGATCTTGGGCAGAGACAGGTCCGTCAGCTCACGGCACAGATACATGGCGATCTGCCGGGCGGTGACGAGGGCGCGGCCGCGCGAGGTACCGCACAGGTCCTCGACGGTCAGCCCGAAGTAGTCCGCTGTCGCGCCCATGATGGCTGTCGAGGTGATCTCGGGGGCCGAGTCCTCGCCGCCGGGGATGAGGTCCTTCAGGACGATCTCCGTCAGTCCCAGGTCCACCGGCTGCCGGTTGAGCGAGGCGAATGCCGTGACCCGGATCAGCGCGCCCTCCAGCTCGCGGATGTTCCGCGAGATCCGGGACGCGATGAACTCCAGCACCTCCGGCGGCGCGTTCAGCTGCTCCTGCACGGCCTTCTTGCGGAGGATCGCGATCCGCGTCTCCAGCTCGGGCGGCTGGACGTCCGTGATCAGGCCCCACTCGAAACGGTTCCGCAGCCGGTCCTCCAGCGTCACCAGCTGCTTCGGCGGCCGGTCGGAGGACAGCACGATCTGCTTGTTGGCGTTGTGCAGGGTGTTGAAGGTGTGGAAGAACTCCTCCTGCGTCGACTCCTTGTCCGCGAGGAACTGGATGTCGTCGACGAGCAGGATGTCCATCTCCCGGTACCGCTTGCGGAAGCTGTCGCCCTTGCCGTCGCGGATGGAGTTGATGAACTCGTTGGTGAACTCCTCCGAGCTCACGTACCGCACGCGCGTGCCCGGGTAGAGGCTGCGTGCGTAGTGCCCGATCGCGTGCAGCAGGTGGGTCTTGCCGAGTCCGGACTCCCCGTAGATGAACAAGGGGTTGTACGCCTTCGCCGGCGCCTCGGCCACAGCGACCGCGGCCGCGTGCGCGAAGCGGTTGGAGGCGCCGATGACGAAGGTGTCGAAGAGGTACTTCGGGTTCAGGCGGGCGGTCGGCTCACCCGGGCCGGTCGCCGGTGCGGGCTGCGCGGCCAGCGGGCCGGGCGCACCGGTCGTCGGCAGGTGCGGGCCGACCGGGCCGCCCCGGTGCACGTGGCCCGAGCCGACGGGCGGCTCGGGCGGCTCCCGGCGCCCCGCGTCGCGCTGGTCGTAGTCGCCGCGTGACGTTTCGTAGTCGGAGCGCGGCTGCTCGTAGGAGGGGCGCTCCTTGGGCTGCGGGCGGTAGTCCTGTGAGGGGGTGCCGTAGGAGTCCTGGGAGGGCGGGCCGTAGGAGTCCTTGGGCCCCTTGGATCCGTAAGGGCTCTGGGAGCCGGAGCCGTAGGGATCCTGTGGGTTGTAGGCGTCCTGGGAGCTGTACGAGTCCTGCGCGGGTGACGCGTACGGGTCACGCTCGGGGAAGCCGAGGCGCTGCTGCTGCCAGCCGTACTCCTCCTGCTGCGCCGGCCGCGGCCAGGCGCCGGGCTCGGGGCGCTGGTACTCGGAGGGGTACGCGGGGCGGGGCGTCGGAAGCTGGTCTGCGCGCGTAGGCGGCAGGTGGTCGCCGGCCGACCCGGGCCCCTGGTCGGCGCGGTGACGGCCGTACCCCTCGTACCCGTCGCGGTCGGGGCGGTCGTATCCGTCACGGTCCGGACGGTCGTAGCCATCGCGGTCGGGGCGGTCGTATCCGTCACGGTCCGGACGGTCGTACCCGTCGCGCTCCGGACGGTCGTACCCGTCGCGGTCCTGGCGCGCGGAGGGGAGTTCGGGCTCCTCATAGCGCTGCTGGGGGCGGGCCGGGGGCGCCGGCGTGGCCGGGGGGTCGCCCGCGGAGTCGTCGACGGTGATCGCGATCCGGATCGGGCGTCCGCACTCACGGCTCAGCGTCTCGCTGACGATCGGCGCCAGCCGGCCCTCCAGTACGCCCTTCGCGAACTCGTTCGGTACGGCGAGCAGCGCGGTGTCCGCGACCAGCGCGAGCGGCTGGCAGCGCCGGATCCAGTGCTCGTCCTTCCCTTCGACCCCCTGGCCGCGGTCCTCTCCGAGGAGTTGCTCCAATACGCGTGGCCACACTGCGGCAAGATCGGCAGGTACGTCAGCCACAGGGCACGCTCTCTCACAGGTCCCACGAACGTGTGGTTCTGGGACGGCTCGGGATGTAAATCGGGTGGGGCAGGGATAAGGGAACGAATCGGAGTTCCGTCACGGTAGTCAGCGCGGCCGGTACGGTTCAAGTTGTTGTCCCCAGCCTGTGGACAAGTGTCTCCCGGCGACTCCCGGTTTGACCGGATGGCGTAGCCGCGCGTACCGTAACCAGGTCGAGTTGTCGATGGCTGCTGCCGCCTGCCTCCGATGGGCACAGATCATTTGGGTGATCGGTCAGCGGTGCACTCGGGCGTAACTGCGAGCTACTCGTGGGCGCACGGTGACAGCCAGGACGGCACCCCGCAACTACCGATTTCTTCTGGAGCCCCCGAGTGAGCAAGCGCACCTTCCAGCCGAACAACCGTCGTCGCGCGAAGACCCACGGCTTCCGCCTGCGGATGCGTACCCGTGCCGGTCGCGCGATTCTCGCGAACCGCCGCAGCAAGGGTCGCGCCAGCCTGTCCGCCTGATCCCGATCAGGTCATGACGTCGTGCTGCCTACCGAGCATCGGCTGAGGCGGCGCGAGGACTTCGCGACCGCGGTACGACGAGGACGCCGGGCCGGACGCCCGCTCCTCGTCGTCCACCTACGTAGCGGTTCCACGGACCCGCATGCGCCTGGGGAGAGCGCTCCCCCGACGCGTGCGGGTTTCGTCGTGAGCAAAGCCGTGGGTGGCGCGGTCGTGCGCAACAAAGTGAAGCGCAGGCTTCGCCACCTGATGCGCGAGCGAGTCGCCCAGCTGCCCCCCGGTAGCCTGGTAGTCGTACGAGCGCTGCCCGGATCGGGTGACGCCGACCATGCACAGCTGGCCCGAGACCTGGATGCCGCCCTTCAGCGGTTGCTGGGAGGGGGCGCGCGATGAAGTACCCGCTGCTGGCTCTGATCAAGCTCTACCAGTGGACGATCAGTCCGCTGCTCGGGCCGGTCTGCAAGTACTACCCGTCGTGCTCCCACTACGGCTTCACGGCCATCGACCGGCATGGTGCCATCAAGGGAACGGCACTCACGGCCTGGCGCATCCTGCGGTGCAATCCGTGGTCGCTGGGCGGTGTGGACCATGTCCCCCCGCGCAAGCGCCCGCGGTGGCACGAAATGCTGCGCAACGCGTGGCATGCACGCAAGGGCGGGCCCTCCGCCGTCGGACCGGCCGCCGAGGGACGGACTTCTCCCACCAGTCCGTCGAGTCCTTCGAGCCCGGCCGCAGAGACACCGTCCCATGCCCAAGGAGCATGATTAGTGGACACGATTGCCAGCCTCTTCAGCTTTATCACCACACCCGTCTCCTGGGTCATCGTCCAGTTCCACTCGGTGTACGGCGCCCTCTTCGGCCCTGACACCGGCTGGGCCTGGGGCCTGTCGATCGTGTCCCTGGTGATCTTGATCCGCATCTGCCTGATCCCGCTCTTCGTGAAGCAGATCAAGGCGACCCGGGCCATGCAGACGCTGCAGCCCGAGATGAAGAAGATCCAGGAGCGCTACAAGAACGACAAGCAGCGTCAGTCCGAAGAGATGATGAAGCTGTACAAGGAGACGGGCACCAACCCGCTCTCCTCGTGCCTTCCCATCCTGGCGCAGTCCCCGTTCTTCTTCGCCCTGTACCACGTGCTCAACAGCATCGCGTCGAACGACACCATCGGCGTCATCAACGACAGCCTGCTGCAGAGCGCTCAGAAGGCCCACATCGTCGGTGCGCCGCTGGCGGCGAAGTTCACCGACAGCTCGTCGAAGGTGGAAGCACTCGGTGCCTCCCTCACCGACGTCCGCGTCGTCACCGCCATCATGATCGTCCTGATGTCGGCGTCGCAGTTCTTCACCCAGCGCCAGCTGATGACGAAGAACGTCGACACCACGGTGAAGACCCCGTTCATGCAGCAGCAGAAGATGCTGATGTACGTCTTCCCGGTCATGTTCGCCGTCTTCGGCATCAACTTCCCGGTCGGTGTCCTCGTCTACTGGCTGACCACCAACGTGTGGACCATGGGCCAGCAGATGTACGTCATTCACAACAACCCGACCCCGGGTTCCAAGGCCCAGGCCTCGTACCTCGACCGCCTCACCAAGCACGTCACGCAGCACGAGAAGGTGGGTCGGCGCCGCGACCGTGCCATCGTGAAGGCGATCGTCGCCAAGGGCCGCGACCGCAACGAGTACGAGCGCAAGTTCATCAACGGCCTGAGCAAGGCCGGACTGGCCGCTCAGGCCGACGGCACCGTGATCAAGAGCGACACCGCGGCCGCAGCCCAGGCCGAGGACGGTACGCCGACGACCGCCGCCGGCACCCCGAAGCGTCAGCAGCCCAAGCGGCAGAGCAAGTCGCAGCGGCAGCACGGCGCCGCCGTCGTTCCGAAGGCGGCCGGTGAGAACGAGCCGAAGACGTCGCTGACCAAGTCCGACGAGCCCGAGGACGCCAAGCCCGCCGCCGCTGCCAAGAAGGGCGGCGCGAAGCCCGCCGGCGGTACTCGCAGCAAGGCCCAGTCCGGACAGCGCAAGGGTCCGCAGCGGCCCAAGTCCCCGTCCAAGAAGTAAGAAGGAGTCCATCCCGTGACGGAAGGCACCACCTCCGCCGCTGCCGAGGGTGCAGACACCCTGACTCGCCTGGAGCAGGAAGGCGAGATCGCGGCGGACTACCTGGAGGGTCTGCTCGACATCGCCGACCTCGACGGCGATATCGACATGGACGTCGAGGCCGACCGCGCCTCCGTTTCGATCATCAGTGACACGGGCGGCCGCGATCTGCATAAGCTGGTCGGCCGGGACGGCGAGGTGCTGGAAGCGCTCCAGGAGCTCACCCGTCTGGCTGTGCACCGGGAGACCGGTGACCGCAGCCGCCTGATGCTCGACATCGCTGGGTACCGGGCACAGAAGCGCTCCGAGCTGTCCGAGCTCGGTGCCAAGGCCGCCGCGGAGGCCAAGAGCAGCGGTGAGGCGGTCAAGCTGAAGCCGATGACGCCCTTCGAGCGCAAGGTCGTGCACGACGCGGTCAAGGCCGCGGGTCTGCGCAGCGAGTCCGAGGGCGAGGAGCCCCAGCGCTTCGTCGTCGTGCTGCCTGCCTGATCGGCCCTAACGTTCCCCGGCCCCGTCTGTTGCGCAGGCGGGGCCGAACTTTGTCAGCCTGATAGTTCTGGTGGTTCTGGTGTCGGCGCCGGGTGCGCTGACGCGGTACGGAAGGACGGTCCCCCGTGACGGAGGCAGCGGAGCTTCCCCCCGCGCCCGAGCAGGCGCGCGAGGTGTTCGGTGATCGCTTCGCGGATGCGGTGCGGTATGCCGAGCTGCTCGCAGAGGCGGGCGTGCAGCGCGGTCTCATCGGCCCGCGAGAGGTGCCCCGCCTGTGGGAGCGGCACCTGCTGAACTGCGCGGTGCTCTCGGAGGTCGTGCCGGACAGCGTGACCGTGTGCGACGTGGGCTCCGGCGCCGGGCTTCCCGGCATTCCGCTGGCGCTGGTCCGCACCGACCTGAAGATCACGCTCCTGGAGCCGCTGCTGCGGCGTACCAACTTCCTCAACGAGGTCGTGGAGCTGCTCGGCCTCGACCATGTGACGGTCGTGCGCGGCCGGGCCGAAGAGGTCATGGGGAAGATTCAGCCCGTCCACGTCGTGACGGCCCGAGCCGTCGCGCCCCTCGACCGGCTTGCCACCTGGGGCATTCCGCTGCTGCGGCCGTACGGGGAGATGCTCGCGCTCAAGGGTGACACCGCCGAGGAGGAGCTGAAGAGCGCGTCGGCGGCGCTGAGCAAGCTGGGTGCGGTGGAGACGTCCATCCTGCATGTGGGTGAGGGCGTAGTGGATCCGACCTCCACCGTCGTACGGGTCGAGGTCGGGGAGAGCCCCGGCGGTGTGCGCTTCGCTGCGAAGCGCGCGAAAGCGGCTCGCACAGGGCGGACGCGCCGTCGGCGCTGAGCCGATTTCGTGTGGGCGGTGTTGACCCGTCCTTGCGATGCTGATTCGTCCATGCGGTGCTGGTGGACCCTCGCGACGCTGATCCGTCCTGAGGAAGAGACGTACTCCACACAAGCTGCCAAACCCATGCATGCCGGAGTGTCGCGACAGTCCGGCCACGGCTGCTGTGCATCGTGTTTCACGTGAAACGTCGCTCACTGCTGCACGGCATCATCAGTCGTGGCCGCGCTGCGGCCGAACCCCGCGACCGAAAGCCTCTTGGTTCCCTCGATGAGGGACCTGAGGTATCCACAGAGGTGGATTTCTCCACAGAACGCCAGGCCTCACTGGTTCACGACCCCGAAGACATGGGAGGCTCTGTTCATTGCGAGCCTGAAGTCGAGGAGAGTGAATCCTTGCGGTCCGACGCCAACATCGCGGGACCGATGACCGATCCGGTCCCCGGTCCCCGTACCGAGTCGATGGGGGCGGATGTTTCACGTGAAACACCGCCTCCGATGGACGACACTCCCATCGGTCGTGCTGCCCAACTGGCGGTGGAGGCTCTGGGGCGTGCCGGCGAAGGCCTGCCACGGCCCGAGCAGACGCGCATCATCGTGGTCGCCAATCAGAAGGGCGGTGTGGGGAAGACGACGACGACCGTCAACCTCGCCGCATCGCTGGCGCTGCACGGTGGCCGGGTCCTAGTGGTCGACCTCGACCCACAGGGCAATGCGTCGACCGCCCTGGGCATCGATCATCACGCCGAAGTTCCGTCCATCTACGACGTGTTGGTCGACAGCAAGCCGCTCTCCGAGGTCGTTCAGCCGGTCCCCGATGTCGAGGGACTCTTCTGCGCCCCCGCCACGATCGATCTCGCCGGTGCGGAGATCGAGCTCGTGTCCCTGGTGGCACGGGAGAGCAGGCTGCAGCGCGCGATCCAGGCGTACGAACAGCCGCTGGACTACATCCTCATCGACTGCCCGCCGTCGCTCGGTCTTCTGACGGTCAATGCCCTCGTGGCGGGCCAGGAAGTTCTGATTCCCATCCAGTGCGAGTACTACGCGCTGGAAGGCCTCGGGCAGCTGCTGCGTAACGTCGACCTGGTGCGGGGGCACCTCAACCCCGCCCTGCATGTGTCGACCATCCTGCTCACCATGTACGACGGCCGGACGCGCCTCGCGTCCCAGGTCGCGGAAGAGGTGCGCACCCACTTCGGCGACGAGGTACTGCGGACGAGCATCCCCCGCTCCGTCCGTATCTCGGAGGCGCCGAGTTACGGGCAGACGGTACTGACCTACGATCCTGGATCGAGTGGTGCCCTCTCCTATCTTGAGGCGGCACGAGAGATCGCGCTGAAGGGCGTCGGCATCAGCTATGACGCGACGCACGCCCATATCGGCGTACAGCAGAACGACCCGAGCATGGTGGAGGGCATCCAGTGAGCGAGCGACGGAGGGGGCTGGGCCGTGGTCTCGGCGCACTGATCCCTGCCGCACCGACGGAGAAGTCGGTGGCCCAGGCCGCGGCGGGGAACGCTGTGTCCACGTCCCCCGCGGCAGTGCCTGTGCTGCCGAACGATCGTGGGGTGGCCGCGGCGAAGGTGGCAACGCTGCCGCCTGTTTCACGTGAAACAGAGGAGCCGGCGCAGTCGACTGCTCCTGCCGCGCCTGCGGCACCCATCGGTGCGCACTTCGCCGAGATCCCCCTCGACTCCATCACGCCGAACCCGCGCCAGCCACGTGACGTCTTCGACGAGGACGCGCTGTCCGAGCTCATCACTTCCATCAAGGAAGTGGGGCTCCTCCAGCCGGTCGTCGTACGGCAGGCGGGTCCCGGCCGATACGAGCTCATCATGGGTGAGCGCCGCTGGCGGGCCTGTCGTGAGGCGGGGCTGGAGGCGATCCCGGCCATCGTGCGCGCCACGGAGGACGAGAAGCTCCTCCTGGACGCCCTGCTGGAGAACCTGCACCGCGCCCAGCTGAATCCGCTGGAAGAGGCGGCCGCCTACGACCAGTTGCTGAGGGACTTCAACTGCACACATGACCAGCTGGCGGACCGCATCGGCCGATCCCGTCCTCAGGTCTCCAACACCCTGCGTCTGCTGAAGCTCTCCCCGGCCGTGCAGCGCAGGGTCGCTGCCGGGGTGCTTTCCGCCGGCCATGCGCGGGCCCTGCTCTCCGTCGAGGACTCGGAGGAGCAGGACCGGCTCGCTCACCGGATTGTGGCCGAAGGGCTCTCCGTGCGGGCCGTCGAGGAGATCGTGACCCTGATGGGGTCACGGCCCCAGAAGGCTCAGAAGCCCAAGGGCCCGCGTGCCGGGGCGCGAGTCTCTCCCGCGCTGTCCGACCTCGCCACGCGGCTCTCCGACCGCTTCGAGACACGGGTGAAGGTCGACCTGGGCCAGAAGAAGGGCAAGATCACCGTCGAGTTCGCCTCGATGGAGGACCTTGAGCGCATCCTCGGCTCACTCGCTCCTGGCGAGGGGCCAGTCCTGCAGAAGAGTCTCCTGGAGGGTGACTCCGAGGAGAACGAGTCCTGAGCCTCCGGCAAGGAACCTCCGCAGTACGGGAGACGGAGCGGGCCATGTCCGGTGTGTGCCGGAACGTGGCCCGCTCTGTTCCTTTCTGGCGGTATCGATGGAATCGCATCGTGGATACGATGCGTTGGGTACGGCGCAACCACTTGGCAGCACCTCTGAGAGGGAGGCAGGGGCCATGCGAACCACGAGGCGCACCGGATTGGTGAGCGCCGGCTTGGGGCTGGGAGCAGTCGGTGGGTTCATCGGCAGCCTCCTCAGGGAACGGAGTGCTCTGACAGCCGCCCGCGACGTGGCGGCGGGCGAAGGAAGCGAGGATCAGCCTTCATGGGCCGCCGGCTCGTACCGCTCACGCTGGACAACCTCCAGGACCTTCCCAAGCGTTGTCGCTCGTGTGTCTTCTGGGAACTCGACCCAGTCAGCGGTGAGGCCGCGGTAGAGGCCGGCACGTCCGCTTCGGAGAAGGAAGCCTGGATCTCGGCGGTTCTGCTCGACTGGGGCTCCTGCGGGCGGGTCGTGTATGTCGACGACGTGCCAGTGGGCTTCGTGCTCTACGCCCCGCCCGCCTACGTTCCCCGCTCCACGGCGTTTCCCACGAGTCCTGTCGCGCCCGACGCGGTGCAGTTGATGACCGCTTTCATCGTTCCCGGCTACCAGGGGCAGGGACTCGGGCGGGTGATGGTGCAGACGGTCGCCAAGGATCTTCTGCGGCGCGGCTTCAAGGCGATCGAAGCCTTCGGGGACGCGCGCTGGAAAGAACCTGCCTGCGTCCTGCCTGCCGATCATCTTCTGGCTGTGGGCTTCAAGACGGTCCGCCAGCACCCCACCCACCCCCGGCTGAGGCTGGAACTGAGGTCGACGCTCTCCTGGAAGGAAGACGTCGAGATGGCACTGGACCGGCTCCTGGGAGCCGTGCAGAAGGAGCCGGCGCTGCGACCGTTGTAGTGCAGTCAGACGAAGGGGCCAACCCTGCCGGGTTGGCCCCTTCGTGTTTCACGTGAAACATGCTCCGTCGGTGCGACGGCTCAGCCGAGTCACTCGGCGATGAACTCCTCGAGGTCGCGAACGATCGCGGCCTTCGGCTTCGCGCCCACGATGGTCTTGGCGACCTCGCCACCCTGGTAGACGTTCAGGGTCGGGATGGACATGACGCCGTACTTGGCGGCCGTACCCGGGTTCTCGTCGATGTTCAGCTTGACGATCTCGATCTTGTCGCCGTACTCGGAGGCGATCGCCTCGAGGGAGGGGGCGATCTGGCGGCACGGACCGCACCAGGCGGCCCAGAAGTCCACCAGAACAGGCTTGTCGCTCTTGAGGACGTCCTGCTCGAAGGAGTCGTCGGTCACGTTCTTCAGGGTGCCGGCCACGGCGGGCTCCTTAACTGTTGGTGCGTGGGGCGGGTAGGGGGAGGTCAGACAGAGGTCAGACAGAGGTCTTCTCGGGCTCGGGCTGCTCCTCGTCCGCCAGGGCGGCGAGGTAACGCTCGGCGTCAAGAGCTGCGGAGCAGCCGGTCCCGGCCGCGGTGATCGCCTGACGGTAAGTGTGGTCGACCACGTCACCGGCACCGAAGACACCGGTCAGGTTCGTGTGTGTCGACGGTGCCTGCACCTTCAGGTACCCCTCTTCGTCCAGGTCGAGCTGACCCTTGAAGAGTTCGGTGCGCGGGTCGTGGCCGATGGCGATGAACAGTCCGGTGACGGGCAGGTCCGAGAGCTCACCGGTCTTGAGGTTCCGCAGCTTCAGACCCGAGAGCTTCGGGTCGCCCTGGATCTCGGCGACCTCGCTGTCCCAGACGAAGGAGATCTTCTGGTCGGCGAAGGCGCGCTCCTGCATGGCCTTGGAGGCGCGCAGGGTGTCACGACGGTGGACGATGGTCACGGACTTGGCGAACCGCGAGAGGAAGGTCGCCTCCTCCATCGCGGTGTCACCGCCACCGATCACAGCGATGTCCTGGTCCTTGAAGAAGAACCCGTCACAGGTGGCGCACCAGGACACGCCACGGCCGGAGAGGGCGTCCTCGTTCGGCAGGCCGAGCTTGCGGTGCTGCGAGCCGGTGGCGACGATGACGGCCTTCGCCCGGTGCACGGTGCCCGCCGTGTCCGTGACGGTCTTGATCTCACCGCTCAGGTCGACGGCCACGATGTCGTCCGGGACGAGTTCGGCTCCGAAGCGCTCCGACTGGGCGCGCATGTTGTCCATGAGCTCGGGGCCCATGATGCCGTCCTGGAAGCCCGGGAAGTTCTCGACGTCGGTGGTGTTCATGAGCGCACCACCAGCGGTGACAGCGCCCTCGAACACCAGGGGCTTCAGCGACGCGCGCGCGGTGTAGAGCGCCGCCGTGTAGCCGGCGGGCCCGGAGCCGATGATGATCACGTTACGGACGTCGCTCACGGCTTGATTCCTCGTCTCTGGACTGCGTCGTTCGACCGGTGGGAGCGTCTCTAGGACCTCTCACCCACCCAACGGATCCTAAGGGGCGCGCATTCCCACTGTGTCCGGGCACACGGAGATACGGCACCAAGCGGTGACCCCGAGGGGAGAGAAGACGAGCGCTCGCTCAGACGGAGGGGTAGGTGCGCTCCAAGAGCACTTCGCCGGTGGCAGTGGACGCCGCGTGATCCACACACGTCGCGTCGACGATGTAGGCGGTGACCCGAGTGGCGTCGGAAGCGTCGGGAAGCAGCACGAGCATGGCCTTCTGCCCCTGGTAGACGCCGTTCTCGGTGGCCAGTGCCGGATCGTCCCGCCCGATGCCGTCGCGGACGCAGCCGGGCACCACGGGTTCCTTGAAGACCTTGGGCTGATTGGTGCCGGGGGCCGTCGCCGCGCCGAAGGGGGTGCGGGAGCCGCCACCCTTGGTCTTGTCCTGGGCCAGGAGATCGGTGACCTGCTTCTGCAGCTTTCCTTCGGAGAAGGTGTCCGCCGCGGTGGTCTGCCGTCCGCCTGCCGTCTCATGAGAGGGCTTGTTGTCGCCGAGGGATGACAGCAGGACGGAGCCCAGTCCCAGGGCGGCCACGGTGAAGACGGTTCCCAGGACGGCGACCCTGCGGCGTCCCATGCGTGTGCGGCCCTTGCGGCCCGGACCGGTGGTGGAGGAGCGCGGGCGGCCGGCAGGCCGGTCGGCGGGCGTCGGCGTTTCACGTGAAACATGCGCACCGCTGTCGTCCCTGGAGGGGGAACCGGCAGTGCTGTCGTCCCCGGAGGGGGAAGCGGCAGCGCCGGAACGGGGAGCACTCATCGGGTCGGGGCTCTCCGCGGACTCCGGACCGTTGGCGTTCAGCAGGGCCTCGGCGGCGAGAGCGGCGTCAATGCGGCCCGCGACATCGGCGGGCATACGCGGCGGACCCGGCAGCGTGCCGAGCAGTCCGCGAATCTCCTCCAGGGAGGCGTAGACGTCCGCGCAGAGCTCGCACTCGTCGAGGTGCCCGCGAAGATCGGTGGTTCGGGCCGGTGGGAGAAGCCCCTCGGCGAGGTCGGAGATCTCCGCGACGTCCGGGTGCCCGGCCATGTCTGTCGTCGACGTCACGCTCGTCCACCTCCGCCCTTCACGGCAGCTGAGTCGGTCGGTCCTGTGTCCGGGGATCCCGCCGTGCGCGGGCCCGCTGCGGGTGGGACGGCTGGCTCCTGCGTCCGGTTCCGTTCTCCGCCCGGGTTCTTGCCCTCACCGCCGCTGTCCGGCCGCAGATGGGTGAGCAGCGGCAGAAGTCTGGCCCTTCCACGCGCACATCTGCTCTTCACCGTGCCGGTGGGCACATCCAGAACCCGGGCCGCCTCCGCGACCGGGTAGCCCTGCATGTCCACCAGGACGAGCGCGGCACGCTGGTCGGCCGGCAGGGTCCCCAGGGCTTCGATGAGCTGCCGGTGGAGATCGTTGCGCTCGGCGGGGGCCGAGGCCGACTCGTGCGGCTCCAGCAGCTGCTCCAGGCGCTCGGTGTCGTCCACGGGGGAGGTCTTCCGGGAGGCCGCTTTGCGGGCGCGGTCCAGGCAGGCGTTCACCGTGATCCTGTGCAGCCAGGTCGTGACGGCCGACTGGCCCCGGAAGGTGTGGGCGGCCCGGTAGGCGGACACGAGGGCGTCCTGCACGGCGTCAGCGGCCTCCTCGCGGTCACCGAGCGTCCGCAGGGCCACGGCCCAGAGCCGGTCGCGATGCCGCCGCACGATCTCGCCGAAGGCATCGGGGTCGCCTTCGACGTGCCGTGCGAGGAGATCCTGATCACTGGCACCGCTGTGCTCGGTGCTGTCTGCCATCGGACCCCCTCCCTCGGTCGGCGCTCAGCCAGTGAACTTCACTTCGGTGATGGCCTGCTTGTATCCCTTGTTGCTGTAGTTGGCCGGGTCGTCGCCCGAGTACGGCAGGGCAGTAAGCCACACGAGGACGTACCGGCTCTTCACAGGCTTGTCGACGCTCACTTTGAGGGATGTGCCGCTTGTCGTCGCTGTGCCGAGCTTCCGCATGGAGCTCAGCGGCGTCGACGAGCCCAGGGAATCCGTCGCGTACAGCTCGGCCGTGGTGTGGTCGTTGCCGTACCGCAGCGACAGGGTCGCGGCTGAGACCTTCTGCTCGGATCCGAGGTCGTAGACGATGCCGACACCCGGCTTTATCACGATTTCGGGACCGTCCAGGTAGCTGCTGGTCCGCCAGCCCGTGGAGGGGTTGCCGTCATAGGTCTCGCCCACATCGGCGGGGTGCTGGGCGTCACCCTTGGCGACGTACTCCTCGGCGCCCTTGATGGGGATCGGCCTCGAGGGCGCTGCGTTCTTGTTCTTGTCGCCGCCCTCGTGGTTCTGCGTCTTGGTCGGCTCGTCGTTCTTGCCGCCCTGGTCCATCAGCGCGTCTGCCAGCTGCCAGCTGCCGAGGCCCAGCGCTGCGATCAGGAGTGCGGAGACGGCCCACTTCAGGGCCTTGCCCGTGCGGCTCTGGAGCGGGGGCGGTGGGGTCGCGATCGGGGTGGCACCGGCGTGCGGGGCCTGACGGCCGTAGGTGCCCTGTTGGTACGTCGTGCGCTGGTACTCGGGCGGGGCGGTGAACGCCGGCTCCGGCGGGCGGATGCGGGGCATCTCGCCGATCGCCTTCACCAGCTCCTCCGGAGTGGTGCACGGCGATTCGTGCCGGGACGCGGTGGCGCCGTCGTTGACGAGCGCGCGCATGGAGAGCTCGGACAGACCGCGGTGCACACCGGCCCGCACCTGGTCGGGCGCGATCAGGCCGATGTCCTTCGGCAGGCCCGACAAACCGTAGGCGTCGCTCTCGTACGGCCAGCGCTGAGTGAGCGCCGCGTACAGCAGGGCGCCGATGGCCTCGGTGTCTGTGCGCTGCGGGGTGTCGGAGGAGACGCCGCGCAGGGCGGCGTTGACCGCGAGGCCGCGGATGCGCCACTGGCCGGTCGAGGCGCGCAACACGGCGTTGGGATTCAGTCGCAGATGGGCAAGGCCCTCGCGGTGGGCGGCCGCCATGGCGGAGGAGACCTGACTGACCATCTGGTAGGCGTCGTAGGGCTCCAGGGGACCGGAGGCGAGGAGCGTGGTCAGTTCCGTAGCGTCGGGGAGCCACTCGTGGACGACGTAGACGACGTCGTTCTCCTCCACCGCGTCCAGCACCTGGACGAAACGCGGGTCACCCAGGAGGGCGGAGGAGCGGGCGGCCGCCAGGACGGAGCGGGCCCGCGAGTGGTCCGCGGGCAGGATGTGCACGCCGACGGCACGGCGGAGCTTCTCGTCCACGGCCCGCCAACTGCTGAAACCGTCCAGACGGGTGACGCACTCCTCGAGGCGGTAGCGTCTGGCGAGCTTGTGACCACTGTGCAGTTCGGGAGGCGAGGTCGTTCCGGCACCGTCGGACCTGGTGCTCTCCTGTACCTCGTCGCTGTCCGTGTCCCGCTCCCGGTTCTTGGCCACCCCGTCGGCCGTGGACTGGTCCGCCTGTGCGGTCAGCGACGCCTCGTCGCTGTTGTCTGCCACGTCGACGGCAGCCGTACTCCGTTCCGCCACCGTCGTTCCTGCCTCCCCATCCATTACGCGCCGGCCGGCGTCCCATGCGCGCCGAGCGACACCGAAACCAATTGTGCCCACAGTCCGCCGCTATGCACGACACGCGGTGGCTGACGATGGTTGTGCGCCTACCCCCCGACTCAGCGTCCCAGGCGTCCGCGGACCATGCCGACCAGGGAGTTGAGCTCCTCGATCCGCATGCGGCGGGCGGCGACGAAGAAGATCCCGAGCAGCACGGCGCCGCCTGCCAGGACCGCGACGAGCGAGCCGCCGGGGCCTTGGCCGAGCGCGTGGCCGATGCCGTAGCAGGCCGCGCCGCTGAGCAGGGCGGCCGGGACGGACGCGATGCACAGCCGGGCGTAAGTCCGCAGGACCCGGGCGCCGTCGAGGTCCCCGCCCAGGCGCTTGCGCAGCCGTTGCCAGGCGACGCCGACGCCGATCGCGTAGGCCAGGCCGTACGAGGCGGCCATGCCGACCACGGCCCAGCGGGACGGGATGACGAAGAAGCAGATCGCCGAGGCGCCGGCGTTGACCGCGGCCACGATGACCGTGTTGTAGAAGGGAGTTCGGGTGTCCTCGTAGGCGTAGAAGGCACGCAGGACCACGTACTGCACGGAGTACGGGATCAGGCCGAGGCCGAACGCCATCAGCATGAAGCCCATGTTGGTGGCCTCGCTGGTGCCCGAGGAGCCGAACATCAGCGTGCACATCGGGATGCCGAGGGAGAGGAATCCGAACGCGATCGGCACGATCGCGACCGCCGTGGTGCGCAGGCCCTGGGAGATGTCGTCGCGGACGGCTCCCCCGTCGCCCTCCGCCGCCGAGCGCGACAGGCGCGGCAGCAGGGCGGCCATGAGGGAGACCGTGATGATGGCCTGCGGCAGGCCCCAGATCAGTTGTGCGTTGGCGTAGGCGGCGAAGCCGGTGCCGTCGACCGGCGAGGCCTTGCCCGCCGCGGTGGACAGCTGGATGACGATCATGGCGCCGGCCTGGTTCGCGAGGACGAACAGCACCGTCCACTTGGCGAGCGTGACGGCCTTGCCGAGGCCCTGGCCCTTCCAGTCGAAGCGCAGCCGCAGCCGGAAGCCGGTCTCGCGCAGGTAGGGGATCATCGCGAGCGCCTGGACCACGAGACCGAGCAGCACGCCGATGCCGAGCAGGCGCTGGCCCTCCGGCGGGATGTTCGCGGTCTTCATCCCGGAGTCGGCCGCGGTGCCGTAGACGTAGATGAACATGCCCAGCGTCACGATGATGACGATGTTGTTCAGGACCGGCGTCCACATCATCGCGCCGAACTTGCCGCGGGCGTTGAGGATCTGGCCCATCACCACGTGGATGCCCATGAAGAAGATCGTGGGCAGGAAGTACTGGGCGAAGGTGACGGCCACCCGGTTCGCCGCCGGGTCGCTGGCGACCGGGTCGGACAGCACGCGGATCAGGAGCGGCGCGCCGATGACCGAGAGCGCCGTGAGTGCGCCGAGCGTCACGATGACCAGGGTGAGCAGGCGGTTGGCGTACGCTTCGCCGCCGTCGTCGTCCTCCTTCATGGCACGCACGAGCTGCGGCACGAAGACGGAGTTGAGACCACCGCCGACGGTGAGGATGTAGATCATCGTCGGCAGCTGGTAGGCGACCTGGAAGGTGTCACCGAGGAGGCCGACGCCCAGCGCCGACACGATCAGCGCGGAGCGGATGAAGCCCGTGAGGCGGGAGACCATCGTGCCCGCGGCCATCACGGCGCTGGACTTCATCAGGCCCGCCGCGCGGCCGCTCTTCTTCGGAGCGGGCGAGGTATCGGGCTCAGGTTCCTGCGTCTCGTCCACGAGGGGCGGTACCGCCACGGTCTGGTCGGCGGCCGCGTACGCGCCCTGCGGCGCGTAGGGGCCCTGTGCCGTCTGCCCCGGTGCCGGGGACGGGCCGGGGACGGACGGCGACTCGTAGGACGGGTGACCGCTGCTCTGCTGCTGGTCCCGGAAGAGATGCGCGAACGCGTCCGGTTCCTGGCGCGGCTCGCCCGCCTGGGAGACGAGGTCGTCCACGCCCACGAACTGGGTGGTGCGGGGGTCGTCGCCGTACGGCAGATGCCGCGTCGGGCCCTCCGGCTCCGGGGCGGGCGTCTGCGCCCACACCTGCGGGTCGGGAGCGTACGGCGACTGCGCGGGCGGCCCGTACAGCTGCTGCTGCGGCTGGTAGGTGCCGGGAGCGGGCGGCGGGTGCGCGGAACGGTCGTAGAGCGCCTCGCCGACCGGGTCCTGCGCGGCGAGGTCCTGCGCGTGGTAGGGGTCCTGGCCGTAGGCGTCCTGGAGGTAGATGTCCGTGGGCGGCTGCGGCGGCACCTGGCCGTGCTCGGGCGGTGAGCCCTCGGGCCCGCCCGCATCGGGGTAGCCCGAGCTGCCCGCGGCACGGCCGCGGTCACCGTCGTACGGCGCGTTCATGGTTACCCCACCTCATCGTCCCGGGCCCACCGGCCACGATTTCTCAACGGTCCACTCTCTCACCCGTGCCGGACGGGTCGGCGCTTTCCGCTGCGGTGTCCGGGGCCGGGTCACTCGGCTGCTCGGGGGTGTCCGCCCGCGAGCCGGCTCCGGACTCCTCCTCGAGACGAGCGCCGGAGGTCTCCGGGTTCCGCGAAGCGTCGGCCCGGCTCTGCGGCTCGTCGACCTCGTCGTCCGCCTCCGTGGTCTCTTCCTCGGCGGCCTCACGTGCGGCGGCACGCTTGCGCTGGGTGTACATCCGGAAGCCCGCGAGGACCAGGAGCAGGACACCACCGCCGATGACCAGCATCACGGTGGGCGTGACCTCGGTGACCCGAACGTCGAAGGTGACCGGGGCGCCGTACTTCTGGCCGTCCTCCGTGTACAGCTGGGCGACGACTTCCGCCCGGCCGTTGGCGTTGGCCGACGTGGTGAACTTCACCGACTGGGCGTGGCCGCCGTTGACGGCGACGCGCTGCTCCTCGTAGGCGTCGCCGCCGATCTTGAGCCGCGTGGGGTTCTTCGACGTGAGCCGCAGCTCCAGGTGCTCGACGCCCTGCACCAGGTTGTTCTGGACGGTCACGGGGATCGTGGCGCTGCGGCCGGAGAGCTTGGTCTCCGACTTCTGGATCAGCTTGACCCCGTCGATGAGTCCGTTGAGGTACGACTCGATGCCGTCGCGGTACCCCCCCGCCGCTACGCCCCGGCCGCGCCACGACGTGGACATCTCGCGGTTCATGGCCCGCCCGAACGGGGTCACCACCCGGGACTGGCGGGTGAGGATCACCTGGAACTTGTCGAGCTTGCCCTGCGTCTCGGCGATCTGCTCGAAGGCGGCCCGCGGCAGCTCCTGCTTGCGCAACGAGGAGGGGTACGCGGACGCCGACGGCACCTTCGTGTTGGCGGACGGGTCCGGCTTGGCCTTGGCGGCGGCCGTGAGGTCCTGCGACTCGGACCAGTTCCCGACCTGGAGGGCCCCCAGCGCCTCGGCCATGGCCTGTGCCTGGCTCACGGACGGCATGCGCTGCGGGGCGACGACCACGCTGCGCTGCTTGCCGGTCTGCAGGCCGAGCGTCAGGCTCTGGGCCAGAAAACGCTGTACGGCGAGCGTGGAGGCGGAGGCCTTGGTCAGATCGCCCTGGAACGCCGCGGACATCCGGGAGTCCGCGACGACGGCCGTGGTGCCGCCGCCGATCGGCCGGGCGGCGGAGGGCGTGTACGACAGGTTGTCCTGGAGACTGTCGCTGCGGGTGATCACCTTGTCGGCTCCCGCGGATGTGGCGACCTTCACGATCGACGGGTCGATGGCGCCGTCCACCGGCCACACGAAGTCCGTGGACGGTTTCACGTGGAGGATCGTGTTCACCGTGTCGTCGGCGACGTCGGTGGCCTCCTTGAGGTGGTTCAGTGAGCCGGTGACGTTCGTGCCGTTGTGGGCGAGGGAGGCCAGGTCCGGGTCGCCGAACGGCAGGGCGGCGATCTCCTCGCCCGTCACCGCCTGCTGGAGCTCGGCCAGCCAGTGCTTGGCGAGCTCCTGGTTCTTGCCAGGGGTAGTGGTGCCGTCCGCGTCGCGGACCTCGTAGCTCCGCGTCATCGCGTCCACGGACGCCAGCAGGTCCGGGTCGATCACCCAGGTGACGTCGAGGCCCTTGCCCAGCGACACCATCTGGTCGAGGCGGCCGCCCGGGGCGATCTCCTCAGCGAGCTCGTCGTCACGGAAGACCGGGGTCTGCTGTTCGTTCGATCCCGTCTCGGCCGCCATGTGGGCGCCGGAGACGAGGGGCCACAGGAACGTGGTCTTCGTCCTGGTGCCGGCCTCTTCCGGCTGCCACGGCAGGAACGTGCGCTGGACGCCGAGAACCTGGTCCCAGGGCTGTGCCGCGGTCTCCCCGGAGAGCGTGACGGCCAGCTGGTAGACGCCGTCCCGGCCGAGGTCCAGCTTGTCGGCCGGCACGGAGATGCTGAAGGGCTCCGCGACGCCGGGGGTGAGCGCGGAGAACTTCTCGGTGGACTTGCCGCCGACCTTTTCGCCGGAGGGCCCCTGGAGGTCGTCGCTCTTCTTGGCCAGGGTGTCGATCGCCGCACGGGTGCCGAGCGGCGGCCCCACCCGCAGGTCGACGTGGGCGCCGGTCACCGTCTGCTTGCCGTTGTTGGTGACCGTCCCCGACACGGTCACCGTGTCCCCCTCGGAGGGGGCACTGGGGCTGAGTGAATTGACCGCGACCGACACCGAGCCGGTGCCGGCGGCAGTCTGCGAGGACTCCTGCCCGGCCGCTTCCGCCGTCGTCGCGGCGGGCAGCTGGAGGAGTCCGGCCAGCAGCGGCGCGCCGGCGAGCAGTGCCCCGGTGCGCCGCAGCCAGCGGCGGGCAGGTGAGGCACTGGCCCCCTGGAAGTCTGCCGCCTCGGCCACGCGCTCGTCCGTCCCTCGTCGTCGTCAGTGGTCGTCGGAATGTGCGTCCACGCATGGTAACGATGCCCGCTGAGGGGAAGTGCCGCGGTCCGCTCCACAAGATCGCGTATGGGCACCACACAGTCCGGTACAGGGCTGAAGAGGAGGACGCTTCTTTACGGACCAAAAGTTCCACTTGTGCGCGTAAAGCGGGCGGGTCCCCATGGCTGCGCACGAGGAATAGGAGGAGCTCACGGTGGCCCGAGCCACGTACCCTCTTCTGTTGTGCCGAACGCCAACGAAGAAACGTCCAGTGCCCTGAGCCAGGTGCAGCACCGTGCGGTGAGTGAGCTGCTGCGGGTCGCCCCTGTCGCCGACGACCTCGCCCACCGCTTCCATGAGGCCGGGTTCTCACTCGCCCTGGTCGGCGGGTCGGTACGGGACGCGCTGCTGGGCCGGCTCGGCAACGACCTGGATTTCACGACTGACGCGCGCCCGGAGGACGTCCTCAAGATCGTTCGTCCCTGGGCGGACGCCGTGTGGGAGGTCGGGATCGCCTTCGGCACGGTGGGTGCCCACAAGGGCGGCTACCAGATCGAGGTGACCACCTACCGCTCCGAGGCCTACGACCGCACCTCGCGCAAGCCCGAGGTGTCGTACGGGGACTCCATCGAGGAGGATCTCGTCCGCCGCGACTTCACGGTGAACGCGATGGCGGTGGCGCTGCCGGAGAAGGAGTTCGTCGACCCGCACGGCGGGCTGGAGGACCTCGCGGCGCGCGTGTTGCGCACCCCCGGCACCCCGGAGGAGTCCTTCTCGGACGACCCGCTGCGGATGATGAGGGCCGCGCGCTTTGCAGCCCAGCTCGATTTCGAGGTCGCCCCTGAGGTCGTCACCGCGATGACGGAGATGGCCGGGCGTATCGAGATCGTCTCGGCCGAGCGGGTGCGGGACGAGCTGAACAAGCTGCTCCTCTCCCCGCAGCCGCGCAAGGGCCTGACACTGCTCGTCGAGACGGGCCTGGCCGAACGCGTGATGCCCGAGCTGCCGGCCCTGCGGCTGGAGCGTGACGAGCACCACCGTCACAAGGACGTCTACGACCACACGCTGATCGTCCTGGAGCAGGCGATGGCGCTGGAGGAGAACGGTCCCGACCTCACCCTCCGCCTGGCCGCCCTGCTGCACGACATCGGCAAGCCGCGCACGCGTCGCTTCGAGAAGGACGGCCGGGTCTCGTTCCACCACCACGAGGTGGTCGGCGCCAAGATGACCAAGAAGCGCATGACGGCTCTGAAGTACTCCAACGAGCTGGTGAAGGACGTCTCACGGCTGGTCGAACTCCACCTGCGCTTCCACGGCTACGGCACCGGCGAGTGGACTGACTCGGCGGTCCGTCGCTACGTCCGTGATGCCGGCCCGCTCCTCGACCGCCTCCACAAGCTGACCCGCTCGGACTGCACGACCCGTAACAAGCGCAAGGCGGCGGCTCTGTCGCGGGCCTACGACGGGCTGGAGGAGCGGATCGCCAAGCTGCAGGAACAGGAGGAGCTGGACTCGATCCGTCCCGACCTCGACGGCAATCAGATCATGGAGATCCTCGGCGTGGGCCCCGGTCCGGTCATCGGCCGTGCGTACCAGCACATGCTGGAGCTGCGTCTGGAGCACGGGCCGATGGAGCGGGACGCCGCGGTGGCCGCGCTCAAGGAGTGGTGGGCCGGGCAGGAGAGCTGAGGCTGTGGAACGAGGTCATGTTTCACGTGAAACATGACCCCTTCTGGAGACAGGCGGCTTGCTGGAGACGGACCGAGGGGCGGTGTTTCACGTGAAACACCGCCCCTCGTCGTCTCTGCCTACTTCTTGTAGTCCTTCAGGCAGAGCAGGAAGTCCTTGCCGTCACCACTCTCGGTGTACGTGTACTGGAAGTCCTTGGCTTGGGCCTCGCACTTGCTCGAAGCCAGGGTCTCGGTGAGGAACGAGCCCTCGATCTTGGCCAGCACCTTGTACTGGGCCTTCGCGTCGTCGCACTTCACGACTTCGAGGTCCGGGTTGTTGTCGCTGGTGCTGCCGCGGTGCATGCAGTCGCCGACGGCGGCCGTGTTGGCGTCGTCCCGGCTCGTGACGTAGCCGACGATGGCGATGGTCGCCACGGCGATGACGACGGCGATGTTCTTGATCGTCTTGAAGCTGAGCTTGCGGCCGGACGGCTGCGGGGGAACCGGAGCGTACGGAGCCGCGCCCTGGGGCGGGAAGCCGGGCTGCCCGGGCTGCTGCGGGTAACCGCCCTGGGGCGGGAACGGAGCCTGGGGTGCAGCCGCCGGCTGGTTCTGTGCGAACGGATTGCCCTGGGGCGGCGGAGTAGTCACTGAGGGTCCCCCTTGAACATGGTGAGTGACGCGAACATGTCGCGAATAAGACCCACGTAAGGTAGCGGTCCCCACTGACAACGCAGTAGTCAGAAGTGGCTCTGTGTCATTGATGTGACACTTACTGGCGGCCAAAACGGGCCATAGTCACAGCTACCGTCGCGTAGATAACGGCGATCGTGATCACCAGGGGCGCGGATCGGCCGTCCGGCGGCAGCATCACGGCCGCGACGGCGGCCGCGCCGACGAAGAAGACGTTGAAGAGAACGTCGTAAACGGAGAAGATCCGGCCACGGAAGCCGTCCTCCACCGAGGACTGGACGATGGTGTCGGTGGCGATCTTCGCGCCCTGGGTGGTCAGCCCCAGAACGAAGGCCGCGGCCAGCAGCGGGGCGGTGGCGAACGGCAGCCCGAGAGCGGGCTCCAGCAAAGCCGCGGCCCCCGCGCACACGACGATCCAGCGGCCCGGCCCGATCTGCCCCGCGGTCCAGGGCGTCACCACGGCCGCCGCGAAGAACCCCGCCCCGGAGACGCCCAACGCCAGCCCCAGCAGGGCCAGTCCGTCATCCGTGGTCGAGGTGAGGGCGTACCGGCACAACATCAGCAACATGACCAGCAGGGCGCCGTAGCAGAACCGCATCAGCGAGATCGCCGCGAGCGCCCAGGCGGCCTCCCGGCGCTGTGGAGCGGCCAGATGACGTACGCCTGCCGCCAGATCGCGGGCGGTGCCCGTGAGGGCCGTCCCGATCTGTTCGCGAGGCAAGGGCCGGTCGGGGCCGAGGAGTTCCCGCGCCATGCTCAGCGAGGCCAGGGCCGCGCACAGATACAGCCCGGCGCCCACGAGCACCACCGCGGCGTCGGAGTCCGCCACCGCCAGGCGTACGACGAAGGCGAGTCCGCCGCCGGCGGTCGCCGCCAGCGTTCCGGCCGTCGGGGAGAGGGAGTTGGCGATGACCAGGCGATCGGCGTCGACCACACGCGGCAGCGCGGCGGACAGGCCTGACAGGACGAAGCGGTTGACGGCGGTGACGCACAGAGCCGAGACGTAGAAGAGCCAGTCCGGAGCCGGACTGAGGATCAGCACGGCGGTGGCACAGGCCAGCAGAGCGCGCAACAGGCTCCCGTACAGCAGGACCTGACGGCGCCGCCAGCGGTCCAGCAGGACACCGGCGAAGGGGCCGACGAGGGAGTACGGAAGCAGCAGCACCGCCATCGCGGAGGCGACACCGGCAGCCGAGGTCTGCTTCTCCGGCGAGAAGACCACATACGCGGCGAGCGCCACCTGGTAGACGCCGTCAGCCCCCTGGGACAGCAGACGCACGGCGAGCAGGCGCCGGAAACCCTGGAAGCGCAACAGGACGCGCAGGTCACGGACGACGGCCATGGAGCCCAGCCTCACATACGGGGAGGGTCCCCGGGTCGTACGACCCGGGGACCCTCACAGCCCTGGCAGGAGCGACTGGTTGTGGCGCGTCAGCGCTCGACCTCACCATTGATGAACTTCTCGACGTTCTCACGGGCCTCGTCGTCGAAGTACTGCACGGGCGGGGACTTCATGAAGTAGCTCGACGCGGAGAGGATCGGACCGCCGATGCCGCGGTCCTTGGCGATCTTCGCGGCGCGCAGGGCGTCGATGATGACGCCGGCGGAGTTCGGGGAGTCCCAGACCTCGAGCTTGTACTCCAGGTTCAGCGGGACGTCACCGAAGGCACGGCCCTCGAGACGGACGTAGGCCCACTTGCGGTCGTCCAGCCAGGCCACGTAGTCGGACGGGCCGATGTGAACGTTGCCCTCACCCAGTTCGCGGTCGCGGATCTGAGAGGTGACGGCCTGCGTCTTGGAGATCTTCTTCGACTCGAGGCGGTCGCGCTCGAGCATGTTCTTGAAGTCCATGTTGCCGCCGACGTTCAGCTGCATCGTGCGGTCCAGGATGACACCCCGGTCCTCGAACAGCTTCGCCATCACACGGTGCGTGATGGTGGCGCCCACCTGGGACTTGATGTCGTCGCCGACGATCGGGACACCCGCCTCGGTGAACTTGTCAGCCCACTCCTTTGTGCCGGCGATGAAGACCGGAAGGGCGTTGACGAAGGCGACCTTGGCGTCGATGGCGCACTGCGCGTAGAACTTCGCCGCGTCCTCGGAGCCGACGGGCAGGTAGCAGACGAGGACGTCGACCTGCCGGTCCTTGAGGACCTGGACGACGTCTGCCGGCTCCTCGGCGGACTCCTCGATGGTCTCGCGGTAGTACTTGCCGAGACCGTCGAGGGTGTGGCCGCGCTGCACCGTGACGCCCGTGCTGGGCACGTCGCAGATCTTGATGGTGTTGTTCTCGGAGGCGCCGATGGCGTCCGCCAGGTCGAGACCGACCTTCTTGGCGTCCACGTCGAACGCGGCGACGAACTCGACGTCGCGGACGTGGTACTCGCCGAACTGGACGTGCATCAGGCCCGGCACCTTGGACGCCGGGTCGGCGTCCTTGTAGTACTCGACTCCCTGCACCAGCGATGCGGCGCAGTTGCCCACACCGACGATGGCTACGCGAACCGAACCCATTCCGGTTGCTCCCTGTGTGTACGAGTGAGGCCCTGAGTGGGCTCTCACGTGGCGGTGTCGTCGGGCGTATCCGGCCGGGGGTCGTCCCCCGGCCGGGGCAGGACGCCCGACGTTCCAGATGTGGTGTCACGCGAAGCGGGCTCTCCGGTGGCCGGGCCCTTGAGGTCCCGCCCCGCCCGCTCGCTCTCGATGAGCTCGTTCAGCCAGCGCACCTCGCGCTCCACGGACTCCATCCCGTGGCGCTGGAGCTCGAGCGTGTAGTCGTCGAGACGCTCCCGGGTCCGGGCCAGGGAAGCGCTCATCTTCTCCAGCCGCTCCTCCAGCCGGCTGCGACGGCCCTCCAGCACGCGCATGCGGACATCGCGTGAGGTCTGCCCGAAGAAGGCGAAACGGGCTGCGAAGGTTTCGTCCTCGTACGCGTCGGGCCCGGTCTGCGAGAGCAGCTGCTCGAAGTGCTCCTTACCCTCCGCCGTCAGCCGGTAGACGATCTTGGCGCGGCGCCCCGTGAGGGGGGCGGCGAGGGCGTCCTCGGTGGTGCTGCCCGTTTCCTCGATCAACCAGCCGTTGGCGACCAGCGTCTTGAGGCAGGGGTAGAGCGTCCCGTAGCTGAACGCACGGAACACACCCAGCGATGTGTTGAGCCGTTTGCGCAGCTCATAGCCGTGCATCGGAGATTCGCGGAGCAGGCCGAGTACGGCGAACTCGAGGATCCCGGAACGCCGGCTCATCGTCGCCTCCTCTCGCCGCTGTGCGCGTGTATCAGTCCGATGTGTCGGGCCGATGTGTCGAGCTGATGTGTCGAGCTGATGTATCGAGTCGATACATCACGACGATAGAACGGCCTTCCGGATGCGACAAGAGGGGGGTGGGTGAACGGGATCACATCACCGATTCATCCGATGCGAGTTGCCTGATTTGAGGTGAACTTCTGGGCTCGGCAGGTTTTGGCGGTGCGTAGTCTGTGCGCCATGCACATCACCGGGAACCGAGGGACGCCTGAGAGCGTCGTCGTCTTCGGTGTAGTACGGGTGCATGCGGGACCGATGAATGCGGAGCCGACCGCATCCGTACTTCGGGGGGACCGGAAACCAGCCGCCGTTTCCAGGCGCGCAAGGGTGCGCCTGCCCGAGGAGTAGTCGTTCGATGAGCGAGCACCGTCGCAAACCGCCGCAGCCGCAGGGAGGCGGACGTGCCGCGGCCCGACGCGGCCAGTCCGGCTCGTCCTCCGGCCGCCGCGCGGCACCGCGAGGCGCCACCGGGTCTCCGTCCGACTCCTATGGGTCGGACTCCTACGACTCCGGGGGTGAGGAACGTCAGTACGGCGGCCGTGCCGAGGCCCGCCGTGCGACGCAGAGAAGTACGGGCGGCGGCCGCCGTAGAGGCGCCGAACCGACCCGAGGTGGCCGGCGTGCCGCCCCTGCTGGGCCGAACGGGTCCGGGCGGGGCAGAGGACGCGCGGCCGCCTTCCCCGACAAGAAGCGGCTCATCGACTATCCGCGAGCCGGCAAGTACGGCTGGCAGCGCTGGATGCCGTCCTGGAAGCTTGTCTCCGGACTGTGCATCGCCTTCTTCGGCAGCCTGGTGGCCGTGGCGGGCATCGGCTACGCCATGGTGGGCGTCCCCAACGAGGAGAACGCTGCGGCGTCGTCGCAGAACAACGTCTACTACTGGTCCGACAACACCCAGATGGTCGCGGCGGGCAGTGGTCAGAACCGGCAGAACGTCACGATCGACCGGATCCCCAGGGAGATGCGGTGGGCGGTGATCTCGGCCGAGAACAAGAGCTTCTACGACGACTCCGGTGTCGACCCCATGGGTATCGCCCGGGCCCTGGCGAACATGGCCCGGGGTGGTGACACGCAGGGTGGTTCGACGATCACCCAGCAGTTCGTCAAGAACACCTACCTGAGCCAGGAACAGACGATCAGCCGCAAGTTCAAGGAGATGTTCATCTCGATCAAGGTGGGCACGAAGCTCTCCAAGGACGAGATCCTCCAGGGGTACCTCAACACCTCGTACTACGGCCGTGGTGCGTACGGCATCCAGGCCGCAGCCCAGGCCTACTACGGCAAGGAGGCGAAGGACCTCACCCCGAGTGAGTGCGCCTTCCTCGCCGCCCTTCTCAAGGGTCCGACGTACTACGACCCCGCGGGCAACGAAGGCATCGACACCAACGCCAGCAAGAGCAAGAACACCAAGCGGTCCAAGGAACGTTGGGCCTGGATCCTCGAGCAGATGCACAACGACAAGAGGATCACGGACAAGCAGTACCAGGACGCGGTCAAGAAGTACCCCATGCCCGACCCCCGCAAAGCGTCCAAGGGCATGACCGGCCAGATCGGGTATCTGGCGGAAACGGCCAAGAAGTACGTCCTGAACCACTCGAACATCTCCGAGAAGCAGTTCGACCTGGGCGGCTACCAGATCAGGACGACCTTCGACAAGGACAAGGTCGAGGCGCTGGCGAAGGCCGTCAAGAAGGTCGAGAAGGAGAAGCTCGACCCGGAGAACCGGGAGCTGGACAAGCACGTCCAGTTCGGTGCGGCGTCGGTGAAGCCCAACGACGGCGCGATCGTCGCGCTCTACGGCGGCGCCGGGTACGAGAACGGCCACTTCAACAACAACGCGGACACCTCGGGTGTGCCGGTCGGTTCGACGTGGAAGCCGTTCGTGCTCGCCGCCGCGATGGAGCATGGCACGTACCGGAAAAAGGGTCCTCTCTCGCCGCTGAGCAAGTACAACGGCAACGACCACCTCAAGGTCAAGAACAACGACGGAACCTACGTTCTGAAGAAGGACAACACGCCGTTCTTCCAGGAGAACGAGAGCAACTACCCCTGGGGCTACATCTCCTTGCGCAAGGCGATGGAGCAGTCCGTGAACACACCGTTCGTGCAGCTCGGCATGGACGTGGGGATGAAGAACGTGGCCGACCTGGCCGAGAAGTCCGGCATCCTGGACAGCAGCTTCGCCGGTCTCAACGCTTCGTTCGCGCTCGGTACGTCGACTCCCAGTGCGATCCGTATGGCCGATGCCTACGCGACGTTCGCCGCGGCGGGCAAGCAGGCCGCCCCGTATTCGGTGACCAGCGTCAAGTCCAACGGCCAGGAGGTCGAGGGCTTCGAGAAGCCGAGGGTCACGCGGGCGATGTCCGAGCAGGTGGCCAACAACGTCACGGACGTTCTCGAGAACGTCATCCAGAACGGTACGGGCCAGAAAGCCCTCTCCCTGGGCCGTAAGGCGGCCGGCAAGACCGGTACCACTGACGAGAACAAGTCGGCCTGGTTCGTCGGCTACACCCAGCAGCTGTCGACCTCGGTCGCGATGTTCCGTGAGGACCCCAAGAGCGCCAAGCTGCTCTCCATGAACGGCACGGCGGGTGAGAAGTCCATCCACGGTGGAGACGTCCCCACGCTGGTGTGGACCGAGTACATGAAGGCCGCGCTGAAGGGCGAGCCCGACCTCGGCTTCCCGGCCGCCGAGAAGATCGGTGAGATCCAGGACGAGGTGGGTGCTCCGACGCCGAAGCCGACGCCCAGCGTGGAGCCCAGCGAGACCGTGACCGAGTCGCCGAGCCCGACGCCGACCGAGAGCCCGTCTCCGTCGCCGTCGCCGAGTGACACCTGCGGGTTCTTCGGATGTGAGGACAACGGTGGCGCGCAGAACGGCGGCACCGACAATGGAGGCACAGACGGAGGGGTTTCCCCCGAGCCCACGCCAACCGATACGAATCTGGATGGCGGCAACAGCAGAGGCAACGGCAATGGAGGAATCTTCGGAGGCCCCGAGGGATAGCCGACCAATCGCCCGGCTTGGGTGTTTCACGTGAAACGCGAGGGTGTTTCACGTGAAACGCGAGGGTGTTTCACGTGAAACGCGAGGGTGTTTCACGTGAAACGAGGGCCGCCGCCCCCCGGGGGGACGGCGGCCCTCGGCGTATTCCCAGGCGCGTACGGCAGGATGTGCGGCATGCCCAGTGCAGAATCGACGCAAGCGAGCGTCCATGAGCGGGAGCCGGTGCGGCCGACCAAGGAGGACGAGGTCGCCGCGGCCGGCAGCGAGCTGATCGGCGGACCGCTCGGGCGGCATGCCCTGCTCGGGTCGTCCTGGTGGACGCCCGTGCGGGTGATAGCGCTGGTGGCGATCGGCATGTTCGCCCTCGGCCTTATCCAGAAGGCGCCGTGCTACAACGGCGCCTGGTTCTTCGGCGCCAGCTCCCAGTACACGCACGCGTGCTACTCGGACATCCCGCACCTGTACCAGGGGCGCGGCTTCGCCGACGGGCTCGTGCCGTACTTCGACCGGCTTCCCGGCGATATGCAGTACCTGGAGTACCCGGTGCTCACCGGCGTCTTCATGGAGGTTGCCTCCTGGCTCACGCCCGGCAGCGGCCCCATCCAGGACCAGGAGCAGTGGTACTGGATGGTCAACGCCGGAATGCTCATGGTGTGTGCGTCCGTCATCGCCGTCTGCGTGACCCGCACCCACGCCCGGCGCCCCTGGGACGGCCTGCTCGTCGCTCTGGCGCCCGCCGCCGCACTGACGGCGACCATCAACTGGGACCTCCTCGCGGTGGCCCTGACGGCCGCGGCGATGCTGATGTGGTCACGTGGCCGCTCCCTCGCCTTCGGCGTCCTGCTGGGGCTTGCCACGGCCGCCAAGCTCTATCCCTTCCTGCTCCTCGGGCCACTGATGGTGCTGTGCTGGCGCGCGGGCAGGTGGCGCGAGTTCGGGACGGCTCTGGGGGGCGCGATCATCGCCTGGGTCGTCGTGAACGGGCCGGTGATGCTCTTCGCATTCGAGGGCTGGTCGAAGTTCTACACGTTCAGCCAGGAAAGGGGCGTCGACTTCGGCTCCTTCTGGCTGATCATGGCCCAGAACTCGGACGACCCGCTGAGCACAGACACCGTCAACACACTGGCGACGCTGCTGATGCTGGTGTGCTGTGCGGCCGTCGCGGCCCTCGCGCTGACCGCCCCGCGCCGCCCGCGGTTCGCTCAGCTCGCCTTCCTGATCGTCGCGGCCTTCATCCTCACCAACAAGGTCTACTCGCCGCAGTACGTCCTGTGGCTGGTGCCGCTGGCCGCTCTGGCCCGTCCGAAATGGCGGGACTTCCTGATCTGGCAGGCCTGCGAGGTGGCGTACTTCCTGGGGATCTGGCTGTACCTCGCGTACACGACCAGCGGAGACGCTCACAAGGGTCTGCCCACCGACGGCTACCACTGGGCCATCGGCCTGCACCTGCTGGGGACGCTGTATCTGTGTGTGATGGTCGTCCGCGACATCTTCATGCCGGAGCGGGATCCCGTGCGCCGGTCCGGTGACGACGATCCTTCGGGCGGAGTCCTCGACGGCGCCGAGGACGTTTTCGTCCTCGGCCCAGCGGCTCGCCCCCGCCGGCACGTGACCGCCCAGTTCGACGGGACACCGGTCGAGTGGGGCAGGCCGGGTCCAACGGGCAGTTCGCTCTGAGCGAACGGCGCGAGACGCCGTAGCCGGGAACGACGAAGGCCGTACACGGGAAACCGTGTACGGCCTTCCTGCTGAACTGCGAGGGACGGTGCGCCGCGACGGTCAGCGATCCACGATCCGGTCGAACTGCGTGGTGGTGTGCCGCAAATGGGCCACCAGCTCTTCGCCGACCTTCGGCTCGGGCGCGTCCGCCGGGACGAACAGGATCGAGACCTGCATGTGCGGCGGCTCCGCGAACCAGCGCTGCTTGCCGCCCCAGACGAACGGAGAAAGGTTCCGGTTCACCGTCGCGAGGCCGGCGCGGGCGACTCCCTTGGCGCGCGGCATGACGCCGTGCAGGGCCTTGGGGGCCTCCAGACCCACCCCGTGCGACGTACCGCCCGCCACGACCACCAGGAAGCCGTCGGAGGCCGCCTTCTGCTGCCGGTAGCCGAAACGGTCGCCCTTGGCGACGCGCGTGACGTCCAGGACCGCGCCGCGGTACTCGGTGGCGTCGTGGTCCCCCAGCCACAGCCGCGTGCCGATGCGGGCCCGGAAGCGGGTCTGCGGGAACTGCTGCTGGAGCCGGGCGAGGTCCTCGGCCTTCAGGTGACTGACGAACATGGTGTGCAGGGGCAGCCGGGCGGCACGCAGCCGGTCCATCCAGCCGATGACCTCCTCGACGGCGTCCGAGCCGTCGGTGCGGTCCAGCGGGAGGTGGATGGCGAAGCCCTCCAAGCGGACGTTCTCGATGGCGGCGTGCAGCTGCGCCAGGTCCTGCTCGCTGATGCCGTGCCGCTTCATCGAGGACATCACCTCGATCACCACGCGGGCGCCGACCAGACCGTAGACACCGTCTATCGACGAGACGGAGCGGATGACCCGGTCGGGCAGCGGCACGGGCTCCTCGCCCCGCCGGTACGGCGTCAGCACCAGCAGGTCCCCGCCGAACCAGTCCTTTATGCGGGCGGCCTCGTACGTCGTGCCGACGGCCAGGACGTCCGAACCCAGCCGCGTGGCCTCCTCCGCCAGCCGCTCGTGCCCGAAGCCGTAGCCGTTGCCCTTGCAGACCGGTACGAGGCCCGGGAACTGTTCCTGCACGTGCTTGTGGTGCGCACGCCAGCGCGCGGTGTCGACGTAGAGCGTGAGCGCCATGGCCGGACCTGGAACCTTTCTCGTGGTGCCGTGTATCGGCGGTTGCCGTGTATCAGGGGTATAGAAGCACTGAACGGGACATCAGCGGCGCGACATGTAGATGTCGAGCGCCTTGTGCAGCAGCTTGTTCAGGGGGAAGTCCCACTCGCCGAGGTACTCGGCCGCCTGGCCGCCGGTACCCACCTTGAACTGGATCAGGCCGAAGAGGTGGTCGGTCTCGTCCAGCGAGTCGGAGATGCCGCGCAGGTCGTAGACGGTGGCGCCGAGCGCGTAGGCGTCGCGCAGCATCCGCCACTGCATCGCGTTCGAGGGCCGGACCTCTCGGCCGATGTTGTCGGAGGCGCCATAGGAGTACCAGACGTGCCCGCCGACGATCAGCATCGTCGCGGCCGACAGGTTCACGCCGTTGTGCCGGGCGAAGTACAGCCGCATGCGGTTGGGGTCCTCGGTGTTGAGGGCCGTCCACATGCGCTGGAAGTACGACAGCGGGCGCGGTCGGAAGTGGTCGCGCACGGCCGTGATCTCGTACAGCCGCTGCCATTCCTCAAGGTCCTGGTAGCCGCCCTGGACGACCTCGACGCCGGCCTTCTCGGCCTTCTTGATGTTGCGGCGCCACAGCTGGTTGAAGTTCTTGTGGACCTCTTCCAGGGAGCGGTTCGCCAGCGGCACCTGGTACACGTAGCGGGGCTGGACGTCACCGAAGCCGGCGCCGCCGTCCTCGCCCTGCTGCCAGCCCATGCGGCGCAGCTTGTCGGCCACCTCGAAGGCGCGCGGCTCGATGTGGTCGGCTTCGATGTCACGCAGGCGCTTGACGTCCGGGTTCTGGATGCCCTGCTTGATCGAGGGCGCCTCCCAGCGCCGGATGATCACCGGCGGGCCCATCTTCACGGAGAACGCGCCCTGCTGCTTCAGGTGCGCCAGCATCGGTTCGAGCCACTCCTGCAGATTCGGCGCGAACCAGTTGATGACCGGGCCCTCGGGCAGGTAGGCGAGGTAGCGCTTGATCTTGGGAAGCTGCCGGTAGAGAACCAGACCGGCACCGACCATCTCGCCGGTGCGGTCGTCGAACCAGCCAAGGTTCTCGGAGCGCCACTCCGCCTTGACGTCAGCCCAGGCCGGGACCTGCATGTGGCTCGCCGACGGCAGGCTCTGGATGTAGGCCAGATGCTGCTCGCGACTGATGGTCCTCAGGGTCAGGCTCATTTAGGGGCGCTCCTCGGGCTGGTGTGTCCCCATGGGTACAGGGGCTCCGGCTCTCGCGCGAAGCCTACTGCGCGTTGGGAGCGCGCCGGTTGGGCGTACGGGACCTTCGCCCCGGCCCGAGGCCGACCGGGGCGTGATCCGGTGTTCAGATGAGGGGTGTCCTGGCGTCAGCCGATGAGGCCGCCGTGCGCCATGCCCAGGAAGAACCCGACCCCCGATGCGCCCAGGCCCAGGATCAGGCCGAAGCGCTCCCGGGTCGTCTCCGAGATCCACTGGCCGTACGCACCCGTGAGGATGCCCACCAGGCCGGCCCAGGAGCTGAGCACATGCAGGTCTTCTTCGATGATCGCCGTGAGGAACGACAAGAGGCCCAGGACCAGGGTCACCGCGAGCAGGGCGTCCTGGAGGGGATGGGGCTTGCCGTCCGTGGCGAAGAGGCCGCCGGCGGGGTTGGGTCGCAATGCCTGTGCCATAGGGCACCTCCTGCGAAAGTCGGCGCATCGTAGCGCCATACACACCCGATGGGTACAGATTGGCTGCCCTGACGGCCGGATTTCAACCGCAAGCCGCTGTGCGGGTACTCTGTACCGTCCGCACCGGTGTCTGCCCACGTCATGGCAAGGGCTTCTCGTCAGAACCCCGACTGTCAGTGGTGGCCGATACCGTTGCTACGCATCACAACCCTCCTGCCACGGAACGACCGTGGCCGCTGAGTCCAAAGGAGGTGGGTTCCACATGCGTCACTACGAGGTGATGGTCATCCTCGACCCCGAGGTCGAGGAGCGCGCTGTCTCTCCGCTGATCGAGAACTTCCTCTCTGTCGTCCGTGACGGCGGCGGAAAGGTCGAGAAGGTCGACACCTGGGGCCGTCGTCGTCTCGCGTACGAGATCAAGAAGAAGCCCGAGGGCATCTACTCGGTCATCGACCTGCAGGCCGAGCCTGCGGTCGTCAAGGAGCTCGACCGCCAGATGAACCTGAACGAGTCGGTCCTCCGGACCAAGGTCCTCCGCCCCGAGACCCACTGAGCTTCCCAGCTCAGCTGATTCCGGGATTCGAGTAGCAAGCAGCCAGAGCAAACCCGCCGAGAGGTTCCCCCATGGCAGGCGAGACCGTCATCACGGTTGTCGGCAATCTTGTCGACGACCCCGAGCTGCGCTTCACCCCCTCCGGTGCGGCGGTCGCGAAGTTCCGCGTCGCGTCCACCCCCCGCACCTTCGACCGCCAGACGAACGAGTGGAAGGACGGCGAGAGCCTCTTCCTGACCTGCTCGGTCTGGCGTCAGGCGGCGGAGAACGTCGCCGAGTCGCTCCAGCGAGGCATGCGCGTCATCGTGCAGGGCCGGCTGAAGCAGCGGTCCTACGAGGACCGTGAGGGTGTCAAGCGCACGGTCTACGAGCTGGACGTCGAGGAAGTCGGCGCCAGCCTGCGCAACGCCACGGCCAAGGTCACCAAGACCACCGGTCGTGGTGGACAGGGTGGCCAGGGTGGCTACGGCGGCGGTGGCGGCGCCCAGGGCGGCGGCTGGGGCGGCGGCCCCGGTGGCGGCCAGCAGGGCGGCGGCGCTCCCGCCGACGACCCGTGGGCGACCGGCGCTCCCGCCGGTGGCAACCAGGGCGGTGGCGGCGGCTGGGGTGGAAACTCCGGCGGCGGCAGTGGCGGCGGCTACTCGGACGAGCCCCCCTTCTAGGGCGGGTTCGCACTCACACTTCTTGATCACACAGGAGAAACACCATGGCTAAGCCGCCTGTGCGCAAGCCGAAGAAGAAGGTCTGCGCATTCTGCAAGGACAAGGTCACGTACGTGGACTACAAGGACACGAACATGCTGCGGAAGTTCATTTCCGACCGCGGCAAGATCCGTGCCCGCCGCGTGACCGGCAACTGCACGCAGCACCAGCGTGACGTCGCCACGGCCGTGAAGAACAGCCGTGAGATGGCGCTGCTGCCCTACACCTCCACCGCGCGATAAGGGAAGGGTGACCGACTCATGAAGATCATCCTCACCCACGAGGTCTCCGGCCTCGGTGCCGCGGGCGACGTCGTCGACGTCAAGGACGGTTACGCTCGCAACTACCTGATCCCGCGGAAGTTCGCTATCCGCTGGACCAAGGGTGGCGAGAAGGACGTCGAGCAGATCCGTCGTGCTCGCAAGATCCACGAGATCCAGACCATCGAGCAGGCCAACTCTGTGAAGGCCCAGCTCGAGGGCGTCAAGGTCCGTCTGGCCGTTCGCTCCGGCGACGCCGGTCGGCTCTTCGGTTCCGTCACGCCGGCCGACATCGCTTCGGCGATCAAGGCCTCCGGTGGTCCCGAGGTCGACAAGCGCCGCATCGAGCTCGGCTCGCCGATCAAGACGCTGGGCGCTCACGAGACGTCCGTGCGTCTGCACCCCGAGGTTGCCGCCAAGGTCAACATCGAGGTCGTCGCGGCCTGAGTGCCGCGCTGAAGCAGTAAGCGATGGGGCCGCACCCTCTCAGGGGTGCGGCCCCATTCGTGTCTGCAGGCGCCGACCTGCCGGGTGACTCCACGTTTCACGTGAAACACCGGTTCTGTGGAGCACTCCCTGTTTCACGTGAAACAGGCAGCGTTTCACGTGAAACGGTCAGCGGGTCGCGCCCGTCACGATCCATCGGCCCGAACGGGTGCGAAGCCACAGAGTCAGCATCCGCACAGTCATCATCAGCGTCATCGTGGCCCAGAGGGCTGTGAGTCCACCACCCAGTACCGGTACCAGCAGAGCGGCCGGCGTGAACACCGCCAGGGTGAGCAGCATCGCCCAAGCGAGGTAGGGGCCGTCACCGGCGCCCATCAGTACGCCGTCCAGGACGAAGACGATGCCGGAGATCGGCTGGGAGAGGGCAACGATGACCAGGGCGGGCAGCGCCACGTCCTTGACGGCCGGGTCGCTGGTGAACAAGGGCAAGAATGCCGGGCGGGCGAGAACCACCAGCACGCCGAGGACGACGCCAACGGCGAGACCCCACTCCACCATGCGGCGGCATGCTTCCCGTGCGCCCTGGCTGTCACCGGCTCCGAGGTAGCGCCCGATGATGGCCTGCCCCGCAATGGCGATGGCGTCGAGGGCGAAGGCCAGCAGGCTCCACAGCGAGAGGATGATCTGGTGGGCGGCGATGTCGGCATCCCCGAGACGGGCGGCGACCGCCGTGGCGATCATCAGGACCGCCCGCAGCGACAGGGTGCGCACCAGCAGGGGGACACCGGCTTGGGCGGAGGCCCTGATCCCAGCGGCATCCGGGCGCAGCGAAGCCCCGTGCTTGCGTGCCCCTCGCAGCACCACCACGAGGTAGACCGCGGCCATGCCGCACTGAGCGATGACGGTGCCCCACGCGGAACCGGCGATCCCCAGATCGGCACCGTAGACGAGCCCGGCATTGAGGGCACCGTTGGCGACGAAGCCCGCGATGGCGACATAGAGCGGGGTTCTCGTGTCCTGCAGCCCGCGCAGGACGCCCGTTGCGGCCAGGACGACGAGCATGGCGGGTATGCCGAGCACGGAGATGCGCAGATACGTGATCGCGTAGGGAGTTGCGGCGTCCGAAGCGCCGAAGAGGCCCACGAGGTGGGGTGCCGTGGGCAGCGCGGCGGCGACGACGGCAGCGCCGAGGAGCAGAGCCAGCCAGATGCCGTCCATGCCTTGTCGGATGGCGGCTTGGAGGTCGCCCGCGCCGACACGACGGGCCACCGCGGCTGTTGTGGCGTAGGCCAGGAAGACGAAGACGCTGACGGCGGTTATCAGCAGGGCCGAGGCGACGCCGAGACCGGCGAGTTGAGCCGTGCCCAGATGGCCCACGATCGCGGTGTCGGCCATGAGGAAGAGAGGCTCGGCGACGAGGGCACCGAAGGCAGGCACGGCCAGCGCGATGATCTCTCGATCGTGCTGTCTCCGGCCGGAGGGGTGGCGCGCGGGGGCCTGTGTCATGTGCACCAATCTAATCGTCCACAGGTAAGAGATGCAAAGGATTTGAGACCCTTACGTTTCGTCTCGGTGTGCGCACTGCTGTGCACTGTTCGAGGTGATCTTGGGCCGGTTGGGAAAGTTTTTCTTCTGCACAGCCCGTGGACGGCAAAGCTGCAGGTCAGTGCACTTGCTCTGCTGAGAGTCGCGGCTTGTTCACAGGCCTGTCCACCGGGTCGTGCACAGGTTTTGCGTAGTTCTCCACAGCATCTGGGCCGTCGTCCACATGGCCTGTGGATAACCAGATTGGCTGACGTCGCCGACAGGCCTACGGTAGTCCGGCGCCCGCTCCGTCCGCTGGTTTCCAAAACGCCACAAAACCGGCGTGAGCCAACCGGAGTTGGGCCTCTTACTTGTCAGTGCCGTGCCGTAGAAAAGAGGGGCACGGCTAGGTCTGCTTCGGCGGACGGGAGGAGGTGGCTCGGTGAGCATTTCCGAGCCCTTGGACGACCCCTGGGCCGACAGCGGTCCCAGTGATCGTCTGCCCGCTTCCCGCCGACGTGGGGACGGAGGCCGGGGCCGCGACGAACAGCACGAGCGCGGCAGGGACAACGGGGCGTGGGACGGTGGATCGTCCCCGTCGTTCGAGCGGGTACCGCCGCAAGACATCGACGCCGAGCAGTCCGTCCTCGGCGGCATGCTCCTGTCCAAGGACGCCATCGCCGACGTCGTCGAGATCCTCAAGGGCCACGACTTCTACAAGCCGGCCCACGAGACGATCTACCAGGCCGTCCTCGACGTCTACGCAAAGGGCGAGCCGGCCGACCCCATCACGATCGCCGCCGAGCTGACCAAGCGTGGCGAGATCAACAAGGTCGGCGGGGCCTCGTATCTGCACACCCTCGTCCAGACGGTGCCCACAGCGGCCAACGCGGCGTACTACGCGGAGATCGTTCACGAGCGGGCCGTCCTGAGGCGCCTGGTCGAGGCCGGTACGCGCATCACGCAGATGGGATACGCGGCCGACGACGACGTCGACGAGATCGTCAACCGCGCCCAGGCGGAGGTCTACGCGGTCACCGAGCAGCGCACCAGCGAGGACTACCTCCCGCTGGGCGACATCATGGAGGGCGCGCTCGACGAGATCGAGGCCATCGGCTCGCGCAGCGGCGAGATGACCGGTGTCCCGACCGGGTTCACGGACTTCGACTCGCTCACCAATGGCCTGCACCCGGGGCAGATGATCGTCATCGCGGCCCGTCCCGCCATGGGCAAGTCGACGCTGGCCCTGGACTTTGCCCGGGCCGCGTCGATCAAGCACAACCTGCCGAGCGTCATCTTCTCCCTCGAGATGGGGCGCAACGAGATCGCGATGCGCCTGCTGTCCGCGGAGGCCCGCGTCGCCCTTCACCACATGAGGTCCGGCACCATGACGGACGAGGACTGGACGCGTCTGGCGCGCCGGATGCCCGAGGTCTCGTCCGCGCCGCTCTACATCGACGACTCCCCGAACCTGTCGATGATGGAGATTCGCGCGAAGTGCCGTCGGCTGAAGCAGCGCAACGACATCAGGCTCGTGATCATCGACTATCTGCAACTGATGCAGGCCGGGGGGTCCAAGCGCTCCGAGAGCCGTCAGCAGGAGGTCTCGGACATGTCCCGGAACCTCAAGCTCCTGGCCAAGGAGCTGGAGGTTCCGGTGATCGCGCTCTCCCAGCTCAACCGTGGTCCCGAGCAGCGCACGGACAAGAAGCCGATGGTGTCCGACCTGCGTGAGTCGGGCTCCATCGAGCAGGACGCCGACATGGTGATCCTTCTGCACCGCGAGGACGCGTACGAGAAGGAGTCGCCGCGGGCGGGTGAGGCGGACATCATCGTGGGCAAGCACCGAAACGGCCCGACGGCGACGATCACGGTCGCCTTCCAGGGGCACTACTCACGGTTCGTGGACATGGCCCAGACCTGATCCGACCAGGTCTCACGGGCTCTGCCCGAATGTGCTCGACGCGGGGCTGCCCGGCCGGGTGGACTGGGCCCATGACGACATCTCAGGGAGAGCTGCTTCCCGGCACCCGTCGCGCTCTGTTGCACCGGATCGCCGTCGCGCAGACCGAGGGGCGGGCGCCGTCGCTCGTCGCGGCCGTCGTGCGGGACGGTGCGACGGTGTGGACGGGCGCACGGACCTCGGTGGAGGGGCATGCGCCGGACGAGAACGTGCAGTACCGGATCGGTTCGATCACCAAGACCTTCACGGCGGTTCTCGTACTACGGCTGCGCGACGAGGGTGCTCTGGGACTGGGCGATCCGCTCGAGAAGCATCTGCCGGGCACCGGCGTGGGGGAGGCGACCATCGCCGAACTCCTCGCGCACTCAGGGGGATTGGCGGCCGAGACACCGGGCCCGTGGTGGGAGCGGAGCCCCGGATCCCTGCGGCCCGAGCTGGCCGACGTACTGGGTGATCGCCCCCTGCTGACCCCGCCAGGCCGCCGGTTCCACTATTCGAACCCGGGCTACGCCCTGCTCGGCGCGCTCGTCGAGAAGCTCCGCGGGGCTTCCTGGGAGGACGTCCTTCGGCGTGAGGTGCTCGACCCGTTGGGTCTGCGGCGTACGAGTGTGCGGCCGCGGGCGCCCCACGCGGGTGGCTGGGCCGTGCATCCCTGGGCCGACGTGATGCTTCCCGAGCCCACCGAGGATCTGGGACGCATGGCGCCGGCCGGTCAACTCTGGTCGACGACCGGTGACTTGGCGCGGTTCGCGGCTTTCCTGCTCAACGGCGACGAACGGGTGCTGAGCGCCGGGTCACTGAAAGAGATGAGGACACCGGCCGCGCCCCACGAGGCGGCGGACGTGGCGAGCGGTTACGCGTACTGCCTCGGCATGGAGATCCGGCGACGGAACGGGCGGTCCCTTATCGGCCACACCGGTTCGCTGCCCGGATTCCTCGCGTGTCTCATGATCAGCGTCGAGGACGATGTGGCGGCTGTCGCCCTGGCCAACTCCACGTCAGGACCGCTGCTGTTCCCTCTCGCCGCCGACCTGGTCCGTATCGTCGCCGAGGCGGAGCCGCGTATCCCCGCCCCGTGGAAGCCGCTCCGTGATGTCGATCCGTCGCTGCTCGAGCTGACGGGGCAGTGGTACTGGGGGACGAACGCCTTCGCTCTGCGACTGACGGCCGACGGACTTGTATCGCTGGGGCCGTTGACCGGCGGGGGCCGTCGCTCTCGTTTCCGCGCGAACGGCGACGGCACCTGGACGGGTCTCGAGGGCTACTACGCCGGCGAGCTTCTGAGGGCCGTACGGCGGCCGGACGGGTCCGTGAGTCACCTGGACCTCGGCTCGTTCGTGTTCACGCGTCAGCCGTACGACGAGGGTGCTCCTGTGCCGGGTGGTGTCGACCCAGAGGGATGGCGCGGAATCGGTTAGGCGGTGGGATGCGTGGGCGTCCTGTTTCACGTGAAACAGGACGCCCACGCCCATCGGTCACAGCTGGAGCTTGAAGCCCGTGTGAGAGGCCATGAACCCGAGCCGTTCGTAGAAGCGGTGGGCGTCGGAGCGGGTCTTGTCAGAGGTCAGCTGGACCAGCTGGCACCCTTCGTCCCGGGATTTTTCGATCGCCCACTCGATGAGCTGGGTCCCCAGGCCGCTGCCGCGCTCGTCCGCATGGATGCGCACCCCTTCGACGATCGACCTGGTCGCACCGCGCCGGGAGAGCCCGGGAATGATCGTGAGCTGGAGCGTGCCCACGACCCTGCCTTCCCGGACCGCCACGACCAGGTGCTGGTTCGGGTCGGTGCTGAGCCGCTCCAGCGCGGCCAGATACGGGGCGAGGTCGTCCGGCGACTCGCGCTGTGCGCCCAGTGGGTCGTCCGCGAGCATGGCGACGATCGCGGGGACGTCGTCGGCGGCGGCGGCACGTATCTCAAGATCTCCCATGGACGCACCTTACGCACGGTCGGCGGCGCAGATGCCGCGCGTCGGCCTGTGCTCGGGCACCCTATGCGGGCACCGGAGCCTTCAGTGTCTCCACGACCCGGACCAGCGGTGCCAGCTCGGGGTTCTTCGCCGCTTCGTCGAGCGCCTCCCGCAGGGCGGCGTCATTGGTGGGACGCGCCGCTTCCAGCAATTCGAGGCCCGCCGCGGTGACGTTGGTGTAGATGCCCCGGCGGTCGGTGGGGCACAGGTAGCGCTCCAGAAGGCCGCGGTCTTCGAGTCGGGTGACCAGGCGCGTGGTGGCGCTCTGGCTGAGGACGACCGCGTCGGCGACCTGCTTCATCTGTAGATGGCCCCCGTCGCCGTCGTGCTGCCGGCTGAGTACGTCCAGCAGGGAGTACTCGCGCGCGCTGAGGTCGTGCCCGGCCTGTAGGGCGCGCTCGATGCTGGCCTCGATCCTTCCGTGGAGCAGGGAGAGGGCGCACCAGCTCTGGGCGAGAGCGGTGAGCGCGGGGTCCGTCGCTGTCATGTGGCGTTTCCTCCGTCCCGGAGCGGCTGACATCCAGGATAGAGCAGAACCGCAATTGACGGCGTTTGCATGTAGCCCGCGTCTGCAACTATTGTGGGCGCACGCTAAGCGCTCCTGCAATCGTCTGGGAAGGTAACCCCTCCATGCCTCTCGCGCTTCTGGCCCTCGCGATCGGGGCCTTCGGGATCGGAACGACAGAATTCGTGATCATGGGCTTGCTGCCGCAGGTCGCGGCCGACTACGGGGTCTCCATCCCCACCGCCGGTTACCTGGTGACCGGCTATGCGCTCGGCGTCATGTTCGGCGCGCCGCTGATGACCGTGCTCGGCACCAAGATCTCCCGTAAGCGGATGCTGATGCTGCTGATGGGCCTCTTCATCCTGGGGAACCTGCTTTCGGCACTCGCCCCCGCCTTCTCCGTCATGCTGATCGGCCGGATCGTCGCCTCGCTGGCCCACGGCGCCTTCTTCGGCATCGGTTCGGTCGTCGCGGCGGACCTCGTCGCTCCGGACAAGAAGGCCGGCGCCATCGCGATGATGTTCACCGGCCTGACCGTCGCCAACGTCGTCGGTGTCCCGCTGGGTACGCTCGTCGGGCAGTCCGTCGGCTGGCGGGTGACCTTCGGCATAGTCGCCGCCCTCGGAGTCGTCGGCCTGGCCGGCATCGCCCGGCTCGTCCCCGACATGCCCAAGGCGGAGGGCGTGCGTCTGCGCCATGAGCTGGCCGCGTTCAAGAACGTGCAGGTCCTCCTGGCGATGGCCATGACCGTCCTGGGCTTCGGCGGTGTCTTCGCGGCCATCACGTACATCGCGCCGATGATGACGCGTGTCGCAGGCTTCGCCGACGGCTCCGTCACCTGGCTGCTGGTCCTCTTCGGCCTCGGCATGGTCGGCGGCAACCTGGTCGGCGGCAAGTTCGCCGACCGCGCCCTGATGCCCATGCTGTACGTCTCCCTGGGTGCCTTGGCCGTCGTCCTGGCCCTGTTCACCCTCACCGCCCACGACAAGCTGCTCTCTGCGATCACCATCGCGCTGATCGGTGCCCTGGGTTTCGCCACCGTGCCGCCGCTGCAGAAGCGCGTTCTCGACCAGGCACACGGCGCCCCGACACTGGCCTCCGCCGTGAACATCGGCGCCTTCAACCTCGGCAACGCGCTCTCCGCCTGGCTCGGCGGCCTGGTGATCGCGGCGGGCCTCGGCTACACCGCCCCCAACTGGGTCGGTGCCGCCCTGGCCGCCGGCGCTCTGGTCCTGGCCTTCCTCTCGGCCGCCCTGGAGCGCCGCGCCGGTGGCCCCAGCACCGTCGTCACGGGAGCCGCACCAGCCGAGCAGCGCGCTGCTGTCCATCACTGAGCGGCCGAACCACCCCCCACCTGCCCCATGGCCCGAAGCGACCGCAAGTCCTTCAGGAGAACCGCCTTCTGATCGGCGCGATCGGCGTCGGCGGCGGCGCCCCGGAGCGGGACCACGGCTTCGGCACAGCCGCCGTGGAGGCTCTCGCCTGACCCGGTCCCTGCACCGCGACGACGCCGGTTCCCTGTTCCCGGGGAGCCGGCGTCGTCGTACCGAGGCTCGTCAGCCCGCCGCGACCGTGACCGGCGCGAACCGCCGGCTCCAGTCGCCCGGCAACTCGGCGATCCCGTACGCCATCACCGAGTTGAAGGCGACGGATCGCAGGCCACGCTCCTTGACCCACGCGAGGAGTTCCTCGTGCCGCACGTCGATGTCGGTGCGCAGGGGACGGTCGGTGTGGGCGGCGAGGGAGGCGATGAGAGCCCGGGCCACCGACGTGTCGCGAGCGATGAGCGGCCCGACGACGTGGGTGTCCATGTTGGGCCAGGCGGCCGCGTACCCGACGATCCGCCCGCCGTCCTCGGCCACGCGCAACTGGTCGGCGAAGGCCGGCAGCCGGGTGACGATGTGTGTGCGGTCGCTGCCGAACACCTGCTCGTCGAGGCGGAGGATCGCGGTCAGGTCCTCGGCGGTCGCGGCGCGTGTGGCCACCTCCGGCTCCGGTCCACCGGGAGTGAAGCGTCCAGAGACCATCTCGGCCTGCCCTGTGACCTTGAAGCCGAGTTCCTCGTAGAGGGGGCGGCCGTTCGGCGTCGCGTGCAGAGTGAGGGGCGTGGTGCCCATCGCCGAGACCACGTGACGCATCAGCCGGCGTCCCACGCCCTGCCGGGCATGCCGTCCGGCGACCAGGACCATGCCGACCGCGGCGAGGGCGGGCTCCTGCGGTCCGTACTCGGTGACGACGCAGGCGCTCACCAGGCCACCCTCGGGGTCGTCGATGCCGTAGCCCTTCCCGGCCGTGAGGAGGAAGCCCCACTTGTGCTCCTCCCGTGGCCACCCCCGGTCCTCGGACAAGTCTGCGCAGGCGGCTTGATCGTGGAGCGTCAGACGACGGATGGGCAATGAGGCAAGGGAAGGAGTCGGCACGCAGGTCAGGCTGTCCGACGAGAGCCCCTGACGTCCACCTGTTTCAGCGGAGACGCACGAGCTTTTGGCCAGTTGTCGCCGCCCGCACAGGACCCGGACCGGTGCCGGATGTTTCACGTGAAACAGGTAAGAAACACCGGGCGTCCGGACGAGACGCTGAACGGGGCTGCCCGGCCTCATCGTTGACGGACTTGGCGCTTCGCGTCGCGCCCGCATTCGTGACGAGAGGAGGGGGGACTTGTGTGCAGGGCAGTGGCCGGTAGGGTCGAGTCCGGTTCGCATCCGGGACGGGACGTCCTGTCCCGTATGGGGTGGTGCAGGGCAATGCAGCCTAACGGGACGGAGAGATCTAAGACCCGTGTTTCCGGGTATGCGTCGGAAGCGGCCAGGCGGGTGGGAAGCTCGATGAGAGTCACTGCGGCCAATGTCACACTCTCGCCTTACTTGTCCGTACGGAGCCGGAATACAGGTTGAATGTGGCCGCATTGGCCGCGACATGGACGGGAACGAGACCGTCCACGGGGGAAGCAGGCACCTTCCGACTTCGGAAGTGCGCAGACCGACCGAAAGATGCTCGAGGCGAGGCACACCATGGACGCTCCGACCACCACGTCGGCCGACAACGGCACTTCTGGCGGCGGGGGCGACTGGTTCACACCCCGCAAGAACCCGACGACAGCACCGGAAGGCGACGCCCGGACGCCGGACAGCACCGGGGAAGGGCGTCGACCGGCCACGATACGCCCGGTGGGCAGGCCGGGAGCCGTCCCGGAAGCACCGGCAGACGCCACATCCGGGCCCCCCGGCTCGACATCCGGCAGTCCGGGCGCCGGTGCGCGCGACCGAGGACGTGAACAGTCGGACGCGCTGTCCACGCCCGCCCCACCGGTCGCACAGCACGCTCCGTCCCCCGCCGCGGTTTCCGGCCCCACCACCGTCTCGTCGCCGGGCCCCGCACCCACGACGCTCACCCCGACGCCCTTCGCCTCCACCGTGGCTCCGCCCCGCACTCCCCCCGAACAGCGGGCTCCCGTCCAGGAACACGCATCGGTGCCACCTTCGAGCCGGGCCGCCTCCGCACCGGCCGAAGAGGGCTCTCCTGACGCCCTCCTCATCCGCCGCACCATGGCCGAGGTCGCGCCGGTTGCCGACAAGGTCACGTCGTACTTCTACGCCCTGCTCTTCGTCCGCCACCCCGACCTGCGGTCGCTGTTCCCGGCCGCGATGGACACCCAGCGGGACCGACTGCTCCGAGCCCTGCTCACAGCCGCCGAGCACATCGACAACAAGGACGTCCTCGTCGACTATCTGCAAAAACTCGGCCGGGGCCACCGCAAGTACGGGACGCGGCCCGAGCACTACCCGGCCGTCGGCGAGTGCCTCATCGGCGCGCTGAGCAAGTACGCCGCCGGGGTGTGGAACGCGGAGACGGAGGCGGCCTGGATCCGGGCCTACACCACGATCTCCCAGGTCATGATCGACGCAGCGGCCGCGGACGAACTACGTGCCCCGGCCTGGTGGTACGCCGAGATCGTCACGCACGACCTGAGAACGCCGGACGTCGCGGTGGTCACCGTCCGACCCGACCAGCCGTACCCCTTCCTCGCCGGGCAGTACACGAGCGTGGAGACGCCCTGGTGGCCGCGGATCTGGCGGCACTACTCCTTCGCGTCGGCGCCCCGGTCCGACGGTCTGCTGTCGTTCCACGTCAAGGCCGTACCGGCCGGCTGGGTCTCCAACGCCCTGGTGCACCGCGCCCGTCCCGGCGACATCATCCGGCTCGGCCCGCCCGCGGGTTCCATGACCGTCGACCACACCACCGACAGCGGACTGCTCTGCCTGGGCGGTGGTACGGGCATAGCGCCCATCAAGGCCCTGGTCGAGGATGTCGCCGAGCACGGGGACCGCCGGTCGGTCGAGGTCTTCTACGGTGCCCGCACCGACCACGACCTGTACGACATCGACACCATGCTCCGCCTCCAGCAGACCCATCCCTGGCTCTCGGTCCGCGCGATCATCGACCAGCAGGCGCATCTGCAGCTGCCGGACGCCATACGCACCTACGGCCCGTGGGACGAGTTCGACGCCTACCTCTCGGGCCCGCCCGGGATGATCCGCAGCGGTGTGGACGCCCTGCGGGACATCGGTATCCCCTCGGACCGCATACGGCACGACTCCGTGGAGGAACTGGTCGCGGCCGGAAGCTGATCAGGCGTCTCAGCCCAGGTCGGGCGCGTGCATGGCGAGGACGCCCTCGATGTTGCCGTCCAGGTAGTGCCGCAGTGACAACGGCACGAGATGGACGGAGGCGATTCCGACCCGGGTGAAGGGCACGCGCACGATCTCGTACTCGCCGACCGGCTCGTCCACCTCGGGGCCGTGGCGCAGGGCGGGGTCCATGGACTCCAGACGGCAGACGAAGAAGTGCTGCACCTTCACCCCGGTCGCACCGCCGTCCTCCCCTATGTGCTCCATGGTGTCCACGAAGCAGGGCACCACATCGGTGATCTTCGCGCCGAGTTCTTCGTACACCTCGCGGTGCAAGGCATCGACGACGGTCGAGTCCTTGGGCTCCACCCCGCCACCGGGGGTGAGCCAGTAGGGATCCACACCCGGCTTGGTGCGTTTGATCAGGATCAGGTCGGCACCGTCCAGCAGAACGGCGCGGGCGGTGCGCTTGACCACGGGTCGGACGGTCATGAGTGAAATGTGGCCCGGCTGGTTCCACGTGAAACATCGCGAAACGTCACCGGTCGAGCTCCCAGAGTGAGGCACGGCCCCGCGCGCCCACACCTCACGTCAGTGCGACCCGGCACGCGTCTGCGGACGCCTCAGCACCAGTCGGCCGAGGATCGCAGCAACCAGTCGTGGGCCCGGGCTATATGGGGCATCGCCAGCGTCCCGGTCCGGACCACCAGGAAGTACGTCCGCAGCGGCGGCACCGCCGGCTCGTGCAGCGCGACGACATCGCCCCGCTCCAGCGCCGCCGCGCACAGATAGCGGGGCAGCACCGCCAGGCCGGCGCCCGCGACCGCGCAGGCCAGGACCGCACGAAGGTCGGGGACGATCACGGTGCCCGGGGCGGCCGGGTGCGCGTCGAAGACGGAGGCCCAGTAGCGGGAGACGAACGGCAGCGACTCGTGCACCTCCACCAGCGGCACCTTCCCGAGAGCCCCTTCCGGCCTGTGCCCGGTCCCGATCTGCTCGGACCAGCGCGGGGCAGCGACCAGAACGTGCTCCTCGTCGCAGAGCGCAGTCGCCGTGAGCAGGGCACCGCGCGGCTGGGCCGTGCTGATGGCCAGATCATGATGCCCGGCGGAAAGCCCTTCCAGCGTTTCCTCGGCGGTCCCGAAGGAAGCACGCAAGGCGAAGCCCTGGCCGTCCTCGCCGGTCAGCTCGGTGAGGGCGGGCAGTGCTCGTTCGGCGGTGAACTCCGGAGGCCCCGCGAGGTGCAGCGTCCGTAAGGAGGAGTCGTCGTCGAGGCCGGTCTCGGTGATCTCCACCAGGGCGTCGAGATGAGGTGCGGCCTTGTGGGCGAGTTCGTCGCCGATGCTGGTCGGGGTCACGCCACGGGCCTGCCGCAGGAACAGAGGGCGGCCCAGTTGCCGTTCCAGCGTCCGTATCTGCGAGGTGACAGCAGGCTGGGAGAGGCCGAGCAGGGCGGCGGCGCGGGTGAAGGAGCCGGCCCGGTGCACGGTCACGAAGGTCCGCAGCAAGGCCAGATCCACCGCGCACTCCCCTCTTCGGCCCCTGCTCCCTGCCCCGGCCGTGCCCAACTATAAATAAGTCGATAGGTCTCTGTCGCTACTGTGATTGGACACTGACAGAGAGTCAACTAGCCTTGGTCGCGCGGTTCTTGCGCGCGGAACCGGAGGACGGTCCGAGCCACGAGGGGGGAGGCTCGGACCGTCCGTGGGGGTGGTCAGACGGCCGACTCGTCCAGCGCGCGCCGCACATCCGCCACCAGGTCCTCGGGATCCTCGGCGCCTACCGACAGCCGGATGAAGCCCTCCGGCACCGCGTCTCCGCCCCAGCGGCCACGTCGTTCGGCCGTGGACCGCACACCGCCGAAGCTCGTCGCGTCGTCCACAAGGCGCAGCGCGCCGAGGAACCGGTCGGCACGCGCGCGGGTGGGCAGCGTGAACGACACGACGCAGCCGAAGCGCCGCATCTGCCGCGCGGCGATCTCGTGGGAGGGGTCGTCGGGCAGGCCGGGGTAGCGCAGCCCTGCCACCTCGGGCCGCTCGCGCAGCGCCTGCGCGACCGCCAGGGCCGTCGCGCTCTGCCGGTCGACCCGCATGTGGAGCGTCGCGATCGAACGGTGTGCGAGCCAGGCCTCCATGGGCCCGGGAATCGCACCGACGATCTTGCGCCAGCGGCGCACGGCAGCCATGGCCTCGGCGTTCCGGCCGACCACATAGCCGAGGAGGACATCGCCGTGGCCGGTGAGCTGCTTGGTGCCGCTGGCCACGGCGAAATCGGCGCCGAGCTCCAGCGGACGCTGGCCGAGCGGTGTCGCGAGGGTGTTGTCGACGGCCACCAGGGCACCACGCGCGTGCGCCGCCTCGGCGAGCCGCCTGATGTCACACACGTCGAGCCCGGGATTGGAAGGGGTCTCGATCCACAGCAACCTCGCACCGTCGAGGACGTCGAGCTGGGCGTCCCCGCCGGTGGGCGCCGTGCGCACCTCGATGCCGTACGCCTCCAGCTGAGCGCGGACCAGTGGCAGCGCCTGGTAGCCGTCGTCGGGCAGGACACACACGTCGCCGGTGCGCAGCTGGGAGAAGAGCACCGCCGAGATCGCCGCCATGCCCGAGGCGAAGACGAGCGTCTCCGCGCCGTCCCGGCCGGGCGCCTCCAGCTCGCCGACGGCGCGTTCCAGCAGCGTCCACGTCGGGTTCTCGTCGCGGCCGTACGTGTAGGGACCCGTCGGGTCGCCCGGGAGATGGAAGTGGGCCGCGAACACCGGGCCGGGCAGGGTGGGCTCGTGCTTGACCGGCTCGGGCAGCCCGGCCCGCACCGCGCGCGTGCCGTCAGCGGCGCCCACGGGCAGGCCGGCAGTGCCCGTCACCTCGCCCGCGGCCCCCGTCACGTCATCTGCGGCATCTGCCCCGCGGCCTTCGGCACCCGTCGCGGAATCACTCATGCCGCCTGTCCCTCCACGTCCTCGCGCACCGCGGCAAGCAGACCCGTGCTCGCCGCCTCCACCATCTCAAGGCACTCCTCGAAGCCGTCCGTTCCCCCGTAGTAGGGGTCCGGTACGTCGAGGTCGTCGCCGGCGGCGGGATCGTACGAGCGGAGCAGCCGTACCTTCCCCGCGTCCTGCTCGGTGGGCGCGAGACGGCGCAGAGCCCCGAGATGGCCGGAGTCGAGGGCGATCACGAGGTCGAGGCGGGAGAACCACGACGACTGGAACTGCCGGGCCGTGTGGCCGCCCGGGTATCCGTTGTCCTCCAGGACGGCCACGGTGCGCGGGTCGGCGCCGTCGCCCTCGTGCCAGCCGCCCGTACCGGCGCTGTCGACCTCCACCAGCTCGTCGAGACCGGCCTCCGCCACCCGCGCGCGGAACACGATCTCGGCCATCGGCGAGCGGCAGATGTTGCCCGTGCAGACGAAACACACCCGGTACGTCATGTCCGCTCAGTCCCCGTCGGGCAGGATGACGTGCAGCGCCCAGGAGACGACCGAGATGATCAGGCCTCCCACGACGGCCGTCCAGAAGCCGTCCACGTGGAAGCTCAGGTCGAGCTTGTCCGCCAGCCACGAGGTGAGCAGCAGCATCAACGCGTTGACGACCAGCGTGAACAGACCGAGGGTCAATATCAGCAACGGCAGGCTGAGGAGCTTGACCACCGGCTTGACCAGGAAGTTCACCAGGCCGAAGAGCAGCGCCACGATGATCAGGGTGGCGAACTCCCTGCCCGTGCTGTCACCGGTCAGGGTGATCTTGTCGAGCAGCCATACGGCGACCGCCAGGGCGCCCGCGTTCGCGATCGTCTTGACTAGGAAATTCATCATGTGTCTGATCGTGGCAGACCTGATCGGACACGGGCACAAGAGGCAGGGGCGGACAAGGCGATGAAAGCATTCCGGCTGGACGAACTGGAGGCGGAGCGCGCCGCCAACGAGGGCGCCTACCTGCAGTTTCTGCGGGAGCAGAACATGTCGGTCGGCTTGTACGCCCTCGACGCGGGCGAACAGGATCCGCAGAAGCCGCACAATCAGGACGAGGTCTACTTCATTGTGAGCGGCCGGGCCGCGATCACCGTCGGCCTGGAGACGACCCAAGTGGCGCGTGGCAGCGTGATCTACGTGCCGGCGGGCGTCGCCCACAAGTTCCACCACATCACCGAGGACCTGAGGGTGCTGGTGGTCTTCTCTCCGCCCGAGAGCTGACGCGGAGTCTCAGGGTTCCCTAGGGGGTCGGTCAGGGGAGGACAAGGGATGCGAGGCGCCCGTTCGACCCCCTTGCGGACCTAGCATCGAGTGCAGGACATCAGAGATCCGACAGGACCGACAGGACCCGGCACTCGAACGGGCGGAGAGGCAAGGACGAGGGCGATGCGAGAGATCTTCACGGGACTGCCGTGGTGGGTGAAGTGGATCGCGGTGCCGGTCATCGCCCTGGTCGTGTTCGGCGGGCTGATCGCCAGCGTGGTCGGTTTCGTCATCGGACTGCTCTTCAAGGTGCTGGTCTTCGTGGCCCTGGTCGGCGGACTGATCTACGTCGTACGTAAGTTCACGTCGAGCTCCTCGTCGCGCAGCGACTGGTGAGACCAGTGGGAAACCGGTGGGGGTAGCGGGACACGCCTGGAATCACCGGTTCCCTCGGGCGGGGGAAGTTTCCCGGCTGGGCCGTCTGCACGCGGTGGCAGGCGAATAGAGTCCGGAACTCGACGCGGGGACTTCCCCGCGAGCGGCATTCACCCCCACCCGTGTTCTCCGCACGGGCCTGCCCCCTCGCGCTTCGGGAGAGCCCCTTGGTCCCGGCTGACACCGCACCCGTCCACCTCCGCACCGTCCCCGCGCAACCCCGCTCGGCGGCGCCCTCCGGGCCACCGTCTCCCGTTGCCGCACCGCCTCCGCCGACCCTGATCGGGTCCGTGCGGCGCGCGATGCGGCTGCTGGAGACCGTCGCCGCGCACGAGTACGGCGCCCCGGCCAAGCAACTGGCGCGTGAGACCGGGCTGGCGCTGCCCACGACGTACCACCTGCTGCGCACGCTCGTGCACGAGGGCTATCTGCGCCGGGACAGGGGCCTGTTCTTCCTCGGGGACGCGGCCGAGCGGCTGAGCAGCAGCGGGGCGCGGCAGAAACGTCGCAGCACGATCGTCGACGCCCTGGCGCACTGGCGGGACGCCCTGGGCGTGCCCGTCTACTACGCGGTCTACCGCGAGGGCGAGATCGAGGTCATGTGCGTCTCCGACACACCCGTCAACCCGGCGGTCGAGGAATGGGCCGACTTCCGGGAGACCGGGCACGCGCACGCCGTCGGGCAGTGCCTGCTGTCCCAACTGGACGAGGAGACCCGCCGTGACCACCTCGACCGCTATCCGGTGCAGCCCCTCACGCCCTACACGGTGCGCGACAACCACAGCCTGCTCAGGCGCCTGGAGCGGATCCGGCGGATGGAACCGGTGACCGAGCGCCAGGAGTACGCCCTGGGCGCGGTCTGTGCCGCGATCCCCCTCACCCTCGGCACCACGGCAGCGACGATGGCCATCTCACTCCCCGCACACCAGGCCGACCGGCTGCTGCCCGCGGCCCGGCAGTTGCAGGCCGAGATGGGGCGGCTGCTCGGCTCACTCGCGCTCTCTATCAGTATGTGAAAACTCACTCCTTGTGATCTGCTGTGTACGTTCAGCAAGATTCCACCAAGTGTCAGAGGTTCGTTCCCGGCCAGTAACGGCGATTGACGGGGTTATCGATGCGCGAGTCCGTACAAGCAGAGGTCATGATGAGCTTTCTCGTGTCCGAGGAACTCTCCTTCCGCATTCCGGTGGAGCTGCGCTATGAGTCCAGTGATCCCTATGCCGTCCGGCTGACATTCCACTTGCCCGGTGATGCCCCGGTGACGTGGGCTTTTGGGCGGGAGTTGCTGATCGACGGGGTCGGCCGACCGTGCGGGGAGGGCGATGTGCGCGTCACGCCCGTCGAACCCGATGCGCTGGGCGAGGTGTTGATCCGGCTTCAGGTGGGCAGCGACCAGGCCTTGTTCCGTTCGTCGACGGCACCGCTCGTCGCTTTTCTCGACCGTACGGACAAGCTGGTGCCGCTGGGCCAGGAGGGCTCGCTCGCCGACTTCGACGCGCACCTCGACGAGGCTCTGGACCGCATCCTCGCCGAGCAGGGCGCCGGCTGAGACATGGCCCGGCGGCACGGTGGAGTAACGCTTCGCCGGGCGCCGCCGAGCTGTACAGGAACGCTTCTTCCCGCGATCGCCCTACGTCCTTCCTCCAGCCGGGCGAGACGCCTCGGGCTGTCAGGCGTCAGCGCTTGCGGCGCCTGCCCCTTCCCCCGCGCGCCGGAACCGCGGAGGCCTCCGGGGCGGGTTCCGTGCCGGGGCGGTCGGCCGAGACCATGAGCGCCGCCAGGGCGGTGGTGACCGGCACCGAGGCGACCAGGCCGATCGAACCGACCAGCGTGCGCACGATCTCCTCCGCGACCAGCTCGCTGTTGGCGACCGTCCCCACACTGCTCTGCGCGATGGAGAACAGCAGCAGCAGGGGCAGCGCGGCACCCGCGTAGGCGAGGACGAGGGTGTTGACGACCGAGGCGATGTGGTCGCGGCCGATCCTGATGCCCGCGCGGTAAAGCCCCCGCCAGCCCATCGACGGGTTGGCCTCGTGCAGCTCCCAGACCGCCGAGGTCTGCGTGACCGTCACGTCGTCGAGTACGCCGAGCGAGCCGATGATGACGCCGGCCAGCAGCAGACCGCTCATGTCGATCGTCGGGTAGAGGCCGTGGATCAACCCGGTGTTGTCGTCGGTGTTCCCGGTCAGGGCGGCCCAGTCGATGAACACCGAGCCGAGGATGCCGATCAGCAGCAGTGAGATGAGGGTGCCGAGCACCGCCACGGATGTCCGGGCGGACGGGCCGTGACACAGGTACAGGGCGATGAGCATGATGGCGCTGGCGCCGACCACCGCCACGACCAGCGGGTTGGAGCCCTGCAGGATCGCGGGCAGGATGAAGAAGTTCAGCACCATGAAGCTGATGGCCAGGGCGACCAGCGCCATGACACCCCGCATCCGCCCGACGGCCACCACGGCCAGGGCGAAGATGCCCGCGAGCAGCGCCATGGGCAGACGGCGGTTGATGTCGGTGACCGAGTACTGCAGGTCCTTCGGCGCCGAGGGCTCGTAGGCGACCACGACCTCCTGACCCTCGTGCAGCTGGCGGGACTGGTCGGGCTGGACGATCTCGGTGAACGTACGGCCCTTGTCGTCGCCGCTGTCGACCCGGATGGTCGCCCGCTTGCAGGTGCCCTTCTCCTCCTGCACCGCGGAGGAACCCTCGGCCGTGGAGGTGTCACCGGTCGGCGGCACGCCCGAAGCGCCGGCCTCCTTGCAGCTCACCTCGACCACCTTGGTGACGGTGGCGTCCTGCGTCTGCCGGTCGAAACCGACGCCGGTGCGCTCGTGCGCCGGAGCGCCCCCCGGCCACAGCACGGCGAGGCCGACCAGCACGGCAGCGGCGAACGGGATCAAAATCGCCGCGATGACCTTGCGCAGATGCAGGGAGACAGGCGTGGCCGGACCGTGACTGTGAGAATGCCCGTGCCCGCCACCCGATCCGGAACCGGGGCCGTGCCCGTCGCCACCGCCCTGACCGTGGCCCTGTCCGCTGCCTCCGCCGGGACCGCGGCCGTGCCCGTCGCCTCCGCCGGGACCGTGCCCGTCGCCTCCGCCGGGACCGTGCCCGTCGCCTCCGCCGTGTCCGTGCCCGCCACCTCCGGTGGGCCCTGATCCATACCCACCACCGGTGCCATGTCCGGGGCCCTGCCCGCCGATGGGAACACCGCGGTCGGCATGACCGCCCGGAGAACCGGTGCGTCGGCCGCCGCCGGAGCCCGGGCCGTACTCACCACGGTCCCCAGGGCCGAACTCCGTGTCCTGCCCGTACCCGAGTTCAGGGCTCTGCCCTCTGGCCGGTCCCTGTCCTCTGGCCGGTCCCTGCCCGGCTCCGGCGGCGAAATCATGGCCGTCACCACGGCCGTTGCCGTTTCCGGCGCCGGATCCGCGGGGCGGCTCGGGCGGTGGGAAGGAGGGACGCTGCGTCGTGGTCACCGCCCGATCATCGCAAGAACGAGGGGGGCCCTCTGTTCACCGCGCCAGAATCCCCGCTAGCGTGGGGGCACCTTTTGTACACGCGGGAGCTCGGAGCACCGGGCTGAGAGGGCGCTGACCTCCGTCCCAGCGATGTTTCACATGAAACATCGCCGGAGTCGAGTGATGTTTCACACGAAGCATCGCCGGACGGAAACGGCTGCGTCGACCGCCGAACCTGTTACCGGGTAATGCCGGCGTAGGGAGTAGGTCTCATGACCAACAAGGACGCACGCACGCCTGCCTCCGTTCAGGACGAGACGTCCGAGGAGGCCGGGAAGTCCATCGGCTGGCACAAGGCGTACATCGAGGGCAGCCGCCCCGACCTGCGCGTGCCGGTCCGCCAGGTGCACCTCACCAACGGCCGGTCGGTCACGCTGTACGACACGTCAGGCCCCTACACCGATCCACTCGTCGACACCGACGTCCGCAGGGGTCTGTCACCGCTGCGCGAGAACTGGATCATCGCCCGCGGCGACACCGAGGAGTACGCGGGCCGCCCCGTCCGTCCCGAGGACGACGGCATCAAGCACACCTCGCCCCGTGGCGGTCTCCGCAACCTGGACGCGGTCTTCCCCGGCCGGCCCCGCCAGCCGCGCCGCGGCAGGGACGGAGTGGCAGTCACCCAACTCGCGTACGCCCGCCGCGGCGAGATCACGCCCGAGATGGAGTACGTGGCCATCCGGGAGAACGTCTCGCCCGAGGTGGTCCGCGACGAGATCGCCGCAGGTCGGGCCGTGCTGCCGGCCAACGTCAACCACCCGGAGATCGAGCCGATGATCATCGGCAAGCGATTCCTGGTGAAAGTCAACGCCAACATCGGCAACTCGGCGGTGACCTCCTCCATCGAGGAGGAGGTCGAGAAGATGACCTGGGCGACCCGTTGGGGCGCCGACACGGTCATGGACCTGTCCACCGGTCGCAACATCCACACCACGCGTGAGTGGGTGCTGCGCAACTCCCCCGTGCCCATCGGCACCGTGCCGCTCTACCAGGCCCTGGAGAAGGTCGACGGCCGGGCCGAGGAGCTGACCTGGGAGATCTACAAGGACACGGTCATCGAACAGGCCGAACAGGGCGTGGACTACATGACGGTCCACGCGGGTGTGCGCCTGCCGTACGTGCCGCTCACGGCGAACCGCAAGACCGGCATCGTCTCCCGCGGCGGCTCGATCATGGCTGCCTGGTGCCTCGCGCACCACAAGGAGTCGTTCCTGTACGAGAACTTCGAGGAGCTGTGCGAGATCCTCGCAGCGTACGACGTCACGTACTCGCTCGGGGACGGCCTCAGGCCCGGTTCGATCGCGGACGCCAATGACGAGGCGCAGTTCGCGGAGTTGCGCACACTCGGGGAACTCAACCGGATCGCGAAGCGTTTCAATGTCCAGACCATGATCGAGGGCCCGGGCCACGTCCCGATGCACAAGATCAAGGAGAACATCGACCTTCAGCAGGAGATCTGCGATGAAGCTCCGTTCTATACGCTCGGCCCGCTGACCACGGACGTCGCCCCGGCGTACGACCACATCACCTCCGGCATCGGTGCCGCGATGATCGCCTGGTGGGGCACGGCGATGCTGTGCTACGTGACGCCCAAGGAGCACTTGGGCCTGCCGAACCGTGACGACGTCAAGACCGGCGTCATCACCTACAAGATCGCCGCCCACGCAGCCGACCTCGCCAAGGGCCACCCGGGTGCACAGGAGTGGGACGACGCGCTGTCGGACGCTCGTTTCGAGTTCCGGTGGGAGGACCAGTTCAACCTGGCCCTCGACCCGGACACGGCACGGGAGTTCCATGACGAGACCCTGCCCGCGGAGCCCGCCAAGACGGCTCACTTCTGCTCGATGTGCGGTCCCAAGTTCTGCAGCATGAAGATTAGCCAAAGCATCACAGAGCGGTTCGGCGGTGCGGCGGCTGAGGGGGCCTCGTCGGAGGAGATCGCTGAGGGGATGCTCCAGAAGTCGAAGGAGTTCGCCGAGGCGGGCAATCGGGTGTACCTGCCGATCGCCGACTGAGCCTGAAGCGCTGGAGTCAACGACTCGCGGGAAGTACTACCACTGCGAAGCGACGGGCCGGAACCGCAGCTTGGTTCCGGCCCACGCTGACACCGTGTACTACTGGCCGCAAGTGCAGCGCTGTAGTCGGCGCTGCATGACCCCCCAGTGCTCGGAACGCCTGTGCTGCAGCCTTGGCCAACCATCGCGCTCGGAGACCCGCAACCTCATGTTTCGCTCAACATTCCTACTGGCCGGTCACATAAGCGGCGTGGTGATCATAGGATCACACCCAGTCAAGCGCTCAGACGGAGCGATACTTGAAACGGGGTACATACGTGCGCATCACCGCGAGGAGAGGCTTCGCAGTCTCCGCCGCGACCATGGCAATGCTGGCCGGGCTGACCACCCAGGCATGTGCCGATAACCCTCTGCCGACGGGTACCGAAACCAGCCAGGCAAGCACGCCGGCCGATGACACGGTTCTCCAGCCAGGGCCGCCGACACCTGAGGAAGAGGACGTAACGGAGATCCCGGCGGGGGACGTCGACAAGACGCCTGATGTTCCGGAGGAGCCGCTCCCGGGAGGAAAGCCTCCTACCGGAGTTCCCCCTGCGGAGTACTGCGGGCCGACAAAGAACGTCTACCGACCCACAGGGAACAAGGGGAGGAAGATCAAGGGAATCGGACCTACCCAGTCCAACTACAACCAGGGTTCTCGCACTGCCACCTCGAAGTTCATCGCCGAGGCAGGCGGAGAAGCAGGCGTGGCCATCAGCGGTGAGCTCAAGACGTCCGTGAAGGCCATGGTCGGCGAGATCGAGGCGAAGTACGGTGTCGAGCTCTCCCTGAAGATGAACGCCAAGATCGGAAACTGGATCGAGGTCAAGACGCCCCCGAAGAAAACCTCCTTCGGCAAGTACGGGGTATGGCGCATGAAGAACACCGGCACCAGCTACACGATCTACAGCAACTGCCAGACGTCCGCGAAGAAGACCGTCACCAGTTACACGCCCTGGTACGTGGGTTGGCACGTATGGGAGCGCTAGGGCTGGCCGCACGCCGAAACCGACGTCGAGTGGTTTCGCTCGCGGGCATCATTCTGATCGCCGCAGGCGCAGGGGGATGCTCGGAGGAAAAACCGACGAGCGCGCAGTCATCGACCTCTTCCACGACGCGAAGCCCGGGCCCTGAGACAACGAGTCGTGAAGAACCTGCATCAAGCGGGTCTGCGTCGAAAGCGCCGAAGCTCCCTGATGGGCATGTGCTTGCTCAGGCAGAGAACCGCTTGGGAAACAGCACTCTGCCCGTAGAGAAGCTTGTTGCCGGGGATCCGCTGGCCGTCATGGTGACATGCGAGGGAAAGGGAACCCTGACCGTCTCGCTGACGCCCCAGGACATAACCTTCCCCTTGGAATGCGCCGAAGGGAAAGCCAGCACCACTTATAATCAAATAGACCTGAAACGCGACCGCGATTCGTCTTCTATTAAGATTGCGGCTCCCTCAACAGTCCGCTGGTCCCTTACAGCCGGACAGTAGCGGCGCGAGTGTAACTGCGGGGCGTCCCGGTGTTTACCGGAACGCCCCGCAGTCCACGCTCGCACCCACGTCGATGTTGCCGACGTAGACAGGCTAGTACTCCACTGGCGTTACGCCCGACGGCGAGTATGGCCACTCCCATCTGGTCCGCTGCGAACCCCTTGGTGACGACCTGGATCTCGTCAAGCAGGCGCATCGGTTGGGGTCGCGTCAAGCTTCTCAACCTCATTGATGAGCTCAAGCACGTTCTGATATCTATCGGCAAGATCGTGCGCTGTGCATTTTCGGACGATCCGGCTTGCTGCTTCCGTTCCGGACATCAGCGCCTCTCTGCCGCTGAATACATAAGAAAGTACGTGCCCAACCGCATAGATCTCGTTGCGTATGTCATATTCCTTGAAGCTGGAAAGCAATGGGTCGCGAATCGTGCCGCGCATCTCCGTCTTAGTTCGAGTATATTCGGACTTCTTGTCTTTAACTAGACCGAAGTCCGAGAGCTTCACCAGAACTGCTCCGCCAGCGAACGTTTTTACAAGGACATTCTGGAGGCTAATGTCGCGATGGAGTAAGTTCTCGTTGTGGATGTAATTGATACCATACAAAAATTGAAGAGCAATGCGCTTCCGTGACGCAAACCGTAGTGTGCTATTGCGCCGCTTGATATAGGTGCGAAGGGTATCCTCGCAAAATTCCATCTTATATTCGTGGCCAGTCTCGTCGTACTGGTAGACCTGGACAACGTAGGGAAAACTCAGGCGCTTGAGTATGTTGAACTCCTGCCGAAAGCGATGGAGATCTCGTTCACTCAGGTCCTTCTTGGCTCGCTTGACTGCAAATTTGAACACGGCGGAACACGGACCGAGGTCGAGGAGGGCATGGCCCTGAAGTCGAAGGAGTTCGCGGCGAGCGGGAACCGCGTGTACCTGCCCATCGCGGACTGACCGCCGCGCGCAGGCCGGGGCCGACGGGCCCCGGCCTGTGGGAGGTGCCGTGCGAGGAGCCGCCCGGGTCTCGCCGTCCGTGGAGGGCGGGGTGCCCGGAGGGGATCCGACGGTTACTCCGGCTGGTGCTCCGGTCCTCCGAAGTCCGGGCTGGTGTAGTCCGGGCTGCTGAAGCTGGGGCGTGAGCCGCGGTCGCCGTCGTCCGGGCTGGTGAACCCCGGGCGGCCGTAGCCGAGGTGCGGCATGCGGCTGACCGGAGTGGACGAGGGCGTGTGGTGCAGCGCGGCGGCCGCGCCGGGGTCGGCGAGTGCCTCCCGCAGGAAGGGCAGGATGCCGCGTTCCAGCAGGGCCTCGTGCCAGGCCTCCTTGGCCTGGGCCACCTCGCCCTGCAGTTCGCCGAACGGCCCGCCCTCGGCCGTGGGCTTGTTGCGCAGAGCGGTGAGCAGCAGCCCCACCGCGGCGACGAGGATCGCGACCGCGGTGACGGCACCGAACACCCAGCCCGTGGTGAGCATGGTCCGGGCGAACCCCTGCTCGGGGTCGAGCATCCGCAGGATGTAGCCGACGAGCAGGAAGATCGCCGCGGCGGTGCCGGCCAGGACGGGTGCGAGGACGGCGACGACGGCGACGGCGCCCGCGCCGGTGGTCTCGGCGACCCCTCCCACAGTGGCGGCCAGCCCCGACGCGCCCGTGCCCGGCTCCGAGGAGTTGGAGCCGCGCACCGGTGAGCCGGCCGATGCCGGCTGACGCAGTTCGTCGCGGACCTTGACGTAGTGCTGGTACTCGGTCGAGGCGGCCGCCGTGATGAGCGCGGTGGCGCTCAGCGCCATGGTGCGCAGCTGTTCGGGGTTGAGCCGCTGTCCGACAGCGGCCAGTTCCGGACGGTGTGGTGCGGAGCGCAGCGCCTCATCGAGGATCCGCTCGTATTCCTGGCGGTCCTCGCTCAGCAGGTGCTGCGGAACGCTGTTCATGTGCATCCCCCGATGCTCCGTAGGGCTTGGGGCTCGGCATGCTGACGAGCCGTCGGGCAGAAACGGAGGGGAGCCTGCTACGGATAAGCCGATGGTAGAGCGGTGACGGTATGCGGTGACAGGGGGTTTACCGAAATTGACCCCTCACCGGCCCGGTTCTCCGGCCGGGAACGCCTGCCCGGTGAACGTTCACGTATCCAGCGGCAGTTGCTGGACCAGCAGTTTTCCGGCCATGGTCACGCCGCCGTCCATCGCGATGGCGAGTCCGCCGGCGTAGACGTGCGGTCCCTCGATCACGGGGTCGCGGTCGTCCTCGTCGTCCTCGGAGCCGACCTCGCCCAGCAGATAGGGGATCGGGCTGTGCCCGTGAACGATGCGGTTGCCCCCGTACGTATCGAGCAGCGTGCGTACGGCGTCCGCGCCGCCCTCGTCGCGGAAGGAGAACCGCTTGGTGAACTTGCGGAACAGGTCCCAGACCTCGTCCGCGTCGTTGCGGGTGATCGTCTCGCGGACGGTGTCGTTGACTTCTTCGATGGAGCGGCCGTAGTCCAGGTAGGCGGTGGTGTCGGAGTGGACGAGGAGGTGGCCGTCGACCTCCTCGACGGCGTCCAGGCGGGACATCCACTGCAGGTGGTGGTCCTGGAGGCGGTCCATGTCGGTCTTCTGGCCGCCGTTGAGCAGCCAGGCCGCCTGGAAGGTGGCGGTGCCCGCGCCGGAGTTGACGGGGGTGTCGCCGAATCGCTTCGCACCCAGCAGCAGCAGTTCGTGGTTGCCCATGAGCGCCTTGCAGTAGCCGCCGGCCGCGGCGGCCTCGGCGGACAGCCGCATCACCAGGTCGATGACGCCGATGCCGTCCGGGCCGCGGTCGGTGAAGTCGCCGAGGAACCACAGCCGGGCGGTGCCCGCGCACCAGCTGCCGGCCGCGTCGAGCAGGCCCTTCTCCTGGAGGGCCGACACCAGCTGGTCGAGGTAGCCGTGCACGTCACCCACGACGTACAGCGGGCCCTGCCCGGAGGTGGACTGCGGGGCGGCGGTCTCGGGATCCACGGTCACCTGAACAGTGTCACCCCGGTTCACGACGGGAAGGTCGCGCTGGGTCGGCGTGTATCCCTCGGGGTAGGCCTCCTCGGGCGGCGGGGCGACCTCGCCGGGGTGAACGCTGTGGACGTACGGACCGGCCTCGTGGACGTACGCGGGCACCCGGAAGTCGCGCAACGTCGCCGTGCGCTCCACCTCGGGTCCCTGACCGGCCCCCTGAGTCATCGACCCCTCCACCATCGCGCCGCATTGCACCGCATCGGACTGCCTGGTCGTAGCGGCCCGCGGGTGTCGTGGGCCCATCATAGGAATGCGGATCGCGCCATGTGATGACCCAGGGGTGGTGAATCAGAGCAAGAGTCCAGTTCACTGCGGCTTTCGCCCCGATTGGGCCGGGCTTTGACCACCGTGTGACCGCCCGCGCTCTTCTTCTCTTCGCGAGAACGATCCCTTCTCTCCGGGGGACCGGCCCTGTTTCTCCCCAGGAGGGCGACCTTCCTCTTGCTCGTGCGGGAGCTACGTGTCCTCGGATGATCGCGGAGGGCTGACCGTCGTGCGCGGCGGGCGTCGCTGGGACGAGGTGCGCACGATCAGCTCCGTCGGTATCACCTGCTCCACCGGGTGGTCGGATTCCACCCCCTCGATGGCGTCGATGAGGAGCTGCACCACCGCTGTGCCGATGCGGCGGGGTTTCAGGGAGAGCGTGGTGATGGGCGGCTCGGTGTTGGCGTACACCGTGGACTCGCTGCAGCAGACCAGCAGCAGGTCGTCGGGGACGCGCAGACCGTAGCGGCGGGCGGCGGCGAGCAGGTCGGTGCCGTTCGGGTCGAACAGTCCGTAGACCGCGTCGGGCCGGTCGGGCCGGGCGAGGAGCCGGTCGGCGGCGACGGCGCCCGCGCACGGATCGTGCGCGGGATAGGCCTCGTACACCGGATCCTGGCCGACGCGCTCGCACCAGCGCAGGTAAGCGGTGGTCGACAGGTGGGTGTAGGTGTCCGTCGTCGTGCCGGTCAGCAGGCCGATGCGGCGGGCGCCGGCATCGGCCAGGTGGTCGAGGATGCCGAGGACGGCGGCCTCGTGGTCGTTGTCGACCCAGGCCGTGACCGGCAGCGCACCGGCCGGGCGGCCGTCGGAGACCACCGGCAGACCCTGCCGGACCAGCTCGCTGACGACCGGGTCCTGGTCGGAGGGGTCGATGACGACTGTGCCGTCCAGGGCGACGTTCGACCACACGTCGTGGCGGGAGGTCGCGGGCAGGATGACGAGCGCGTAGCCGCGGGCGAGCGCGGCGGAGGTGGCGGCTCGTGCCATCTCGGCGAAGTACGCGAACTCCGTGAAGGTGAAAGGTTCATCCCCGTATGTGGTCACGGTCAGGCCGATGAGGCCCGACTTGCCGGTACGGAGGGTCCGGGCGGCGGCCGAGGGCCGGTAGCCCAGGCGGTCGGCGACTTCCCGGACATGGCGCCGGGTGGCGTCCGGGAGTCGCCCCTTGCCGTTGAGGGCGTCGGAGACGGTCGTGATGGAGACTCCGGCGGCGGCGGCCACGTCTCTGATGCCGGCCCGACTCGGCCGACTGCCTCGTCGTGAGGTTTCCGCGCGGCTCACCTGGTGCTTCCCTGCTGCTGTCATGGCGAGCCGATAGTAGGGCTCATGCCGTGGGGTAGTGCGGACGCATATGCACGCGTTGACAGGCACGTTTCTGCATGATCAATTAAGCCCAATTGCCTTGGAAGTCATGGGTGTTGAGCGCTTTCTTTACAGTACGTGTCCTGTCGGAGCGCACGTGCCTGCCAACTGGCCGAGGTTGCGAAGAGGTCTCAACTCACCTGCACGGGGGATGCGCGCCACGGAGTGCACCACCGGCGCATAGATATATGTACGGCGCGCCCCCGGGTTCGTACGCCTTGGTGCGGTGATGCCCCAGATGCCGGTGGGACGGGGGGAGGGCGGGGCCGGCCGCTTGGTCGTGGCTATACGCAGCGGCGCCGAATCCTCATAAGGTGAGGAGTATTGGATGTCGGCGGCGGTCCTGGGCCGCCGGTCTTCACGAGGAGGACTGCGGTGAGCGAGACGAGCCCCAAGCTGCGCGCCGAGCTGGAGGGGATCCCCACCTACAAGCCGGGCAAGCCCGCCGCGGCAGGTGGTCCGGTGGCCTACAAGCTGTCCTCCAACGAGAACCCCTATCCGCCGCTGCCGGGCGTGATGGAGACCGTGACGGCGGCGGCCTGCAACTTCAACCGCTACCCGGACATGGCCTGTACAGGGCTGATGAACGAGCTGTCCGAGCGGTTCGGGGTGCCTCTGGCCCACCTGGCCACCGGCACCGGCTCGGTCGGTGTCGCCCAGCAGCTGATCCAGGCGACCGCAGGCCCCGGTGACGAGGTGATCTACGCCTGGCGCTCTTTCGAGGCGTACCCGATCATCACGCAGATCAGCGGCGCGACGTCGGTCCAGGTGCCGCTGACGCCCGGGGATGTGCACGACCTCGACGCGATGGCCGACGCGATCACTGATCGGACCCGGCTGATCTTCGTCTGCAACCCCAACAACCCGACCGGCACGGTGGTGCGGCGAGCGGAGCTGGAGCGCTTCCTCGACCGGGTCCCGCGCGATGTACTGGTGGTCCTCGACGAGGCGTACCGCGAGTTCATCCGCGACCCGGAGGTGCCGGACGGCGTCGAGATCTACCGGGACCGGCCCAACGTCTGTGTCCTGCGGACCTTCTCCAAGGCCTACGGCCTGGCCGGCCTGCGCGTCGGTTTCGCCATCGCCCATGAGCCGGTGGCCGCGGCGCTGCGCAAGACGGCGGTGCCGTTCGGCGTGAGCCAGCTCGCGCAGGAGGCGGCGATCGCCTCACTGCGGGCCGAGGACGAACTGCTCGGCCGGGTCGGCTCGCTGGTGTGTGAGCGCACGCGCGTGGTCGAGGGGCTGCGCTCGCAGGGCTGGACGGTGCCCGAGACCCAGGCCAACTTCGTGTGGCTGCGACTGGGGGAGCACACGGTCGCGTTCGCGCAGGCCTGCGAGCAGGCGGGTGTGGTGATCCGGCCGTTCCCGGGCGAGGGTGTGCGGGTGACGGTGGGGGAGGTCGAGGCGAACGACATCTTCCTGAAGGTGTCGGAAGGGTTCCGCAAGGAGCAGTAGGGCTTCGTGCGCCCGCCAGGCGGCAAGGAGCGGCAACTCTCCGCCAGCCTGGTCAGGCGTCCACGAGTTCCACGCGGAGGGGATCTCCGTCCCGCACGGTCGCGAGCAGCCCGGGGTCGCCGTGGACGCGGCCCGGGACATTGCACGGGCCGGCGAGGCGGCACTCATCGCCCGTGAGATCGGAGTGGGTCCGTAGGGGAGGGCGAGGGCATCGCCGTCGGTCCAGAAGGCGACGGTGCCCGGCTCGACGACCTCTCGGGTGGCTGTTTCACGTGAAACCGACACCCCCGTGTCGAAGTACACCTCCGTACACCTCCGTGCCCCAGGTGCGGGCCGTGGAGACGAGCGGCAGTGACCGTCGTCCTGGGCCCGGCCGCGGTCACCGCGTCCGCCCTCGCACGCGGGCCGCGCGCGGCAGGCGCCTTGGTGGGAGCCTGGCTGGTCGGAGTGTCGTCAAGTGACGCGGTGAGATGACCCGCGGGTCGGCAGATCCGTATCTGTAGCGGTATCTGCATGCCGCCGATTCAACAATGTGTTGAAGTTCGAGCCAGGGGTCGCGGACTGTGATGGGGGAGACAGGGACCCCCTCAAGATGCTCGAAAGCCCGTGCTGCATAATGGCTTGTGAATGTGAACGCTTTCACAAGCGTATGTAAGGAGCGGCGACGTGGACCTGGCTTTGGCGCCGGAGACCCTGGCGCGATGGCAGTTCGGAATCACCACCGTCTACCACTTTCTGTTCGTCCCCCTGACGATCTCCCTGGCCGCGCTCACGGCCGGTCTGCAGACGGCGTGGGTGCGGACGGAGAAGGAGAAGTACCTCCGGGCGACCAAGTTCTGGGGCAAGCTCTTCCTGATCAACATCGCGATGGGTGTGGTCACCGGCATCGTGCAGGAGTTCCAGTTCGGCATGAACTGGTCCGACTACTCGCGCTTCGTCGGTGACGTCTTCGGTGCGCCGCTCGCCTTCGAGGCACTGATCGCGTTCTTCTTCGAGTCCACCTTCATCGGCCTGTGGATCTTCGGCTGGGACAAGCTGCCGAAGAAGATCCACCTGGCCTGCATATGGATGGTCTCCATCGGCACGATCCTGTCGGCCTACTTCATCCTCGCGGCCAACTCCTGGATGCAGCACCCGGTCGGCTACCGGATCAACGAGGCGAAGGGCCGGGCCGAGCTCACCGACTTCTGGCTCGTGCTGACCCAGAACACCGCGCTCGCCCAGGTCTTCCACACGCTCACCGCGGCGTTCCTGACCGGCGGCGCCTTCATGGTCGGCATCGCCGCCTTCCACCTGGTCCGCAAGAAGCACGTCCCTGTGATGAAGACCTCGCTCCGGCTGGGCCTGGTCACCGTCGTCATCGGCGGTCTCCTCACCGCGATCAGCGGTGACGTGCTCGGCAAGATCATGTACCAGCAGCAGCCGATGAAGATGGCCGCGGCCGAGGCGCTGTGGGACGGCGAGAAGCCGGCTCCCTTCTCGGTCTTCGCCGTCGGCGACGTCGACAAGGGGCACAACAAGGTCGCCATCGAGGTCCCCGGCCTCCTGTCCTTCCTCGCGAAGGACGACTTCACCTCGTACGTGCCCGGCATCAACGACGTCAACAAGGCCGAGCAGGAGAAGTACGGGCCCGGCGACTACCGGCCCAACATCCCCGTCGCCTACTGGGGCTTCCGGTGGATGATCGGCTTCGGCATGACGTCGTTCGCCATCGGTCTGGCCGGGCTGTGGCTGACCCGCAAGAAGTTCATGCTGCCGCGGCACCTGCGGGTGGGCGACGACGAGGTGCCGCATCTCGTCCTGCTGCCGAAGAAGGCGCTCGGCCCGACCCTCACCAAGTGGTACTGGCGCATCGCGATCCTCACCCTGGGCTTCCCGCTGATCGCCAGCTCCTGGGGCTGGATCTTCACCGAGATGGGCCGTCAGCCGTGGGTCGTCTACGGCCTGTTCCAGACGCGCGACGCGGTCTCCCCCGGTGTGTCGCAGGCCGAGGTCATCACCTCCATGGTCGTCTTCACCACGCTGTACGCGATCCTCGCCGTCGTCGAGGTCAAGCTGCTGGTCAAGTACGTCAAGGCGGGCCCGCCGGAGCTCACCGAGGCCGACCTCAACCCGCCCACGAAGATCGGCGGCGACTCCCGTGACGCCGACAAGCCGATGGCCTTCTCGTACTAGGCCGAGGGAGCTGCACAGTCATGGAACTGCACGACGTCTGGTTCGTTCTGATCGCCGTCCTGTGGACCGGCTACTTCTTCCTGGAGGGCTTCGACTTCGGGGTCGGGGTTCTCACGAAGCTGCTCGCCCGGAACCGGCCCGAGAAGCGGGTACTGATCAACACGATCGGCCCCGTCTGGGACGGCAACGAGGTGTGGCTGCTCTCGGCGGGAGGCGCGACCTTCGCCGCCTTCCCCGAGTGGTACGCCACGCTCTTCTCCGGCTTCTACCTGCCGCTGCTGCTCATCCTGGTCTGTCTGATCGTCCGGGGTGTGGCCTTCGAGTACCGGGTGAAGCGGCCCGAGGAGAACTGGCAGCGCAACTGGGAGACCGCGATCTTCTGGGCCTCGCTGCTGCCCGCGTTCCTGTGGGGCGTGGCCTTCGGCAACATCGTGCGGGGCGTGAAGATCGACCAGGACTTCAACTACGCCGGTGGCGTCCTGGACCTGCTCAACCCGTACGCGCTGCTCGGCGGACTGGTCACGCTGTCGCTGTTCACCTTCCACGGGACGGTGTTCGTCGGGCTCAAGACCGTCGGGGAGATTCGCGAGCGGGCGCGGAAGCTGGCGCTGCGCGTCGGATCGGTGACCGCCCTGCTGGCGCTCGCCTTCCTGTTGTGGACGCAGGCCGACCGGGGCGACGGTCCGTCCCTCGTGGCGATGGTCATGGCCGTGGCGTCGCTCCTCGTGGCCCTGGTCGCGGCACGGGCCGGGCGTGAGGGCTGGGCGTTCGCACTGTCGGGGCTCACCATCGTGGCCACGGTGGCCATGCTCTTCCTGACGCTCTTCCCGAACGTCATGCCGTCGACGCTGAACCCGGACTGGAGCCTCACGGTCACCAATGCCTCGTCCAGCCCGTACACACTGAAGATCATGACCTGGTGTGCCGGGATCGCCACGCCGGTCGTCCTGCTCTACCAGGGCTGGACGTACTGGGTGTTCCGCAAGCGGATCGGTACGCAGCACATCGCCGAGACCGCGCACTGAGGTGTGTTTCACGTGAAACCGATCGATCCGCGTCTGCTCCGGTACGCCCGCGCCACCCGTGTCTTCCTCGTGGCGGTCGTCGCCCTGGGGGCGGTGGGCGCGGGGTTGGTCATCGCTCAGGCGATGCTCATCGCCGAGGTGGTGGTCGGCGCGTTCCAGCACCGCATGGCGGTGTCCGAACTCGGCACGCCCCTGCTGCTGCTGGCGGCCGTCGCGGTCGGCCGGGCGCTGGTCGGATGGCTCACCGAGCTCGCCGCGCACCGGGCGAGCGCGGCCGTGAAGTCCGAGCTGCGGGGGCGGTTGCTGGCGCGTGCAGTCGAGCTGGGACCGGGTCGGCTGGGCGGGCAGCGGACCGGTTCGCTGGTCGCCCTGGCCACCCGGGGCGTCGACGCCCTCGACGACTACTTCTCGCGCTATCTGCCGCAGTTGGGTCTCGCGGTGGTCGTGCCGGTGGCGGTGCTGGCGCGGATCGTCACCGAGGACTGGGTCTCCGCGGCCATCATCGTGGGCACCCTGCCGCTCATCCCGGTCTTCATGGTGCTGATCGGCTGGGCCACCCAGTCCCGGATGGACCGTCAGTGGCGGCTGCTGTCGCGGCTGTCCGGGCACTTCCTGGACGTCGTTGCGGGCCTTTCGACGCTGAAGGTCTTCGGACGGGCCAAGGCGCAGGCCGAGTCGATCCGGCGCATCACCGGTGAGTACCGCCGGGCGACCATGCGGACGCTGCGGATCGCCTTCATCTCCTCGTTCGCCCTGGAACTGCTCGCGACGATCTCGGTGGCACTGGTCGCCGTGACGATCGGCATGCGGCTGGTGCACGGCGAGATGGACCTGTACATCGGTCTGGTCATCCTGATCCTCGCGCCCGAGGCGTATCTGCCGTTGCGGCAGGTCGGGGCGCAGTACCACGCGGCGGCGGAGGGGCTCGCCGCCGCCGAGGAGATCTTCGAGGTCCTGGAGACGCCCGTACCGGCGTCCGGATCAAAGGCCGTTCCGGAGGGTGCGCTGTCGTTCGAGGGTGTCACCGTCCGGTACCCGGGGCGGTCGGCGGACGCCGTCTCGAACGTGTCCTTCGGCGTCGAGCCCGGGGAGACGGTCGCGCTGGTGGGGCCGAGCGGCGCCGGCAAGTCGACGCTGCTGAGCGTCCTGCTGGGGTTCGTGCGACCGGCCGAGGGACAGGTGCGGGTCGGGGGTGTCGACCTCGTCGACGCCGACCTGGAGCAGTGGCGCTCCCGGATCGCGTGGGTGCCGCAGCGGCCGCATCTCTACGCCGGGACGATCGCCGAGAACGTACGGCTGGCGCGGCCCGGCGCCGACGACGACTCCGTACGGTGGGCGCTGCGGGATGCCGGGGCGCTGGAGTTCGTCGACGCCCTGCCCGAGGGCGTGGAGACCGTGCTCGGCGAGGACGGCGCCGGGCTGTCAGCCGGGCAGCGGCAGCGCCTCGCACTGGCCCGCGCGTTCCTCGCCGACCGGCCCGTGCTGCTGCTCGACGAGCCGACGGCGGGGCTGGACGGGGCCACCGAGGCCGAGGTCGTCGCGGCGGTGCGGCGGCTCGCGGCCGGCCGGACGGTCCTGCTGGTGGTGCACCGGCCGGCGCTGCTGGACGTCGCGGACCGGGTGGTGCGGCTGGAGGGCACGGACCGGGCGGCGCGGCCGGCGGAGCCCGGGACCGCCGCCGCCCTGCCTTTGGCGTCTGCCGTGACCCGGTCGGCCGGCACCCGGATCGCCGAGGTCGAGCCGCCCGCCCCGGCCGAGTCCGTCGGGCGGTCGGCTCGGGGCGGTGTCCTCATGCGCGTCCGCGGAATGTCCGGTGCCCGGCGCGGGCGGCTGGGACTCGCGCTGCTGCTCGGGAGTCTCGCCCTGGGGAGTGCGGTGGGTCTCATGGCCACCTCGGGGTGGCTGATCTCGCGAGCCTCGCAGCAGCCGCCCGTGCTGTATCTGATGATGGCCGTCACCGCGACGCGGGCGTTCGGGATCGGGCGGGCCGTGTTCCGGTACGCCGAGCGGCTGGTGTCGCACGACGCCGTGCTGCGGATGCTGGCGGACACCCGGGTGGCGGTGTTCCGCAGGCTGGAGCGGCTGGCACCGGCCGGACTGCTCCGGGTCCGCCGGGGCGATCTGCTCTCCCGGCTGGTCGCGGACGTGGACGCGCTGCAGGACTACTGGCTGCGGTGGCTGTTGCCGGCCGGGGCGGCCCTGGTCGTGTCGGCCGCGTCCATCGGCTTCACCGCGTGGCTGCTGCCCGAGGCCGGGGCGGTGCTCGCGGCCGGGCTTCTGGCGGCGGGGGTCGGTGTGCCGCTGATCACCGGCGCGGTGGCCCGTCGGGCCGAACACAAACTGGCGCCCGCCCGTGGGGTGCTCGCGACGCGGGTGGCCGATCTGCTCACCGGCACCGCGGAACTGACCGTCACCGGTGCGCTGCCCGCGCGGACCGCCCAGACCCGCGAGGCCGACGGGGCGCTGACACGGATCGCCGCGCGGGCCGCCACGGCCACGGCTCTGGGTGACGGTCTCACGGCGTTGATCTCAGGGCTGACCGTCACGGTCGCGGCGCTGGCGGGCGCGCAGGCGGTCGCCGCCGGGCGGCTCGACGGCGTGGCCATGGCCGTTGTCGTCCTCACTCCGCTCGCCGCCTTCGAGGCCGTGCTCGGGATGCCGCTCGCCGTGCGGTACCGGCAGCGCGTGCGCCGCAGCGCGGAGCGGGTGTACGAGGTGCTGGACGCCCCGGAGCCCGTGCGGGAGCCGGAGCGGCCCCGGCAGGCGCCCGCGTCGCCGTTCCCGGTCGTCGTCAGGGGGCTGACCGCCCGGCACACCGGGCAGGAGCGGGAGGCACTCGATGGGCTCGACCTGACCCTCGAGGAGGGGCGCCGGATCGCCGTGGTCGGACCCTCCGGCTCCGGCAAGACCACGCTGGCACAGGTGCTGCTGCGGTTCCTCGACGCGGAGGCGGGGTCGTACACCCTCGGGGGTGTGGACGCGTACGCGCTCCACGGTGACGACGTGCGGAAGCTCGTCGGGCTGTGTGCGCAGGACGCGCATCTCTTCGACAGCTCGCTGCGCGAGAACCTGCTGCTCGCCAGGAAGGACGCCACCGAGGAGCAGCTGCGTGCCGCGCTGGGCCGCGCCCGGCTGCTGGAGTGGGCGGACAGCCTGCCCGACGGTCCGGACACGCTCGTCGGCGAGCACGGGGCGCGGCTGTCGGGAGGCCAGCGGCAGCGGTTGGCGCTGGCCCGGGCACTTCTCGCCGACTTCCCCGTCCTGGTGCTGGACGAGCCCGCCGAGCACCTCGACCTGGCGACGGCCGACGCGCTCACCACCGATCTGCTGGCCGTCACCGAAGGGCGGACCACGCTGCTCATCACCCACCGGCTGGCGGGCCTCGAAGCGGTCGACGAGGTGATCGTGCTGGACCGGGGGCGGGCCGTGCAGCGCGGCCGGTATGCGGACCTGCTGGCAGTGGAGGGGCCGCTGCGGGAGATGGCGGAGCGGGAAGCGGCCACGGAGTCACTGGTGGGAGCGCGGTAGCGGCCGGGAACGGTGTGGACTGGGCCGTTCGGCGCAGCCGGTCCCCCAGCCGTGCGACCTGAACAGGACCGGATACGCAGTGCTGGGCGACGATCGCTGACATGCGCTCATATCGCCGCCTTCGGCTGCTGGTTCCGGTCCTGCTGTGCGCGCTGACCGTACTCGCGGCCCGGCCGACGGCAGCGCCCGAGGAGCCCGGCAGCGGCACCGGTACCGGCGCGGACACCGGCCTCAGCGCCGAGGTGGCGCGGCTGTACGAGGAGGCCGCGGTGGCGACGCAGCAGTACGAGGCCGGCCGCAAGGAGGCAGAGGAGCAGCGGGCCGAGGTCCGGCGGGCGGAGGAACTCCTGGACGCGCAGCGGCGGCACATCGCCGCTCTGCACGAGGACCTCGGCCGGATCGCCCGGGCGCAGTACCGCGGCAGCGGTGGCCTGCCGGTGGCAGCGCACATGCTCCTCGCCGACAGCCCCGACAGCCTGATGCGAGGTCAGCACGCCTTCTCCCAGGCGGATCTCGCCGTGAGCAACGCGATCTCCAAGAACCGGCGGGCCGAGGCACGGCTGGCGACGGACGAGGCCAGGGCCGCCGACCGGTGGCAGGCGCTGGAGCGGCGCAACACCCAACTCGCCGGCCTGAAGGCGGACATCGAGCAGAAGCTGGAGTCGGCGCGCTCACAACTCCAGGGGCAGGCGGACGCCGCGGTCGCCGCCGGGGCGTGTCGCGGAGCCGTCCGGCTCGACCAGCCGGAGACGGGACTCGCCGAGGGCGGCTGGGTCGCGCCGGTCGAGACGTACGAGCTGTCGGCGTCCTACGGCAGCGGCGGTGAGCGGTGGTCGAACCGGCACACCGGCCAGGATTTCGCAGTGCCGATCGGCACGCCGGTGCGGGCCGTGGGCGCGGGCCGGGTGGTGAGGGTGTCCTGCGGCGGTGCCTTCGGCATGGAGGTCGTGCTCGAGCACGCGGACGGCTATTACACGCAGTACGCCCATCTCGCTTCTCTCGCGGTCGGCCAGGGGGAGCACGTCAGCCCCGGACAGTGGATCGGCCAGTCGGGCACCACGGGCAACTCCACCGGGCCGCACCTGCACTTCGAGGCCCGGATCACAGCGGAGTCGGGCTCGTCGGTGAACCCGGTCTCGTGGCTGGCGACGCGCGGGGTGTCCCTCTGAGACACCCCGGCTCCGGCGGCTACGGCAGTTCCGTCAGCAACTGCTCGATCACGACCGCCACCCCGTCCTCGTTGTTCGCCACCGTCCGCCCCGAGGCGGCGGCGATCACGTCGGGGTGCGCGTTGCCCATCGCGTACCCCCGGCCTGCCCAGGTCAGCATCTCCACGTCGTTCGGCATGTCACCGAAGGCGACGACCTGCTCGTGCGAGATGCCGCGCTCGGCGCAGCACAGGGCGAGGGTGCTGGCCTTCGACACCCCGGGGCCGCTGATCTCCAGCAGCGCGCTGGGGCTGGAGCGCGTGACGTTGGCGCGGTCGCCGATGGCGAGGCGGGCCAGGGTCAGGAAGGCGTCGGGGTCGATCTCGGGGTGGTAGGCGAGGATCTTCAGCACCGGCTCCGCGGCGGCCCGGTGGTCCGGTCCCAGCAGCTCCTCGGCCGGGGCGAGGCTGTCGGGGATCTCCATGTGCAGCTTCGGGTACGCCGGCTCCTGGTAGAAGCCGTACGTCTGCTCCACCGCGTACACGGTGCCCGGCGCCGCGTCGCGCAGCAGCCGTACGGCGTCCAGGGCGTTCTCCCGGGCCAGCTCCCGCACCTTCACGAACCGGTGGGCGCCGGGGCCGCCGTGCAGGTCGACCACGGCGGCGCCGTTGCCGCAGATCGCCAGGCCGTGGCCGTGCACATGGTCGCTGACGACGTCCATCCAGCGGGCCGGGCGGCCCGTGACGAAGAAGACCTCGATGCCCGCCTCCTCGGCGGCGGCCAGCGCGGCGACCGTACGCGGGGACACCGACTTGTCGTCGCGCAGCAGAGTGCCGTCGAGGTCGGTGGCGATCAGTCGCGGCGGGAGGGTCTCGGCCGCGGTCTCGGGCTGTCGGGTCGCTGAGGTCACCCGGCCATTGTCCCGCACATGCCTGCACGGGCGTGCGGGGCTCCGCACAGGTGAGTGAATACCGCTGCCACCAGGAGCCCCACATGAGCAGTCGCTCCGCAGGGGCCCCGCGGTGAGGCCCCTGCAGAGCCTCCGACGCAGGCCCCTGCAAGGCCCCGGCAGAGCCCCCGACGCAGGCCCCTGCAGAGCCCCGAGGCATCCGTCCGCCTCAGCGCAGCTGCGCCGGCGCCTCCATCGCGATCTGCTCGAAGACCTTCTCGTCCGCGGCGAAGGGCGAGTCGGGGATCGGCCAATGGATCACGATCTCCGTGAAGCCCAGCTCCACATGCCGTCCGGCGAACTCCACGAAGGCGTCCAGGGACTGGAGCGGGCCGACACGGTCCGGCGTGAAACCGGTGAGCAGCACCCGGTCGAGATCGGTCATGTCCCGGCCGACCTCGGCACAGATGTCGTCGAGCCTCTCCGCCTGCCCGCGAATGGCCTGAACCGACTGCTCAGGCGTGCCGTTCTCGTACAGCTTCGGGTCGCCGGTGGTCACCCACGCCTGCCCGAAACGGGCGGCAAGCCGCATCCCGCGGGGCCCTGTCGCGGCCACCGCGAACGGCAGCCTGGGGCGCTGCACACAGCCGGGGATGTTCCGTGCCTCGTGGGCGGAGTAGAAGTCGCCCTCGTACGACACGGCGTCCTCGCAGAGCAGCCGGTCGAGCAGCGGGACGAACTCGGCGAAGCGGTCGGCACGCTCGTGCGGGGTCCAGGGGTCCTGGCCGAGCGCGGTGGCGTCGAAGCCGGAGCCGCCCGCGCCTATGCCCAGCGTGACCCGCCCGCCGGAGATGTCGTCGAGGGAGATCAGCTCCTTGGCGAGCGTCACGGGGTGCCGGAAGTTCGGAGAGGTCACCAGGGTGCCCAGCCGCAGCCGGTCGGTGACGCTCGCGGCGGCCGTGAGTGTCGGCACGGCGCCGAACCACGGGCCGTCCCGGAAGGTGCGCCAGGACAGGTGGTCGTAGGTGTACGCGGTGTGGAAGCCGAGCTGCTCGGCGCGCGTCCAGGCCGCGCGGCCGCCTTCGTGCCAGCGGCGGTACGGGAGGATCACGGTGCTCAGACGCAGACTCATGACATCGAGCCTAAGGGAGCGCCGGCGGTCTCCCCTGTTTCACGTGAAACCGTCACCGTGCGCGTCCGGGTAGGTACGGGTGCGGTGCGCAGTCGGCCGGATGCGGCAGGTCAACGCGGTCCGGGGAAACGCAGGTACCGGGCCGGGACGGCCTCGGTCAGCCACACCCCGTTCGCGCTCACCTGGAAGAGATGGCCGTCACGGTGCATGGCGTCCGCGTCCACCACCAGCACGATCGGACGTCCCCGGCGGGCGCCCACACGGGTCGCCGTCTCCCGGTCGGGTGAAAGGTGCACGGCGTGCCGGCGCATGGGCCGGAGTCCCTCGGCGCGGATCGCGTCCAAGGAGGCGGCGACAGTGCCGTGGTAGAGGTGTGCGGGCGGGGTGGCCGGCGCGAGCCCGAGGTCGACCTCCACGCTGTGGCCCTGGCTGGCGCGGATCCGGGTGCCCTCGACGGCGAAACGCCGCTTGTCGTTGGTGGCGACGACATGGTCCAGTTCGTCGCGGGTGAACCGGAATCCGTGCGCGGCGGCCGCGGCGATCAAGGTGTCGATCTCGACCCAGCCGGCCTCGTCGAGCGTGAGCCCGATACGTTCCGGCTGGTGGCGCAGATGCTTCGACAGGTACTTCGACACCTTCACGGTGCGTCTTTCGTCCATCCCACCAGAGTGCGGGAGAGACGTGAATCACGCGATCGAGTTTCACTTCCGAGGTTTGATCCACAACCAAGTATGGTTATCCACAGGAGAATTGGCGGTTCTGTGGACAACTGGCCCTCACCGCACGGGTTTTGGGGAACCGGTCGCAAGCCTTCGATCCGAGGGGACTCGGCGTCATACCGGCGGCTTCATCCGCGCGAGGCCCCGCAGTGCCCCCGGTGCCCACCGTGACAGCCACCGCGCACCCCGTGCCTCCGGTGTCACCGGCACCACCGCCTCATTGCGCGCGACCGCCCGCAGGATCGCACGGGCGACCTTCTGCGGCGGATAGTTCCGCAGCCCGTACAGACGGGCGGCGCGCTTCTGCAGCCGCTTCTCCTCCAGGGCGTCGACCCCGGCGAAGTGCGCCGTCGACGTGATGGCGGTGTTCACGATGCCGGGGCAGACCGCCGTCACGCCGATCCCCCGTCCGGCGAGCTCCGCCCGCAGGCACTCGCTGAGCATCAGCACGGCCGCCTTGGACGTGCTGTACGCGGGCAGGGCCCGGGAGGGCTGGTACGCCGCGGCGGATGCCACGTTGACGATGTGGCCGCCCTGCCCGCGTTCGGCCATCCGCCGGCCGAAGAGCCGGCATCCGTGGATGACACCCCACAGGTTGACGTCGAGGACCTTCTTCCAGTCCTCCGGGGTGGTGTCGAAGAAGGAACCGGACAGTCCGATCCCGGCGTTGTTCACGAGGACGTCCACCACCCCGTACTCGGCGGTGACCTTGTCGGCGAGCTTCTCCACGGCCTGCTCGTCGGAGACGTCGACCGTCTCCGCCCAGACCTCGGGGGCGCCCAGCAGGCGGCAGGACTCGGCTGTGCGGGCCGCTGCCTCCGCGTTCCGGTCGACGGCCACCACGCGCGCGCCGGCCTCGGCGAACGCGAGCGCGGTCGCCCGCCCGATACCGCTGCCCGCCCCGGTGACCAGCACGAGCTGCCCGCCGAACCGCTGGGCGTGCGCCCCGCTCGCCGCCACCGGGGACCGCCCGCTCTCGACGGACGTCACGAACTCCTCGATCCACGAGACCAGTCGGTCGGGGCGGGTCCGCGGGATCCAGTGCCCCGCCTGGACCGTCCTGCGGGTCAACTGCGGAACCCACTGCTCCAGTTCGTCGTGGAGCCGCTCCGAGAGGAACCGGTCCTCCAGGGGCGTGATGATCTGCACGGGTGCGTGGGCGTGCGCGTCGGGGCGTGGCGCGCGCAGCCGGGGCCGGACGTTGTCCCGGTACAACCAGGCCCCGTGCGCCGCGTCCGACGGCAGGGAGGCGGTGGGGTAGTCGCCCCGTGGCACCTTCTCGACGCGCTCCAGCACCCGCGGCCAGCGCTTGCCGAGCGGGCCGCGCCAGGCCAGCTCGGGCAGCACGGGCGTGTGCAGCAGGTACACGTACCAGGACCTGGCGCCCTGCCCGAGCAGCTGTCCGACCCGGCGCGGGGTGGGCCGCTTCACGCGCTGGCCGATCCAGTGGCCGAAGTGGTCGAGGGACGGCCCGGACATCGAGGTGAACGAGGCGATGCGCCCCCTGGTGCGCTGCACGGTGGTGAACTCCCAGGCCTGCACCGAGCCCCAGTCGTGCCCGACCAGATGCACCGGCCGGTCCGGACTCACCGCGTCCACGACGGCCAGGAAGTCGTCCGTCAGCTTCTCCAGCGTGAACCCGCCCCGCAACGGCCGCGGCGCCGTCGACCGGCCGTGTCCGCGGACGTCGTACGCCACCACGTGGAAGCGTCCGGCGAGTCGCCCGGCGACCTCGGACCACACCTCTTTGCTGTCCGGGTAACCGTGCACCAGGACGACCGTCGGCCGCCCCGGATCACCCATCTCGACCACGCACAGCTCGACTTCGCCGGTCCGAACCCTGCGCTCCCGCGCGCCCGTCAGCAACGTCATCCGGCGAATCTGGCAGTTGTTAGAGAGTTCGTCAATAGGAGCTGCCCGGTGGTGGTAACTCTCAAGAGGCAGCTCCCCTAGGGGCCCGTAATACTCAGGGCTGATCCGAAGACAGCTCTGCGGAGTGATGCCCGCCACGCGCACGGCCCCTACCTTCGAGGGGTGACTGTGATCGCGACCGAAAGCCTGAGCAAGCGGTTCCCCCGGGTGACCGCGCTTGACCGGCTCTCCGTGGACGTCGGGCCCGGTGTGACCGGACTCGTCGGAGCAAACGGAGCCGGCAAGTCCACACTGATCAAGATCCTGCTGGGTCTGTCCCCCGCCACCGAGGGCCGCGCCGAAGTGCTCGGTCTCGATGTCGCCACCAAGGGCGCCGCCATCCGCGAGCGGGTCGGCTACATGCCCGAGCACGACTGCCTGCCGCCGGACGTCTCGGCCACCGAGTTCGTCGTCCACATGGCGCGCATGTCCGGTCTGCCGCCCACCGCCGCGCGCGAGCGCACGGCCGACACCCTGCGCCACGTCGGCCTGTACGAGGAGCGCTACCGCCCCATCGGCGGCTACTCGACCGGCATGAAGCAGCGCGTCAAGCTCGCGCAGGCCCTCGTCCACGACCCGCAGCTGGTCTTCCTGGACGAGCCGACCAACGGTCTCGACCCCGTCGGCCGCGACGAGATGCTCGGCCTGATCCGCCGGATCCACACCGACTTCGGCATCTCGGTCCTGGTCACCTCCCACCTGCTGGGCGAGCTGGAACGCACCTGCGACCACGTCGTCGTCGTGGACGGCGGCAAGCTCCTGCGCTCCAGCTCCACCACGGACTTCACGCAGACCACCACGACCCTCGCCATCGAGGTCACGGACACCGACGAGCACCCGGACGGCACCCGCGCGGTCCGCGAGGCGCTGCACGCGCGCGGGGTGAGCGTCGAGGACGGCAGCGGTCTGCCGGGCGCCGGCCATGTCCTGCTGCTCACCGCGCAGGGCGAGGAGACGTACGACGTGGTCCGGGACGTGATCGCGGACCTCGGACTCGGCCTGGTGCGCATGGAGCAGCGCCGGCACCACATCTCCGAGGTCTTCACCGGCAGCGACGAGCGCGAACAGCGGAAGGAGGCGGTCGGCCATGGCGGTTGAGCACCGCACGGGGGCAGCCGCCCCGGCACCGGGTGACCAGACCCGCATCCACAACATCGGCTACCGCAACTACGACGGCCCGCGCCTCGGCCGCGCCTACGCCCGCCGCTCCCTGTACTCGCAGTCCCTGCGCGGCTCCTACGGCCTCGGCCGCTCGGTGAAGTCCAAGGTGCTGCCGATGCTGCTCTTCGTGGTGATGTGCGTGCCCGCCGCCATCATGGTCGCCGTCGCGGTCGCCACCAAGGCCAACGCCCTGCCCCTGGACTACACGCGCAACGCGATCGTCATGCAGGCGGTCATCAGCCTCTACGTCGCCTCACAGGCACCCCAGAGCGTTTCGCGGGACCTGCGCTTCAAGACCGTGCCGCTGTACTTCTCGCGGCCCATCGAGACCGCCGACTACGTCCGGGCCAAGTTCGCGGCACTGGCCTCGGCGCTGTTCATCCTCACCGCGGCGCCCCTGCTCGTGCTCTACGTGGGCGCCCTGCTGGCCAAGCTCGACTTCGCCGACCAGACCAAGGGATTCGCTCAGGGACTCGTCTCCGTGGCACTGCTCTCACTGCTGTTCGCCGGAATCGGCCTGGTCATCGCGTCCTTCACCCCGCGCCGCGGCTTCGGAATCGCGGCCGTGATCGCCGTGCTGACCATCACCTACGGCGCGGTCTCCACCCTCCAGGCCATCGCCGACGCCCAGGGCAGCGGCGACGCCGTGCCGTGGATCGGGCTGTTCTCGCCGATCACGATCGTCGACGGTGTGCAGTCCGCGTTCCTGGGCGCGACGTCCGCCTCCCCTGGCGGGGTGGGCCCGAGCACCGCCGAGGGCATCGTCTACGTCGTCGTCGCCCTGGGCCTGATCGCGGCGAGCTACGGCCTCCTGATGCGCCGCTACAAGAAGGTGGGACTGTGACCACGCTCTCCATCGACCACGTCTCCCGCTGGTTCGGCAACGTGGTCGCCGTCAACGACATCACCATGACCATCGGCCCCGGGGTCACCGGCCTGCTCGGCCCCAACGGCGCCGGAAAGTCCACCCTCATCAACATGATGGGCGGCTTCCTGGCCCCCTCCACCGGCACGGTCACCCTCGACGGCCAGGCCGTGTGGCGCAACGAGCAGATCTACAAGCACATCGGTGTCGTGCCCGAGCGGGAGGCGATGTACGACTTCCTCACCGGCAAGGAGTTCGTGCTGGCCAACGCCGAGCTGCACGGCCTGGGCGCCAAGGCAGCCCAGAAGGCGCTCGCCACGGTCGAGATGGAGTACGCACAGGACCGCAAGATCCAGACGTACTCCAAGGGCATGCGCCAGCGCGTGAAGATGGCCTCCGCCCTGGTCCACGACCCCTCCCTGCTGCTGCTGGACGAGCCGTTCAACGGCATGGACCCGCGCCAGCGCATGCAGCTGATGGACCTGCTGCGTCGCATGGGCGACGAGGGCCGCACGGTCCTGTTCTCCTCCCACATCCTCGAAGAGGTCGAGCAACTCGCCTGGCACATCGAGGTCGTCGTCGCCGGCCGGCACGCCGCCAGCGGTGACTTCCGCAAGATCCGCCGCCTGATGACCGACCGGCCCCACCGCTACCTGGTGCGTTCCAGCGACGACCGTGCGCTCGCGGCCGCGCTGATCGCCGACCCGTCGACGGCCGGCATCGAGGTCGACCTCGCCGAGGGCGCGCTGCGCATCCAGGCCGTCGACTTCGGCCGCTTCACGGCCCTGCTGCCGCGCGTGGCCAGGGACCACGGCATCCGGCTGCTCACGGTCTCGCCGTCCGACGAGTCCCTCGAGTCCGTCTTCTCGTACCTCGTCGCGGCGTAGGAGGCCCTGATGTACGACCCCACAGTCGCCCGGCTCACGTACCGGGCCCTGCTCGGCCGACGCCGGGCCCTCATCCTCGGTGCCCTGCCGATGCTGCTGATCGTGATCGCCGTGGCGGTGCGCGCACTGGCAGGGGCGGACGACCAGACGGCGTCCGACCTGCTGGGCGGACTCGCGCTCGCCACGATGGTGCCGATCATCGGCGTCATCGCCGGGACGGGCGCGATCGGACCGGAGATCGACGACGGTTCGGTGGTGTACCTGCTGTCCAAGCCGATCAAACGGCCGACGATCATCTTCACCAAGCTGATCGTCGCGATCGCCGTGACCATGGTGTTCTCCGCGGTGCCGACGCTCATCGCCGGCTTCATCCTGAACGGCAACGGCCAGCAGGTCGCCGTCGCCTACACGGTGGCCGCGCTGGTCGCGTCCATCGCCTACGCGGCCCTGTTCCTGCTGCTGGGCACGGTCTCCCGGCACGCGGTGGTGTTCGGCCTCGTCTACGCGCTGGTCTGGGAGGCCCTGTTCGGCTCCCTGGTGCCGGGTGCGCGCACGCTGAGTGTCCAGCAGTGGTCGCTGGCGGTGGCACAGAAGGTGTCCGGCGGGGACCTGGTCTCCTCCGACGTGGGCCTGACCACGGCGACGGTGCTGCTGATCGCCGTCACGGTGCTGGCCACCTGGTACGCCGGACAGAAGCTGCGCTCCTTGACGCTCGCGGGCGAGGAGTGACGTGGCCCGGCCTTGACGGAGGCTTCACCTCTGCCGGGGCACACTGGGCGAACGGGATGTAGGGGAAGCACAACGGGAGTTGGACGGCTGGGAGGACGGGAATGGCGGGCGAGAAGGACGACTTCGACGATGTCGTACTGGACGAGGACTTCATACGCTCCGCCGGGACCTCCGAGCCGTCCGCCCGTGCCCGGATGCTCGCGGCGAAGTGGCGCCGCGAGGAACCGGAGCCACAGCCCTGGCGGTCCGACGAGCCGCCGGCGGGCTGGTTCTTCAGCAAGGTCCGGCGGCGCAGGTGGCGCAGGAAGTAGACGGTCGCTCTGCCGATCCGGCCGTCGTTTTAATCAGTGGCGTCCAATTCGCCCGGCGGGCACAGTGGTTGTCATCACGGCCGGGCGGGGAGCCCGGCGCCACGTTCTGGGAGAGGAGCGGGACGGTGTCCATGCACGGCAGTACGTCCAGCTCCCTTCAGGGCAGCCCGAGGCGGGATCCGGAGTAGTCACCACCCCTCCGTGGAACCCGCCTCGTACGGGGAGCTGCCCGGGGCGGCCGCTTCGAGCACGCGAATCGCACATCGCGTGGGCCGCCCACCCGGAGGATTGGCCGAGCGGTAAGGCACTGGCTTGCTAAGCCAAGGTCGGGCCTGAAAGCCCGCGCACGTTCGATTCGTGCATCCTCCGCCGAGCATGAGCATGAGCATGAGCATGAGCACGACCGGGCACGCCTGGCACCGTCCAGCCCCGGGCAACGCCCTCGGCACGGGGCGACACGCCGGACGCTCAGCCCAGCAACCGCTCCAGCACCACCGCGATGCCGTCCTCGTCGTGGGAGGACGTCACCTCGTCGGCCACCGCCTTCAGTTCCTCGTGGGCGTCCGCCATGGCGACGCCGTAGGAGGCCCAGGCGAACATCGGTATGTCGTTGGGCATGTCGCCGAAGGCGATCGTGTCGGCCGCCTTCAGACCGAGCCGACGGGCGGCCAGGGACAGCCCCGTCGCCTTGGACAGGCCGAGGGGGAGAAGCTCGACGATGCCCGCGCCCGCCATCGTGACGGTGACGAAACCGCCGGCGGTGCGCGTGGCCGCCTCGCAGAGCTCGTCGTCGGAAAGCGTCGGGTGCTGGATGTACAGCTTGTTCAGGGGCGCGGTCCACAGGTCCGACGCGTCCGTGAAGGGCGTGGCGGGCAGGGTGCCCTGCACCGCGTAGCCCGGGCCCACCAGCACCTCGCCGTCGAGGCCGTCGCGGCTCGCCGCCAGGTGGAGGGGGCCCACCTCCGCCTCGATCTTGGCCAGCGCCACCCCGGCCAGCTGCCGGTCCAGCGTCACCGACGTCAGCAGGCGGTGCGCGCCGGCGTCGTAGACCTGCGCGCCCTGACCGCAGACGGCAAGACCCTGGTAGCCGAGGTCGTCGAGGATGTGCCGGGTCCACGGAACGGCGCGGCCGGTGACGACGATGTGCGCGGCGCCCGCCGCGGTGGCCGCGGCGAGCGCGTCACGGGTGCGCTGCGACACGGTGTCGTCGGAGCGCAGCAGCGTCCCGTCGAGATCGGTGGCGACGAGCCGGTACGGGAAGGCGTCCGGGGAAGCCGTGTCGCTCACTTCGCCACCGGCTCCAGGACCTCCCGGCCGCCCAGGTACGGACGCAGCACCTCGGGCACGCGCACCGAACCGTCGGCCTGCTGGTGGTTCTCCAGGATCGCCACGATCGTGCGCGGGACGGCGCACAGCGTGCCGTTGAGCGTGGCCAGCGGGCGGACCTGCTTGCCCTCACGGACGCGGATCGACAGGCGGCGGGACTGGAACTCGGTGCAGTCCGAGGTCGAGGTCAGCTCTCGGTACTTGCCCTGGGTCGGGATCCACGCCTCGCAGTCGAACTTGCGGGAGGCCGAGGCACCCAGGTCGGCGCTCGCCACGTCGATCACGCGGTACGGCAGCTCCAGCGAGGTCAGCCACTGCTTCTCCCACTCCAGCAGGCGCTGGTGCTCGGCCTGCGAGTCCTCGGGAGCGACGTAGGAGAACATCTCGACCTTGTCGAACTGGTGCACGCGGAAGATGCCCCGGGTGTCCTTGCCGTGCGAACCGGCCTCGCGGCGGAAGCAGGGCGAGAAGCCCGCGTAGCGCAGGGGGAGGCGGTCGGCGTCGAGGATCTCGTCCATGTGGTACGCGGCGAGCGGCACCTCGGAGGTGCCGACCAGGTAGAGGTCGTCGTCGGCGAGGTGGTAGACGTCCTGTGCGGCCTGGCCGAGGAAGCCCGTGCCCGCCATGGACTGGGGGCGGACCAGCGCCGGGGTCAGCATCGGGGTGAAGCCGGCCGCGGTGGCCTGCGCCATCGCCGCGTTCACGAGGGCGAGCTCCAGGAGCGCGCCCACGCCGGTCAGGAAGTAGAAGCGCGAGCCGGAGACCTTGGCGCCGCGCTCGACGTCGATCGCGCCGAGGAGCTGGCCGAGCGCCAGGTGGTCCTTGGGCTCGAAGCCCTCGGCGTCGAAGTCGCGGATCGTGCCGTGCGTCTCGAGGGTGACGAAGTCCTCCTCGCCGCCCACGGGCACGTCCGGGTGCACGAGGTTGCCGAGCCGCTGGAGCAGTTCCTGGGTCTCGGTCGCGGCCGCGTCGCGATCGGCGTCGGCGGCCTTGACGTCGGCGGCGAGCTGGCCCGCCTTCTTCAGCAGCTCGGCCTTCTCGTCGCCGACCGCCTTGGGGATGAGCTTGCCGAGCGCCTTCTGTTCGGCGCGGAGCTCGTCGAAGCGGACGCCGGAGGACCTGCGCCGCTCGTCGGCAGACAGGAGGGCGTCGACGAGCGCGACGTCCTCTCCACGGGCGCGCTGCGACGCGCGCACACGGTCGGGGTCCTCACGGAGCAGGCGAAGGTCAATCACGCGCCCAAGGCTACCGGTGCGGGATGACCGCCCACGACTCACTATTGCGCTCGCGCCTTACGTACCGTTATGAGCGAATTGCGCGCAGTGTCAATATAGAAGACGTCTCTCCCCGGAACGTGGCATCCGACGGGCGCCATCTTGACTCTAATCCCTTGGACCGAAAGGGACTTGGGCCTCGGTTGTCCACAGCGATCCACACCCGGGCAAGAGTTATCCACAGGCTGTGTGGAAGATCTGTGGACTACGGAATTGATCACTCCGAATGGTCGGACCGTCCCATGAACTCCCATGACAAACCCCCTCCACTCTCACTTTCGAGTGGAAGTGGGTCACCTCGAAGGGTTACGCAAGGGAAAACAGTGGACGAAGGGTGACCTGCCCGGCGATAGGCGCATCAGGGGCCTACAGGGCGATTTGTCGACTGAGTTGCGCTTCGTTGTCGACTTGTCCCCAGGTCGAGAAGCGGACCTGTGGATAACTTCTGTGGATAACGGCGATCAGCAGGTACGACCAGCTCGGCACGGGCGGGAACCCGGACTAGAAACGCCCGTCCTGGCACCGCGCGACCCAGTCCGCCGCACCCGAGAACTCCTCGTCGGACGTCCCCAGCCGCGGCGGCTGCACATCCCCTGGCTGCACGTCCGCGCGCGGGTAGGAGCCCAGGTAGCGCACCTGGAGGCAGATCCGCTTCAGACCCATCAGGGCGTCGGCCACCCGGCGGTCGGAGATGTGGCCCTCGGCGTCGATGCAGAAGCAGTAGTTGCCGATGCCGGCGCCGGTGGGCCGGGACTGGAGCAGCATGAGGTTGATGCCGCGGGTGGCGAATTCGCCCAGCAGGTCACGCAGCCCGCCGGGGTGGTCGTCGCGCTGCCACAGCACGATCGAGGTCTTGTCCGCGCCGGTCGGCGCCGCGGGCCGGGCGGGCCGGCCCACCAGCACGAACCGCGTCTGGGCGTTCTCCGCGTCGTGGATCTGGGTCTCCAGGGCCTCCAGACCGTAGCGGGCGGCCGCGAACTCCCCCGCGAAGGCGGCGTCGTACTGGCCCTCCTGGACCAGTCGTGCGGCGTCCGCGTTCGAGGCGGCCGACTCCCAGTGCGCGTCCGGGAGGTGCTTCTTCAGCCAGTTGCGCACCTGCGGCTGCGCGGCCGGGTGGGCCGAGACGGTCTTGATGTCCGACAGCTTCGTGCCCGGGCGGACCAGCAGCGCGAAGGTGATCGACAGCAGCACCTCGCGGTAGATCATCAACGGCGCGCCGGCGACCAGCTCGTCGAGGGTGGTGGTGATGCCGCCCTCGACGGAGTTCTCGATCGGCACGAACGCGGCCTCGGCCTCGCCGGCGCGTACCGCGTCGAGCGCGGACTGGACGGACACGTACGGGATGAGCTCCCGGGTGGCGGCCTCGGGAAGCGTGCGCAGGGCGACTTCGGTGAAGGTGCCCTCAGGGCCGAGATACGCATAGCTCGCTGGCATGACCTCACCCTAATGGCCTTGCGGAAGCGCTATCCCCCACAAGCACGCACAGGGGTGAACTCTCACCCCTCCAGCAACTTCTGCCCCACGTACTCTCCCTCCGCGGCCCCGCCCGGCACGGCGAACAGTCCGCTCGACTCGTGCCGGATGAACTGCGACAGGGCGTCGCCGCGGTCGAGCTTGCGCTGCACCGGCACGAAGCCGCGCACAGGGTCGGCCTGCCAGCAGATGAAGAGCAGACCCGCGTCGGGCACCCCGTCGGTGTCGATGCCGTCGTGGAAGGAGAAGGGGCGGCGGAGCATCGCCGCGCCGCCGTTCTGGTCGGGCCGGGTGATGCGGGCGTGGGCGTTGATCGGGACGACCAGGTTGCCCTTGGCGTCCGTCTTCTCCAGGTCCATCGCCGTCGTCTCGCTTCCCCCGGACAGGGCCGCCCCGTCGGACTTGCGGCGCCCGATCACCTCCTCCTGCGCCTTGACGGAGAGCTGCTCCCAGTCGTCGAGGAGCATGCGGATCCGGCGGACGACGGCGTAGGAGCCGTTCGCCATCCAGGCCGGGTCGCCCGTCTCCGGCACGAAGATGCGCTGGTCGAAGTCGGACTCGGTCGGCTTGGGGTTGCGGGTGCCGTCGATCTGGCCCATCAGGTTGCGGGCCGTCATGGGGTGGGAGGTGGCGCCCGGTGAGCGGTTGAAGCCGTTCATCTGCCAGCGGACCTTCGCGGCCCGGCCCGCGTCCTTCTGGATCGCGCGCAGGGCGTGGAAGGCGACCAGGGCGTCGTTGGCGCCGATCTGCACCCACAGGTCGCCGTTGCTGCGCTTCTTGTCGAGGCGGTCGGAGGAGAACTCGGGCAGCGGGTCCAGGGCGGTCGGACGCTGCTTCTCCAGGCCGGTCCTCGCGAAGAAGCTGTGGCCGAAGCCGAAGGTGATGGTCAGCGACGAGGGCCCGGCGTCGCGGGCGACGTCCGTGTCCTCGTGGGAGCTCGGCTCACCCGCCATCAGCCGCCGGGCCGTCTCCGACCAGCGGCGGAGCAGGGCGGCGGCCTCCTTGCGGCCGGCGCCCGCCGCGAGGTCGAAGGCGACGAGGTGGCCGCGCGCCTGGAGGCCGTCGGTGATGCCGGGCTGATGTTTCCCGTGAAACATCGCCCGGTCCGTGCCGAGCGAGGTGAGCGGAGCGGCCGCTTCGGAGGGGGCGGCGGCGTAGCCCACGGCGGCGCCCGCCGTGCCGAGGACGAGTCCGGTGGCACCGGCGGTACCGAGCAGCCGCCGCCGTGAGATGCCCTCGTGGGCGGGGGTGGTTTCGCTCTCCCCAGGGCCGGCCTCGGGGGTGCGGGCCTTCGGAAGGGACTGGTCAGGCATGGTCGTTCAGCCGATCTGCGCGTTCTTGGAGACGGTCACCTCGTCGATGTCGGAGGTCCGCACGGTCACGTCGACCTGCCAGTCGCCGGCCATGGGGATCTGCACTCCGTTCGCTGACCAGTGTCCGGTCGCGAGGTGGTCGGGGACGACGGGCAGGGGCCCGATGTCCTTGGCTTTCAGGGTGAACTCGACCTTGACCTCGGGGATGTCGAAGGCCCGGCCGTTGGGACGCTCCACGTAGACGTGCATCTCGTTGTCGCCCACCCGGGCGGGGTCGAGGTCGATCGTGACGATGCCCTTGCCGTCCTCGCCGCCGGTGTCGAACGGCATGTTCAGGGTCAGCGCCCCGGAGGCGCCCGCGTCGGCGGAGGCGGAGGACGAGGTGGCCGCCTTGGCCTCCTGCTCGGTGCGTCCCGGCTCGGTCTGCGTCAGCACGGTGGTGACGGCGAGCAGCACGACCGCGATGCCCGCCTCGGTCAGCACGGAGCGGCGCAGCCCGAAGCGGTTCGGATCCGCGTCCCGCATCCGCTTCCGCCGTGCGGCGTCCCGGGCGGCCTGCTGCCGGGCGAGCTGCGCGGCACGTTCGGTGCCGGGGGGCTTGGGGCCGGCGGGCTTGAGGCCGGCGGGCTCGGTGCCGGGGGACTTGGGGCCGGCGGGCTCGGTGCCGGGCTGCTCGTCGGTGTCGAGGCCGGGGGCGGCCTCGTCGTCCCCCTCGCCGGGGGCGTCCCCGCTGCCCTTGCCGGAGGCGTCCCCGTTGCCGGCGGCTGCGGCCTCCACGCTCCCGGTACCGTCCGCGCCGTCCGCCCGCGCGCCGACCCGTTCCTTCTCCCGTACCTCCGGCACCTCCACCGATGCCGGCTCCGCCAGCCGCCCCGTCCACCGGCGCGAGATCCACGCGACGCCGACCAGGACGACCACGAGGGCGATCTTGGCGAGGAGGAGCCGGCCGTAGCGGGTGTCGGTGAAGGCCGACCACGAGCCGAGCTGGCGCCAGGACTGGTACGTCCCGGTCGCGATCAGGGCGAGGACGCTGCCGAAGGCGACCTGGGAGAAGCGGCGTACGGCCGCTGCGTCGACGGGCGTCTCGGCGGGCGCGCGGTACAGGGCGACCAGCAGCGCGCCGAGTCCGCCGAGCCAGGCGGCGACGGCCAGCAGATGGAGCACGTCGACCGGCATGGCGATGCCGGCCTGGAGACCGACGGAGGCGTGCTCGGACATCGCCCAGCTCGCCGCGAGCCCGGCCGCCACGACGACGCCGCCGATCGCGAGCCCGAAGGTCAGGTCCCGCTTCTCCTGGGCGTCTTCCCGCTTGTCGTACGCGCCGAACAGCACCGCGATGAACAGGGCCGCCGCGGCGAGCAGCAGCAGCCGGGACACCAGGGCCGCGCCGGTCTTGGTCTGCAGCACCTGCCCGAGCAGGGACAGGTCGAAGACGTCGGCGACCTTCCCGGAGCCCGTGAAGGAGCCGCGCAGGAGCAGCAGCGCGAGGGTCGCCGCGGTGAGCACGACCCATCCGGAGACGACGTACCGCTGGACCGGCCGCACCCCGGAACCGCGCCGCCAGCAGGCGAGCACGAAGGCGGCGCCGCCGGCCATCACGATGAACCCGGCGTAGGACACGTACCGCCCGAAGCCGTACAGCCAGCCCACGACCCCGTCGTCCGTCGACTGCCCGGAGACCGAGACCGAGGTCTTGGAGGGGGCGCCGATGGAGAAGGTGTAGGCGCCGGCGACGGGATGGCTGTCCGCCGAGACGACCTGGTAGGCCACCGTGTACGTGCCGTCGGGCAGCCCCGAGTGGAGCGGCACGGCGTACGTCGTGCCGCTGACGTTGGCCGGCTTGGCCGTGTCGACGCGCTTGCCCTCGGGGTCGAGCACGCGCAGCGAGTCGTCGGACAGCGCGACCTGCTCGGAGAAGGTGAGCGAGATCCGGGCCGGGGCCTTGTCGACCACCGCCCCCTGCCGGGGGTCGCTGCCGGTCACCGCGGCGTGCGCGGAGGCCGGGCCGGCTCCGGCGAGGAGTGCGCAGGCCGCGGCCAGGAGCAGCAGCACCAGTGTCCGGACGCGGGGGGCGATGGTCTGCGTCACAGGGGTCCCTCCCTTTAGTGTCCGGTCTTCGGCGTGTAGGTCGCGGGCTTCACCGGCATCTCGACCTTCACGGGGCCGGAGTGCGCGAAGTGCAGTTCGACGGAGACCGTCTGGCCTTCCTTCGGCTTGCTCTTCAGCTGCTCGAACATCAGGTGGTCGCCGCCGCTCTTCAGCTCCAGCCGGCCGCCTGCGGGGACCTTGAGGCTCTTGACCTCCTGCATCGCCCCGTCGATGGTCTCGTGCACGGTGACCTGCCCGGCGATGTCACTGGTGACCGAGGTGAGCTCGTCGGCGGCACCGCCCTTGTTGGTGACGGTGAGGAAGCCGGCCGCCATCTCGTCGGACACCGGCTGCGGCATGTACGCGGAGCCGGCGGAGAGTTCCGCCTTCCCGGAGCCGCTGTCGCCGGAGTCGCCCGAGTCCGGGCCGCCGCAGCCCGCCAGGGCCAGCGCTCCGGCTATGACCAGGGCCGCCGGGCCGAGCCGCCGCCTCACGGGTTCTCCCCCTTGACGATCTTGGGAAGGTCCTTGGTGTAGTCGTCGACGTCGGCGTCCTCGCCGTAGAGCACGTAGCCGCCGTCGGTCTTCGGGGAGAACGCGATGACCTGGGTGCCGTGCTCGGAGACGAGCTTGCCGTTCTTGTCCTTGTGCGTCGGTTCGATCGAGATGCCGAGGGTGCGGGCACCGGCCTGGATGGTCGCGAAGTCGCCGGTCAGACCGACGAACTGGCTGTCGATGCCCTTGAGCCACTTGCCGAGCTCGGCCGAGGTGTCGCGCTTGGGGTCGGTGGTGACGAACACCACGCGCAGCTCGTCCTGCTCGGCCTTGGGCAGCTGCTTCTTGGCGACGGCGATGTTGTTCATCGTCAGCGGGCAGACGTCGGGGCAGTGGGTGTAGCCGAAGTAGATCAGCGTGGGCTTGCCCGCGGTCTCCTTGCGGAGGTCGTACTTCTTGCCGTGCGTGTCGGTGAGGACCAGGTCGGGCTTCTCGAACGGCTTGTCGAGGACGGTGGCGGCCTTGTCGGATCCGGCCTCCTCGGACACGACGGAGACGGGCTTGCCGCTGTCGTCGCCGCTGCCGCAGGCGGTCAGGGTCAGGGAGGCGGCGGCGAGCAGCGCGGCCGCGGCGAAGGTTTTGGTGCGCATAGAAAAATGTCCCAGATGTCGGTGACCCGGCGCGCCCCGGGGTGTCCCCGCCCGGGGGGCGGGGGTCCGGCGCGCGCCGTCAACGGAAGCAAGCCTCAGGCGTCGGACCGCCGGCGCCCGGCGAGCACGCCGTAGGCGACGCCCGCCGCGCCGACCACGATGCCGACGATGCCCAGGACGCGAGCGGTGGTGTCGGTGCCGTCGGAGGAGGCGGAGTCGGAGGCGGCGGTGTGGGCGGAGGCCTTCTCGGCCGACTCGGCGTCGGAGTCCTCGTCGGCCGACGCGCCGTGGTGCCCGTCCTCGGAGGCCGCGGACAGCTCCAGCACCGGGGCCGGGTTGTCGGGCTCCTCCTGGCCCTTCTGGGGCACCTCGATCCAGCGGACGACCTCCTTGTTGGAGTACGTCTGGAGGGCCTTGAAGGCCAGCTGGTCGGTGTCCTCGGGCAGTTGGCCGACGGAGAGCGGGAACTTCTCGAAGTAGCCGGCCTCGATCCCCTTGCCCTCGGCGGTCCAGGTGACCTTGGTGACGGCCTCGGTGATCTTCTCGCCGTGCCTCTCCAGCGGCTTGTCCAGCTTGGACTTGGTGACGTCGATCTTCCAGCCCGGCATGGGCTCCGGCATGACGGAGGCCAGCGGGTGATCGGTCGGGAAGTTGACCTCGAGCTTGGTGGTCGAGGCATCGTCGCGCTCGTTGGGGACCTTGAAGTCGATGACCGCGTAGCCGCCCTTGGCGGCCGTGCCCTCGGGCTGCACGGTGACGTGCGCGAAGGCGGGGGCGGACAGAGCGAGAACGGTGATACCGGCGGCGGCACCGGCCGCGACGATACGGGAAGCCTTCATGGAAGGGGCACTCCGCTGTGAGTCGGTCTGGGTGTGGAAGGAGGGATCGCACACGCGCGTGCCGCACGACGGCGGCCCCTCCTCCGCGGGAGCGGAGTGGTGGTGGTCGCGTCGCGTCAGGCGGCGAGGGCGAGTGCGGCTGCGGAAGCCGCGGCGGTCGGCGGGCCGCGCCGGATCACCGTGTGCTGGAGCGCCGCCGTGCGAGGCATCGGGGGCGCGGACCGAGTGGTGTGCGCCGGGCGCGGGCCAATGTCCGGGGCTCCCGGAAGCCCGGCGCGCAGGGCGCGAACCAGAGCGAGAGCAGCCCGCAGGGAGCGCATGAGCGCCCCCTCGGCGACTCCCTGTGCCGACAACTCGGTGAGTCGCAGCAGAGCCAGGTCGCCGTGACGCAGCAGCCAGCCGGCGGCCAGTGCCGCGAGGAGGTGGCCGAGCAGCATCGGCAGGGACGGCCACAGCGACGCCGACGACCCGGACACGGTGTCCGCGGCCAGGTGCGGGTGCGCACCCGTGGGCGGCTGGATCCGGGCGTCGGTGAGGATCCTGTGGGCCTGCGCCGGGCTGATCGCCGCCGCCGTCGTGCCGCACACGAACCGCGCGGCCTGCTGGACCAGCGCGGCGTCACTCCCACCCGTCGGCGCCGAGGACGTGACGGCGGCCGTACCGTGCTGGCCGAGACCGAACAGTGTGTGCAGCACCGTCTGGCCGATCGCGAGCAACGCCGTGATCGCCGCCAGCGAGCGCACCCGCCCGGCGAGCGGAGCCGCCACCGCGGCCACTCCGAGGAATCCGGCGCTCAGCGTCCACAGCGGGATGCCGTCGCAGGAGGCGAGCGCGTGACCTGCCCCGGCCAGCACGACGCAGACCGCGGCGAACACCGCGGCCCGCAGGATCCGGAGCGTGTGTCCGGAGCGCGTCGCGCGCGCGTGGGGGGCAGTCATGGCGGGCTCATCATCGCACTGGCCCCGCAGGCCTCGTGCGGCAGGTCCACAAGATGCCGTACGACCGGAACCTCACGCTCTGGCCCCGCGCGCCCCCGGATGCGCCGATACCTTCCCCCACATACACCGGTCAGGACCAGCGCGCATCCGCCGTATGGGCGGCCTCACGTCAGCTTCACGCTTACACAGGGGGACTCAGGGCAATACGTAACGGTATGTCGAGCCGCAGCCAGGAGGCTGGAGCATGAGCATCTGGTGGTCACTCCATCTGCGGCGCGAAGCTGCCAGCGTGCCGCTCGCCCGCCGCCTGCTGCTCGGCACGATGGAGACCGCGGGCGTCGACCCGGACATCTCCTACGACCTCTCCGTCGCCCTCAGCGAGGCGTGCGCGAACGCCGTGGAGCACGGCGGGGACACAGGGCGCGGCCCCGGCTCGGAGGCGTACCGGGTCACCGCATACCTCGACGGCGAGAAGTGCCGGATCGAGGTCGCCGACGCGGGCCCGGGCTTCCCCGCGGCCTCCACCGGCCTGTCCCGCCCGCCGATCCGTCCCGCGCACTGCGACGCGGAGAACGGCAGGGGACTGTGTCTCATCGAGGAGCTCGCCGACCACGTCCACATCGGCAACAAGTCGGGCCGGGGCGGAGCCGTGGTGAGCTTCGACAAGGTCCTGAAGTGGCGTTCCGACGCCCCGCTGATGGCGGTCTGACCTCCCGCGGCGGAGCGGCGTTTCACGTGAAACAGCCGTGATTCACGTGAAACAGCGCTCGTGACCGGCAGCCCTACAGCGCTCCCCAGTCCAGCGTCGTACGCGCCAGCCCCGCCACATCCGTCAGCAGCGCCAGCCGCGCCGCCCGGAGCGCCGGGTCGGGGTCCATGACCAAGACCTCGTCGAAGAAGGTGCCGATCGCCTCGACCAGCGGGGCGGAAGCCTCGATCAGCGCGCCCAGATCGTCCTCGTGCCCCTGCAGCGCCTGACGCACGGCCTGCGCCTTCTCGGCGAGAGCCAGTTCGGCGGGCGCGGTCAGCAGGGATCCGTCGGCCGCCGCGACGCCGCCCTCGGGCAGGATGCGCACCACCCGCTGGAAAGCGGCGGCGAGAGCCTCGAAGGCCTCGCTGCCGATATGCCGTTCCAGCGTGGCGAGCGTGCGATCGCCATGGGCGGGCCGGTCGGCCCACACCAGTACGGCCTGGACGAGCCGGTGCTCGTGCCCGGCGTCCGTGAGCTGCTGCTCGTAGCGCCGGGTGATGAGCTCGGCGGCTTCGGCGACCCGCTCGGCGGGCACCTCGACGCCCTGCGCGGCATACCGGACGGCCGCCGCGCGCAGGCCCTCGCTCACCCGCACTCCGGCCACGGCGGGCACGCTCCGCAACACGTTGAGCAGCCCGATCGCGGCCCGGCGCACCCCATAGGGGTCGGAGCTACCGGTCGGAGCGGCGCCGATCAGGAACATGCCCGTCACCAGGTCGAACCGGTCGGCGAGGGACAGCACGGCCCCCGCGTCCCCGGTCGGCAGGGCGCCACCGGCGGAGCGCGGCAGTTCCATCTCGGCCAGCGCGCGGGCGACCTCGGCGGTCTCCCCGGCCCGGCGGGCGTATTCCTCGGCCATGACCCCGGCCAGACCGGAGAACTCGATCACCATCTGCGAGGCCAGGTCGAACTTGGCCAGCGCGCCGGCCCTCCGCACGACCTCCACCGACTCCTCCGGGAGCCCCGCCCGTCCGGCCAGGTCCTGGGCGAGGGAGGCGAGCCGGACGGCGCGGTCGGCGACCGTCCCCAGCCGGTCCTCGAAGGTCAGCTTGTCCAGCCGGCGGCGGAACTCCTCCGGCGCCACCTTCAGGTCCGCCCGCCAGAAGAACGCGGCGTCCTCGTAACGGGCCCGCAGCACCGCCTCGTTGCCCGCCCGCACCACGTCGTCGTCGCACAGGGCGTTGGCGAACGTCACGAAGTGCGGCATGAGCCGGTCGCCGTCCAGCACCGGCAGATAGCGCTGGTGCTTGCGCATCACGGTGGTCAGGACACTCGCGGGCAGTTCGAGGTAGCGCTCGTCGAACGAGCCCCGCACGGCGTACGGGAACTCCAGGATGTCGGTGATCTCGTCGATCAGTCCGGCCTGGTCCTCCACGTCGATGCGTCCGCCCACCTCGGCCGCCGCCTCCAGGGCGCCACGCACGACCGCGCCGCGCCGGGCATCGCGGTCGAGCAGGATGCCGTGCATGTGCAGGAAGTGCGGATAGCCCTCGGCGGAGGTCACCCGGACCTCCGGGTAGGGGGCCTGCCGCTGCACCCGTGTCGTGTCGCCGGACGACAGGGAGGAGACCACGACGGGCAGCGGAGTGCGCCCCAGCAGCGCGAGCAGCCAGCGCACGGGACGCGAGAACGACAGCCCCGGGTCGCTCCAGCGCATGTTGCGCCCGGCCCGCAGCCCGGAGACGACCTCGGCCAGCAGCTCGCTGAGCACCTCGACGGCCGGACGCCCCTCTTCGTGACGGGTGACCGCCACGTACTCGACCCCGTTGGCCTCGACGACCCGCACATCGGCCGGTTCGGCGCCCTGGCTGCGGGCGAAGCCCAGCAGCGCGGGTGTGGGGGCACCGTCCTTGTAGGCGGCGGCGACCTTGGGCCCGCGCACGGTCCGCATGGTGTCGCGCTCGCGCGGCTGCACACCGTCGACCGTGATCACGATCCGGCGCGGTGTGGCCAGCACGTTGATCGCGCCGTGCCCCAGCCGGGTCCCGGCGAGCTTGGCGGTGACCGACTCGCGCACCGCTTCGGTGGTGGCGGGGACATCGGCGTACGGCAGCTCCTCCACGCCGATCTCGAACAGCAGCGTCTCGGCCCCGGGCACCTTGGGCAACGGGCCCCGCTCGGCCGGAACCGGCGCGGGCGCCAGCCCGAGCGGATGCTCCAGCGCGGCGCGCCGCCGCTCCCACAGCTTCGCCGTCTCGTGCGTCAGCCCGCGCATCAGCGAGAACGCCTTGGCCCGCTCGGTGGTGCTGATCGCCCCACGCGCGTCGAGCACGTTGAAGGTGTGGCTGCACTTCAGCACGTACGTGTACGCCGGGACCGGAAGCTCCAGGTCCAGCAGGCGCCGGGCCTCGGCCGCGTAGGACTCGAACAGCCGGTGGTTGGTGTCGATGTCGGCGTCGTCGAGGTAGTAGCGGCTCATCTCGTACTCGTTCTGCCCGAACACCTCGCCGTAGGTGATGCCCGGCGCGTACGCGATGTCCTTGAAGTGGGACACGCCCTGAAGGTTCATCAGGATGCGTTCGAGGCCGTAAGTGATCTCCACCGACACCGGGTCCAGGGCGACGCCGCCGACCTGCTGGAAGTAGGTGAACTGGGTGATTTCCATGCCGTCCAGCCAGACCTCCCAGCCCAGCCCCCAGGCACCGAGGGCGGGTGAGGCCCAGTTGTCCTCGACGAACCGCACGTCGTGCGCGTTCAGGTCGACGCCCAGAGCGCGGAGGCTGCCCAGGTAGAGCTCCTGCGGGTTGCCCGGGTCGGGCTTGAGGATCACCTGGAACTGGGTGTGGGTCTGGAGCCGGTTGGGGTTCTCGCCGTAACGCGAGTCGTCCGGCCGCACGCTCGGCTCCACGTAGGCGACGCTCCACGGCTCGGGACCGAGCACCCGCAGTGCCGTGGCCGGGTTGGCCGTACCGGCTCCGACCTCGGTGTTCAGCGGCTGCGTGATCATGCAGCCGTTGTCGCTCCAGTACTTCTGCAGGGTGAGGATGGCGTCCTGCATGGTCAGCGCCGTCGATACGTTCTTCATGATGATCGCGCCTGTTCCCCGAGTCGGACCGGCAAGGTCGGCCATGATCTCATACGTCAACTATCGCTGACCTGCTGTTTCTTGACCGACCGGTCGGACGCGTGGGGGGACGGGCGCGGGGGTGGGTGCCACTGGATCGCCGTGGGCGGGAGCGGGTCCTCTATGGCTGGTCGCGCAGTTTCCCGCGGGCCCCCAGGGGGCGATGCAAAGGGGGCCCACAGCCGGGACCCATCCGTCTGATGGGTGGCACGCGCGACGAGCCACAGGTCACCCGCACCCGAACCTCAGCCCTTGAGCGACGCCATCCACGCCTCGACTTCATCCGAACGCCGAGGCAGCGCCGCACTCAAATTCCGGTTCCCGTCCTCCGTCACCAGGATGTCGTCCTCGATCCGCACCCCGATGCCCCGGTACTCCTCCGGCACGGTCAGGTCGTCGGCCTGGAAATACAGACCGGGTTCGACGGTGAGGCACATCCCCGGCTCCAGCGTGCCGTCGACGTAGGTCTCGACCCGCGCGGCGGCGCAGTCGTGCACGTCCATGCCGAGCATGTGCCCGGTGCCGTGCAGCGTCCACCGCCGCTGCAGCCCCAGCTCCAGCACCCGCTCCACGGGCCCTTCGACGAGCCCCCACTCGACGAGCCGCTCGGCCAGCACCCGCTGGGCGGCGTCGTGGAAGTCGCGGTACTTCGCGCCCGGCTTCACCGCCGCGATCCCGGCTTCCTGGGCCTCGTACACGGCGTCGTAGATCTTGCGCTGGATGTCGCTGAAGCGGCCGTTGACCGGCAGCGTGCGCGTGACATCGGCCGTGTAGTACGTGTGCGTCTCCACACCCGCGTCGAGCAGCAGCAGCTCGCCCGAGCGCACGGCTCCGTCGTTGCGCACCCAGTGCAGTGTGCAGGCGTGCGGCCCGGCCGCGGCGATCGTGCCGTAGCCGACGTCGTTGCCTTCGACTCGGGCGCGGAGGAAGAACGTGCCCTCGATGTACCGCTCGGAGGTCGCCTCGGCCTTGTCGAGGACCTTCACCACGTCCTCGAAGCCGCGCACGGTCGAGTCGACCGCCTTCTGCAGCTCGCCGATCTCGAACTCGTCCTTGAGCAGGCGCGCCTCGGAGAGGAAGACCCGCAGCTCCTCGTCGTGCTCGGCGGTGACCTTGTCGGTGAGGGCCGCCTCGATGCCGGCGTCGTACCCGCGCACGACCCGCACCGGGCCGGTGGCCTCCCGCAGGGCGCCGGCCAGCTCGCGGACGTCGGAGGCGGGGATGCCGTACAGCGTCCCGGCCTCGGTGAGGGAGTGCCGACGGCCGACCCACAGCTCGCCCTGGCCGTCCAGCCAGAACTCGCCGTTCTCGCGGTCGGAGCGCGGCAGGAGGTAGATCGTCGCCTCGTGGCCCTCGGCGGTGGGCTCCAGGACCAGGACGCCGTCCTCGGTCTGGTTACCGGTGAGGTAGGTGTACTCGACGGAGGCGCGGAAGGCGTACTCGGTGTCGTTCGAGCGGGTCTTCAGGTTGCCCGCGGGGATCACCAGACGCTCACCCGGGAAGCGCGCGGAGAGAGCGGCCCGGCGGGCGGCGGTCTCGGCGGCCTGGGGGATGGGCTCGAGGTCGCGCAGCTCGGTGTCGGCCCAGCCGCTCTTCATGTTCTCGGCCAGCTCGTCGGACACGCCCGGGTACAGTCCGTTCTTCCGCTGCTTGATCGGCTCTTCGCTCTCGTCCGGGGTCGCCGGTGTGAGCTCCTCGGCCACGGTCATCCTCCTCGATACGCCACTGGACCACCGTCCACTGTACGGCGGCGGGGAAGGGGGCCCAGGGCGATGACGAGGGGCGTTACTCGAACCGGACCGCCAGCAGGACGACGTCCTCGGCACCGTCGGCCGCGTCCAGCCCGTCCGGCAGCACGCTCCGCAGAACGTGGTCGCCGATGGCGCCGGGGTCGCCGCGCAGGGCCCGCGGCACTGAGGCCGCCGCCGCGTGCAGCCGGGCGAAGGCGCGGTCGGTGGCCTCGCCGGTGCGGTGCAGCAACCCGTCGGTGTAGAGCAGAACCGTCTCTCCGGGCTCGGCGAGGATCTCCACGCTGGGTGCCTCCCAGCAGGCGAGCATGCCCAGCGGGGCGGAGACGGAGGTCTCGACGAACTCGGTGCGGCGCTGTCCGATCAGCAGCGGTGGGCTGTGCCCGGCTCCGGCCAGCGTGATCTTGCGGGCGGCCGGTTCGCAGTAGCCGAACAGCGCGGTGGCCGAGCGGGCCGGTTCGGTCAGCCGCAGCAGCAGCTCCAGGTCGGACAGGACGGCGACCGGGTCCTCCCCCTCCATCACGGCGTATGCGCGCAGCGACGCCCGCAGCCGCCCCATCGCGGCGACGGCACTGGCCCCCGAGCCGGTGACGGATCCGACGGCCAGACCGAGGGCTGCGTCGGGCAGCGGCAGCGCGTCGTACCAGTCGCCGCCGCCGCGCGGTCCTGTGCGGTGCCGGGCTGCGAGCTGGACGCCGCCGACACGGGGCAGCCGCGTGGGCAGCAGTTCGTCCGACATGGTGGCCATGGACGTGCGGGTGCGTTCCAGTTCGAGGAGGCGGGCCAAGTGCTCGGCGGCGTACCGCACGTAGAGGCCGGCGAGATGGCGCTGCCGTTCGCCCGGTTCGGCGGGCTCGTCGTAGAGCCAGACGGCGGCGCCGATGCGGACGGCGGGGTCGGCGGTCAGGGGGAGGGCGTAGCTGGCGGCGTAACCGAGGCGGGCCGCGACCTCGCGGTGGCGGGGGTCGAACCCCTCCTGGGCGAAGAGGTCGGGGTCGGCGATGCCGCCCTGGTCGCCCGGCGACCCGTCGAGGATCCGGCCGTAGGACAGGGCGCTGCGCGGCACGGTCTCGATGTGGCCGAGATCGGCACGGGCGAGGCCCAGGCCGATGGTGGTGTCGGGGCCGAGTCCGTCGCCGGGTTCCATGACGACGAGGCCGCGCCGGGCACCCACCAGGGCGGCGCCGGCCCGCAGTACCTCCTGGAGCGCCTCGTCGAGTGTGGTGGTGCGGGTCAGGCGCTCGGTGAGCTCGTGCAGGGTGGTGAGGTCGGAGACCCACCCGGCGAGACGGTCCTGGAGCACGGCACCGGCGGGGGCCGGGGGGTTCGCGGGTACGGCCGGGGACGCGCCCGCCGCCACGGGCGCGACAGTGTGTGCGGGTGCAGGAACCGTTGAATCGATTCCAGCCACTTTCGGAGGGTGCGGAGCGTTCATGGCGTCCGGCCTTCCAACCGGTACGTACTGCTCAAAAGCATCGCAAACCCCCATGTCATTCTGCGTCGCTAGCAGTGTCTCCACATGTACACGCACTCGTAAGGAGATGTCCAGCATTGTCCTGCCGGGATTCCTGGTGTCCGTGTGGTGCGAGAGAACAACTCCCCTTCCTCTTGCGGAAATGCAAAGTTGGCTTAAAACTGCCTCAGGGGACGGCTTATTGCGGTCGACTGGGCTTGCTCGACGGAGCGTCACAACGGTCGTGATGGGTACCTACTCGGTGAAGGCCAGGGGTGGTTGGGAACCACCCGGAACCTGGTGACGGAACCGGGCGTCCTATCCACCGACGACCGTGCCCCATCCTCCCGTGGCGGAGGCGGAGAGAAATACGCGCGACGGCAAACGCCATACTTCGCCACCCCTACGCCACGCCCGTGCTTTCGACAGACGCAGTATGGGCGGGACAGCCGCGGAGGCAGCCCAGAGCTCGACCCATAGGGGTTCCCCTTGCTTCAAGCAGGGGTGTGATGCGCCAACAGGTACGCACAGTGAAGTGATCGACACATGATGTGATGTGGACCACGGTGTTGCCAGGCGTGCAACGGAAAGGAACGAGCGCTCATGCGCGAGATCCTCGGAAGGCGACGCAGGCTCTTGTCTCAGCGCAGCGACGGGAAGCCTGAGCTGATCGACGCGGCCCTGACCTACGCGACGCAGTGGCAGTGGCCCGTAATCCCGGGCGTGGCGGCGGACCCGCAAGGGCACTCCCGCTGCAGCTGCCCCGACCCCGACTGCACGGTGCCCGGCGCGCACCCCTTCGACCCCGGCCTCCTCGCGGCCACCACCGACGGACGCATGGTGCGCTGGTGGTGGGCCAACCGGCCCACGGCGCCGATCGTGCTGGCCACCGGCGGGCACGCGCCCTGCGCGGTCTCGCTGCCGGCCCAGCCGGCCGCCCGCGCCCTCGAGGCGCTCGACCAGATGGGCATGCGGCTCGGCCCGGTCGTCGCCTCATCCACCCGCTGGGCGATCCTCGTCAAGCCGTACTCCATGGCGCAGCTCGGGGAACTGCTCTACGCCAAGGACTTCGTGCCCGGCTCGCTCCGCTTCCACGGCGAGGGCGGCTACCTGGCCCTGCCGCCGTCCGAGACGGGCCAGGGCGAGATCCGCTGGGAGCGCGCGCCGCTGCACGGCTCGGCCTCACCGTGGGTGCCCGATGTCGAGGCCGTGGTGGACGCCGTGGTCGAAGCCCTCACTCGTACGGGTGTGAGCGCGCCCGAGTTCTAGGGCTGTCGGGCGCGCCGAGCCCGGCGCCCGCCCCGGCGCGTTAAGTTCCGGAACCATGCGGCGTCACGCCCGGGGCCGCTCCCGGGACCCTCGAAAGACCAGACTGCTCGCCCTCGCAGGCGTCGTGGCGGCGTGCGCGATCGCACTGCCGCTGGCGGTGGCGTCCGCGGGGCCGGTGGAGTCGGCAGGGGCCGAGCGGGCCGCGGTTTCGGTGGGCGCGGGCGCCCGCGCGTCCGGTGCCGGTGCCGGTGCCGACTCCCGTGCGTCCGGCTCCGGTGCCGACTCCCGCGCGTCCGGCTCCGCTGCCGTACGGTCTTCCCCGCGTTCCGACGACAAGGCACCCGGGGCGCCCTCCGACGCCCCCGGCCTTCCGGCGCTCGGCCAGGGGCTGTCGACCGCCCTGCGCTGCGGTCCCGAACTCTCCTCACCCGACGGCGTCGAGGCGCAGACCTGTGTGGTGACGCAGGGGGCGGAGACCTGGGCGCGGACCTACTACCGCAATACGACGGGCGAGGCGCTGGACGCCGCACTGAGCCTGATGGGTCCAGGCGACCGCACGGTGCGGATGACGTGTGCCCTGGAAGTGGAGGACGAGCCGGGGACGTGCGAGACGCCCCGGGAGCCCGCACGCGGGAACCCGGCGGCGTACACGGCCGTCGCGGAGTTCGCCGAGCGGGGCGGGCAAGGACCGCTGCTGCTGCGCTCGGGAAGCAACTAGTCTGCGAGAAAAGGTAGTTGCCGAGCTGCTGCGTTCCATGAACGGAAGCGGAGACGCAAAGACCCGGTTGCTGGCGACGGGGGATGCACCAGCAACCGGGCTACAGGAACGGTAACAAGAGATCGGCGGTTCGCAAATTCGAACTCGCCTTTCCAGTCACCGACTGGCTTGTCCCCGACGGGAGTTGTGACTCGGCGGGGTGCCGGAAGCGGGCCGGCCGGTGGACCGGCCGGCCGGACGCCGGGGCGGGCTTCAGCTGAGCGTGACCTGCCGGTTGGTGAGGCCACCACGGGCGCGGCGCTCGTCCGCGGTGAGCGGCGCGTCCGTCGCCAGAGCGGCGGCGAGGCGCTCGGCGAACTCCGCAGCGGGCTTCTCCACGTCCTCGGCGGTGACCCCGCTGGGCAGGTCCCACACCGGCACCGTGAGCCCGTGAGCGCGGAAGGAGCCCACCAGGCGGGTGCCTTCGCCGAGGCTGGAACGGCCCGCGGCGTGCAGCCGGGCGAGGGCGTCCAGAAGCAGCTCCTCGGCGTGCGGCATGACCCACCGCAGATGGTTCTTCTCCGGCGTCTCGCACCAGTACGCGGCGTCCACGCCCTGGAGCTTGACGGTCGGGATGGCCGCGGCGTTGGCCCGCTCCAGGGAGGCGGTCACGTCGGGCGTGGCGTTCTCCGGGTCCGGCACCCAGAACTCGAAGCCACTGTGCACTTCTGGCTCGAAGGCGCCCTCGGGGTCGAGCAGATCCTGCAGCCGCGGGCTGTCGGCCGGGGCGCGGCGGCCCTGGACGGGCGTGCCGGGCTGGGCTTCGAGGGCGCGCTGGAGGGTGTCGGCGAGGTCGCGGCTGATGTCGCCGGACGAGGTGTCGTTCTGCAGGCCGATCAGGACCGAGCCGTCGTCGCGGCGCAGAGCCGGCCAGGCCATGGGCAGGACCGTGGCCAGGGTGACCGCCGGGACACCCTCGGGCAGGCCGCCCTTGAGGGTCAGCTCGACCGTGGCCGCCGGGACCAGCTCGCGCAGGGCCACCCAGTCGCACTCGCCGGGCAGGCCCTCGAAGGGGCGGTGCACCAGCTCGGTCGCGGCGTGCGAGGCGGCCCGGCCGTGACAGGCCTTGTAGCGGCGGCCGCTGCCGCAGGGGCAGGGCTCACGAGCGCCGACGACCGGGACGTCTCCCTCAGCACCTGCGGTGCGGGCCCCGCCCGTGGTCTGCGGGCGCTTGGCCTTGGTCTGGGGTCGCTTCTTGGCCATCGATGGGTCTCCCGGTTACGGCTCGTCTCGTACGGTCGCGAGCCTAGCCGTTCGTGCCCCGGGCCACGGGGTCCTGTGGACAACACCCGACCCGTGCGGCGTACGCGCTCGATCTCCCTCGGTTTCTGTCCCCGCTGGTTCCTGCCCCGCCGGTTTCTGCCCCGGCCGGTTTCTGTCCCCGTCGGGCTCGGTCCCGGCCGGTTTTCTGTCCCGGCCGGTTCCTGTCCCCGTCGGGCTCGGTCCCCGTGGGCTCAGTCCATGTCCTCGAAGGCGTCCGCGAAGTCCAGCCCGGGTATCTGGGAGACCGCGGGGGCGGCGATGCGCGTCGCGAAGTCGTCGCGGCGGTGGCCGGCGTCCGGATCGTGCACGTCGTCGTGGACGATGACCCACACGGTGACCTCGCCGCGGATGTCGTCCCGTACGCCCCAGTCGTCGGCGAGGGCGGTGATGATGTTCAGCCCGCGGCCGCCGTGCGCCGTGACCGACGGGGTCGCGGGGGCGGGGCGGGTCGGGCCGCCGCCGTCCGTGACCTCCACGACGAGCCGGCCGGCCGGCTCCACGCGCCACGCGGCCCGGACGTCACCGTCACCGGACAGCGCGTCGCCCAGGGGCCTGCCGTGCTTGCACGCATTGCTCAAGAGCTCGGAAAGGATCAGTACGGCGTCGTCGATGACCGATTCCGCGACTCCACCTCTGCGCAACTGCGTACGCATCCGGTGTCTCGCTTCCCCCACGCCCGCAGGGCCATGGGGAACGGCCATGCTCGACGACGTGGGCACCTCCTGTGCCACCACCAACGCCACCCCCGAGACCTCCTTCGCCCCACGCCACGGTGTGGATGCCCCATTGGCCTGTACCGGAAACCGGCCAATCCACGTCCGGTGACGCATTCACCACGACCGAATACGCATCGAACGCGCCGGAGCACTCCCTGTGATTGCTGGCCGGAAATCATCGGTGTGGCCGAGAGGGGAGGATCCCGTCCGGCATGGTGCGAGGTCAAGAGGTGTGCGTGGGCCTGGTGGGACTTGAGAGGTTGGTCGCATCCGGGGGCGGACGTCAGCGGCCGAGCTGGTCCAGCACCGCGCGTGGGCGGTTGGTGATGATGGCGTCGACGCCCAGCTCGACGCAGTGGTCCACGTCCCCGGGCTCGTTCACGGTCCACACGTGCACCTGGTGGCCGGCCTGCTTCAGTCGCTCGATGTACGTGGGGTGATTGCGCACGATGCGGAGGGAGGGGCCCGCGATCCGCACGCCCGGGGGCAGCCGTCCGTCACGCAGCCGGGGTGAGAGGAACTGCGTCAGGTAGACCGTCGGAAGCGTGGGCGAGGCGGCGCGCACGCGGTGCAGCGAGCGGGCCGAGAAGCTCATGACACGCACCTGTGACTCCGCCGCGGAGGCCGGGGTGTCGAGGCCGAACCGCTTCAGCAGGTCCAGCAGCCGCTCCTCGACCTGCCCGGCCCAGCGTGTGGGGTGCTTGGTCTCGATGGCCAGCTCTACGCGGCGCCCGGCGTCGGCGACGAGTTCCAGCAGCCGCTCCAGGGTGAGTACGGATGTCGCCTCGCGGTCCTCCGGGCGGTGCTCCCAGTCGGGTTCCTCGTCGCGTCCCTTCCAGGCCTCGCCCGTCTTCCAGGAGCCGAAGTCCAGGGCGGCGAGGTCGGCCAGCTCCAGCGCGGAGACCGCGCCGCGGCCGTTGGACGTACGGTTGATCCGGCGGTCGTGTACGCACACCAGGTGTCCGTCGGCGGTCAGGCGCACATCGCATTCGAGGGCGTCCGCGCCGTCCTCGATCGCCTTGGTGTACGCGGCCAGGGTGTGCTCCGGGGCGTCCTCGGAGGCTCCGCGGTGGGCGACGACTTGAATCACGTGCTGTCGTGCGTGGGTCACCGCGTCATGGTGCCACCGAGTGTGGGTACGCGTCCGGTCGGACGGGCTCGACGGAGACGCAGGTCCGGACGGAGGCATTGGGATTGCATCCTTTTCGCCGGTAATGACCTATATAAAGAATGGCCTCGGACGCACAGCCACCGCTTATGGTGCCCTGACGGCCTATGGGAAAAGCTGACGGCATACAAAGGGACAAGCTCAGCTGTATCGCGCCGGACCCGTCGACCGGCGTGAAAAGGCGTGAACGCATGCGACCCGGAAACGGCCGTGGATCTAGGAGAGAAGCTGTGAGCACCGAGAACGAGGGCACCGCGGTACCCCCCGCCCCGTCCGCACCCCCCGTGCCGGTGGACGCTCCCGCTGCTCCGGCGCCCCAGGGACAGGCCCACCAGGGGCCGTACGGACAGGACGCCCAGGGACAGGTCCCCCAGGGAGAGGCCCCCCAGGGACAGGCCCCCCAAGGGCAGGCCTCCCAGGGACAGGTCCCCCAGGGACAGGTCCCCCAGGGACAGGGCGGCGCCGGCCACCCCGGCGTCTCCTCTTCCGCTCCCGACCCGTCCTGGCCCCCGCCCCCGCCGCCGACCGCCCCGTACGGGGACGGCGGTTCCGGGTCCGGCTCGGGCGGCTGGGGTTCGACGTACCAACAGCCGGCGCCGGCTGCCGGTCGCAGGCGCGGCGGTCTGGTCGCCGCGGTCCTGGTGGCCGCGCTGGTCGCGGGCGGCGTGGGCGGCGGGCTCGGGTACGTACTGGCGAAGGACAACGACGAGAGCACCGGTTCGACGACGGTCTCGGCCTCCTCGAACGGCGGCGACGTCAAGCGCGATCCGGGCACGACCGCGGGAGTCGCCGCAAAGGCGCTGCCGAGCACGGTCACGATCGAGGCCGAGAGCACCAGCGGCGAGGGCGGCACCGGCACGGGCTTCGTCTTCGACAAGCAGGGCCACATCGTCACCAACAACCACGTGGTGGCGGACGCGGTGGACGGCGGCAAGCTCACGGCGACCTTCCCGAGCGGCAAGAAGTACAACGCCGAGGTGGTCGGTCACGCGCAGGGCTACGACGTGGCGGTCATCAAGCTCAAGGACGCCCCGTCCGACCTGAAGCCGCTCACCCTCGGCGACTCGGACAAGGTGGCCGTCGGCGACTCGACCATCGCGATCGGTGCCCCCTTCGGCCTGTCCGACACGGTGACGACGGGCATCATCAGCGCCAAGAACCGCCCGGTGGCCTCCAGCGACGGCAGCGGCAGCCAGGCGTCGTACATGAGCGCCCTGCAGACCGACGCCTCGATCAACCCGGGCAACTCCGGCGGTCCGCTGCTGGACGCTCAGGGCAATGTCATCGGCATCAACTCCGCGATCCAGTCCACCGGCAACGGCGGCTTCGGCACCGGGCAGTCGGGCTCGATCGGCCTGGGCTTCGCCATCCCGATCAACCAGGCCAAGTACGTCGCCCAGGAGCTGATCAAGAACGGCAAGCCGGTGTACGCGAAGATCGGCGCGTCCGTCTCCCTGGACGACAGCTCCGACGGCGCGCAGATCACCGACCAGGGCGCGGGCGGCGCGGCCCCGGTCGAGCCGGGCGGCCCGGCGGCCAAGGCGGGTCTCAAGCCGGGCGACGTCATCACCAAGCTCGACGACCGGGTGATCGACTCCGGCCCCACCCTGATCGGCGAGATCTGGACCCACCAGCCCGGCGACAAGGTCACGATCACCTACGAGCGCGGCGGCAAGCAGCACACGGTCGACGTCACACTCGGTTCCCGCGTCGGCGACAACTGACCCCCACCCGCCCGCACCGACCCGTTACCCTTGTCCCCGCGCCGCCGATCACGGTCGGCGCGGGGAGGCGTGCCCGAGCGGCCGAAGGGAACGGTCTTGAAAACCGTCGTGGCAGCGATGTCACCGTGGGTTCAAATCCCACCGCCTCCGCAGAGGTCAGAGACCTAGCAGGTCAAAAGGGGTGCAGCTCTCCGGAGCGGCACCCCTTCTGTATGACCGTGTCTCATCCTTTCTCGCACGTATCCCAACGCTGACCAGTGCGTATGGGCCATCTGTGGGCCAGGATGAGGAGCGGTTCGCGCGCATGCGGTCGGCGGCCGTGCCGCCGACGCCCATACGACCCTGACGTACCCGGTGACCTCAGGCGCACAGGGGCGCCGCCCCGGAGCAGGTGCCGAGAGCAGCGAAAACGCCGTAGAGGTGCGAGAGAACAGACGGAACAGGGTGGCCGGGGGCGATGGCCTTCCCTCCACCCAGCGCGGACACTCGGCTGGGCATGGAGTCGCATGACGGCCGTCACGGTCGGCGTGTGCTGGCGGTCAAGCCACCGCCGACCCCCGGGCGGCTCTCCCCGAGAAGCAGCTCACCCCACTCCTTGACCGACTCTGGGGAGTTCGGCGGCAAGGTGCAGTCCGACGCCTTCAGGGCGACGATCTGACCGGGCCGCATGGCCGCGTAGTACAGGCAGCCGAAGAACGCGTGCAGGTGCTCACCGCGTGGTCCGGAGTCGCGGACGGGCGGACGCGTACTCGTTCTGCCACTCGGACGGCGAGACGGTCGCTGAGGTGGCTTCGGTTGGTCATGTGGCTTTGGGGCTCTGCGGGTCCTCCGCTCGCGCGAACCCGTTGCTCCGTTCCACTTTCGCCACGTGCAGCGTGTAGCTCTGGTACCACTCGGCTCGCCCGCGCATTTGCGCCGCGCGGTGCTCGGCGTTGCACCGCCACTGGGTGAGGGCGTCGGCGTCGCGGAAGTACCCGACGGTGATGGCCAGCCCACCAGGAGTCTGCGCGTAGTCCGTCCCCAGAAACCCGGGGACGTCCTTCACCAGGTCTTCCATGCGTGCGGCGGTCTCGCTGTAGCCACTCTGGTCCCGGGTTCGCACCGCAGTGAAGACAGCCACGTAGTAGGGGGGTTCAAAGGCCCCGACAGGCACGACGGGCGCTTCCGAGCGATCGCTCATGGCGCCATCCTGAGGCAGGGTGCGCCGCCGCGCGTCCACCTCGATCTCGATCTTCATGCGGGGGTCGGAGAGGCCGCACATGGACATCGTGGCGGCCGGCCGAACCTCGCCGAAGTAGCGGCGCAGGACCGGCCAGCAGGGCTCGAAGTCTTCGCGGTCGGGCAGTAGGTAGCGCACGCGCACCACGTCGGCGAAGGTGCACTTCGCCTCGGCCAGTGCGGCCTCGATGTTGCGCAGGCACTGCTCGGCCTGCTCCACCACGTCGTCGGAGATCGTCATGGTGGCGTAGTCAAACCCGGTCGTCCCGGACACATGCACCCAGTCGCCGTCGACCACCGCACGGGCATAGCCGATCTGTTCCTCAAAGGTCGAGCCGCTGAGGATCGCGCGTCGCTCTGTCATGCGCCGACGCTAAATGACCAGCATTAATACGTCTAATACGGCAACATGCGTGGTCTGATATCTCTGGGCGTATGGAGCGCCCCGAACTCCCCCTACCGCAGCTTCACGCCTTCGTCGTGCTCGCTGAGGAACTCCACTTCGGCCACGCGGCCGCCCGACTGGGCATCGCCCAGCCGCCGCTGAGCCAGCAGATCCGCCGCTTGGAGGAGAAGGTCGGCCACGCGCTGTTCACCCGTGCCCCAGGGCGTGTCACGCTGACCCCGGCGGGCAGCGAACTGCTGCCCGCCGCCAGGCGGGTACTCACCGACGTCGCGGACGGTCTGGCCGCAGCCCGGGCCGTCGGCAGTGGCCGGGCCGGCTGCCTACGGATCGGCTTCGCCGCCTCCCTCGCTCTGACGATCCTGCCCGGCCTGCTGCGCACCTTCCGTCACCAGTCTCCTGGCGTGCACCTGGACATCCACGAGATGACCACCGCTCCGCAGATCGCCGCCCTGCATGACAAGACCATCGACATCGGTCTACTGCGCGAGCCCCCTACCGACGAGACACAGCTCGGCTTCAGGACGGTACTCAGCGAGCCCTTCGTGGCCGTGCTGCCGTCCACCCATCCTCTGGCCGCCCAACGGACCGTCCAGCTTGGACGGTTGGCGGACTCGCCCTTCGTGCTGTTGCCCCGCACAGTCGGCCCGACACTGCATGATCAGATCATCGGCCTGTGCACCGCAGCAGGGTTCACACCGCAGGTAGTCCAGCACGCGGTGGAGTGGCAAACCGTGTGCGCCCTCGTGGGAACCGGTCTGGGCGTCTCCTTGGCCCCGGCGAGCATCCGACGCATCCGCCTCAAAGGCGTCGCCTTCCGCAGGATCGAGCCCGGCACCGCCCGCACACGAGTGGCCGTCGCCTGGCGCGAGAACGACCATAATCCCCTGGTCACAAGCCTGCTGGCGACCATCAGTCAAGATCCGCCGGACAGCCCTGGGTCGTTTCGAATCGTGGACCGTACCCAGGACGCCGAGAAGGCGCCATCCTCTCCCCGGTAAGGGGCGAGGTTGGCGCCTGTGGTCGGAGCGCCGCCGGATCTGTTCGCCGTCGTCAGCCTCCAAGCCCGCCCCTTCTACGTGGGGTCTCTCTCACCCTGATCCGGCTGTGCCGCATGGTTGATCAGAGCGTGTGGACCGGGCGTGGATCAAGAATCCGCGCGTGCAGCCGCCTGGCATCGGCCGTGACTCGCAGGTGACCGGCGCAGCTGATTGCCGGACGCAGGGAGACCGAGCGATGTGGGTGGGCTGCCCGTGGGGCACATCCCTGGCCACCAGAACCGGCTCCCACTGCCCGGCTCGGACCAAGGCCCGGGCGAGAGGCGCCGACGCCGGCTGACCCACGGCCTCGGGGCCCCGAATGACGCGATCCCGAGGCCGCCGGTCACCAGTCAGCCTCGACCGGAGAGAAGCGCGGCCCGGCCTGCATGGGGGGAGCAGGCCCTGGACCGCTACGCCCTGCCAGTATCACTGGTCCGACGAGCACAGCCCGGCAGCGACATGCAGCGTCTCGGCACCGGCGAGCGACAGGGTCCGCTGCATCCGCTGTACCTCGTCGGTGGCCCGTGGCCGCCGCTCCTTGTCTCCGCCACCGAGCAGTGTGGGCAGCCGCGGGCTGCCACTGTGCGCTGTGTTCAGGTGACCTATCGGTGTTGCAGGCGGCACCTGGCGAGGCTCCCCTCCAAATAGGTGAAAACGGCTGCCAACCCCTTTTCGCAGAGTCCTAGGTCGTGAAGCAGATCCGCCCCCGTGTAAGTCCACGCCGGGAAATTGCCACTCCGTGACGTTTCCCGGCGCCCCCCGACCGGAGTAGAGCAGTCAGCGCCATCCGGCCCATTAAGCATTATTGAGCATTTCGCGATTGGTTGGTCAATTCCAGCGAAGGTCCTTGAGGCGGCGGTGAATCGATCGCTTCCGCGAATAATATGCCGACGTCAGAACCGCCGATGCAGGCATCACCCCTCACAGGAATTGGCCCCTCGATGACACTGAATCTCCTTGGTGCGTCACGATGGCGCTCCATGTCGCTTTGGATCACTGCGGTAGTAACCGCGGTGATCGCCGCTGCTGTGATCGCGATGTCGCCGACACGCGCTGAAGCCGTTGCCACGCCCGTGCCTCTGGGTACGGCAGGCAATTTCGGAGTGCTGGCGGGTTCGACAGTCACCAACACCGGCCCGACGACGGTCGAGCGTAACGTCGGGGTGAGTCCGGGTACGGCGATCGTGGGGTTCCCGCCCGGCGCAGTGCTGCCGCCCGGAACCATCCACGCTGCTGACGCCGTCGCTCTCCAGGCCCAGAACGACCTGACCACGGCGTACAACCAGGCCGCCGGGCAGGCGCCGGACGTCACGTACACCGGAGACCCGGTTGAGCTCGGCGGTCAGACGCTGGTTCCGGGCGTCTACAAGGTGCCCGTCAGCGCCCAGATCACCGGCACCCTCACCCTGAACGGCCAGGGCAACCCCAACGCCGTCTGGGTGTTCCAGGTCGGCTCGACGCTGACGACGGCGTCCGCAAGCGCGGTGAGTTTCACCAATGGCGCCAACCCGTGCAACGTGTACTGGCAGATCGGCAGCTCGGCCACTCTCGGTACCGGCACCAGGTTCGTGGGTAACGTCCTGGCCCTGACCTCGATCACTGCCAACACCAACACGACTGTCAACGGCCGGCTGCTGGCCCGCAACGGAGCCGTGTCGCTGGACTCCAACACGATCTTCCAGGGTGAGTGCGGGACCAGCCCCACCGGGACTCCCACGGGCACTCCGACGGGGACGCCCACCGGTACTCCCACGGGTACTCCGACGGGTACTCCGACGGGGACTCCCACCGGGACTCCCACGGGTACTCCGACGGGGACTCCCACCGGGACTCCTACCGGTGTTCCGACGGGGACTCCCACCGGGACTCCTACCGGTGTTCCGACGGGGACTCCCACCGGGACTCCCACTGGTGTTCCGACGGGGACTCCCACCGGGACTCCCACGGACGGCGGTCACCACGACGACGGCGGTCACCACGACGACGGTAAGAAGCACGACGACGGTAAGAAGCACGACGAGCACGGTCACCACGACGAGGGCAAGAAGCACGACGAGCACGGTCACCACGACGAGGGCAAGAAGGGCGATGGGCACGGTCACCACGACGAAGGCAAGAAGCACGACGAGGGCAAGAAGCACGACGAGGGCAAGAAGCACGACGAGCACGACAGTCATGGCTGGGCAGACGTCCCGTCATGGTCTGGGCATTAGCTGACCTGGCCATGTGCCTGGTAGTGATTGCCTGGCTTCTGGCGTAGAGAGCAGCAGTCAGTGGAACAAACGGCGCGCGGCGGATCGTCATCGATTCCGTCGCGCGCCGTAGGCACTTCTGGGGGCGTGGGCATCGACAGGGGCAGAACGTCAATCCTCGAAGCCTTCTTCAGGGCAGCCGAGACTGACCGCTCATTCGGGACGGCAACGGCGGCACGCAGACCCGCAGGGCTGCTCCGGACTGCTTCTTCGACCCTGTCGGTGTGCGGTCCTGAGCGGGCCAGACGGGGGCCACTCCACCTTTCGGCCGATATGGCCGCACGATTTTGTTCGGATGTTCGGGTGATAAGGACGATAATCCTCCCCGGCGCGGGAAGCATGAGACTGCCATGCCTTCACCGATTCCATCGGCGTCCACTCACGTCAAGGAGACAGAAATGCGTCGTAGTGTCAGTGTGCTGATCGCATCAGGGGTTCTTGTCGCTGCCCTCGGAACCCCGGCAATCGCCGACGATAACGTCTTCGCTCTGATTCCCATTAAAGTGGACAACACCACCAGCGCTCTGAACAACCCGAGCGTTCTGAACAACCCGAGCGTTCTGAACAACCCGAGCACTCTGAACAACCCGAGCGTTCTGAACAACCCCAGCGTCCTGAACAACACTGACGTGGACGACGACGACGTCGTGATTCTGGACCAGGGTTGACAGGTCGGTTCCCCCGGCTTCGTCGGCAGCGGCCTGAAACTTAGCAGGTCAGAAGGGGTGCAGCTCTGCGGAGCTGCACCCCTTCCGCGTGACCTTGAGTGAGGGGCAACGGCAACCGGCTCTCCCTCGTCTTCGGTATCGGGATCCCACGACGCAGGAGTGCCATGACGAACACCAAGGCCCGTACCGCAGCGCTGATCACCCCCGTCGGGCAGGAAGCCCAGGACGAGGCGCGGGCGCTGGCGGCGGACGGCCGTACGGGCAAGGCCGTCCGGAGGTTGCGCAGGGGCTCTTGGCTCAAGCGGGGCCCGGCCCGGGAGGCCGTGGAGATGCTGGCCGGCGGGCATGCGCTGCCCACGAGCAACGCCCAGGCGCTGGACGCCCTGCGCCGGCTCGATGCCGCGCTGGTCGCGGAGTTGAGCGCGCTGCTCGACGACGGTCAGCAGATCGCCGCGGTCAAGCTGCTCCGCGAGCGGACCGGCATCGATTTGGCCGGTGGCTATCACCTCGTTCTCGAACTGGGCGGTGAGCCGGGTACGCGGTGAGCATTACGATCACCAGGGTGTGCCGGTCGGAGAAGGGTGGGTGAACGCCGCCGTGAGTCGGCGCATCGTCGTCGTCACCGCCGTGCACGGCCCCCACGCCCGGTTTCTGCCGGAGGCCTACGCGTCGCTGTGCGCGCAGCGGCTTCCCGAGGGCTGGGAGTGGCACTGGGTCGTGCAGGAGGACGGGCAGAGCGAGAGCGTCGGACCGTATGTGCCCGGGGACGCCCGGGTGACGTTCCGGCAGGGGCGGGCCGGGGGGCCCGGCGTCGCCAGGACCATGGCGCTGGCACACGGGGACGGGGCGTACGTGAAAGTCCTCGACGCCGACGACCGGCTGACGCCGGGCGCCCTCGCACGGGATCTCGCCGTGCTGGAGGGGGACCCGGACCTCGGGTGGGCCACCTCGCGGGTGCTCGACCTCATGCCCGACGGGTCGACCGTCGGCTTTCCGGGCGATCCCGACCAGGGGCCGATCGAGCGCGGGTCCGTGCTGGACCACTGGAAGGCCAACGGCTTCCTCGCGCAGGTGCATCCCGCCTCGCTGTGCGTGCGGCGGGAGTTGCTGCTCGCCCTGGGCGGATGGATGGCGCTCCCGGCCTCGGAGGACACGGGGCTGTTGCTGGCGTTGAACGCGGTGAGCCGGGGGTGGTTCTCGCGGGAGGTCGGCCTGCTGTACCGGAAGTGGGACGGGCAGGTGACCGGGCAGGCGGCCCATACCGACCGGGCCGAGCGCGAGGTGCGGATGGCCGTCGTGGAGGCCAGGGCCAGGGCCTTGTCCCGGCTCCAGTGGGGTGCGCCGAGCGCGCTATGAGAGCAGCTCGGTCTGCGCGGGGGCCGTCGGCGCCAGGTCGTGACGGATGTACCACTCCGTGCCGAGCAGCCGTTGCCGCTCGGCTGCGGAGAGGGCGGCGATCAGGCCCGGCGCTGCTCCCCGTGCCACCTCCGTGCGGTGGGCCAGGATCGCCGGGATCTTCCGGTCCAGCCAGGGGGTGACGTCGACGGTGGCGGTGACACGTTCGTCGGGGACCGTGCGCACCGCCTTGCCCACAGGAGCCAGGTGCCCGCCCCATGCCCGAGCGGCCGAGTGCGGGTGCGTGGCCAGGTACAGGGCACTCGGCTGCCAGGGCGCTCCGGCGTCCGGGTAGAGGCGTTCCAAACCGGCGGCGTGGACCGCGAGGGCGGTCACGCGGTGGGTGTGCACATGGTCCTCGTGGCCGGTCAGATTGCCGTAGGCGTCGTGGGTGACGACGACCTCCGGGCGGAAGTCGCGGAGGTGCGCGACCAGTTCTCCCACCGCCACGTCCAGCGGTACGTCGCACCAGCGCGGCCTGCCCGGGGCCGAGTGCGGGACGCGGGAGTCGGCGTGACCCAGCATGCGTGGCGGGCCGGCGCCCAGGATGTGGAGTGCCTCGGCCAGTTCCGCGGCGCGCGGGGTGTCCGCCGACCAGGTCGCCGTGACGGCCGCTGTGCGCGCGCCGGCGGCCGCGTGGCGGGCGAGGACGCCGCCCGCCACGAGGGACTCGTCATCGGGATGGGCGAAGACCGCGAGCAGGCTCGGTACCGGCATCCGCTCTCGCTACGGCCGGTCCGGCGCCGACTGCGGCGCCCCGGTGATGCCGATCGCCTGGCTCGGGCACTTCTCCACCGCCTCCAGGACCTCGGGATCCTCGCCCCTCTCCTCACGGCCCGGTCGGACGACCCCGAAGCCGTCGACGAACTCGAAGACCGCCGGGGCCCGGTGGGCACACTCGGCGGATCCGTAGCAGAGATCGCGGTCCACGAAGACCTTCATGCCTCTGTCTCCCCCTCCGGACGGCATCGAGGTTCGCGGCCGTCCGGAGTTGACTGCCCAGCGGGGCATCGGCTGAACCGGCCCGGCTAGCGCGCGCTCCCGGCGGCTGCCAGCCAGTGGGCGACCCGACGTACGGCGGCCTCGTCGAGGTGTTCCACCAACGCCTGGACGGTCGTGTCGTCCTCGGGGGAGAGGTCGTACAGCCCCGCCTTGGTCAGGCCTGCCATGAGGACCTGGTGGCGGCGGCCGGTCATCCGTTCCGCCAGCGTGGCCGGTTCGCCGGGGGAGGGCTCGGGATCCGGCCGCGGAACGGCGGTCTGCTTCAGCGGGGTGTCGAATCGGTGCCACGCGCCGTCCTTCGGCCCCCACAGGGCGACGGCCACCTCGTCGCCCCGGGCGCGCAGCGTCTGGGTCATCTCGCCGAGCGCGTACAGCACGGGCGCGCGGTGGGGTGACTGGGCGGCCGTCCGCCAGGATCCCTCGGCCGGCCGGAAGAACTGCGCGACCCAGCGCGGAGCACCCTGCGGTCGTGGGCTCTCGGGACGTGACTCCACTGCGCTCACCCCTGTACGTCGCTGATGCGTCGCCCGGCCTCTGCTTGCGCCTCGCTCGTCCGTACTCGTCCGTGCTCGTCCACGCGCTCGTCCGTACTCGTCCGTGCTCGTCCACGCGCTCGTCCGTGCTCGTCCGTGCTCGTCCACGCGCTCGTCCGTGCTCGTCCACCTCGTCCGTCGCTCCGGGAGCGGTACGGCAGGGCGACCATAGCTGACGGATCGTCAGTTTTCCAGGGTCGTCAGTCCGCCGGGACCGTCCGAAGAGACGGTCCGTCAAGGGTCAAGGGCCGAGGGCGCTGTCCACTGCTGTCCGGGACACGATCCCCCGGGGTTGCTGGGCGGGGAGCGCTGGGGAGGATCACCACATCGTCCGGCACCGGTCCCTCCCCTCGTGGGGACCGGTACCGAACGGTGGAGCCTCATCGTCCGCTGGGGACGGAAGCCGGCCGATTGGGTGCGCCACTGCGTCCGGATCCTGCCATTTCCGGCCATGGAGGGGGAGGTTCCGGTGCTCAGCGGACGGCATCGCCGCAGGTCAGCCATATAGAGTGAGTTTTCCGGTCCGGACGTCCAGGCGTGGGAAGTAAGGAGCTGAGACCTTGAGTTCCGACTCGGGGGCACGCACCGCCTTCGCGGAACGCCTCGCACTGCTGTACAAGGAAGCCGGCAACCCTCCTCTCAAGCGGGTGTCCGAGGCGGTCGTCCGGCTCCAGCGGGTCGACGAACGCGGGCGGCCCGTACGGGTGTCCGCGCAGCGCATCAGCGACTGGCGGCGGGCCCGGAACGTCCCGGCCCAGTTCCCCGCACTCGCTGCGGTGCTGCACGTGCTGATCCCCGACGCGCGGCGCTCGCGACCCACGCCGGTCTCCCCCGGTCTGTACGACCTCGGCCAGTGGCAGCGGCTGTGGGAACGCGCGGTGGCCGACCCGGTCGGTGAGCGCCCGGCGCCCTCCGCGGCCGAGGAGCGGTCCGCGGACGAGTCCGCGTCCACCCCGGGCGGGGTGTGCCCGTACCGGGGGCTGGCCTCCTACCGCCGGGAGGACGCCCGGTGGTTCTTCGGCCGGGAGCGGAGCACGGAGGCGCTCGTCACGCAGCTCGGGGCCGTCGCGGGCACGGGTGGCCTGGTCATGCTCGTCGGCGCGTCGGGAGCGGGGAAGTCCTCCCTGCTGAACGCCGGCCTGGTGCCGGCCCTGCGGGACGGCGCGCTGCGCGGTGACGGCGGTGACGGCGGTGACGGCGGTGACGGCGGTGACAGTCGTGACGGCGGTGACGGGAGCGGCCGGCCTGACGGGAGCAGCCGGCCTGACGGGAGCGGCCGACCTGACGGGAGCGGCCGGCCTGACGGGAGCGGCCGGCCGCGAGAGGTCGTACAGCTCGTACCGGGAGGCGATCCGCTGGCGGAGCTGATCCGGTGCATCCCCGAGCTGGCCTCCGTCGTCCCGGTCTCGACCGCACCGGGAGCCCCGTTACCCGGCACCGCGCCCTTCCCCGACGCCGTCCGTGCCGCCGTCGGCGCCTGGGCCCGGCGCGAAGCACCCTCCGGGGCCCGTCCGGTCGTCATCGTGGACCAGTTCGAGGAGACGTTCACCCTCTGCCCCGACGAGGCGGACCGGCGCACCTTCATCGAGGTCCTGCACGCCGCCTGTTCGCCGGCCGGCCCGGGCCGGCCGGCCCCGGCGGTCGTGGTGCTGGGCATACGCGCCGACTTCTACGACCGCTGCCTGAGGTACCCGGAGCTCGCCGACGCGCTCCAGCACCGGCACATGGTGCTCGGGCCGCTGACCACCGCGGAGCTGCGTGAGGCGGTGAACGGACCGGCCAAGGCCGTCGGCCTGGAGCTGGATCCGGGGCTGGCGGAGCTGATCGTCCGGGAGGTCAGTGCCGACGGCCCGGGCGGGGCGCACGACGCCGGTGTGCTGCCGCTCCTCTCGCACGCCCTGCTCGCCACCTGGCAACGCCGGAAGGCGGGCCGGCTCACCCTGGCCGGCTACCGCGCGGCCGGCGGCATCCAGGGAGCGGTCGCGGCGACCGCCGAACGGGCCTGGACCGGCCTCGACCCGGCCGCGCGCACCGCCGCCCGGCTGCTGCTGCTGCGCCTGGTACGGCTGGGCGAGGACACCCAGGCCACCCGCCGCCGCGGAACCCGGCGTCAGCTGGCGGAGGAGTCGGCCGACCCCGGCAAGACCGAGGAGTCCCTCGAGGCGCTGGTCCGCGCCCGGCTGGTGACGCTCGACGCGGAGACCGTGGAGATCACCCACGAGGCGCTGCTGCACGCCTGGCCCCGGTTGCGCGACTGGATCGACGAGGACCGGCAGGGCAATCTGCTGCGCCAGCGTCTGGAGGAGGACGGCCGGGCCTGGGAGGAGTCGAACCGCGACACGTCCCTGCTCTACCGGGGCTCCCGGCTGGAGCAGGCCGACGGCTGGGCGAGATCCGCCGGGGACACGCTCCTGCCCCGCAGCGCGGTGGAGTTCCTGGCCGCGTCGGTCCGGCTGCGCAGGCGGATCATGTGGATCAGCCGGGGCGCGGTGGCGACGCTGGTCGTCCTGGCGATGCTGGCCGTCGGGTCGGCCGTGGTCGCCTGGAAACAGCGGGACGAGGCCGTCTTCGAGCAGGTGCTCGCCCAGTCCGACCGCCTCCAGGACACCGATCCGTCGCTGTCCGCGCAGCTCGACCTGGTGGCGCACGGGCTGCGGCCGGACGACAAGGGCGCGAACAGCCGCCTGATCTCCATCGTGAACGCCCCGCTCTCCAGGCCCCTCACCGGCCACACGGGCGCCGTCTACCTCACGACCTTCAGCCCGGACGGACAGGTCCTGGCCACCGCCAGCTACGACCGGACCGTACGGCTGTGGGACGTCGCCGACCCCAAGCGTCCCAAGCCCCTGGGCAAGCCCCTGACCGGGCACACGAGCTGGGTGAGCAGCGCGGTGTTCAGCCCGGACGGCCGGACGCTCGCCAGCGCCTCCGACGACGGCACGGTTCGGCTGTGGGACGTGACCGATCCCGCGCGCCCGAAGCCGCTCGGCCGGCCCCTGACCGGCCATGACGGCACGATCTACCTGATCGCCTTCAGCCCGGACGGGCGCACGCTGGCGTCCGCGGGCGACGACCACACCGTCCGGCTGTGGAACATGGCCGACCGGCGCCGGCCGCGCGCCCTGGGCAAGCCCCTGACCGGGCACAAGGCCGCCGTGCGCTCGGTGGCGTTCGGCCCGGACGGCCGGACACTGGCCGCGGGGGGCGACGACGGCACGATCCGGCTGTGGGACGTGTCCGACCCCGCGCGCCCGGAACCGGCCGGGACGCCGCTGACCGGCCACACCACCACCGTGCACTCCGTGGCCTTCAGCCCCGACGGCCGCACGCTCGCCAGCGGCAGCGCGGACGGCACCGTACGCCTGTGGAACATGGCCGGCCCGGGCCGCCCGGCCCCGATCGGCGCGCCGCTCACCGGCCACACGGGGCCGGTCTGGTCCGTGGCCTTCAGCCCCGACGGGAACATGCTCGCCGCGGCCAGCGCGGACAGCACCGCGAGTCTGTGGAAGGTCAGCGATCCGCAGTACCCCTCGCAGGTCGGCGGGCCCCTCGCGGGCAGCAGCGGGGAGATGTACGCGCTCGGCTTCAGCCCCGACGGCCGCACCCTGGCGACCGGGGCGGGCGACAACAAGGTCCGTCTGTGGTCGCTGCCGACGTCGGACATGACCGGCCGGGCCGGGGTGTTCCGGCCGGACGGGCGGCTGCTCGCGACGGCGGCGCGGGACGGGCGGATCCGGCTGTGGGACGTGCGGACGCCCGGCAGGCCCGTGCGGATCGGCGAACCGTTCCGCCCGGGCAAGGGCGACGTGCGCTCCCTGGAGTTCTCCCCGGACGGCCGCACCCTCGCGGTCGTGACGGGCGAGAGGGTGGTGGAGCTGTGGAACCTCGGCGACCCCGAACACCCCGTCCGCCACGGCTCTCCCGCCCCCCTGCGCATCCGGTACGCCGACCCCCTGGCGTTCAGCCCGGACGGGAAGGTCCTGGCCACCGCCTACGACGACCGCACCATCCGGCTGTGGAACATCGGCGACCCGGCCCGGCCGCGCCCGCTCGGCAGCCCCCTCACCGCCCACAAGGGCTACGTCAACCACCTCGTGTTCAGCCCGGACGGCCGGACGCTCGCCAGCGGCAGCGCGGACGGCACGATCCGGCTGTGGAACGTGACCGACCCCGGCCGGGCGACGCTGATCGGGGCGCCTCTGCGGGGCCACCTCGGAGCGGTCAACACGCTCGCCTACAGCCGCGACGGCCACACGCTGGCCAGCGCCGGCGACGACAACTCCGTCCGGCTCTGGGACATCGCGGACCCCGCCGAGGCCTCCGAGGAGGCGCTGCTGACGGGCCACACGGAGGCGGTCGTGTCGCTGACGTTCAGCCGCGACGGCCGCACTCTGGCCAGCGGCGGCAACGACAGCACCGTCCGGCTGTGGAACGTGACCGACCCCTCGCACGCCACCGCGATCGGCCAGTCGATGAGCCCCAACTCCACGACCGGCACCTTCCTCGCGTTCAGCCCGAACAGCCACACGCTGGGGGTGTCGAGCGGCGCCGACACCATCCGGCTCTGGAATCTCGACGTCGACACGGCCGTCCGCCGCATCTGCTCGATGACCCGGGGCGTGCTGACGCAGGACACCTGGCGGGAATACCTGCCCCGCCTCTCCTATGACCCGCCGTGCGACGACTGACGCGACCGTTCCGGACAACAGGCCCGGCGGTCACGACAGTTGAGTGAGACGAGTCACAACCGGGCTTTCCGGGTGACCGGTCGGCTCGCGGTGGGCAAGCGCTTGTTACCCTTGGCCATAGCTCGACCGCTGGTGCATCCCCCGTCGCCAGCGGTCGAGCCTTTTTCAGCGCAGGTCGAGGCGCATCAGAATCCGGGGATGACCGGCCAGGACCGAGGTCGTGTCCGCCGCCTGAACGAAGCCGGCCCGTTCGAAGTTCTTCCGCAGACCCGCGTACGCCATCGTCAGGTCGACCTTGGCGTCGCCGTTGTCCAGCGGGTACGCCTCGATCACCGGTGCGCCCCGGTCCCGGGCGAACGCGACCGCGCCGGCGATGAGGGAGTGCGAGATGCCCTGCCCGCGATGCCCCGGGCGGACCCGGACGCACCAGAGCGACCACACGGGCAGGTCGTCGAGGTGGGGGATCTTGCGGTTGCGGGCGAAGGAGGTGTCCGCGCGCGGGGCGACGGCGGCCCAGCCGACCGGTTCGTCACCGTCGTAGGCGAGCACGCCCGGAGGCGGCTGCGCGCGGCACAGCTCGGCGACGTACTCGCCGCGGGCCGGGCCGCGCAGTTCCTTGTTGAGCTTGGAGGGGATGCGGTAGCTCAGGCACCAGCAGACGTTCGCCCCGGGTGACTTCGGCCCGAGCACGGCACGGACGCCCTCGAAGTCCCCGGCCGGGCGCACGTCGATGCTCATACCCCCACGATGCCACGCACCGGGCGGGCGCGCCCGCAGGCCGGGAACACGCCATGGTGGAACGCCGGGACCCGCGTTCTAGGCGGACGCCGCCCGCAGCAGCCGCAGTTGACCGATCTCGCTCACGTTCTTCATCAGCTCCGAGTTCACCCAGGCCACCATGTGCTCGACGGTGTGCTCGGGATCGTTCGGCCAGGGGAACGGGGCCGTGGCGTCCAGGTCCTGCTCGGTGAGGCCGTCCAGGACCTTGAGCCACTGGGTGCGCAGGTCCCGCAGCCACTCGACCGTCGGGGCGCCCTCGCCGGGCCAGACGATGTCCTTGCGGTCGCGGGGCGGGCGGCCCTGCAGGTGGTCGAGGGCGACGCTCCACCACCAGCCGATGTGCCAGCTCACCCAGCCGAGGGTGGGGACGGGGACCGGGTCGGGTTCGGTGTCCTCCCAGTCCGGGACCCAGGTGCCGTCGGGGGCCCGGTGCATCGTCCAGCAGTGCGCGGCGGGCTCCCAGAGGAAGTCCTCCGGCTCCAGCCGCTCCAGGTGGTACTCGAACAGTGACCAGGTGAACTCGAACTGCCAGCGCGGCAGTTCGATGCGGGAAGCGCTCATCGGACGACTCTAGGGGGGAGCGGGGGCGTCCCGGGCCAGTACCGCCCAGTCGAGGTCCCGCAGCGCCGGTTCGGCGTCGTGGTCGGAGGGCAGGCGCGGCGTGGGCTGGAACCAGACGACGGTCAGGCGCGAGCGGTAGGCGACCGGGTCGTGGGCCGGGTCCAGGGCCGTGGAGTGGAACGTGCCGAGGCAGGCCACCGCGGGCAGCACCTCGACCGGCCCGAAACCGCCCGCGTACTGGTCGGGGTACTCGCGCCGCGGCGGGACGAGGTGCACCGGCGTGCCCGGGCGGGACCGCTCGGCGGTGTGCAGGAGGCTGCGGATCCGCAGGTCGTTCAGCGGCTTGCAGGGGTAGCCGTCCTGCAGGTCGCCGTACGTCGACGAGAACCGCAGCTCGGCGAGGTCCACCGAGCGGCCGGAGGCCAGGACGAGGCGGGCGAGCGCCAGGGCCGGCGTCTTTGCGTGGTGTTGCATCCAGGTCTTCCGGTGGTGGTCATGGGCGGGGCCGTGCTCACGGCCGGTGCCCCGTCATCCGTGCCGCCGAGGCGATCGTCGCCCTGGCCTCCCGCTCGGCCAGGCCGGTGTTCAGGGCCGCGTCGACCAGGGGTCCCACCAGCGCCGGACCGATGCCGTCCTCGTAGGCCCGGCAGGCCGCCCAGAACAGGCGGGTGTTGCGCTGGCCCTCATGCGCGGCCAGGACGAACTGGACCAGGCCCTGACCGTGCCCGCCGGTCGCAGCGAGGGCGGGGTGGTGGGGGCGGGGCGGCGGGATCAGCAGCCGCAGCAGGGAGCGCGGGCAGGGGGCGGGGGCCAGGTGCGCGGTGCCCGGGGCGGCGGCGTACACACCCTGGGCCGTCCGGGAGCCGGGGCCGACCAGGTAGCCGCCCGCGCCCCGGATGTCGATGCCGGGGGCGAGCCGGCCCGCCGAGTTGGGGACGACCGCCTCGGGCGGGCCGGTCAGCCACAGATGCCGCCCGCCGGACGGGGTCACGACGACCACGGTCGGCGGGATCGTGAACAGGTGCCGCAGCGCCAGCTCGCGCAGGGCGGCCGAGGAGTCCGTGCCGGTCTTCACGTCCAGGTCGAGGCCGATCAGATGATGCGGAGGCAGCCCGCACGCGATGCCGTAGCCGGTCGCCCAGGGCGCGGCGGCGAACAGCTCGCGGATGCGGTCCGGGTCGCTGGATGCGTCGTAGACCCCGTGCCCGGGCCTGCCGCACCCGCCGTGACAGGGGGAGGCCGCGGGGTCGTCGCGGTGCGGGGAGCGCAGTGCCGGGAGCTTGGAGCGGGACAGGGGGATGACGGCCAGTCCGCGTTCGGCGGCTGACAGGGCGTGTGCGAGGGCCAGCGTCGTGGCCTGCCGGTCGGTGGTGGCCATGCCTCTAGTTTCGTACGTACGTTCGAAAAAGGAAAGGGGGAACGGGTGTGACGCGCCGGGCCGGGTGGCGGCCGGAAAAAGTGCCGGAACGCTTCGTCCCTTGCGGCGCCCGGGTTCGAACGCCCTCTTCCGCTCCCCTCCGGTACGGAAGTGACACATGGGGGTTTATCGACTTGTTCTCACGCTTGCGTGCGAAAGGCGGCTTCCGGGGTGGTTCGCCGGGGATTCGGTGGGCAACTCTGGACTCGCGACGTCGAGCACCGCACCGGGGCGGTCGGCCAACTTCCCTGGTGACAGCAGTGGTTCACGCACCGGACGGTCACGAGCCGGTGCGTCCTCGGTTCGATCAGTCCTGGAGGGACAAGAAACATGGCAAGCATCCGTACCGCCCGCGTCATCGCGGCCGTCTCCGCCCTTCCGCTCGCAGCCGCCCTCTTCACCGGTGTCGCGACGGCGGACAACGGCGCCTTCGCGGACAACGGATCCATCGCATCCGTCACCGAGACCGAGCAGGACATCCTCGGCAGCGGCGTCGGCGGCGACAACTTCGGCAACGTGGCCACCACCCAGCAGCAGGCCCTCGGCGACGGCACGTCCAACCAGAGCAACACCGCCCAGGTCAACGGCACCGAGCCCACAACCGTCAACCAGGGCAACGCCAACACCGCCGTCAGCTTCTCCCCGCTGTGGTGGTGAGCTGAGCGGGCCGGTGCGCCGGCACCGGCCCGGGTGCTGTGGGGGTGTGCTTCGTGGGGTCGCAAACGTCTGAGCGGCGGTGCTCCGGTACTGCCGCGCAGGCGTTTTCGGGTCCACGGGGCCTGTCGGCGCTTCCGCGAGATCTACCGGCGGCCCCGCGGTCTGTTCCTGGCCTGGGCGGCCAGGTGGTGCCGCCCGCGCTGGTGCTGCTGCCCATCGTGGTGGAGGCACCTGGGCGGCCAGGTGGTGCCGTCCGCGCTGTTGCTGCTGCCCATCGTGGTGGAGGGCCAGGTGCTCGGCGTCATCGAGCCGGCGTCGGTCCTGGCGGGGCCGTGACGGGGCCTTGACGGAGCGGGAGATCTGACGGACAGTCAGAAATCGTGAATGGTGAGCCGGAGGTCCGCGAGGAGTTCGAGGCGTGCCTGAAGGCCTACGAGGGCCTGCCGGCCGCCGCCACCGGAGTCGGCCGCGACCCCGTCAACGAGCCGATGATCAGGCACTGGTGCGAGGCCATGGGGGACACCAACCCCGCGTACACGGGCCCGGAGGCCATCGCTCCGCCCACCATGCTCCAGGCCTGGACCATGGCCGGCCTCACCCGCCGCCCGGAACGCACGGCCGCCTACGACGAACTCCTCGCCCTGCTCGACGCGTCGGGCCACGACGCGGTCGTCGCCACCGACTGCGAACAGGAGTATCTGCGCCCGTTGCGCCCGGGCGACGAGATCACCTTCGACTCGGTGATCGAGTCGGTGTCCGGCCGCAAGACCACGAAGCTGGGGGCGGGTTACTTCGTCACGACCCGCACGGACGTCCGCGTGGGCGGTGAAATGGCCGGAATCCACCGCTTCCGCATCCTCAAATACGCCCCGGCACACCGGTCTTCGACACCGGCGGAACGCCGCCCCCGCCCCGTCGTCAACCGCGACAACGCCGGCTTCTGGGAAGGCGTGGTCCGCAACGAGCTCCTCATCCAGCGCTGTACGGCCTGTGACACCCTGCGTTTCCCCTGGCTGCCGGGCTGCAACACGTGCGGCTCCCCTGACTGGGACACCGTCGGGGCGAGCGGTGAGGGCACGGTCTACTCGTACGTCGTCATGCACCACCCGCCCTTCCCGGCCTTCGAGCCTCCCTACGCGGTCGGCCTGATCGAGCTCGCCGAGGGCGTGCGGATCGTCAGCAACGTGGTCGGGGTGCCGTACGACAAGGTGCGGATCGGCATGCCGGTGCGGCTGGAGTTCCGGCGGTACGACGACGAGCTGGTGCTGCCCGTCTTCCAGGGGGTGACGTCGTGAGGGCCGGGGACCGGCTCCCGCCGCTGGAGATCCCGATCACCCGCACCCTGATCGTCGCCGGGGCGATCGCCTCCCGCGACTACCAGGACGTCCACCACGACCCGGAGCTCGCCCGGCAGAAGGGCTCCCCCGACATCTTCATGAACATCCTGACGACCAACGGCCTGGTCGGCCGCTACATCACGGACCACTTCGGCCCGCGTGCGCGGCTGCGCCGGGTCGCCATCCGGCTCGGCGCGCCCAACCGTCCCGGCGACACGATGGTGTTGACCGGCACGGTCGAGGAGGTCGACGGCGACACCGCGACGGTCCGGATCGTCGGCGCGAACGGCCTCGGCAAGCACGTCACGGGCACGGTGACGGTCAGGGTCCCGGCAGGAGCGGGAGAGGGCGTCTCGTCGTGAGTGGGAGAGGGCGGGGCGGTCTCGGTGTGAGCGGGAGCGGGACGGACGGTGCCGGTATGAGGGGGAGCCGGACGGACGGTTCCGGTGTGAGCCGGAGCGGGATGGACGGTTCAGGTGTGAGCCGGAGCGGGACGGACGGTGCCGGTATGAGCGGGAACCGGACGGGCAGTCCCGGTATGAGCCGGAGAGGGCGGGCGGTCCAGGCATGAGTGGGCGAGGGCGGGGCGGTCTCGGTGGGTGCGCGGCCGTCGTCGGTGTGGGGGCCACCGAGTTCTCCAAGGACTCGGGCCGCAGCGAACTGCGCCTCGCCGTCGAGGCGGTGCGGGCGGCCCTGGCGGACGCCGGGCTGACTCCGGCCGACGTCGACGGGATGGTCACCTTCACCATGGACACCAGCCCCGAGATCACCGTCGCCCAGGCGGCGGGCATCGGGGAGCTCTCCTTCTTCTCCCGGGTCCACTACGGCGGCGGCGCGGCCTGCGCCACCGTCCAGCAGGCCGCCCTGGCGATCGCCGCGGGCGTGGCCGACGTGGTCGTCTGCTACCGGGCGTTCAACGAGCGCTCGGGCCGCCGCTTCGGCTCCGGGGTGCGGCACCGGGAACCCTCGGCGGAGGGCGCGGCCCTCGGCTGGTCGCTGCCGTTCGGCCTGCTCACCCCGGCCTCGTGGGTGGCGATGGCGGCCCGGCGCTACCTCCACACCTACGGGCTGACCCCGGAGGCCTTCGGGCACGTGGCGGTCGTCGGACGGAAGTACGCGGCGACCAACCCGGCGGCCCACTTCCACGGCCGGCCCATCACCCTGGCCGACCACGCCGCCTCGCGCTGGATCGTCGAACCGCTGCGGTTGCTGGACTGCTGCCAGGAGACGGACGGCGGGCAGGCCCTCGTCGTCACCTCCGCCGCACGCGCCCGCGACCTGCCCCACCCGCCCGCCGTGATCGCCGCGGCCGCCCAGGGCGCCGGACGCGCCCAGGAGCAGATGACCAGCTACTACCGCGACGACCTGACCGGCCTGCCCGAGGCGGCGGTCGTCGCCCGGCAGCTGTGGCGCACCTCGGGGCTGGCCCCCGCCGACATCGACGTGGGGATCCTCTACGACCACTTCACGCCGTTCGTGCTGACGCAGCTGGAGGAGTTCGGCTTCTGCGGCCCCGGTGAGGCGGCGGACTTCGTGGCCGAGGAGCGCCTGCCCCTCAACACGCACGGCGGGCAGCTCGGAGAGGCGTACCTGCACGGCATGAACGGCATCGCGGAGGCCGTCCGGCAGATCAGGGGCACGGCGGCGAACCCGGTGCCGGGAGCGGAGCGGGTCCTGGTGACGGCCGGGACGGGTGTGCCGACGTCGGGACTCGTCCTGACCGCGGACCCCCAGGGGTGAACCCGCAGTACCGCGGGCCCTCCGCTCCACCTACAGGAGGTGCAGCAGGCCCTACCCGTACAACCTGAGGGGGACCCCGCTTCGGGACCTGCGGCCGATCCGCTCGCCGTGCCCCCGCTCATAGCGTTGAGCCATGACCACACTCGTCTGCACGAGCGCTTCGAAGGCGGCCGGACCAGCGGCGCAGACCCTTCCGTACCCGTCGTTCTCGTCGTACGTCAGGGCCCGCCAGCCGGTGCTGCTGCGTACCGCCCGCTCGCTCACCGGCAACCCGAGCGACGCGGAGGACCTGCTGCAGACCGCGCTCACCAAGACGTACGTCGCCTGGGAGCGCATCGAGGACCACCGGGCCCTCGACGGCTATGTGCGCCGGGCGCTGCTGAACACCCGGACCTCGCAGTGGCGCAAGCGCAAGGTCGACGAGTTCGCCTGCGACGAGCTGCCCGAGCCGGACCCGGTGCCCGGCCGTGACGACCCGGCCGAGCAGCAGGCGCTGCACGACGCGATGTGGCGGGCGATCATGCGGCTGCCCGACCGGCAGCGGGCGATGGTGGTCCTCAGGTACTACGAGGACCTCAGCGAGGTCCAGACGGCCGAGGTGCTCGGCGTCTCGGTGGGCACGGTGAAGTCGGCCGTCTCCCGGGCGCTCGGCAAGCTCCGCGAGGACGCTGAGCTGGGACTTGTCCACCAGTGAGGCGCTGTTCCGGCCTCTTGTGAGCTGTCCCTCCGACATGGCGTGATCTGATCGATCACCCGCTCCTAGTGACATACCACGCGGTATGTGCGCAGAATCAGCGCAACCTTTACCACCGCGTAGGCAATGTCGCCACGGGAGGACGCCGTGCTGAGCACCATGCAGGACGTACCGCTGCTGATCTCGAGGATCCTGACCCACGGGTCGACGATCCACGGGACATCGCAGGTGACCACCTGGACCGGTGAGGACGAGCCGCACCGCCGCTCCTTCGCCGAGATCGGCGCCCGCGCGGCCCAGCTGGCCCACGCGCTGCGGGACGACCTCGGCGTCACCGGCGACGAGCGCGTGGCGACGCTCGCCTGGAACAACGCGGAACATGTCGAGGCGTACTTCGCGATCCCGTCCATGGGCGCGGTCCTCCACACCCTGAACCTCCGCCTCCCGCCCGAGCAGCTGGCCTGGATCGTCAACCACGCCGCCGACCGCGTGATCATCGCCAACGGTTCGCTGCTCCCCCTGCTCGCCCCGCTGCTGCCGCACCTGAAGCCGGTCGAGCACGTGGTCGTGACCGGGCCGGGAGACCGCTCCCTCCTCGCCGACGCGAGCGTCCGCGTCCACGAGTACGAGGACCTGATCGCCGGCAAGCCGACCTCCTACGACTGGCCCGAGCTGGACGAACGCCAGGCCGCCGCCATGTGCTACACCTCCGGCACCACCGGCGACCCCAAGGGCGTGGTCTACAGCCACCGCTCCATCTACCTGCACTCCATGCAGGTCAACATGGCCCAGTCGATGGGCCTGACCGACCAGGACACCTCGCTGGTCGTGGTGCCCCAGTTCCACGTGAACGCCTGGGGCCTGCCGCACGCCACGTTCATGACCGGCGTCAACATGCTGATGCCGGACCGCTTCCTCCAGCCGGCCCCCCTCGCCGCGATGATCGAGAGCGAGAAGCCCACGCACGCGGCCGCCGTCCCCACCATCTGGCAGGGCCTGCTCGCCGAGCTGACGGCGAACCCCCGGGACGTCTCCTCACTCGGCCAGGTCACCATCGGCGGCTCGGCCTGTCCGCCCTCGCTGATGGAGGCCTTCGACAAGCTGGGCATGCGGGTCTGCCACGCCTGGGGCATGACGGAGACGTCCCCGCTCGGCACGATCGCCCGTCCGCCGGCCGGTGTGGCCGGCGCGGAGGAGGAGTTCGCCTACCGCCTCACCCAGGGCCGCTTCCCGGCCGGCGTCGAGGCCCGCCTGTCCGGCCCCGGCGGCGAACGCCTCCCCTGGGACGGGGAGTCGGCCGGTGAGCTGGAGGTGCGCGGCCCCTGGATCGCGGGCGCCTACTACAACGGCCACGACGGCGAACCGCTGCGCCCGGCCGACAAGTTCAGCGAGGACGGCTGGCTCAAGACGGGCGACGTCGGCACCATCTCCCCCGACGGCTATCTCACCCTCACCGACCGGGCCAAGGACGTCATCAAGTCCGGCGGCGAGTGGATCTCGTCGGTGGAGCTGGAGAACGCGCTGATGTCCCACCCCGACGTCGCCGAGGCGGCGGTCGTCGCCGTCCCCGACGAGAAGTGGGGCGAGCGCCCCCTGGCCACGGTCGTCCTCAGGGAGGGCTCCACCGCCACCTTCGAGACTCTGCGCGTCTTCCTCGCCGACGAGGGCCACATCGCCAAGTGGCAGCTCCCGGAACGCTGGACGGTCATCGAGGCGGTCCCGAAGACGAGCGTCGGCAAGTTCGACAAGAAGGTGCTGCGCAGGCAGTACGCGCAGGGGGAGCTGGACATCACCCGGCTCGGCTGACCCGAGCGGCAGAGAGCCCCTGGCGGTACCGCCAGGGGCTCGCGCATGCCATTGGTCCTCCAGTGAGGAGTGACCCCGACGTCGTACCGAGCTCGGTCACCTGTTGGCCAGAGCTTCGGCCTCCGTACGCGCCAGCAACGCGTCCAGTGAGGCGTATTCCGCCTCCAGGATCGTGGCAGCGGCGTAGTCGATCGCGTATTCCGCGTAGCGCTCCGCGTCGTCCGCGTTGTGCTCGGCACGCTTCACGTCCTGCTCGGCTTTCCGCTCCTGAATGTGGCTCTTGACCGTCGCCACATGCTCCTGCCACTTGTTCCTCGCCTCGTCAAGTGACGCAGCGGCTGCGGCCTTCTGTTCGGCTGCCTCACGGTGGAGCTGCTCCGCCTGCTCTTCCGCCTGCCGTTGAGCCTGTTCGACCGCTGCCGACAGCTCCTCACGATTCTTGGCGACGGCGCTCTCCACCTGCTCCTGGGCGTGCTTCGCCCAATCCGTCAGTCGGGTCATGCGGTCCTGCGTGTCCGTCATGGGTCTGCCCTTCTGATGGTTCACAAGAACTGGAGGCCCCTCATTCAGGGGAACACACAGGGCAGGGGCTCGCCATTCGGGTGATCGCAAGAGCCCCCGTCCCCGCCGGGCGGAACGCGGCCGGGCGGGCGATGATGGAGGTTCACTCTTCGGCGATGGCATCCCAGGAGGAGGAATCGACATGGCGTCTTCCCCCGATTCCTCAGACGTTGGCCATCCACGTGCCGACCAGGAGAGCGACAGACCTGATGGTGTCAGGGTTCCTCCTGAACCATGAGCCGAGGTCCTGTGGCGGGCGAGTGGTCGTCGCGCCGGTCTGTGACGACGGGCGATGACTGAGCCGGACCCTGGCCGGGAGCCACGGCCGTCCGAGACCCCGCCCAGCGGAGCGGGGGGTGCCGACCGGATGCCGAGGTGGCTGCCGCGTGCCATGGCGCTCGCGCTCGCCCTGGTGGCCGTCTATCAGCTCGGCACCTGGGCGTTCCACAGGCTCACCACGCTGCTGCTCAGCATTCTGATGGCGTTCTTCCTGGCGCTGGGGATCGAGCCGGGCGTCGACCGGTTGACGGCCCGGGGTGTCCGCCGGGGCCTGGCCGCGTTCCTGGTGTGTCTCGCGGTGGCCCTGGTGGCGGCGGGGTTCCTCGTGCTGTTCGGTTCGGCGCTGGCCGGTCAGATCAGCGACGTCGTCGATCAGTTCCCGGAGTACTTCGGCTCGTTCATCGGCTGGATCAACAGGACGTTCCACACGGACCTGTCGGTCGACCCGGGCCGACTGCTGCGCTCCGACTGGCTCCGGACATACGTACAGAAGCACGCGGGCGGGGTGTTCGACTTCTCGGCTTCCGTGCTGGGCGGTCTGTTCCGGCTGCTGATGATCTTCCTGTTCACGTTCTACTTCGCCGCGGACGGCCCCCGGCTGCGCCGCTGGCTGTGCTCGCTGCTGCCACCGGCCAAACAGACGAAGGTACTCAGGGCCTTCGAGATCGCCGTCGACAAGACGGCCGGATACCTGTACTCCCGGGGGCTGATGGCCCTGATCTCCGCGGTCGCCCACTACATCATGCTGGCGGTGCTGGGCGTGCCGTTCGCTCCGGCGCTCGCCTTGTGGGTGGGCGTGGTGTCGCAGTTCATCCCGGTCATCGGCACCTATCTGGCCGGAGCCGTGCCCATGTTGGTCGCGTTCACCGTAGATCCCTGGTACTCGGTGTGGGTGCTGGCGTTCGTCGTGGCCTACCAGCAGGTCGAGAACTACCTGATCCAGCCGAAGCTCACGTCCAAGACCGTGGACATCCATCCGGCGGTGGCCTTCGGGTCCGTGGTCGCGGGTGCCGCGCTGCTCGGTGCGGCCGGCACCCTCATCGCCATCCCGGCGGTGGCCACGTTGCAGGCGTTCCTCGATGAGTACGGCAAGCGGTACGAGGTGGCGGATGACCCGCGGGTGCAGGGCGGCCCGCGTCACCCGGCCAGGGACGGGCCCTCGCCGCTGGCCCGTCTGCGTGGGCTGCTGCGCCGACACGGCCGGTCCTGACTCGGTGTGCGCTCTCGGCCGGACCCCGGCCGGCCAAGTCCGTGCCCGGCGCGGGACGGTCCGCGTTCGTCGGGATGCCGGAGCACCAGGCGGCTCTGCGCGCCCGCACCGGGTCAGGCGACCCAGGCCGGAATCCCTGGCCTTCGGACCCGGGAGCACGTCAACTCACCGCCGTACCGAGGTCAGCCCCCACCCCAGCACCAGCCACACTCCGGCCACCGCGCACACCCCGCCCCAGCCGAAGTGGCTGAAGGCGTACCCGGCCAGGGCCGAGGCGCCGGCGCCCCCCGCGAAACCGGCGACCACGTACGCGGTGTTGGCCGTGGCGGGCGTGGAGGTCGCCGTCAGGGCGAGGGTCTGGTTGGCAACGTGGGAGGCGACGAGCGCCGCGTGTATCACGATCGCCGCGGCGGACAGCGCGACCAGCACCTGCCCGCCCAGCCAGAACAGCGGTACCGACACGGCGGCCAGCAGGTACGCCGAGCGCACGACCCGCGCCGCCCCGAACCGGTCCACGAGCCCGCCGGCCAGCGGCGCCACCGCACTCGCCGTCAGGCCGAACAGTCCGAACAGCCCGGCGGTCGCGGTGGACAGCCCGAACGCCGGCCCGGTCAGCAGCAGCGTCAGCGAGGTCCACAGCGCGCTCCACGCACCGAACATCCCGGCCTGCCGCACACACGCCCGCCACAGCTCCGGCGAGCCGCGCAGCACCGACGGCAGCGCGACCAGTCCGGCGAACAGCGGGCCTTCCCGGCGTCGCCGCGACGGCAGGATGGCCGCCGTCGCGAGCCCCAGGGCGAGGGTGAGCACGGCCGCACCGGCGAACACCCACCGCCAGCCGAAGGCCTGCCCGGCCAGCCCGCCCAGCACACGGGCCCCGACGATGCCGACGAACAGCCCCGCGATGACCGTCGCGACATGCAGGGCACGCCGCTCGGCGGGGGCCCGCTCGGCGACCAGTGGCACGAGCAGTTGGGGGATGACGGTGGCCGCCGAGGCGACGAACATCGCGACCGCGAGGGCCCCGGCCCCCGGAGCGACCGCGCTGGCTCCCAGCGCGAGCGCCGTGACGAGCGTGAGTCCGGCGACCAGCCGGCGCCGGTTCGCACTGTCGCCGAGTGGGGCGAAGAACAGCAGGCCGACCGCGTAGCCGAGCTGGGCGACCGAGGCGATCCAGGCGATGGCCGAGGGCGCCGAGCCGAAGTCGCGGGCCATGAGCGGGAGCAGTGGCGCGGCGAGATAGATGTTGGCGGCGGTGACGGCGCTGCACACGGCGAGCAGGGCGAGGAAGAGCCCTGGGGCGGGCTCACGGGTCCGCCGCGCACGGGCGGTGGCCCGGGCGGCGGCGGTGGTGGTCGCTGACGGCATGGGAGGTGGACTCCTTGGAGTCGACTCTAACAACTAACTGGTTGGTTGGCTGATGGGGCAACAGTCTGGGCCGCCCTGCCCTTCCCTGTCAACCAAACAGTTGGTTACCTCGGCGCGCTACCCTCTCCCCCATGGCAGCAAGGGACCCCGAGGCCACCAAGGCTCGGATCTTCGAGGCGGCGGTCGCCGAGTTCGCCCGGCACGGCATCGCCGGCGCCCGCATCGACCGCATCGCCGCCGAGGCGAAGGCCAACAAACAGCTCATCTATGCCTACTTCGGCAACAAGGCGGAGCTGTTCGCGATCGTCCTCGAGAAGAAGATGCTGCACCTCGCCGAGGACGTCCCCGTCGACCCGGACGACATCGAGAGCTGGATCGACCGCCTGATGGACTACCACGCCGCCCACCCGGAGCTGCTGCGCCTGCTCTTCTGGGAGGGCCTGGAGTACGGCAGCTCCGAACTGCCCCACGAGTCCGACCGCCAGGAGCACTACACCCGCAAGGTCGCCGCCCTCCGGGACGCCCAGGACCGCGGCGTCGTCACCGACGCCATCCCGGCGGCCGACCTGCTGTTCCTGCTCACCGCCCTGGCCAACTGGACCGCCGTCGTCCCGCAGATGCGGCGCATCCTGGTCGGCGAGGGGGAGCCGGACCGGGACCGCCTGCGCGCGTCGGTGAAGGAGGCGGCGCGCCGGCTGACGGCACGCTGAGGTCCGCCGGGACTGTCGTTCGGATCAGGTCGCAGGGAATCGGCGGTGCCGGTCGACGCCGGGTCTGCGACCTGATCCCGAGTGTCAGGCCCTAGTTGGTCCCGATCCGGCTGAGCAGGTCGACGATCCGGGACTGCACCTCGTTGCTGGTGGACCGCTCCGCGAGGAAGAGCACCGTCTCCCCGGACGCCAGCCGCGGCAGGTCGGCCTGGTCGACGGCGGCCGTGTAGACGACGAGCGGGGTGCGGTTGAGCTGCCCGTTCGCCCGCAGCCAGTCGACGATCCCGGCGTACCCCTCCTGCCGCCGCTGCACCTGCAGCAGGTCCATCACGACCAGGTTCGGCCGGAACTGTCCCGCCAGCGTCACCGCGTCCGCGTCACTGGCGGCCCGCGCGACCTGCATCCCGCGCCGCTCCAGGGTCGCCGTGAGCGCCAGCGCGATCTCCGCGTGCTCCTCGATCAGCAGAACCCGCGGCGGGTGCTGCTCGGTGTCGCGCGGCGCCAGTGCCTTCAGCAGCACGGCCGGATCGGCACCGTACGCCGCGTCCCGCGAGGCCTGCCCGAGCCCGGCCGTGACCAGCACGGGCACCTCGGCGGCCACGGCGGCCTGGCGCAACGACTGCAGTGCCGTGCGCGTGATCGGCCCGGTCAGCGGGTCGACGAACAGCGCGGCCGGGAACGCCGCGATCTGCGCGTCGACCTCCTCGCGCGAGTTCACGATCACCGGCCGGTAGCCGCGGTCGCTCAGCGCCTGCTGGGTGCTGACGTCCGGCGCCGGCCACACGAGCAGCCGCCGCGGGTTGTCCAGCGGCTCGGGCGGCAACTCGTCGTCCATCGGCTGCGGCCGCGGCGGATCGGCCACCTCGACGGCTCCACCGGGCCCGTCCAGCGGCTCGGGCCCCTCGGCGGCGTTCTCGTCCGGTGCGCCTATGGCGTACGACCGTCCGCCGCCCTCGGTCATCTGCGCGAGGCGTGACTGACCGGCGAGGGACGGCTGTGCCGGGACGGGCGCTGCGGCCGGGGCGGGGGCCTGTGCGGCGACCGGCGGCGGCGTGTGCTCGGACGCCGGATGCGGCCGCGCGGCCTGCTCCGGACGGGACCCCCGGCCCGCCGGATGCGGCTGCCCCTGCTCCGGGCGGGCCGTCTGGTCCGTACGCGCCGCCGGGTCGGGCGGCGTGCCGAGCTTGCGGCGGCGGCCCGATCCGCCCGGCTGGTGCGGGGGAGGCGTCGCCGACTGCAGCGCGGCGGACTGCGGGACGGGTGCGGCCGACGGCTGCTGGACCTGGGCCGCCTGCCGGGTGAACGGCACACCCTGGCCGAGCGTCCGCACGCTGATCGCCCGTCCCTGCGTCGAGTTCGGATCGACGGGTGCCGCGGCCTCCGCGGGCAACGGCTGAGCCGCCCGCGGCGCGCCCTCCGGCGGCAGCGGCGTGCCCGGCGCGGGGGTGTGCTGCTGCGCGGCCCGGGCCGGTGTGCCGTTCGCGGGCGCCGGGTGCGCGGCACCGGCCCTCGAGGTGTCGTCGCCGGCGGGCCAGGGCTGGGCGGCCGGAGTGCGGCCGTGCGGCGGGGTGCCGTGGGCGTCCGGGCCCGGAACTCCCTTTGCCGGAGTCCCCTGGGCCGCAGCTCCCTGGGCCGCAGCTCCCTGGGCCGGATCCCCCTGGGCCGGAGCGCCCTGAGGCGGAGTCGCCTGAGCGGGCGCGCCCGGGGGCAGGACACCCTGCCCGGGAGTGGCCTCCGCGGGGAGCGGCCGCCCGGCGGCGGGCTGCTGACCCGGTGCGGCGACGCCCTGCTGCGGCAGGGGCTGGGCCGGGGCCTGAGGCTGCAGGACCTGCCCCGGGAGGGCCGCCTGCACACTCTGCCCGAGCTCGCCCTGAGCGGGTACGGACACACCTTGAGGCGGCACGGCGGGTACCTGTCGAGGTGCGGCGTTTGCCTGCGGATGAACGGTGTTGCCCTGTGCGGGCAGCGACACGTCCTGCGGCGGGACGGCCGTACCCGGCGCAACGGGGGCGGCGGCGACACCGCCCTGCGCCGGCGCGCCGTGGCCGGGCGCGGCCTGCCCCAGCGGGACCTGGCCGGTGGCGTCCGGCTGGGCGGGAACGCCCTGCGCGGCTCCGGCGGGCACGGGCCCTGTCGGCACGGAAGCCGCAGGCATGAAACCCGGAGGCACGGGCCCTGTCGCCGGGAGGCCCACGGGCGCGGCACCTGCGGGTACAGGACCCCCGGGTGCGGAACCAGCCGGTACAGGACCCCCGGGTGCGGAACCAGCCGGAACAGGACCCACGTGGTCGGCAGCCCCCGGCACCGGCGCTCCGGCCTCCTCGGCCGGTCGCGGCGCCACGACGGCCCGGCGCCGACGGCCGGTCGGGGCACTGGTCGGATGCGGCTGCGGCGGAGTGTGATCGGCGGACTGGTCGTGCGGAACGGCGTCGTGCCGCCCCTCATCGGCCACCCCGTCACCGACGCCGGCCGCCCCGGGACCCGTTACGGCCTGCTGCGGCTGGCCCTGGACCGAGGGCTGCCCCTGGGTCGGCACCTGTGCTTGGGCCGGCATCTGTCCCTGTACTGGCACCTGTCCCTGGGCCGGCACCTGCCCCTGAGCCGGCACCTGTCCCTGGGCCGGCACCTGCCCCTGAGCCGGCACCTGCCCCTGTACTGGCACCTGCCCCTGGGCGGGCACCACACCCGGCCCCACATCCGGTGCGGTACCCGGCGTTCCGGCGGGACCGCCGGTGGCCTGTTGCCCCTGGTCGGCCTGGGCCGGGGCTTCCTGCTGGGCGGGGGGCGGAGTCTGATCGGACCCGGCCGGCGGCAGCGCGAACACCGGACGCGGCCCGGCCGCCTCCTGCGCGGCGGCCGCCCGCTCGTTGGCCGCGGCCAGCGCACGACGTCGGCGCCCGGTCGGCTGCCGGCCCTGCCCCTGAGCCGCATCGGCGGAATCGGCGGAATCGGCGGCGTCACCGCCGGACGACGGCGCGGGCAGGGCGGGCGGCAGCGCCGCCTGCTCACCGGGCTCCCGCCGGGCCCGTCGCCCGGACGGTGCGGGCACGCCCTGCGGGGGCACGGTTCCGCCCAGACCCGTGTTCGAGGCGGCGGTCCCCGCCGCGTGCTCGGCGGCCGTCACCACGGCCCCCTCGGCGATGCCCTGGACGGCACTGCCGACGCCGACCGCACCGGCTTCCTCGGCCGCGCGCCGCCGACGCCCGGTGCCGCCGGACGCGCCGCCCGCCACGGCGTCCTCACCGGACGCCTGCGCCGGAAGAGCGGCCGGCTCCCCGGCGGCCCGCCGCCTGCGCCGCCCGGTGGGTACGGCCCCGTCGGCTCCGGGAGTCCCGGCCCCCTCGACTCCGGGAGTACCGGCTCCGTCGCCCTCACCACCCGGAACGTCTCCGTCCAGGAAGGCATCGGTGGTGGCCCGCCGCGCCCGGCGCCGCCCCCCGCCGGAGTTCTGCTCAGCGGCGTCGAGGGCAGCGGGGTCGAGGGCAGCGGGGTCGAGGGCAGCGGGGTCGACGAGGGCGAGCGCGGCGGACTCGTCCACCGGCTGGGCGGCAACAGCTCCGGCCCCGCCTCCGATCGGCACCTCGAGGACGTACGCGCTCCCGCTCATCCCCGGCACTTCGTGCGTCTGCAGCACACCGCCGTGGGCCCGGACGATCCCGCGCACGATGGGCTCGTGCACGGTGTCGCCACCGGCGTACGGGCCACGCACCTCGATACGTACGACCTCGCCGCGCTGCGCCGCCGCCACCACGACGGTGTTGTCCAGATAACCGCCCGCCGACACGGGTGTGTTGCCGGTCGCGTCGACTCCCGCCACGTCCGCGACGAGATGCGCGAGGGCGGTCGCCAGCAGCCGGGGATCGACCTCGGCCTCGATGGGCGGCGCGTGCACGGCGAACTGCACCCGCCCGGGCCCGATCAGCTCGACGGCCCCGTCGACCCCGGCGGCGACGACGGCGTCCAGCATCACCTTCGTACGGGCGACGCTCTCGCTGCCCGCGTCGAGCCGCTGGTAACCGAGGACGTTGTCGATCAGTGTCGTGATGCGCGCATAGCCGGCCGACAGATGGTGCAGCACCTGGTTGGCCTCGGGCCACAGCTGCCCGGCGTCGTCGGCGGCGAGCGCGGCCAGCTCGCGGCGCAGCTCCTCCAGGGGCCCGCGCAGCGACCGGCCGAGCAGGGTCAGCAACTGCTCGTGCCGGGCGGCGAGCGCCTCGAACCGGTCCTTCTCGCGCTCCCCGAGCGCGGCGTAGCGGTCCTCGTTCGCGGCAAGTTCCTCGGCGTGCCGCTCGGTGAGCTCCTCGACCTCGGTGACGTGCTGCTGGCGCAGCGCGGTGAGCTCGGAGGCGTGCTCCTCGGCGATCCGCTCCAGTTCCTCGGCGTGCTTCTTCTCCGCCGCCTCCTTCTCCTCGACGACGGCGTCGTACGGCCGCCGGTCGGTGAAGGTCATCACGGCGCCGACGAGCTGGTCGCCGTCACGCACGGGCGCGGTCGTCAGGTCGACCGGCACCTTGCCGCCGTCCTTGGCGTACAGCACCTGGCCGCGCACCCGGTGCTTGCGCCCGGAGCGCAGGGTGTCGGCGAGCGGCGAGTCCTCGTACGGGAAGGGCGAGCCGTCGGCGCGCGAGTGCAGGACGAGGTTGTGCAGTTCGCGTCCGCCGAGGTCGCTGGCCCGGAATCCCAGTATCTGGGCGGCGGCCGGGTTGACGAGCACGATGCGCCCGTCGGTGTCCGTCCCGACGACGCCCTCGGACGCGGCCCGCAGAATCATCTCGGTCTGCCGCTGGGACCGTGCGAGCTCGGCCTCGGTGTCCACGGTCCCGGACAGGTCGCGCACGACGAGCATGAGCAGCTCGTCGCCGGTGTAGCCGTAACCGTCGTAGGCCTGCTGCCCGTTCTCCAGATTCGCACTGGTGACCTCGACGGGGAACTCGGTCCCGTCGGTCCTGCGCGCGATCATCCGGGTGGGCTTGGTCCGGGCGTGCGGATCGAGGTGCTCCGGCCGGCGCATGGAGCCGGGGATGAGCTTGGAGTCGAACTGCGGCAGCAGATCGAGCAGCCCGCGCCCCACCAGAGCGGTGCCCGGAGTCTCGAAGGCCTCCAGGGCGATGGTGTTGGCGTTGACGACCGTGCCGTTGGCGTTGACCAGCACCAACGCGTCAGGAAGGGCGTCCAGTATGGCTGCGAGGCGAGCAGCGCCTCGGGATGGCCTGCTGCTCACGAGACGCTTCCTCCCTGTTACCGCACCTTGCCGACCGCTCGGGCCATCTTGCCAACCGTCCCGCGGCGTGTCACGCGAGGGAGTCTAAGGGTTGCGGTTGCGCTCGCGACGCCGGATGAGAGGGAGGTAGCACGAGGAAGTGACCCCGAACTGAGAAGCGAGTAACCGTCAAAGGCCCGCCCTCCTGCGACGACGTCGCGGGACCTTCGCGGGACCTTTACGACGACGGCTTTTCTGTACCTTTTGGCCGGGCTGGCGTGATGGGGGCGGAGGGTGGCGCAAATGAGATGCGCGGCGCGGGGCGCGAGGCGCTGGACGCCGCTCCGGGGTTCGCCCCTCGACGACCTGCCGCTCCGACGGCCCGCCGCCCCGCAGCTCCGACGGCCTGTCGCCCCCAGCTAGGACAGCACGCCGCCCTGCCGTCCCACGCCCAGCCGCCGCGCACGGGCCGCCGTGCAGTGCAGTGGCGTGCCGAGCGGGCGGTCGGGGTGGGCGGACGGGGTGGGCGAACGGACCGACGGGCGTACGGGCGGCTCAGGCCCTGGCGCCTCGGGCGTCTCCCATCGCCGGCAGCAGCGGCACGAGCCGGTCCCACCGGGAGATCTGGCAGCCGTCGCGGCGGTCGTACGTGGCGTCGACTGGCCGGCCGGCCCAGGTGCCGGTGACGTGCGCGGTGGCCGGGCCGCCGTACTGCATGGTGCAGAAGCCGCCTTCCGCTGCGGGCGTGAAGACGTCCTGTCCCCAGCGGGTGTCCCGCTCCACGGCGGCACAGGCGCCGCTCGGGTCGGGGTGGCTGCCGCCGTCGGGGTTGCAGTAGAGCTCGAACGTTCCGTCGGCCCCGTTGCCGGCGTTCCGCACGGTGACGGTGAGGTGATCCCGGTCGCGGCCCTCGCCGGGCCTGGTCGGGGACGGCAGACCGGTTCCTTCGGCCTGGGCATACGCGACCGGGGGCACCGCGGTCAGCGACCCGGCGGCGGCGACGGAGGCGGCGGCGCCGACGAGGAGACGCCGCAGGACGGGGCGGGCGGTGGCCCGGGGAGTGGCACGCAACATGCCCTGCCTAACGCGACGTGGCCCCGGATGTTGCGCGCCGACGCCCGAGCGGGGCCCGCACGGGCCTGACAAGGTCTTTGCCCCGTGCCCTTCCCGCCTAGTACCGTGGGGGTCGATTGGTGACAGCACGCTCGACTGTGTCATCATCGGCACGCACCGCTCGCGCTCGCGCGGGAGTGATGCTGGAGGCGTCGCCTAGTCCGGTCTATGGCGCCGCACTGCTAATGCGGTTTGGGTCTTAAAGCCCATCGAGGGTTCAAATCCCTCCGCCTCCGCACTCGATCACGAAGCCCCGGTCACCCGACCGGGGCTTCGCTGTCGTTGCCCTCCAAAGTGCGGCCTGAAGCGCCGTTTCCGCAGCTCACAAGGGGTGCGGCTAACGGATTTCACATGGCGGCGGCAGTCATGTAATGTTCTTCCTGTCGCCGCGAGCGAGCCGGAAGGCCCGAGAGCGGCGAAAAAACAGAACAAGCACTCGTAGCTTAACGGATAGAGCATCTGACTACGGATCAGAAGGTTGCAGGTTCGAATCCTGCCGAGTGCACAGCAGATCAGAGGCCCTGTGGAGCGATCCACAGGGCCTCTGACGTATGCCTTGACGGCGGTGCTTGACGGCAACCGCCTCAGAGGACGGGCACGAGTTGGACCGGCCGTCAGGATCGGCGATGCGCGTTCCAGCTCACCTGCCATGGTGCCGTGCCGCTGCGGAACGCGGACCACTCAGCTGCGGTGGGCCCATCGCCTCACCGTTGGGGTTCTTGGAGTCGCGAAGCGCGACCGCGCCGCCAAGAAGGTGCAGCCCGGGAGACTGCCGCGAAGGAAGAGGGCCTCGGCGAAGAAGACGTCCGCGCGCCGGCCGCCTAACAAGGCCAATGACCGTACCTGGCGACTCAACGCTCCCACGCGTCTGCATGTCTTTCGCCGAGCGTCGAGCCTCTCCTCCCTGGCACGGAGCTGCGGCGGTGGCGCACAGTGACTACCTGTTGTGAGACTACGTCTCACTCGACGAGAGGGCTCCCGAAGAAGAGTGATTCCGCTGGCCTTCGTCCACAGAAGGGGCTTCTGGGTACGAGAAGGAGGGCTGCTCCCCGTCCAGGGGCACCAGAGAGGGCGCAGGGCTTGCATCAGCCGCTTTGGCGATCGCCATTTCGATCTCCGGCACCGAGTCAGCTCGAGCAGAGGAATGCGTATGGGCGGTGGACCTCAAGCCTGCAACCCCGAATTCAACCGTACTCATTCGGGTCGTCAGGTTTGAAATAGCCGTGTCGACCTGGTTTTTCAGGGCCGTAACCCTCTCTTCCAATGCTGCGATTTTTTGTGTGGCCTGCTCGATGCGGGCGAGCCTTCCCTGAAGGTCAGGGTTTGTGAACCTTCCCGTGACCTCGACATCTCCTTGGAAGTGCCCCGCCTTCCCTTGATCTGCCTTCGCGAATAGGGCATTCCCCTTCTTCGTCACCGCGATTACGCCAGTGCCCTCGTCGCAGGTTCCGTACACGCCGTGACCGCCCGCAGCGGAACTGATACCTACGATCCCGCCATGGTGAGGATTCCGCGATTCCCCTCGGATACCTTCACCCATCTCTGACCTGCCGTACACGCCAGCGCCAACCTGACTCAGACCGACAACGCCGGTCCCCTTATTGGCCTGCCCCCACACTCCTTGGCCATTTTCACCATTGTGGAGGCCGAGGACGCCAGACTTTCCGACGGTCTTTGAGATGCCAGCCACGCCGTCGTTGTGGTCGCTAATCCCCACCACACCGATGGCATTAGGGCTGGAATATCCATGTCCCCAGACACCGTTTCCTGAGCCTCGGCCGTAGAGACCGTTTCCGCCTTGCTCCGCCACGCCGGCGACGCCTGCATGGCCATTTGCGCGACTCACTCCGAGCACGCCGTTCCACTTCGCGCTATCCCCCCTGACCCCTGGAATACCTTCTTCCGTTGAAGAGCCCTGAATTGGCGTGCTCATCTCGTTCTCCTTCGGTCGCGTGCAGTTAACTAGACACAACCTGATCTAGCACATCGGCGCCAGCGCATAGATCCATTCGGATCACCCCTACGCTGTTGGAGGCTGGAATCAGGTCCCCTCGGAGAGATGGGGACGGCCCAGCGCGGTCGCCAGGAGCCAACTATCAGTGCCCGTCCGGATCGTTGTTGTCACCCCTCAGCGCGTCTCCGACGCGGTCGAAGGCGGACCGCTGAGAGTCGAGCCGGACGAAGGTGTAGATGTCCATGGTCACGCGGATCGAGCTGTGTCCCAGGACTTCCATGATCATGCGGGCATCGGCGCCCTGCTCATGGAGGAGCAAGGCGCAGGTGTGGCGCAGGTCGTGGAAGCGGACCCTGCGGATGTCGGCGCGGACGCACAGCGCCTCGAAGGAGCGGTTCAGGTTGCGCGGCTCGATGGGAGTCCCGTTCTTCGTGGTGAAGGCGAGGCCGTGGCTCGTCCCCTTACAGTTGGCACCTGCCGCCTTCCGGTCGGCGATCTGTTGGGCACGCAACCCCGCCCACTCCGAGCACCAGGACCAGGCCGGGACGCGTCAAGCTCGACCGCGCCACCAGACCGCCCCCAGCTCACATCCGCGCGGCCGGTGGAGTCGCAGGGCATGTCGGCAACGCTCATGCAAGATCGAGGGCCAGGCCGTGACGCTTGGAAGAAGCGTGGTTAAGGCAGGCGAGTGGTTGCTGGAAGCACACGTGGCGGGTGCTCGTTCGGCTCGCCCGCCGTCATGGCTGACTTTCGGTGGCTCAGGTCAAGGCCCTTCCTCGTTGGACAACATGAAGCCGAGGGCCCGCACCCGCATCCGAGCACGCCAACTGCCCCGGCTACCATCGGCACCGGCGTCCTGATCAGGGCTTCCGCGACCGGACCACCCGGAATGCTGTCCAGGCTGAGGGGTGGTCCGGTCTCTTGTTGTTGGTCTTGGTTATGCGAGCGTCGCCGGGCGAACCAGGCTCTAGAGGCAGCTCAGGGCCTTACCTACCTCGTAGATGGTCGGCCGGTCTTCGGGAGCATGGCTGAGCATGGCTTCGATCAACTCGCCCAGCTCACCCGGCGCCTTGACGGGACGGCGTCTGCCGTTGGCCACGGCCTCTCTCTGGACGGGGCGTGGAGCGTCGTCCGGGTACTCGACAGCCCGCCAGCCGGTGGCCGAGATGAGCAGGGAGGCGCCGAGGGCGTAGACGTCGGCTTCCGGCGTGGGCTCGGCTTCACCCGTGGCGAGCACGCTGCGCGCGATCTCCGGTGCTTCGTAGTGGACGAGGCAGCCGCGGAACGGGAAGTCGTACCCCTCGGGGACGTGTCCGCCTCGGGCTAGAGCCAGGTCGATCAGATGCGTCCGTTCTGGTCCGACGATGAAGTGGGCGGGCTGCACGTCACCATGGGCCCAGCCCTTGGCGTGCAGTTCGGCCAGGGCCTCGACACAACCCAGCGCCACGCCGGCATGCGGTGCGATGGACGAGCCTTTGCCACGGCAGGGCTCCCACAGTCGGTACAGGTCCGGCCCTTCATGCCACGGCTGGAAGTTCCACGTTCCGCCCTCCCACTCTCCGTACGCGAAGTCGTCGAAGTCGAGGCGATGCAGTACGGCACCCTCGCGTGCGGGCGCGAGGGCGGTCCAGGGCTGGGCGGGCCAGTCGGCCGTAGCCTCGATCGGATAGCCGACCTTGACGGCGTAGTGACCTCGATGGCTCTGCACCTCCCAGACCATGGAGCCCCGGCGGTTCAGGACCAGGCGCTGAGACGTGGGCATGAGGGCGTCGAGCACAACGATCGGCAGTTCAGAGGGTGAGCCGGACAACGTCTGTTCTCCTTCCGGGCGAACGCGGCCGACCACGAGTCGAGGCCGGCCGCGCCGCTGCTGTCTTGCTACGCCTGGCCGTACGGGCGGCCGCAGTCGGAGTCGCACTGGGCAAGGTTCGTGCCGTTCACGGTCCACAGGTCATCGAAGACCATGAACCCCGCAGTCTTCATGGCGCGTGCCGAAGCGGCGACCTGCTTCGGATCACGGGCGCCACCACCGGGCTTGGGGTTGTGGTGCAGGAAGCGGCCCGCGTGCCGCTCGCACAGCTCGGCGTACTCCTTCGTGTGCAGGATGAGCGCGTGCAGGCCCAGGTCCACGTCGTCCGACGGGACCATGGGGACGATCGCGGTGGCTGCGGTGACCACGAAGGCGACCGCCTGGTCCGCGATCCGCTCGGCACGCTCGGGTGACTGCCCGCTGTGGACGACCACGAAGTGGGCGAGGCTCTGGAACAGCTCCTCGCCAGCCACCGCGCGGCCGGTCCTCTGGTCGTTCGCCGTTGCCGTCATGCGAGTACTCCCTTATGGGTAGTGGAGCGTGGCACTTTCAGGATTGGGAGGCCGCCCCGAACGGTGGTGGGGGAACCGGGGAATGAGCACCCGCCCGGGGCGGCCGGTCTACTAGCCGACAGCGAGAGCCATGCCGATCACCAGGCCGCACGACCCGCTGATCATGATGATGAAGAGGACTCCCGCGTATCGGCCGATGGCGCGCATCACAGCCCGTCCCTGCTGTTGCCGTTCCTGATGGCCAGGCGTGCGCTCAATTCCTCCCGAGCACTCGGCTGCACCACCTTGTCCGGCATGGCATCCCACTCCCGGTCGCCGCCGATGGGCCGTATCTGCACTCGGCCGCCGAGCTCACCCATGACGATGCCGATACGTCCCTTGGCGGTGTCCTTCGCCAGTTCACCGATGCCTGGTCTGGTCTGCTGGTTGCTCGCCATGCAAGGGAGCATCGTGATCGGAGGGCCGCCGCCAAAAGGTCAGGCTGATTACCCAACTTGGGTAACATCGCGGGAAGTAGAGAACCAGCGACGTTGCGTAGCCCTCGCAGTGTGGGAGCTTGCCGATGCCCGACCCGGACCGGCCGCAGGAACTGCCGGCCAGGCTGCTCACCGATCCCGAGATGATCGATGCGTGTCGGGTCCGGGACTTCGCCAGAGTCTTCCGGCTGGTGAAGGTCAGGGCGGGGATCTACCCCTCGATGATCGCCCGCCGTTGTGACCTGACACCGAGCCGCGTGGGCGAAGTCATCGCAGGCCGACGCCACTTGCAGCACATGGATGTCATCGAGCGAATCTCAGACGGCTTGCGCATCCCAGGAGACATGCTTGGGCTTGCCCGCCGAGCGTGGGAGACGCCCCAGGCCCTCGTGGTCGACGAGCGCGAGGCGCCCCAGAGGTCGGAGCCGGAGCAGCAGGCCCCCGCGTCTCTGCCAGGTCCCGATGTGGACAGCATCTTGGCGCTGGCCACACGAACCAGTCTGAACAAGGCCACGCTTGAAGCTTTTCCGCTCTTCGATCGAGGACTACTGGCGACGAGACGACCAGCATGGGGGCGAAGCACTGCGGCCAGCCATCGTCGGCCAGCTCCGTTATGTCGTCGGACTCTTGAAGGAGAGCCGACCGCCGTCGATCCAGAACGGCCTGTACGGCATCGCGGCCGAGTTGGCACGCCTGACCGGCTGGACCTACTTCGATGCCCGCCAGTACAACCAGGCCCGCGCCTACTTCACCGAGGCCCTGCAACTGGCGAAGGAGATCGACGACCGGCAGTTCATGGCTAACGTCCTCGCCTGCGGACTGACCACGAAGATCCACCTCGCGGACGACGGCAACTGCCGGCCTCTCGCATTCGTTCTCACCGCAGGACAGGCCGGCGACGCACCGGCCTTCACCGCGTCATGGCCCGCCTGCGTGTTCCCCGTCGGCGAGGACGGCCCCGGACCAGGCCGGACGTGGTCCTGGCCGATAAGGCGTACTCCTCACGCGCGATCCGCGAGCACCTGAGCAGGCGCGGCATCCGGGCAGTGATCCCCGTCCCGGCGGACCAGCGGAGCCACCGGCTGCGTCGCGGCAGCAGGGGTGGCAGACCACCGGCCTTCGACCGCGAGACCTACAAACAACGCAACACCGTGGAGCGGTGCATCAACCGCCTGAAGCAGCGGCGCGGCATCGCCACCCGTTACGAGAAGACCGCGACCAGCTACCTGGCCGGACTCTACGTCGCGGGCATCTTCCTCTGGTCCGCCCGGTGATCCAACGGAACTTCCTAGCGGCCGGCGGCCGCCACGGGACGCTGACGGTACTTCCCCGGTGGGATGCCGTACTCGCGCTTGAACGCCTTGGCGAAGGCGAACTCCGAGGTGTAGCCCGCGCGTTCCGCCACGGCGCGCAGCGGTGTGTCGCCCGAGCGCAGCAGGCGGCCCGCCGCCGTCATGCGCACCCAGGTCAGGTAGGCCAGGGGCGATCTGCCCACCAGGGCGGTGAAGCGGCGTGCGAATGCGGCCCTGGACAGGCCGACATGGGACGCCAGCCCGTCCACCGTCCAGGGCAGGGCCGGGTCGGAGTGCATCGCCTGCAGCGCGGTGGTCACTGCGGGGTCCCGCAGGGCTGCCGCCCAGCCCGTCGCCTCCCGCCCCTCCGCGGATTTGCGCAGCCACCACGTCCGCAGCAGGTATACCAGCAGCGTGTCCAGGAGGCCGGAGACGATCGCGTCGGAGCCGGGGTGCGGATCCGCCAGTTCCGCGCCTAGCAGGTCGAGGGCGGACCGGAGGCCGTGGTGTGTCCCGATTGCGGACCGGATGTGGACGACTGGAGGCAGCTCCGAGAGCAGCGGGTGCGCCCGCGACCGGTTCAACTGGTAGGCACCGCAGAGCAGCACAGTGTCCGCGTCGTCCAGACCGGGGCCGGGATCCGCCAGCACCGGCCACGATCCGTCCGGCCCCAGCGCGAAGTCCTCCAGGGGAGTGTCGGGATGGTCGGCCAGGGCGTGCCCGTAGCCGTGCGGCAGGAAGACCACGTCGCCGGACCCGAGGGCCACCGGAGCGGCTTCCCCGGGGCGCAGGAGACAGGCCGCGCCCTGGAGCACGACGTGGAATCCGGCGCCCTGCGAGGCGGGGAACCGCACGCCCCACGGAGCGGTCTGCGCCGTGCGGGAGGAGTGCGGTCGTCCCGTGCGCATGGCGGCGACCACGTCGCTGAGCACATCCATGCTCGAACCGTACGGCATGCGATCCGCGAGACGATCGGACAGTAAGGGAAGACATTGCGACATGGATCGTCTCGTTGCTGATACATAGCGTCGTCTCCATGACGACTTCCCTTCACACCAAGGCGGTTCTCTTCCACGAACTCGGCGGTCCCGAGGTGCTTCGCGTCGAGGACGTGCCGCTCGGCCCGCCCGGCCCCGGTGAGGTGCTGTTCCGCGTGGACGCGATAGGCCTCAACCGTGCCGACGCCCTCTTCCGCGCGGGCACCTACTACTACCCGCCCACCCTGCCTGGCTCACGACTCGGCTACGAGGCCGCCGGGGTCGTCGAGGCGGTCGGCGAGGGCGTGACCGGCTTCTCGTCTGGCGACCCAGTGATGGCCGCGGCCAACTTCGACTTCGGGGTCCACGGCGTGTACGCCGAGCGGGTCGTATTGCCGCAGGAGTCGGTGGTAAATCGCCCTGTCGGCGCCGACGCCGTGACCTCGGCGGCGGCCTGGCTGACCTACACCACCGCATACGGCGGGCTGGTGGAGACCGCCGGGATGGCCCCCGGCGACCATGTGGTGATCACCGGCGCGTCGAGCGGTGTCGGCACGGCCGCGATCCAGACGGCCCTGCGGCACGGCGCGATCCCCATCGCCACCACGCGCGGCCCGCGGAAGCGGCAGCGGCTTTTGGAGCTCGGCGCGGCCCATGTGATCGCGACGGACTCCGAGGATCTGGTCACAGAGGTCCGTCGAATCACCGGGGGCAAGGGCGCCGAGATCGTCTTCGACGCCATCGGCGGTCCCGGCTTCGCCGCACTCGGCGACGCCCTCGCCCCCCGCGGCACAGCGGTGCTGTACGGCTGGCTCGACCCGCGTCCGGCGCAGTTGGGTCTGAACTGGCCCCAGACGGTTCACATGTACAACAACGGCACTCTCGTGGAGCGTTCCGACCTCCGGCGGCGCGCCGCCGCATACATCGGCTCGGGACTGACCGACGGCACGCTTGCGCCCGTGATCGCCGAGACCTTCGATGGGCTGGACCGCGTCGCCGACGCGCACCGGCTGATGGAGTCCAACGCACACACCGGCAAGATCCTCGTAACCCTGTAGGGCACAGGCGGCGGCTGAACGGTGATCCAAACGAAACCGCCTAGTGCTGTGACCATGATCGTTCACCGGGTTTGGCCGCGATGTCTTGATCAGCTGGACGGTTGGACCACCTAGCCTGTCCGGCGATTGAGTCCTCCTCAGGTCTTCCCCCAGCGGCACGCCTTCCTCTGCAGGGAGGAGACGGTCCGCCGTAGCGGGTGACGCGCGGCTGCCGTGGCCAGGACCAGCATGTAAGTCATGACCACAGCGCCCGCTCCTCTCCCCGTCTCCGCGCCCGCCCCCGTTTGGGCTCGTCGCGCCGCCCACGCCATCGCCCTGTGCGCAGTTCCGTCCGGCCTGTGGCGCATCGCCATGGCCTCCGGTGTTTATGTGGGCTACAGCGATCAGGTGCTGCGCGACGTCTTCGACATACCGGGCTGGGGCATCGCATACGCCGTCGGCCTCTCCGTCTTTGCCGAGCTGGCCGCTTTGTTTCCGCTGTTACTCGTCAGCGACCGGTGGCGGCCGCTGCGCCCCCAGGCCCTGGCTGCAGTGGCCTGGACCGCCTCGGGGGTCCTGGTCCTGGTGGCACTGTGGCAACTCGTGGTCGCTTTCACCGTCGAGAGTCAGACGTACATGTCGAGTGGTATGGCACAGACCATATGGGGCTTCGTCTTCGCCCCGCTGTTCGCCATCCCGGCCCTGATGACCGCGGTGACCTGGTCGTACGCAAAGCGGCACCGGACACGAGGACAGGCATAGCCCTACCCTGGATATCTTCCGCCGCTTCACGACCGGAGACAGGCGTGCCCAATGGCTGGGCTGCTCGTGCTGTGTCGCCGGGCTGGTCAGTTTGGAAGGACGCCCCCTCGCCGTCCCAGCATGACCCGCAACCCGGTCGGTACACGGCCGCGGCCTGGGCATGGTCAACGTCATCACACACCGGGCCGTCGTCCACGGCAGCCACAGCGGCTACATCGTCACCGCGAACTCTTCACGGACACCCGGCCCGGAGGACACCCGTGCTGATGGACAAGCCCCAGCGGGGCTTCTGGTGCGAGTGCTGGACGCAAGATGTCAACGACGAGACGGGGCGGCCGGCACTCCGAGCATCCTTCGACGCCTACTCGGCACCGCAAGCAGACAGATGGGTAGCGGTCGCCCTGCGCACCATCTCACCAGCACTCGATCCCGACGCCTCCGACGAGGCCTGGGCCTGGCTTTACGACGGCCGCATCGATACACGGCGAGCCCTCCTGCGCCTGGAACCCCGCACGGTCTCTGTGACCCACGCCAGCACCCGCATCACATGGACGATCCGGCCAGTGGTCTTCCTACCCCTGGCCCACCGCCAAGGTGTGGAACTCCCAGTGCGCGCATACGACTTCAAAGCAGCCCGCCTACGGCGTGCAGCGCGCAACACCGCCGACGCGGACAGTCGGAGCAGGATGCAACCCGACCCGGCCGAGCGCGGGACCTGGCCGAAGCGGGTTCGCCTGACCACACCGCGCTACCGCGAGCATCGCCCTCAAGATCAGTTACGGGACAAGCCTCAGGGGAGGCCCGGAGCTGGCTGCGAATCGTCCATACGTCCAGAGCGTGCAGGCGCGATGGCGTGAGGGCTGCGACGTATCCAGGAGGCATGGCTGAGGCCAGTACGGGGTTGCTCGAGGCACACGTGACGGGTGCCCGCTCGACGTGCCCGCCGTCGTGGCTGGCTTTCGGCGGCTGAGGCACATACGAACAGTGCACTGACCGCTCAGCTGCTGTCAGCCCGCCTGACTCGGCTTGGAGGGGGCAGCGCTCCACAACGGGCCGGCACTGCGGGTCACAGATGCCGTGGCCATCTGGAGAACAGCCTCCCCATGAGCCTCAGGTCTCGGAATGCTAAACCCTGAGGTCAATTCGATGCATAGCCACACAGGCGCACGGCGTCCTCAGGTTCGACTCACCCTGCTGGACCGCCAACAAGCCGCTCGCCAAGATCACAGCGGTCTGAGAAGGAACCGACTCCCCGGGTCCCACGCAGGGCAGCACCTGCACCACAGCCCCGCCGGATGACCCGCGCCGGCCGGTGACCACCACACGGTGGTCACCGGCCGACTGTCGTTTTCCATAGAACTGCTCGTCGCCACCACCCAACAGCCGTTCGAGCTGTTCCCGCTCCATGACCTCACCCCCGCTCCGGATCCTGCTGTACAGCAACGAAGTACAGCAACCCAGCAGCCGCCAGCGACCGACACCGGCCCGCACGGCCCTCCCCGCAGCCTGTATGACCTCCAATGACCGATCTCTCCAGAGCTACGGATCAGAAGGTTGCAGGTTCGAATCCTGCCGAGTGCACAGCAGATCAGAGGCCCTGTGGAGCGATCCACAGGGCCTCTGACGTATGCCTTGACGGCGGTGGTTGACGGTAGCCGCCTCAGAACGCGGGCACAGAGTCACGAAACGCGACCGTGCCGCCACGGAGGTGAACCAGCCGGCCAAGAAGGTTGGCCGCGAAGCAGTGCCTCACGAAGGCGAAGGTGACGGCGAAGAACACGTGGGGCCGCCGGCCGCTTGGCCGCGACGGTGGCCGCGGGCGGCAACGGCTCCAGCCGGTCCACTGGCCGTTCGTCCGTTACTCATCCGCCGGACGAGCCGCGGCTGGGGTCAGACCCTCATGTGCCGTTCAGCGTTGCGTTGCCCCGTCGCGACGACCGGGCACTCCACGCCCAACGGCTCCTCCACCATAACTCCACGGCTGCTCACGCCACTTCGCATTACGATCACGTGGCCGCTGCTGAGCAGGACATCGCGAGGGGGACACGGACGTGAGGGGAACACAGGGCCACGGAGGCCGCCGGCGGGGCGGGGGCACGGCTGCGTTGGCTGTCGCCACGATGCTGCTTCCACTCGTCGCGGGGTGTGGCGGGGGCCATGACGACGCCGACCGCGGCGGCAAGGGCACTCGGGCGGCTGCCGGACAGAAGGGCGGGAGCAAGAACGCAGACCAGGGGAGCGGTGCCTTCCCGGACAAGGGCGTGATCGTCACCGCCTCGTGTTCCGTGCCCGCGAGCAAGCCGGCCAGCGTGACGGTCACGGGCTGGAGTGAGACGACGTGGGAACGGACCGTCTCCCGGACCTTCACCGTCCCGGCCGAGGCCGTGGTCGCGGAGGCCGACGATGTCGCCTCCCCGCTCGTGGAGCTGTGCGCTGACAACTTCCCTGGTGCCGGTACGTCCGAGGACGGGCCGCGCGCTGTCGCGGACAGCAGGCTGCGGCAGCTCTTCGACAAGGACTTCTCCCGGATGGCCGTCGTTCTCATCGATCGAGAGACCGAGGCGACAGGGGTGGGATACGTCGACACCAGCGGCAAGCTGACCAAGCTGTCCGGTGAACAGAGCGAGGACTTCGGTGACACGCCCAAAGAGGAGAACGCCGTCTTCGCCCAGGACGGAAGTGCTGTCTGGTTCACCGAGACCGACTCCTCGGATCGTGTGCGGATCGCCAGCCGTTCCCTCGCGGGAGATCATGCAGTAACCGAACAGGGGGGCGGTGATGGCGGTTACATGGACGGGGCCGGCCTTGCGCTCGCGGGTGACCCGGTGCGCGGGCTCTTCGGCGAGGACGTCCGGATCAGTCACGACGGGCGCAAGGCGACGGCCTTCATCACCTGGCGGGGCTTCAACGTGGCCGACGTGCCACAGCGCAGTGCGCTGCTCAAGGCCGAGCGTGTGAAGGCAACCGGCATTCCCTCTGCCGCCGACTGCTTCCCCTACGGCTGGGTCGACGACAGGACCGTGCTGTGCGGCCCCCGGCTCGGCGAGGTCGAGGACCCGAAGCGGAAGAACTCCTTCTGGACGCTGGACACTTCTCGGCTCGACGGCACGGCGGATCTCCCGAAGGGTGCCCTGGGTGATCCGATCATCCCGGCGACGGATCGGAAGAACACAGTGCGGGCCATTTCGCAGGACGGAAAGCAGATGATCTTCACCTCGCTCCAGGGCACCCGGCTCGAGCTCTTCGTCTCCGCCATCGCTCCCGGCGCAACCCCGAAGAAGATCACTGCCAAGGGCGCGGACAGGGCGCTGAGCGTGGGGGACGTCCTGGAGTGGCGGTAAAGGCCGACACTGCAGCTCGCCCCTCCCTGTAATCCGCGAGCGCGGGACCGTGCACAGGCCCTTGTAAAGCGAATTCATGGCGCGTATGTGCTGCCAGGTGGAGCTTCTTGCGCGGCTGAGGCGAGGCGACCGAGGAGGTGCCGTCGTCTGTGGCGGGAGAGAACGAAGGCACGGTCTTGCGCGGACAGGTGAGGGAGTTGCAAACGGCAGCCAGACCCACGACGCTCAAGCGCAGGCTTCTTCTGCGTCGGTGGCGGGCCGCGTCGGGGAAGGGGACGCTTGAGTCGGGGGCAACGTGATGGAGGGGTACTCCATGACCCAGACCAGCCCGGACCACAAGGCGCGCACACCGTTTCTTTCCCGCCCCGGCGTCCGCCGCTTCCTGCCGTTCTTTCTGGTCAGCGCGGTCGCTCTGATCTTCATCTTCGAGAACCGCTCGGACGTCGAGATCCGTCTGCTCGTGCCGATCGTGACCATGCCGCTGTGGGGAGCCCTCCTGATCGCCTGGGCCCTCGGCCTGCTCGCCTGTGTCCTCACCGTGCGCCGACGGTCGAGCCGGCACCGGCAGCCCAGGTAGCCGACGGTCGAGCCGGCACGGGCAGCCCAGGTAGCCGACGGTCGAGCCGGCACCGGCAGCCCAGGCAGAGGCGGTGGGTCCCCAGGCGCCCCAGGGGTGAGATGGCCGGCCGGGGGCTTGGTTCAGTCCGGGCGGCAGTGCTCTTCCAGGTAGGTCGCCGCCAGCGTGCTCGCGCGGGTGAACCAGTCGTGCAGGACCGCGATCTCGTCCGGCGAGTACTCGGCGAAGAGGTGTGTGAGGCGGGCGTAGTACGGCTCGTAGACCTCCCGCACCCGGGCGACCGCGTCGGGCTGGGCCGCGACGCGGATACGGCGGCGGTCCGTGGGGTCGGGGCGGCGGGTGATGTAACCGGCGCGCTCCAGGCGGTTGAGGATGCCGGTGACCGCGCCGGTGGTGACATGGACGCGAGCCGCCAGGTCGCCGGCCGTGGGCAGGTTCTCGCCGGCCTCGATGACATACGCGAAGCAGGTGAGGTCGGTCACACTCAGGCCCACCTGTTGGGCGATCTCGTGCTGTCCGACCAGGTGAGTCGCGATGAGCTGGTCCATCGCCGACAGCGCCTGCTCCGGTGTCGCGGCCGGACGAGGCTTCGCGCGCATTCCCAGATCCCTTAGTTCGTGAGATGTTTGGATCGTAAAAGTCTTAGCAGGTGAGGGGTTCGGTGGGTGGACCCTCGGTGCGAGGGAGTGACACGTGAGTGCACATCAGTATGACCACGGGCACACGCTCGCGGGGTGGGTCGGCTGCGGCATCGCCACGGTCGGGGCCGGTGTGGCCGGGCTGGGGGTCTGCACCGTCTCCGGCGTGCTGATCGCCGGCGGACTGGCGATCGGGGTCGTGGCGCTGCTCGTCACCTGGGCCCTGCATCTCGCCGGGTGGGGGAAGGGGCCGGGCGTGCGGCCCCGGGCGGAGTGGGGCTGGCGCGTGCGGGACTCGGCGGCACCGGGCGGGCACGAGGAGTGCCTGGGGTGCCGACTGGCCGGGCGCGGGCGGCGTGCGGCGGGTGCGGTGCAGCCGGTCATGCCGGTGCAGCGCGCGGGCGAGCCGGAGACCGTCGCCGCGGCGGGGGCCGACTCCGTGAGGTGAGGCCGGTCCTCATCAGACGGCCCCATCAGCCGTCCCCCGATGTCGGTCGGCCGTCCCCCGATGTCGGTCGGCCGTCTCCGATGTCAGTCGGCCGTCCCCGATGTCAGTGGTGCCCCCTACCCTCGGCAGAGATGGCACAGGCATGGAAGTGCTCGGGGCTGCGGTGGTCGGCGGATGGTCCCGTGCTCGTGTGGGGTGGCGGTCGGCGCAGTGCGCTGACCTGGGGGAAACGCGTGGCCTTCGGGGTCGCGCAAGGGGGCGTGCGCAGCTGCGTGGGGGCTCGGGGGCATGCGTGCCCGCTGGGTGCGGTCGTGCCGGGACGGAGTACGGGGGCGCGGTGCGAGGAGTGCGCGCGGCTGGACCGGGCGCACTCGGTGGCGGCGGACACCATCGCCGACGATCCACGGCCTTACCGCGTGTACCTGGCGTGGTTCGGGCCCGGCATGGTCAAGGTCGGGATCACGGCGCGGGAGCGGGGAAGCGCGCGGCTGCTCGAACAGGGAGCCGTCTGTTTCGGCTGGCTCGGCGTCGGTCCGCTCATGGCCGCGCGGCGTACGGAGGAGCTGCTCAGGGCCGCCCTGCGGGTGCCCGACCGGATCCCGTACGCCGAGAAGCGGGCCGTGCGGGCCGCGCTGCCGGAGGCGGCCTCCGACCGGGCCCGTGAGGTCGCCGAGCTGTACGAGCGGGCGGTCGCGCTCCCCGCGTGGCCGGAGTCGCTCGTACGGGAGCCGCTGCGGGTCGTCGACCACGTGGGGGTGTTCGGGCTCGCCGGGGTGCCCGTCGCCGTCGGGGACGTGCGCGAGCTCGTCGCCGGGGGTGCGGTCGGCGGGGAGCTGGTCGCGGCCGCCGGACCTGATCTGCATCTGGCCACCGGCGCCGGGGTCGTGGTGCTCGACACGCGGTTGATGACCGGGTGGGGGCTGGTGCCCGCCACGGAGAGTGAAGTGACCGTCCCGATCAGGCAGTTCAAGAAGGTCACGGGCGCACAGGACGGCTTGTTCTGAACCGGCCGGGCCTCCCGGGCGTTCCCTGGACCGGCCGGGCCTCCCGGGCGTTCCCTGAACCGGCGGGGCCTCTCGGGCGTTCCTTGGTGAGCCCGGCTTGTTCTGGACACCTGGGGCCTCCCGGGCGTTCCCTGGTAAGCCCGGCTTGTTCTGAACCGGCCGGGCCTCTCGGGCGTTCCCTGGTAAACCCGGCTCGTTCTGGACCGGCGGGGCCTCTCGGCGTTCCCCGAGAAGCGCCTGTGTGCTTCTCAGGGAAATCACAGGTTGCCGAAAGCGTGTTCTCAGAGGTCCTCGACATCGTGTTCACATGACCACGACCTCGCCCCAGGGGCGCACCGAACTGCTCAGGCCGGACGGGAGCCCCGTCCGCGTGCTCGTGGTGGACGACGAGCTGTCGATCACGGAGCTGCTGTCCATGGCCCTGCGCTACGAGGGGTGGCAGATCAGGAGTGCCGGTGACGGCACGGGCGCGATCCGGACCGCCCGTGACTTCCGGCCCGACGCCGTCGTCCTCGACATGATGCTGCCCGACATGGACGGGCTGGCAGTCCTCGGGCGGCTGCGCCGGGAACTGCCGGACGTGCCCGTGCTGTTCCTGACCGCCAAGGACGCCGTCGAGGACCGGATCGCCGGGCTGACGGCCGGCGGGGACGACTACGTCACCAAGCCGTTCAGCCTGGAGGAGGTCGTCGCGCGGCTGCGGGGACTGATACGCCGCTCCGGTGCCGCCGACCGGCGCTCGGACTCCACGCTGGTCGTCGGCGACCTCACCCTCGACGAGGACAGCCACGAGGTGACCCGGGCCGGGGCCAACATCCATCTGACCGCGACCGAGTTCGAGCTGCTGCGGTTCCTGATGCGCAATCCGCGCCGGGTGCTCAGCAAGGCGCAGATCCTCGACCGCGTGTGGTCGTACGACTTCGGCGGCCAGGCCAACGTCGTCGAGTTGTACATCTCCTATCTGCGGCGGAAGATCGACGCCGGGCGCGAGCCGATGATCCACACGCGGCGCGGTGCCGGTTACCTGATCAAGCCCGCGGTGTCGTGAGCGGACGACGACGGCTGCGTGTCCAGAGGGAGAGCCAGGGGCGACTACGCCGTCCGCGCACGTTGCGGACGCGGCTCGTGGTCTCCGCCCTGGCGCTGATCGCCGTCGTGTGTGCCGTCATCGGGACGGTGACGACGATCGCGATGCACTCCCGCCTCTACGAGCAACTGGACAGCGCGCTCAGCGGGGTGGTGGGTCGCGCCGCGGGCGCCGGCCCCGAGCTGCCCGACGGTACACAGCCCAAGCCCACGGGCCGGCCGGACAAGGGGGTGCTCAAGGCTCCCGACCTCTCGGAGTTCGTCACGCAGGGGCCGCAGCAGATGATCGGCACCATCGCCGCGAAGGTCCGGAGCGGCGCGATCACCGAGGGCATGGTCAGCAAGCCCACCAAGGACGACAACGACGTCACGCAGGCCGCACCGTACACGCTGAGCAAGACGCAGACGACCGAGCTGAACGCCGTCGCCAAGGACGGCGAGGCGCATACGGTCACCATCTCCGGGCTGGGCGAGTACCGCGCGGAATACCGCGAAGGGGCCAACGGCGCCTACTACGTGGCGCTGCCCACCACCGACGTCACCGACACCCTCAACACACTCGTCCTGGTCGAGGTCAGCGTCACCGCTGCCGGCCTCGTCGCCGCCGGCATCGCCGGTACGGTCATCGTCGGCGTGGCCACCCGTCCCCTCCGCCGCGTCGCCGCCACCGCCACCCGCGTCTCCGAACTCCCCCTGCACACCGGTGAGGTGAACCTCAGCGAGCGCGTGCCCGACTCCGAGACCGACCCGCACACCGAGGTCGGCCGGGTCGGCGCCGCGCTCAACCGGATGCTCGACCACGTCCACGGCGCCCTGCACGCACGGCAGCAGAGCGAGACGCGGGTCCGGCAGTTCGTCGCCGACGCCAGTCACGAGCTGCGCACGCCCCTCGCCTCCATCCGCGGATACGCCGAACTGACCAGACGCGGGCGCGAGGACGTCGGGCCGGACACCCGGCACGCGCTCGGGCGGATCGAGTCCGAAGCCGGGCGCATGACGCTGCTCGTCGAGGATCTGCTGCTGCTCGCCCGGCTCGACGCCGGCCGGCCCCTGCAGTTCGAGCAGACCGACCTCGTCCCGCTCGTCGTGGACGCCATGAGCGACGCTCGAGCCGCCGGCCAGGACCACAACTGGCGCCTCGACCTGCCCGACGAGCCCGCGCTCGTGTCGGCGGACGCGGCCCGGCTGCAACAGGTCCTCGTCAACCTGCTCGGCAACGCGCGCAGCCACACGCCACCCGGTACGACCGTCACCGCCCGCGTCCAGCGGCGCGGACCCTGGCTGTGCGTGGACGTCGAGGACAACGGGCAGGGCATCCCGGCCGCGTTGCTCCCGCACGTCTTCGAACGGTTCGCGCGCGGCGACTCCGCGCGTTCCCGCGCCCACGGCTCGACCGGCCTCGGCCTGGCCATCGTGCAGGCCGTGGCGACCGCGCACGGCGGTGCCGTGACCGTCGACAGCGTGCCCGGGCGGACCGTCTTCACGCTGCACCTGCCCGCGCTCCCGGCGCAGCCGCAGCCGGACATGAGCCGGCAACAGCACTCACAGGCACGCCACAGCCTCACCACATCGGCACAACAGGGCGCCTGACGAAAGTCGGCTCCATGCGAACCGACTCTTCTCCCGGCACCCTGCCGGCGCGGGAGCACCTCCCGGCCGCACCAGCCGGTACGCCTGTCCTGGACGTAGTGATCCCCGTCTACAACGAGGAGAAGGACCTCCAGCCGTGCGTCCGCAGACTGCACGAGCATCTCGAACGGACGTTTCCGTACGCGTTCCGCATCACGATCGCGGACAACGCCTCCACGGACACCACCCCGCAGGTGGCCGGGCGGCTGGCGGCGGAGATTGCGGAGGTCACCACCTTCCGCCTGGAGCAGAAGGGGCGCGGCCGGGCCCTGCGGGCCGTCTGGTCGGCCTCGGACGCCCCCGTCCTCGCCTACATGGACGTGGACCTGTCCACCGACCTCAACGCCCTGCTGCCGCTGGTGGCGCCGCTGATCTCCGGCCACTCGGACCTCGCGATCGGCTCCCGGCTGGCCCGCAGTTCACGGGTGGTGCGCGGGCCCAAGCGGGAGTTCATCAGCCGGGCCTACAACCTCATCCTGCGCGGCTCGCTCCAGGCGCGGTTCTCGGACGCCCAGTGCGGCTTCAAGGCGATCCGCCGGGACGTGGCACACGTGCTGCTGCCCCTCGTCGAGGACACCGGCTGGTTCTTCGACACCGAGATGCTGGTGCTCGCCGAGCGCGCCGGGCTGCGGATCCACGAGGTGCCGGTCGACTGGGTCGACGACCCCGATTCGACCGTGCACATCGTCAAGACCGCGACCGACGACCTCAAGGGCGTGTGGCGGGTCGGCAGGGCCCTGGCCACCGGCTCGCTGCCGCTGGACCGGCTCGCCCGGCCGTTCGGCGACGACCCGCGCGACCGTGACCTGGAGGACGTGCCGAAGGGACTGGCCCGCCAGCTCGTGGGGTTCTGCGTGGTCGGCGCCCTGTCCACCCTCTTCTACCTGCTGCTCTACAGCGGCTTCCGGGCCGTCACCGGTTCCCAGGTCGCCAACGCCCTCGCCCTGCTGGTCTCGGCGGTCGCCAACACCGCGGCCAACCGGCGGCTCACCTTCGGGGTGCGCGGGCGCGGCGGGGCCGTACGGCACCAGGCGCAGGGCCTGGTCGTCTTCGGGATCGGACTCGCCCTGACCAGCGGCTCGCTCGCGGCGCTGAACGCGGCGGCCTCCGAGCCCGCGCACTCCACCGAACTGGCCGTCCTGATCGCGGCCAACCTCGCGGCGACCGTGCTGCGCTTCCTGCTCTTCCGGGCGTGGGTGTTCCCCGACCGGCGCGAGGACGACTCGACGCCCGTCGCCCCGTACGACACCGGCCCCGGGCTCGCCGACGACACCCGCGCCGCAGTGCGGGCCACCACCCCGTTCCGCGCCGGTGACGCCGCGGACTCCTGGCGGGACACCACCGCGCAGTTGCTGCCGGTGCGCCCGCACGACACCGATGCGAGGGACTTCCGATGACCGTCCACTTCGACCAGCAGATCACCGGCAGAGGCACGAGTCCCGGCACCGGGACGCGGCCCCCGGTATCCGCGCCGGCTCCGCAGGCCGGCGCCCCCCACCTGCCCTTCCGGCAGCGGCTGTGGCGCGGGCGCCCCGAGGACCCCCGCTGGGCCCGCCCGGCCTTCCTCGCCCTGCTGCTGGCGACCGCCGTGCTCTACCTGTACGACCTGGGCGCCTCCGGTTACGCCAACTCCTTCTACTCGGCGGCCGTGCAGGCCGGCAGCCAGTCCTGGAAGGCGTTCTTCTTCGGCTCGCTCGACGCGGCGAACGCCATCACCGTCGACAAGCCTCCGGCGGCCCTGTGGCCCATGGCCCTGTCCGTGCGGCTCTTCGGCCTCAGTTCCTGGGCGATCCTCGCGCCCGAGGTCCTCATGGGCGTCGGCACGGTGGCCGTCGTGTACGCGGCCGTGCGCCGCCGGTTCGGCCCCGCGGCCGGGCTGATCGCGGGCGCGGTGCTCGCGCTCACCCCCGTCGCGGCACTGATGTTCCGCTTCAACAACCCCGACGCGATGCTGGCGCTGCTGATGGCGGCGGCCTGCTGGCTCGTCATCCGCGCCCTGGAGGACGGCCGCACGAAGTGGCTGCTGTGGGCCGGTGCCGCGGTCGGCTTCGCCTTCCTCGCCAAGACGCTCCAGGCCTTCCTGATCCTGCCGCCGCTCGCCCTCGTCTACGGCGTCTGCGCCCCGGTGACGGTGAAGAAGCGGATCGGCCAACTCGCCGCGAGTCTCGCCGCGATCGTCGTCTCCGGTGGCTGGTGGGTCGCGATCGTCGAACTCTGGCCCGCCTCCTCCCGCCCGTACATCGGCGGTTCGCAGAACAACAGCTTCCTGGAACTGACCTTCGGCTACAACGGCCTGGGCCGCCTCAACGGCGACGAGACCGGCAGCGTCGGAGGCGGCGGTGGCGGCGGGAACGCCGGCGGCAACTGGGGCGAGACCGGCTGGGACCGGCTGTTCAGCTCCTCCGTCGGCGGCCAGATCTCCTGGCTGATCCCGGCCGCTCTGATCCTGCTCGTCGCGGGGCTGGTGGCGACCCGCAAGGCGAGGCGCACGTCGGTGACCCGCGGTTCGTTCCTCGTCTGGGGCGGCGCGCTGCTCACCACCATGCTGGTCTTCAGCTACATGCAGGGCATCTTCCACGAGTACTACACGGTGGCCCTCGCCCCCTACATCGCCCCGCTGATCGGGATGGGCGCGGCGCTGCTCTGGGAGAAGCGGGACAAGGCGTGGGCCTCGCTGACCCTGGCCGCCGCGATGACGGCGACCGCGGCCTGGGGGTACGTCCTGCTCAATCGCTCCTCCGATTACCTGCCCTGGCTCAAGTGGCTCGTCCTGGTCGGCGGTCTGACGGCGGCCCTCGGCCTGATCTTCGCCGGCCGGCTCGGCCGCCGACTGGCCCTGGGTGCGGCCGGGCTGGGCGTCCTCGCCGCGCTGGCCGGTCCGGCGGCGTACACCCTCACCACCGTGAACGAGGGGCACACCGGCTCGATCGTCACGGCGGGTCCGGCGGTCGCGGGCGGCCGCGGCGGCCCGGGCGGTGGCGGCTTCCCCGGCGGTGGCTTCCCGGGCGGCGGCCAGAACCAGCAGAACGGCAACGGCAACGCGCGGGGGCAGCAGGGCAACGGCTTCCCCGGCGGAGGGTTCCCGGGCGGCGGGTTCCCGGGCGGCGGCCAGAACCAGCAGGGCCAGAACCAGCAGGGCCAGAACCGGCAGAACGGCGACGGCGGTCGTATGGGCGGCATGGGTGGCATGCGTGGCGGTGGCGGTGTCGGTGGCCTGCTCAACGGCGCCAGCGTCAGCTCCGAGGCCAAGAAGCTGCTGGAGACCGACGCCGACCGGTACACCTGGGCCGCGGCGGCCATCGGTGCCCAGAACGCGGCGAGTTACCAGCTGTCCACCGGCGACCCGGTGATGGCCATCGGCGGCTTCAACGGCACCGATCCGTCCCCGACCCTGGCCCAGTTCAAGCAGTACGTGGCGGACGGAAAGATCCACTACTTCATCGCCTCGGGCGGCATGGGCGGCGGCATGGGCGGCAGCGGCGAGGGCACGTCCTCCCGGATCACCTCCTGGGTCGAGGCCAACTTCAAGAAGGTCACAGTCGGTTCGAGCACCTTCTACGACCTCACCCAGAAGGCGAGCAGCTGACACGACCCCGACCGGATGACGGGCGGTGGCCGAAAGCCACCGCCCGTCATCGTCCCGGCCGAAACTCCGTTGTACGCCGTATAGGAAGTGTTCTACGGTGTACAACATGACGACGTCCCCCCAGGAAAAGGCCGCGCCCCCGACCGTGCGGGACGGCCACCCCCAGCGCTGGCTGATCCTCGGTGTCATCTGCCTCGCGCAGCTCACCGTGCTGCTCGACAACACGATCCTCAACGTGGCCATCCCCTCGCTCACCCGCGAGATGGACGCCTCGACCGCCGACGTCCAGTGGATGATGAACGCGTACGCGCTGGTGCAGTCCGGCCTGCTGCTCACCGCCGGGAACGCCGCCGACCGCTACGGCCGCAAGCTGCTGCTGATGTCCGGCCTCGCGATCTTCGGCCTGGGCTCGCTCGCGGCCGGCCTGTCCCAGAGCCCGGGCCAGTTGATCGCGGCCCGTGCGGGCATGGGCGTCGGCGGGGCGCTGCTGATGACCACGATCCTCGCCGTGGTCGTGCAGATCTTCGACGACCAGGAGCGCGTGAAGGCCATCGCGCTCTGGTCGACGGTCAGTTCGCTCGGTTTCGCGGCCGGACCCCTGATCGGCGGCGTGATGCTGAACCACTTCTGGTGGGGCGCGATCTTCCTGATCAACATCCCGGTCGCCCTGCTCGGCCTGGTCGCGGTCGCCGCGCTGGTGCCGGAGTCGAAGCACAAGGCCGGTGACCGGCCCGACCTGCTCGGCGCGGTCCTGTCGACGATCGGCATGACGGCCGTCGTGTACGCGATCATCACCGGGCCCGAGCACGGCTGGACCTCCGCGCAGGTGCTGGTCTCGGCGCTGATCGGCCTGCTCGTGCTCGGCCTGTTCGCGCTGTGGGAGCTGCGGACCGAGCACCCGATGCTCGACATGCACTTCTTCCGCAACCAGAAGTTCGTGGGCGCGGTCGCGGGCGCGATCCTCGTGGCGTTCGGTATGACCGGGTCGCTGTTCCTGCTCACGCAGCACCTGCAGTTCGTCCTCGGGTACGAGCCGCTGGACGCCGGGCTGCGGACGGCGCCGCTGGCGTTGACCGTCGTCGCGCTCAACTTCACGGGGGTCGGGGCGAAGCTGGTGCTGAAGGCCGGTACGCCGGCGGCCATCGCGCTCGGCATGACCCTGGTGTCCGCGGGGCTGGCGGCGATCGCCCTGCTCGGTGGACACGGGTACGGCGGAATGCTGCTCGGCCTGGTGGTCATGGGCGCGGGTGTGGCGCTGTCGATGCCGGCGATGGCCAACGCCATCATGGGGGCGATCCCGCCGGAGAAGGCGGGTGTGGGAGCGGGCATCAACGGAACCCTCGCCGAGTTCGGCAACGGGCTGGGCGTCGCGGTGCTCGGTGCTGTGCTCAACTCCCGGTTCGCCTCGCTGGTCGCCGTCTCCGCGGCGTCGTTGCCGGCGGCGCTGGCGGCGGCCGACAGTGCCGAGGAGAAGGCGCGCATCTCCGACGCGTTCGCCTCCGGGCTGGAGACCAGTCAGTTGGTGGGGGCGGTTGCCGTGCTGGCGGGCGGACTGGTCGCGGCCGGGTTGCTTCGGCGCGCTGAGCGGGCAGAGTCCGCCTAGGAGCTCGGGGCCGACGGCTGTCGTGCGGGTGCGGGTGCGGGTTCATCGTGGTTGATCGCGCCCGCGCGGCGGAGCCGCACAGCGGCACAGCCCCGCGCCCGTGGCGAACGGCGCGTCTAGCATGAGCGGCGTTGAAAGATCGAGGAAGGTGCGCCATGGCGAAAGCCGCCCGGCAGGATCAGCCGCGGTCCAGTGTCTGGCTGGAGGGCACGGCGCACCGGCGGCGCGGTGGCGGGCAGCCCTCGGGGCTCGACCGGGAGCGGATCACCAGGATGACGATCCGGCTGCTGGACGCCGATGGACTCGCCAAGTTCTCCATGCGGCGGCTGGCCGGCGAGCTGAACGTCACCGCGATGTCCGTCTACTGGTACGTCGACACCAAGGACGACCTGCTCGAACTCGCCCTCGACAAGGCGATGGGCGAGATGCGGCTGCCCGATCCGGACGCCGGTGAGGACTGGCGGGACCAGGTGCGGGCGCTCGCCCGGGAGTACCGGACGCTGCTGGTGCGGCATCCCTGGGTGTCCGCGCTGGTCGGGGTCTTCCTCAACATCGGCCCGCACAGCCTGGCGTTCTCCCGGGTCGTCCAGCGCGTCGTCCGCAGGACCGGGTTGCCCGCGAAACGCCTGACGAGCACGATCTCGGCCGTCTTCCAGTTCGTCTACGGCTACGGCACCCTGGAGGGCCACCTCGCCTCCCGGGCCGCGGCCGGCGGGATGAGCGTGGACGAGTACTTCCAGCAGGCCCTGAGCACGGTGACCGCAGCCCCGCAGGCCGCCGACGTCCTGCGGGAGTCCCGGGAGATCATGGCGGCGCGCGGTGGCGACACGGTCGCCGAGATGCTGGAGCGCGACTTCGAGTTCGCGCTGGAGCTGCTGATCGCGGGCATCGAGGCGATGGTCGCCCGGGAGGCGGAAGCCTCCGGGGAGGAAGAGGCCTCCAGCGCGGGGGAAGCCACCTGAGCCGCCAGAGCTCCCGAAGCCGTCGGAGCTGCTAGAGCCCCCGGAGCCCCCTGAGCCGCCAGAGCTCCCGAAGCCGTCAGAGCTCCCGGAGCCACCTGAGCCGCCAGAGTTCCCGAAGCCGTCAGAGCTCCCGGAGCCCCCTGAGCCTCCAGAGCTCCCGAAGCCGTCAAAGCCCCCGGAGCCCCAGAAGCAGAAGCAGAAGTCCCGGCGCCCCAGAAGCACAAGCCCCCGGGGCGAGCTGGCCTACTCCCCCTCCACCAGCCGCGCCGGGAACCCCCCGGTCGCCACCGGCCCCCACCGCTCCGGCGTGATCCGGATGAGCGACTTGCCCTGCTTGAGCATGGCCGCGCGGTACTCGTCCCAGTCGGGGTGCTCACCGGCGATGTTCCGGTAGTACTCCACGAGCGGTTCGACGGAGTCGGGAGAGTCGACGACCTCGGCCGTGCCGTCGATCTGGACCCAGGGGCCGTTCCAGTCGTCGCTGAGCACGAGCAGGCTCACGCGGGGGTCCCGCTTGGCGTTGCGGGTCTTGGCGCGCTCCGGGTAGGTGGAGACCACGATCCGGCCGGAGTCGTCGACACCGCAGGTCAGCGGGGAGCCCTGAGGGCCGCCGTCGGCCCGCCGGGTCAGCAGGATCGCGTGGTGCCGGGGGCGTACGAAGTCGAGCAACTCGTCCAGGGACACGCGGGTGTTCGTCGCGATGTTCGGTGCCATGTGCGGCAGCCTACGACGCCAGGGCTTCGGCGAGGTCGTCGTACACGGGCACGTCCCGGCGCATCCCCGTCAGCTCCAGGACCCGGCTCGTGATCCCCTCGGGCCGGGCCACCAGACGCAGGGTGGCCCCGGGGCGCAGCCGCCGCCGTACGTCGTTGATGAGGCGGATGCCCTGGGAGTCCATGAAGGAGGTCGTGGTCAGGTCGAGGACGAGGACTTCCAGCCGGTCGCCGCGGGCCCGGGCTGCGGACAGGACGAGCGGCAACAGCTCCGTCGCGTTACAGAAGTCGATCTCGGCGGGCATGGCGAGGTGGACGCGACCGGGGAGGTCGCGCGGTTCTGTGGGATTCGTGAAGAGGGTCACGGCACTCACCTGGCAGACGTTCGTCCGGATTCCGGTAAGGCCGCTTCCTGACCCGAAGGCCATTCCACCATGCGGGGGGCGGGCGGTGGAAGCTCCCCGCGGCGCCGTCGGCCGGGCGTCACCCGGAGGCAACCGAGCAGTTAGAGTGCTGTCCGTCCTGTGCTCGCAGTCGGGAATGTGCTGCGGAGCTCTCCTGCGCACGGCCATGGCCGTGCATGCCGAAGAGGTTCGTGGTGGCTGCGTCCGAGTTTCCTGATTTGCCCCGTTTTCCGGTCGGCGTCGAGCTGGCCGAGGCTCTCACGGTGGCTTCTCAGCAACTGCACGAGACCCTCACGCCCCACAGCACCCTGCGCGCGGCCGCCCGGCTGGCCGTGCATCTCATGCCGGGGGCCGAGCACGCCGGCATCTCCGTCATCGAGCGCGGCAACAAGCTCCGCACGCTCGCCTGGACCGACGAGGTCGTGCGCTCCGCCGAGGCCCGGCACACCGGCCGCGAACAGCACGGGCTGTGGGACCAGTTGTGGAACAGCCCGATCGCGCGGATAACGGACAGCGAGGCGGACGACGGCTGGGACGTGCTGGCGGCCCTGGGACTGCGCTCGGCGCTGTCGTTGCGGCTGCGCGCCGACCGCCGCCGGCTGACCGTGCTCACGGCTTACGCGCGCAAACCGGGCGCCTTCGACGAGGAGGCCACGCGCGTCGGCCGGCTGTTCAGCGCGCACGTCAGCATCGCCCTGGACTCGGCGACCGTGCGCGAGCAGCTCACCGAGGCCATGCACACCCGGGACCTGATCGGCCAGGCCACCGGCATCCTCATGGAGCGCCAGGGCATCGACGCGACCGCGGCCTTCGAGAGCCTGGTGCGGGCCTCCCAGCGGGAGAACGTGAAACTGCGCGACCTCGCCCGCCGGATCGTGGGCGGCAACGCCCCCTGACGTGAGGTGGATTACGTCGGTGGCGTGTCCGGCCGGTGACGGGATACCCGTACGGTCATGAGCTCCGAGACGTCCGACACGCTGGACCAGGCGATGGTGCGCAGTAGTGGTCTCGACACCCTGCTGCGCGACCTGACCGACCGCGCGGTGCAGGACGTGCCCGGCGCCGACGCGTGCAGCATCACCGTGCGCCGGGCCGGCCGGCTGCTCACCCTGGCCGGCAGCGACGGCATGCCCAGCGGCCTGGACCTGCGCCAGTACGAGAACGGCGCGGGGCCCTGCGTCGACGCGGCCGAGACCGGCGAGGAGCAGTACGCCCCGGATCTCGCCGAGGAGTCCCGCTGGCCGGCGTACACGGAGTACGCGCTGTCCGAGGGCGTCCGCTGTGTGCTGGCCGTGCCGGTCGTCGTCGAGAGCGAGAAGGGCGCCGCGCTCAACTTCTACGGAGTGCGGGCCGGGGCGCTGGACCCGGGCCGGGACGCGGCCCGTGCCTTCGCGGCCCGTGCCGGGGACGCGATCGACGTGGCGCTGCGCATCGAGCGCCGCCACGAGTCGGCGGCCGACGTGCGCACCGCCCTGCTCTCCCGCAGCGTCATCGACCAGGCGATCGGCATCCTGATGGCCCGGGAGCGGATCGACGCACGGAACGCGCTGGAGCGGCTGCGCCGGGCCTCGCAGGACCGGAATGTCAAACTCCGTGACCTGTGCGGCCAGTTGGTGGCGCGGGTCTCCGCCCCGGACTCACGCCGCCGGAAGTGACTCGCCCTGCACGGCCTGGATGTCCAGCTCCACCTTCAGCGTCGTGCCGATGGCGGCGATGCCTGCCTGCAGGACCTGGTTGTAGTTCATGGCGAAGTCCTCGCGGTGCAGTTCGGTCGTGGCGCGGAAGGCCGCGCGGGTACCGCCCCACGGATCCGGACCCGTGCCGAGGTAGGCCAGATCCAGGTCCACGGGCCGTACGACCCCGTGCATGCCCAGCTCGCCGTGGACGGTCCACCGGTCGGACCCGGTCGCCGTCAGCCCCGTCGACCGGAAGGTGATCTCCGGGAACCGCTCGACGTCCAGGAAGTCCGGCGACTTCAGGTGCCCGTCGCGCATGCCGTTGCCGGTGTCGATCGACGCGGCCCGGATCACCGCCTCCACCCGCGACTTGGTGACGTCGTCCGGTGCGATCTCGATCGCGCCGGAGAACTCCGTGAACCGGCCGTGCACGCTGGAGATGCCCAGATGCTGGGCCACGGCGGCCACGCTGGAGTGCACCGGGTCGACGGTCCACGGCCCGGGCGGCGGCAGCTCGGTGCCGCCCTGCCGGGCCAGCGTCACGGTGCCGACCTCGGCCCGCCCTCCCCCACTCTCGACTTCGCTCGAGCGGGAGGTGCCCCCAGCGGTGACGATCACACTGGATGCCGCGGGCGCGTAACCCACAGCCGTGACGATGACGGTGTACGCCCCCGCCTCCATCGGCGTCGTGTCCCGCACGGCGCCCTCCGCGTCGGCCTCGGCCCGCAGCACCTGCGCGCCGGTCATGTCCGCGACCGTGACGACCGCGTGCGACACGGCCCATCCGTCGCGGGTACGGATCCTCGCGGTCAGTCCCATCTCACCTGCTCCTCAGAAAGAAACCGGCCCGCGACAGGGGGCGCACCGCCGCTCAGAGCGCGCCCACCCGCCACGGGCCGGGGTCCGTACTACTCGCCGGGGTGGGCGAGTTCGATGTCGTGGGCGTCGGTGCCCGGGCCCGTGACCGTCAGGGCGGTGGCCACCGGCGGGTAGCCCGTGGCGATGACGGTGTACTCGCCGCCGTCCAGGTCGGTGAAGGCGTACGCCCCGTCCGCCCCGGTCGTGGCCGAGCCGACGACGTTGCCCGCCTGGTCGACCAGCGTCACCCGGGCATCGGCCAGCGGGCCGTGCGGGGCGCGGACGACACCCTGGACACGGGCGCCCGAGTCCAGGTCGATCTCGACCCGGGTGACTCCGGTACCGCCCACCTCGACGGGCAGGGCACGCGGCCGGTACCCGGCGGCGTTCACCGCCACGGTCACCGCCCCCGGCACCAGCTCGGTGAAGGAGAACTCGCCCTGCTCACCCGTGGTCCCGTTGGCCAGCAGGTCCCCGCGCACATCCGTCACGATGACCATGGCGTCCTTGACCGGCTGCCCGCTCTCGGCGGCCCGCACCAGGCCGGTCAGCCCGCTGGTGCCGCTGAGCAGGATGTCGTAGGCGACCGGCTCGCCGTTCACCACGACCGTGGACGCCTGCGGCTGGAAGCCGTCGGCGGAGGCGATCAGGACGTACGAGCCGGCGCCCGGGGCGTCCACGGCGTACGAGCCGTCGGCCTGCGCCACGGACCGGCCCAGCTGACGCCCGCCCAGCGAGATCAGCGTGACGGCGGCCTGCGGCACGGGCGCGGACTCGTTCCCGCGGACGAACCCGCGGACGGGGATGCCGAGGACAGGTCCGGAGGTCTCCTCCTGACGTTCCGCCGTGGCGACGGCGGCGAGCCGCTGGGTGCCCTCGGGCCCGGTGCCCTCGGGCCGGGTGCCGTCGGGCCGGGTGCCCTCGGGACCGGTGCCGTCGGCGGCCTCGGTGTCGGCCACGGCCCAGCTCGGCGCGGTCTTCTCCGCGGCGGGAGCCTCGACGGCGACCGCCTCGGCGGGAGCCACGGCAGGCGTCTCGGCGGGAGCCACGGCAGGCGTCTCGGGCTCGGCGGCCTGAGCCAGCCCGCCCTTCGTCTTCAACGGGACCTCCTTGATGAACAGCGACACCAGCAGGGCGAGCAGCGCCATCGGGGCCGAGTAGAGGAAGACGTCCGCGACACCGTGGCCGTAGGCGCTCTCCACGACGGTGCGGATCGGCGCGGGCATCGCGTCGAGGTCGGGGATGCCGCCACCGCCGGTGCCGGCGTGACCGAGGGCCGCGCCCTTCGCGCCGAGGTCGGCCAGGCCGTCCTTGACGTAGTCGGTGATCTTGTTGCCCAGGACCGCACCGAGCGCCGAGACGCCCACGGCACCGCCCAGGGACCGGAAGAAGGTCACCGTGGAGCTGGCGGCACCCAGGTCGCCCGGCTCCACCTGGTTCTGCGTGCAGAGCACCAGGTTCTGCATCATCATGCCGATGCCGAGGCCCATCAGCGCCATGAAGATCGCTATGTGCCAGTACTCGGTGTCGTACCGGATCGTGCCCAGCAGCCCGAGCCCGGCCGTCACCAGCACACCGCCGGCCAGCAGCCATCCCTTCCAGCGGCCGGTCCGGGTGATGATCTGCCCGGAGACGGTGGAGGAGACGAAGAGACCCGCGATCATCGGGATCGTCATCACACCGGACATCGTCGGCGACTTGTCCCGCGCCAGCTGGAAGTACTGGCTGAAGAAGACGGTGCCGGAGAACATCGCGACGCCGACGAACAGGGAGGCGATGGAGGCCAGCGTGATGGTGCGGTTGCGGAACAGCCGCAGCGGGATGATCGGCTCGCTCGCCTTCGCCTCGACGAGGACGAACAGCGCCAGCAGCACCACGGAACCGCCGACCATCGCGTACGTCTGCCAGGAGAGCCAGTCGTACTTGTCGCCGGCGAACGTCACCCAGACCAGCAGCAGGCAGACGGCCGCGGTGATGAAGAAGGCGCCGGCCCAGTCGACCTTGACCTTCCGCTTGACCACGGGCAGGTGCAGGGTCTTCTGCAGCACGATCAGGGCGATCACCGCGAAGGGCACGCCGACGTAGAAGCACCAGCGCCAGCCGAGCCAGTCGGTGTCGGTGATGACACCGCCGACCAGCGGGCCGCCGACCATGGCGGTGGCGAAGGTGGCGCCGAGGTAGCCGTTGTAACGCCCGCGCTCACGCGGCGAGATCATCGCCGCCATGATGATCTGGGCCAGCGCGGACAGACCGCCCATGCCGATGCCCTGGACCGCGCGGAAGGCGATGAGCATGCCCGGGTTCTGGGACATGCCGGCCGCCGCCGAACCCAGCACGAAGACGACCAGCGCGAGCTGGATCAGCAGCTTCTTGGAGAACAGGTCGGCGAGCTTGCCCCACAGCGGGGTGGAGGCCGTCATCGTCAGCAGGGACGCGGTCACGACCCAGGTGTAGGCGCTCTGGCCGCCACCGAGGTCGCCGATGATGCGGGGCAGGGCGTTGGAGACGATCGTCGACGACAGGATCGCGACGAACATGCCGAGCAGAAGGCCGGTGAGGGCCTCCATGATCTGCCGGTGCGTCATGGGAGCGCCGTCGCCGGAGGAGCCGTGGGAGCCTCCCCCGTGCTTGGCATGAGCCCGCACACCGGCTGGTGTGGTCGTTGCCATGGGCTTCCTTTTCTTACGTGCTTGCGGGTGTACGGGTGGTCTGGTCGAAAGCGGGCGGTGCGGCCCGGCTCCCGGGACGGCAGTCGAAGCTCTCCCTCAGCCGCGCCATGAGGTCCGTGAGCTGGCCGACCTCCTCGTCGGTCCAGTCCCTCAGGCGCTCGGCGAGGACCTCGGTGGTCCGCCGGGACAGCTCGTCGAGCTGTGCGTGGCCCGCGGGTGTGAGGCGCAGGATGCGTGAGCGTTTGTCCGCCGGGTCGGGGGAGCGCTCGATCCAGCCCCGGGCCACGACATGTGCGACGTGGCGGCTGGTGACCGACATGTCCACCGCGAGCAGCTCGGCGAGCTTGCTCATGCGCATGTCGCCGTGTCGGCCCAGTAGCGTCAGAACGGCCGCCGACCCGCCGGGGCACTCGGCGGGCATGATCCGGCCGAGCTCCCGCTTCACGGCGCCGAAGGCGCTGAACTGGCGGACCAGCTCTTCGTATTGCGCCCTTTCGGCCATGACACCTCCCGCTTTCGTTGCTTAGGGCAACCATAGGAGCTGTTGGTTGCTGCAGGCAAATAAAAGGGAGTGGTGCGGGTACAAAAACTTGGCAAAGGCAAGTATTGCGGGAGTAAACGTGCTGGTGGTGAGCCCGGCGGTAGGGATCACTCGGCCCCGAACGGAACCCCAACCCCCACTTGGGGGAGCCCCGCCGTTTTCGCTAGGGTCTCGGGCCATGGCTAACTACCAGGCCCCGCAGGGCAATCACGACCCCGCCGGCAGCACCCAGATGTTCCGCGCGTTCGTCGACGAGGCCCCGCAGGGCCGTCAGGCGGCGGCACCTACCAGCAGCGGCCCGCGCATCGGCCTCATCCTCGGCGTCGTGGTCGCCGTGGCGATCGTCGCGGCGGTGGCCTGGCTGGCACTGGCGTAACCGGCCCGCGCCCACCCCTGCCGCCCCTGGCGGCACGCCTGCCCGCAGCCAGGGCAGCCAGCCAGCGCGCCCGCACCCACGTACGGCGAGAAGGGGCCGTGTCGGGGGGTCTCCGCCCGCAGCGGTTGGGCGCGTCGACGCCCGTCAGTCGGTGAGTGGGTCCGTCGCGCCGTTCCGAGGAGACCGACCGGGTGCAGCATGGCGGCGGTGATCGCCACCACGGACACCCCCACCCGGCGCGGCCCCGGCCCACACCCAACGGTCAGGCGAAGCGAATGCGCGCCCCCCGCCGGAGGCACGGCCACAGGCGAACGGCGCGGCCCCTACGACCGCGCCCCAGCCCTCGGTCAGGACCCGCTAGTCCGAGATCAGACCTTCCCGGAGCTGCGCCAGCGTCCGGGTCAGCAGCCGGGAGACGTGCATCTGCGAGATGCCGACCTCCTCACCGATCTGCGACTGCGTCATGTTCGCGAAGAACCGCAGCATGATGATCCGCCGCTCACGGGGCGGCAGCTTCGCCAGCAGCGGCTTCAGCGACTCCCGGTACTCCACACCCTCCAGCGCGGTGTCCTCGTACCCCAGCCGGTCCGCCAGCGACCCCTCGCCGCCGTCGTCCTCCGGCGCCGGCGAGTCCAGCGAGGACGCCGTGTAGGCGTTCCCCACCGCCAGCCCGTCGACGACGTCCTCCTCGGACACCCCGAGCACGGCGGCCAGTTCGCTCACCGTCGGCGACCGGTCCAGCTTCTGCGAGAGCTCGTCGCTGGCCTTGGTCAGAGCGAGCCGCAGCTCCTGCAGCCGGCGCGGCACCCGCACCGACCAGGACGTGTCCCGGAAGAACCGCTTGATCTCCCCGACCACCGTCGGCATCGCGAACGTCGGGAACTCCACGCCCCGTTCGCAGTCGAACCGGTCGATCGCCTTGATCAGCCCGATCGTGCCGACCTGGACGATGTCCTCCATCGGCTCGTTCCGGGAGCGGAACCGCGCGGCGGCGTACCGCACGAGCGGGAGGTTGAGCTCGATGAGCGTGTCACGGACGTACGCACGCTCGGGGCTGTCCTCGTCGAGCGCGGCCAGCCGCAGGAACAGGGAGCGGGACAGGGTGCGGGTGTCGATGGCGCCCGCAGCCGGAAGGACCGGAACGGGCTCGGCCGCGAGGGCCGGTACGTCATCGATGGAGCCGAGTGAGTCGAGAGCATGGGGAGCTGTCTCGCTCTCCGCGAGCGTGAGCACCTTCGAGCTGCCCTGTTCTGCGGACATGCCACCCCCTTTGGGTCGCGGGACGGTCGCGGCGAACGCCCCCGCTTGAGGAACGCAGCCTTCACCTGAATACCGGAGCCGGAGCTCTGGCAAACGCGCTTCCCGCAGAATGTCACATGTCGGCAACACGCTGTAGTGACATGTCGACATCTGAGACGCGAATACGCCCTGCAAACACGGGGTCTGACGGCTTTTCGGCTTTCAACTGTCGGCAACCGCCCTGATGAGCGATTCCCTCCCCGCGGTGACCTCTCGCTAGCGTTTGCGATTACGCGTCGATGCGGTTCGCAGACCGCAACCGCTGAAAGCTACGCGCGAGTAGCCGCGACACGTGCATCTGCGAGACACCGAGCTCCGCGGAGATCTGAGACTGCGTGAGATTGCTGTAGTACCGCAGCAGCAGGATCCGCTGCTCCCGCTCGGGCAGCTGGACGAGCAGATGCCGGACGAGATCACGGTGCTCCACACCGTCCAGCGCGGGATCCTCGTAGCCGAGCCGGTCCAGCAGCCCCGGCATCCCGTCGCCCTCCTGCGCGGCCTCCAGGGAGGTCGCGTGGTACGACCGCCCGGCCTCGATGCAGGAGAGCACCTCGTCCTCGGTGATGCGCAACCGCTCGGCGATCTCCGCGGTCGTCGGGGTGCGTCCGAAGGAGGTCGTCAGGTCCTCCGTCGCGCTGTTGACCTGCACCCACAGCTCGTGCAGCCGGCGCGGCACATGGACGGTGCGGACGTTGTCGCGGAAGTACCGCTTGATCTCGCCGACGACGGTCGGCATCGCGAACGTCGGGAACTGCACGCCCCGGTCCGGGTCGAAGCGGTCGATGGCGTTGATGAGCCCGATGGTGCCGACCTGGACGACGTCCTCCATCGGCTCGTTGCGGGAGCGGAACCGGGCGGCCGCGTAGCGCACGAGCGGGAGGTTGGCCTCGATGAGCGCCCCGCGCACGCGGTCGTGCTCCGGGGTGCCCGGCTGGAGCTCCTTGAGCTGCGCGAAGAGGACCTGGGTGAGGGCCCGGGTGTCGGCGCCGCGGCTGCTGCGCTGGGGCGCGGCCGGAACGCCTTCCGGCGATGCCGCCTGAGGGGGTGCTGCCTGAGGGGGTGCCGCCTGAGGGGCCGCGGCCGGAGAGGGCGAGGGCGGCGCCTGAGGGGACGAGGGGGAGGCTTGAGGGGGTGCTGCCTGAGGTGCGGTACTGGCCAGCACGGTCAACTCCACCTCGTCATCGTCAACGCATCCGTCAACTCTTCCATCAAAAGCGGTCATAGCATCACAAGACATGCACTCTGTGTGCAAGCACCCCATAACTACGTGTTGAGGAATGAAAGCCGCACGAATCCTCACTCAACAGAAGAGCCCCCTGTCGAAGCGACAGGGGGCGGAGGCGACCGGTCTCGGAACCGGTCTCAGAACTCGTAGTCCGCGATCACCCACGTGGCGAACTCCCGCCACAGCGCGACCCCGGCCTGGTGGTCGGGGTGCTCCACGTACCGCCGCAGCGCGTCGGCGTCGTCGCAGGCCGAGTTGATGGCGAAGTCGTAGGCGATGGGACGGTCGCTGACGTTCCAGCCGAGCTCCCAGAAACGGAGTTCCGGGATCTTGTCGCCGAGCGCGCGGAAGGCCTCGACGCCCTTCACGACCCGGGGGTCGTCGCGCTCGACGCCCTCGTTGAGCTTGAAGAGCACCAGGTGGCGGATCATCACTTTGCTCCGTTCGCAACCCACGTGGCGAAGTCGCCGAGAGCCCCGGCGGCGTCCGATATGCCCTGGAACCCTATCTGGACGTAGTCGGCGGCCTTCTTCGGGTCCGTGACGATCACGTACATCACGAAGACCACGACGACATAGACGGCGACCTTCTTCGCGTTCACCGCCATCGCGGCCTCCCATGTCACTGGTGTCCCATGCAGCGCACATGATCGCACGAAGGTCCGATCACACGAAGAACGCGGCGGGCCGGCCACGGGCTGCTTCGGTGCTTGCCCGCCCCGTCGCGGTCTTCTCAGGCCACCGCTCGGCGGTCATGCTTGCGGGACGCACTGAGCCGGGGCGCTGTCGGCTCGGTGTTCGACGGCTGAGGCGGGGGAGGGCGAGCTGTGTCACTTGATCTTGCGATCAATCTGGCCGCGTCGTTCGTGGCCTTCTCGACCGGATGGCTGACCCGCAATCTCCTCACGTACTTCCGCGACAGCCGTCCGGTGGCCCGCCTGTGGCGGATCGACCGACAAAGGCCCGTGACCGCTGTCGTCGGCAGTGCGCGTGAGAGGAGACTGCTCTGGGAGTCGGATGCCCTGGCGGCGATGAACATCCGCATCAGCCTCGCCCGTGAGCTCAAGATCCATGCGATCGGCACCGTGAGATCGTCCGCCTTCAGCATGGCCGGACACGCAGAGGACAACGTGGTCGTCATCGGCGGGCCCGCGATGAACGAGGTGTGGAAGACGTATGCGAGCAGGTTGGACGTGCCGTACGAGTTCCAGATCGTCGGCGACCGCTATCGCATCGTCGCCCGGGAAACCGGCGCGTCGTTCGGCGAGCTGAGGGGCGCCGATGTCGAAGTCGGGCAGGATCACGCGCTGGTGATCTTTGCTTGGAACCCCTTCGAGCCCCGCAGCAGATTGATCATGATGGCAGGCTGCGGCTACCTGGCCACCTTGGCTGCGCCTGCCGTCTTCTCTCCCGACTCGGCGAGGAGACTCGCCCGGCGATTCGACACGTCCAAGCCGTTTGCGCTGGTCCTCTCCGTGGAGGACATCAACGGCTACATGTCCAAGCCCAAGATCGTTGCGTGGCAGCAGTTCGCCCCACCGGCCGGGAGTTGAAAAGAGACGGAGACGCGCGAAGGGCCCGGCTCGATGAGCCGGACCCTTCGTCCACAAGCGGTAGCGGAGGGATTTGAACCCTCGGTGACTTGCGCCACACTCGCTTTCGAGGCGAGCTCCTTCGGCCGCTCGGACACGCTACCGAGGGAGACCTTACAGCAAGGAGCCGCGTGCTTTGAAATCGGTATTCAGCGACCGCGGAAGAACTCGGTGAGCAGCCCGGCGCACTCCTCGGCGAGCACGCCCTCGATCACCTCGGGCCGGTGGTTGAGCCGCCGGTCGCGGACGAGGTCCCAGAGGGAGCCGGCCGCGCCGGCCTTCTCGTCGCGGGCGCCGTAGACGAGCCGGTCGACGCGGGACTGCTGGATCGCACCCGCGCACATCGTGCAGGGCTCCAGCGTGACCACGAGGGTGCAGCCGGCGAGCCGCCACGCGCCGAGGGCGGCCGCGGCCCGCCGCAGGGCGAGGAGCTCCGCATGGGCCGTGGGGTCGCCGTCGGCCTCGCGTTCGTTGTGCCCGGCCGCGAGCACGGTCGTGCCGTCCGGGGCCAGGACGACGGCGCCGACGGGGACGTCCCCGCCCCGGACGGCCTCGGCGGCTTCGTCCAGGGCGAGTCGCATCGCGGGCCGCCAGGGGTCCCGGACCGGGTCCGGCGGTGCCGGGGCGGCATGAGCGGTCAGCGGACGGCCTCCAGGGTCTCCGAGGCGCCCAGGGACTCGGCGATCTCGGTGACGGCGTCCGTCGACATCAGCCGCAGTTCCTTCTCGCTCACCCCGAGGTCGTCCAGGATCAGCGCATCGCCGACCGGGCCGTGCGGCACGGACTCGGCGGAGGCGGCTGGCCCGGAGCCGCCCTCGGCATCGTCGTCGTCCTCGTCGGATTCACCGTCCTCGGTACCGTCGAGATCGAGGGCGTCGAGGACGTCCCCGTCGTCCGGATCGCGGCCGAGCAGCTCGTCGGTCAGCAGGATCTCGCCGTAGCTGCTGCGGGCAGCGGCGGCGGCGTCCGACACGTAGATGCGAGGGTCTTCCTCGCCGTCCACGCGGACGACGCCGAACCAGGCGTCCTCCTGCTCGATGAGCACGAGCACCGTGTCCTCGTCGGGGGAGGCTTCACGGGCCAGGTCGGCGAGATCCGACAGGGTTTCCACATCGTCGAGCTCTGTGTCGCTCGCTTCCCACCCGTCTTCGGTGCGCGCGAGCAGTGCGGCGAAGTACACCGTGACTCTCCCACTGGTCATAGGCGTGCCGGTTGGGGGTCCCCCCGGCGGAGGTTACGGGCGGGGAGTGCTCGTCCGAGCCCCACCCACTCGGAATCGTGGCAGAAACAAGGCGTTCAGGGGACGTCTTCGGCTCCCTGTGTCCGGCAGTTCTGCTCGCACGCCCGTTGCCGCCACCTGCGGATCGTACGCGGCTTTGCCTCGCTCCACGCACGGTCACCCGCGACAATCTCCGCGCGGTTCGTGATCTTTGCCGGGGGTTTCCTCACCGGTTTCCTACCAGCGGAAGGTGCGCATGCGCATGGCGTGCCGCAGCCGGGCCGTCTTGACGCGGCGCGGCTGGACGCGGTCGCGCAGCGCCCGGGCCTCGGCCAGATCGCGCAGGAACCGGGCGCGACGCCGGCGCCGCTCGGCGTCGGACTCCTCGGTCCCGTCCGTACGGTCGGGCTTCGGGCCCGTCCCCGGCCACATGAGCGGCAATGGATCATCTCGGAATTTCCGGTCGGGCATCAGGTTCACCACCCCTAATCCGTCCTATCCGCCTTCCCCCGGACGGGCGGTTTGACGCCGGCGATCGGGTGACGGCCGGACGGCGGGCTTGCCGTGCGGTCCGGGGCACCCCGCCCGGTTAATGTTGTGGACATGCGTCTCCACGTCGTCGACCACCCTCTGGTCGCCCACAAGCTCACCACGCTGCGCGACCAGCGCACCGACTCCGCGACCTTCCGCCGTCTCGCCGACGAGCTGGTCACCCTGCTCGCCTACGAGGCCACGCGTGACGTGCGCACCGAACAGGTCGACATCCAGACGCCGGTCGCGCGGACCACGGGCGTCAAGCTCTCGCACCCGCGGCCGCTGGTGGTGCCGATCCTGCGGGCCGGGCTCGGCATGCTGGACGGCATGGTCCGGCTGCTGCCGACCGCCGAGGTGGGCTTCCTGGGCATGATCCGCAACGAGGAGACGCTCGAGGCCTCCACGTACGCGACGCGGATGCCCGAGGACCTGTCGGGGCGTCAGGTCTATGTGCTCGACCCGATGCTCGCCACCGGCGGCACGCTGGTCGCTGCGATCCGGGAGCTGATCCGGCGTGGCGCGGACGACGTGACCGCCGTGGTGCTGCTGGCCGCGCCGGAGGGCGTCGAGATCATGGAGCGCGAGCTGGCGGGCACGCCGGTGACGGTCGTGACCGCCTCGGTCGACGAGCGGCTGAACGAGCACGGCTACATCGTGCCGGGCCTCGGAGACGCGGGGGACCGGATGTACGGGGCGGCCGAGTAGGTCTCCCCGGCTGGACCCAGCGGGTTCAGCAGCCCTTCTTCGACGTCGGCGCCGGCTCGGGCGTGGCCAGCTTGGTCAGCGCCCGGTCGGCGTCCGGCCTTTTCGCCAGTTCCTTGAAGCGGTCCCCGATGACGAGGTCGACGGCAGCGCCCTTGCGGGCCGCCTCGGTACGCCGTTCGGCGCCCGGGAGCTGAGTGCCGAGCACGGGCAGCGAGGTGTCGAGCGCGGCGGCGGGGCCGAGCAACAGGCCGGTGCCCTTGACCTTCTTGTCGTACTGCTTGGTCGCGTTGCCCACGTCGCCGATCTTGAAGCCGCGCTTCTTGAGCTCGTCGGCGGTCTTCTTCGCCAGGCCACCGCGGGTGGTGGCGTTGAGCACGTTGACGGTGATCGTGCGCGGCTCGGGCAGGGGCTTGGCGCTGGGCGAGGGGCTCGCCTTGGTCTTGATGCCGCAGTCGGTCCCGTCGCCGGCCGCCGAAGCCTCTTTGCCGCCGCCGGTGAAGACGTCGATGAGCTGCAGCGTGCCCCACCCGCCCACACCGAGGACGACGACGGACGCGACGGTCAGGACGACGAGCCTGCCGCGCCGCCGGGGCCGACGCATCTTGGGGTACTTGTTGCCCGTGATGCGGTACTTGCCGCCCATGCCGGGGGGAGTCAGCATGCTCATGAGCGCAGCGTAGTGCGCCCGGGCGACGGTGCCTACTAGATGATCATTCGACGTCGCCCAGTGGAACCCGAAAGGGCCAACCCGCGACCGCCGGGGATCAGTCGAGCTCGAGCACGCGCGCGTGCAGCACCTGGCGCTGCTGGAGTGCGGCCCGCACCGCGCGGTGCAGTCCGTCCTCCAGGTACAGGTCGCCCTGCCACTTCACGACGTGCGCGAAGAGGTCGCCGTAGAACGTCGAGTCCTCGGCGAGCAGCGTTTCCAGATCGAGCTGACCCTTGGTCGTCACGAGCTGATCGAGGCGGACCGGGCGCGGCGCGACGTCCGCCCACTGCCGGGTGCTTTCCCGGCCGTGGTCGGGGTACGGCCGGCCGTTTCCGATGCGCTTGAAGATCACACGGAAAGCCTACCGGTCAAGACCTTCCGGGCGCAGCCATGGCGAGCGAGTGCGACGCTGAAAAAATCAATACAAGGCGGTACGAACCCGGAACAGGTGCGCGAATATGCCGGAGCGCGAGGCCATGCCGTCGGCCCCCGCTCCGGAGGTGTCCGAGCGTGCCGCCGCCCTACCTCAGGACGCCCTGCGGATCGCCTCCGGCTACGCGTTCTCCGGCCCGGCCCTGCACCTGGGGGCCCTGCTGTGGGACGGGCGGTGCCTGCCGGACGCCCGGATCCGGGTGCCGCTGGCGATGCTCAACCGCCACGGCCTGGTCGCGGGCGCCGCCGGCACCGGCAAGACCAAGACGCTCCAGCTGATCGCCGAGCAGCTGTCCGCCCAGGGCGTGCCGGTCTTCCTGGCCGACGTCAAGGGCGACCTCTCCGGGATCGCCGCGCCGGGCCGACCGGACGCCCGGGTCGAGGGCCGGGCCGCCGACGTCCACCAGCGCTGGGCGGCGACCGGCTTCCCGGCCGAGTACTTCGCCCTCGGCGACATCGGACGCGGCGTCCCCGTCCGGGCCACGGTCAACGGCTTCGGGCCGGTGCTGCTGGCCAAGGCGCTGCGGCTGAACCGGACCCAGGAGCAGTCGCTCGGGCTGATCTTCCACTACGCCGACAGCAAGGGCCTGGAGCTGATCGACCTGGAGGACCTCCGGGCGGTCGTGACCTTCCTGACCTCGGACGAGGGCAGGCCGGAGCTGAGGACGATCGGCGGTCTGTCGGCGGCCACGGCCGGGGTGATCCTGCGGTCCCTCACCGCCTTCGAGGCGCAGGGCGCGTCCGGCTTCTTCGGGGAGCCGGAGTTCGACACGGCCGAATTGCTGCGTACGGGTGAGGACGGACGCGGCGTCGTCTCGGTCCTGGAACTGAGCGCCGTACAGGACCGGCCTCAGCTCTTCTCGACGTTCCTCATGTGGCTGCTCGCCGATCTCTTCCAGGATCTGCCCGAGCTCGGCGACATCGACAAACCGCGGCTGGTGTTCCTCCTCGACGAGGCGCATCTGCTCTTCGACGACGCCTCCGAGGCGTTTGTGGAGTCGATCACGCAGACCGTGCGCCTGATTCGCTCCAAAGGGGTCGGGGTCCTCTTCGTGACGCAGTCCCCGAAGGACGTACCCGCGGACGTCCTCGCCCAGCTCGGCAGCCGTGTCCAGCACGCGCTGCGGGCCTTCACCCCCGAGGACCAGAAGGCCCTGAGCGCCGCGGTGAGGACCTTCCCGAAGTCGCCCTACGACCTCGAAGAGGTGCTGACGAATCTGGGGACGGGTGAGGCGGTCGTGACGGTGCCGAGCGAGAGGGGCGCCCCGACCCCGGTCGCCGCGACCCGGCTGCGGGCACCCGAGTCGTTGATGGGGCCGCTCGGGCAGGAGGCCCTGGAGCGGGCCGTCGCGGAGTCGCCGCTGAAGGAGCGGTACGCGCAGGCCGTGGACCGGGAGTCGGCGTACGAGCGACTGGAGCGCGGCGGGGGTGCGAAGGAGCCCGACGAGATGCGGGACGCGGCACCTGAACGACGGGGGCGGGCGCAGGAGCAGCCGTCCATGGCCGAGCAGGTGGTCGAGAGCGGCGTCTTCATGTCGCCGGCCAGGTCGGTGGGGACGCAGACCGGGCGGGAGATCACCCGATCGCTGTTCGGCACGGCACGGCGTTCGGGGTGGCGGAGGCGCTAGGCCGGCGGCGGGCACGGCGTTCGGGGTGGCGGAGGCGCTAGGCCGGCGGCGGGCACGGCGTTCGGGGTGGCGGAGGCGCTAGGCCGGCGGCGGGCGGGGGTCCTCGGGGTGGCGGAGGCGCTGGGCCGGCGGCGGGCACGGCGTTCGGGGCGCGGCGGAGGCGCCAGGCCGGCGGAGTGGTCGGGGCGGAAGCGTCGGGCGGGGTCCTCGGGAGGGCGGGGGAGCTGGGCCGGCGGGTCCTCGGGAGGGCGGGGGAGCTGGGCCGGCGGGTCCTCGGGAGGGCGCAGGCGTCGGGACGGCGGAGGCGTCGGGGTGCCTCCGCCGTGTGCTGGGTCAGCCGCGGTCTTCTCTTCTCCCCTGCGGGGGCTGCGGCGGTTTCCGCGTGTCCGGCCGGGAGTGGGGCTTGGGGGTGCTGCGGGCGGCCTCCGCCCGCAGGAGGGCGCGCAGGACCGCGTACGGGTCTTGGAGCATGGCTGGTTCCTCGTCGTTCCTCGTTCGTCTTTCCTGGTTGCGTGCGGGACGGACGGGCCGGGGGACGGCCGGTCCTGTCAGCAGCGCAGGACCTCGGAACGCAGGGGGCGAGGGCCGTGCGGCGGGCTCGGCGTCACGGGCACGAACCGCTGGGCGGCGTACTCGGGTCCGGGGCACGCGAGCGGGGCCGGGGCCGGCGGGGCGGCGACGCGACGGACACCCCGGGCCGGTGGGCGCAGGGCTGTGGCGAGGAGGTCGCACTCGACGGTGGTGTTCTCCCCGGAGACGGGGGCCGTCCATCCCGAGTGGGCCTCGGCGTGGGTGCCCGGCACGAGGAGGGCGAGCAGCAGGACGATCAGCACCCGTGGCCAGGCGTGCCGGCACGGGCCGCGGGGGACCGGCGCCCTCAGCCAGGCGTGCCGGCACGGGCCGCGGGGGACCGGCGCCCTCAGCCAGGCGTGCCGGCGTGGGCCGCGGGGGACCGGCTGCGGTGCGGGGGTCACGGGATGTCATTCCCCGCGGCGGCCACGCCGTTCATCCCGCCGACCGCTGGATCCGCTCGCTCGGCCCACGCGGGGGAGCCGCTCGGTGGCTCGGTCATGGTTCATGCTGCGACCGTGCCGGAAGCGGCCGCCACCCGGAACGGACCAGGCGGCTGACGTGCCCGCTTCTGACTGTTACCGGGGGTGGGCCGGTCGGCTGACCTGCCCGCTTCTGACTGTTGCCGGGGGTGGGCCGGTCGGCTGACCTGCCCGCTCCTGACTGTTGCCGGGGGCGGGCCGGGAAGCCGGTGTTCTCGCTCGGGCCGGGGTCTACTTGCCGGAGGCCTTCGCCGCCTTCGCCGCCGCCTTCATCTCCTGCTTGTGTGCCCGCACCTTGACCAGCGACTCGGGGCCCGTGATGTCGGCGACCGAGCGGAACGAGTCCGGCTCGCCGTAGGAGCCCGCCGCCTCGCGCCAGCCCGTGGGGCGCACGCCGAGCTGCTTGCCCAGCAGGGCGAGGAAGATCTGGGCCTTCTGCTTGCCGAAGCCGGGCAGTTCGGCGAGACGCTTCAGCAGTTCCTTGCCGGTGCCGACGTCCTTCCAGACGGCCTCGGCGTCACCCTCGTAATGCTCGACGAGGTACTGGCACAGCTGCTGGATCCGCTTGGCCATGGAGCCCGGGTAGCGGTGTACCGCCGGTTTCTCGGAGAGCAGCGCGGCGAAGGCCTCCGGCTCGTGCGCGGCGATCTCGTGCGCGTCCAGATCGTCCGTGCCGAGCCGCCGGGCGATCGTCGCCGGGCCCTTGAACGCCCACTCCATGGGGACCTGCTGGTCCAGCAGCATGCCGACCAGCGCGGCGAGCGGGCTGCGGCCGAGCAGCGCGTCGGCCTCGGGATCCTGGGCGAGGTGAAGAGTGACGTCCATGCCCCGATCATCCCCCGGGGCGGGCCCGCCCGCTGCTCAGGTCGCCCGCCAGTAGCCCAGCGCATGCACCCGCTGCTTGGGCAGCCCCAGTTCTTTGCGGACGTACGTCGCGAGGGCCCGGGTCGTCGCCGTGTCGCAGGCGATCCAGACATAGGGGTCGGCCGTGTCCTGGAGCAGGCCGGGCAGGTCCGACTTCACCCGGTCGACCAGGTGGGCGCCGGAGTCCCGGCGGGGCACCCTCCGGAGCTCGTGCCGGTCCGGGTCGGCACGGAACGGCAGGTCCTCGTCGCCGCCCTCGAACCAGACCGTGGCCGGGGCGGAACCGAGGGCGCCCAGGAGGGAGTTGATGGCCGGGAGCGAGGCCGGGTCGCCGACGGCGAAGACGTGGGAGGGGGCGGGGCTCGGGTGCTCGAAGCCGGTGCCCTGGACGGTCGCCTCGATGGTGTCGCCCGGGCTCGCCCCCCTGGCCCAGTCGCTCGCGCACCCCTCGTGCAGGGCGAACTCCAGGCCGAAGGTGCCGGCCCGGGCGTCCGGATCGACCAGGGTGTAGGCCCGCTGGTGCGGCTTGCCCGCGTTGTCGAACCACAGCCGTACCCACATGGTGGGGTGCACTCCGGTCGCGGCCAGCAGACCGCCGTCCGTGAAGCGCAGCCGCCGGTAGTCCGGGGTGACGTCCTCGACGTCCGTCACCGTGAACTCGAAGTCCTTGGCACGCAGCAGTTTGAGGACCGCGCCCTCCCAACCCCGCCCCTGCCCCATCGCGTTCCAGCCCCTCGCGTACGATTTCGGCCACAGCTTTGACTTAGGCAAGGCTAACCTAAAGGTAAGTGGGGGTACAGCGTGGCCACCGAGATCTACCGTGACGCCTGGGGCATTCCGCACCTGCGTGCGGACAGTGCGGCCGAACTCGCCCGGGCGCAGGGCCTCGTCACCGCCCGCGACCGGGCCTGGCAGCTGGAGACCGACCGCCACCGGGCGCAGGGCACCTCGGCGTCCTTCCTCGGTGAGGACGCCCTGGCCTGGGACCGGTTCGCGAGACGGGCACGACTCGACGACACCGCGAGACGTTGTTTCGCGGACCTGGACAGACGCGACCCCGGGACGGCGCGCTGGGTGCGGGCGTACGTCGACGGGGTCAACGAGGGGCTGGCCCACGCCACCGCACCCGAGTTCGCCCGCACCGGTCTCACCCCCGGCCGCTGGGAGCCCTGGACCCCCCTCGGCGTCTGGCTCGCCATCCACATCCTCTTCGCCGGGTTCCCCGCCAAGCTCTGGCGCGAGCAGGTCGCCGCCCACCTGGACGCGGACGCCATCGGCCTCTTCGCCACCGACGGTCCCGGCACCTCCGGCAGCAACGGCTGGCTGGTCGGCGGCGAGCGGACGGTCACCGGGCAGGCCGTCATCGCCGGCGACCCCCACCGCTGGATCGAGGACCCGGGCGTCTACCAGCAGATCCACCTGTCCTGCCCCGAGTTCGACGTCGTGGGCCTGGCCGTCCCCGGTGTCCCCGGCATCGCCCACTTCGGGCACACCGGCTCGGTCGCCTGGGCCATCACCAACGCCATGGCCGACTACCAGGACCTCTACAGGGAGCGGCTGCGGCGCACCGGCGCCGGGGTGGAGGCCCTCGGCCCGGACGGGGTCTGGCGGCGGGCGGCCCGGCACACGGAGACGGTCGAGGTGGCGGGCGCGGAGCCGGTCGAGGTCGAGGTGATCGAGACCGATCGGGGCCCGGTGATCATCGGCGGACCCGAGGGGATCGACGACGGCCTCGCCGACGCCGCTCCCGCCGGTCCCGCTGACGCCGTTCCCGCCGGTCCTGCCGACGCCGTTCCCGCCGGTCCTGCCGACGCCGTTCCCGCCGGTCCTGCCGATGCCGTTCCTGCCGACGCCGTTCCCGCCGGTCCTGCCCACGCCGCTCCCGCCGGTCCTGCCCACGCCGCTCCTGCCGACGCCGTTCCCGCCGGTCCTGCCGACGCCGCTCCCGCCGCTCCCGTCGCCCCGCCCGTGGCGATCAGCCTGCGCTACCCGCCCCGCGTCACCGGCGACCTCGGCTTCAGTGCCCTGCTGCCGCTGCTGCGCTCCCGCCGGGTCGCCGATGTGGACCGGGCCTTCGACCGCTGGGCCGAGCCGGTCAACGTCGTCCAGGCCGCCGACACCGAGGGCGGTGTCCTGCACCGCGTGGCCGGGCGGGTGCCGGTGCGCGCCGGGGTCAACTCCCTGCGGATCGTGCCCGCCTGGGAGCCCGGCCACGAGTGGCAGGGCTGGCACGTGTCACCGCGCGCCGGGCTCACCGACGGCGTCGCCGTCATGGCCAACCAGCGCGGCCCGGCCGAACCCCTCGGCGTCGAGTTCGCCCCGCCGCACCGCGCCGACCGCATCGCCGCGCTGCTCGCGGGCAAGGAGCACTGGTCCGCCGCCGACATGCCCGCCCTCCACACCGACACCCACCTGGCCTCCGCGGCCCCCCTCCTGGACCACCTCGCCGCCCTCGACGCCCTCACCCCGGAGGCCGCCGCCCTCCGGGACCGCCTCCTCGGCTGGGACCGCCGCATGGACGCGGGCAGCGCCGACGCGGCGCTTTACGCGGCCGTGCGCGGAGCGGTCGTGCGGCGGCTCGCGGCGCACCCCGTCTTCGCGGGTCTCACCACACCACCGGCGTACCCCGAGGTGTTCCAGCCGTGGCTGGCCCTCGTGCCCCGGGTCGGCTTCGCCCTGGAACACCTGCTGCGGGCCGGGGAACTGTACGGAATCGACCGCCCGGCGGCCGTCCGCGCGGCGATCGAGGACGTGGCGCTGCGCCCGCCGGCCGGGGTCTGGGGCGACACCCATCGCCTCGCCCCCTGGCGGGCCCTGGAGCCGGAGCGGCCGTACGACGAACCGGGGCTGTCCGGCGACCACGACTGCGTGCTGTGCACCTCGGGCGTGCCGGGCCTCACCGACCGAGCCGCCCGGGGCCCGGCCGCCCGGTACGTCTGGGACCTGGCCCGGCGCGAGGACAGCCGCTGGGTGGTCCCGCTCGGCGCCTCGGGCGTCCCCGGCTCGCCCCACCACCGCGATCAGCTCCCCCTGTGGCTCGCGGGAGACCTCGCCCCGGTCGTCACCGACTGGTCCCTGCTGAAGAAGGAAACCGATGTCTGACCCGTACGCCTCCCGCACCTCCGTCCACGAGGAGGTGACCGACGGCTTCGGCACCGTCCGCGTCCTGCCGCTGGACCCCGCGGCCGACGCCCCCGTCATCCACCGGTGGGTCAGCGAGGAACGGGCCGCGTTCTGGGGCATGACCGAGCTGACGGAACAGCAGGTCGCCGGCGTCTACGCCCACATGGCCACGCTCGACACCCACCACGCCCACCTCGTCGTGCGGGACGGCCAGCCGGTCGCCCTCCTCCAGACCTACGAGCCGGAGGCCGACCGCGTGAGCGAGTGCTACGAGGTCCGCCCCGGCGACATCGGCCTGCACCTGCTCCTCGCTCCCGCGGGTCCGGGCGGCGGACAACGCGGCTGGACCGCCGGGCTGCTGGCCGCCATCGCGGCATACGTCCTGCCCGGCCTGGACCGCCGCCGGATCGTGGTCGACCCGGACGTGCGCAACGAGAAGGCGATCGCCCGTTTCCTCCGGATGGGCTTCACTTCCGGCCCGGTGGTGGTCCTGCCGGAGATCGACCTCCCGGACGTGTACCTGCCGGAGAAGAAGGCCCAGCTCGCCTTCCTGGACCGGGAGATACTGTTCCCCGGGTGACCCCCGAGGACCTCATCGCCCACTACCGCCTGGAGCCGATCCCGCGCGAGGGCGGCCTGTTCCGCCAGACCTGGGCCGGCCCCGAACGACCCGACGGCAGGCCGGAGGGCACGGCGATCGTCGCGCTGCTGACGGCGGACGACTTCTCCGCCCTGCACCGCCTGCCGACGGACGAGATCTGGCACTTCTACCGGGGCGACCCCCTGGAGCTCCTGCTGCTCGCCCCGGACGGCACCACGAGGACGGTGGTGCTCGGGCCGGACGTCCTGCACGGCCAGCACGTCCAGTTCACGGTCCCCGCCGGCACGTGGATGGGCGGGAGGGTGCGCGGGGCCGGGCGGTGGACCTTGTTCGGCTGCACCATGGCGCCCGGCTTCACGTTCGACGGCTACGAGCACGGGGACGCCGCCGAGCTGACGGCCCGCTATCCGGCCGTGGCCGACGAGATCGCAGCACTGTCCAGGTCTGCCTCCTAGGGGCGCGGAACCGTACCGATGTGCGGCTCCGCCGCGTGCGGGCGATCCGCCCCGTACACGGACAACAGTCGCCCGCCGAACGACGGACAGCGCCCACTCCGGTGAGCACTACACCGATCCCGTCCGTACTCCACTCGTAGCCGTACAGCCAGACCCCGGAGACCCACGTGGACCAACGGCGGAACGAGGATCGCAATGTCGGACATCCCCGGCGATTCCAAGCCCTGGTGCTGCTCGGCACCGTGCTGGTACTGCTCCTCGCCGGAGCAGCCCCCGCCTCCGCCCACGCCGCCCTCCGCGGCACCGACCCCGACGACGGATCCCTCGTCCGGCAGGCACCCCGTCACATCACCCTGACCTTCACCGAGTCCGTGGGCCTGCTCGACGACTCCTTCCGGGTCTTCGGCCCCGACCAGCGCCGGGTCCACACCGGCGAGGCCACGCACGCGGACGGCCGCTCCGACACGGCCCGGGTCGGCCTGCCCGGCAAGCTCGCCCAGGGCACGTACACGGTGGCCTGGCGAGTAGTCTCCGCCGACAGTCACCCCGTCTCCGGCGCCTTCTCCTTCTCCGTGGGGAAGCGTTCGGCGACGACGGTCCAGATCGACACCGGCTCGACCGAGGACCCGCTCACCGGCGGCCTCAACGACGCCGCCCGCTACCTCGCCTACCTCGCGGCCGCGCTGCTCGTCGGCCTGGCCGCGTTCGCCCTGCTCTGCCGGCCGGCGAACACCTCCGCCCTGCGCCGGCCGCTGGTGGCGGCATGGTGGACGCTGCTGGGCTCGACGCTCGTCCTGCTCCTGCTGCGCGCCCCGTACGAGGCGGGCACGGGTCCGGCCACCGCCTTCGACGCCTCCGCCCTCGGCCGCACCCTGACCGGCCGCCCGGGCCTGGCCCTGGTCGCCCGGCTGGTCCTGCTCCTGCTGACCGCGGCCTTCCTGCTGTGGCTGTCCCGGCGCCGTGACCCGAGGGAGCGGCCCGTCGCCCTGGCGATCGGCACGGCCCTGGCCGCCGCCCTGGCCCTGACCTGGGCGGCGGCCGAGCACGCCTCCGCCGGGATCCAGGTGCCCCTGGCGATGACGTCGTCCGTCCTGCACCTCCTGGCGACCGGTGTCTGGCTCGGCGGCCTCGCGGCACTGCTGCTGACCCTGCGCCGCTCGTCCGGCGACGCGGTGGCGGACGACATGGTGGAGGTCGTACCCCGCTTCTCGCGCATCGCCTTCGCCTCGGTGACCGTCCTGGCCGTCACGGGCGTCTACCAGTCCTGGCGCGGCCTCGGCTCCCTCTCCGCACTGACCGGCACGTCGTACGGCCGTCTGCTGCTCGCCAAACTGGCGGGGGTGGCCGTGCTGTTGCTGGTGGCCCGGTACTCGCGGCGCTGGACGGCGAGGCTCGCGGCCCCGGCCGCCGTCACCCGGGCCGCCGCCGTCCAGGAGCGGGTCCTGCAGCCGGTCGGGGCACCGGCGGCACACGACGGCTCCGAGGAACGCGGGACGCCGGACGAGGCGGCCGAGGAGCCTCCCGCGTCCGGGGCCGCCGGGGCGCCGGGCGAGGCGGCCGAGGAGCCTCCCGCGTCCGGGGCCGCCGGGGCGCCGGGCGAGGCGGCCGAGGAGCCTCCCGCGTCCGGGGCCGACCCGGACACCTGGCGCCGCCTGCGCCGCTCCGTCCTCGTGGAAGTCGCCGTCGCCGCGGTGGTGTTGATGATCACGACCGTGCTCACGGGCACCCTTCCGGCCCGAGCCCAGGCCGAGGCGGCCCGGCAGGCCCCGGCAGGCGCGCTGCCGCCCACCACCCTGATCACGGTGCCCTACGACACGGGCACGGAATCGGTGAGCGGTCGCGGCACGGTGCAGGTCACCGTGGACCCGGCCCGCGTCGGCGAGAACGGCATCCAGGCCGTGGTCGCCGGCTCCGACAAGGGCCTGGTCGTCGTCCCCGAGGTCCGCATCACCTTCACCCTGCCCTCCCGGAAGGTCGGCCCGATCGACGCCGAACTCACCGACCAGGGCGGCTACTGGAGCACCAACTCCGTCAACCTGCCGCTCCCCGGGAACTGGACGATGAAGACGACCGTGCGGGTGTCGGAGGTGGACCAGGTGTCGGTGGAGCGTCAGGTGCGGATCGCGCGCTAGGCAGCACCACCGGCCCGTCCCGTTCGAGGAGCCGTGTCATGGTCTCGGCGTCGCGGACGGCGGCGTCGCCGCAGCAGTTGTTGAACAGGACGTGGACCTGCTCGGTCCGCTCGGCCAGCCGCCGCACGCGCGGCAGCCACTCGGTGAGTTCGTCCTCGTCGTACGCGTACCGGAAGCGGTCCTCCTTGCTGCCGGTGCCCCAGGCGCTGCTGCGGCCGTGGAAGCGGACGACGGAGAGCCGGGGCGAGGTCACGGGAGTGACCGGCGGGACGGAGGACGCAAGCGTCTGCGTCATGTCGACGGCGACCGCGGCCATGCCGTGCCCGGCGAGCAGCGCGACCGTGGCCTCGGCCTGCCCCGGCTCCCACCAGGAGGGATGCCGGAACTCGACGGCGAGGGGCCAGCCCGCCGTCCGCTGCGCGCACTCCCGCAGGAACGCCTCCGCCCGCTGCCCGGGCCGGAACCAGGGCGGGAACTGGAACAGCACGCTCCCGAGCCGCCCGGCCTCCCGAAGCGGCTCGATCCCGGCCGCGAACCGGGCCCACACCGCGTCGAGCACCGCCGGGTCCCGGTGCTCGGCCGGCAGCCCCCCGGGCATCACCGCCTGCCGGGTGGGGTGCCCGGTGAGCAGTGAGAACGCCTTCACGTCGAAGAGGAAACCGTCCGGTGTCCGCTCGGTCCACAACCGGCTGTTCCGCTCGCTCGGCAGCGCGTAGTACGAGGCGTCGACCTCGACGACCGGAAACCGCTCGGCGTAGTGCCGTAACCGGCCCTCCGCGTCCCGCCGCCCCGGGGGATACCAGCCGCTGCCGACCAGCGCCCGGTCGGTCCAGGAACACGTGCCCACGCGGATCTGACCCATGGGGGAGCGGTTACCCGGGCCGGCCGGCGGCAGGCTCGGCTTCTCGATGGGGCGGCACGGTGAGACTCCCCCTATGTTGGTAACCAGGTGATATCTGCGTAAATGCGGGGTTACGGCTGATTCCCCCGAGAGTGAGATGACCGATCATGGAGCAGCCCGTCACCGCCGGCCGGGCCACCCGGTCCCACGGAGCAGAGCCGGAAGACCTGGAAGCCCTCGTCGGGGCCTCCCTCACGGCCCGAGTGACCCTCGACGAACACGGCATCGTGACCGGCTGGAACGCGGGCGCCGAGCGGCTCCTCGGCTACTCGGCCGGGCAGGTGACCGGCCGCCGTGCCGCGGATCTGCTGGCCGAGCCGATACCGATGCGGGGAGGCCTGCCCACGCTCACCGGACTGCCCCGCTGGAACGGCGACGTCGCGCTCCGGCACCGCGACGGCCGGAGGATGACGGTCGGGATCCTCGCCCACCACAGGCCGCCCGGCGCCGACGGCCCCGCCTGGCTCATCGTCTCCGCCCTGACCGACCGGCAGCCGGCCGGTATCGAGGAGTCCCTCGTGAGCTGGAGCTTCGCCCAGTCCCCGTGCTGCGCCCTGGCGATCTACGACACCCGGCTCCGGCTGCGCCGGGCCAACGCCGACATGGAACGCGCCACCGCACTCACCGAGGAGGAGATGCGGGGCCTGCGCGTGTCCGAGATCGTCGACGACGACGCCGGCCGACGGGCGGAACAGGGCATGGCCCGGGTGCTGCGGACCGGTGAGCCGGAGTACGAGGAGAACTACCTGCGCGCCCCCGGCGAAAGCCATGAGCACGCCTGGTCGGTCTTCCTGTCCGCGCTGCGCGACCAGGAGGGCACCATCCGGGGCGTCTGCCTGTCGGCGCACGACATGACGGAGCAGTTCTGGGCCCGCAAGCGCCTCCAGCTGATCGCCGAGGCCGGCCGCCGCATCGGCAGCTCCCTCGACGTGACGCGCACGGCCGAGGAGCTGGCGGACGTGACCGTCCCGGCCCTGGCCGACTTCGTCAGTGTCGATCTGCTGGCCGCGCTGGACGACGTGGCCGAGCCGCCCGCGCGGGCCGTTCCGGCGGACGGGCCGTTGCTGCTGCGCCGGGCCGCCCTGCGGTCGGTGACCCCGGGCGCCCCGGAGTCGGTCGTACCGGCCGGCACCGTGGACGCCTACCCGGCGGACTCGATGCCCTTCGAGAGCCTGCGCACCGGACGGCCCGCACTGCACGAGACGACCGACCCGGCCTTCACCGCCTGGCTCGCCCGCGACCCGGCCCGTGCGGCCCGGGTCCGCGCGTTCGGCATCCACTCCGTGATGACCGTGCCCCTGGCCGCCCGGGGCACCACCCTGGGCGTCGTCTTCTTCGTCCGGCACCGCAACCAGGACCCCTTCCGGCACGACGACCTGGTCCTGGCCGGGGAACTGGTGGCACGGGCCGCGGTCAGCATCGACAACGCCCGCCGCTACACCCGCGAACGTGCCACGGCGGTCACGCTCCAGCGCAGCCTGCTGCCGCGGCGGCTGCCCCGGCAGGCCGCCGTCGAGGTCGCCTCCCGCTACCTCCCCGCAGGCGGGCACGCCGGTGTCGGCGGGGACTGGTTCGATGTCATCCCGCTCTCGGGGGCACGGGTCGCGCTGGTCGTCGGAGACGTGGTCGGCCACGGGCTGGTGGCGTCGGCGACCATGGGACGGCTGCGTACGGCGGTCCGCACGCTGGCCGACATCGACCTGCCCTGCGACGAGCTGCTGACCCACCTCGACGACCTGGTAGCCCGGCTGAACAGGGAGGAGGAGAGCGACGCCGAGGGCAGCGCGACGGGCCCGGCCCGGACCGCCGGCGACCTGGGGGCCACCTGCCTGTACGCCGTCTACGACCCCGTGACCCGGCACTGCTGCTTCGCGGGGGCCGGGCATCCCGTACCCGCCGTGGTGAGCCCGGAGGGCAGCGTCGAACTCGTCGGGCTCCCGACCGCGCCCCCGCTCGGCGTGGGCGGCCTGCCGTACGAGTCCACCGAGGTCGTCGTCCCCGAGGGCAGTCTGCTCGCCCTCTACACCAACGGCCTCGTCGAGACCCCCGACCGCGACCTCGACACCGGCGTCGGCCGGCTGCGGGAGGCCCTGGGCCGCCCGGCTGCCTCGCTGGACGCCCTGTGCGACACGGTCCTCGCCGACCTGCTGCCGCCGCGGCCGGCCGACGACGTGGCCCTGCTCATCGCCCGTACCCGCGCGCTCGACGCGACGCAGGTCGCCACCTGGGCGGTGCCGGCCGACCCGTCCGCGGTCGCGCAGACCCGCAAGGACGTGGTGGCGCAATTGGAACGGTGGGGGCTGTCCGACGCCGTGTTCGTCACGGAGCTGGTCGTCAGCGAACTCGTCACCAACGCCATCCGGCACGCCGAGCCACCGGTCCAGCTGCGCCTGATCCACGACACGACCCTGATCTGCGAGGTCTCCGACGGCGGCAACACCGCGCCCCATCTGCGGCGCGCCCGCACCTACGACGAGGGCGGCCGCGGCCTGCTTCTCGTCGCCCAGCTGACCGAGCGCTGGGGCACCCGCCAGAGCGAGACGGGAAAGACCATCTGGGCGGAACAGACCCTGTCCCCCGCGTGAGGAGCCACCGGCCATGACCCGACGAGCGTCCCGCCCGGCCGCCCGCGCACCCGTGCAGCAGGCCGCCCTGACGGGCGGCAGGAACTCCGCGGACGACTGGCTCCACGTCGTCCCGGGCATCGCCATGGTCGGCCTGCCCCTGGACCTCGGCAGGCGCGGCCCGCGTACCGACGCACGGTAAGGATCACCGAGGACGTCATGCAGACCTTCCTGCCCTACCCCGACTTCCGTGCCACGGCCTTGGACCTCGGCAGGCGCGGCCCGCGTACCGACGCACGGTAAGGATCACCGAGGACGTCATGCAGACCTTCCTGCCCTACCCCGACTTCCGTGCCA
>NZ_JBVJSX010000003.1:12601-78351 GCF_055606225.1 Streptomyces sp. NPDC037100 | reverse complement strand
CACGGCCCTGGCCCTCGACCGCCGTCGGCTCGGCAAACAGCGGGTCGAGGCGCTGCAGGTCCTGCGCGGCCTGGTCGTCCCCGGCTACGGGTGGCGCCGCCACCCGGCCGTGAAGATGTGGCTCGGCTACGAGGAGGCGCTGGTGCGCTACGGCCTGGAGGTCTGCCGCGTCTGGCGCGAGCAGGGCCACCAGGACACCTGCGCGGCGACGCTCGTGGCCGACCTCGCGGCGACCCGGCCCCACGCCCCGATCCGCGACCAGCATCAACTGGCCGCCGAGGGCGAACTTCCGCCCTGGCTCGGCGACGACCCCTTCCACGAGAGCCACCGCTCGGCCTTGGTCCGCAAGGACCCCACGACCTACACGGTCCTCTTCCCGGGCGTCCCCGCCGACCTGCCGTACGTCTGGCCGACGTCGGACCGCGCGGGCGAGCAGGCGCTGCGGGACTGACGGGCGGGGGTGTACCAGCAGGTACTAAGCCGCCCTGCGGCGCGCCGGACGCCCGGTCGCCTCGGGGTGCTCCGGCACCTCCTCGAACGGGAAGGTCTCGTCCTCCCCGAAGTCCGGGGCCTGGAAGGGGTTGGTCACCGGGGGTGGCGACGCCGCGCCGGAACGGCTGTGTTGCCCTTCCACGGCGGAGAACAGCGAAGTCGGTTCGATGAGAGGTCTCTTTTCCGTTACTGGCCCGGGTCAGGGCCAGGCGTGCCCCGACCGGGCACAGAGGTCCTACAGCTTGGTCATCTTGGCGTACGGGCTCGGGATCCGCATGTGCGCCGAACCGAAGTCCACGAGCGCGGCGATCCCGTCCTCGATGCCGATGACCCGGCCGAGCCCGTACATGTCGTGCGTGACCTGGTCACCCACGGCGAAGTGCTTGGGAGCGGGGGCGACCGGAGCCTTGAAGGGGCTGGTGGGCAAATGACGCTTGGGAGCAGCAGGCTTTGTCATTGGCCTCAGTATGCGCCCAGTAGTGCCGCTCGCGCTGCGCCTGTCCACGTCCGGTGCCCGAACTGAGATGTGAGCGGGGCGCTCCGCTGGCCCCATAAATCGAACACATGCTTGAATTCGGCCATGCGAACGTTTCCCGACGACCTCGTCCGGGCGCAACGGGAGTGGAGTGCCACCTACCGGCAGCTCGCCGATCGGCCCGGCCGCACCGAGCTGCGCCGGCGCCTGTACCGGCTGTCGGTGCAGGCGTACTTCCACCCCTACTGGCAGCGGCGACGGCCCGGCCCGGCGGCGTGGTGGGAGCTGCGTGAGCTGGGAAGGGCGGCGGGGGACGTGCGCGAGCGGCTCCCCCGGTGACGCCCCGGCCTGCGGGACCGTACGTCCCGGATGATCCTGAAGGCATGTCCGGACCGATTCGCGTGATCGTGCACCCGCCGTCCCCCTCGGGTGGCCGCCGCGTGCGCGTGGACGGCGAGATCCTCGGCCTCGCCCACAATGTGACGGATGTCGCGGAGTTCCTGCGCCGCGCAGGCCTGGAGATCGACCCGGCGGACGTGGCGGAGGTGCCGGGGATCGACTGGCGCGGGGTGGGGCCTGAGCGCTGGGGCCCGGAGACGGGTGACTGACGCGCGAGTCCACGCGACACGCCAAGATGGATATAGCCACTCTTTCTGCCATATCGGAGGGCCCCATGACGGACCTCAAGTTCGAGCAGAAGCGCTCCCTGTCACGCCAGGAGGCCGCCGACCAGCTCACGGCACTCGCGGACGCACTACGGGAAGGCGGGGACGCCGAGCTGGAACTCGGCCCCGGCACGCTGGGCCTGCGGATCCCCGACGACCTCCACAGCGAGCTGGAGGTGGAGATAGGGGACGGGGAGATCGAGCTGGAGATCGAGCTGAAGTGGGCGACGGCACCGGCGCGGGCGACGCGATCAGGCACGGACGCGTCACGCACGGACGCGTCAGGTGAGGACGCGCCCGCGGAGAAGCCCAAGCGGAAGACGGCGTCCGCGGGCACGGGCCGAAGCGGCACGGGCACCGGCAAGACCAGAGGTACGAAGCGGTCCACCGCGAAATCCGCCTGAGCGGAGGGGCTCGGTCGGCGGTTCGGGTCGGCGGTTCGGGGCGGCTCGCTCGGTCTCCGGCTCGGGCCCCGGCGCCGCTCCTCGTACCCTGTCCCGGTGCCGTCCTCCCGCCTGCACCGCGTCGCCGTCCTCGTGCTCCCGGGTGCGAAACCGCTCGACGTCGGCATCCCCGCGCAGGTGTTCACGACCCGCGCGAGCATGCCGTACGAGGTACGCGTGTGCGGGTCGGCACCCGGCCTGGTGACCGGTGGCGACGGCCTGTCGTACTACGTCGCCCACGGCCTGGACGCGCTGGCGTGGGCCGACATCGTCTTCATCCCCGGCTACCGGTTCCCGGACCGCGACGACCCGCCGCAGGCCGTCGTCGACGCGCTGATCGCGGCCCACACCCGGGGCACGCGGCTCGCCGCCATCTCCACGGGCGCCTTCGCGCTCGCCGCGACGGGCCTGCTCGACGGCAGACGCGCCACGACGCACTGGCACTACGCACGGGCGCTCGCGGCGAAGCATCCGCTCGTCCGGGTCGACGAGAACGTCCTGTTCGTCGACGAGGGCAGCGTACTGACGTCGGCGGGCGCCGCCTCGGGCATCGACCTGTGCCTGCACATCCTGCGCGGCGACCTCGGAGTCGCCGCGTCGAACCACGCGGCGCGGCGCCTGGTCGCCGCCCCCTATCGCAGCGGCGGCCAGGCGCAGTACGTGCCGCGCAGCGTGCCCGAGCCGCTCGGGGAGCGGTTCGCCGCCACCCGCGAGTGGGCGCTGCACCGGCTCGGCGAGCCCCTCACCCTCGACGGGCTCGCGCGGCACGCGGGGGTCTCGGCGCGTACGTTGTCGCGGCGCTTCGTCGAGGACACGGGGTACACGCCGATGCAGTGGGTCATGCGCGCCCGCATCGACGTGGCCCGTGAGCTGCTGGAGCGTTCGGAACGCAGCGTCGAGCAGATCGCCGCCGACGTAGGCCTGGGGACCGGCGCGAATCTGCGGCTGCATTTCCAGCGCATCCTCGGCACCACACCGAGCGAGTACCGGCACACCTTCGCCCGCGGCGAGTAGCCCCGCCACGCGGCGCGGAGGGGCGGCGTCCGCTGGCGCGATCCTTTCGCGGAGGGGTGGCGTCCGCTGGCGCGATCCTTTCGCGGAGGGGCGGCGTCCGCTGGCGCGATCCTTTCGCGGAAGGCCTGCATCCGCTGACGCGACCCTTTCTCGGAAGGCCTGCGTCCGCTGGCGCGATCCTTTTGAACCCTGGCGATCCCGCCGCTGTCACGCGCGGACGCCGGACGCGAGCCTGGTGGCGAACCGGAGAGATCGAAGGGACACACCACTCATGACGCGCATCGCGATCAACGGATTCGGCCGCATCGGACGCAATGTGCTGCGCGCCCTGCTCGAACGCGACAGCGACCTCGACGTCGTCGCCGTCAACGACCTCACGGAGCCCGCCACCCTCGCCCGGCTGCTCGCCTACGACTCGACGGCCGGCCGGCTCGGTCGCCCGGTGACCGTGGACGGGGACGCCCTCGTCGTCGACGGCCGCCGGATCAGGGTGACGGCCGAGCGCGACCCCGCGCAGCTGCCGTGGGCCGAACTCGGCGTCGACGTCGTCCTGGAGGCCACCGGCCGCTTCACCTCGGCCAAGGCCGCCCGCGCCCACCTCGACGCCGGCGCGAAGAAGGTACTCGTCAGCGCGCCCTCGGACGGCGCCGACGTCACGCTGGCGTTCGGGGTCAACACCGACACCTACGACCCGGCCGTGCACACGATCGTCTCCAACGCCTCCTGCACGACCAACGCGCTCGCCCCGCTGGCCAAGGTGCTCGACGACCTCGCGGGCATCGAGCACGGCTTCATGACGACGGTGCACGCCTACACGCAGGAGCAGAACCTGCAGGACGGCCCGCACCGCGACGCCCGCCGGGCCCGCGCCGCCGGCGTCAACATCGTGCCGACCACGACCGGCGCCGCCAAGGCGATCGGCCTGGTGCTGCCGAACCTCGACGGCAAGCTGTCGGGTGACTCGATCCGCGTACCGGTCCCGGTGGGCTCGATCGTCGAACTCAACACGACCGTCGCCCGCGACGTGACGCGCGAGGACGTGCTGGCGGCGTACCGCACCGCGGCGGAGGGCCCGCTCGCCGGCGTCCTCGAGTACTCGGAGGACCCGCTCGTGTCGTCCGACATCACCGGCAACCCGGCCTCGTCGATCTTCGATTCGGCCCTCACCCGCGTCGACGGCCGCCACGTCAAGGTGGTCGCCTGGTACGACAACGAGTGGGGCTTCTCGAACCGCGTGATCGACACGCTGGAACTCCTCGCCGGCAGCTGAGGCAGATAACGGGGGCGAGGGCGGCCCGCGACGGTCCGGCCGTCCGCCCCCCTCCCTGCTTGAGTCGGATCCGGGTCCGGTCCCTGCTTGAGTCGGATCCGGGTCCGGCTCGAACCGGAGGCCCTCGTGCCGCTTCCAGCGACCGGACAGACGGGTCGAGCTCGGTCGTTCAGCCTGTCTGCGCCGCGTCAGCCGACGCGGCAAGGTCGGCGGTGTCTTCGGAGGGCGGTGCCTCGACGGCCACCGGCTGGTCGACGTCGAGGAAGGCGAAGGTCACGTCGAGGGGGTCGCCGTCGATGAACTCGAGCGGTTGGCCGTCGGAGCCGCCCCGAGTGGCACGCGTGTCGCCCCGCAGGCGGAACTGCTTGGTGCGGTCGTCGTCGCCGATCCACAGATCCATGGTGAGCGTGCCATCGATGCGAAGCATCATGAACTAATCGAGGTTGCCGATCTGGCGCTCCCGAGCCGCCTTGTTCGTCGCAGCGTCGCGGGCGGCGCTGATGCCACGACCGGTCACGGTCCCTTTGAAGTGAGTGGTCCGGGTGCCGTTGATCGTCTCGGTCCCGATCCTCCGCACCTCCTTGGCGGCGGTCAGGATCGTCGACTGCGCGGCCGGGTTGCCTTCGAGCTGAGTCGGCAGCACCCGATAGGACTCGTTGTCCATCGCGCCGCGTCCCCAGACAGCCGGGTCGGCGCTGAACCAGCTCTTGCCACCCGGCTTCCCGGAGTCGAGCGCGCTCCCGCTGACGTACATCACCTCGTCGACGAACCGGATCTCCAGCCGACCGTCCGCGCCCTGGCCGGACGCGTTCATCGTCATCTTCATGACCGCCGGTTCCGTGCGCATGGACGCCTCGGCCTCCAGCCGGCCCCTCTCCGGCACGGTCCCGGTGACCCGGTAGTGGAGCGACCTGATGTGCTCGGCGTTCTCCGCGGCCTTCGCCACGGCCGTTGCGGGCGTCTCCCCGGACGAGCCCGCACGCGCGGAGTCGCTCGGCGCGCCCTCTCCACAGCCCACCGTCCCCCCACCGAGCAGCACAGCTGCGAACGCCGCGCCGGTCACTCCGCGCGCTGCGGAACCAAGCGATGAAACTCTCCTAATTCCCCCCGGAATCAAGGCGACTGGCCCATGCCAGACCTGCGAGGTTATCCCGGCACGGATCCTGTGATCCGCAGAGTCGTGGCGAGCGACACGCGACGGGCGCACCGCCGGGCGCCCGCTGCATGCACGTCGTCCGAACGCCGCTCAGGAAGCTCGTTCTTCCTGCTCCGGTGAGAGCTGCCCGTGGGCGTCGCAGCCGATCAAGAAGCCCTCCACACGGGCGAGTATGGCCTGCCCCACGAACACCTCGGGGCCCTCCGAGCCGGACAACGCCGAAGGGCCCCACCGCGAACGGTGGGGCCCTTCGACATCGTGCCCGGTGAGGCACTGGCGGAGGATACGAGATTCGAACTCGTGAGGGGTTGCCCCCAACACGCTTTCCAAGCGTGCGCCCTAGGCCTCTAGGCGAATCCTCCGCTGGGAACATTACATGACCGAGAGGAGTGCTCGCGAACTCGTTCCCCGCCGCCGACATCAGGTAACCTTGGCGCAGCCCCTCACGCGGCGCTATCTGACTGAACTCCCCCAGGGCCGGAAGGCAGCAAGGGTAGGTTGGCTCTGGCGGGTGCGTGGGGGGCGTCTGCGTTCCCGGACGGGACCTCCCCGACAGGACTTCCCGGACCGGACTTCCCCGGCTGGATCTCCCGGCCGGGTCCGGGCCGGGCCCGATGTCGGTGGGCGCCTATAACCTCGTATGCGTGTCGTCTCTCGCTCTGTACCGCCGCTACCGCCCCGAGACCTTCGCCGAGGTCATCGGGCAGGAGCATGTCACCGACCCGCTGCAGCAGGCGCTGCGGAACAACCGGGTCAACCACGCGTACCTGTTCAGCGGGCCGCGCGGCTGTGGCAAGACGACCAGCGCGCGGATCCTGGCCCGGTGTCTGAACTGCGAGCAGGGGCCCACGCCCACGCCGTGCGGTGAGTGCCAGTCCTGTCAGGACCTCGCCCGCAACGGCCCCGGTTCCATCGACGTCATCGAGATCGACGCCGCTTCCCACGGTGGCGTGGACGACGCCCGTGACCTGCGCGAGAAGGCCTTCTTCGGACCCGCCCGCAGCCGGTACAAGATCTACATCATCGACGAGGCCCACATGGTCACGTCGGCCGGCTTCAACGCGCTGCTCAAGGTCGTCGAGGAGCCGCCGGAGCATCTCAAGTTCATCTTCGCGACCACCGAGCCCGAGAAGGTCATCGGGACGATCCGGTCCCGGACCCACCACTACCCCTTCCGGCTGGTCCCCCCGGGCACCCTGCGGGAGTACCTCGGCCAGGTCTGCCAGAAGGAGACCATCCCCGTCGAGGACGGCGTGCTGCCGCTCGTCGTGCGGGCGGGCGGCGGGTCCGTGCGTGACTCCATGTCCGTCATGGACCAGCTCCTCGCCGGCGCCGCGGCGGACGGTGTGACCTACGCCATGGCCACCGCCCTGCTCGGATACACCGACGGCTCCCTCCTCGACTCCGTCGTCGAGGCCTTCGCCACCGGAGACGGAGCCGCGGCCTTCGAGGTCGTCGACCGCGTGATCGAGGGCGGGAACGACCCCCGCCGCTTCGTCGCCGACCTCCTGGAGCGGCTGCGCGACCTGGTGATCCTCGCCGCCGTCCCGGACGCGGCGGAGAAGGGGCTCATCGACGCCCCCGCCGATGTGATCGAGCGCATGCAGGCCCAGGCCGCCACCTTCGGCCCCGCCGAGCTGAGCCGTGCGGCCGACCTCGTCAACGAGGGCCTGACCGAGATGCGCGGCGCCCACTCGCCCCGTCTCCAGCTCGAACTGATCTGCGCCCGCGTCCTGCTCCCCGCCGCCTACGGAGACGAGCGCTCCGTCATGGCCCGCCTCGACCGGATCGAGCGCGGCGTGAACTACTCCGCCGGCCCTGTCGGCATGCCCGCCATGGGATACGCACCCGGGCCGGAGGGCCACGGGGGAGCCGCGGCCGCTGCGGTTCAGGCGGGCGGCGCTCCGGTTCACGGGGGCGGCGCCGCTTCGGCCCAGATGGGTGGCGGCGCTCCGGTGCCACCGGGCGGTGGCCCGGCCGCGGCCCGTGCGGCGGTCCGTGCGTCCGGAGCACCGGGCAACGGCGCCGGTGGTGGTGTCGGTGGAGGCGGCCATGCGGCGCCTGCGGCCGGCTCCGGCCCTGCGGTCGGCTCCGGCCCTTCGCCGGCGGCCCAGGGGATGCCGCCGTCGGCACCAGGCACGCCCCCGGCTCATGCTCCCGCTCCCAGCGCCCAGGGCGGACCCTCCGCTCCCGGGGGGCCGGACACCGCCCGGCCCCCCGCCGAGGGCCCGGCCGCCTCCGCTCCCGCAGGACCCGCCCAGTCGGCACCGGCCCAGTCGGCACCAGCCCAGTCCGCCCCGGGCGCCTGGCCCACCGCCGCCTCCGCCGGAAGCGGCGGTCGTCGCCCCGGCGGCTGGCCCACGGCAGCCCCGGGCGCCCCCGCCTCGAACACCCCGCCGGCACACACCCCACCGGCACACACTCCGCCGACGAGCACCCCCGCGACCAGCAGCGCACCGGCGGCCCAGCCCTCGGCTCCGGCCCCGACGCCCGCGGCCCCCGCCTCCGGTCCCGCTCCCACGGGCGGCGGCGGTCTCGACCCCCGCATGCTCTGGCCGAACATCCTGGAGGCGGTCAAGAACCGCCGGCGCTTCACCTGGATCCTGCTCAGCCAGAACGCCCAGGTGGCAGGCTTCGACGGCACGACCCTGCAGCTCGGCTTCGTCAACGCCGGCGCGCGGGACAACTTCCTGAGCAGCGGCAGTGAGGACGTGCTGCGGCAGGCGCTGGGCGAACAGTTCAACGTCCAGTGGAAGATCGAGGCGATCGTCGACCCGTCGGGCGGCTCCGCACCGCCGGCGCCGGGCGGCCCCTCCGGGTTCGGCGGCGGTGGCGGCTACAACGCCGCCGGCGGTCCCAGCACCGGCAGCCACCACTCCGGCGGTGGCGGTCACACCTCCGGCGGCGGATACAACGCGGGCGGCGGTACGGCCACGGCCCAGCGCTCCGCCCCGTCCCCGTCGGCTCCCCCGGCCGCTCCCGCCCAGCAGTCGAGCGGCCCCACTCCCGCTGCGACCTCCGGCCCGGCCTCCGCGCCGAGCGCCTCCGTCCCCCAGCCGTCCGCCCCGCAGCCGCGGCACGTCTCCGTCGAGGAGGACATCCCCGAGGACGACGACCCCGACCTCGACGAGTCGGCCCTCTCCGGCCAGGAACTGATCGTCCGCGAGCTGGGGGCGACGGTCGTCGAGGAGTTCACGAACGAATAGCCCGGGGTGCACGAGCGAAACAGCCCGGCCGCCCCACGCGGACGCCACGGCGACCGGGCCTGTCTTGGAGGAACCTCCAGCTCAAGATCCCTCCTCCCTTCGGAAGCCCGCACAAGGAGAAGCCGGCTTCTGCCGTTAGGCTGATCCCCGTGAAGGTCCTCGTCATCGGCAGCGGCGCCCGCGAACACGCCCTGTGCCACTCCCTGTCCCACGACCCCGACGTCACCGCGCTGCACTGCGCGCCCGGCAACGCCGGCATCGCCGAGGTCGCCGAGCTGCACCAGGTCGACGCCCTGGACGGCGCCGCCGTCACCGCGCTGGCCACGCGCCTCGGCGCGGAGCTCGTCGTCGTCGGCCCGGAGGCCCCGCTGGTCGCCGGTGTCGCCGACGCCGTGCGCGACGCGGGCATTCCGGTCTTCGGCCCGTCCGGCCGGGCCGCGCAGCTCGAAGGCTCCAAGGCCTTCGCGAAGGACGTCATGGCGGCGGCCGAGGTGCCCACGGCCCGGTCGTACGTCTGCACGACGGCGGAAGAGGTCGACACGGCCCTCGACGCCTTCGGCGCTCCATACGTCGTGAAGGACGACGGGCTCGCCGCCGGCAAGGGTGTCGTCGTCACGGAGGACCTCGAAGCGGCCCGGGCCCACGCGGCGGCCTGCGAGCGCGTGGTCATCGAGGAGTACCTCGACGGCCCCGAGGTCTCCCTGTTCGCCGTGACCGACGGCGAGACGGTCGTACCGCTCCAGCCCGCCCAGGACTTCAAGCGCGCCCTGGACGGCGACGAGGGCCCCAACACCGGCGGCATGGGCGCGTACTCCCCGCTGCCGTGGGCCGACCCGAAGCTGGTCGACGAGGTCTTGCAGACCGTGCTGCAGCCGACCGTGGACGAGATGCAGCGGCGCGGCACGCCGTTCTCCGGCCTGCTCTACGCCGGTCTCGCGATCACCTCCCGCGGGGTCCGCGTGATCGAGTTCAACGCCCGGTTCGGCGACCCCGAGACCCAGGTCGTGCTGGCCCGGCTGAAGACGCCGCTGGCCGGTCTGCTGATGGCGGCCGCCACCGGCAACCTGGCCCACCTGGAGCCGCTGCGCTGGAGCGACGACGCGGCCGTCACCGTGGTCGTCGCCTCGCACAACTACCCCGGCACCCCGCGCACCGGCGACCCGATCACCGGTCTGGAGGAGGTCGCCGCCCAGGACGCCCCGCACGCGTACGTGCTGCACGCCGGCACCAGGCAGGAGGGCGACGCCGTCGTCAGCGCGGGCGGCCGCGTCCTGTCCGTGACGGCCACCGGCAAGGACCTCACCGAGGCCCGCGACCGTGCCTACACGGCCGTCGGCCGCATCCGTCTCGACGGCTCCCAGCACCGCACCGACATCGCCGCGAAGGCGGCGGGCGCGTAACCGACGCCCGCGCCCGGCAGGCAAACCACCGCCGCCGATGAACCCCACAGGCCCCGGATCCGTCTCAGGATCCGGGGCCTGACGTATGGGGGAGGCGGTGGCCTGACGTCGGAAAGGCAGTGGCCTGACGTATCGGGGAGGCGGTGGCCGGACGAGTGGGCTGAGCGGTGGCCTGAACTGTGCGGGAGACGGGGGCCTGATGCTCGCTGTCCGTCATCCACCTTTCCCCAAAGCCATTCCATCGAGTGACCGGTCCCGTATCCGGCTGACGGGGGGCGGAGCCCCAACTAGGGTGCGGCGCAAGCGTTCCGGCACTTGGCCCACCGGCATTGCGATGTCAGTGGCGGGTGCCACAGTGGGGGAGTGAGCAAGGCAAGCATCGGGTCAACGGGGAGGGGGTGAGGTCGGTCGTGACCGGAATGGGTGTGGAAGCGGGCGCGCAGGTCGCGCGGGCACGCGCACTGGCCGTGCTGCGCATCCGCAGCCGTGCCCTGGCCGTCGCACTGCTGCCGGCCGCCGTCGCCGTGATCATGCTCGCGGGCGCCGCCGGTGACCGCCTGGAGGGCCCCGTCTGGGACGCGGCCCGGGCCGTACTGACGCCGGTCGCGGCCCTCGTGCTGCTCGCCGCGGCCGGGATCGCCCTGGTCGTCGCCCGTGCCCGGCCGGCCATGAGCCCGACCGTCCCGGTCACCGAGGAGGCCGCCCCCGACCTGTACCGGATGGTGCGCGACCTCGCCGACCGCCTCGACGTCCCCGCGCCCTCCGCCATAGCGCTCACCCCGGACTGCGACAGCTGGCTCGAGGACCGCACCCACCCGTCCCACGCCCCGCCGCCGGTCGAGGAGCACCAGGACATCGCGGGGGCGGGGAAGCAGGCGCAGCGCCGGCAACCCGTCGCGCCGGTCCTCGTCATCGGCTCCCCGTTCCTGTGGTGGATGCGGGTCGGAGAGCTGCGCGCGGTCCTCGCCCCGGTCATCGCCGGTACGGGCCCCTCGGCCCAGCCGGACATAGCCGCCGCCCGGCGCTTCGTCCGGGGCCTGGACGCGGCGGTGGCCGTGGCGTCGGCGCCCCGCCGCGACCCGGTGTCGCGGGCGGTGCTCGCCGGGGTCGGCCGGGTCGCCCGGCTTCTGCTGCGGAGCTGCCGGATCCATGCCGCCGAGATGGAGCGGGGCGTGGCGGCCGCGGCCGCGGAGCGTGCACAGGCTGTGGACTACGGGCTGCGGATCGTCGCCCAGGAGCAGGTGGGCTTGGCCTACGCGGGCTGGGACCGGCTGCTGACCCGGGTCGCGCTGCCCGCCTGGCGGATGGGGCGCTGGCCGTCCCGGCTGGACGCCGGTGTGGTCGCGGCGCTCACGGAGCTGTCCCGGCGCGACCGTCTGGCCGAGGGCTTCGCGTCCCGGCTGGGTGAGCGGCCGGCCTGCGATCTGCTGGAGGAGCCGGGAACGGTCGACGAAGCCGCCTCCCTCCTCGCCGCCCGCCTCTTCCACGGTGGCCCCGCAGGGCCCGGGCCCGACTGGTCGCCGGTGGACTGGAGCGAGTATCCGGACGAGGTCGTGGACCGCAAGTGGCGCCTCGACGCGGCCCGGCTCCACCGCGTCCTGGACGCGATGGGCGTCCGGCCCGCCACCGGCCCCACCGCCTCCGCCGCCGACGCCCCGACCCTGTCCCGCGTCCTCGACCACCTCACGGACACGGGCCCCGCGGGTACGACCGAGACCGCCGGAGCCGGCAGCCCCGCGGCGGACCCGGCAGCGGACCCGACGGGTGACCCCGCAGCACATCCGACCGGTTCCAGACCGGACACCGCACCACCCGAAGCCCCCGCCCCCGCCACACCCAGGCCCGGCACCGGAGGCACCACGAGCATCACCCCGGGCACCACCCCGGGCACCACCGCCACAACCGACGCTCTCGACGACGAGGACCTCTCCGGTACCACGGCCCCCAGCGCCACCCTCGCCGCCCGGCTCAGCGCCGAACTGGCCAGGGAAGAAGCCGCGCCCTCCCCGGCGGCGACCCCGACGCCGGCCGCGCCGTCCCCCACCACCGACCTCGCCGCCCTCTGGGACGACCGGGCCCTCCCCCTCTTCCCCCTCCAGCCCCCGCGCACCGCCCGAGAGCTGCTCGCCGACCACCTCACGGCGATGGTCTGCTGCGCCGCGATGGACACCGCCGGCGCGACCCCGGGCCTGGACTGGCTGGACGGCCCGACCCTCCTCGTCGACGGCGAGCGCACGGCCGATCTGGCGCCCAAGGTCCTCACCCTCATCGAGGACGGCGACGCCACCCCCCTGCGGGTCTGGCTGTCCCAGCTCGGCATACGCCCGGAGAAGCCGGTCCGTCTCGGCTGACCACCGGAGCATCTTCTTCCGGTTCTGGCCAATTCGAAACGAACAGTGACGAAGCGCGCGCGTCATGTGATGTGCTTGGACCGTTCGCGTGCATGGCAAGAGCTTGCGACATACGACAAGCACATAAGCACGAAGGCGTCGCACGCACCGCACGCACCGCACGCACCACGGCACACCGCCCACACCACAGAACACCGCACGGGCACACGCCAGACCGGCACGCACCACACCGGCACGCATCACACCGGCACGCATCACCACGGGGGCCAAGGGGAGGGAAGCAGTCATGGGTTCGGAGCAGATCCGCCGCTGGGAGTCGGGAGCGCTGGCGCATGCCGTGACGGATCCCTTCGGACAGGGCCCCGTTCCGTGGCTGCGCGGCACGGTGACGTACTTCGACGACTCGGGCCAGGTCGTCCCCTGGTACGTGGACCAGGACGCCCCCCACCCGTCCAAGAAGGGCAGCCGCTCGGGCGGCCCCCGCGCGGCCGACGACGTCAACCGCCAGATCAAGGGCTTCACCTCCACCGGCGCGGTGGCGCCCGGCGAAGCCATCGACTTCCACATCACCGTCGACCCGCCGCAGCAGTTCGCCGTCGACATCTACCGCATCGGCCACTACGGCGGTGACGGCGCCGCGAAGATCACCACCAGCCCGCGTCTGTCCGGCATCGTCCAGCCCGCGCCGCTCACCGCGGACCGTACGGTCTCCTGCCACCACTGGTGGCTGTCCTGGCGGCTGCAGGTCCCCTCGTACTGGAACATCGGCGCGTACGTCGCCGTCCTCACCACCGCCGACGGCTACCGCTCCCACGTCCCCTTCACCGTCCGCCACGACCAGCCCGCCGACCTGCTGCTCGTACTGCCCGACGTCACCTGGCAGGCGTACAACCTCTATCCGGAGGACGGGCGCACGGGCGCCAGCCTCTACCACGCCTGGGACGAGAAAGGCACGCTGCTCGGCGAGTCCGAGGCCGCCACGACGGTCTCCTTCGACCGCCCGTACGCGGGCGCGGGCCTTCCCTTACACGTCGGCCACGCCTACGACTTCATCCGCTGGGCCGAGCGCTACGGCTACGACCTCGCCTACGCCGACGCCAGCGACCTGCACGCGGGCCGCGTCGACCCCACCCGCTACCGCGGTCTGGTCTTCCCGGGCCACGACGAGTACTGGTCGGCCGCCATGCGCACCACCGTGGAGCTCGCCCGCGACGCCGGCACCTCGCTGGTCTTCCTCTCCGCGAACTCCCTGTACTGGCAGGTGGAGCTGGGCCCCTCCCCGTCCGGCGTGCCCGACCGGCTGCTGACCTGCCGCAAGCGCCGGGGCCCGGGCAAGCCGGTGCTGTGGCGGGAGATCGACCGGGCCGAACAACAGCTCCTGGGCATCCAGTACGCCGGGCCCGTCCCCGAGCCGCACCCGCTGATCGTGCGCAACGCCGGGCACTGGCTGTGGGAGGCCACCGGGGCGCACGAGGGCGACGAGATCGACAACCTCGTGGCGGGTGAGGCGGACCGTTACTTCCCGCGCACCGCGCTGCCCGAGCACGAGGAGCGCACGCTGCTCGCCCACTCCCCGTACACCGACAAGGAAGGCACCGCGCGCCATCAGGAGACGTCCCTGTACCGCGCCCCCTCCGGCGCCTGGGTCTTCGCAGCAGGAACGTTCGCCTGGTCCCCGGCCCTGGACCGACCCGGCCACGTCGACACGCGCATACAGCGGGCGACCGCCAATCTCCTGGACCGCATCTGCAAACGCGACTGACCCACTGTCCGTGATCAAGCTCGCATACGGGAGAATCGAGCCACTTGGACAGAACCACGGGGAGGAACCGTGTCCGGATTCGTCGAAAAGCCCGAGCCGATCCAGGTTCCGGGCCTGGTGCATCTGCACACCGGCAAGGTGCGCGAGCTGTACCGCAACGAGGCGGGCGACCTCGTGATGGTCGCCAGCGACCGCATCTCCGCCTACGACTGGGTGCTGCCGACCGAGATCCCCGACAAGGGACGGATCCTCACGCAGCTGTCCCTGTGGTGGTTCGACCGGCTTTCCGACCTGGTCCCGAACCACGTCCTGAGCACGGAACTGCCCGACGGCGCCCCCGCCGACTGGGCGGGCCGCACGCTGATCTGCAAGTCGCTGCGGATGGTCCCCGTGGAGTGCGTGGCCCGCGGCTACCTCACCGGCTCGGGCCTCGCCGAGTACAACGAGACCCGCACGGTCTGCGGCCTCGCCCTGCCGGAAGGCCTGACCGACGGCAGTGAACTGCCCGCCCCGATCTTCACCCCGGCCACCAAGGCCGAGGTCGGCGAGCACGACGAGAACGTCTCCTACGAGGAGGTCGCCCGCCAGGTCGGCGCGGACACCGCGGCCCGGCTGCGCCAGGCGACCCTCGCGGTCTACTCCCGCGGCCGGGACATCGCCCGGGAGCGGGGCATCATCCTCGCGGACACCAAGTTCGAGTTCGGTTTCGAGGGCGACGACCTGGTCCTCGCGGACGAGGTCCTCACCGCGGACTCCTCCCGCTTCTGGCCGGCCGACCAGTGGCAGCCGGGCCGCGCGCAGCCGTCGTACGACAAGCAGTTCGTCCGCGACTGGCTGACCTCGGCGGAGTCCGGCTGGGACCGCAAGAGCGAGCAGCCGCCGCCCGCCCTGCCCCAGCAGGTCGTCGACGCCACCCGCGCCAAGTACGTGGAGGCGTACGAGCGGCTGACCGGCACGAGCTGGTCGTAGGACGCGGAGAAGCCCCCGGGGACACGGAAAAGCCCCGGGGGACACGGAAAAGCCCCCCGGCCGGAACCGGGGGGCTTCTCGATGGAGCGAACGACGAGGTTCGAACTCGCGACCTCAACCTTGGCAAGGTTGCGCTCTACCAACTGAGCTACGTTCGCATGCGCCGTGGCGCGAGAACCACTATACCCAACCTCGCTCCCGCGCGAGCCGTACTGCCGCATGCCGGTTCTCCGCCCCGAGCTTCGAGGCGGCCGACGACAGATAGTTCCGCACGGTGCCCTGGGACAGCGCGGCCCGCTCGGCGATCTCCGCGACGGGCGCCCCGTCGGCGGCGAGTTCCAGGACCTCCGCCTCCCGCGCGGTCAGCGGCGAGTCGCCGGCGGCGATCGCGTCGGCGGCCAACTCCGGGTCGACGTAACGGTTCCCGGCGTGCACGGTCCGGATGAGCTCCGCGAGGCGCTGCGCGCTCACGGTCTTCGGCACGAAGCCGCGTACCCCGGCCTGCAGCGCCCGCTTCAGATGCCCGGGCCGCCCATGGCTGGTGACGATGAGCACCTTGCAGCCGGGCAGTTCGGTCCGCAGGGATGTGGCGACCTTCACACCGTCGGCCCCGGGCATCTGGAGATCCAGCACGGCGACGTCGGGCTTGTGGGCCCGGGCCATCGCCATCGCCTCGGGTCCGGTGGCCGCCTCGGCGACCACGACGAGGTCGTCCTCCAGGGACAGCAGCGCGGCGAGCGCCCCCCGGATGAGGTGCTCGTCGTCGGCGAGCAGCAGCCGGACGGGCTGCGCAGCCGTCATGAGGTGATCTCGCTCACGGTGTGCGCCGTGACGGCGGCCGGGACAGCGCCGGAAGCGGTGGACGGCGACGGCAGCGGGATCTCCGCCGTCAGCCGGAACAGCCCCCGCCCCACGGGCCCGGCCTCCAGCGTCCCGTCGATCTCCGCCAGCCGCTCCCGCAGCCCGGCGAGTCCCGAGCCGGACGGACCGGCCCCGGACTCCGCCCCCGCTTCGCTCACTCCGTCGTTCTCCACGGACAACACCACCCGCCCCTCCACCACCCGTAGCCGCACTTCACACCGTTGCGCGTCCCCGTGCCGCAGCACGTTGGTCGCGGCCTCCCGGACCACCCACCCCAGGGCGGACTGCACCGCGGGCGGCAGGCCGGTGGCCGGCACCCCGCCGACCGTGCAGTCGATGCCGGCCGCCGCCAGCACTCCTTGTGCACCGGCGAGTTCAGCGCCGAGGTCGGCCTCCCGGTAGCCGCGCACGACCTCCCGCACCTCCCGCTGCGATTCCTGCGCGAGCCGCTGCACCTCGACCATCTGCGGCACTGCCTCGGGCCGCCCCCGCTGGGCGAGCTGCACGGCCAGTTCGCTCTTGAGGGCGATCACGGCGAGGTTGCGCCCCATGACGTCGTGCAGATCCCGCCCGAACCTCAGCCGCTCCTCGGCGACGGCGAGCCGGGCCCGGGTCTCGCGGGCCTCGTCGAGTTCGTAGACGGCGTTCAGCAGCCACACCGAGAAGACGGCCGTGAAGGCGAGGAACGTGCCGCCGACCAGCACGAGCAGTGCCGTGAAGAGCGCCGTGAGAGCGGAGGCGCCGAGCGTGAACGTCACGACCCAGGCGCCTGCCGCGAAGCCGCCCGCGATGCCGAACGCGCGCCGCCGGTCGCGGACGCCGAGCGCGATGATGCCGGGACCGAAGATCAGGATCACTCCGAAGACGCCACTGGCGGCGGTGGCGACGCCCTCGCGGTCGGGTCCGTGCTCGGCGAGGCCGAGCGCGAGGGCGGCGATCACGGCGGTGGCGGCGCCCAGCGTCCACATCAGTCCGGTGGGCTGGGGCCTGCGGCCGCGTGTCCAGTCGATCGCCCGGGACGCGGTCACGAAGCAGAGGGTGGCGTGCACGGCCACCACCAGCATGGCGGCACCGCCGAGCCGCCCCCCGAGCGGGGCGACGGACGTGAGCCCGACGGAGAGGAACTCCACCACCGCGAAGAAGTGGAACGACCACCGGGTGTACGTCTCGACCTTCTCCGGCGTGCTCTTGTGCCGCCACCATCTGCCCGGCATGCGCATCGGCCCGTCACTCCCCCCTCGGTCAGCGCCGCGGTTCCCAGCGGAACCGCCGCCGTACAGCAAACACCGCGATGAGGATCCAGGCCACGGCGGTCGCGAGGGCGCCCAGTGCCTCGTACGCGGAGAGGTCGCCGGTCCAGCCGCCGCGCACCAGCGTGACGACGGGCGTCAGCGGCAGCAGCTCGCAGACGGAGGCCACCCGGTCCGGCATCAGCTCCAGCGGCCAGAACATGCCGGAGCCGATCATCGAGATCATCAGCAGCGGCATGGGCGTGACCTGGGCGCTCTCGCCGGTCCGGGTGAACGTCGCGGTTGCCGCGGCGAGTGCGGCGCACATCACGAGCCCCGACAGCAGCCCGAGGACGGCCAGATGGGGTGCCGACGGCGCCGACAGGTCCAGCAGCGCGACGCACCCCGCCGCCAGCAGCAGGCACTGCACGAGCCCGGTGAGGACGGCCGGCAGCGCGGTGCCGGCCAGGATCTCGACGTCCCGCAGCTCACCGGTGCGCAGCCGCTTGAGGACGAGTTCCTCGCGCCGGACGACGAAGGACCCGACGAGCACCGAGTAGACGGCGAACAGCAGGGAGAAGCCGATCGCGGCGGGCAGCACCAGGGTGCCCGTGTCCAGCCCGGCTCCGGCGAGGTCCATGTCCTCGGCCGCCGCCCGCACACTGACCGGCATCACCAGCGGCACGAACAGAGCGGCCACGAGCGCGCCCCGGGTCCGCCCGAGCAGGGTCAGTTCGGCGCGGGCGAGTGCGGTCATCCGGCTCAGCGGGGTCGTCGCCGCCACCGCCGGGCGGGGTGTCGTGTGCGTGGCGCTCATGCCGCGTACTCCTTCGTCGTCGTCCCGGTGGCCTGCTCGGCGGCGACGTTCTCGGCGATGTGGAGGAACGCCTCCTCCAGGGAGGCCGAGCGCACGTCCAGGCGGTGCAGCTCGACCCGGGCCCGCTCGGCCCACACCAGCAGTGCTGTGGCCGTGCGCTGCAGTTCACGGGTGCGGAGCCGGACGGTCCGGCCGACGGTCTCGTGCCCGGTCACGCCGAGTTCGCCGAGCGGCGGCAGGTCACCGACGAAGTAGCCGTCGGGCAGCTCGAAGGAGATCCGCGACGGCTCCGCGGCGGTCACCTCGGCCGGGGTGCCGGTGGTGGCGATACGGCCCTCGTGCATGATCGCGAGCCGGTCGGCGAGGTTCTCCGCCTCCTCCAGGTAGTGCGTGGTCAGCAGCACCGTCGTCCCGCCGTCGCGCAGCGCGCTCACCAACTCCCAGGTGGCCCGGCGGCCTTCGGCGTCCAGCCCGGTGGAGGGCTCGTCGAGGAAGAGCACCTCGGGATCGCCGAGCAGGGCGAGCGCCAGGTCGAGGCGGCGCCGCTGCCCGCCGGACAGCTGCTTGACCCGGGTGCCGGTCCTGGACTCCAGGCCGACCAGCGCCAGTACCTCCGCCGGCGGCCGTGCCCCGCTCACGCATCCCGCCCACATCCGAGCGGTCTCCGCGACGGTGAGCTCGGAGGGAAAGCCGCCTTCCTGCAGCATCACGCCGGTGCGGGGCCGTACGGCGGCCCGGTCGGTGTACGGGTCGTGCCCGAGGACCCGCACCCGCCCGCCGGCCGGCCGCGCGAGTCCCTCCAGCAGTTCGACGGTCGACGTCTTGCCCGCGCCGTTGGTGCCGAGCAGCGCGAAGATCTCGCCGCGTCGGACGGAAAAGCTGATTCCGCGTACCGCCTCGAACCCGCCCCCGTACACACGCCGCAGGTCAGTGACCTCAATCACGTGTTCGTGTCCGTTGGTTTCCATGATTCAAGCGTCCCGAGCGGGCGGGCCCGGAGGCAGTGCGCGCTGTCATCACTCGGCATGACAAATGTCAGAAGGCCGGAAGGAGCGGCCGGAACACGATGAAGGCCCCGGTCCTCATGGACCGGGGCCTTCATTCCCGAGCGGACGACGAGGCTCGAACTCGCGACCTCAACCTTGGCAAGGTTGCGCTCTACCAACTGAGCTACGTCCGCATTTGCTCCCGACCAGCTTGCACTGATCGGTGCGGGCACCAGCCTACCTGATCCTCCCCGAGCTCTCGACAAGCTCGAGCAGGGGTTACCCCCATGAGTGGACGGTACGGCGATGCAGAGCGGGTGACAGGAATCGCACACTGCGCCTTCCCCCTGGAAGGGGGATGTTCTACTACTGAACTACACCCGCATGTTTCCGTGAGCTGGGCCTTTCGGCCTCGCCCCTCGGCGTGCTCCAGACTCTAGCTGATCAGCCGGGGTGCTGCGCAAGTCGGCTGCCGCGAGGGGCGGGTGACCGGGCATCGGTCCGGGCTCGACGGACCGTCACTGCGCGGCGGTGAACGCCTCGTAGACCCTCTTGGGGATGCGCCCGCGCGCGGGGACGTCCATCTTGTTGGCCTGCGCCCAGGCGCGCACGGCCGACGGGTCGGGGGCGACCTCCGTCTGCCGGTACGCCTTGCCCGAGCGGGACCGCTTGCGGCCGGCCTCCACGTAGGGCGCGAGCGCCTTCCGCAGCTCTCCGGCGTTGCCTTCGCTCAGGTCGATCTCGTACGACTTGCCGTCCAGTCCGAAGGCGATCGTTTCCGCCGCTTCCGAACCGTCGATGTCGTCAGAGAGAGTGACCACGACCTTCTGCGCCACGAATATCGGTCCCTTCATGCGGCACTATGCCAATTCATTTGTACAGTGCCCGGCAATACATTGTGAAGCCCGACTAAATCCTTCCGCGTGTCCGAAGGCAATAGGTTTCGGGTGTCGATCCGGAATCTTTCCCGAAAATTTCGCGTGCGGGTCCGTCGATGCCGGATCGTGATGACGGTCACGTAGTTTCCTACAAGTCGACGCGCGTAGAAATTTTGTGCGGGTAGTCTGAAGGAACCTGCTCAGCACCACACACCGGGAGTGCCAGTGGCACGCGTCGTAGTCGACGTCATGCTCAAGCCGGAGATCCTCGACCCCCAGGGCCAGGCGGTGCAGCGCGCACTGCCGCGGCTGGGTTTCGAGGGGATCTCGGACGTCCGCCAGGGAAAGCGTTTCGAACTGGAAGTTGACGGGCCGGTCGACGAGGCCGCCCTCGCCCGCATTCATGATCTTGCGGAGTCCTTCCTCGCGAACACCGTGATCGAGGACTTCACGATCCGGGTCGAGGAAGTCGCGGAGGCCGCGAAGTGACCGCTCGTATTGGCGTCGTCACTTTTCCCGGCAGCCTGGACGACCGTGACACCCAGCGCGCGGTCCGCCTCGCCGGCGCCGAGCCGGTCGCCCTCTGGCACAAGGACAAGGACCTCAAGCAGGTCGACGCCGTGGTGCTGTGCGGTGGTTTCTCCTACGGCGACTATCTGCGCGCCGGGGCCATCGCCCGTTTCTCGCCGGTGATGGAGCCCCTGCTGGAGCAGGCGAAGGCCGGTCTGCCGGTGCTCGGCATCTGCAACGGCTTCCAGATCCTCACCGAGGCCCACCTGCTGCCGGGCACGATGCTGCGCAACGACCACCTGCACTTCATCTGCCGTGACCAGAAGCTGCGCGTGGAGAACGCCGAGACCGCCTGGACCGCCGACTACACGGCCGGCCAGGAGATCCACATCCCGCTGAAGAACAACGACGGGCAGTACGTCGCCGACGCGTACACGCTCGACAAGCTGGAGGCCGAGGGCCGTGTCGCCTTCCGGTACCTCGACTTCAATCCGAACGGCTCCCAGCGGGACATCGCCGGCGTCAGCAACGAGGCCGGGAACGTGGTCGGCCTCATGCCGCACCCCGAGCACGCCGTCGAGCCGCTGATCGGTACGGGTCGTACCGACGGTCTGCCGTTCTTCACCTCGATCCTCAAGAAGCTGGTCAACGCATGAGCCGGACGCCTCTGGACACGGTCGAGCACGCGGCCGCGACCCCCGACGTCGAGCTGCCCTGGGCCGAACTGGGCCTGAAGAAGGACGAGTACGAGCGGGTCGTGGAGATTCTCGGCCGCCGGCCCACCGGGGCCGAGCTCGCCATGTACTCGGTGATGTGGTCGGAGCACTGCTCGTACAAGAGCAGCAAGGTCCACCTGCGCCAGTTCGGCGAGAAGGCCCCCCAGTCCGACGCGATGCTCGTCGGCATCGGCGAGAACGCCGGTGTCGTCGACGTCGGCCAGGGCTACGCGGTCACCTTCAAGGTCGAGTCGCACAACCACCCGTCGTACGTCGAGCCCTACCAGGGCGCGGCCACCGGTGTCGGCGGCATCGTGCGCGACATCATCGCGATGGGCGCGCGCCCGGTCGCCGTCGTCGACCCGCTGCGGTTCGGCGCCGCCGACCACCCCGACACCAAGCGCGTCCTGCCGGGTGTCGTCGCCGGCATCGGCGGCTACGGCAACTGCCTGGGTCTGCCCAACATCGGCGGCGAGGTCGTCTTCGACGCCTGCTACCAGGGCAACCCGCTGGTCAACGCCGGTGCCATCGGCGTCATGCGGCACGAGGACATCCACCTCGCCAAGGCCTCCGGCGCGGGCAACAAGGTCATCCTCTACGGGGCCCGGACCGGCGGCGACGGCATCGGCGGCGCCTCGATCCTCGCCTCCGAGACCTTCGACGACGCCAAGCCCTCCAAGCGTCCGGCCGTGCAGGTCGGCGACCCCTTCCAGGAGAAGCTCCTCATCGAGTGCACCCTGGAGGCCTTCGCCGAGAAGCTGGTCGTCGGCATCCAGGACCTCGGCGCGGCGGGCCTGTCCTGCGCCACCTCCGAGCTCGCCTCCAACGGCTCCGGCGGCATGCGCGTCACCCTCGACGACGTACCCCTGCGCGACTCCACGCTCTCGCCCGAGGAGATCCTCATGAGCGAGTCGCAGGAACGCATGTGCGCGGTCGTCGAGCCGGAGAAGGTCGACCGCTTCCTGGAGATCTGTGAGAAGTGGGACGTCATCGCCACCGTCATCGGTGAGGTGACCGACGGCGACCGCCTGGAGATCTACTGGCACGGCGGCAAGATCGTCGACGTCGACCCGCGCACGGTCGCGCACGAGGGCCCGGTCTACGAGCGCCCCTACGCCCGCCCGTCCTGGCAGGACGAGCTGCAGGCCGACGACGCGAACAAGCTGCCCCGCCCGGCGACCGCCGAGGAGCTCAAGGACCAGGTCCTGAAGCTGGTCGGCTCCCCGAACCAGGCCTCCAAGTCCTGGATCACCAGCCAGTACGACCACTTCGTGCAGGGCAACACCGTCCTGGCCCAGCCCGAGGACTCCGGCATGATCCGGATCGACGAGGAGACCGGCCTCGGCGTGGCCATCGCCACGGACGGCAACGGCCGGTACGCCAAGCTCGACCCGTACCACGGCGCCCAGCTGGCCCTGGCGGAGGCGTACCGCAACGTCGCCACCACCGGCGCCAAGCCGCTCGCCGTCTCCGACTGCCTGAACTTCGGCTCGCCCGAGGACCCGGCGGTGATGTGGCAGTTCGCCGAGGCCGTGCGCGGTCTGGCCGACGCCTGCCAGCAGCTCGGCACCCCGGTGACCGGCGGCAACGTCTCCCTCTACAACCAGACGGGCGAGGCGGCCATCCACCCGACCCCGGTGGTCGCGGTCCTCGGCGTGATCGACGACGTGGCCCGCCGCACCCCGGTCGCCTTCCAGGAGGAGGGCCAGCTGCTCTACCTCCTCGGCGACACGCGTGAGGAGTTCGGCGGCTCGGCCTGGTCCCAGGTCGTGCACGACCACCTCGGCGGGCTGCCGCCCAAGGTCGACCTGGAGCGCGAGCGGCTGCTGGCCGAGATCCTGATCTCCGCGTCCCGCGACGGGATGATCGACTCCGCGCACGACCTGTCCGACGGCGGTCTGATCCAGGCGGTCGTCGAATCGGCGCTGCTCGGCGGCAAGGGCGCCCGCCTGATCGTCCCGGACGGTCTGGACGCCTTCACCTTCCTCTTCTCCGAGTCGGCGGGCCGCGCGATCGTGGCCGTACCGCGTTCGGAGGAGGTCCGCTTCAACGACATGTGCGGTGCGCGGGGCCTGCCGGTCACCCGCATCGGTGTCGTGGACGGTGACACCGTGGACGTCCAGGGCGAGTTCGCGCTCCCCCTGGCCGAGCTGCGCGAGGCGCACGAGAGCACGATCCCGGCGCTGCTGAAGTAGGCAACCGCTCCGAAGCCCCCGTCCGGTCCACCCGGGCGGGGGGTTCGCCATCCCCGGGCCGGTACGCGCTCCCCCTCTTGCACGCAATTACGTACTTCCGTAATGCTGGAGGAATGGAACTGGAACAACGCGTCGCCGACCTCGAACGGCGTCTGGCGGCCCTGGAAGGCGCCCAGCGGACCGGGCCCCGCATCGACGGCAGTGACTTCTGGGCTCTGAACGGTCTGAAGGAGCAACTGTCCGAGGCGGAGGCTGCCGACGGCGGTGTCCTCTACACCGGCTCCGTACGCCTGCCGACGGGCGAGCAGTACGACTGGCAGATGGCCGCCCTCACGGAGGACCTGCTGGAGGGCGACCGGACGACGGCCGCCGAGTCGTTCGCTGCCCTCGGCCACCCGGTCCGCCTCCGGCTGCTGCGCGAGATCCTCGGCGGCCGGCGCACCGCCGCCGAACTCGCCGAACCGGACGAGGTCGGCACGACCGGCCAGATCTACCATCACCTGCGCCAACTCACCGCCACGGGCTGGCTCCACACGACCGGCCGCGGCCGCCATGAGGTGCCGCCGGGGCGGGTCGTACCGCTGCTGGTGGCACTGGCGACGACCCAGGAGGCACCTCCGGCACCTTCTGCGGACTCCACCGGCACTTCGGACTGATGGACTGATGGACGGCCCGGACCCGGAGGAGGCCCGGGGCGTCCCGCTCACTGTCATGGGCCCCACTTAGGCTGACCCCCATGCCACCGGCCAGGAAACGCCCCCGCAGCTACGACCCCGCAAAGATCCGCGCGGCGGTACTGGCCCAGTTCGGGCACGTACGGGCCGCTGTCGCCGGCCTCACTCCCGAGCAGTTCGCCCTGCCCACCCGGCTGGGCGACTGGACCGTACGGGACCTGACGGCACACATCGGGATGAGCCTCGGGGCCGTCTCCCGGCTGACCGGCCTGCCGGAGCCGGCCAAGCAGGACGGCACGCTGCTCGACTGGCCCTCCGCGATCGCGGCCGACGCGCCGGGCATCGCCGCCCACGCCCGCGAGCTGGCCGAGACCCACCCGGATCCCGTCGCCCACCTCGCGGCCACCGAGGAACGTTTCACCGCCGACCTCGCCGCCCACCCCGGCACCCGGCTGCTCCCCACCAGCGCCGGAGCCCTGCCGCTGGCCGACTACCTCGTCACCCGCACCGTCGAACTCGTCGTCCACACCGACGACCTCAACGCCGCCGTCCCCGGCCTGGACATCCCCTACGACCGTCAGGCCCTGGCCGCCTGCACCCGGCTCCTGGCCGACGCGCTCGCCGCGAAGGCGCCCGGCGGTTCGACGGAGGTGCGGGTGCCGCCGTACGCGGTGGTGCAGTGCGTGGCGGGGCCGAGGCACACCCGGGGCACCCCGCCCAGCGTCGTCGAGACGGATCCGCTGACCTGGGTCCGGCTGGCGACCGGGCGGGTGGGGTGGGCGCAGGCCCTTCAGGACGCCGAGGTCAGCGCGAGCGGAGAGCGGGCGGACCTGTCGGCCCATCTGCCCCTGATGAAATAGGGGGAACCGATCCACCCGGGTCGTCCGTCGAAGTGGCATGGACAGGCAGAAGCAGCGCATGACCCTGACGGCCGCCGCCATGCTCGTCCCGCTCCTGGCGGCCTGTGGCAGCGAGAAGGCGGGCAGCGGCAGCGGCTCGGTCGGTGCCGACAAGCCGATCACCGGTGTGCGGTGGAACGTGGACAGCGTCACCGCGGACGGCAGGACGCAGAAGGCCCCGGCCGGCGCCCATGTGACCATCGACAAGGGCCGGGCCCAGGGCAGCCTCGGCTGCAACAACTTCAGCGCCGAGGCCACCGTCGACGGCGACCGCGTCCGGCTCGGCAAGACCAGGGCCACCGAAATGGCCTGCGAGGACACACCCGTCGCGTTCGAGACGACCCTCGCGAAGACGTTCTCGGACCAGGAGCTGAAGGCGACGACGGACGACGACCGTCTCACCCTCACCACCGGCCGGGGCGACACGGTCCGCCTGACCAAGGCGAAGGACGCCCCGCTGGCCGGCACCAAGTGGACCGTCACGAACCCGAGCGCCGACGGCCGTGCCCACCTCACCTTCGACGAGAAGAAGGGCACCGTCTCCGGCAGCCTCGGCTGCAACAAGGTGAACGCCAAGGCCACGGTCCGCGACGGCCATATCACCCTCGGCCCTCCCGCCACGACCCGAATGATGTGCGAAGACTCACTCATGGACGGCGAGAAGAAGCTGCTGCGTCTTTTCGACGGAAAGCTGAAGTACGGAGTCGATCACCAAACCCTTACGCTGACCAGCGAAAACGGTACGAGTGTGCGAGCGGTCGCCGAGCGGTGATCCACCGGAAAGTCCGGTATCCCCAATTCGGACCAGTGGTCGACCTCGCCTACACTCGGTGGCGTGCCACGTGGTGACGGACGACTCAACCACGACCTGCTCCCCGGCGAGAAGGGCCCCCAGGACGCTTGCGGCGTCTTCGGTGTCTGGGCTCCGGGCGAAGAGGTCGCCAAGCTCACGTACTTCGGGCTCTACGCCCTCCAGCATCGAGGCCAGGAATCCGCGGGAATCGCGGTCAGCAACGGCTCTCAGATCCTCGTCTTCAAGGACATGGGCCTGGTTTCCCAGGTCTTCGACGAGACCTCCCTCGGTTCGCTCCAGGGTCACATCGCGGTCGGTCACGCCCGCTACTCGACCACCGGTGCCTCCGTCTGGGAGAACGCCCAGCCGACCTTCCGCGCGACCGGACACGGATCCATCGCGCTCGGCCACAACGGCAATCTCGTCAACACCGCCCAGCTCGCCGAGATGGTCGCCGACCTGCCCAAGCAGGAAGGCGGACGCACCCCGCGCGTCGCGGCGACCAACGACACCGACCTGCTCACCGCGCTCCTCGCGGCCCAGGTCGACGAGGACGGCAAGCCGCTGACCATCGAGGAGGCCGCTCACACGGTCCTCCCGAAGGTCAAGGGCGCGTTCTCGCTCGTCTTCATGGACGAGCACACCCTGTACGCGGCCCGCGACCCGCAGGGCATCCGCCCGCTGGTCCTCGGCCGGCTGGAGCGCGGCTGGGTCGTCGCCTCCGAGTCCGCAGCCCTCGACATCTGCGGCGCCAGTTACGTCCGCGAGATCGAGCCGGGCGAGTTCGTCGCCATCGACGAGAACGGCCTGCGGACCTCCCGATTCGCGGACGCGAAGCCCAAGGGCTGTGTCTTCGAGTACGTGTACCTGGCCCGCCCCGACACCGACATCGCCGGCCGGAACGTGTACCTCTCCCGCGTGGAGATGGGCCGCAAGCTGGCGAAGGAGGCCCCGGTCGAGGCCGACCTGGTGATAGCGACGCCGGAGTCCGGCACCCCCGCCGCCATCGGCTACGCGGAGGCCTCCGGCATCCCCTTCGGGAGCGGCCTGGTGAAGAACGCCTACGTCGGCCGGACGTTCATCCAGCCCTCGCAGACCATCCGGCAGCTGGGCATCCGCCTGAAGCTGAACCCGCTGAAGGAAGTCATCAAGGGCAAGCGCCTGGTCGTCGTCGACGACTCGATCGTGCGCGGCAACACCCAGCGGGCCCTGGTCCGCATGCTCCGCGAGGCGGGCGCCGCCGAGGTCCACATCCGGATCTCCTCGCCGCCGGTGAAGTGGCCCTGCTTCTTCGGCATCGACTTCGCCACCCGCGCCGAGCTCATCGCCAACGGCATGACGATCGACGAGATCGGCACCTCCCTGGGCGCCGACTCCCTGGCCTACATCTCCATCGACGGCATGATCGAGGCGACCACCATCGCCAAGCCGAACCTGTGCCGCGCCTGCTTCGACGGCGAGTACCCGATGGAGCTCCCGGACCCCGAGCTGCTCGGCAAGCAGCTGCTGGAGACGGAGCTGGCCGCCGGCCCGGCCGCCACGGCCGCCGCCGACGCGATCCGCCGCCCGTAGACGGCCCGTAACACCTGCCGTACAACACGAAGGTTCTCATCGTCATGCCTGACACAACTGGTGCCAGCTACGCAGCCGCGGGCGTCGACATCGAAGCGGGCGACCGCGCCGTCGAACTGATGAAGGAGTGGGTGAAGAAGGCCCAGCGCCCCGAGGTCCTCGGCGGTCTCGGCGGCTTCGCGGGCCTCTTCGACGCCTCCGCCCTGAAGAACTACGAGCGGCCGCTGCTCGCCTCCGCCACGGACGGCGTCGGGACCAAGGTCGACATCGCCCGGCAGATGGGCGTCTACGACTCCATCGGTCACGACCTGGTCGCCATGGTCATGGACGACATCGTGGTCTGCGGTGCCGAGCCGCTGTTCATGACCGACTACATCTGCGTCGGCAAGGTCCACCCCGAGCGGGTCGCCGCCATCGTCAAGGGCATCGCCGAGGGCTGTGTACTGGCCGGATGCGCCCTGGTCGGCGGCGAGACGGCCGAGCACCCGGGCCTGCTGGGCGAGGACGACTTCGACGTCGCCGGCGCCGGTACGGGCGTCGTGGAGGCCGACCGGCTGCTCGGCGCCGATCGCATCCGGACGGGTGACGCGGTGATCGCCATGGCGTCCTCCGGGCTTCACTCGAACGGGTACTCCCTCGTCCGTCACGTCCTGCTGAACCAGGCGGGCCTGGCGCTGGACGCGCACATCGAGGAGCTCGGCCGCACCCTCGGCGAGGAGCTGCTGGAACCCACCAAGATCTACTCGCTGGACTGCCTGGCCCTGATGCGCACCACCGAGGTGCACGCTTTCAGCCACATCACCGGCGGCGGGCTCGCGGCCAACCTCGCCCGGGTCATCCCCGACGAGCTGCACGCCATCGTCGACCGCGCCACCTGGGCCCCGGCCCCGATCTTCGACCTGGTCGGCCGTACGGGCAGCGTCGAGCGCCTGGAGCTCGAGAAGACCCTGAACATGGGCGTCGGCATGATCGCGATCGTGCCGCAGGAGTCCGTGGACGTGGCCCTGGCGACCCTCGCCGACCGCGGCGTGGACGCCTGGGTGGCCGGAGAGATCACGGACCGGGGCGAGCACACCACTGGTGCCGCCCTGATCGGTGACTACGCGAGCTGAGACACGGGGTCCTGGCCCTGCGGGCAGCACAGAACCCGGTCGGTGACCGGAGTCACCGACCGGGTTGGTGCACTAGTGCAGGGTCAAGCGCCGCGACGATGCTGCGAGGACTGGCCGTCCTCGTCGTCGTCGTCCTCGTAGAGGTCGGCGTACCGTGCGTACAGGTCGTCGTCCTGATCATCGTCTTCGAACGGCTCGCCGTTAGGCGGCTGCGGATTCGAAGGCGATGCACCCAGCTCCTCGGCCAGGCGTGAGAGGTCAGTCCCACCGCTGTTGTACTTCAGCTGGCGGGCGACCTTCGTCTGCTTGGCCTTGGCCCGGCCGCGCCCCATGGCTCGACCCCCTCAACGACGGGGCTCGACGGCCCCAGAGTCTTGACACGCGTTCATGGTCCGGCACGGACTCTCCGCGGAGAGACCGGTCCGTAGGGCTTCCACGGTACCTGAGCCCGCGCCCATACGATACGTCGCCCGCATGACGTGCCCGCGCCCAGAACCTTCGAGGCGCCCCGTCCTCGCTGGTCAACCGCGATTTTAACCACTTATCGGCGGTCGACCCGCCGGTAGAAGTGAGAGTTCTCTCTAACTGCCCACCGACGGGTACCGGCCAAACGTGCGAGGCGCCCGGGATCAGCCCGGGATCACCGCGCCCGGCGGGCCAGGGCCGCGTCGTGCATCCGCTGCTCGGCGATCCGGTCGGCCGCCGCGGCCGGCGGAATGCCGTCCTCCTTCGCACGTGCGAATATGGCCAGCGTGGTGTCGAAGATCTTCGACGCCTTGGCCTTGCACCGGTCGAAGTCGAAGCCGTGGAGCTCATCGGCGACCTGGATGACACCGCCGGCGTTGACCACGTAGTCCGGCGCGTAGAGGATCCCCCGGTCGGCGAGGTCCTTCTCCACGCCCGGGTGGGCGAGCTGGTTGTTGGCCGCGCCGCAGACCACCTTGGCGGTGAGCGCGGGCACGGTGTCGTCGTTCAAGGCCCCGCCGAGCGCGCACGGGGCGTAGATGTCGAGGCCCTCGGCGCGGATCAGCGTGGCGGTGTCGGCGACGGCCGTCACGCCCGTCGGGTGGGCCGCGAGGATCCGCCCCACGGCGTCCTCGCGCACGTCGGTGATGACGACCTCCGCGCCCTCCGCCCGCAGGTGCTCCACCAGGTGGTGGCCGACCTTGCCGACGCCGGCGATGCCGACCCGCTTGCCCCGCAGGGAGGGGTCACCCCACAGGTGCTGTGCGGAGGCCCGCATGCCCTGGTAGACGCCGTAGGCGGTGAGGACGGAGGAGTCCCCGGCGCCGCCGTTCTCGGGGGAGCGGCCGGTCGTCCAGCGGCACTCGCGGGCCACGACGTCCATGTCCGCGACGTACGTACCGACGTCGCAGGCGGTGACGTACCGGCCGCCGAGCGAGGCCACGAACCGGCCGTAGGCGAGGAGCAGCTCCTCGCTCTTGATCTGCTCCGGGTCGCCGATGATCACGGCCTTGCCGCCGCCGTGGTCGAGACCGGCCATGGCGTTCTTGTACGACATCCCGCGGGCGAGGTTCAGCGCGTCGGCGACGGCCTCCGCCTCGTTCGCGTACGGGTAGAAGCGCGTACCGCCGAGCGCGGGGCCCAGCGCGGTGGAGTGGAGGGCGATGACGGCCTTGAGGCCGCTCGCGCGGTCCTGGCAGAGCACGACTTGCTCATGTCCGCCCTGGTCCGAGTGGAACAGAGTGTGCAGTACATCAGCAGGTGCGCCGGTTACGTCGGTCACTGTGGTGACTCCTGAGTAGGTGCGGCGGGTGGAGACCAGCCCTCGTGCGGGTGGCGGGGACTGTTGGGCATGAGATTAGAGCCTGGCGGGCCCGCCGACCGCACAGAGCACAGGATCACCTCCGACCGGAGTACACCCGTGCGACGATTTGCATAGATTTCCCGCGCGATCGTGAGTGGGTTCCGCAGGTTTTCGCGGCGGTGCGCGGGGGAGGGAGCAGGCGTGCCCAAGGTGACCTCGGTGATCGTCCCCTACGCGACCTACCTGCGCGTGTACGAACCGCTGGCCGCCTTCCCCGAGCCGGAGCGCAGCCAGTGGGCCCGCTACGCCCGCCGTGCCGACCGTCCCACGTACCAGGACGAACTCCGCCGTGCCCTGGCCGACTTGGCGCCGGTCCCGCCGGTCCCGGTGCCGGTGCACGAGAGCGAGGACGCCTTCGTGCTCGACGTCGACGGCGTCGTCTGCGTCTGCCCCTGGCGCACCCGGCTGCGCGGCTGGCTGGCCTTGGACGTGCTCGCCGAGGAGCTGCCCCCGCCGGTGATGGACGCGGTCCTGCCCCCCGTCCTGCGACGCCAGGCGGCCCAGGACTACGAGCGCTGGCTGGCCATCAACCCGGACGCCCGGCCGTGGATCCGTACGGCCACCTGGCAGGTGCCGATCAACTGGTTCGTCCTGGTCTCCGACGAGGAGCGCGAGTACGACAGCGGTGCCTCGGCCGGCGGCCCGCCGGTGCTGCGCTACCGCACGCCCATGGTCCAGGCCCGCCGGCGTGTGGCCCGGGGCCTGCGCGCCCTGAAGGAGGCCATGGACGAGGGGCCGCTGATCGACGGCCTGATGGACGTCGGCCGCTGGCTCGAGGAGTTCCACCCGCGGTCCCTCGTGGAGCTGGACTACGGCGGTCTGGTGCACGCGGTGCCCGCGGGGACGCTGGAGGACGATCATTCGGCCGCGGACGTCGCCGAGGGCATCGCCGCCCTGCGCAGGGGCGACGGGGAGGCCGCGGGGGCGGCGTACGCCCGGCTCGTGGAGCGCTGGCGTTCCGTGCGGGATCTCCGGTCGGCCAACTGACCCCTGACCTTGATATCCGTACACGCCGCTCGCATTCGGTCACGAACTGACGTTTGACGAACCGCCCGATTTGGGGTTTCGTCCTCGCACCGAGTTCCTGAAGCGGGCCGTGCTGCTCCTGAGGCTTCGTCAACAAGGGATGTAGGACCCGATCCGGGCAGACCTCTCAAGTAGGCCAAGCGTGACGGACTACACGTACGAGGCTCTTGCGTCCCTTGCCCCTCCTCATGCCAAAATAGGACAAGGAGTCCGGGGAGGGCTCCTTCCGTCCCGTGGTGCTGCACTATGGGCGGAATCTCAGCATTGCACGCTTTGGGGGGTCTGGTGACTTCCTGATCACCCTGTGACTGATCGTCACAGCGGTGTGACTGTCCGCTATGGCATGGTCCATCGGCTTCCGTCGCTGATGAACACCTGGAGGGGCAATTCCATCGGTTTGGCCGACGCGGCTGGACAGATGGTGTAGTTGTAGTGCCGAGGACAAGCCGTTCGTCCTATAACCGACTCGACTCGCGTCCGCCATTTCGGGCAACGCGGGTCAAGGTGCAGAATTTAGAGGAAAGAACCGAGAAGGTTCGGTTCTCCCGAGGAGGCCGCTCATGACCGCTCGCACCCCTGATGCCGAGCCGCTGCTGACCCCGGCTGAGGTCGCCACCATGTTCCGTGTGGACCCGAAGACGGTCACGCGGTGGGCGAAGGCCGGCAAGCTCACGTCGATCCGCACGCTCGGCGGGCATCGGCGCTACCGCGAGGCCGAGGTCCGCGCCCTGCTCGCGGGTATCCCGCAGCAGCGCAGCGAGGCCTGAACAACTGAATAACCGGGCAAAACCGGCTGGTCCCCCACTGGTCGCGGCGCCCGGAACACCGCTCCAAGCGACGCGGGTCCTGCCCCAACAGGCCCCACGCCCACGCCAGTCAGAGCTTCTCAGGCATGCAACAGGGTGCGTCGTCGATCGCGCTGGACTCCGCCGGGTCCAGCGCGATCTTTTTTGTGCGCCCTCGACGGGTCTGCCGATCCGGCTGTGAGCGGCCTTGTAGGAGCCTGGGGAGGGGTGTCGGATCCTCTGTACGCGGCACCCCCGACAGGGTGCAATTGCACATATTAAATTGACCCTTTGTAGGTGGGGCGTAAGTAACCCACTTTGCAAAACTCATGCGGTGACACCCGTCACATACCAAGCGGCTTGTTAGCTCCGCTCCGGGTGCGGTAGAGGAGCCTTCCTCTCCAGCAGCCCCCGTGTGTACGGGTGTTGGGTCCGCTCGTGGATCAAGCCGGCGCCGGGCTCCCGTCCTCCCGGGCGGTACGCGGCGCGGACTCCATCGCCAGCCGCAGCAGCCGGTGGCAGATCGGGCAGTGACGTGTGAGGTGCCGGTACGACGACGCGGCCGACAGGTGCGCGCGGAGCAGAGCCCGCGTCTCGTGCCTCGCCGCTGCCGTCATACGCCACCTCCCCGGGGGCCGTACGGAGAACGGCCCTGACTCTGGGGTACCGACGGATTGAGGGGGCGTCAAGACGGCGTGTGGAGGCCCGGAAGCCTCCGTGAAGGTCAGAGCGCACGAAAGAGACCAGGATCCGAAGGCCGGGGACACGAGGGAGAGCGGCCCCTGAGGGCCGGGGAGCAACACGAAGAGCCCGGATCCGAAGGTCGGGGCTCTTTCGCTGCGGTCCTGACGGGATTTGCTGTGTCTGATTGCGGCTGCGCCGCGGGCGCGGCCTGCGTCTGCTTGGAGTGGTGCGTGGACGACGAAGAGCCCGGATCCGAAGGTCGGGGCTCTTTCGCTGCGGTCCTGACGGGATTTGCTGTGTCTGATTGCGGCTGCGCCGCGGGCGCGGCCTGCGTCTGCTTGGAGTGGTGCGTGGACGACGAAGAGCCCGGATCCGAAGATCCGGGCTCCTCCACTGCGGTCCTGACGGGATTTGAACCCGCGGCCTCCACCTTGACAGGGTGGCGAGCACTCCAAACTGCTCCACAGGACCAGGTTTCGCGGCGCTATTCGTGCGTTGCGCTGCGAGAAGAGACTGTACAGGAGGGTGAGCCTCGGGTCGAACTCACCCAGCGTGGCGGTCCCGTTACGGCGCCGCCGCGTCGATCGCCTTCACGATCCGCTTGTCGGAGACGGGGTACGCCGTGCCCAGCGCGTGGGCGAAATAGCTGACCCGGAGCTCCTCGATCATCCAGCGGATCTCCAGAACCGACGACGGGACCGGCCGGCCCTGCGGCAGCTGCTCCAGCAGCCAGGCGTACTCGTCCCGCATCTCGTGGACCTTCTGCATCCGCGTGGTGTCCCGCTGGACGTTCGTCGGCATCTGCTGCAGTCGCCGGTCGGCCGCCACCAGATAACGCATCAGGTCCGGCATGCGCCGCAACCCCGCCTCCGTCACGAAGCCCGGCCTCACGAGGGCGTCCAGCTGCCCCCGCACGTCCTGGAGGTTCGCCAGCAGCGCCGGGCTGCGCACGGTCTTCAGGCGCCGCTCACAGGCCTGCCAGGCCGCCAGGACCTGCTGCACCTGGTCCACCGTACGGACGGTCGTGTCGACGATCTCGGCACGCACCTTGTCGTACAGCTTCCGGTACGACTCCTCGTCCCACGCCGGCCCGCCGAAGTCCCCGATCAGCCTGTCGGCGGCGGCCATCGCGCAGTCGTCGAACAGGCCCTGGATCGAGCCGTGCGGATTCGCGGACAGCGCCAGCTTCTGCGCGTTCGTCAGGCGATCGCTCGCGAATTTCGCCGGGTTCACCGGGATGTTGCGCAGGATCAGCCGGCGCGTGCCCTTCCACATGGCCTGCGCCTGCTCCGCCTCCGTGTCGAACAGGCGCACGGAGACCGTGTCGCCGTCGTCCACCAGCGCCGGATACGCCTTCACCGGCTGACCGGCCCGGCGGGTCTCGAAGACACGGGTGAGCGTGCCGATCGTCCAGTCGGTCAGGCCCGAGCGCTCCAGGGACTCACCGCCCGAGCGTTCCGCGGTCGCCGCGGCCGCCTGGGAGAGGGCCTTGCGGGCCTTCGGGCGCAACCTGAGCTTCAGCGCCTCCAGGTCCTTGTCCTCGGCCAGCTTGCGGCGCCGCTCGTCAACGATCCGGAACGTGATCTTCAGATGGTCGGGGACCCTGGACAGATCGAAGTCGTCCGCCTCGAACGGCACACCGACCATGAGCCGAAGCTCACGGGTCATGGTCGTGGTCAGAGGCTCCTGAAGGGGCACGGCACGGTCCAGGAACGCCTTCGCGAAGTTCGGCGCCGGGACGTAGTTCCGCCGGATCGGCTTGGGCAGGGACCGGATCAGCTCCGTCACCAGCTCCTCGCGCAGCCCCGGGATCTGCCAGTCGAAACCCTCGTCCGTGACCTGGTTGAGGACCTGGAGCGGGATGTGCACGGTCACACCGTCGGCGTCCGCCCCCGGCTCGAACTGGTACGACACCCGGAACTTCAGATCGCCCTGGCGCCACGAGTCGGGGTAGTCGGCCTTGGTGACCTCGCCCGCCTTCTCGTTGATGAGCATCTCGCGCTCGAAGTCGAGGAAGTCGGGCTGCTCGTGCCGCTTGCGCTTCCACCACGAGTCGAAGTGGGCACCCGAGACGACGTGTTCGGGGATCCGCCGGTCGTAGAAGTCGAACAGGGTCTCGTCGTCGACCAGGATGTCGCGGCGCCGCGCCCGGTGCTCCAGCTCCTCGACCTCGGTGAGGAGACGGCGGTTGTCCGAGAAGAACTTGTGGTGCGTGCGCCAGTCCCCCTCCACCAGCGCGTTCCGGATGAACAGCTCACGGCTGATCTCCGCGTCGATCCGCCCGTAGTTGACCTTCCGCTGCGCCACGATCGGCACGCCGTACAGCGTGACCTTCTCGTACGCCATCACCGCGGCCTGGTCCTTCTCCCAGTGCGGCTCGCTGTAGGTGCGCTTGACGAGGTGCGCGGCGAGGGGCTCGACCCACTCGGGCTCGATCCTGGCATTGACGCGCGCCCAGAGACGGGACGTCTCGACGAGCTCGGCGGACATCACGAAACGCGGGGGCTTCTTGAAGAGGGCCGATCCGGGGAAGACCGCGAACTTGGCGTTCCTGGCGCCCAGATACTCGTTCTTCGCGCCCTCCTTCACGTCCTTCATGCCGATGTGCGACAGAAGACCGGCCAGCAGGGAGAGATGGATGCGGTCGGCCGGGGCGTCGTCCTCGTTGAGATGGATGCCCATCTGCTTCGCGACCGTGCGCAACTGCGAGTAGATGTCCTGCCATTCGCGAATGCGAAGGAAGTTGAGGTACTCCTGCTTGCACATCCGGCGGAAGGAGGACGACCCGCGCTCCTTCTGCTGCTCGCGGAGATAGCGCCAGAGGTTGAGATAGGCCAGGAAGTCGCTGGTCTCGTCCTTGAAGCGAGCGTGCTGCTGATCGGCCTGCGCCTGCTTGTCGGCGGGACGCTCACGCGGATCCTGGATGGACAGCGCGGCGGCTATCACCATCACCTCGCGCACACAGCCGTTCCTGTCCGCCTCCAGGACCATCCGGGCCAACCGGGGATCGACGGGCAACTGGGCCAGTTTCCGGCCGGTCTCCGTGAGCCGCTTGCGCGGGTCCTTCTGCACCGGGTCCAGGGCGTTCAGCTCCTGGAGCAACTGCACACCGTCGCGGATGTTGCGGTGGTCCGGCGGGTCGATGAAGGGGAACTTCTCGATGTCCCCGAGGCCGGCCGCGGTCATCTGCAGGATGACGGAGGCGAGATTCGTCCGCAGGATCTCCGCGTCCGTGAACTCCGGCCGGGCGTTGAAGTCGTCCTCGCTGTAAAGCCGGATGCAGATACCGTCGGACGTACGCCCACAGCGCCCCTTGCGCTGGTTGGCACTCGCCTGCGAAACCGGCTCGATGGGCAGTCGCTGGACCTTGGTGCGATGGCTGTAACGCGAGATCCGCGCGAAGCCGGGGTCGATCACGTACTTGATGCCCGGAACGGTCAGCGAAGTCTCGGCGACATTCGTGGCCAGAACGATCCTGCGGCCGGTGTGCTGCTGGAAGACGCGGTGCTGCTCCGCATGGGAGAGCCGGGCGTACAACGGCAGGATCTCCGTGAACCGGTAGTTCTTCTTGGTGAGGGCGTCGGCCGTGTCCCGGATCTCCCGCTCACCGGAGAGGAAGACCAGGATGTCGCCCTTCCCCTCCCTCTGGAGCTCCTCCACGGCATCGGTGATCGCGGTGATCTGATCACGGTCGGCGTCGTCGCCGTCCTCCTCCAGCAGCGGCCTGTAGCGGACCTCCACCGGATACGTACGGCCGCTGACCTCGATGATCGGGGCATCACCGAAATGCCGCGAGAAGCGCTCGGGGTCGATCGTGGCCGAGGTGATGACGACCTTGAGATCGGGGCGCTTCGGCAGCAGCTGGGCGAGATAGCCCAGCAGGAAGTCGATGTTGAGGGACCGCTCGTGCGCCTCGTCGATGATGATCGTGTCGTAGGCACGCAGCTCACGGTCGGTCTGGATCTCGGCCAGCAGGATGCCGTCCGTCATGAGCTTGACGAAGGTGGCGTCCGGATCGACCTGGTCGGTGAAACGGACCTTCCAGCCCACCGCTCCGCCGAGCGGAGTGTCCAGCTCCTCGGCGACCCGCTCGGCGACCGTCCGGGCCGCGATCCTGCGGGGCTGCGTGTGCCCGATCATGCCCCGCACACCGCGTCCCAGCTCGAGACAGATCTTGGGAATCTGCGTCGTCTTGCCCGAACCGGTCTCACCGGCGACGATCACGACCTGGTGATCGCGAATGGCCTCGGCGATCGCGTCCTTCTTCTGGCTGACCGGCAGCTGCTCGGGGTACGTGACCTCGGGCACGAGGGCACGCCGACCGGCCATCCGCTCCTCGGCCCTGCCGACCTCCGCCTCGATCTCGGCGAGCACAGCGGCCCGCGCCTCCGGCTTACGGATCTTGCGCGCACCTTCGAGCCTGCGCCCGAGCCGGTGCGCATCGCGCAGGGACAGCTCGGTCAGGCGGGGGGCGAGGGCGCCGAGGGCGGGGGCAGGGTGCGTAGACATACGGGATCCAGGATCTCATCCCCTGCAAAACGGAGGCGAACGGATTTCGACCAGCCCACGCAGACGATCTTCGAGCGATTGTCCGAGCGGTCATTCGATCGAGTGGTCGAAGATCGACCGCCTGACCACACCCCCGACCCCGCCCTAGATTTCTGCACGTGAAGCTGGTCATCCGCGTCAAACTCCTCCCGACCCCCGAACAGGCGTCGGCACTACAGGCAACCCTCCACGCCTGCAACGCGGCGGCCAACCACGTCTCCCACACCGCCTTCACCACCGGAATCAAACGCAACCGCGAACTACGCGCCCTGACCTACACCCAGCTCAAAACCCGCTGGTCCCTCGGCGCCCAAGCCGCCCAGCACGTCATCAAGAAGACCAGCGACGCCTACACCGCCCTCGCCGGCAACCTCAAAGCCGGAAACCTCGGCAAACCCGGATCCCCACGCTTCCGCAGAGCCACCGAAAAACCCATCGCCTTCCGACCCCAAGGCGCCCAGCCCTACGACGACCGCATGCTGTCCTGGCAGACGGAACAACGAACCGTCTCCATCTGGACCGTGGCCGGACGCATGAAGCGCCTCGCCTTCACCGGCGAGGAAACACAACTCCTCCTCCTCGCCCGCCACCGACAGGGCGAGTCCGACCTGACCAGCCAGAACGGACACTGGTACCTCCTGGCCACGGTCGACATCCCGGAAAGCCCCACCACCCCGGACCCCCGGGGATTCATCGGCGTCGACCTCGGCATCACCAACATCGCCACCACCTCGACCGGCCACCGGCACAGCGGCCGACGCCTCAACCGCAGCAGACAGAACGACCGCCGCAACCGAGACAACCTCGCAAGAAAGCAGACCCGGTCCGCCAAACGGCGAGCCAAACGCCGCACCGGAAGGGAAGCCCGGCGCACCCGCGACATCAACCACAAGATCAGCAAACACATCGTGACGGAGGCCCAACGCACCGGTCGCGGCATCGCCCTGGAAGACCTGGGCGGCATCCGCGAGCGGGCACGGCTGAAGAAGCCCCAACGCGTCACGATCCACTCCTGGGCCTTCGCACAGCTCGGCGCCTTCATCGCATACAAGGCGCGCAGGGCCGGAGTACCGGTGGTGCACGTCCACCCGGCCCACACCAGCCGGGAGTGCTCCCGCTGCCACCACATCGACAAGAGGAACCGGCCGACACAGGCCGTCTTCTCATGCAGGAACTGCGGCTTCGTTGAGCACGCGGACCTGAACGCGTCCCACGTCATCGCCGCCCGCGGCTGGTGGACCTGGGTCTGCGGGGCCGAGTCACAGGTCCCTGCCCTCACGCTGATCGCGTAAGGGCTGGATGCGCCGCCTCCGCCGAAGCCATCGGCGGGGCGAGCTGCGAGCTGGGGGTACTTCCTCGGTAGCGGACGCGATCGCTCGTACGCCGCCGTCTCTGATCCCTGGCAGCGGACGCGAGCGCTCGTACGCCGCCGTCTCAATCCTGGTAGTGGACTCGGACACTCGTACTGCGGGTGTGAGCCACAAGGCATACAACAAGGCCCCGATCCGGGGATCGGGGCCTTAGCTGTGGCTGGGGCCGGGGTCGAACCGGCGACCTTCCGCTTTTCAGGCGGACGCTCGTACCAACTGAGCTACCCAGCCACGAGGTTTCACGTGAAACCTCAGCGGTCCTGACGGGATTTGAACCCGCGGCCTCCACCTTGACAGGGTGGCGAGCACTCCAAACTGCTCCACAGGACCAAGCTTCGTACGACAGTGTCGCACAGGGTGGTGCGTGCCCCCAACGGGATTCGAACCCGTGCTACCGCCTTGAAAGGGCGGCGTCCTAGGCCGCTAGACGATGAGGGCTATCGGCCCGCCTGGGCGCTTCTCAGCGCGTCGGGGACGTGAGAAGCATATGGGATGGCGGGAGGTATCGCCAAAACGGTTTAGGGGGAGGGTGACGGGGCGGCCCCCGTGGGGGTGCTGGGGGAGGGTGTCGCGCCGGGCTGGTTCTCCTCCGGGAGGTGGCGGCTGACCTCAGCGGTCGTGAGGCCGAGGCCGCCCAGTTCGATCTCGTCCCAGGCCTGGAGATGGCGGGTGTCCCGGTCGAAGTAGAGGATCGACGCCTCGATGGGGTCGGGGTGCTTGCCTTCGATGGCGCGCAGCCCGCTGCCGCCGGTGGAGCCTTCGATGCGCAGTCGGGTGCCGTACGGCAGCATTTCCATCTCGTCGTGGTGGAGGTGGCCGGCCAGGACCAGGGGGACTTCGCCGTCGACCTCGCGGGCGGCGGAGGGTTCGTGGGCGATGGCGACGTCGACCGGGGTGCCGGCGGTGCTCTGGTCGCGCAGGGCCGTGGCGAGGCGGGCGCCGGCCAGTTCCTGGGACTGCCGGGCGCCGGTCTGCTGGGAGCGGTCGGGGGTGAACTGTGGGTCGCCGATGCCGGCGAAGCGCAGGCCCTTGATCGTCTGTGCTTTGCCGTCGTCGAGGACGTGGACGTTCTTCAGGTCCTGCATGTAGCGCTGGGTGATCATCGAGTCGTGGTTGCCGCGGACCCAGACGTAGGGGGCTCCGAGGTCTTCGATGGGGTCCAGGAAGCCGTTCTCGGCGGCGGTGCCGTGGTCCATCGTGTCGCCGGAGTCGACGATCACGTCGACCTTGTACTGGTCCACGAGTGAGGCGATGATCTTCCAGCTCGCCGGGTTGAGGTGGATGTCGGAGACGTGCAGGACCCGGATGGTGGAGGGGTCGGGTGCGTAGGCCGGCAGGGTCGAGGTGGCGTCGTAGAGCTTGGTGACGTTGGTGACGAGGCGGGCCAATTCTTTCTGGTAGACGTCGAATTCGGTGACGATGCTGCGTGCGTTGCCGACCAGGGAGGGGGCTGAGGTGAGCAGGCCGGAGAACTTGGGTTCCAGGACGGAGTCGGGGCGCCAGGTGGCGTAGGCCGTGCCGCCCGAGGCGGCGAGGAGGGTGAGGGCGAGGCCTCCGGCGGCGAGGGCGCGGCGGGGTCGGCGGTAGACGGCGAGGCCGAGGGCGGTGGCTCCGGCGACGACGGCGACGCCGGAGCGTACGGCCAGGTCGAGGGTGCCGCGGCCGACGTCCGCGGTGACTTCGTCCTGGAGGCCGGAGAGGCGTTCGGGGCGGTCGACGAGGGCTTGGGAGCGGTCGGGGTCGAGCTGGTCGACGTTGACGTCCAGGCGGACGGGGGCGATGTGGCTGTCCAGTTGCAGGGCGCCGAGGGGCGAGATGTTGATCTTGGTGCCGCCGGTGAATGACGGCCGCAGCGTCATGGTGGTGTCCATGGGGCCGACCGGGACCCGGACGTTGCCCACGACCAGTAGTCCCAGCCATGCGCCGCAGAGGACGACGGCCACGAGTCCCGCGGCGCGGGTCCATGGGTGCGGCTGTGTCACGAGTTCGGTGGTGGTGGGGGCCTGGCGGGAGCGGTAGCGGCGGGCGAGGGCGTGCGGGATGTTGCGGATGGGGTTCAGGACACTCAGGACTGCGGCGGGGACGCGGGCCATTGGTCCCGTATGCCCAAGTGCGCGGCCGGATATGCGGCGCCGGGAGGCTCTCGTAGGGCGGGGTCGTGGCTGACAATGGGCCTGTGCTGGAGATGACGCGCGAGGAGTTCGAGGAGCTGGTCGCCGAGGCGCTCGACCGGATCCCGCCGGAGTTGACGCGACTGATGGACAACGTCGCGGTGTTCGTCGAGGACGAGCCGCCGGCGGAGGATCCCGAGCTGCTCGGGCTGTACGAGGGGACGCCGCTGACCGACCGGGGTGAGTGGTACGCCGGTGTGCTGCCGGATCGGATCACGGTGTACCGGAATCCGACGTTGCGGATGTGTGAGTCGCGGGAGGACGTGGTCGCGGAGACGGAGATCACCGTGGTGCACGAGATCGCGCACCACTTCGGTATCGACGACGAGCGTCTTCACGCCCTGGGGTATGGCTGAGCGGGTTGTGAATGCGGGGCGCGTGTCCTCTTGTGGGCGGGGGGAGTTGGAGGTGTTGACTCCATCACCCGCTCCGGAGGTGGCCCGTGCGCCCCTTGTACGTACCCGTCCGACTGGCCGTCACGGTCGTGGCGGTTGCCGCTGCCGCCGGCTGCGTGAGTGTCGGTGACGACGACGCGGGCGGGAGCGTCAAGCCGTCGCACTCAGCCGGGCAGCGGGGTGGTGAGGAGCCCGAGGGCGGTCCGGCGGTGTCGGGGGGTGGCGCGGGTCCGGGTGCGGTGGGGGCCGACGGCGAGCGGGGGCGTGGCAAGGGCAGGAAGGGCAAGAAGGGCAAGGGTGGCGGCGAGGGGAGGTCGGCTGCGCCCGAGGTGTCGCCGAGCGCTGAGGTGAGCGCGCCCGGGCCGGGGGGTGACGGGCCGGGGAAGCCGGCTCGGCCGACGCCGAAGCCGCCGGCGCCGCCGACGCCCACCCGGACGGTCGAACCGGAGCCGACGCCGACGACGCAGGAGCCGACGGCGTCCGCCGAGCCGACGCCGGAGCCGTCGTCGTCGGCGCATGAGCCGCCGGGGCCGCAGCTCGAGCAGCGGGAGCCGGCGCCGGAGGCGGGGTGGCCGGTGTAGGGGGCGAGGGCGCGTGGGTGGTGGGGTGGGAAGTTTTCCCTCTGGGGCGGGAACAATCCCGGCTGGAGGGTGGTTGGAGACATCTGGATGCTGTCCGGCCTCGGGCAGTGGTCCGCTGCTTCCTGCACAGTCCGGTTTGCCTTGTGGGGCCCGGAGTGCGTATGGTGGCAGATCGTTTGATCCCATCTTGCCCGGCGCCACTGCAGAGCGCGCCGTGTGGCGCGTACTCTCCCTTGCCGTGGTGGACCGCATTGAGGCGGTCGTATTGCGATTCGCGAATCACGGAGTTGACGGGCGCGTGCCGACTGAGACTCCGGAAGGTTTCGCATTCGCATGTCCATTGCCAGTACTGATCACGTCGTCGTGCCCGAGAACGAGGCCGTCGAGGACGCCCCTGAGGTCACCTTCGCGGACCTCGGTCTGCCCGAGGGCGTCGTGCGCAAGCTCGCGCAGAACGGTGTGACCACCCCCTTCCCGATCCAGGCCGCGACCATCCCGGACGCCCTGGTCGGCAAGGACATCCTCGGCCGTGGCCGCACCGGCTCCGGCAAGACCCTGTCCTTCGGTCTGCCGACCCTGGCCACGCTGGCGGGCGGCCGTACCGAGAAGCACAAGCCCCGTGCCGTCATCCTGACGCCGACGCGTGAGCTGGCCATGCAGGTCGCCGACGCGCTCCAGCCCTACGGCGACGTCCTCGGCCTGAAGATGAAGGTCGTCTGCGGCGGTACGTCGATGGGCAACCAGATCTACGCCCTGGAGCGTGGCGTCGACGTCCTGGTCGCCACTCCGGGCCGACTGCGCGACATCATCAACCGCGGTGCGTGCTCGCTGGAGAACGTGCAGATCGCCGTTCTCGACGAGGCCGACCAGATGTCGGACCTGGGCTTCATGCCCGAGGTCACCGAGCTGCTCGACCAGATCCCCGCGGGCGGTCAGCGGATGCTGTTCTCCGCGACCATGGAGAACGAGATCAAGACCCTGGTCGACCGGTACCTGAACAACCCGGTCAGCCACGAGGTCGACGCCGCTCAGGGTGCCGTGACGACCATGTCGCACCACATCCTGATCGTGAAGCCCAAGGACAAGGCGCCGGTCACCGCCGCGATCGCTTCCCGCAAGGGCCGCACGATCATCTTCGTCCGCACTCAGCTGGGCGCCGACCGTGTCGCCGAGCAGCTGCGCGACTCGGGCGTGAAGGCCGACGCGCTGCACGGTGGCATGACCCAGGGCGCGCGGACGCGGACGCTGGCCGACTTCAAGGACGGGTACGTCAACGTGCTCGTCGCCACCGACGTCGCCGCGCGCGGTATCCACGTCGACGGCATCGACCTGGTGCTGAACGTGGATCCGGCCGGTGACCACAAGGACTATCTGCACCGCTCCGGCCGTACCGCTCGCGCGGGCCGTTCCGGCACGGTCGTGTCCCTGTCGCTGCCGCACCAGCGGCGTCAGATCTTCCGGCTGATGGAGGACGCGGGCGTCGACGCCTCGCGCCACATCATCCAGGGGGCCGGCGCCTTCGACCCGGAGGTCGCCGAGATCACCGGTGCCCGGTCGATGACCGAGGTGCAGGCCGAGTCCGTGGGCAACGCGGCGCAGCAGGCCGAGCGTGAGGTCGCCCAGCTCACCAAGGAGCTGGAGCGGGCGCAGCGGCGTGCGAACGAGCTGCGCGAGGAGTCCGACCGGCTGCTGGCGCGGGTCGCGCGTGAGCGTGGCGAGGAGCCCGCTGCGGTGGTGGCCGGGGAGGCCGGAGAGGTCGTGGCCGCCGCCGTGGAGGTGTCGGTGCCCGAGCAGCCGACCGCGAAGGACGTGGAGCGCGAGGAGCGTCCCGAGTCCTCCGCTCCGTACGAGCGCCGGGAGCGGCGTGACGATCGCGCTGGTTTCCGCCGGGACGACCGTGGTGACCGCGGTGGTGACCGGGGTGGCCGTTCGTTCGAGCGTCGTGACGACCGTGGCGGTCGTTCGTTCGAGCGTCGTGACGACCGTGGTGGCCGTTCGTTCGAGCGTCGTGACGACCGTGGCGGGTTCAACCGCGACCGTGACCGCGACCGTGGTGGCCGTTCCTTCGACCGTGACCGTGACCGCGGTGGTTTCCGTCGTGACGACCGGGCCGACCGTGGTGACCGGGGCGAGCGCGGTGGTTTCCGCCGGGACGACCGTGGTGACCGCGGTGGTGACCGTGGTGGCCGTTCGTTCGAGCGTCGTGACGACCGTGGCGGGTTCAGCCGCGACCGTGACCGTGGCGGCTTCCGCCGGGACGAGCGCGGTGGACACCGGGGCAGCGACCGTCCCTTCAACCGGGACCGCCGTGACGACCGTCCGGGCTTCCGCTCCGGCGGGCACGACCGCCCCTACGGCCGCCGTGACGACCACCGCGGTGGCAGCTCGTTCCAGCGCCGCGAGGACAAGCCGCGCTGGAAGCGCAACGGCTGACATCAGCGCATGAGGAGCGCCGTGGCCCCCTCCCAACGGGCGGGCCACGGCGCTTCGTCGTCCCCGGCGGGGGCTTTCCGGGGGCCGTGTGGACACGCCCGAGCCGGTCGTTCCGCGGCCCTGATCGCCCCTGTTCGTCCCTTTGCCGCGGCCGGGACCCGGATACCCGATCGGAGACTCGGCGTCGTCCGGCTATGCTCGTGGGGGCAACATCGCCTGGGCCCTTAGCTCAATTGGCAGAGCAGTGGACTTTTAATCCATTGGTTGTGGGTTCGAGTCCCACAGGGCCTACGAGGAAGCCCCGGTCCGGAGATGATCCGGACCGGGGCTCTTGTCGTTGTGGGGGTGGGTCAGCCGGTGGTCAGCATCCCCGACCGCAGCCGTGCCACCGTGCGGGAGATCAGCCGGGAGACGTGCATCTGCGAGATGCCGAGCCGGGCGCCGATCTCCGCCTGGGTCAGCTCCTCCACGAAGCGCAGGTGGAGGATGAGGCGCTGGCGGTCGTCGAGTTCGGCGACCAGGGGGGCCAGGGCGTGGAAGTCCTCGACGAGTTCGAGGGCCGGGTCCTCCTCGCCGATGAACTCCGACAGCTTCGTCTCGCTCTCGTCCGGGTCGCCGGTGACCGTCGCGTCGAGGGAGGAGGACAGGTAGCCGTTGGCCGCGATCTGGGCCTCGACGACTTCCTCCTCCGACAGGTTCATCAGGGCGGCCAGTTCGGCCACCTTCGGGGCGCGGCCGAGGCGGGAGGCGAGTTCCTCCGTGGCCTTGGCGAGTTCCGTACGGGCCTCCTGCAGGCGGCGCGGCACGTGTACGGCCCAGGACGTGTCGCGGAAGAACCGCTTGATCTCGCCGATGATGTAGGGCACCGCGAAGCTGGTGAACTGCACCTCGCGGGAGACTTCGAAGCGGTCGATGGCCTTGATCAGACCGATGACGCCGACCTGGACGACGTCTTCCATCGACTGGCCGCTGGAGCGGAACCGGCGGGCCGCGAAGCGCACCAGCGACATGTTCATCTCAATGAGCGTGTTGCGGGCGTACTGGTGTTCGGGTGTGCCTTCCTCGAGCACGGCGAGCCGGTCGAGGAACTGTCCGGTCAGCTCGCGCGCGTCCTGCGGGGCGAGCTTCTGGGGCTCGGCGATCTGCGGCAGTTCCTCACCGGTGTAGGTGGCGGAATCCGTCGTCGTGCCGATGCGCATGGTCGCCGTCACGGGCCCTCCCTGTCAGTCCGGCCCGCTCCGATCCCCCGACAGGCCACCTCCAGCGCCGCTACCCGCCCTCGCCGCGGTCATGCCCCGCATATGCCCCGGCGAGACGTTGACCACAGTCGGCGCAGGTCGAGGCGGTGGCGGGGTACCCGGACCTGTGCTGCGACGGTACGGGCAGGGAGGGTGGGCGGTGGGGTGCGCGAGAGAAGACCGAGGGGTTCGCAGAGCAGACAGTTGCCGTTTGACAACTATAGGTGGAGAGCAACAGCCTAGGCATGCCGGACGTGCGCGGGGAAGAGACCGGAAGGGACGACTCCGTGCGACGGCGCGTTATTCAGGCAGTCCGGGTATCGGACGAGCGGGAGTCTTCGGAGTCGTCGTGTATCTGGGCCGCCGCCGCGTCGCAGAACGCCTCCAGCCCCTGCAGCAGTGCGACCCGCTTCGCCGCGGGCATCTGGTCGAGCACCGCGCGCAGCGCCTGCTCCCGGCGCACCCGCAGGTCGGCCAGGAAAGCGCGGCCCCGGCCGCTGAGGTGCAGGCGGACCTCGCGCCGGTCGGCCGGACTGACCTCGCGCTCGACGAACCCGGCCGCCTGCAGCCGGTCGCACAGCCGGCTGGTCGAGGGCGGTGTGGAGGCGAGGGAGTCGGCGAGCGTGCGCAGGTTGATGCCCTCATGGTGTTCGAGGATGAGCAGCACCCGCAGCTGGGACGCGGAGGCCGGCGCGGTCGAGGCTCGGCCCCAGAGGACTTCGAGCAACTCCGCGGCCGTGGAGGTCACACGGGCGACCTCTGTCGGCTCAGGGCGGGGTCGGAGGGAAGTCACAGTCACACTCTCGCAGGCACCGGGATGGCCGTCAGCGTACTAGCGCCGCGGCAGACGGCTTCGGCCCCACGGGACGAACGGTGCCCGCCGCGGCATCGGGCGTGAGGTGAACCGCCCGGGACCCGCATCACCGGCCCGTGGACAAGGACCGATTTCCGAGGACGCGTCGGCGTCCCACCGAGGATGGTGAACAAACCCCCGTGAACACGATCACGAGCAGATTCGTGACCGCCGAGCGCGCACTGCGCACGGCGGCGCCCCATCAACTGCTGGACGCGGTCCGTCGTGTACTGACCGATCAGTACGCGGCGGACTCCGTCGAGCTTTTCCTGGCCGACTACGGACTGACGGTGCTTCAGCCGGTGTCCGTGCTGCCGGACACCCTCCAGCCGGTGTCCGTGCACAACAGCCCGGCGGGCCGGGCCTTCGGTGCGCAGCAGCCCTACGTGGAGACCCTTTCCGGTGATTTCGTACGCGCGCACCTGCCCGTCACCGTGCGCGGCGACCGCCTCGGGGTGCTGACCGTGACCCTGCCGGGCGCGGAGCACGCCGAGCGCTGCCTGGGCGAGCTGGCCGAGATCGCCGAAGTGCTCGGGCACGAAATCGTCGTGGCCGAGCGGGACACCGACCTGTATCTCCAGGCGCGCCGCCGGGACCGGCTCACGCTGGCCGCCGAGATGCAGTGGCAGCTGCTGCCGGGCCGCTCCTGCGCCCGCCCCGAGTACGAGCTGGGCGCACAGCTGGAGCCGGCGTACGCGATCTTCGGCGACAACTTCGACTGGTCCGCCTCGGCCGACCGGCTCAGTCTCTATGTCACCAACGGCATGGGCGAGGGCATAGAGGCCTCCCTGCTGACGAACCTGGCGATCAACGCCCTGCGCAACGCGCGCCGGGCCGGGCTGCCCCTCGACGACCAGGCGGCCCTGGCCGACCAGGCGGTGTATGCCCATTACCGGGGCCGCTGCTACCTGTCCGTGCTCATGCTCGACTTCGACCTGGCCTCCGGGCGGGTCCGGGCGGTCGACGCGGGCTCGCCGCAGATGCTGCGGCTGCGCCGGGGCGCGGTGGAGCGGGTGCCCTTCGACGCCCAGCTGCCGCTCGGCATGTTCGAGGAGACCGACTACGTGATCCAGGAGTTCCGGGTCGAGCCGGGCGACCGGCTGGTCTTCGTCAGCGACGGCGTCTACGACGTCGCCTCCCCGGGCGGCGAGACCTACGGGGAGGCCGCCCTGGCCCGGGCGATCCAGTCGACCCGGCTGCTGCCGGCCGCCGAGGTGCCCCGGGCCATCCTGCGCGAACTGACGGGTCACCGCGGCGCGTCCACCGCGGACGACGACGCCCTCGTGGTGTGCCTGGACTGGCGTGGGCGGTAGGGGACGGGGCAAGCGCAGGTCAGGGGCGGTAGTGGGCAGTTGTTTGGTGGTGCCGAACGTCGGCACTAATGTTTGTCATACGGCAAGTAACGGCTGAGGCGCCGTCGCGCGACCTCGGTCCGGCCCGTGCAAGGGAGCGATGCAAGTGTCGGTGTCGGAAGAGAACGCGGAACAGGAGCCGGTCGCGTACCAGGTGAGCGCCTTCCTGGAGCGGCGCCGGGAGCAGATCGCCCAACGCTGGGCGGACGCCGCGCTGTTCCGCACGGTCTTCACCGTGTCCCGGGACGAGGCGGTGGAGGCGGGCCGGGCCGTGGTCGCGGCGCTGGCGGCCGTGGCGGCGTCCGGGCGCCTGGACGACATCCGCGCGTCCGGATTCGAGTCCGTGCGCGACCAGCTGGGGCGGATGGCCGCGTCCCGCGCCCGTACGGGCATCGACCCGGACGGGGTCGCCAACGAGGTCGCCGCGCTGCGCGAGCCGGCGACCGAGGTGCTGCGCGCCGAGTTCCCGGAGCCGGACGCCCCCGAGGCACACGAGGCGGTGCTGGCGCTGACCGTGCTCATGGGCACGTTGCGTCTGGTCGTGCTGGAGACGACGGTCAGCGCGGGCGAGGAGCTGATCGCCCGCCAGCGCGAGCAGTTGCACGAGGTGGCCACCCCGGTGATCAAGCTGTGGGAGAGCACCGTCGCCGTACCGCTGATCGGCACCCTGGACAGTGCGCGCAGCCAGGTCGTCATGGAGAGCCTGCTGGACGCGATCGTCGCCGAGCGCGCCCGGTACGCCATCCTCGACATCACCGGCGTGCCCACGGTCGACTCGCTGGTCGCCCAGCACCTGATGAAGACCGTGGCGGCGGCGCGGCTGATGGGCGCCGAGTGCATCGTCTCCGGCATCCGGCCCGCGATCGCGCAGACCATCGTCCACCTGGGCATCGACCTCGGCACGGTGCTCACCCGCTCCAGCCTGGCGGACGCGCTCGCCTACGCGCTCAGTCAGCAGGGGGTCGAGATCGCACCGCTGAGGGCGGCCGGCGCGGCGGCGGACGCGGGCACGCGGTGACCGGGCTCGCGGGACACGGGCCCGTGGGCGGACACGGCTTCACCGTGCCGGTTCTCCAGCTGGGCGATGTCCTGCTGGTCACGCTCCAGGGGGAGTTGCACGACGGCATGGCCGAGCAGCTCCAGGAGGACATCACGGCCCGGATCTCGCACAGCCGGGTGACCGGGGTGGTCATCGACATCTCCGGTGTGGAGATCGTCGACTCCTTCCTGGGCCGGGTCCTGGCCGAGATCGCCGCCGGAGCCAAGCTGCTGGCGGCCCGTACGGTGCTGGCCGGGATGCGCCCTGCGGTGGCCATCACCCTGGTCGAGCTGGGACTCACCCTGCCCGGTCTGCGGACGGTCCTGGACGTCGAACGCGCGATGGAGCTCCTCGGCGTGACCACGCGCCGGGGCGAGGGGAGTCCATGATGCAGGCTTCCCGCCAGGCCGGGCCGGCCAGCCTGCCGATCGGCTCGGACGCCGATCTGGCGTGGGTTCGCCAGCAGGTCCGGCAGGCCGCCGCCGAGCTCGGCTTCGGGCTCGTGCAGCAGACGAAGCTCGTCACGGCGGCGAGCGAACTGGCCCGCAACACCCTCGTCCACGGCGGGGGCGGCCATGTGCAGATCACTCCGCTCACCATGGGGCAGTCGCACGGGCTGCGGCTGTCCTTCGTCGACACCGGGCCCGGCATCCGCGACCTGGACCAGGCGCTGACCGACGGCTACACCAGCGGTGGCGGGCTCGGGCTCGGCCTGAGCGGGGCCAAGCGGCTGGTGCAGGAGTTCGAGGTGGACAGCCGGCCCGGTGAGGGGACCACCGTCACCGTCACCGCCTGGGCCACCGTCGTGCCGCCCTCCCGGACGGTGCCGTGATGAGCAGGGTCTGGGACGTGCCGGTGGAGGACGACTCGACGCGGGTGCGGGACGTGCGAGTGGCGGCCGAGGAGGCCAGTGCCTGCGCCGGCCTGCCCGCGAACCGGACCGCGACCGCCGCGCTCGTGGCGACGGAGCTGGCGACCAACCTGCTGCGGCACGCCGAGGGCGGACGGGTGCTGATCAACATCGTCGAGCCCGCGCACGACGACCGCCGGGCGGCCGTGCAGCTCGTCTCGATCGACCACGGACCCGGCATCCCGGACGTCGCGGCGGCGATGCGCGACGGCTACACCACGACCGTCGCCGCCTCGCTGGGAGCCGGGCTCGGGACGTGCCGGCGCATAGCGAATGACTTCGACCTGCACAGCGCGCCGGGCCGGGGCACCGTCGTGATGGCCCGGATCGGCCACGAGCCGGCCGTCCGCAACCAGGGGCCGCCCCCGCCGGGTCCGCGCGCCGGGGGTGTCAACGTCCCCCTGGGCCGGGCCGAGCAGTCGGGGGACGCCTGGGGCCGGGTGCGCGCCGGTGACCGTCTGACCCTGCTGCTCGCCGACGGGCTCGGTCACGGGGCGAAGGCCGCCGAGGCCTCCACCGCGGCGGTGAAGGAGCTGCGCGGCCTGGCGGAGCTGCCGCCCGACGAGATCCTGCGGCGTCTGGGCCGGGCCCTGCGCCCCACTCGGGGTGCGGCCGTCGCCGTGGCCCAACTGGATCTGCGGCAAGCGCAGTTGAGCTTGGCCGGGATCGGCAACGTCGGCGCCCGGCTGCGGACCGACGGCACGTGGAAGGCGCTGCTGTCCCACCCCGGCATCGTGGGCGCGCAGGCGCCGGCGTCCGTGCCCGTGCAGCGGATGCCCTGGCACGCGGACAGTTTGCTGGTGCTGCACAGCGACGGCCTGCCCAGCCGCTGGACGCCGCCCGACGACGGCGTACTGCCCGGCTGCGACCCGGCGGTGGCTGCCGCGGTGGTGCTCCGGGACGCGGGGAGCGCCGCCCGCCCGGCGCGGGACGACACCTGCGTGGCGGTCCTCACCGCCGGCGGCGTGAGCCGCCATGGTTCGGGGGCCTGAGGGCGTTCGGGCGAACTGCCGGCGGTGTGTGTTGCCGTGGTTGGGGTGTTTGGGGGCGTTCAGGCGGTTTGCCGGTGGTGTGTGTTGTCGTGGTTGGGGTGTCTGGGGGCGTTCGGGCGGACTGCCGCGGCGTGTGTCGTCGTGGTTCGGGGGTCTGACGGCGTTGCGGCGTGCCGGCGATCGGTGGCGTTGCCCTGCGAACGCACCGGTGACCGTCGAAAGTCGCCGCCCGTACGTCTCCCGGCGCTCACTCGGTCCCGTCGACGCCCGGTACCACCGAGTCCCGGGCTGCCAGAAATCCTCGCAGCCCCCTGCTCAGCGCCGCCCGTTCGGCCGGTTCCATCGCCGCCAGCGCTGTGGCCAGGGCCTGGGCGCGGCGGTCGGCGACATCGCACAGGACGTGCCGCCCGTGTGAGGTGAGCCACAGTTGCACCTCACGACGGGTGTCGGGGTGCGGGGTCCGTTCCAGGAGGCCCGCCGCCGCCAGGCGGTCGCAGAGGCGGCTGGCCGTGGGGAGGCCGATGGCCAGGCCGTCCGCAAGGGCCGTCAGGTTCAGGCCGGGCGTCGCCTGCACGGTGCGCAGTGCCCGCAGCTGGTGCGGTGACAGGCGCAGGGACGCCTCCTGGGCGGCGATCGACCACAGCTCCGCCAGACCCTCCACGGCATCGGCGATCTGCGCTGCGACGGCCTCCGGGCCCTCGCCCGGTCCCTTCGCCCGGTGGTTGCCGGGGCCGTCGAGATCGGTCACGAACGGTCACTTCCAAAAGCTCCGAGTGCTGATGAGGTCACCCTCTTGCAAAAGGCTGTACCCGAGGAAGCGACGAGCAAGCAGCCCGGTTCGGCGCCGGGCCGGACCGGCGGCCGCTCAGCCGGCGTTGAGCTCCGCCAGCGCGGCGAGCGGCAGCGTGTGCTGGGTCTGGAGGACCTTCGCGCGCAGGTAGCGGACGTTGTGGGCGGTGGTGAAGACGCCCGTGGGAATCCGCTCGCGGACGTCGACGCCCAGGGACCGCAACTGGGCGGCCTTGTCGGGGTTGTTGGAGAGCAGGTCCAGTTCGCCGATGCCCAGGGCCCGGAGCATCTGGGCCGCCGCGGTGTAGTCGCGGGCGTCCTCCGGCAGTCCCAGCGCCGTGTTCGCCTCGTACGTGTCGAGCCCCTCGTCCTGCAGGGCGTACGCGTCGAGCTTGTTGTAGAGGCCGATGCCGCGGCCCTCCTGGCGCAGGTAGAGCAGCGCCCCGCCGCGCTCGGTGATGCTCTCGACCGCCTCGCGCAGCTGCGGGCCGCAGTCGCAGCGGGCGGAGCCGAACACGTCCCCGGTCAGGCACTCGGAGTGCAGGCGCACCAGCGGGACCGGGCCGGGCTCGCCGAGGATCACGGCCACGTGCTCCTGGCCGTCGGCCAGCCCGTGGAAGGTGACGAGCTCGGCGTCCGCCTCGTAGCCGTCGTGGAAACGCAGCGGGACCCGGACGCGGGAGCGCGGGGTGGCGATGACGGCGGGGGTGTCGGGCATGCGGGGCCTCCGGGTCCGTTTCCTGTTCGGCTGCACAGCCGTACTGCTTCAGATTTGAAGCAGATCCACGATCGGAACCCTATTCGTGCTTTAAATTTGAAGCAATGAGAATCCGGGTCTGTGTGGCGCGCGTCACGAACAGGCCGTCGACGACCTCCGCCGCCACGGCACCTCGTCCGCCGCCGCCCGCGCCCGGTCCTCCTCGAGCCCCTGCGCGATCGCCGCGGAGATCTCCTCCAGCTGACCCACCTGTTCCTCGCTGAGACGGTCGAACAGAGAGCTCCGCACGGTCGCGACATGCCCGGGCGCCGCGCGCTCCAGCACGGCGAAACCCTCGTCGGTCAGCGCCGCGACGCTGCCCCGCTTGTCGTACCGGCAGGCCTCGCGCCGCAGCATGCCGTCCTTCTCCAGCCGCGTGACCGCGTACGTCAGGCGGCTGCGCGTGATCTTCAGCCGCTCCGCGAGATCGGTCATACGCAGCCGCCGCTGCGGGGACTCCGACAGGACGGACAGGATGGAGTAGTACAGGTGCGGCATGCCGGCGTCCTGCTGGAGCTGCCGGTCGATCGCGTCCTCCAGGAGCAGCGAGGCGGCCACGTAGGCGCGCCAGGCGCGCTGCTCCTCGGGGGTGAGCCAGCGAGTCGTCATGCCGCCAGTGTAGGTTTGTTTCAAACTTGAACCAAGCCCTGTCCAATCCCGCCGTCCCGACCAGCCGCGGAGCGTCGATGCCTCACCCGTACGTCCTGCTGTCCGCCGCCGTCTCCCTCGACGGCTACCTGGACGACACCGGACCCGACCGCCTGCTCCTGTCCGGCCCGGCCGACTTCGACCGGGTCGACGAGGTACGGGCCTCCGTCGACGCGATCCTGATCGGCGCCGGCACCGTCCGCGCCGACAACCCGCGGCTCCTGGTGAACTCCGACGAACGCCGGGCCGCCCGCCGGGCCGCCGGGAAGCCGGAGTACCCCCTGAAGGTCACCGTGAGCGGTTCCGGCGACCTCGATCCGGACGCCCGCTTCTGGCACACCGGCGGCGAGAAGGTTCTCTACACGACCGACCGGGGTGCCGAACGCGCCCGTGCCCTCGGCCTCGCCACCGACGTCGTCCCGCTCGGCGCCGACCTCGACTGGCGGCGGCTGCTCACGCACCTGCACGACGTCCGGGGCGTACGGCGGCTCATGGTCGAGGGCGGGGGCCTGATCCACACCCAGCTCCTCACCCAGGGCCTCGCCGACGAACTCCAGCTGGTCCTCGCCCCGCTCTTCGTGGGCGACCCCCGGGCGCCCCGGCTCTTCGGCCCCGGTGGCTACCAGGGCGGCCGGCTCCGGCTGCTGGAGTCGCGGCGGATCGAGGACGTCGTCCTGATGCGCTACGAACCGACCGCCCCGGGCGCCGGCTCCCTGCCCGCCGCCGCCGACCATCACTGGCTGGCCCGCGCCTGTGAGCTGGCCGAGCGCTGTCCGCCGTCGGACACCGCGTTCAGCGTGGGCGCGGTCGTGGTCGCCGCCGACGGTACGGAACTGGCCCGTGGCCATTCCCGAGAGGGCGGCGACCCGGTGGTGCACGCCGAGGAGGCGGCCCTCGCGAAGCTCGACCCGGCCGACCCGCGCCTGCCCGGCGCGACGGTGTACAGCAGCCTGGAGCCCTGCGCTCGCCGCGCCTCCCGCCCCGCGCCCTGCGCCCGGCTGATCCTCGACGCGGGTGTCCGACGGGTCGTCACGGCCTGGCGCGAGCCGGACACCTTCGTGAAGGACGCCGACGGCAGCGGCCTCCTGGCGGCCCGGGGGGTGGAGGTCGTCGTCCTCCCGGAACACGAGGAGCGGGCCAAGGCCCCGAACCGTCACCTGCCGGGCTGAGCGCGGCCCGATCAGTGGGTGTGCGCGAGTGGTCCCGCGGATGGCGTACACTGGTGTCACAACGACGCGGGGTGGAGCAGCTCGGTAGCTCGCTGGGCTCATAACCCAGAGGTCGCAGGTTCAAATCCTGTCCCCGCTACTGAAGGCCAAGGGCCGGAATCCAAAAGGATTCCGGCCCTTGGTGCATTCCCCGGTGACGCCATTACGGTCGGTGAGGGAACCACCCCGTTCCGCATAACAACTGACGTACCGTCAAAACTCGTCGGTCACTTGTGAAGCGGTCAACTCGCCCGATTTGAGCCGGTCATGGCGGCAAAGTCCGCGCGAAAAAGGTTAATGATCAAGTGGAATCGCTGGAATACCCCTCGCGCCTCCATTAACGTTCGATAACGCAGCGCGGTCGTCCCAGCCGTCACAGAAGGCGGCTCCGTGCGCATGCGCCGAATCCTGAAAGGGAACCGGGGAACCACCACTTGGGGTGAATCGGGCGGATACCACCGTGGAAGCACGGCGGGTATACGCGCGTAGGAGACCTTCCTGCTCCGAACCCGTCAGCTAACCCGGTAGGCGAGAAGGAAGGAAAGGAGTACGCCCACGTGGCGTCCAACCGGCCTGCCCCCACGGCCCCGTACGCGCCGAAGCGCGAGACCGACACCTTCGGCTACGGCGGTCAGCGCACCGACGAGGGCCCGTTCCAGGAGTGGAACCCCACCGAGGAGTCCATCCGTCCCGTCCGTGGCCGGCATCGCGTCACCAAGCAGCGTGGCGGAGGCCTCGCCCGCAGCTCCACCGTCCTGGGCGTCGGCGTCATAGCCGCCGTGGGTGCCGGCGGCATGGCCAGTGCCCAGACCGGCAAGCCCCCGGTGTCCATCTCCGTGCCGGACCTGCCCTCGGTGGGTTCCCTCATCTCGGACGACGACACCCCCGAAGGTTCCGCCACCCCGCTCAGCAGCCTCGGCACCGCCACGGCGGCCACCGAGGAGAGCACCTCCGAAGCCGGCGCCGGCGAGGCGCTGCGCGCCCGGATCATGGCCCAGGTCGAGCACCAGCAGGACCAGATCGAGACCAAGGCCGCCCAGGACGCCGCGGCCGCCGCCGAGAAGGCAGCCGCGGAAGCGGTCGCCAAGGCGGAGAAGGAAGCCGAGGCCAAGGCCGCCGAGGCCAAGCGGAAGGCGGAGGAGGAGGCCAGGAAGAAGGCCGAGGCCGAGCGTCTCGCCGCCCTGGCCAAGCAGTTCACGCTGCCGACCTCCTCGTACACCATCACCTCCAGCTTCGGCCAGGCCGGCGCCTACTGGTCCTCCGGCTACCACACGGGCCTGGACTTCGCCGCCCCCACGGGCACGCCGATCAAGGCCGTGCACAGCGGCACCATCACCGAGGCGGGCTGGAACGGCTCGTACGGCTACAAGACCGTCCTCACCCTCGATGACGGCACCGAGATCTGGTACGCGCACCAGTCCTCCATCGGCGTCAGCGTCGGCCAGAAGGTCAGCACCGGCGACGTGATCGGCCGCGTGGGCGCCACCGGCAACGTCACCGGCGCGCACCTGCACCTCGAAGTCCACTCCGGCGGATCCGCGAGCGGCATCGACCCGATGGCGTGGCTGCGCGGCAAGGGACTGAACCCGTAAGCGGTACGTACCGTTGAAGCACCGACGGCCCTGACGACCCCCCGACGTCAGGGCTGCCGGACGTTGTGGCGTGCGGCGGCGCACGCCGGGCGGGAGTGTTTACAGGGCCTTTGCGTACGCCGCGGAATGAGGCGTTCCCCTCGGGGGGTTGACGTGCAGCATGACTTCACTGCGCAAGCTCGGCTCTTCCGACCTCGAGGTCTTCCCGCTCGCCCTCGGCGGCAACGTCTTCGGCTGGACCGCCGACGAGGACCAGTCGTTCGCCGTACTCGACGCCTACACCGCCGCCGGCGGCAACTTCGTCGACACCGCCGACTCCTACTCGGCCTGGGTGGAGGGCAACAAGGGTGGTGAGTCCGAGACGGTGCTCGGCAAGTGGCTGAAGTCCCGCGGCAACCGCGCGGACGTCGTCGTCGCCACGAAGGTCAGCCGGCACCCCGAGTTCCGCGGACTGTCCGCCGGCACCGTCAAGGCCGCCGCCGATGCCTCCCTGCAACGCCTCGGCACCGATTACATCGACCTCTACTACACGCACTTCGACCAGCCCGACGTGCCCGTCGAGGAGATCATCGGCGCGCTCGACAGTCTTGTGAAGGCCGGGAAGGTGCGGCACATCGCCGCCTCCAACATCTCCGCCGAGCGGCTGCGGGCGTCCCTGGAGTTCTCCGAGCGTGAGGGGCTCGCCCGGTACGTGGCCCTCCAGCCGCACTACAACCTGGTCTCCCGCGACACCTACGAGGGTGAGCTGCAGGATCTCGCCGAGCGGACCGGCCTGGCCGCCTTGCCGTACTTCTCGCTCGCGTCCGGCTTCCTCACGGGCAAGTACCGGCCCGGCACGACGGTCGACAGCGCGCGGGCGGGCAGTGCCGCCGCGCACCTGGAGACCGAGCGGGGCCAGCGGGTGCTCGCCGCCCTCGACGAGATCGCCGGGACGCACGACGTGCCCATGGCCACGGTGGCTCTCGCCTGGCTCGCCGCCCAGCCGACCGTCGTGGCGCCGATCGCTTCCGCACGGACGGTGGAGCAGCTGCCCGCACTGGTCGGCGTCGGCGAGCTGACCCTCTCGGAGGCCGAGACGGAACATCTGACGCGGGCTTCGGCCTGAGGCGGGGCGGGCTTCGCGGGGGGCGGTCTGAGGGTGCCGGTGTCTGGCGACGGGGGTCGGTCTGAGCGGGCGGGCTTACCCGGGGTCCGGTGTGGGGCCTAGGTGCGGTACGGGTTGTACGCGGGGTACGCCGTCGGCTGATGGCCGTACCCGTACACCCCGTGGACCGGCCAGGGCGGGGCCACCACCGGGACCGGTGGGGCGATGATCCGCGCCGCGTGGTCCAGCGCGGGGCGGGACACCCCCCGGCGCCGCCACAGTTCGCCGAGCAGTTCCCGCTCCCGTACGGCGAAGTCCGCCCGGGCGCTGCCCCGCCGGGCCCGGTGCCGCAGGAACGCCAGGGACGTCGCGTACGCCTCGTACCGGGCCACCTCCCGGGCCGCCGCCCTGCCCGCGTGGCGACGGGCGTACTGGCGGGCGATCCGCCGGGCCCGCATCGAGCCGAGCGCGTACGGCTCGGCCGGGGTCAGCCAGCCGGCCGTGGCGTAGGCGGGCAGCTCCGCCCGTACGGTCTTCAGTTCCCGCTGCCGCGTCCAGATCACCAGCCACGTCAGCAGCCCGAAGATCGGCACCATGAAGGCCGCGTACACGGCGAAGAACCCGTACTCGCCGAACGCCGAGGAGCCGTTCCACATGGCGTGCATGCCCATCGCGAGCAGTAGCCCGCCGAGCGGGAAGGCGACGCGGCGCAGGTGCCGGCGGTCCGCCGAGAGCGCGGCGATGCCGAAGCCGATGCCGGTGAGGACCGTGAACAGCGGGTGCGCGAACGGCGACATGATGATGCGCACGAAGAAGGTCGCCGCCGTGACGGAGGCGATGCCGGTGCCGCCGGTGAGCTGGTCGGTGCCGAAGGCGGTGCCCAGGTAGAGGATGTTCTCCGTGAAGGCGAAGCCGGTGGCGGTCACACCGGCTATGACGACTCCGTCGACGATGCCGGTGAAGTCGCGGCGCCGGAAGAGGAAGACCAGGAGGACGGCCGCCGCCTTGGCCGACTCCTCGACCACCGGCGCTATCACGGTCGCGCCGAGGGTGTCGGCGCTGGACGGGTCCGCCGTCGCCGTCGCTATCCATCTCGTCGCGAAGCTGTTGGCGACGATCGCTATCAGCGCCGCCGCGCAAGCGCCCCAGGCGAAGCAGAACACCAGGTTCCGCCAGGGGCCCGGTTCGACCCGGTCCAGCCAGCGGAACGCGGCGATCAGCAGGGGCACCGGCAGGACGGCCAGCCCCAGCCCGACCAGGAACCCCTCCGTGCCGGTCTCCTCGCGGACCAGGGCGAGGATGACCAGGCCGGATATCGCGAGGAGTGTGCTCAGCGCGCCGTAGCGCACCCAGGCGCGGTGCCACCAGTGGGCGTGCCGCGAGGAGCCGGCCGTGCCTGGGCCGGCGAAGGGGACACCGTCGGTGGGACCGCTCGGGTACGACGGATGCGGGGGGCTGGTGGCCACGGAATTGACCCTAACGACGGATGGGCGCTGTCCGCAGGCGGCAGAGGTGCCAGGGTGGTCAGGCGCCGGCGGGGGGCTGGTCCACGTGCTGTACGCGGCGGAAGACGAGGTCGTTCACGACATGTCCCTTGTCCAGTCCCTGGCCCTCGAAACGGGTCAGCGGACGGAAGTCGGGACGCGGCGCGAAACCGCCGTCCGCCTGTGTGTTCTCGAAGTCGGGGTGTGCCGTGAGGACGTCGAGCATCTGCTCGGCGTACGGCTCCCAGTCGGTGGCGCAGTGGACGAGCGCGCCGGGCCGGAGCCGGGTGGCGGCCAGGGTGAGGAAGTCGGGCTGGATGATTCTGCGCTTGTGGTGCCGCTTCTTGGGCCAGGGGTCGGGGAAGTAGACGCGGAGGCCGCCGAGGGAGTCGGGGGCGAGCATCTCCCGCAGGAGGATGATCGCGTCGCCGTTGCCGACGCGGATGTTGGACAGGCCGTTGCGGTCGGCGAGGTTGAGCAGGTTGCCCTGGCCGGGGGTGTGGACGTCGACCGCGAGGATGTTCGTGGCGGGGTCGGCGGCGGCCATCTGGGCGGTGGCCTCGCCCATGCCGAAGCCGATCTCCAGGACGACGGGGTTGTCGTTGCCGAACAGCTCGGGCAGGTCGAGGGTCCGGCTGCCGTCGATGTCGAGGCCCCACTTGGGCCACAGGCGCTGCAGCGCGTCCGCCTGACCGGCGGTGACACGGCTGCGCCGGGGCTGGAAACTCCGGATCCGCCGCTCGAAGTGCGAACCGGCGGGGTCGGCCTTCGGCCCGTCGGGGAAGCGCGGCTCGCCCTTGGCCCGGGTGCGGCGGACGGAGACGCCGGGGGTCTGCGGGTCCGGGTCCGTGTGCGGGTCCGTGTGCGGGTTCGGGTCTTCGGAGGTGTTCGCGGAGTCAGACACAGTGCCTCTGATTTTACGGCTGCGGGGGCTTCGCCTGGCCCTGGGTGGTGGGCCGGGGCCGCGCGGGGGGTGTCCGTCCCCGGAACGGCGCGACGGACCTTCTTGCCGACTGACCGGCGTCGACGCGCCGACCGCTGCGGGCGGACACCCCCCGGCACGGCCCCTTCTCGCCGTACGCGGGTGCGGCAGCGTCGTGGCTTGTGCCGCGGGCGCGCCGTTCGGGGCCCTTCTCGCGCGGCTGCGGGCCACGCTCCGCCGGGCCGCGGACCCACCCGGCCTCACCGAGATCGCCACGCATCCGCAGGACTCACAGTGCGCTCAACGCCCTCCGGGCTACCTCCCGGCCGATCGGCAAGGACGCGGTGGCTGCAGGGGACGGTGCGTTCAGGACGTGCACCGTGCGAGGGCCCTCGCGGATCAGGAAGTCGTCGACCAGGGTTCCGTCGCGGAGGACCGCCTGTGCGCGCACGCCCGCGGCCGTCGGGACCAGGTCGTCCTCGGACACCCCGGGCAGCAGCCTGCCCACCGCCTGGGTGAACGCCTTCTTGGACAGGGACCGCCGCAGCTCACCCGCCCCGTACCGCCAGTGCCGGCGGGCTATCTGCCAGGAGCCGGGCCAGGCCAGGGTCGAGCCCAGCTCGCGCAGGCTCACCGTGCCCCATCCGTATCCCTCGCGGGCCAGGGCCGGAACCGCGTTCGGCCCGACATGGACACCCCCGTCGATGCCCCGCGTGAGATGCACCCCGAGGAAGGGGAACGCCGGGTCGGGCACGGGGTAGACCAGGCCGCGCACCAGCTCGGGCCGGGCCAGCTCGTAGTACTCGCCCCGGAACGGCACGATCCGGACGTCCGGGTCGTCCCCGGTGAGCCGGGCGATCTCGTCACACCGCAGCCCCGCGCAGTTCACCAGGACCCGCCCGCGTACGACGTCCCCCGCGGCCGTGAGCACGGCGACCCCCCGCTCGGGGCGCCGGTCGACGCGCACGACCCGGGTGCCGTAGCGGATCTCCGCGCCCGAGCCGTGGGCCAGCTGGCGGGCGACCGCGACGAAGTCGCAGATGCCGGTCGTGCCGACGTGTATCGCGGCGAGCCCGCGCACCTCGGGCTCGTACTCCTCGATCTGGGACGCGCCCAGCTCCCGCACCGGGATGCCGTTGTTCCGGCCGCGCTGCACGAGCGCGTGCAGGCGGGGCAGCTCCGTGCGGTCGGTGGCGACGATCAGCTTGCCGGTGACCGCGTGCGGGATGCCGTACTCGGCGCAGAACTTGACCATCTCCGCCGCGCCCCGCACCGCGTAGCGGGCCTTGAGGGAACCGGGGCGGTAGTAGATGCCGCTGTGGATGACGCCGCTGTTGCGGCCGGTCTGGTGGCGGGCCGGGCCCGGCTCCTTCTCCAGGACGGTGACACGTGTGCCCGGTGCGGCGCGAGTGATCGCATACGCCGTCGACAGACCGACGATGCCACCGCCGATCACCAGCACGTCGCAGTCGTACGCCATCCGCACCTGCACCACCTCCCGCTACCGATAGTGCACTGCGCCACTGACAGCACCTTCAAACGCCGGGAACACCGGAGTGCCATCGCCTTCAAACGCCGGGAACACCGGAGTGCCATCGCCTTCCAAGGGCGCGGGGAGACTGCGCGATCAGCCACGACCGACCTGCGGGTACAAGATCACAGCAACCCGGCATCCGCTCAGGCGGGGGCCATCAGCAGCGGTCGTGCACGCTCACGGAGCTCCACCACCCTCGGTTCGTCGCCGTACGGCTCCAGCCGGTGCAGGAGGTCCTTCACGTACTCGGTGGTACGGGCCGAGGAGATCCGCCCGGCGACCTCCACCGCCCGTACTCCCTGCTCGCACGCCGCGTCGAGGTTCCCGGACTCCAGTTCGGCGACCGCGGAGACGACCAGGCGCAGGCCGTGCGAGCGGACGAACTCCTCCGTGGGCTGCGACAGGGCCTGCTCGGTGAAGCGGCGGACCTGGCGGGGCGCCTTGAGGTCGCGGTAGCACTCGGCGGCGTCGGCGGCGAAACGGTCGTAGGAGTAGAAGCCGAGCCAGCTCGGGTCGTTGTCGCCGGGGCGGGCGCGCTCCAGCCAGCTCTCGGCCGCCTTCAGGGCGCCGCCGGCCGCCTGGGCGTCGTTCGCGCGTGCGTGCGCGCGTGCCTCGACGAGGCGGAAGAAACTCATGGTGCGGGCCGTCGCCAGACCGCGGTTGCGTTCCAGGGCGGCCTGGGCGAGGTCCACGCCCTCGTCGCCGAAGCCGCGGTAGGTGGCCTGGAGGGACATGGTGGCCAGCACATAGCCCCCGAGGGGGACGTCCGCCGCCGCCCGGGCCAGGCGCAGGGCCTGGATGTAGTAGCGCTGGGCCGCTTCCTGCTGGCCCGTGTCGAAGGCCATCCAGCCGGCCAGGCGGGTGAGTTCGGCGGAGGCGCCGAACAGGGCCCGGCCGACCTCGTCGGAGTACGAGCCGAGCAGCAGAGGGGCCGCCTCCACCCTTAAGCACTCGGGGACCATCGACGAACGCCAGTCGCCGCCGCCGTACTTGGAGTCCCAGCGCCGCGCGTCCTCGGCGGCCTCCCGCAGCTTCTGCACATCGCTGTGGCCGACTTTGAGCGGTGCGCCGGAGCCCTCACCGGGGCCCACGTCACGCGCGACCGAACTGTCGGCCGGGGTTATCAGCCATCGTGAGGCGGGCGTTGCGTATGCGCTCACCGCGAACGATCCCGCCAGCGACTGCCAGATGCCGCCGGAGCCGGCCCGGCGGCCGGCGAGGTCGAGGCGGTACAGGTCGGTCGCCGATCGCACCGCCTGTCCGACGTCCCGCGGGAAGGCGAGGCCGACCTCGGGCGCGGGGTCCGCGTCCGCCAGGCCGATCTCGTGCAGCGGCACCGGGCGGCCGAGTTTCTGGCCGATGGCGGCGGCGATGAGGTGCGGGGCGGCACCCTGCGGCACCATGCCCTTCGACACCCAGCGCGCCACCGACGTCTTGTCGTAGCGAAGCGTCAGGCCGCGCTGGGCGCCGAGGTCGTTGACGCGCCGCGCGAGACCCGCGTTGGAAATTCCCGCGAGGGCGAGAACGGCGCCGAGTTTTTCGTTCGGCCCGCGTTGCTCCCTGGACATGAGCCACCCCTCGACACAGACGGCTGCCGCACTGGCATAACCACGCGGCATTCGTAAACCCAGCGTAGTTCGCCGCATCCCAAGCGTTAAGGGGCATTGTTCCGGTTGGCGGGATTGTGGTCCGTACTGAAGTGCGGTTCAGATACGGGCTGTTGCGACGTGCTCCCACTGTGTGGCCGTGCGCCTGCCTGTGCGCTCTTCTCCGGCCATCGCGGGAGCGGTTCCATGGTCGTTGCGTGGGTCGGCCCGCTGTACTGGATCCAGTGGGCTGGGGGACACCGCCGCCTACATCCCCGCGGGCGGCGGAACGGTCCGGGAGGCGTGCTCCGTCTCCCGGACTGCGCGACCGGGTGACAGGGTGCCGCACCTGTACGGAGAGTGTTCGAGGCTGCTCGCGGGACACCGATTTGGCCGAAAAGCGCCCCCGCCGGTCGCGGGCTATCAGGGCTCCGACCATGGCACTTGAGGGCGCGTCGGGCGTGAATGGGGCGCGCTCCGGGGGCGCATTCGCGTCGCAGTAGTACTGCAGACATGTCGCTGGCGTGCCTTGATTCTTCGCCGCTTCTTCGTTTCGCTCCGCTGCTTCCGGTGTCTCGTGCGTCTTCTTCCGGCAGCTCTTCTTCCGGCGCCCGCTTCCGGCGCCTTTTTCCGGCGCCCGCTTCCGGCGCCCTCTCCGGTGTCTCGTGCGTCTTCCTCGCCGTCCGGTCTTTCCTCCCGTTCTCCGTCCGGGCGGCCGCCGGTTCGTCGGGCTTTCCGCCCGGATCTTCTTGTGGCGTGCGGTTGTTCGGGGCGTTTGTGACCATGCGGGTGGCTCCGCCGGGGCGCATTCGGCGGAGCGCAAGCGGCGTCGGCACCCTCTGGAACGCTTCCTTCATGGCAGCATGGTGAACCGGTTCGTACGGTGCACTGGTTGTCCACAGCCTGTGGAGGCGGCGATGCGGTGGTTGGTGGGATGGAGCAGCACCGCCGCGGGAGCCGTCGCTGCCGGTTCGGCGGGGGCCACCGGCACCGAGGGGGAGACGCTGCACCCGGTGGGGTCCCAACTCCTGTGGGGTGACCCCGATCCGCTGTGGGCCGTCGGCGACTGGCGCCCTGACGAGGTGCGGGTCGTGAAGGCCGACGACCGGACCAGGATCGCCGTCCTCGGCATCTGCGGCGCCACCGACGAGCAGCTGCGCGTCGCGCTGTTCGCCGCGCGCGGCGGCGCACTTCGGCACCTGACCGCCTGGCCGGGCAGCTACACCGCGATCGTCCAGGTCGGCAGGCGGATCACCGTCTGCGGTGATCTGGCAGGCGCGCGGCCGGTGTTCCACACGCCCTGGGCCGGCGGTACGGCGTACGCGACCGCCGCGCTGCCGCTGGCCGACCTCATCGAGGCCAACCTCGACTTCGGGCATCTCGCCGCGCTGCTGGCGGCTCCTGACGTGCCGGCCGCGCTGCACGACTCCACGCCGTACGACGGCGTGAAGCGCGTTCCGCCCGGGCACGCCCTCATCCTGCGCGCCGGGGCCCGCGAGATCGCCGGGTACGAGCCCGTCGCCTCGCTGGCCGTGGCGGCGCCCCCGGCCGATCCCGACAGCGCGGTCGACGCGGTGCGCGACGCGCTCGTGGAGGCGGTGCGGACGCGGCTGTCGGCTCCGCGGCACGTCCCCGGCGCCGACATCGACCCCGGCCCCGTGCCCGGCATGGGGCCCGCCGAGCGGCGTGCCGCGCGCGGGATGCCGGTGCCGGGAATCGGCGCGGACCTGTCCGGCGGGCCGGCCTCCGGGGCACTGGCGCTGCTGGCCGCGGGTCTGCCGGGGATGCCGGGCACGGTGCTGGGGCACGGCACGGGTGCGGGGGAGCGGCTGCTGGCCGTCACGTTCAACGACCTCGCGGTCGGAGGCCGGGAGGCCGAACTGGAGCGGGCGGGCGCGCTGGCCGCGAACCCGCGGCTGCACCACGTCGTCGTGGCGGGCGGTGAGGAGACCCTCCCCTACGCCGACCTGGACGGGCCCCTGACGGACGAACCCGGGCCGTGCCTGGTGTCGGCGGCACGCCACCGGGCCCGGCTGGCGGCCGGCAGCGCGGACCACTTCACGGGCTACGGTGCGCGCCAGGTCCTGGACGCACATCCCGCCCGCCTCGCCGACCTGCTGATGGACCGTCGGCGTCGGCATCTCGTACGGCCCGTCGCCGCCCTCGCCAAGGCCGACGGGTCGGTGCTGGTGCCCGCGCGCGTGTACGCGGCGGCGCGGCGGTTGTCCCGTATGCCGTACCGATCGGGGATCGAGGCCCTCGCCGAGCGCCTGCTCGACCCCCGCTCCGACGACGGCCTCGACGCGCCCGGCGGTGCGCTGGACGCGTCGCTCGCCGCGCTGACCTGGGGCAGACCCGGGCCGGCGGCGCGCTGGCTGACCGGTGAGGCGCTCGCTGAAGTATCGGTTCGTCTTCAGGCGTCCACCCACCGGTCGGAGCTGGTCGGGCCGGGACAGCGGCCAGGAGACTTTCGGGCGCGTGCGGCGCTGGGGCGGCATGCGGCGGACCTGCGGGTGCTGGAACAGGCGGCGGAGGTCCGCTTCCAGCGGCTGCACGCGCCGTTCCTCGACAACCAGGTCGTCCGCGCGGCCCGGGCCCTGCCCGAGGCGCTGCGGGTGCGGCCGGGGGCGCGGGCGGCGATCCTCCGTACGGTGCTGGAAGGGGCCGGGGTCCGCGAACTGCCGCCCGGCTGGGGCGCCCCGACCCAGGCGACGGCGGCCGCCGCGGAGCGCACGGGGCTGCGCGTGGCGGCGGACTCCCTGGTCGCCCTGTTCGACACCCCGCTGCTGGCGGAGGCGGGCCTGGTCGAGGCCCGCGTGGTCCGCAAGGCGCTGCGCGGCGCGGCGGCGGGCGAGCCCCTCCCCTTGGACGGCCTCGCGGAACTGGTCTCCCTGGAACTCTGGCTCCGCCGCCTCCTCGCCCGCCGCGGCACCTGCTGGACGGGCACACCGGCACGGCAGCGGGCCGTCCCGGCGGGGATCGCACCGCAGCGGGGGGCGTTGGGGGCGGGGGCCGGCGGGGGGCGGCGGGTGTAGTGCCGGTGCGGGTGCCTGCACCTGCCCCCGGGCGGGGGTCGGGGCCGCGCCGGGGGCGTCCGTCCTCGTAACGGCGCGATGGGGTTGCGTGCCGATCGACTGTTCGCTGACGCGCCGACCGCTGCGGGCGGCCCCCCGGACCCGTCCCCTTGTCGCCGTACGCGGGTGGTGGTGCGGCGTGGCTTGTGCCGCAGGCGCACCGTTCGGGGGCCCGTCCCGCGCGCTTGTGGGCCGCGCCGGCCGCCCCGCTGCGGGCAGTCGTGCCGTCGAGGGCGGCACGGGTGGGCGTGGAGCTCCCCCTGCTCGAGCGAAGCCGAGAGCCTGGGGGAGGCACCCCGCGCCGTCGGGCTGCGGGTCCACCCCGTGCCGTCGGGCTGCGGGTCCACCCCGTGCCGTCGGGCTGCGGGTCCACCCCGTGCCGTCGGGCTGCGGGTCCACCCCGTGCCGTCGGGCTGCGGGTC
>NZ_JBVJSX010000003.1:0-12503 GCF_055606225.1 Streptomyces sp. NPDC037100 | reverse complement strand
CCCACCCCGCCTCAGCAGCGACGCCGAGCACCCGCACGCACACCCCCGAGCAACGCCCCGCACCGAAAACCCCCCGCCCCTCACCCCCACCCCGGCGACAATGACCCCGTGCGGTACAGAATCCTGGGCGTCACCACGGCAGAGGACGAGCACGGCTCGGTCGTACCCATCGGCGGCCCCCGCCTGCGCGCCCTGCTCACCGCCCTCGCCCTGCGCCCCTCCCGCGTCGTCACTCCCCAGGCGCTGATCGACGAGGTCTGGGCGGAGGACCCGCCCCAGGACGCCCCCGCCGCCCTCCAGGCCCTCATCGGCCGTCTCCGCAGGGCCCTCGGCAAGGACGCCGTCACCTCCGAGACGGGCGGCTACCGACTCGCGGCCGGCAAGGACGACATCGACCTCTTCGTCTTCGAACGGCTCGTCCAGCAGGGCATCGACGCCCTGACGGACAACGACCCCGCCCTCGCGGAGCGGCACCTCGACGCCGCCCTCGCCCTCTGGCAGGGCCCCGCCCTCGCCGACCTCCCCGACCGCTCTGCCGCCGCCCGCCCGGAGGCCAGGCGTCTGGAGGCGACCCGGGCCAGGGCGGAGGCACGGCTACGCCTGGGACGCGGACTGGACGTCGTACCCGAGCTGCGCGAACTGACCGCCGTGCACCCCTACGACGAGCCGCTGCACGCCCTCCTCATCCGTGCCCTGCGCGACACCGGACGGGACGCCGACGCCCTCGCCGCGTACGAGACCGCCCGCCGTGCCCTGGCCGAAGGCCTCGGCACCGACCCCGGGCCCCGGCTGCGCGCCCTCCACGCCGGCCTGCTCGACTCCGCCCCGGAGGACCAGAAGCACCCGCCCGCGCCGCCGGAGCGCGAGCGCACCCGCCCCGGGGCCATCCGCCCGCGGCTGACCTCGTTCGTCGGCCGGGAACCCGAGATCGCCGCCATCCGTTCCGACACGCACAGGGCCCGACTCGTCACCCTCACCGGACCGGGCGGCTCCGGCAAGACCCGTCTCGCCGAGGAAGCCGCCGCCGGGCTCCCGCAGGCATGGCTGGCCGAGCTCGCCCCGCTCGACCGGCCGGAGGCGGTACCGGGAGCGGTCGTCAGTGCGCTCGGTCTGCGCGAGACCGTGCTGATGACCAGCGAGCTCACGGCCGTGCAGGACGACCCGGTCGGGCTGCTCGTGGAGTTCTGCGCGCCGCGCAGCCTCCTACTGATCCTTGACAACTGCGAGCACGTCATCGACGCCGCCGCCCACCTCGCGGAGACCCTGCTGACCCGCTGCCCGGGGCTCACGATTCTGGCCACCAGCCGTGAACCCCTGGGTGTCCCGGGCGAGTTGGTCCGCCCGGTCGAGCCCCTGCGCCCTGACCACGCCCGCCGGCTGTTCGCGGAGCGGGCCACCGCCGTCCGTCCCGACGCGGAGGCCGTGCTCCGCGACGAGCAGGCGGTGGCGGAGATCTGCCGGCGGCTGGACGGGCTGCCGCTCGCCATCGAACTGGCGGCGGCCCGGCTCCGGCTGCTCACGCCCCGGCAGATCGCCGACCGCCTCGACGACCGCTTCCGCCTCCTCACCTCGGGGAGTCGTACGGTCCTGCCCCGCCAGCAGACCCTGCGCGCCGTCGTCGACTGGTCGTGGGACCTCCTCGACGACGCCGAGCGGACGATGCTGCGCGAGGTGTCCGTGTTCGCGGGCGGCTGGGACCTCGCGGCGGCCGAGGCCGTGTGCTCCGGGCCCGCCGCCGAGCTGATCGGGGCCCTCGTCGACAAGTCCCTCGTCGTGGCGGCGCCCGCCGCGGACGACGGCTCCTGCGGCATGCGGTACCGGATGCTGGAGACCATCCACGAGTACGCCGTCGAGCGTGCCGCCGACACCCCCCGGCTGCGCACCACCGCCGAGCTCCGGCACCGCGCGTGGGCGCGTGCGCTCGCCGAGCGGGCCGATCCGCAGCTGCGCTCCGCCGGGCAACTGCCGTGGATCTCCCGCCTGGAGACCGAGCTGGACAACATCCGCGCCGCCCTCGACCGGGCCCTCGCCGCCGGGGACGAGGCGGAGGCCGCCGCCCTCGCTCTGGCCATGGGCTGGTTCTGGTGGCTGCGCAACTATCGGCACGAGGGCGTGGAGTGGCTCGAGCGGACGCTGCGCCTCGGTGCCGCCCTGGACGTGGCGGGCCGTGTGCCGCCCGGCGGCGAGCCGGAGCCCAGCCATGTCGACCACTTCCTCACCGCGTCGGACGGGGAGGCGGGGCATCCGCTGCACGCCCTGCGGATGGACGTGCGCCTGCTGCATCTGTTCTTCATGACCGAAGTCGCGCCCATGGAGACGTTCGCCGCCGAGCGGTTGCCCTACATGGAGCGGGTGTGGGCCCACTACAGGGGAGGCGGCCCGCACGCGGCCCGTGTCCCGGGGCTGGTCTGCCCGATCCTCTCCTCCTTCCTGGGCGACCCGAGCGAGGTCCGGACCGTCCTGGACGCCGCCGTCGCCAACTGCCGTGCGTACGGCGGCGACTGGGAGATCTCCGTCGCCCTGATGTTCCGCGCGCACACGGTCGTCGACGGACCCGGCCGCCTGGAGGGCGTCGACGACGACCTCGCGGAGCTGCGGGTCCTCAGCCGCCGCGCGGGCGACCGCTGGCTGCGCGCCCAGGTGTGCAGCGCCGCGGGCGAGGCCGCCATGGTGCGCGGCCGTTTCGAGGAGGCCAAGGGGGAGTACGAGGAGGCGCTGCGGCTCGCCTACGAGGTGGGCGCCTACGCCGAGTCGCCGTTCCTCATCGCCCGGCTCGCCGAGATCGCCTACCGTGCGGGCGACCGGGTGTCCTCACTGTCCTTGCTGGACGAGGCCACCGCCGCCGCCGAGCGGTACGGCGTGCGGGACTCCAAGGCGTACGTCCTGCTGATGCGCACCCAGATGGCCCTGGAGGACGGGCACACCGACCGGGCGCGCGCGTGGTGCGAGGAGGCCCGCGTCAACACCGCCCCCGGCACCCCGCCACCCCAGTTCATGGTGATGCTGCTCCTGCTCGACGCCATGATCAGCGCGCAGGAGTCCGGTCCGCGGTCTGCCCTGGCCAAGGTCACCGCCGCCTTGCGCGAAGCCGTGGACAAGCGGTGCTCGGACGTGGTCCGGGCCACGGTCGTGGACGGCGCGGCGGGACTGCTCGCCGATCTCGGCGACTTCCCGCGCGTGGCCCGGCTGCATGGCGCCTGCGACCACTGGCGGTCGGGCCGCCCGCGCTCCGTTCCGGAGCGCGCCCCGGCGGAACGCGCCGAGGCCGCCGCGCGTACCGCCCTGGGGAGCGCCACGTGCGAGGCGGAGCATGCCCGGGGCACGGTTCTCACCGTGGACGACGTCCTGCGCGAGCTGGAGGAGGCGTGCCGCACGTATGCCCCCGACAGGGTGCCGTGAGCCGTCGTACTGTCAGCCGCAGCCGCAGCCGCAGCCGCAGCCGCAGGTGAACCGTCAGCCGCAGGTGAACCGGGACTCCGCCCAGTCCACCGGCATCAGGTCGCCGAGAGCACTGCGCGGTTCCACCACCAGCCGGACCGTCCTGCGGCCGGTGAGGTTCACATGGACGGGCACGGCCGGATCACCGCCCTCGAGCAGCGGGGACCGCCACAGCCTGACCCCGTCGGCGTAGACGGAGAAGCGCACCTTGCCGAGCCTCAGCGTCATGTCGTCCACTCCCACGAGCGCGTCGTACGACGCGCAGGCGCGGTTGAGGTCGATGGTGACGGACGAGCGGCCGTGCACGGTGACGCCGTGGGCGTGGTGCCGGCCGCCGACCGACAGGCCGGACCGCTTCCAGACCCAGCTGCTCGCACCGATCCGCATCTCGGGCTTCGTGCCGTCGCCGCTGATGTCGTACGACAGTTCGCTCCACCGGTAGACGACCGGGGCGGGCGGGGGCGGCGGAGGCGGCGGGGACTGCGGGGGAGTGGGCGTCGGTGTGGGGGCGGAGGGCGGAGTCGGCTTCGGGGGCGCGGGCGGTGGAGCGGGCGTTCGGGTCGGCGTGGGTGCCGCTTCCGGGTCCGGACTCGGGCGGGTCCCGGGGGGCGGTGTCGGTGCGGGCGTCCCGGCGCGCGCGGGCATGATCCCCGGCGGCTGCGGCCCCGGCCCGGGCTGTGAGGAGGAGGGCGAGGGCGTGGGCTCACCCGGGCGCACCACCGACGACGGCGGAGGGGGCGAGGGGTCGGCCTTGGCCTCTTCCTTCGGTTTCTCGTTGCCGGCCAGTGCCATCACCACCGCCGCCACCACACCCACGGCGACCACACCGGCCGCGATACCGGCCTTCACCGGCGCGCCGACCCCCTCGGAGAGCGCCGCACCACCCCCGCCGGCCGAACCGCCGCCGGTTGCGGCTGCCCCGGCCGAACCGCCGCCGGTTGCGGCTGCCCCGGCCGAACCGCCGCCGGTTGCGGCTGCCCCGGCCGAACCGCCGCCGGTTGCGGCTGCCCCGGCCGGTCCGCCGCCGGTCGCGGCCGCCCCGCCGGTCGAGCCACCCGCCGCCGCGGCCGCCCCCGCCGCACCGGCCGCTCCCGCACCCCCGGCGATGAGCCCGGCAGCCTTCGCGTAACCGGCGGCCCCGAACCAGCCGATGACGGCGACCGGCACGACGGCCGGGATACCGCCGGCCACTTCCTCGATCTGCAGCGCGGCCAGCCGGCACTTCGCGCATTCGTCCAGGTGCTTGCGCAGCCCCCGCTCGGCGCGGGTGCGCAACCGCCCGCGGGCGAAGGTGCCGAGCTGGTCGGCGTAGCGTGCGCACTCCTCGTCGCCGGTGAGCGTGGCGCTGACGTGGGCCTGGAGGTAGGCCTGCTTGAGACCCTCGCGGGCCCGGCTGGCGAGTACGCGGGTGCCGTTGGCGTCCAGCCCGAACAGCGTGGCGACCTCGCTGGGCGACTCGTCCTCGATCTCGGTGTGCCACAGCACGGCCTGCCAGCGCTCCGGCAGCGACCGGAAGGCCCGCATGGCCATGGACTGCTCGGCCTCGTGCATCGCCCGTACGTCCGCGCCCAGTTCGAGTGTGTCGTCCCCGGACACGTCGGGCCCGTGCGCGGACTGGGCGGCGAACACCGCGAAGTCGTCGACGAGCTGCTCGCGCCGTGCCGACCTCGTCCAGGAGGCGGCGACGCGCCGGACGGAGGTGAGCAGGTAGGCGCGTACGGCCTGCGTGGGGCCCGCGCCGCCGCGTACCGCCTGGAGCATGCGGGCGAAGACCTCGGCGGTCAGGTCCTCCGCGGTGTGGGCGTCGCGGCAGCAGGTGCGGGCGTACCGGCGCACGGCTTGCGCATGGCGCCGGTACAGCTCCTCGTACGCCGTGTCGTCGCCCGCGCGCATCCGGTCGATGAGGCCGGCGTCGGACGGCGGCATCCCACGCGGCGGCAGGGCGCCGTCCTCGCGCCGGTCGCGCTGGGCCGGGACCGAGCCGTCGGCCGGGTGCCCGGCGGGCGGCACGCTCGCGCGTCCGCCCTGGCTCGGCACCTTCGGCGGGACCGGACCGCCGGCCGTGGCGTCGCCGTGCCCGCTGCCGCTCGACTCGTCCCGCCCGTCAACGCTCATCGCGGAAAGCCCCCGGCAGCCGTCCAACCTGTCCAGACCACCGGGTCAGCGTGCCATATGGGCTTATGGTCACAAGCCCGAAGTTCGGAGCATCACTCATCCGTGGGGACTTGTCGCACGGCAGTACTGGCCGTCACTCGTTCAGGGAAGGCACTCCCTCTTCTCTCCGGTTCTCTCCCGTTCGCTCCGGGCCCGGACGTGCCGCCCGAGCCCGGAAGCCCGACCCGACCCGGTCCGACCCGGTCCGACCCGGTCCGACCCGACCCGGCCCGGGTACCACCGGCTCAGGCCGGTCGCGAGCGCAGGCCCTCCAGCAGGATGTCCAGCAGCCGGGCCGACGCGGCCGCCTGCTGAGCGGCGTCCGGCAGTGACGGCGCGGCCGTGGCGATCACCAGCAGCACGTCCGACACCGACACGTCCGCCCGCAGCTCACCGGCCGCACGCGCCCGGTCCACGAGCCGGCCCACGACATCGAGCAGCGCCGTCGTCCCGGCGTCCTCCTCGGCCGCGACCGCCGGTACCGAAGCGACCGCGACGGGCTGGTCCGGCACCAGTCGCAGCTCCGTCGTGCCCGGCTGGGTCCGCTGCTGCGGCACTCGCGGGCCACCGGCACCGTCCTCGACGGAGACCCGCAGCACCTGCGGCGGCAGCAGCCGCCCCGCGCCGGAGGCCACCGACGTCCGCAGGAAGCGCGACAGCGCCGACCACGGTTCGTCCTCCTGCCCGAGCGCCGCTCGCGCCTGGTCGGTCAGCCGGGAGGTCTCCTCCTCGGCTATCCGACGCACCAGGACGTCCTTGCTCGGGAACCGCCGGTACACCGTGCCCACGCCGACCCGCGCGCGCCGCGCCACGTCCTCCATCGGCGCGCCGTACCCCAGTTCGCCGAAGACCTCGCGCGCCGCCCGCAGTACGTGCTCCAGATTGCGCTGTGCGTCCACACGCAGCGGCGTCGTCCGCGACGCGTCGCGTCCGCTGCCCGCCGCGCTCATCGTCATACCGCCCGCCGCGACTGCGGACGCGGGCGACCAATGAGAGTCCTGAACATGCATAAGTATTCCCCCGGTAATGACGTCTCCCCCCGGAGACTCCCCGCCATACGATGCCGGGACGCGGGAACCGGCCCGTTCCGCGGCCCGCCCGTCGCGGACCCCGGTGAGCGCATCCCCCTACACCCCGTCAACACACGAACATAGTTGAGAGGGAGTCAATTCAGAAGGGGCACGTTCCGCACGGAGCGCCCACCGATCGGAGTACGGGCCGCATACGTCCCGAATGTGCCCCCGTGCGCCCCCTGCACCACCCATCTTGACCTGCACGAATGGGCCGCAGGTTACTAATCCGGCCAACTCCGCGCGCTCTCCCGCTCCGGTCACACAATCCGTCGAGGCTGTGGACAAACGCAAGCGACGGGTGCGTCATGGGATGGTGAAGGAACGTGCGCGCATTCTCGTTGTCGGTGGCGGCTACGTCGGGATGTACACGGCCCTGCGCCTGCAGCGCAGACTGAAACGGGAGCTGGACCGGGGCGAGGTGGAGATCACCGTCGTCACGCCCGACCCGTACATGACCTACCAGCCGTTCCTCCCCGAGGCGGCCGCGGGCGCCATCTCCCCTCGCCACGTCGTCGTACCGCTGCGCCGCGTCCTCGACCGGTGCCGGGTCCTGATCGGCGAGGCCACCGCCGTCGACCACGCGAAACGCACCGCCGCCGTCACCACCCTCGCCACCGAGGAGGAGGGCACGGGCGCACAGCGTCTGTCCTACGACCATCTGGTCCTCGCCCCCGGCTCCGTCTCGCGCACCCTGCCGATCCCCGGCCTCGCCGACCACGGCATCGGCTTCAAGACCGTCGAGGAGGCCATCGGCCTGCGCAACCACGTCATCGAGCAGATGGACATCGCCTCCTCCACCCGCGACCCCGCGATCCGCGACGCGGCCCTCACCTTCGTCTTCGTCGGCGGCGGCTTCGCGGGCGTGGAGGCGCTCGGCGAACTGGAGGACATGGCACGCTACGCCGCGCGCTACTACCACAACGTCCAGCCCGAGGACATGAAGTGGATCCTCGTCGAGGCCTCGGACCGCATCCTGCCCGAGGTCGGCGAGGAGATGGGCCGCTACACCGTCACCGAGCTGCGCCGCCGTAACATCGACGTCCGCCTCCACACCCGCCTCGAGTCCTGCGCCGACCGGGTGGCCGTCCTCAGCGACGGGGCCCGCTTCCCCACCCGTACGGTCGTCTGGACGGCAGGCGTGAAACCCCACCCGGTGCTCGCCGCCTCCGACCTGCCCCGCAACGGCCGCGGACGCCTGAAGTGCACACCGGAACTCTCGGTCGACGGCACCACGCACGCGTGGGCCGCGGGGGACGCCGCCGCCGTCCCCGACGTCACCGCCGAAGAACCGGGCCGCGAATGCGCCCCCAACGCCCAGCACGCGGTCCGCCAGGCCAAGGTCCTCGCCGACAACATCGTGCGCTCCCTGCGCGGCGAACCACTGGAGACGTACGAACACGCCTACGCCGGTTCGGTCGCCTCACTGGGCCTGCACAAGGGCGTCGCCCACGTCTACGGACGCAAGCTCAAGGGCTACCCCGCCTGGTTCATGCACCGCGCCTACCACCTCAGCCGCGTGCCGACCTTCAACCGCAAGGCGCGGGTGCTGGCCGAATGGGCCCTGGCCGGCCTGTTCAAACGGGAGATCGTCTCCCTGGGTTCACTCGAACACCCCCGGGCGGAGTTCGAACTCGCGGCCGGTGGAAAGCCTTCTCAAGACCCCCCGCACAACCCGAAGGGGTCGTCCTGACCGGACCCAGGAACTCCAGCGGCCGGCCCGGCGTCTGACGGATGTCGGTCCGGTCCGCGCACTGCCAGACTGGTCCACCACCGCGGGCACGCCACCACTCGCCCCGGCGCGGGCCCCCCGGGGCCCCGGCCGGTTCCGGTACCGGCCGCCGACCACTACACGAGGCAAGGATTCGTGAACTTCACGCGCTGGAGCGCCCGGCTCCCCGGAACGCAGCGCCGCGCCGCAGCGCGGACCGAGCAGACGGCCTCCCCGGACCGGCGGGGGGAAGGGTCCGTACCCGCCGCCCGCGCCGAACAACTGACCGACGAGACACCGTTCGTTCCCGCCGTCGACGAACTGCGGGTGCGTGAGGTCCTCGACCGCGTCCCGTCCCTCGTCGCCCTGGTCCACGGCCCCGACCACCGCATCGCCTACGTCAACGACGCCTACACGACCGCCTTCGGCGTCCGCCCCCTGGGCGAACGCGCCCGCGAGGTTCTCCCCGAGCTGGACGCCCTCGGTCTGTTCCCGCTCCTGGACCAGGTCCAGCGCAGCGGCAAACCGCGTACGGTCAAGTCCCGCAAGGCCCCCGACGGCCGCTCCTACAGCTTCACCTGCACCCCGGTCGCCCAGGGCGACGGCAAGGGCGGCAGCGAGGGCCGCGGCGTCCTCGTCTTCGCCACCGACGTCACCGACCACGCCGAGGCCGCGGAGCGCCTGCGCGCCAGCGAACGCCGCCAGCGCGAAACGGCGGTCACCCTCCAGCGCTCACTGCTCCCCCAGGAGCTCGAAGAGCCGGACGACCTGCGCATCGCCGCCACCTACCACCCCGGCGGCACGGAAGCCGCGGTCGGCGGCGACTGGTACGACGTCATCACCCTGGGCGGCGGCCGCACGGCCCTGGTCATCGGCGACGTCATGGGCAGAGGCGTCCGCGCGGCCGCCGTCATGGGCCAGCTCCGCACGGCGGTCCGCGCGTACGCCCGCCTCGACCTCCCCCCGCACGAGGTCCTCCAGCTCCTGGACGGTCTGGCAGCCGAGATCGACGCCAACCAGATCGCCACGTGCGCGTACGCCATCCACGATCCGAACGAGGGCAAGCTCATCTACTCCTCGGCGGGCCATCTCCCGATCCTCGTCCGCGACGAGAACGGCACGGTCCTGCGCGCCGAGGAACCCACCGGCCCCCCGCTCGGCACCGGCGGCTGGATGCACACCTCGGGCTCGATCCCCCTCGCCCCCGGCTCCACGGCCGTTCTCTACACGGACGGCCTGGTCGAGCGGCGCGACGCGGACTTGGACGAGGGCATCGCCGCTCTGGAGCGCGCCCTGGCCGGAGCGACCGGCACTCCCCAGGTCGTCTGCGACCGCCTGGTCCGCTCCGCGGGCGTGACCCCCGACCACGACGACGACGTGGCCGTCCTGGTCCTCCAGCACCCCGCCCGCACGGGAGCGGCCAGCGAGCTCTTCCGCAACGCCGCACTGGAACTGTTGGGCGGAGTGGAGGCGGCCCCTCGCGCGCGTGCCTTCGCCTCCGGTGTCCTGACCAGCTGGCGCTTCCCCGCGGACCTGCACGACCTGGGCGTCCTGGCCACCAGCGAACTGGTCGCCAACTCCCTGCAGCACGGCACCCCGCCAATGCGGCTGCGGCTGCGCCGCACGGACAGACGGCTGATCATCGAGGTCACCGACGGCGACGACCACCTCCCCAGACGCCGCCGCGCGGAACCGGGCGACGAATCGGGCCGCGGCATCGCCATCGTCGCCACGATCGCGTCGAACTGGGGCTGCCGCCGCACCCCCGGCGGCGGCAAGGCGGTCTGGTGCGAGTTCGCCCTGCCCCGCACCCAGACCACCTAGACGCAAACCGGGATCAGACGTCCGCGGAGACGGGCGCCCCACCCCGCGCCACGACCCGGCTCTTCCCGAGCCACGGCTGATCCTGCACATCGGTCAGCTGCCGCCCCAACCGCACGGCCAGGACGGTGATCCCGAGCGAGAACACCAGGAACGCCACGATGTACGGCGCGTGCAGCGAAGCTCCGAGCGGCCCGCCCACCGCCGGCCCGACGGCCAGCGCCAGCTGCTTGACCAGGGCGAAAGCGGAGTTGTACTGCCCGGCCATCCCCTCCGGCGCGAGATCCGCGACCAGCGGGGCCACGGTCGGCGACAGCATCGCCTCACCCAGCCCGAACAGCGCATACGTCGAGACGAACGCGGCCGTCGCCATCTCCTGGCTCCCGTGCCCGAGCCCCGCGTACCCGGCGACGACCCACGCCACCGCCCAGATCAGCCCGACAGCGGCGATCACCCGTGACCGCCGGCGCCGCTCCACGAACCGCAGCACGGCGAACTGCGCGACGACGATCACCAGCGTGTTGGCGGCGAGCGCGGTCCCGAGCGCGGACGTCGATATCCCCGCGGCCTCGACCCCGTACGCACTCAGCCCCGACTCGAACTGCCCGTAGCAGGCGAAGAACAGCACGAAGCCCAGCACGCACAGCTGCACCATGGCCCGGTTGCCCAGCAACTGCTTCCAGCTGCTCCGCCCTGCGGCCGTGGGCGCGTCCCCGATCCGTGGCGCGTGCGGCATCCGTACCGTCGCCATCAGCACGACCAGCAGCAGGAACATCGCCGCCTCGATCGCGAAGAGCAGCGTGAACGAGGCCGCGCTCGTGGTGTCGACGAGGTGCCCGCCGATGAGGCCACCGACACCGAGCCCGAGGTTCTGCAGGAAGAACTGCATGGCGAAGGCACGCGACCGCGTCTCCGCCGGGGAGCAGTCGACGATCATCGTCGCGAGCGCCGGCTGCATCACGGCCTGCCCGGCGCCCAGCAGGGAGGCCGACACCAGCACGGCCGCCGCACTGCTCGCGATCCCCAGACCGAGAGCACCCAGAGCGGCGGTGACCAGGGCGGTGAGCAGCACCGGCAGCGGGCCGCGCCGGACGATGGCCCGCCCGGCGAACGGCAGCACGACCAGCGCGGCCACTGCGAAGACGGCGAGTACGAGACCCGCCGTCATGGCCCCAAGACCTCGCACCTGCGCCACGTAGACGTACAGGTACGGGACCGTGAAGCCGAGCCCGAACGCGCTGAGTGCGTTACCCACGTGAATCCGGCGCATCGCTGCGCCCATCGCCCTGGTCACGTTCACCTCTCTCACAAGTTAGGAGTGAAGACTTCGAAACTAAAGTTCGAAGCTAAAGAGTACAGATCCAAGGACTTCAAGGCAAAGAACAGCCGTGCGATACTGCGCACATGGGCGACACCCCCGGCCCCAGCGAGCCGACCCTCGAAGAGCAGATCGCCGCGTACCAGCGCGAGTTCCAGGACCTCGACCCCCAGGTCGAGCAGATCGTCTCGGCCCTCTCCCGCCTGAACCGCCGTATGAACGTCGCTTACGGCCGTCAGACCTCGGCCCTCGGCATCAGCAACGCGGAGTGGGAGGTCCTCAAGGCCCTCGTCCTCTCCGGAGCCCCCTACCGCCTGGGCCCCAGCGACCTGGCCAAGCGCCTCGGCCTCACGCCGGCCGCGATGACCCACCGGATCGACCGCATGGTCGCCGAATCTCTGGTGACCCGTGAGCGAGACGAGTCGAACCGTGTACGAGTCATCGTGGAACTGACATCCGAGGGGCGAGAGAAGTGGCTGGAGGCAATGCGCCTGGCGACGGTCTTCGAGGAGGACCTGCTCCAGGACCTGTCACCGGACGAGCGCACGGCGCTGGGCGAAGTGCTCACGCGCCTGCTGCGCAGGGTCGAACACGCACAGCCGGATGCGGGCGGACGCCTCACCGACCTGGACTGACACCGGGGGCGAAAAGATCTTGACAGGGGCCGCTTGACACCTCCCTGACGGATCCGTAGAGTTCTTCGGGTTGCCACCGAGCCGTAACGGTTCTTCGGCAGCACTTCCGCCGCAGCAGCGGCAACCCAACCACCAGCTCGACCTCCCGACAGGGTTGATTTCGGCACGCCCGAATTCAATTCGAATTGGGACTCGACGACCTGATCGACTCCGAACGGCTTCGATTTGGGAATCGCCGAGAGGGCGCGCTAAGGTTGGGAACGTCGGAACGGCCCAACAGCCGCGAAGACAAACCCCGCTGACCGGGGATCAGGCCCGAAAGGATCTGATAGAGTCGGAACCGCCGGAAAGGGAAA
>NZ_JBVJSX010000002.1:730370-1050120 GCF_055606225.1 Streptomyces sp. NPDC037100 | reverse complement strand
GTTGATAGGCCGGATATGGAAGCACGGTAACGTGTGGAGTTGACCGGTACTAATAGGCCGAGGGCTTGTCCTCAGTTGCTCGCGTCCACTGTGTTGGTTCTGAAACCACGAACAGCCCCATGCTGCCACGCGTGGTGCGGCTGACAGTTTCATAGTGTTTCGGTGGTTATAGCGTAGGGGAAACGCCCGGTTACATTCCGAACCCGGAAGCTAAGCCTTACAGCGCCGATGGTACTGCAGGGGGGACCCTGTGGGAGAGTAGGACGCCGCCGAACAATTTTTGGGAAAACCCCCGCATCTTCGGATGCGGGGGTTTTCTGCGTTTAGGCTCAAGGCCATGCGCTATGACCTGGTGATCTTCGACAATGACGGTGTGCTCGTCGACAGCGAGCCCATCTCCAACCGGTTGCTCGCGGCGTACCTCACCGAACTGGGGCACCCCACCTCCTACGAAGAGTCGATTCGGGACTACATGGGATCGGCGATGCACCGGATTCACGAGCTGGTCCTCGAGCGGACCGGACAGCGGCTGCCGGAGGACTTCGACGACGTCTTCCACGCGCGGGTGTTCGCGGCGTTCGAGCAGGAACTGGTGGCCGTGGCCGGGGCCTCCGTGGTGCTGGAGAAGCTGACCGCCGACGGGGTGCCGTACTGCGTGGCCTCCTCCGGGAGTCATGAGCGGATCCGGGTGGGGCACCGGACCACCGGGCTCGACCGGTGGTTCGACGAGGAGCGGATCTTCAGCTCGCAGGACGTGGGGCGAGGGAAGCCGGCCCCCGATCTCTTCCTGCACGCCGCCGAGAAGATGGGAGCCGCGCCGGAGCGGTGCGTCGTCATCGAGGACAGTCCGCTGGGGGTGCAGGCGGCCATCGCGGCGGGGATGGACGTCTACGGGTTCACCGCGATGACGCCGGCGCAGAAGCTGTCGGGGGCAGACCGGCTCTTCTCCGGCATGGAGGAGCTGGCCGACCTGCTGGTGTGAACCGCTCCAGCAGGTCCTTCGAAGCTGAGGAAAATTCATCTTTGGCTGGATCTACCCACGGGTAAGCCGGGGCCCTACGCTCGCCGCCATGACAGATGTGCTGCGGCGCGGCAGGGCCTCGTTGGCGTTCAGCTTCTTGGTGCAGGGTGTCGCCTTCGCTCTGCTCGTGACGAGGATCCCGGCCATCCAGGACCGCTACGGGGTCTCCGACGCGCTGCTGCCCGCGTTCCTGGCCGCCGTGCCGGTCCTCGCCGGGGTCGGGAGCGTGACCACCGAGCGGCTGGTGAAGCGGGTACCGCCGAGCCGGCTGCTGCGCTGGTCCCAGCCCGTGGTGCTGCTGGCTCTGCTCGGCGTCGGGGCCGGGGAACGGATGGTGGAACTCGGGGTCGCGCTCGCGGCGTTCGGGCTTGCCGTAGGGGTCCTGGACGCCTCGATGAACATGCTCGGGGTGAGCCTGCAGCGGTCGTACGGGCGCAGCATCATGCTCAGCTTCCACGCGGCCTACAGCCTGGGCGGGATCGTCGGGGCCTCGTTGGCCTGGGTGGGGGCGCACTGGCATCTGCAGCTGTGGGTGTCGTATCTGCCGGTCGTGCTGGTGCTGCTGCCGACTGTGCTGGTGGGGAGCCGGTGGTACCTCGACGACCGGGGTGCGGCATCCGTGGCGGAGGACCAGGCCGGGCAGGGCGGGACGGTCGTCTTCAAGTGGCTGCTGCCGCTGTGTCTGGTGATGACGGTCGCGTACATCGGGGATTCGACGGTCTCCAACTGGAGTGCCAAGTATCTACAGGACGTGCTGGGGAGCTCGGAGCAGATGGCGACGGTGCCGTTCAACGTGTACATGGTCACCACGCTGCTGGGGCGGGCGATCGGGGACCTCGGGGTGCGGCGGTTCGGTGCGGTCGCGGTGGTGCGGGCCGGTGCGCTCGTGGCGGCGGGCGGATTCGCCGTGGTGGCCGTCGCGCCCGGGGCGTGGGTCGGGATGCTGGGGTTCACGCTGCTGGGGCTGGGCCTGTGCGTGCTGGTGCCGCAGACGTTCGCGGCGGCCGGCAGGCTGTTCCCGGGGGCTTCGGACGCGGCCGTGGCGCGGCTGAATGTCTTCAACTACGTGGGGTTCCTCATCGGTTCGCCGTTGGTCGGGGCGCTCGGGGATCTGTGGAGCTACCGCGGGGCCATGTTGGTGCCGATGGTGTTGGTGCTGGTGACGCTGGTGTACGCCCGGTCGTTCGGGGCTCAACCGGACCGATACGGTGGCGGGCATGAGCGGCCGCGCACAGCTGATGTGGGACGAGGCAGTAACGGGCTATGACTTCGGTCCGGGGCATCCGATGGACCCCGTCCGGCTCGCCCTGACCCGGAAACTGGTCGACGCCTTCGGGCTGGACCGTGAGGTGGACGTGGTCGCCGCGAGGGCGGCCGGGGAGTCGACGCTGCGGCTCGTCCACCGGCAGGACTACATCGCGGCGGTGAAGGCCGCGTCCGCGGATCCGGGGGCGGCGGACCAGTCGTACGGGCTGGGGACGATGGACGATCCGGCGTTCGCGGGGATGCACGAGGTGTCGTCGCTGATCGCCGGGCAGTCGGTGGGGGCGGCGGAGGCGGTGTGGCGGGGTGAGGCGCTGCACGCGGTGAACTTCGCGGGCGGTCTGCACCACGCGATGCCGGGCGGTGCGTCCGGGTTCTGCATCTACAACGACGCGTCGCTGGCGATCGCGCGGCTGCTGGAGCTCGGGGCGGAGCGGGTCGCGTACGTCGACGTCGACGTGCATCACGGCGACGGTGTCCAGGCGGCGTTCTGGGAGGACCCGCGGGTGCTGACGATCTCGCTGCACGAGCATCCCCGGACGCTGTTTCCGCAGACCGGGTGGCCGGAGGAGACCGGGGCGGACTCCGCGGAGGGCTCGGCGGTGAACGTGGCGCTGCCGGCCGGGACGGGGGACGCCGGATGGCTGCGGGCGTTCCACGCGGTCGTGCCGGAGCTGATCGCCGACTTCCGGCCGCAGGTGCTGGTGACGCAGCACGGGGCCGACACGCACTTCGAGGATCCGCTGGCGCATCTGGCCGTGTCGCTGGACGCGCAGCGGGCGGTGCAGGTGGCCTGTCACGACCTGGCGCACGAGTACGCCGACGGGCGGTGGGTGGCCCTGGGCGGGGGCGGTTACGCGGTGGTGGACGTCGTGCCGAGGTCCTGGACGCATCTGGTGGCGATCGCCGCGGGCCGGGCCGTGGAGCCCGAGGCGATGATCCCCGAGAGCTGGCGGCAGGAAGTGTTCGCGAGGACGCGGCAGTTGGCCCCGGCACGGATGACGGACGGGCGCTGGCCCGTGGCCTGGCCGGCCTGGGACGAGGGCTACGACCCGGCGGACCGGCTGGACCAGGCGGTGCTGGCGGCCCGGCGGGCGGTGTTCCCGCTGCGGGGGCTGCTGGTGTGAGAGGGTGACGCCGGACCGCCGACAATCTGCGACCTGATCCGAGCGGCAGGTCCCGGGCCCGGCTGACAGTCCCCGTCGTCGCCCGGAGACAGCCCGGGCTCGTCGGACAGGCCCTTAGCCCTTAGGCCGACCGTGCGGTGTTCGCGGGTTCTCGGGACAGGTGGAGATCCGGTCACGCACGATCTCCATGTGCTGACCACCGAAGCCCTGCGTGCGCACCTGGTGGGCGCGCGGCTCGCCGGGACCGTGGCGACCTCGCGGGAGGAGAGCCTGCGCAGTTACCGGCTCTTCGCGGCCAGGGACCCCCGGGTGCTGCTCGGGATCGATCCCGAAGGTGCCTGGAGGCAGCGGGAGTTGATCGAGCTGATGGCGGACCGGTGTGGGGTTTCGGCCGATTCCCGGCAGGTTTCCGGCCAGGACGTGATCGATCCGGAGCGGACCCTGGCGGCGCTGGACGCCTTCGCGGAACGCCTCGCCGAGGCCGCCCGGCGGGGTGCTCCCGTGCTTCTCGGCACCGGGCACCCGCACCGGCTGCTCGGTTTCTACGGCGCTCTGGCAGACGCCCTGTCGGCGGCGGGATGTGCCGTTCTCACCCCCGCGCAGGGTCGCTGTGTCGACATAACGACCCGGTTCGGTCTACGTACGCACAACCTCGACTACGTACGAGGAGTCGCGCTGGTGCGGACCCCGGGCCCCGAACGCCCCGGTTGTGAGCCCGGCGCACATACGCACTCACCTCTCCCGGTTCGTACCGTACTGGCCGCTTGCGCGGAGGCCGGCGGGCCTCTGCCCGAGCTGGTGATCGGGGATCACGGGTGGGTCTGCGGGGCAGGTCAGCTGGGGTTCGAGGCGATCGGGCCGGCCGACACGGACGACCCGGCGCTGTTCGTGGGGGAGGCCGAGGGGTCGGTGTCCGTGGTCGTTCCACTTGATGACGGCGTGCGGTCCGATTACTACCTGCCGCTTACCCGCTACGTACTCAATCGGGCGTGTCTGTCACAGTAGGCCGCCGATGGGTGCACCTCTTCCCCACTCGCATCACTGGCACCTACATTGGGGAGTGAGCACGCAGCGACGAAGAGTCACCGGAAGGGGAAGCCGGTGGCCGTCGAGTGCGGAAGGTTCAGGTGTGTCATGGCTGCAGCTGGCGAGAGGCCTCTGAACGAGGTTCAGTTCCTTACCGTGGCGGAAGTCGCCTCGGTGATGCGAGTGTCGAAGATGACCGTGTACCGGCTGGTGCACAGCGGTCATCTGCCCGCGATCCGTGTGGGGCGGTCCTTCCGCGTCCCGGAGCAAGCGGTTCACGAGTACCTCCGCGAGAGTTACGTGGGGGTGGAAACCGCCTGACGGCAAGGGCCGGGGCGGTCCCCACAGGGCACTTCGGGACCCCCTCGGCCTCCTCGATTACGACCTCAGCGCTCGGACGGGTAGGCTGGCCCCTCGTAGGTCGTATGGGCCCATGGCGCCCAAACACCGAGTGATGAGAAGTGAGCGAGGGTAGTCGTGGGCTCTGTTATCAAGAAGCGGCGCAAGCGGATGGCGAAGAAGAAGCACCGCAAGCTGCTCAAGCGCACGCGCGTTCAGCGTCGCAACAAGAAGTAAGTTCGCGACGCGGACACCGCGAGAGCGTTGCTGTGGCCCCCCACCACCGGTGGGGGGCCACACGCATATCCGCTCCCGCGCCCGGCCGGCTTCGGTCACTTCGCGCATCGGGCGGTCATCACAGCGCAACAGCAACCCGCTAAGTTGGCCTCACGGGGGAACGCGGCGGGGACGAGAGGTTCTGGAAGGAAGGCGCTGATCTTGGGCAAGGTCGTGCTCGTGACCGGAGTGGCCCGCCAGCTGGGGGGCCGGTTCGTCCGGCGGATCCAGCGGGACCCCGAAGTGGACCGGGTCGTCGCCGTGGACGCGGTGCCGCCCGAGCACCATCTGGGCGGTGCGGACTTCGTCCAGGCCGACATCCGCCAGCCGGGCATCGCGCGGGTGCTCGCCGAGACGGGCGCCGACACGATCGTCCACCTGGACGTGACGGGCACGCCGCTGGGCAGCGGCAACCGGGCCTCCCTGAAGGAGAACAACGTCATCGGCACCATGCAGCTGCTCGGTGCCTGTCAGAAGTCCCCGGCCGTGCAGCGGCTGGTCGTGAAGTCCAGCACGAACGTCTACGGCTCCGCGCCCCGCGACCCGGCCGTGTTCACCGAGACGACCCCGCCCAAGTCCCTGCCCAGCGGCGGTTTCGCCAAGGACACCGTCGAGGTCGAGGGCTACGTCCGCGGCTTCGCGCGCCGCCGGCCCGACGTGGCCGTGTGCGTGCTGCGGTTCGCCAACATCCTGGGCCCGACCGCGGACACCCCGCTCGCCTCGTACTTCGCCCTGCCGGTCCTGCCGACCGTGTTCGGCTACGACCCCAGGCTGCAGTTCGTGCACGAGGACGACGTGATCGAGGTGCTGCGGCTCGGCTCGCACGAACCCCGGCGGGGGACGCTCAACAGCGGCACCTTCAACATCGCCGGCGACGGTGTGCTCCTGCTCTCCCAGTGCTCCCGGCGCCTCGGCCGCCCCACGGTGCCCCTGCTGCTCCCGGCCGTCACCTGGGCGGGCTCGCTGGTGCGTACGCTGGGGATGACGGATTTCTCGCCCGAGCAGATCCGGCTGCTCACACACGGCCGGGTGGTGGCCACGGGCCAGATGCGCGAGACGCTGGGATTCCAGCCCAAGTACACGACCGCGGAGACGTTCGCGGACTTCGCCCGCAGCCAGGGCCCCGGACTCCTTCCGCCGGAGGCCCTCGAGGGGGCCGTCGACCGGATCGCCGGCCTGCCCCTCGCGGGCGGCGGACACTCCCCGACGCAGAGCGCCAACTGAGGAGCGCATCAACGATGGCGGACGCCAAGGTCATTCCGTTCGACGACGACCGGTCCCGGGGGAGCGCCGCGCAGCGTCCCCAGCGGCGCCGGAGCGCCGGGAACCGCCGCCCGGGCGCGGAGAACGTGCCGGTACGTGAGGTGCAGCCCCTGCCCACCAGGGCTGTTCCGCAGGATGATGTTCCTGTGACTTCTGAGGAACAGCCGCCGGAGCCTTCCCCGGACGGCGGAAGCGGGCTGGAACGGCGGATCGCGGGCGGCCTGGCCTTCCTGCGCCGCCGCCTCACCGGGGACTACGAGGTCGACGACTTCGGCTACGACGAGGAGCTCACCGACCAGGTCCTGATGTCGCTGCTGCGCCCGCTGTACGACACGTACTTCCGGGTCGAGGTGAAGGGCATCGAGAACATCCCGTCCGAGGGCGGTGCCCTGATCGTCGCCAACCACTCCGGCACCCTGCCGATGGACGGCCTGATGATGCAGGTCGCCGTGCACGACAACCACCCGGCGGGCCGGCATCTGCGGCTCCTCGCCGCGGACCTGGTGTTCATGCTGCCGGTGGTCAACGAACTGGCCCGCAAGCTGGGTCACACCCTGGCGTGCGCAGAGGACGCCTCCCGGCTGCTGGAGCAGGGCGAGCTGGTCGGGGTGATGCCGGAGGGGTTCAAGGGCCTCGGCAAGCCCTTCGCGGACCGCTACAAGCTGCAGCGCTTCGGCCGTGGCGGTTTCGTCTCGACGGCGCTGCGTGCGGGGACGCCGATCGTGCCCTGCTCGATCGTCGGGGCGGAGGAGATCTACCCGATGATCGGCAATGCCAAGACGGTCGCGCGGCTGCTGGGCTTCCCGTACTTCCCGATCACGCCGACGTTTCCGTGGCTGGGACCGCTCGGGGCGATTCCGCTGCCGACCAAGTGGACGATCCAGTTCGGTGAGCCGATCCCCACGGACGGCTATCCGCCGGAGGCGGCGGAGGACCCGATGCTGATGTTCAACCTGACCGACCAGGTCAGGGAGCAGATCCAGCACACGCTGTACAAGCTGCTGGTGCAGCGGCGGTCGGTGTTCTTCTGAGGCCGACGTTCGCAACCGCCTGCCGGTCGCTCGGAGCCGGCGGACGGAGTCGGCGCAGCGGTCCGAAGCCTGCGGAGCAGTGCGAGGGCGGCAGACAGGAGGGGCCAAGCTGCTGGTGCAGCGGCGGTCGGTGTTCTTCTGAGGCCGACGTTCGCAACCGCCTGCCGGTCGCTGGGAGCCGGCGGACGGAGTCGGCGCAGCGGTCCGAAGCCTGCGGAGCAGTGCGAGGGCGGCAGACAGGAGGGGCCAGGCTGCTGGTGCAGCGGCGGTCGGTGTTCTTCTGAGGGCGTTCTCTCAGGCCGTCTGCCGGTCTGCCGCTGTCCGCGTACGACGACGGGGGCGCCCCCTGCCGAAGGGGCGCCCCCGCTGTCATGGCGTCGCCTAGCCCGCGTCCTCGCCGTCGATGCCCAGGCCGGGCAGCAGACCGGGCAGGAGGGGCGGGAGCGTCACATCCGGCTCGGGGACGGGTGTGTTGCCCTCCGTCGACGGGGAGGTGCTGGTCTCGCTGTCCTTCGGCGGGTCGAGCAGGCCGCCGGTGTTGCCGCCGAGCAGGCCGTCGCTGTCGTCACCGGAGCCGGCCGAGCGGCTGGGGCTGCCACCGCCGCTGCCGGTGCTGTGCTCGTCGCTGTGCCTGCCGCCGCTGTCGCTGGGACGGGTCGAGCGGCCCGTGCCCGAGGAGCCGCTGGGAGCCGACTCGGAGGCACCCCGCCGCTTGCCGTCGCCGCCGCCGGTGGCCGGGGGCTCGGGCAGCAGGGAGCGCAGCGGGGCGACGTCCTCCTCTATGGCGTCGAAGACGGACGACACCTCCCGGCTGACGTCCCCGAGCTGGACGGGCAGTCGATCGCGCAGTTCGCCCCAGGCCTCACGGTGGGAGCGGGAGAACGCGGACAGGGCCTGGATGGGGCCGAGTGAGTCCGGATCGCGCTCGTACGCCTCGCTCAGTAGCCGGTGGCCCTCCGACGCGTCGTGCCGCATGCCGGACAGGGCGCGGCGGATCTCGCCGAGGGACTCGTGGTCCAGGGGGCCGCTGCGGCCTCGCTCCATCAGGCGGCGGGCTTCGCTGAGCCGGGTGGAGGCGTGGTCGAGATAGACGCGGCCGCGTTCGTCCGCCCCGTCGGCGAGGCCGAGCTTGACGTCCTCGATGCCGCGCTTGAGGCCGTAGAGCGAGTCGCCGGGAAGGGCGTCCGAGCTGGCGGCGGAGACCCCGCCGAAGGCGCTCGCGGCGACTCCGACGCTGAGTCCGCCCGCGGTGAGGCCCTTGGCGAGCCGGGAACGCGGCCGGAACTTCTTCAGTGAATCCGCGCGGTGCGCCCCGCGGGACCGGGACCGCTGTTCGGGGACCGCGCTGTCCGTCGCCCCGCCGCCCGCGGTGCCCTCCTGGAGCATGGCCTCGAAGGCGGCCACCAGCTGGGCCCGCTGGACGACCTTGACCTCCGGGTCGAGCTCCGGCTTGGGCAACGCGCCGAGCCCCGAGGCGAGCGCCAGATGGCGGGCCTGTTCGCTCGTTTCCGCGGTGGCCGGGGCCGGTGCCGATCCTTCGGGCTGCTCGGCCGCCGGGCCCTGCTCGGACTGCTCCTCCAGGGCCTGGGCGAAGGCGTTCGCCCGCCGGTGTGCCGATACGTTCGCGATCACTGGCGGCACCTCCTCTCGTCATGACGGTCGACTCCCCAGGGGGTCCTGAGGGTTGCACACCCTGACCGCGACCACACGATCGAGTGACCGAGCCGGTCAGGGGGTGACCACAGGGAGCCTGCATTCCGCACAACGAGCGGTGTGGCACTTGGGTTACGGACTCCGGCTGATCGGATGCCGAAGCCAACGGACTTTCACGTTGCGTGAGTTGGGTGTCGCGGAGTGTGCCGGCCGGTCAGCGGGCGTCGTCCGGGAGCAGCCGGGCGAGGGTGCGGACGGCCCGGTACTGGAGGGTCTTGATGGCGCCCTCGTTCTTGCCCATCACCCGGGCGGTCTCGGCCACGGAGAGGCCTTGGAGGAAGCGGAGCGTCACGCACTCCTGCTGCTGGGGGTTGAGCCGCCGTACGGCGTCGAGCAGGGCGGCGTTGGAGAGGGACTCCAGGACGGAGTCCTCGGGGGAGCGCTCGACCTCGTTGGCGTCGAGCATCTCGCCGGTGGTGACCTCCAGACGGAACCGGCTGGACTTGAAGTGGTCCGCGACGAGGTTGCGGGCGATGGTCACGAGCCAGGCGCCGAAGTCGCGGCCCTGCCAGGTGAAGGTGCCGATGCGGCGCAGGGCACGCAGAAAGGTCTCGCTGGTGAGGTCCTCGGCGGTCGCCTTTCCTCCGACCCGGTAGTAGATGTACCGGTAGACGGTGTCGCTGTACTGGTCGTAGAGGCGGCCGAAGGCGTCGGACTCGCCGGCCTGGGCGCGCTCCACGAGGTCCATCATCCGGGCGCTGTCGCTGTCCGCGGCAGGCCGGCGTGCGGTGGCCGCGCCGGAGGGGCGCCCTCGTCTGCCGACCGCGGCGCTGCCGTCGGCCAGTGCGTAGCAAGGGCCTACGGGCGCGGCGGTGGCGAATGCGGGGACGGCGTACGCGGTGGGGACGAAGCCGCTCAACAGGTCTTGGACCGTTGCGCGCAGCGTAGCCAGGCCCGAGGCGTCAACCCCGACGTGTGGGTACACGGGACTCCCAGAGGCAGAGCTTCCATCACGTGCAGTGCGGGACCTTTCACCCGTCGTAGCGACGGAGGGGTACCGGTTTGCGTCTGAGGAGAATAACGCTTCGTGCAGGCGCTGCTACACCGAGTTGCTCAAATCATCGGTTACGTCGCTTCCGTAACCGATTGACGCCGAATCAAGTTCCGGACCCTGACCGGTTGTTGATCGGAAAGCTTCGGATTGCGGCTGGGTGCAGGGCGTGTTGTGGCCGTGTGCAGCCAAGAGGACTGGAGAGGAGGTTGTGGGGGTACGCCAGTTGGATTTACGGCGATTGTCAGGCCGCAAACATCCGTGTCCCGGTTTGATCGGGTGGTCAGCGGCGCCGGCGGTGCAGGGCAATGGCGGCCGCCGTGCCGCCCGCGACCGCGCCGACGCCCGCCGCGGCCGGGATGCCGACCTTGGCCGCCTTGCGGCCCGTGCGGTAGTCGCGCAGGCGCCAGTCCAGCTGCCGGGCGTGCTTGCGCAGCTTGCTGTCCGGGTTGATGGCGTAGGGGTGGCCGACCAGGGAGAGCATCGGGATGTCGTTGTGCGAGTCGCTGTAGGCGGCGCAACGGCCGAGATCCAGGCCCTCGGCGGCGGCCAGGGCGCGGACGGCCTCGGCCTTCGCGGGGCCGTGCAGCGGTTCGCCGACGAGTTTGCCGGTGTAGACGCCGTCGACGGACTCGGCGACCGTGCCGAGTGCGCCGGTCAGGCCGAGGCGGCGGGCGATGACCGTGGCGATCTCGACGGGGGCGGCCGTCACCAGCCACACCTTCTGGCCGGCGTCCAGGTGGGCCTGGGCGAGGGCGCGGGTGCCGGGCCAGATGCGCTCGGCCATGTACTCGTCGTAGATCTCCTCGCCGATCGACTGCAGTTCGGCGACGCGGTGGCCCTGGACGATCGACAGGGCCGAGTCGCGGGCCTCCTGCATGTGCTCGGGGTCCTCGACCCCGGCGAGGCGGAACCACGCCTGCTGCCAGGCGAACTTCGCGAGGTCGCGCGTCTCGAAGAACTTCCGCTTGTACAGGCCCCGCCCGAAGTGGAAGAGGGCCGCGCCCTGCATGACGGTGTTGTCCAGGTCGAAGAAGGCGGCGGCCTGGTCGTCGCCGTGCACCGGGAACTGCGGTTCCTCGGTCGTGCCGGCGACTTCCTGTGTGGACTTGCGGGCTGCCTCCGCCGAGGCCTCGCCTGCCAAAACGCTCCGCGCCGTGGCGGAGCGCCTACGGGGAGTGAGCCATCCGAGAGCGGCCATGGCGTGAGCATAGCCAGTCTGTTCGGGGGTTCCGGAGTCGGAAGGTTGGGGGCGTGTGAACTCTCGGCAAGCATGTCGTCAAAAGACGGCGTGGGTGACGGACGCGCTCGGCGTGTCCGCCGGGGCTTTCGCGGGGGTTCCGCTCGACCGCGGGCGCGCGACAATGGCCGGCATGAGTTCCCTCTTCCGACGCAGGCCCTCCGGTGACCGGCTCGTCACCCTGATCCGCAAGCCCGGCTGTCATCTGTGTGATGACGCACAGGTCGTTGTGGAGAAGGTGTGCGGTGATCTGGGAGTCCCCTGGGAGCAGAAGGACATCACCGAGGATCAGGAACTGCACGACCAGTACTGGGAGCAGATCCCGGTCGTGCTGGTGGACGGCAGGCAGCACACGTTCTGGCGCGTGAACGAGGGCCGCCTGCGCAAGGCGCTGACCGACTGATCCCGCCCGGTGAGCGACTGACCGACCAGTCCAAAGTGGTCGCCAGGTCGCTTAGGATCGATGGCGGCTTGGTCTCGGGGGCGGGATTCACTGAGGAGAGTGTGCGGTTTTGCCCCCGGAAGACAAGGAACGGTGGCGCCCAGGCGCCGGTTCCCTGCGCGTGCGCCGGGGGCGCGTGACCCCGGTCACGTTGGCCGGGCAAATCGGACACCATCTTTGTGCACGCGTTCACAAAGACATAGCCTGCATTCGACGGGGCGGTCATGTAGGGACGTATGACCGCCTACAGCCCCGCTCTACCCGCAGGAGCACCGTGGCAACTGGCCGAACTCACCGACCGGCGACCCGCAGCCGAGGGATTCCCGAGGCCACCGTCGCCCGGCTTCCGCTGTACCTCCGCGCTCTGACCGCGTTGTCGGAGCGCTCGGTGCCCACGGTCTCCTCCGAGGAGCTCGCGGCCGCCGCGGGGGTCAACTCCGCGAAGCTGCGCAAGGACTTCTCCTACCTCGGCTCCTACGGGACCAGGGGTGTCGGCTACGACGTCGAGTATCTCGTGTACCAGATCTCCCGCGAACTGGGGCTCACCCAGGACTGGCCGGTCGTGATCGTCGGTATCGGCAACCTCGGCGCCGCCCTCGCCAACTACGGCGGTTTCGCCTCCCGTGGTTTCCGGGTCGCCGCGCTGATCGACGCCGACCCGGCCATGGCCGGCAAGCCCGTCGCCGGGATCCCGGTGCAGCACTCCGACGACCTGGAGAAGATCATCCAGGACAACGGCGTGTCGATCGGTGTCATCGCCACCCCCGCGGGTGCGGCCCAGGCGGTCTGCGACCGGCTCGTGGCCGCCGGCGTCACCTCCATCCTGAACTTCGCGCCGACCGTGCTGTCCGTCCCCGAGGGCGTCGACGTGCGCAAGGTCGACCTCTCCATCGAGCTGCAGATCCTCGCCTTCCACGAGCAGCGCAAGGCCGGGGAGGAGGCCGCCTCCGACGGCGGCGTCCCCACCACCGCCGCCGCCCGCACCGACTCCGCCGACCAGGGACCCGACGGGGACATGCCCGCCGTGATGCCGGCATGAGCCTCCTCGTCGTCGGACTCAGCCACCGCAGCGCCCCGGTCAGCGTGCTGGAGCGGGCCGCGCTGACCGCGGACGCGCAGGTCAAGCTGCTCCAGGACACGGTCGCCGCCGAGCCGGCCTCCGAGGCCGCGGTGCTCGCCACCTGCAACCGCATCGAGCTCTACGCCGACGTGGACAAGTTCCACGCCGGTGTCGCCGAGCTGTCCACGCTGCTCGCCCAGCACAGCGGGGTGGGCCTCGAGGAGCTCACTCCCTACCTCTACGTGCACTACGAGGACCGGGCCGTCCACCACCTGTTCTCGGTGGCCTGCGGGCTGGACTCGATGGTCGTCGGCGAGGGGCAGATCCTCGGCCAGATCAAGGACTCCCTGGCCCGGGCGCAGGAGCTGCACTCCGCCGGCCGTCTCCTGAACGACCTGTTCCAGCAGGCCCTCAGGGTCGGCAAGCGCGCCCACTCCGAGACCGGCATCGACCGCGCCGGCCAGTCCCTGGTCACCTTCGGTCTGGAGCAGCTGGCCCGGGGCGGAGACGTACAGCAGTGGGCGCGGGGCAAGAAGGCCCTGGTCATCGGGGCCGGGTCGATGTCCTCCCTGGCCGCGGCCACGCTCGCGCGGGCCGGGGTCGCCGAGATCGTCGTCGCCAACCGCACCTTCGACCGGGCCGAGCGCCTCGCCCAGATCCTCATGGAGGGCGACGACACGGACGTGGCGGCCCGCGCGGTACCGATGGAGTCGGTGCCGGCCGAGCTGACACGTGCCGACGTCACCGTCTCCTGTACCGGTGCGACGGGCCTGGTCCTGACGGCCGAGTCGGTCGCCGAAGCGATCGAGGGCCGCAACCCCGCACCGCGGACCGCGCCCGGCGAGGACGGACCGGGGGCGCCGGGCGGCGCGTCCGGCCCCGCGGCCGCAGCGCAGCGCGGTGGCGCGTCGGGCGCCGGCCTCGGCGGCGAGGACGGCTGCCCGCTGGACCTGTCCGCCGTGCAGGGCACCGCGGGATTCTCCGTGCTGGGCGAGGCCGCCGTGGCCGGGATGGCCGCCGCCGACCTCGAACAGCACGCGGCGTGGGTGGACAACGGCACGGCGGGCGGCGACCGGCGTGCGGGCGGCCCCGCCCGGCCCGCAGCGGCCGCCACGCTCGACCCCGCCGCGGACACCGACGCCATCGCCGCGCTCGCCGCGACCGCCGCCACCGTCGGCCGGATCCCCGAGCGGCGCCGGCCCGAGCCGGTCGAGGAGCCGCAGCGGCCCGAGCCCGTGCTCTTCCTGCTGGACCTCGCGATGCCGCGCGACATCGACGCGGCCGTGCACCGGCTGGCCGGGGTACGGCTGGTGGACATCGAATCGCTGGCGGAGGCCTCCGCGGGCGCTCCGATGGCTGCCGATGTGGACCAGGTCCGGCGTATCGTCTCCGACGAGGTCGCGGCCTTCGGGGCAGCACTGCGGGCCGCGCACATCACGCCGACCGTGGTCGCCCTGCGCACCATGGCCGCCGACGTCGTGGCCGGCGAGATCGCCCGGCTGGACGGGCGGCTGCCCGGTCTCGACGACAAGCACCGAGCGGAGATCACCCAGACCGTGCGGCGCGTGGTCGACAAACTGCTCCACGCGCCGACCGTGCGGGTCAAGCAACTCGCGGCCGAACCCGGCGGCGCCGGGTACGCGGACGCGCTGCGGACCCTGTTCGACCTCGACCCCGAGACGGTGGCCGCCGTCTCCCGGGCCGAGGAAAGCACCACCCAGAGAGACCGAGGGCCGGCATGAAGGACAAGACGCTGAGGCTCGGCACCCGGCGCAGCAGGCTCGCCATGGCCCAGTCCGGGCAGGTGGCGGAAGCCGTGAGCCGGGTGACCGGGCGGCCCGTCGAGCTCGTCGAGATCACCACGTACGGCGATGTCTCGCGTGAGCAGCTCGCCCAGATCGGCGGCACCGGCGTGTTCGTGACCGCCCTGCGCGACGCGCTGCTCAAGGGCGAGGTCGACTTCGCGGTGCACTCGCTGAAGGACCTGCCGACCACGCAGCCCGACGAACTGGTCGTGGCCGCCGTGCCGGTGCGCGAGGACCCGCGGGACGTGATCGTCGCCCGGGACGACCTGAAGTTCACCGACCTGCCCTCCGGGGCCCGCGTCGGTACGGGTTCGCCGCGCCGCATGGCGCAGCTCAACGCGTATGCCCGCAGCCACGGCCTGGACATAGCGACGGTCCCGATCCGCGGCAACGTCGACACCCGCATCGGGTTCGTGCGCAGCGGGGAGCTCGACGCCGTCGTGCTGGCCGCCGCCGGACTGAACCGGATCGGCCGTGGCGACGAAGCGACCGACTTCCTGTCGGTCGACACGGTTTTGCCCGCCCCCGGCCAGGGGGCCCTGGCGATCGAGTGTGCCGCGCGTGACGCGGACCTCATCGCCGCGCTCGGCGAGCTCGACGACCCGTTCACGCGGGTCGCCGTGACGGCCGAGCGGTCACTGCTCGCCGCCCTGGAGGCCGGCTGCAGCGCCCCTGTGGGCGCGCTGGCCGACCTTCTGGCCGACGGGCAGATTGTCAAGGAAATGCGCCTGCGCGCCGTCGTCGGGACCACCGACGGCACGCGCATGGTGCAGCTGTCCACCACCGGTCCCGTGCCCGAGACGCACGACGGGGCAATGGCGCTCGGTCGCGAACTCGCGGCCGAGATGCTCGCCCAGGGCGCGGCCGGTCTGATGGGGGAGCGAGCACATTGAGCCCCACCACCCTTTCCGCCGGTCCTGAACACGGGCACGTCACCTTCCTGGGTGCCGGACCCGGAGATCCGGGACTGCTTACTCTGCGCGCCGTGGAGGCGCTGGCGAGCGCGGACGTCCTCGTCGCCGAGCACGAGGTGCTCGACGTCGTACGTCAGCACGCCAGGCAGGGCGTCTCCGAGGTGCACACGGACCCGGGTCCTTCCCAGGATCCGGCTCCGGGCACAGGAGCGCCCCAGCTGACGGTAGTTGACGGCACGTCAACCACCGCCGCTGTCCCCGCGGTGCGGGATGCCGCACATCTTGTCATGGAGGCCGCGCGGGGCGGCAGGCGGGTCGTGCGTGCGGTGTCCGGGGACCCGGGCCTTGACACGTACGCCGCCGAGGAGATGCTGGCGTGCGCCGCCGCCGGGGTGCCCTTCGAGGTCGTCCCCGGTATCGCGAGCGCCGTTGGTGTGCCCGCGTACGCCGGTGTGCCGCTGCGGGACGCGCAGGGCGCGGACGTGCGGTTCGTGGACGCGCGGACGGCGTCGGACCGGTGCTGGACGGAGGTCGGGGCGTCGGACGGCACGGTCGTCGTCTCCACGACGCTGGACTCCGTCGCGGCGGCCGCCGGCGAGCTCGTCTCCGCCGGGCGCAAGCCGGACACCCCGATGACGGTCACCGTCGCGGGTACGACCACCCGGCAGCGCACCTGGACCGCCACGCTCGGCACGATCGCGCAGACGCTGAAGCAGGCCAAGGTGTTGCCCTCGCCGGAGGGCGGCCGGCCGGTGATAGCCGTGGTCGGTGAGCGTTCCGCCGCCGCCCAGCGCGACCAGCTCGCGTGGTTCGAGTCCAAGCCGCTGTTCGGCTGGAAGGTGCTCGTGCCGCGTACGAAGGAGCAGGCGGCGTCGCTCTCCGACCAACTGCGGTCGTACGGGGCCGTGCCGCACGAGGTGCCGACGATCGCCGTCGAGCCGCCGCGCACGCCCCAGCAGATGGAGCGCGCGGTCAAGGGGCTCGTGACGGGCCGCTACGAGTGGATCGCCTTCACCTCGGTGAACGCGGTCAAGGCCGTGCGGGAGAAGTTCGAGGAGTACGGGCTCGACGCGCGTGCCTTCGCGGGCATCAAGGTCGCGGCCGTGGGCGAGCAGACGGCGAACGCGCTGATCGCGTTCGGTGTGAAGCCGGACCTGGTGCCCAGCGGCGAGCAGTCGGCCGCCGGTCTGCTGGAGGACTGGCCGCCCTACGACCCGGTCTTCGACCCGATCGACAGAGTGTTCCTGCCGCGTGCCGACATCGCCACGGAGACGCTGGTGGCCGGGCTGATCGAGCTCGGCTGGGAGGTCGACGACGTCACGGCCTACCGGACCGTGCGCGCCTCGCCGCCGCCGGCGGAGACCCGTGAGGCGATCAAGGGCGGCGGGTTCGACGCCGTGCTGTTCACGTCGTCCTCCACCGTGCGGAACCTGGTCGGCATCGCCGGCAAGCCGCACAACGTCACGGTGATCGCCTGTATCGGCCCGGCCACGGCGAAGACCGCCGAGGAGCACGGGCTGAGGGTGGACGTCATGGCTCCCGAGCCGTCCGTCCACAAGCTGGCGGAAGCCCTGGCCGACTTCGGCGCGAAGCGCCGGGTGGCGGCCGTGGAGGCCGGGGACCCGGTCACGCGGCCGAGCGAGCGGCGGCCGGGGGCTCGGCGGCGGCGGTCGACGACCTGAGCGGTGCCGGCTGCGCCACTGCTACTGCTGCGGCTACGGCCACTGCTACTGCTGCGGCTACGCGGGTGTCACCGCGTGGCCGTAGCGCAGCAGGTTGTCCGGGTCGTAGACGGCCTTGTCGTGGCGTAGGCGTTCGTAGACCTCCGGGGTCCAGGCGCGGGCGCGGTCCTGGTCGTCGCCGGGGGTGCCGTGGATGTTGACCATGGTGCGGCCCGTGCCGTACGGGGCCATGGCCGTGTAGAGGCTGCGCGTGGCCCGTTCGACGGCCTCGGCCACGGGTGGGGCGGGCATGATCCCGACCGACTCCATGAAGTAGCGGGCGTCGCGGGCGCAGACGGCGTCCTCCACGGCGGACGGGCGGGACAGTGCGCCGCCCATGTGCCGCAGTGAGGCGACCAGCAGCGGGTGGTCGGCGCCGGCCGCGGGGCCGACCTGCTCCAGGAACGTGTCGACGGCCTCGGGAGGCAGGTCGCTCAGGAGCATGCAGCACTCCCGTGCCGGGAGCGGGTCCTGCGGTTCCATGTGGATGCGGTCCATGTCCGCGCAGTCCATCTCCTCCATCAGGTCGACGGCCACGGGGGCGGCTTCCCGCAGTGGTGCGACCAGGGCCTCGCCCTCGGCCGTGTCGCCCGGCCAGGCGATCGCGACCCGGGCCCAGAAGCCGCCGCGCAGGGGCTCGGGGATCTGCGGGATCGGCGGCAGGCGCAGGACGGAGAACATGCTGCACATCGCGTCGGGGACGGTGAGGGTCCAGTCCTTCCAGGTGCCCAGCAGGGCCTTCGTGTGCTCGGCGTGGCAGTACAGGCCGCCGCCGTAGAGCCGTGGCAGGGGCAGCAGTTCGGTCACCAGCGAGGTGACGATGCCTACGTTGCCCTTGCCGCCGCGCAGTGCCCAGAACAGTTCCGGTTCGTGCTGGAAGTCCGCCTCGCGCAGGTGCCCGTCCGGGGTGACGACCTGGAAGGAGCGGACCAGGTCGGCGGCGTAGCCGTAGGCCCTGCCGAGGACCGGGAGTCCGCCGCCGAGGGCGTAGCCGACGACGCCCGCGTCCGTGGAGGTGCCGCACAGGCCCGCCAGGCCGTGGGGGGCGGCCGCGGCCATGACGTGGCTCCACTTGGCGCCCGCCGCGACGGTGGCGGTGCGGGTGGCGGGGTCCACGTCCACGTCCGTCATACGGGCCGTGTTGATGAGCAGGCCCTGCTCGATCGGGAAGTTGGCGCCGTGGCCGGTGGCCTGGACGGCCACGGGGGTGTGGGTGGCGTTCGCCCAGCGCATGGCGGTGACGACGTCGTCCGGGCCCGTCGCTCCCACGGCCACGTCCGGGGTGTGCAGGGCGGCCAGGTTGAAGCCGGTGACCTCGTCGGCGTAGGCGGGTTCGCCGGGGCGCAGGACGGGACCGTTGATCTCCGAGAGGGCGAAGAGGTCGGGCGTGTGGTGGGGGGCGGTCATCGCGTCCTCCGTGGGGCGGGTACGGAGGGACGGCGGCGGCCGGGGGTGGGCCGTCGGGGTCCGTGTCCTTGCTGTTTCAGGATGGACCTGGGGGCTGTCGGGCGCATCGCGGGAGGTGGTACGCGTGCGCGCGGCGGGGCCGACAGGACGTCGGCATCGGGGCGTTTGGGGCGGGCGTAGCGTAGAGGGCATGACGACGTACGGATCTTTCCCCGGTACTCGGCCGCGGCGGTTGCGGACCAACCCCGTGATGCGTCGGATGGTCGCCGAGACCCGACTGCACCCCGCCGATCTCATTCTCCCCGCCTTCGTGCGGGAGGGCGTCGACGAGCCCGTGCCGATCACGGCCATGCCGGGGGTCGTGCAGCACACCCGGGACAGTCTGAAGAAGGCCGCCGCGGAGGCGGTCGCGGCGGGGATCTCCGGGATCATGCTGTTCGGCGTGCCGGAGGAGTCGAAGAAGGACGCGCTCGGGACGCCCGGGACCGACCCGGACGGGATCCTCCAGGTCGCGCTGCGGGACGTGCGGGCCGAGGTGGGGGACGACCTGCTCGTCATGTCCGACCTGTGCCTCGACGAGACCACCGACCACGGGCACTGCGGCGTGCTCGACGAGCAGGGGCGGGTCGACAACGACGCCACCCTGGAGCGGTACGCCGAGATGGCCCAGGTGCAGGCCGACGCCGGAGCCCATGTCGTCGGGCCCAGCGGGATGATGGACGGGCAGGTCGGGGTCATCCGCGACGCCCTCGACCAGATCGGGCGGGAGGACGTCGCCATCCTCGCCTACACCGCCAAGTACGCCTCCGCCTTCTACGGGCCCTTCCGGGAGGCCGTCGGCTCGTCCCTGCAAGGGGATCGGAAGACGTACCAGCAGGACCCCGCGAACGTCCGGGAGTCGCTGCGCGAGGTCGCCCTGGACCTGGAGGAGGGCGCCGACATGGTGATGGTCAAGCCTGCCGGGCCCTACCTGGACATCCTCGCCCGGGTCGCGGACGCCGTGGACGTGCCGGTCGCCGCCTACCAGATCTCCGGCGAGTACTCGATGATCGAGGCCGCCGCCGAGAAGGGCTGGATCGACCGGGACCGGGCGATCCTGGAGACCCTGACCGGCATCCGGCGGGCCGGTGCGCGCAGCATCCTCACCTACTGGGCCACCGAAGTGGCCCAGAAGCTCAAGGAACAGTAGGGCTCGGGAGTCAGCCGGTCCCAGGGGTCAGTAGGTCTCGGGCGTCAGTCGGTCCCGGGCGTCAGTCGGTTCCAGGGGTCAGTTGGTCCCGGGCGTCAGCCGGTTCCAGGGGTCAGTCGGTCCCGGGCGTCAGCCGGTTCCGAGGGTCATTTGGTCCCGGATGTCAGTCGGTCCCGGGCGTCAGTAGGACAGCGCGTCGTCCATCTCGCGCAGCCAGTAGGTGACCGTCAGCGTGCTGTCGTAGTACACGCCCTTGGCCGGCAGGGCCGGGACCGCCGAGGGGCCGCCGTCGCTGTTCGGCGTGCGGCCCTGGAAGCCGACCGTGAGCTTGTGGCCGGTGGTGCCCCACTCGCCGCTGCCGTCGGCCGCCGACAGCGAGACGCCCGCGTAGCCGGACTCGCCGGGGGCCAGGGTCACCACCGCCTGCGGCTGGGAGTCCTCGATCGGCTGCGGCGCCCACTGCATCTCGTCGAAGCGCAGCATCGGGTAGTAGGTGAGGTCGCACGGCTTCGAGCCGGTGTTCTTCACCGTGAGCAGCATGTGGTTGACGGGGCGGCGGATCGGCCGGGCAGTGACGGTGGTGTTGGAGCCGTTGCAGGAGACACGGGTCGCGGTGGTGCCCTTCGCGCCCTTCGCGTCCTTCGTGCCCTTCCGGCCGGCCTGTGCGGCTTGTGCGGCCTGTGTGTCCGTCGCCTGTGTGTCCCTCGTGCCGCCGGTGTCCGCGGTGTCCGCGGTGCCGTCGTCGTCCTGCCCGCTGTTCCCGCCCTGGGCCGGCTGCGTCGCCGTGACGGTCGCCGAGGCCGGCTCGGGGTGGGCGGCTCCCTCGTCCTTCGTGCCCGTGCCGTCCTGGCATGCCGTCAGGGTGAGGGCGGCCAGGAGGGCGACGGGGAGGGCGCGGTACTTGCGCATGCTTGCGTTTCCTTTCGGACAAAGGCTGTGGGTAAGCAGGCCCGGGTGGGTCGCGCGGCCGGTGGGCCGGGAGCGGCGTGCTTGGATGACCAGAGCTTGTGCGGGGATCCGTCCCGGCCGCCAGACCAGGCGGGAGATCAGGGACGTTGGAACGCCCGCGCATGCTCTGACCAGGGAGAACAGTCATTCCCTGGAACGGGGGAACGGGACACGGGGCATGGAGGAGCAGTGTCGGAAGGCACGACTGCGGCGGAATTCGCCGCGTTGTTGGGGGAATTGAAGGAGCGCTCGGGGCTGAGCTACGGGGTGCTCGCCAAGCGGCTCCACATGAGTACGTCGACGCTGCACAGGTACTGCAACGGGGATGCCGTGCCGACCGATTACGCACCGGTGGAGCGGCTCGCCCGGCTGTGCAAGGCGTCGCCCACGGAGCTTGTCGAGTTGCACCGACGGTGGGTGCTGGCGGATGCCGGGCGGGCGCGCAAGGGGAGCGGCGGTACAGGGAGCGCTGGTACGGGGAGCGGCGGTACAGGGAGCGCTGGCACGGGGAACGGCGGTGCAGGGAGAGGCGCTGGGGAGGTGACCTCTGCTGCGGGTGCCGACGTCCTGGCGCCGGGCGCGGCCGGGGCCGCGAACGCCGACGTACCCGCGCCGGAGGTGTCCCCGGACGGCGGCGCACCCGCGCCGGAGGTGTCCGCGAACGCCGACGTACCCGCGCCGGAGGTGTCCCCGGACGGCGGCGCACCCGCGCCGGAGGTGTCCCCGGACGGCGGCGCACCCGCGCCGGAGGTGTCCCCGGACCCCGGCGCGCCCGCGCCGGAACAGCCCGCGGGCCGGCGCCGCCGCCGTGCCGTCCTCGCCGGTGTCGCGGCAGTCGTGGCCCTCGGTGGGGTCGGTCTCGCCGTGGCCGTTCCCTCGGGCGGGGCCGACGACGAGGGGCGGCGTGGAGCGGCGGTGGCCTCCGGTGGTGCCGGAGCGCCGGAGAGGGAGGGCCGGGCGGCCTCCGTGTCGCCCTCGGCACCTTCGCCCTCCAAGAGCAGCGAGGACAAGACCCTGGGCAAGGACAGGGAGAAGGAGGAGAAGGCCAGTGCCTCGGCGCCTCCCGCCTCGGCCTCGGCCACCAGCGGTGCCCGCCGCCCGGGCCGTGACACCGCCCCCGCCGCCGCTCCCCTCACGGTGACCACGGAGCCGCACGCCTGGGAGAGCCCCTGCTCCCAGCGCTATCTGGTGAATCTGCCGCCGGGGCAGGTCGAGCCGCCACCGTCGGAGCCGGGCGCGCCCGGCTGGGTGGCGGCGATGGGGGCCGTGCCGTCGGGGGAGCAGTTCCTGAAGCTGACCGTGCAGGGGAGGGGCGAGGAGACCGTGGTCGTCAAGGCGCTGACGGTCCGGATGGCCGGCAAGCGTGCGCCGCTCGCGTGGAACGACTACGCCATGGGGTATCCGGGCGTCGGCTGCGGCGGCGGCGTGCCGACCAGGTTCTTCACGGTCGCCCTCGACGCCGCGCGCCCCGGGGTCGTGCCGGACGCGGGGCACGCGAACTTCCCCTTCAAGGTCAGTGAGAGCGACCCCGAGATGTACTACATCCGGGCCGACGCCTCCGCGTACGACGTCAGTTGGTACCTGGAGCTGACCTGGTCCAGCGGGGGCCGGACGGGCACGCTGACCGTGGACGACCACGGCCGGCCCTTCCGTACGAGCGGCAACAACGGGCGTCCGGCCTACGAGTTCCCGCTGGGCGGCGAGAAGTGGGTCGAGGAGGGGACCACGCAGTAGCCGCGCGGGGGCGGCTCAGCGGAACTCGTGGACCAGCTCGATCTTTCCGACGATGTGGGCGTTGAACTCGTCGAGTTCCTCGGCCGGGACCCACAGCTCCAGGATGGTGCGGCCCCCGGCCTGCTGGACCGGGTAGCGGGTCAGGAACTCGGTGTCGACCTCGAAGCGGGTGACGAAGCCGGCGCCGTCGTGCTTGACGTTCCAGTCGCGGGCGATCTTGATGGCGTAGTCCTCGTCGAGGACCGGGTAGAAGATCGGCTGCTCGGGGAGCCGGGGCGGCCAGGCGCGCCAGTCGAGGCCCCGGACCAGGTCCAGCTCCTTGGGGCCGGTGGGGCGCCACAGGGTCGTCGTCGCTCGGATGTCGTTCTGCACGGGCACCATCACATCAGTTGAACCGTTGGGTTGTTGACCGTCGTAGTGGTTGTTGATTGAACTACACACTCTTCAGGGAGCCGTCCATGTCCGGTGACGCCCTCAGCCAGGATCCCGCCGAGCTGCAGAGGAGGATCGACAGCAGCAAGGCGCACCCGGCCCGGGTCTACGACGTCTTCCTCGGCGGCAAGGACCACTACCCCGCCGACCGGGACGCGGCGGCCGCCGCGCTGGCCGCCAACCCGCGCGGGTACCTCGACGTCCGGCACAACCGCGACTTCCTCCGGCGCGCGGTGACCACGCTCGTGGAGCAGGACGGCATCCGGCAGTTCCTCGACATCGGGACCGGGTTGCCCACCGCCGAGAACGTGCACCAGATCGCGCAGCGCATCACACCCGGGTCGCGGGTCGTGTACGTCGACAACGACCCCGTGGTGCTCGCGCACGCACGCGCCCTGCTGACCAGCGGCCCCGAGGGGCGTACGGACTACATCGACGCCGACCTCCGGGACCCGGCCCGCATCCTCGAACAGGCCTCCAAGACCCTGGACTTCGACCAGCCGGTCGCGCTCTGCCTGGTGGCGATCCTGCACTTCGTCGCCGACGAGGAGGCCTATCCGCTGGTGAGCGGGCTGCTCGACGAACTGCCCGTCGGCAGCCGGCTGGTGCTGAGCCACCTCACCGAGGACCTCAACCCCGAGAACATCCGCGCGGTCCAACGGACCTACACCGAACGCGGTTTCACCTTCGTGCTGCGCTCCCGGGCCGACGTCGAGCGGTTCTTCACCGAGAACCAGCTGGAGATCGCCGACCCGGGAGTCGTCCCCGCGCACCGCTGGCGGCCCGATCACGCCGCTCCGGTCCCCGAGCAGCCGGAGCAGTCCTTCCTCGCCGGGCTGGAGGAGATCGAGAAGGTGCGGTACCGCGACATCAACGACGTCACGGACGCGGACATCAACGTGTACGCGGCGATCGGCGCGAAGGGGTGAGCCGCGGGTTCCGGGCGCCGCGTCCGTGCGCGCCCGGCGTCCGGATCCCGGAAACCTGCTTGTAGGTGGCACGTATTTCCCTAGGCTGCGGGGCACCAGGCGTCACCGCAGCCGAAGGAGCCGTGTCATGACCGTCGCCGAGCCCCTGCCCACCCACTCTCCCGTGCCGCCCCTGGCCGCGCGGGCTCGGGCCATCGGCGGCTCTCCGGTACGGGACATCCTCGCCGTCACCGCCCGCCCCGAGGTGATCAACTTCGCCGGCGGGCTCCCGGCGCCCGAGCTGTTCGACGCCCGGGGCATCGCCGCCGCGTACGAGGCCGTCCTCGCCGAGGAGCCCGCGCGGGCGCTGCAGTACTCCACCACCGAGGGCGAACCCGCACTGCGGGACGCGCTCGCCGCCCGCACCACCGCGCGCGGTCTGCCGACCGGCCCCGACGACCTGCTCGTCACCACCGGATCCCAGCAGGCCCTCTCGCTCCTGGCCACCGCGCTCCTCGAACCCGGGGACACCGTCCTCGTCGAGAACCCCTGCTATCTGGCGGCACTTCAGGCCTTCGGCTTCGCCGGGGCGCGGATCGTGGCCGTGCCCGGCGACGAACACGGCGTCGACCCCGGGGCACTGGAGGAACTCGTCGTGCGGGAGCGGCCCAAGCTGCTCTACACCGTGCCGACCTTCCAGAACCCCACAGGCCGGACCCTGCCCGCCGAACGCCGCGCCGCCGTGGCCGCCGTCGCCGCCCGGCGCGGCCTGTGGATCATCGAGGACGACCCCTACGGCGAGCTGCGCTACGACGGTGAGCGCGTGCCGTGGATCGCCGCCCACCCGGGCGCCGAGGACCGGACCGTGCTGCTCGGCAGCTTCTCCAAGGTCATGGCGCCCGGGCTGCGGCTGGGCTGGCTGCGGGCGCCCGGGGAGCCGAGGCGCGCCTGTGCCGTCGCCAAACAGGCCGCCGACCTGCACACCCCGACCGTCAACCAGCTCGCCGCGGCCCGCTACCTCGCCGACAACGACCTCGACGCCCATGTCGCCCGCGTCGCCGGCGTGTACCGCGAACGCCGCGACGCGATGCTCTCCGGGCTCGCCGGGGCACTGCCCGAGGGGTCAACCTGGAACCGGCCCGAGGGCGGCATGTTCCTCTGGGCGCGCCTGCCGGAGCCGTACGACACGACGGCCCTGCTGCCGCAGGTGGTCCGGCAGAACGTGGCCTACGTCCCCGGCGCGCCCTTCTACGCCGGCACGCCCGACCGGACGACCCTGCGGCTGTGCTTCGTGACGCAGACGCCCGAGGAGATCGGGGAGGGGCTGCGCCGGCTGGGGGAGGGGCTCAGTCCCACCAGAAGTGCCACGTCCGCTGGTTGAGGACCTGGTGATCGGCGTAGGCCCGCAGGGTCGGGTCCGTGCCCTGGTGGATGTTGTCGGGGCAGAACGCGAAGTGCTCGGCGGCGACGGCTTGTGCGGCGGCCGGGGTGGTGGGCGGGCTCGCCACGGACACCAGCACGTGATCGAAGCCCAGGGCTACGACGCGTATGCCGAAGCGGTCCTCCCACGAGCGGAGCACCGCGCTGAGCCGGGCCGTGTCGCCCTCGTGGTTCGCCGGGCCCGTCCAGCCGATCGCCGTCGGGAGGTCCGCGCTGCGCCGGGCCGGGACCAGGGCGAGGCGGGGCTCCTTGAACGGGCCGCCGTCGCCGAGCAGGGTGCCCGCGACGTCGGCGGCCAGGGCGTCCGGGTCCCGGCCCTGGTCGAGCGGCCCGGCCGGTCCGGGCCATGCCTCGTCCTGTGCGGCGTGCTCCTCCCAGTACCCGGCGAGCACCTCCTCCGCGTCGTGGTCCCCCGGGTAGGACACCTCGCCGGGCGTCAACTCCCAGCGGTCCGGCCCGCCATGGCCGTCGCCAGTCTCCAGCACGAGGGGCAGCAGTCCCGCCCGGCGGGCCGGCTCCAGTGCCGCCCAGCCGCCCGGAAGGGCCCGCCCGTCCGCGCACCACAGCAGCGGCTCGTGCCAGGGGCCCTCGTCGGTGGTGTCGAGGAGCGTCCCGGCGGGGAGCCGAAGGCCGAGCGAGCCGCCGCTCGGGTCTGCCGCCAGCGTCGGCAGGGGGTTGGGAAGAGTCGCCATGGTGGTGACTGTAGAGCCGGCCACTGACATCCCGGCCTGCCCCGTGCCCGTCATAGCGGACAGGAGCTGACCTATTGGCGCCCTACCGTTCGGGGCATGACCACTTCCTCGGAGAAGACGGACCTGCTGACGGCGTTCGCGGAGCAGCGCGCCCTGCTGCTGCTCACCGTGCGGGGACTCACCGACGCGCAGGCGGCGGAGCGTACGACCGTGAGCGAGTTGACCCTCGGCGGCATCGTGAAGCACCTGGCCCAGGGAGAGCAGACGTGGACGCAGCTGATGACCAAGGCCGACGGCGAACTGCCCGACGGCATGCTGGACATGGCGCAGTACCGGATGGCCGAGGGCGACACGCTGGCCGCGCTGCTGGAGCGCTACGAGTCGGCCGCGCGGGCCACCGATGAGGCAGTGGCCGCGCTGCCGGACCTGGACGTGAGCGTGCCGCTGCCGCGAACGCCCTGGTCCCCGCCGGACCCCGGGCACTGGTCCGTGCGCCGGATCCTGCTGCATCTGCTCAGGGAGACCGCCCAGCACGCCGGGCACGCGGACATCATCCGGGAGGCCCTGGACGGCGCGAACACCACGGCCCGGCGCTGACCCGGGGCGGCATCGGACCCGGGCGTCGAAGCGCTCACGGCCCCGGCTGTCGCGGGACATTGGGTCGTCGCCGCGCTCGCGAACGCAGGGTTCCTTGCCGTCGCTCTGACGGCTGCCGCCACGCTGGTCTCACCCGACAAGAAGGGACGTGCGCCGGCCGAAAGCCGGGGACCTCGGGCCGCTCTGGGCAAGCGGACTCCTCGTCGCGGTCGCGCCGCTCATCGCGCTCCCCCTCCTCACCGCCATCACTGCAGGCCGGAGCACCGAGGTGTTCCGGTGACACATGCGAACGTCCCCTTGAACATCGAGGGACGCCGAAGCCTCGCGGAGCGCTGCCGACCCCGTCCGATCACGCACGTCGCCGCCGAGGCCGGTGTACGCCGGACAGTGGACCTCTGAAGCATTACGAGCTCGGGCGATCACGGTCTGGAACGTCCACTCCAACCACCACCGGCCTCACACCGCCGCCGGAAACCGTCCTCCGGCCTCACGCCTCCGCGCGAGCGTCACCAACCTCATGTGGCCGGCCACGCCTGGCCCGTCGGTGCTGAGGTTGTTCCGTAACGCCCGAGGGCGGCACTCCACAGGGGAGTGCCGCCCTCGGGGCCGTCGGCCGGAGCCCGGGCTCAGAGGCGCTCGGGTGTCCGGATGCCCAGCAGCTTCATGCCCTGGTGGAGCGTGCGGGCCGTGATGTCGCAGAGGAACAGGCGGTTCTCGATCTGCTCGGGCGTCTCGGCCTTGAGGACCGGGCACTTGTCGTAGAACGTCGTGTACAGCGACGCCAGCTGGTACAGGTACGCCGCCAGCTTGTGCGGGGCGTACTCCGTCGCCGCCTCCGCCACCGTCGCGGCGAACGAGTCCGCGTGCAGGCCGAGCGCGCGCTCCGCCTCGTGCAGCTCCAGCTCGGGGTGCGCGGCCGGGCGGACCTCGCCGGCCTTGCGCAGGATCGACTGGATACGGGCGTAGGCGTACTGCAGGTAGACGGAGGTGTCGCCGTTGAGCGAGACCATCTGGTCCAGGTCGAACTTGTAGTCGCGGTTCGCCGACGTCGACAGGTCCGCGTACTTCACCGCGCCGACGCCCACCTGGGCGCCACGCTCGGCGATCTCCTCCTCGGAGAGGTCCTGGGCCTTCTCGCGGACGACCGCCGAGGCACGGTCGATCGCCTCGTCGAGGAGGTCGACCAGCCGGACCGTCTCGCCCTCACGGGTCTTGAACGGCTTGCCGTCCTTGCCGAGGACCGTGCCGAAGGCCAGCTGGTAGGCCTTCACGTCGTCGCCCAGCCAGCCCACCCTCCGGGCCGTCTCGAAGACCATCTTGAAGTGGAGCGACTGGCGGGCGTCCACGACGTAGATGAGGCTGTCGGCCTTGAGGTTGAAGACCCGGTCGCGGATGGCCGAGAGGTCGGTCGCCGCGTAGCCGTAGCCGCCGTCCGACTTCTGCACGATCAGCGGGACCGGGTTGCCGTCCGGGCCCTTGATGTCGTCGAAGAAGACACAGAGGGCGCCCTCGGAGCGGACCGCGACACCCGACTCCTCCAGGAGGCGGCAGGTCTCGGCGAGCATGTCGTTGTAACCCGACTCGCCGACGATGTCCGCGTCGCGGATCTCCATGTCCAGCTTCTCGAAGACGGAGAAGAAGTAGATCTTCGACTCGTCGACGAACTTCTGCCACATGGCCAGCGTCTGCGGGTCGCCCGCCTGGAGGTCCACCACCCGGCGCCGGGCGCGGGTCTTGAACTCCTCGTCGGAGTCGAAGAACTTGCGGGCGGCCTTGTAGAGGCGGTCGAGGTTCGACATCGCCTCTTCGCCGGAGACCTCGTCGGCCTTGTGGTCCAGCTCGTGCGGGTGCTCCTCCAGGTACTGGATGAGCATGCCGAACTGGGTGCCCCAGTCGCCGATGTGGTGGCGCCGGACCACGGACTCGCCGGTGAACTCCAGCAGCCGCGTCACCGCGTCGCCGATCACCGCGGAGCGCAGGTGGCCGACGTGCATCTCCTTGGCCACGTTCGGCTGGGCGTAGTCGATCACCGTGGTGCCCGGCTGCTGCGCCTGCGGCACGCCGAGGCGGCCGGTGTCGTCCGCGTAGCGCGCGGCGAGGGTCTCGGTGATCGCCCGATCGGTGATCGTGACGTTCAGGAAGCCGGGGCCGGAGACCTCGACGTCCTTGATCAGCTCACCCGACTCGACCCGGGAGACGACCTGCGTGGCCAGCTCGCGCGGGTTGGCCTTCTCCTTCTTGGCGAGGGCCAGGATCCCGTTGGCCTGGAAGTCGGCCCGGTCGCTTCGTCGCAGCAGCGGGTCCGCGGAGCCGGCCTGCGGCAGAGCCGCCGACAGGGCCGCCGCGAGGCGCTGGTGGACGGAGTCGCTGAGGGACGTGACCGAGGCCATGGGCGAGGGTGCCGTTCTCCTAGGGGAAATCGATGGACCCGGCCAGTATCCCATGGGGGTAAAGCCGTTTTTCCGGGCGCGACATGGTCTGGGACAATGGTGCGGTCAGCCGTGCGACCGTACCGGCTGCCCGATGCAGAAAGAAGGACGTGCCGATCGTGGCTCAGAGCACCGAGACCACCGACTGGGTCTCCCGTTTCGCGGATGAGGTCATCGAGGAGTCGGAGCGCCGGGCCCCGGGCAAACCCGTCGTCGTCGCGTCCGGGCTCTCCCCGTCCGGCCCCATCCACCTCGGCAACCTGCGCGAGGTCATGACCCCGCACCTCGTCGCCGACGAGATCCGCCGCCGCGGCCACCAGGTGCGGCACCTGATCTCCTGGGACGACTACGACCGCTACCGCAAGGTGCCCAAGGGCATCGCCGGGGTCGACGAGGAGGCCTGGCAGGAACACATCGGCAAGCCGCTGACGTCCGTCCCGGCGCCCAAGGGCTCCTCGCACCCGAACTGGGCCGAGCACTTCAAGGCCGCGATGATCGAGTCACTGGCCGAGCTGGGCGTGGAGTTCGACGGCATCAGCCAGACCGCGCAGTACACCTCCGGCGTGTACCGCGAGCAGATCCTGCACGCGATCAAGCACCGCGGCGACATCGACGCGATCCTCGACCAGTACCGCACGAAGAAGGCCCCGGCGAAGAAGCAGCAGGGGCAGAAGCCGGTCGACGAGGCCGAGCTGGAGGCCGCCGAGGGCTCCGGCGCGGCCGGTGAGGACGACGGCAGCTCCACCGCCGCCGGGTACTTCCCGTACAAGCCGTACTGCGGCAACTGCGAGAAGGACCTCACCACCGTTACGTCCTACGACGACGACTCCACCGAGCTGACGTACGCCTGCACCGCGTGCGGCTTCTCGGAGACGGTCCGGCTGAACGAGTTCAACCGCGGCAAGCTGGTCTGGAAGGTCGACTGGCCGATGCGGTGGGCGTACGAAGGGGTCGTGTTCGAGCCCTCCGGTGTCGACCACTCCTCCCCGGGGTCGTCGTTCCAGGTCGGCGGGCAGATCGTCGGCATCTTCGGCGGGAAGCAGCCGATCGGGCCGATGTACGCCTTCGTCGGCATCTCCGGCATGGCGAAGATGTCGTCCTCGAAGGGCGGCGTGCCCACCCCGGCCGACGCCCTGCAGATCATGGAGCCTCAGCTGCTGCGCTGGCTGTACGCGCGCCGCAGGCCCAACCAGTCCTTCAAGGTCGCCTTCGACCAGGAGATCCAGCGGCTCTACGACGAGTGGGACCGCCTGGACGCCAAGGTCGCCGACGGCAGCGCCCTGCCGGCCGACGTGGCCGCGCACGCGCGTGCCGTGGGCACGGCCGCCGGTGACCTGCCCCGGACGCCCCGGCCGATGCCGTACCGGACGCTGGCGTCCGTCGCCGACATCACCGCCGGGCACGAGGACCAGGCGCTGCGCATCCTCAGCGAGCTCGACCCCGACCAGCCGCTGACCTCGCTCGACGAGGCGCGCCCGCGCTACGACAAGGCCGAGGCCTGGATCAACACGCACGTCCCCGCCGACCAGCGGACGATCGTGCGGGACGAGCCGGACGCCGAGCTGCTGAAGTCGCTCGACGAGGCCTCCCAGCAGTCGCTGCGGCTGCTGCTCGACGGGCTGGCCGACCACTGGTCGCTCGACGGGCTGACGCACCTGGTCTACGGCGTGCCGAAGGTGCAGGCCGGGTTCTCCGCCGACGCCACGCCGAAGGAGCTGCCGCCGGAGATCAAGACCGCCCAGCGGTCCTTCTTCGCGCTGCTGTACCACCTGCTGGTGGGCCGGGACACCGGGCCCCGGCTGCCCACGCTGCTGCTGGCGGTCGGGCAGGACCGGGTGCGGGCGCTGCTCGCGGCGTAGGGAACCGTCGCCGTAACGACGCAAAGGGGCCCTCGGGTGAGGGCCCCTTTTCCGCGTGCGGGTGCGGGTCAGGCGATGTGCTCGTCCGTCAGCTCCGCGTTGAGGCGGTTGGAGAATCGGTTCACCATGCGCTTGGACTCGGCCTCGTCCAGCGTGACGCCGTACGTCGTCTCGACATCGGCGATGAACCCGCGCGGGGTGGGCGCTCCGTTCCCGCTCTTTATCGACTCACGGAAGATCTGGTAGTACGCCTCCTCGTCCGGCCCCGGAGCGGGGGGTGTGCCGCCGCCGTCCCCCAGTTCGCGCGTGCGGTTCGGGCCCACCGGGATGGGGAAGCTGCCGGTGTCCTCCGGGGAGAGGACCTCCTGCGACTGGTCGAGGTGCTGCTCGGCCTGCGGGGGCTCGGCGATCCACTGGGCGTACCGGTCGGGGTCGAAGGCCGGGTCGTAGCCGCCCTGGTACTCGACCTCGCGAGGGATGTTGAACCAGGGGCTCTGGTCCGGTTCCGGTTCCGGTTCCGGTGCGGGGTCGGGCTGCTGTGCGCGGGGGGCGCTGTCGCTCTCCGGACGCTCCCCGCCGCGCGGTGCCGCCGCGCCCACCTGGGCCGCCCCGGCGGCGCGACCGGCCGCAGCGAGGGCGGCGTCCGCCGCGAGCGTTGTCGGTTCCGCCGCGAGCGTTGTCGGTTCCGCCGCGCCCAGAGCCTGCTGCGGGGCCGGCGGTATCAAGGCCGGCTCTATCCCCGCGGCCGCCAGCCCCGCCGGTGCGGTCTCCGCCAACGGCACCCCGTACTTCGCCAGCCGCAGCGGCATCAGCGACTCCACCGGCGCCTTCCTGCGCCACGCCCGCCCGAACCGCGACCGCAGCCGCGCCTGGTAGACCAGCCGCTCCTGCTCCAGCTTGATGACCTGCTCGTAGGAGCGGAGCTCCCACAGCTTCATGCGGCGCCACAGGAGGAACGTGGGCACGGGGGAGAGGAGCCAGCGGGTGAGGCGGACACCCTCCATGTGCTTGTCGGCCGTGATGTCGGCGATGCGGCCGATCGCGTGCCGGGCCGCCTCGACCGAGACGACGAACAGGATCGGGATCACCCCGTGCATGCCCACACCGAGCGGATCCGGCCACGCGGCCGCGCCGTTGAAGGCGATCGTCGCCGCCGTCAGCAGCCAGGCCGTCTGACGCAGCAGGGGGAACGGGATCCTGATCCAGGTGAGGAGCAGATCCAGGGCCAGCAGGACGCAGATGCCCGCGTCGATGCCGATCGGGAAGACGTAGGAGAAGTTCCCGAAGCCCTTCTTCAGGGCCAACTCGCGGACCGCCGCGTACGAACCGGCGAAGCCGATGCCGGCGATGATCACGGCGCCGGCCACGACCACGCCGATGAGAACGCGGTGCATCCGAGTCAGTTGCAGTGGCGCGGCCACCCGTACTCCCCTCCCCTTGCGTGTTGTTGCGCGCAACAGGGTGGCACATGTGTGCGGGGAACGGGTGGCCGGTTCCTGTCGGACCTGCTCAGCTCTTCGACGCGGGCTTCTTCGACGGCGAGGCCGAGGCGTCCTTCGAGGGCTCGTCCGAGGCCTCCTCGGACGCCGACTTCGAGGGCGACTTCGACGGCTTCGACGACGCGGACGGGGCGCTGTCCGCCGTGCCACCGCCCTCGCCGTTCGCGGTCGACACCGCGTCCACGGCCTCCTTGACGGCCTTCTTCGCGTCCTTCAGCAGGTCGCCGCCGCTCGGCGTCTTGTCGCCGGCCAGACCGGCGCCGTTGTAGTCGAGCGTGACCACGACGTTCTCGACGCGCGCCACGATCGTCTGCTGCTTGAAGGTGCCTTCCTTCTTCTTCAGGTCGTAGTGCACGGCCGTCGCCTGGTCGCCCGTACCGGCCACCGGCTCCGTCTTGACGCTCTTCGCGCCCTCGGCGGCCTGCGCCTCCTGGACCTGCTTCTCGAAGTACTCCTGGGCCAGCTTGTCGGCCGGGCCGCGGGCGACGTCCGACTCGAAACGCAGCATCGACACGTTCAGCCAGCGGAACTGCGAGCCCTTCACACCGTTGTTGTCGAGGCTGTTCCAGGAGCAGCTGGCGCGCGTCGAGATGTCGTCCGACTTGCCCTCCTTGCCGGACTTGCTCTTCGGCGCGAGGGTCTTCAGCGTCTTCTTCGAGAGCGCCTTGCACGGCTCCGGAAGCTTGTCGTACGCCGCCGCCTGCACGGTCGGTGACGGGCTCGAGGACGCCGACGCCGCCGCCTTGGCGGCCTTGTCCGTGCTGTCGCCGGAGCCGGAGTCCGAGGAGCAGCCGGCGGCGACCAGCATCACGGGGACGGCGGCCGCGCAGACAAGGGCGCGGCCGAGGCGCTTCGCTCGCTGGTCTCGCTCTACTCGCTGTGCTCGTCGCTGCATGGTTCCTTCACTCATGACGCTCGTGGTTCCCTGCGGTCGGAACGGGTCCGAGTGGTCACGGTACGCGGTGAGGCAGCGGTGTGTTCTTCCTTCGCGCGCTTTGCGGGTGGGGGTGAAGGGGCCGTGAAGGGGCCTCAGTCGCCCAGCGAATCCGCCAGCTGCGAGGCCAGTTTCTGCGCCCTGTCCTGCATTTCCTTGCTGTCCGGGACCACACCGACGGTCGCCGGCTGCTCCGCGTACTCGATGGTCACGATGACGTTGGACGTGCGGAACGCCACAGTCACGGTCCGCTGCTTGGCCGTCGAACCGGAACTGTTCAGCCCGTCGTCGAGGAAGGCCTCGTCGCCGAGGTCCTCCAACACCCGGGGCTGCAGATCGGTCGGGGCCGCGGAGGGCGGAGCCGAGGGCGAGGAGGAGCCGGAAGGGGCCGGGGAGCCGCTCGCCGGTGCCGCCGCACCGCCCGCCGGGGTGCTGCCGGAGGCCGCCGTCTGAGTGGCGGTCGGCTCGGGGAGATGGGCCGAGGCCTCCCGCTCCGCGAAGAGCTGCTCGGCCTGGCTGTCGTCGCTGACGGCGTTGTCGTAGGAGACGACCCGCTCGAAGTCGATCAGCAGATGGTCGGTGGCCGTCGGGGAGTCCACCTTCCAGCGGCAGCCGACCTTGCGGTCGGTGTCGAACGTGCTCGTCGGCTCACCCTCGTAGGCCTTGTCGCGCTGCTCCTCGTCGCTGATCTGCCGGATACCGGGCAGGAGTTCGTCGAGCATGCTCTCGCCGACCGCGGCGCAGGGCTCGGGCAGGGTGCGGTAGCGGCCGGGCTCGGCGGCGGGAGATGCCGTGCCGGTGTCACCGGGGTTGGAGTCGTCCGTCGGGCCGCCGTCGGCCGAGCCGCCGGTGCAGCCGGCCAGTGCCGCCGCGAGGAGCGCGGCGATCCCGGGTACCCACGCCTTCCGTTGCACGTGGTGGCTCCTCTCGACACGGATATTGGCTTGCCGCCGTACAGCGGGCGATGGACACAATGTGTATCGCACGCACTGCCGTGGATGCCGGTCCGATTTCCTTTTCGTCGACCTTGGCTCCGGTATTTGCTGTTGAAGACTTCTGTTCGTTTACGGGGGATTGAGGGTGTTATGTCGTACGTAGAGATACCGGGTGCGAAGGTACCGATCCGGATGTGGACCGACCCGGCCTCGGTCGAGGACTCGGCACTCCAGCAGCTCCGGAACGTCGCCACCCTGCCGTGGATCAAGGGCCTGGCCGTCATGCCCGACGTGCACTACGGCAAGGGCGCGACGGTCGGCTCGGTCATCGCCATGCAGGGTGCGGTGTGCCCGGCGGCGGTGGGCGTGGACATCGGCTGCGGAATGTCGGCGGTGAAGACGTCCCTGACGGCGAACGACCTGCCCGGCGATCTGTCCCGGCTGCGGTCGAGGATCGAGCAGGCGATTCCGGTGGGGCGGGGGATGCATGACGACCCGGTGGATCCGGGACGCTTCCACGGACTGGCCACCGCGGGGTGGGACGGGTTCTGGGGGCGGTTCGACGGGGTGGCGGAAGCGGTCAAGTTCCGTCAGGAGCGCGCCACGAAGCAGATGGGAACACTCGGCGGAGGCAATCATTTTGTCGAAGTGTGCACGGATACGACTGATTCTGTCTGGCTGATGCTGCACTCCGGTTCTCGGAACATCGGCAAGGAACTGGCCGAGCACCACATCGGTGTGGCCCAGAAGCTCCCGCACAACCAGGGGCTGGTCGACCGGGACCTCGCCGTCTTCGTCGCGGACACCCCGCAGATGGCGGCGTACCGCAACGACCTGTTCTGGGCGCAGGAGTACGCCAAGCACAACCGCTCGATCATGATGGCGCTCCTGAAGGACGTGATCCGCAAGGAGTTCAAGAAGGCCAAGCCCACCTTCGAGCCGGAGATCAGCGCGCACCACAACTACGTGGCCGAGGAGCGCTACGACGGGATGGACCTGCTCGTGACCCGCAAGGGCGCGATCAGGGCCGGCTCAGGCGAGTACGGGATCATCCCGGGTTCCATGGGCACGGGTTCGTACATCGTGAAGGGCCTCGGCAACGCCAAGTCCTTCAACTCGGCCTCGCACGGCGCGGGCCGGCGCATGAGCCGCAACGCGGCCAAGCGCCGGTTCTCCACGAAGGACCTGGAGCAGCAGACCCAGGGTGTGGAGTGCCGCAAGGACTCCGGTGTCGTCGACGAGATCCCCGGCGCCTACAAGCCGATCGAGCAGGTCATCGACCAGCAGCGGGACCTGGTGGAGGTCGTGGCGCGGATCAAGCAGGTCGTCTGCGTGAAGGGCTGACCGGGCCGGCTCTACAGCTCCCGGTGCACCTTCGTGTTCGACGCCTGGGCGCGGGGGCGCAGGACCAGGAGGTCGACGTTGACGTGGGCGGGGCGGGTGACCGCCCACGTGATCGTGTCGGCCACGTCGTCGGCCGTGAGGGGTTCGGCGACGCCCTGGTAGACCTTGGCCGCCTTCTCCTCGTCGCCGCCGAAGCGGGTCAGGGCGAACTCGTCCGTCTTGACCATGCCGGGGGCGATCTCGATGACGCGGACCGGCTGTCCGACGATCTCCAGGCGCAGGGTCTCGGCGAGGACGTGGGCGCCGTGCTTGGCGGCGACGTAGCCTCCGCCGCCCTCGTAGGTGCCGTGGCCGGCGGTGGAGGAGACGACCACGACCGTGCCGTCGCCGCTCGCGATCAGCTTCGGCAGCAGGGCCTGGGTGAGGTTGAGGGTGCCGAGGACGTTCGTCTCGTACATCCGGCGCCAGTCGTCCGGGTCGCCGGTGGCGACCGGGTCGGCGCCGAGCGCGCCGCCCGCGTTGTTGACCAGCACGCCGATCGTCTTGAACGCCGTGGCGAACTCGTCGACCGCCGCCCGGTCCGTGACGTCGAGGGCGTACGCCGTGGCCTGGTGGCCCGCCGTGTTGATCTCCTCGGCCAGGGCCTCGATGCGGTCCTTGCGGCGGGCGGTGAGGACGACGCGGTAGCCCGCCGCGGCGAGTTGCCGGGCCGTGGCGGCGCCGATCCCGCTGCTCGCACCCGTGACGACGGCGATGCGGGAGGCTGCGGACGGGGCGGCGGTGGCCATGGGAGCTCCTCGGGTGCGTGGGCTGGTCGGCGTCTGTGCCGGGACCTGCGGCCAGGATAGAAGGGGCTCGCAGTGGGAGAATGAGGCTGGGTGATCCCCCGTTCTCCTGGAGGTGGATCATGGGTGAGGCACGTGAGGTCATGGACCGGCTCACCGACGCGGTCACCGGACACGCCGATCTGAAGGTCATCGCCGATCTGTACGCCGAGGACGCGGTCGCCTTCACCCCCGACGAGGGCGAGCTGCGCGGCCGCGACGCCATCGTCGAGTACTGGCGGACCATGACGGAGGCGGTTCCCGAGGCGACGTTCCGGACGCTGCACTCCTACGAGGCCGGTGACACGGCGATCGACGAGGGCATCTACCGCGGGCGGAACACCGGGCCGCTGGAGCTGCCCAACGGGGAGACGCTGCCGCCGACGCAGAAGGAGGTCCGGATCCGCGGGGTGGACATCGCCACCGTGAAGGACGGGCGGATCGTCGACTACCGGCTGTACTTCGACGAGATGGACTTCCTGGGGCAGTTGGGGCTGCTCCCGCCCGACGAGCCGTTCTGAGCCGCCCGAGGGGTCGGATCAGTTTCCTCGCGGGGCGTACATGATGACGGCCATGCCCGCGAGGCAGACCAGCGCGCCCGTGATGTCCCAGCGGTCCGGGCGGTAGCCGTCGGCGACCACGCCCCACAGGATCGAACCGGCGACGAAGATCCCGCCGTACGCGGCGAGGACGCGGCCGAAGTGGGCGTCGGGCTGGAACGTCGCGACGAAGCCGTAGGCGCCGAGGGCGAGGACGCCGCCGGCCGCCCAGAGCCAGCCCTTGTGTTCGCGTACGCCCTGCCAGACCAGCCACGCGCCGCCGATCTCCAGCAGGGCGGCGAGGACGAAGAGGGCGGCGGAGCGGAGTACGAACATGGCGGTCAGCCTCGCACGCCCGCACGTCCCTCCCGGTGCCGCCGCCGGTCAGTCGCCGGACCTGTCGGCGTCGTAGCGCTCGCGGGCGTCCCTGACCTCGTCGAAGTGGTTCTCCGCCCAGTCCTTCACGGCGGTCAGGAGCAGGGCCAGGTTGTGGCCCAGGGGAGTGAGCTCGTAGTCGACGCGGACCGGGACGGACGGGGTGACGGTGCGGGTGAGGAGGCCGTCGCGTTCCAGGGAGCGCAGGGTCTGGGTGAGCATCTTCGGGCTGACGCCGGCGATCTTGCGGCCGAGGTCGCTGTAGCGCAGGGGGCCCGGGGCGAGGGCCGACACGACGAGACTGACCCACTTGTCGCTGATGCGGTCCAGGAGCTGGTTGGTGGGGCAGCTCCTGAGGAAGGCGTCGTACTCGATGCGGGCCCGCTCGCGCCGCTGGGCCGCCGTCATGGTGGTCATGGCTCACCTCCGGGGTACGTACGCACTCGTAGGTAACTACTTACTGATGGATAGTAGCTCTTCCTAGGGTTGTGCGGGCCGGGAGGACGTCCCGGATACCGACAATCCAAGGAGCGTCGCTGTGCGTGCTGTTGTGGTGAACTCGTTCGGTGGGCCGGAGGTCGTGGAGGTCGTGGAGGCCGGGGTGCCGGAGCCGGGTGCGCGTCAGGTGCGGATCAAGGTCGCGGCGGCCTCGCTGAATCCCGTGGACGCGGGCGTGCGGGCCGGTGTCTTCGGGGGTGCGGGCAAGCGGATCGGGCTCGGCTGGGACGTCGCCGGGACGGTGGACGCGGTGGGTGTGGCCAGTGCGTGGAGCGTCGGGGACGAGGTGGTGGCGCTCGACTACGGCATGGTCAAGCCGCTGGGCACCCACGCCGAGTACGCCGTCGTGGACACCGACGCGGTGGCCCTGGCGCCCGTCACGGTGGACGCCGTCCGGGCGGCGACCCTGCCGCTGAACGCGCTGACCGCCCTGCAGGCCCTGGATCTGCTGGAGTTGACGCCGGATCGGTCTCTGCTGGTGACGGGTGCGGCGGGGGCTGTCGGGGGGTACGCGGTCCAGCTGGCCGCGCACCGGGGGATACCGGTGGCCGGGCTGGCCCGGGAAGGGGACGAGGCGTTCGTACGGTCCCTGGGTGCCGGGCGTTTCGTCAGCGGCGCGGTCGCTGACCGGGACTTCGACGCGGTGCTGGACGCCGCCGTTCTCGGTGAGCCGGCCCTGGCCGCGGTGCGCGACGGGGGCCGGTACGTCGGGGTCATTCCGCAGGCGGAGCCGGCCTCCGTCCGGGGGGTGCGGACGAGCGCGGTCGAGGTGAGTGCGGACGGGGCGCAGCTGTCGGAGCTGGTGCGGCTGGTGGACGAGGGGGTGCTGACGACGCGGGTGGCCGAGACGTTCGCGCTGGAGGATGCCGCCAAGGCGCATGCCCGGCTCGACGAGGGCGGTGTGCGGGGGCGGCTGGTGCTCGTGCCCTGACGGCCGGGCCGGGCCCCGGTGTCCGGCCCGGGTCCTCGCCGCCGGTGCCGGACCTCCCCGGGGGGTACACGGTGGGGTGCTGGATGGCGGTGCCGGAGCCCGCGGTGGACGTGCGGGTCCCGGCGCGGGCGTCGGGCCGGCATGCCCCTCCTGGGAGTAGCCCCACTTGGGCCGCCGTTCTCGCGGCCCGCGGTGGACGTGCGGGTCCCGGCGCGGGCGTCGGGCCGGCATGCCCCTCCTGGGAGTAGCCCCACGCGGGTCGCCGTTCTCGCGGCCCGCGGTGGACGTGCGGGTCCCGGCGCGGGCGTCGGGCCGGCATGCCCCTCCTGGGAATAGCCCCACGCGGGTCGCCGTTCTCGCGATATCGTTGAACGGTAAACAACATGGAGGGTGAGCGAGCATGCAGTTCGGGATCTTCAGCGTCGGCGACGTCACGCCCGACCCCACCACCGGCCGGACGCCCACGGAGCGCGAGCGGATCAAGGCCATGGTGGCCATCGCGCTGAAGGCCGAGGAAGTGGGCCTCGACGTCTTCGCCACCGGTGAGCACCACAACCCGCCCTTCGTGCCCTCGTCCCCCACGACGATGCTCGGCTACGTCGCGGCCCGCACCGAGCGGCTGATCCTCTCCACGGCCACGACCCTGATCACCACCAACGACCCGGTGAAGATCGCCGAGGACTTCGCGATGCTCCAGCACCTGGCCGACGGCCGGGTGGACCTGATGCTGGGGCGCGGTAACACCGGCCCGGTCTATCCCTGGTTCGGGCAGGACATCCGGCAGGGCATCAACCTCGCCGTCGAGAACTACGCCCTGCTCCACCGCCTGTGGCGCGAGGACGTCGTCGACTGGGAGGGGAAGTTCCGCACGCCCCTGCAGGGCTTCACGGCCACGCCCCGCCCGCTGGACGGCGTACCGCCGTTCGTCTGGCACGGTTCGATCCGCTCCCCGGAGATCGCCGAGCAGGCTGCGTACTACGGCGACGGTTTCTTCCACAACAACATCTTCTGGCCGGCCGACCACACCAAGCGCATGGTCGAGCTGTACCGCGAGCGGTACGCCCACTACGGGCACGGCACTCCCGAGCAGGCGATCGTCGGCCTCGGCGGGCACGTGTTCATGCGGAAGAACGCGCAGGACGCGGTACGTGAGTTCCGCCCCTACTTCGACGTCGCCCCGGTGTACGGGCACGGGCCGTCGCTGGAGGACTTCACGGAACAGACGCCGCTGACCGTGGGCTCTCCCCAGCAGGTCATCGAGAAGACGCTGGCCTTCCGCGAGTACGCCGGCGACTACCAGCGCCAGCTGTTCCTGATCGACCACGCCGGGCTGCCGCTGAAGACGGTGCTGGAGCAGATCGACCTGCTCGGCGAGGAGGTCGTGCCGGTGCTGCGCAAGGAGTTCGCCGTGGACCGACCGGCGGACGTCCCGGACGCCCCGACGCATGCGGCCCGGCTCGCCCGGCACCGAGGGTGAGGGGACGGTAGGGCCCGGCTCCCAGGTTGCCCGGCCGCTGGTGAGAGGGGAGTAAGAAGGACGCTACGGCGCAGCGCATACGGCCTGGGCGGCCGGGCGGCTTGGCACACTGGACGCGTGCCCCACACCCTGCTGCTCGCCGAAGACGACCGCGCCATCCGCAACGCCCTGGAGCGTGCCCTGACCCTGGAGGGCTACCAGGTCATGGCGGTCGCCGACGGTGTCGAGGCGCTGGCGCAGGCCCACCGCAACCGTCCGGACGTGCTCGTCCTGGACGTGATGATGCCCGGCATCGACGGGCTCCAGGTGTGCCGGGTGCTGCGCGCCGAGGGCGACCGCACGCCGGTGCTGATGCTGACGGCCCTCGTCGAGACGGCCGACCGGATCGCCGGCCTGGACGCGGGCGCCGACGACTACGTGGTCAAGCCCTTCGACGTGGAGGAGGTCTTCGCCCGGCTGCGCGCCCTGCTGCGCCGCACCAGCCCGGTCGACGCCGGCAGCGCACCGGCGGCCGAGGCGCCCAGGCCGCTCCCGGAGCGGTTCCTCGAGGCGGCCGGGATCCGTATGGACCCCCAGGCCCGCCGGGCCTGGCGGGGCGCGCGCGAGCTGGAGCTGACCCGCACCGAGTTCGAGCTGCTGGAGCTGCTGGTGCGCAACGCGGGCATCGTCCTCGACCACTCCACGATCTACGACCGCATCTGGGGCTACGACTTCGGGCCCGGCTCGAAGAACCTCGCCGTCTACGTCGGCTATCTGCGCCGCAAGCTCGACGAGCCGGACGCACCGCAGCTGATCCACACGGTGCGCGGCGTGGGTTACGTGCTGCGGGAGGACTGAGTGGGCCGCCTCCGTCGCCTGCCGGCCGGGCGGCGGCCGAAGCTGGTCTCGCTGCGCACCACGTTCGCCGTGTCGTTCGCGGCGGTGACGGCGGCCGTGACGATCCTGGTCGGCATCCTGTCCTACAGCGCCGCCGCCCGGCTGGTGCGAGTGGACCAGCAGACGGTGTTCGACGAGGTCGTGCAGGACCTGCGCGACGAGGTGCGGCAGAACCACATGACGCCCGGCGACTTCTCGTCCGCCGCGCCGGGACACGACCTCGTACGGCCCGCCCGCACGGACGTGCAGGTCCTCGGCCCGGACGGGCACGTCGTCGACGCGGGCAATCCGGGACTGCCGGTCACCGGCATCGACGCGCGGATCGCCGCCGAGGCGCTGTCCGGGCAGGTGGCCGAGCACAAGGACGTCGACGTGGGCAACGACGTCTACCGCGTCGCCACCGTCTCCCTCGGTGGCGGCCGGGGCGCGGTGCAGGTCGCGCAGGAGTTCAGCGATGTCGAGGACCTGCTGCGGGCGCTCCAGCAGCGGACCCTGCTGCTGATGGCCGCCGTGGTGATCGGCGCCGGGCTGTTCGGCTGGTGGCTGGCCCGGCGGATCACGCGCCGCCTGGTCGTGCTGACCGACGCCGCCGAGGACGTCGCCCGCACCCGCCGGCTGGGCATCCAGGTGCCCGTGGCCGGCCATGACGAGGTGGGCCGCCTCGGCCGGGCCTTCGACCGCATGCTGGGCCGGCTCGCGCAGTCCGAGGAGGACCAGCGCCGCCTGGTCCAGGACGCGGGCCACGAGCTGCGCACACCGCTGACCTCGCTGCGTACCAACATCTCCCTGCTGCGCCGGATCGACGAGCTCCCGCCGAAGGCCCGCGAGGAGCTGGTCGCCGACCTGGGGCAGGAGGCCCGGGAGCTGACCGACCTGGTCAACGAGCTGGTCGATCTTGCTGCCGGGCAGTCCGACACCGAGCCGCCGCGGCGGGTGGACGTCGCCGACATCGCCGAGGAGGTCGCGGGGGCGGCCCGGCGCCGCAGCGGCCGGGAGATCCTGCTGCGCACGAGCGGCGACACCACGACCGACGGGCGGCACGGGATGCTGACCCGGGCGCTGTCCAACCTCGTCGAGAACGCGATCAAGTTCGACCAGGGCGGCCGGGCCCCCATCGAGATCGTCGTCTCGGGACCCGCCCGGCCCGGCCGCATCCGGGTCGAGGTCCTCGACCGGGGCCCGGGCATCGCCGACGGCGACCTCACCCGGGTCTTCGACCGCTTCTACCGCGCCGCCGACGCCCGCTCCCTTCCGGGCTCCGGCCTGGGCCTGTCCATCGTCCGCGAGGTCGCCCTCGCCCACGGCGGAGCGCCGTTCGCGTTCCGGCGGGACGGCGGCGGCACGGTGACCGGGTTCACGGTGGGCGGGGGGATCGACTGACGCCACGGGCCTGCGGTGAGGTGCCGCCGGCCCGCGACCCCGGCGTCACGCGACGTACGTCCGGCGGCTGCGCTGCGGCGCGACTCGGGCGGGCGCCGGCCTGCGACCCGACTGCCACCGCACCGGTCCTGCCCGTCAGCGGCCCGGCTCATCCCCCCCGTCCGGCCCGGGAGTCGGTCGTGGCCGGTAAGTGGCCGAAGTCCTGGCCCGCGGGCGGCGGTCCGGCGCAGAGCATGCGCCGGAGCCCGGCATGAAAGACCACCCTGCTCCTCCCGCATGCTCCGCGTGCCGTCGACGGCTTCCTGACGGACACCGGCATGCAGACCCTGATGAACTCTGCCGGGAACCGGCAAGGCCGATCCCGCTCCGGCCTTGCAGCATGGGCCGTGGGGAGCGGCACGGACGGTGTCGGTGCCGGGGCCCCGGAAGGCGCCGGCACCGGAACCGCGGTTCGCCCGGCTTCAGTTCCCGGTGGCGCGCGTGTAGGTGACGACGGCCGCGCCGCTGTCGAGCACGGTGTGGCCGGTGAGTTCCCAGCCGCGCGGGTCGAAGGCGGCCTTGTGGGAGAAGACCGGGATCCCGGCGCCGATGGTCAACGGTGCCATCTTGAGGATGAGCTGGTCGATCTCGCTGTACAGGGCTCCGGCCAGCTCCCCGCCGCCCAGCAGCCAGATGTCCTTGCCGTCCTCCTGCTTCAACTGCCGGACCTTCTCCACGGCGTCCCCGGCGACCAGTTCGACGGCCGGGTCCGGGGCCTCGGTGAGGGTCCGGGAGAAGACCAGGTGACGTAGGTGGGGGTAGGCATCGGTGATGCCGGCCTTGAGGCCGATCTCGTAGCTGCGCCGTCCTTCCAGGACGGTGTCGAAGTGCGTGCCTTGCGCGGTGACGGACAAAGCCGCCCGGGCCTGGGCGGGCAAGGTCTCCGGGTACTCCGTCACGAGGTGCTGGATGTAGTCGCCGGGGATCGGCCAGAAGCCGTCCGGACCCGTGGGGTCGGCCCCGTCCGGGCCCGCGATGAAACCGTCCAGCGTGGTGGCGATGTAGTACACGAGCTTTCGCATGCGGTGCTCTCTCTTCCGGGTCTGCTGGATGGGCGAGGGGATCAGGAGGAGGCCGGCGTGGCCCATTCGACGAGCTGGACGACGACCCCGTTGGGGTCGGTGACCTGGAACAGGCGTTCCCCCCACGGCTCTTCGCGCAGGGGCATCGTGATGTCGACGCCTTCGGAACGCAGTCGTCTCTCCTCGGCTTCGAGGCCGGTGACGGTGAAGGCGAGGATCAGACCGCCGGCGTGCCGGTCGCGCTGGTCGGGCGGCAGGACATCGGTGCCCCTGCGGAGCAGGACGATGTCGACGGCGGCATCGTCACGGGCGAGGGAGGCGAATCCTTCGGCCGCGGCCTGCTCCCGGTAGCCGAGGTGCTCGGTGAAGAAGCTGCGGGAGGCCGCGAGGTCCTCGACGGTGAGGGAGACGGTGGAGGCGGTGATCCTCAAATGGGTTCCTTGTCCGGGCTGCGGGGTCGGGGCGATGTTCCTTCAGTGATCTTACGTCGATAGTAAGATTAACTCCATACCCCCAGTGCCGTAAACGTAATTTTGCCACGGGAGTAAGATTCTGCTCATGGAAACCGAGATGAGCGCCCCAGCGAGTGCCGCGACAGCCGGCGTCACCGCCCCGCTGGGCCTGCGGGAGGCGAAGAAGCAGGAGACGCGACAGCTGATCTCCGACCATGCGACACGGCTCTTCCTCGAGCAGGGCTTCGAGAACACCACCATCGCCGAGATCGCAGCGGCTTCCCGCGTCGCGAAGAAGACGGTGACCAACTACTTCGCGCGCAAAGAGGACTTGGCTCTCGACCACCAGGACGAGTTCGCAGCCTCGCTGGCGCGGGTCGTGACGTCACGCCGCCCCGGGGAGTCCGCCCTCGCTGCGCTTCGCCGTGCCTTCGAGGCCGCCGTCGCGGCGCAGGACCCGGTCGCCGGATTCGCGGGCCCGGACTTCTCCCGCATGATCACCGACAGCCCCACCCTGTCGGCGTGCCTGCGCACCCTGCACGACCGGCGTGAGCAGGCGCTGGCCGAGGCCATCGCCGAGGCCGTCGGCGCGCGGCCGGACGACATCACCGTCCGCACGGTCGCGGGGCTGCTCGGCGCGGTGCACCGCGTCCTGTTCCAACGCATCCAGGACCTGACCCTGGCCGGGCACACCAACGACGAGATCGCCAAGACGCTCGCGAAGGAAGCGGCACACGCCTTCGACCTCCTCGAACCGGCCATCGGTGACTGTGCGATCGCCTGAGGGTTCTTACTGCCCGGGCCATCAGCCTTGCGTGCCCCTCTTTCAGGCCGGACGCACGTTTCCGTGAAGAGGGTGTCTCGTGGACGGTTGCCGGGGTCAGGCAACCGTGGCAGGGCGCGGTTCGCCGTGGAAGACCTGTCGGGCGTGCCAGTCGCGGTGAACTGCGGCAGGAGGGCGCGCGCCGGGCTGGGGGCCGATGAGCGGGCGGCCCGCGAGGGCTGTGACGTGTTCGCGGGCGGCGGGGCTGTGGCCGACGAAGCGTTGTGAGACCAGGATGCGCTGGTCGTCTCCCACTCCCAGGACGCCCTTGTCGAAGAGCTTGTGGTGCAGCGAGCACAGGCAGAGCCCGTTCTCGATGTCGTCGGGGCCGCCGAACGCCCACCAGCGCACGTGGGCGGCCTCCAGCCCGACCGGTACCGCGCCGATCCTGCCGTCGTATCCGCAGAAGGCGCACCGGTACTCGTAGGCGGTCAGCACCAGCTCCCGCATCCTGCGGTCCCGCTGCCTGCGTACGGCCGAGAGCTGCTCGGCCTCCGCCGGCTCCGGTTCCAGGCCGACGGCTTCGCACAGGTCTTGGTGCAGGGAGGGCGGGAAGTGCAGATCGAGCAGTAATCGCGCCATTCTGCCGAGCAGGTCCGGTTCGCGTCGCAGCGCCGCCCGCAAGTCCGGCGCCAGCCGCCCGGTGGCGCCCGTCTCGCGGAGGTCCCGCACCCCGCTGCCAGGGCTGCCGGGCCCGCGATCGGTGCGGACTTCCCATACGCCGTCGCTGACCAGGTGGTGGAAGGGGTAGGCGGGTGTCGTCCTGTTCGGTGGACCGTACTCGGTCAGCAGGCGCTTCAGGTCGTGCTCCACGTCGGTGTACCGCAAACCGTCGTCGGCGTCCTGCTGGAACCGGCCGAGGGCGTACAGGAGCAGCAGCGGCTTGTGCGGAGCGCGCGTTCCACCCTTGGTCCACTGCCTCAGCTCGGCGATCCGCTCCAGCCAGTCCATGGCGGCTGATCATAGGCTGGCCGGCCCGGCCACGTGGTACTGCTCAGGACGGCCGCATGCCGGGGAACAGGGCGCGGGCGCGGTGCGGGTCGGGGGCGACGAAGGTTCCGTCAGCCGTGACGAGTTCCGTGCCGGGATCCGCCCGGCCGGTGATCGAACCCCTCACGAAGATCTTGCGGTCGTCTGTGCCGGTGACGCGCGCGAGGATGCGCAGGGGTGCTTCCAGCGGGACCGGGCGGTGATAGCGCAGCTGGAGGGAGACGGTCGGGCCGGGCATATCGGCTGCCGCGCAGGCGCGGCCCACGAGTTCGTCCAGAAGCATCGCACTCACGCCGCCGTGGCCGCAGCCGGGCGGTCCTTCGTGAGCGATGCCGAGGGTGCACTCGCCGATCAGGCCGTCGTCGGCGGGCTCGACCTGCATCGGTGGGGCGAGCGGGCTGCCGGCTCCGGTGACCGGGCTGTAGATCCGCGTGCCGCTGGGGAATTCGTCGACTTCGGGGATCTCACCCCTCGCGCGTCGGCGCCCCGTGAGCTGTCCGGTGAGGGCGCGCACGCCGTCCGCCATACGGTGGAGGGCCGCGGGGGAGGCGGCGGTGCGGACGGTGGCTTCCACCAAGGCACGCAGTTCGTCGCCGAGGCGGGTGATGGCCGCCTTCTGGTCTTCCGGCTCCGCGGTGCCGGTGGCCGGCGGGCTGGTGAGGGAGGTGCGCATCGGGTTTCTCGGTGTGCTGGGCTGGGGTGGCATCCGGGAGTGGTCAGCCGTCTGCTCGGACGAAGACCGGTTTCAGATGCTTTTCCGGGAGGGCGTTCGGCAGGCCGTCCCAGTCGATGACGTGCGAGACCACCTTTCCGGGGGCGACCTTGCCGGAGGCGGCGAGTTCGAGGGCGTCGGGAATGTGGTCCGTACGTTGTCGCGGGCGATGCGCAGGGTGACGCCGGTGAGGTACATGTCGAGCAGGGGCAGTTCGCCGGGGCGGAAGTGGTTGCCCGCCGATTCGCAGATCCCTTCAGGGGTGAGGCACTTGAGGGCCAGGGCGAGCTGGTCGACCCGTCCGGTGGCCTCCACGGCGATGTCGTAGCTCTGCGGGACGGAGTCCAGCGTTTCGGTGGTGGCGGCCCCGAAACCGCGGGCCAGTTCCCGGTGTTGGGAATCGGGGTCGACGTAGAGCACGTCGGAGGCGCCGAGCGCGCGGGCGATGTCGCAGACGTAGAGGCCGATGCCGCCGCGGGCGACGACCAGAACCCTGGCTCCGGGGCGGGCCTCTCAAGCGCTGACGCCCGCCGAGGAGAGAGCGCGGCGGGTCGCTCAGGCCCGGGTCATGCACGTCGGGAAGGTTTCCGTGCTGGAAGTGACGCAGGTCGGTCACGCTCGGCTCCATTCGGTTCGCATGCGGTCTGCCCAGTCTCGTGCGTAGGACGCGGAGGGGGCCATGACGAACAGGCCCCGGTGGAAATCGCCCATGAGGGTGCGCATACGGCCGGGCAGTGGGGCGCCATCCATGATCGTGAAGACGTCGGTGGCTGAGGCCGTGGCCTGTTCGGCTTCCCGGCAGAAGAAGCTCAGGGCACATCAGTGCCCCCAGAGAAACGCGTGTGCCCTCAATGTGCCCTGGCCGCCTGACGGCCCCTCCCCGCACATGAAGAAGGCGGGGTCCGAAAACCCCGCCCGAAACCAGTGAAACCCAAGCTCAGGGCCACACCAGGCAATAAGGCTGATGCCCCGCCTCATGCAACCGATGCGAGAAGTCCTGCCACTCGTGCAGCAGCTGGTAGACGTTGAACGCGTCCCGGGGGCCGCCCCGGTCCGGGACCGTCGACCAGATGAAGGCCGCCGCGCCCACCGCCTCCTCGCCGATGCCACGCAGGGGGTCGACGACCGTCATGGGGAGCTTGACCACGGCGTAGTCGGGGTGCAGGACGACGAGCTCCAGGGGCGGGACCTTGTGCAGGGGAATGCCCTCGATGCCCGTGAGGACCATCGCCGCCATGGTCTCCGGCTTGATCTTCGTGAACATGCCGTTCATGCCGAGCTCGTCGCCGCCGAGCTCCTCGGGGCGCATCGAGATCGGGACGCGGGCCGCAGTCGCACCGTCGGGCGCGCCGAAGTACTTGTACGTCACCCCCACCCGACCACCATTCCCGCTGCTCCCGGCCCGAAGATCGTCCACCTGACGTTCAGTACGTCCGGCGGCCCGCTCCGGTTCACTCGGTGAACTCTGTGTCCGACGCGGCTCCTGAGCGTCCTCCGCCTCGCGCCGGTGTCGTCCCCGCCGGGCACGCCGAGGACCCAGGTCATCGGTCCCCTCGCCCAGTCCGCCACCGCGATGCATATCTCCACCCGACTGCTTTTCCAGAACGCGTCGCCCCCGCCGCGCAACCCGATCATCGTGTCAGTGACCTCCCCCACGGCCGCCCGCCGAAACGTGCGCCGAAACAACTACCGCGGGATGTCCGCAGCCTCCGGCCACCCGGGCCGTGCGAGCTGTGTGTATCAGGGTCCAGTCTCGCAGACGACGGGGACCACGGGGCCGGTTGTCCCGCGCCCCGCCCGCGCGCGCCCCTGGCCTACCCTGAACAGGTCACTGGCACCCGGAGCCCGACAGCGTCGGAGAAGGTCGGAGAAGTCGCAGGTCATGAGTGAACTGGCATATCCGTATGAAGCACCGGCCTCGCAGGCTCTGTTCGACCGTGCGGCGGCCGTCACGCCCGGCGGCGTGAACTCACCGGTGCGGGCCTTCCGAGCCGTCGGCGGCACGCCGCGGTTCATGGTGTCCGGCACCGGCCCCTATCTGACCGACGCCGACGGCAGGGAGTACGTCGACCTCGTGTGCTCCTGGGGGCCCATGATCCTCGGACACTCCCACCCCGAGGTCATCGCCGCCGTGCAGGACGCCGTCTCCCGCGGCACGTCCTTCGGCACGCCCGGTGAGGGCGAGGTCGCGCTCGCCGAGGAGATGGTCGCCCGCGTCGCGCCGCTGGAGCAGGTGCGGCTCGTCTCCAGCGGGACCGAGGCGACCATGTCCGCCATCCGGCTCGCGCGGGGATTCACCCGGCGCACCAAGGTGATCAAGTTCGCCGGGTGCTACCACGGGCACGTCGACTCGCTGCTCGCCGCGGCCGGCAGCGGTGTGGCCACCTTCGCGCTGCCCGACACCCCGGGCGTCACCGGCGCCCAGGCCGGCGACACCATCGTCCTGCCCTACAACGACCTCGACGCCGTACGCGAGGCCTTCCTGGCCCACCCCGGCGAGATCGCCTGTGTGATCACCGAGGCCTCCCCGGGCAACATGGGCGTCGTACCGCCCGCCGACGGGTTCAACCAGGGCCTGAAGGACCTCTGCGCCGAGAACGGGGCGCTCTACATCTCCGACGAGGTCATGACCGGCTTCCGGACCAGCCGCGCCGGGTGGTTCGGGGTCGACGGCGTCGTCCCGGACCTGATGACCTTCGGCAAGGTCATGGGCGGCGGCTTCCCCGCGGCGGCCTTCGGCGGTCGCGCGGACGTCATGGCCCACCTCGCCCCGGCCGGGCCCGTCTACCAGGCCGGCACCCTCTCCGGTAACCCCGTCGCCACCGCGGCCGGGCTCGCCCAGCTGCGGCTCCTCGACGACGCGGCCTACGCCAAGGTCGACGCGGTGTCGCGGCAGATCCAGGGCCTGGTCACCGACGCTCTGACCAAGGAGGGCGTCGCACACCGGCTGCAGAACGCCTCCAACATGTTCTCCGTGTTCTTCACGGACCGGCCCGTGCGCAACTACGAAGACGCCAAGACCCAGGAGTCCTTCCGCTTCACCGCGTTCTTCCACTCGCTGCTCGCCGACGGCGTCTACCTGCCGCCGTCCTCCTTCGAGTCCTGGTTCGTCTCCACCGCGCACGACGAGCGGGCCGTGCAGCGGATCGCCGACGCCCTTCCGGCGGCGGCCCGGGCGGCTGCGGAGGCCACGGCATGAGCGACCAGCAGAACAGCGGCGCCGAGGACATCACCGTCGTCCACGTCATGCGGCACGGCGAGGTCGCCAACCCGGACGGCATCCTCTACGGCCGCCTCCCCGGTTACCACCTCTCCGACCTGGGGCGCCGCATGGCCGACCGGGTCGCCGAGCACCTGTCCGGCCGCGATGTGACGCATGTCGTCGCCTCGCCGCTGGAGAGGGCCCAGGAGACGGCCGAGCCGATCGCCAAGGCGCACGGGCTGGACCTGGCGACCGACGAGCGGCTGATCGAGGCCGACAACATCTTCCAGGGCAAGACCTTCGGTGTCGGGGACGGGGCGCTGCGCAACCCCGGCAACTGGAAGCACCTGGTCAACCCGTTCCGGCCGTCCTGGGGCGAGCCGTACGTCGACCAGGTCGTCCGCATGATGAGCGCGCTGAGCGCGGCGAAGGACAAGGCCCGCGGGCACGAGGCGGTCGTGGTCAGCCACCAGCTGCCCATCTGGATCGTCCGGTCGTACGTCGAGCGCCGCCGCCTCTGGCACGACCCGCGCAAGCGTCAGTGCACGCTCGCCTCGCTGACGACCTTCACGTACCAGGGCGACCGGATCGTCTCCGTCGGCTACACCGAACCGGCCCGCGATCTCGTCCCGGCCCATCTCCTCGCCGGTGCCAAGCCGGTGAAGGGGCAGGCCAAGGCTTTCGGCGCGTAGCGCGTGGCCCGTGGGTCGGCTGCCGGAGCGACCGACCCACGGGCAAGCCACGGCCGACGGCCGACGCTCATCGCTGCGCGGTCGGATCGTGCCTCGGATGCGGACCGCGGCCAGGGTGCTGTCCTCGCCACGGCGACGAGGGCAAAGGGGGCCGTAGCTCAGGACACGATCCGCTGCTGTGTTGTAACGATCAAGACAGCAGAATGGGTGATCTTGCCTGTGGACCCATCCACCAGGAGCTTCGTCGTTCGCAGAAATCGGGAACGCGGGGTGAATGTGATCGGCAGTTTCCTCGCGCCGGTGTTTCCGGAGTCAGGAAACCACTCAGCGCCTTCCCCTACACGCAGATCAGTCATCCGCGTAGCCATCGCCGAGAGGGCCACATTCATGTCCGCCCGTGCGACGAAGTGCCCCAGGCAATGATGTAGGCCGCCACCGAGCGCGAAATGAGGCGAGCGGTCGGCGTCGAGGTCGATACGGTCCGGGACCACGGAGCACGGAAGTTTCGCTGCTACGAAATCACGATGACCGGCGATCGGACGGCACGGTCAGTCGACAAGGCTCGACTTCGTGCGCTTGTTGGCGAGGAAGCGTGCCTTTTTCTCACGATTCCCACACGTGTTCATGTCGCACCATTTGCGGGTGGAGCCGCGGCTGGTGTCGAAGAACGCGGCTCGGCACGTCGGCGATGCACACAACGAGATCTTTCCTTCTCGTTCTCCCGCGAGGATGCTGATCGCATCGGCGGCGATCACGCTGAACGCGTCTTCCGCGGAAGCAGAACCCAGCCGCCACTCCCGGCTGCCCTGGGGCGTCAAGATCGCCGAGGCCAGACCGTGAGTACTGCAGTCATTGATGACTTGGACAGCTGAAGGGGGCAGCGGGTCCTGGTTCGCGACCGCGGTGGCGGCTGCGTGAATCGATTCCCGTAGCTCCCGGGCGTGGTCGAGCTGGGATTGGCTGCAGGAGTCGACGGCGAGTCCGTGGACTGCCAGCCAGTCCGCGAGCCGGGATGGCACAGGAATACGCTCCAGCGCCTCGCCGTAACGCTCCGACAGGGTCCCCGTGAAGCTGGTCGCGAGCACCTTGCCCAGACGGAACTCAGGGAAATGAACCACCGCCATGGAACCACCTTAGCCGGTTGACTCCTGCAGCGCGAGCATACGCGAACTTCTGATCGCTTACGACTACTTCGTTACGGAATCTGCGTATTTCAGCGGAACCTCTTCGTTCGTCACGTCCTCTCACGGGGTGACCAGCACGACGTACGAATCGGGGATGCCATGCGCGCTCTCTCCCGCAGGGGAATGCTCGGACTCGGCGCGGGAGCCGCCGCCGCCGTCTCACTCGCCGGATGCGGCGGTCTCACGGGCTCGGACGGTTCCGGCCACGCCGACGGTTCCGGCGGCGACTCCGCTCAGGGCGGATCGAAGCCCAAGCCCGCCGCCCGCCCCATCGGCGACGGATCCACCGCCCACACCGGCAAGCAGCCCCACCAGCCCGCGAAGCCGGAGCCGCTGGAGCCGGGTCAGACCCCGCCGCAGTTCGTGGTGTTCTCCTGGGACGGCGCCGGCGAGGTCGGCAACGGCCTCTTCCCGCGCTTCCTGGACCTCGCCAAGGAGCACGGCGCGAGCATGACCTTCTTCCTGTCCGGGCTGTACCTGCTGCCCGAGTCGAAGAAGCGCCTGTACAACCCGCCGAACAACCCGCGCGGCGCCTCCGACATCGGCTACCTCACCGACGACCACGTCAAGGCGACCCTGAAGAACGTCCGCCGGGCCTGGCTGGAGGGCCACGAGATCGGCACCCACTTCAACGGGCACTTCTGCGGCGAGTCCCACGGCTCGGTCAAGAACTGGACGCCCCGCCAGTGGCGCAGCGAGATCGACCAGGCGAAGTCCTTCGTGAAGGAGTGGCGCACCAACACCGGCTGGACCGACCTGCCGTCGCTGCCGTTCGACTACGACAAGGAGCTCGTCGGCGGTCGTACGCCCTGTCTGCTCGGCCAGGACAACCTGCTGCCCACCGCCCGCGAGCTCGGCTGGCGCTACGACGCCTCCTCGCCGGGCGGCCTCCAGGTCTGGCCCCGCAAGCGCCAGGGCATATGGGACCTGCCCCTGCAGCAGATACCTTTCCCCGGCCGCGGCTTCGAGGTCCTGTCGATGGACTACAACATGCTGGCCAACCAGTCCCTCGCGACCACGAAGGCACCCGCCCACAACTACCCGGGCTGGCGAAAGCAGTCGGCGCAGGCGTACATCCAGGGATTCAAGCGAGCATACGAGACAAACCGGGCGCCTTTCTTCATCGGCAACCACTTCGAGCAGTGGAACGGCGGCATCTACATGGACGCCGTCGAGGAGGCCTTCCGGTACATCGCGCGCGAGAAGGAGAAGGGCGCGGATGTGCGCCTCGTCTCCTTCCGGCAGTTCGCCGACTGGCTGGACGTGCAGAAGCCCGAGGTGCTCGACAAGCTCCGTACGCTCGGGGTCGGGCAGCAGCCGGCCGGTGGCTGGCGGGAGTTCACCGGCCGGGCTGCCACCTCCGGCGGAGAGGCCTCGCGGAACGCTGCCTGAAATGCGGTTTTTCCGCCCGCAAGGGGGGTGGGCGAGACCCCCAGAACGGGCATGCGAAACTTTTCACATGAGTGCCGACAGCGCCCCCCAGCGTTCGAACCGCACGACCCGTGCCGCCGAGCGCACCCGACGTGTCCGCCGTAGTGCCGCCCTGACCGCGGGTCTCGCCGCGACCGCGCTGCTCGTCTCCGCGTGCGGCTCCGGCGGCACCTCCGGCGGGGGCGGCAACACCAACTTCGTCACCGGCACCGACGGCGTCGCCACGGTCGCCGAGGGCAAGCGCACCCCGGCACCCGACCTGTCCGGCAAGACCATCGCCGGCAAGACCCTCGACGTCGCCGACTACAAGGGCAAGGTCGTCGTCCTCAACGTGTGGGGTTCCTGGTGCAACCCCTGCCGCGCCGAGGCCAAGTACTTCGCGAAGGTCTCCAAGGACTACGCCGGCAAGGGCGTGCAGTTCGTCGGCATCAACACCCGGGACACCTCCACCGGCGCCGCCCTCGCCTTCGAGAAGGACTGGGGCATCACCTACCCCAGCCTCTACGACCCCACCGGCAAGCTGCTGCTGCGCTTCAAGAAGGGCACGCTCAACCCGCAGGCGATCCCCTCCACGCTCATCCTCGACCGGGACGGCAAGATCGCGGCCCGCTCCCTGTCCGCGCTCAGCGAGGAACGGCTGCTGAAGATGCTCAAGCCGGTCGTCGCCGAGAAGTGAGCGGAGTAGCGACGTGAGCGCAGTCACCACGCTCGCCGCGGTGGCGGACCCCAACGGCACGGTGCTCAACGGCGCCCTGCTGGTGGCCCTGCCGATCGCGCTGCTCGGCGGACTCGTCTCCTTCTTCTCGCCGTGCGTCCTGCCGCTGGTGCCCGGTTACCTGTCCTACGTCACCGGAGTCAGCGGCACCGACCTGGCCGAGGCCCGGCGGGGGCGGATGGTCGCCGGTGCCTCCCTGTTCGTCCTGGGCTTCACGGCGGTGTTCGTCTCCGGCGGGGCCCTCTTCGGGTACTTCGGCCAGACGCTCCAGGAGGAGCGGGGCGTACTGACCAAGGTGCTGGGCGTCCTCATGATCCTCATGGGCGTCTTCTTCATGGGCCTGATGCCCTGGCTCACCCAGCGCGAGTTCCGTTTCCACAAGAAGCCGGCGACCGGCCTGGTGGGAGCCCCCGTCCTCGGCGCCCTCTTCGGTATCGGCTGGACGCCCTGCATCGGCCCGACGCTGTCCGCCGTGCAGACACTCGCCTGGCAACAGGGAACCGCCGGTCGCGGGGCGATACTCACCTTCGCGTACTGTCTGGGCCTGGGCGTGCCCTTCGTGCTCGCCGCGGTCGCCTTCCGCAAGGCCCTCGGAGCCTTCGGCTGGATCAAGCGCCACTACGTCTGGGTGATGCGGATCGGCGGCACCATGATGATCGTGACCGGTCTGCTGCTGCTGACCGGCGCGTGGGACCGCATCGTGCAGGAGATGCAGGTCTGGTCCGACGGCTTCACTGTGGGGATCTGATCGATGAGCAAGACCACCGCCTCCGACCCGGCCCCGACCGCCGCCGAGGACCAGGAGCTGGGCGAGGCCGGCTCCCAGCTGTCCACCGCCCCCAGGGAGGAGGCGCCCAGCCTGCCGTCCTTGGGCGTCATCGGCTGGGCCCGCTGGTTCTGGCGGCAGCTCACCTCCATGCGGGTCGCCCTGCTGCTGCTCCTGCTGCTCTCCCTCGGCGCGATCCCCGGCTCGCTCATCCCGCAGTCCGGCAGCGACGAGACGAAGGTCGCCGACTTCCGCAAGGCCCACCCGACCCTCGGGGACGTCTACGACAAGATCGGCATGTTCCACGTCTACAGCTCGGTGTGGTTCTCCGCGATCTACATCCTGCTGTTCGTCTCGCTCATCGGCTGCATCGTGCCCCGCACCTGGCAGTTCGTCGGCCAGCTGCGCGGCCTGCCGCCCGGCGCGCCCCGGCGGCTGAACCGGCTGCCCGCCCACACCACCTGGCGCACCACCGCCGAACCCGAGCAGGTCCACCAGGCCGCCCTGGCCCTGCTGAAGAAGCGCCGCTTCCGCACCCACCTCACCGGGGGCGCCGTGGCCGCGGAGAAGGGCTACCTGCGCGAGCTGGGCAACCTCGTCTTCCACATCGCCCTCATCGTGATGCTGACCGCCTTCGCCTGGGGCCAGCTGTACAAGTCCGAGGGCAACAAACTGGTCGTCGAGGGTGACGGCTTCTCCAACACCCTCACCCAGTACGACGACTTCAAGTCCGGCAACCTCTTCACCTCCGACGACCTGGTGCCGTTCAGCTTCAACCTGAAGAAGTTCACCGGCAGCTACGAGCGCACCGGCCCCAACAAGGGCACCCCGCGTGTCTACAAGGCGGACCTCACGTACAGCGCGGGCCCCTACGGCAAGGACGAGAAGACCACCGTCGAGGTCAACCACCCCCTGGAGATCGGCGACTCCAAGGTCTACCTCGTCAGCCACGGCTACGCGCCCGTCATCACCGTCCGCGACGCCCAGGGCAAGGTCGTCTTCGACGACGCCGTGCCGCTGCTGCCGCTGGACGCCAACGTCACCTCCTCCGGTGTCGTCAAGGTCCTCGACGGCTACCGCAACACCAAGGGCGAGAAGGAACAGCTCGGCTTCAACGCGTTCTTGGTGCCGACCTTCGGCGGCCATGCCAGCGGCACGATGCTGTCGCAGTTCCCCGCGCTGGACAATCCGCTGCTCGCGCTGTCCGCCTACCACGGCGACCTGGGGGCCGACTCCGGCATCCCGCAGAGCGTGTACCAGATGGACCGGACCAACATGAAGGAGTTCAAGGACTCGAAGGGCAAGCTGTTCAAGAAGCTGCTGAAGCCCGGCGAGACCATGAAGCTCCCGAACGGCGCCGGTTCGGTCACCTTCGGCAAGGACATCAAGGAGTGGGCCGGCTTCCAGGTCGTCCAGCAGCCCGGCAGCGGCTGGGCCCTCGCCGGTGCCCTCGCCGCCATCGGCGGCCTCGCCGCCTCCCTGTTCATCCAGCGCCGCCGCGTCTGGGTGCGCGCGGTCGAGGGCGCCGACGGCGTCACCGTCGTCGAGATGGCCGGCCTCGGCCGCAGCGAGTCCGCCAAGGTCCCCGAGGAACTGGGGCACCTCGCCGGCGACCTCTACGAGCAGGCACCGGGTGCTCCCGGTCCCGACGACCCCGCAGATTCCCCCGACCCCGATCAGGAGCCGGGTACCGAACCCCCCGTACCTGCCGAAGGGGCTGAGAAGCAGTGACTCTCGCCGCCGCCACGAACGAAAACCTCGCGCAGATCAGCAATGTGCTGATCTACTCCGCGATGGCCGTCTACACCCTGGCCTTCTTCGCGTACATCGCCGAATGGCTCTTCGGCAGCCGCAGCAAGGTCGCCAGGACCGCCGCCGCGCTCACGGGCAAGCCGGGCGCCGAGAAGGCGCCGGCCGTCACCGTGAACCAGGCCGGCGGCACCGCCGTGCTGGAGCGGCCGAAGGTCACCGTGCGGGCCGCCACCGGTCAGCGCGACGTGCCCGACGGCCCCGGGGCGCACGGCGGGGACGAGCAGGGCGACCTGTACGGCCGGATCGCCATCTCCCTCACGGTCCTCGCCTTCCTCGTCGAGCTCGGCGGTGTCCTCACCCGCGCCCTGTCGGTGGAGCGCGCCCCGTGGGGCAACATGTACGAGTTCAACATCACGTTCTCCACGGTCGCGGTCGGCGTGTACCTCGGCCTGCTGGCCCTGAAGAAGAACGTGCGCTGGCTCGGCCTGTTCCTGATCACCTCGGTCCTGCTCGACCTGGGCCTGGCGGTCACGGTCCTCTACACCGCCAGCGACCAGCTGGTCCCGGCGCTGCACTCGTACTGGCTGTACATCCACGTCTCGACGGCGATCTTCTGCGGCGCGGTCTTCTACGTGGGCGCGGTCGCCACGATCCTGTACCTCTTCAAGGACTCCTACGAGAGCAAGCTCGCGAGCGGCGGCACGCCCGGCACCTTCGCGACCTCCGTCCTGGAGCGGCTGCCCTCCTCCGCCTCCCTCGACAAGTTCTCCTACCGCGTCAACGCGGCCGTCTTCCCGCTGTGGACGTTCACGATCATCGCCGGCGCCATCTGGGCCGGCGACGCCTGGGGCCGCTACTGGGGCTGGGACCCGAAGGAGACCTGGTCCTTCATCACCTGGGTCGCCTACGCCGGCTACCTGCACGCCCGCGCCACCGCCGGCTGGAAGGGCCGCAAGGCCGCCTACCTGGCGCTCATCGCCTTCGGCTGCTGGCTGTTCAACTACTACGGCGTGAACATCTTCGTCTCCGGCAAGCACTCCTACGCGGGCGTGTAGTCCCGGCGGGGCACCTCACCGCCGGGCGGCGGGGGCGTGGTCCGCGACCGACACGATGATGTCGCGCAGCCGGTCGGCGTACAGCCGCAGGTTCTTGTGCGCGACATCGGTGTCCGGGTAGCGGGCCGCGAACCACAGCCCCTCGTGGAGCCGGGTGACCCAGGCGCAGACCTGGTCGCCGTACGACACCCGGATCAGGCCGTAGGCGTTGCGCTCGGTCCAGCTCGTGGACTCGGGGATGCCGCGGGCATCGGCGAACGACACGATCGAGTACATGTCGGGGGACGTCGGCCGGAAGTCCGCGCCGAGCAGCCGCAGCACCCGCGCCAGCGGCATCCGGGCCAGCGGCCGGGTGGCGTGCAGCGCGGCGCGTACGGTCTTCAGCGCGGTGGGGAAGTCGGGCGCCTGGGCGACGGGCACCTCGATCGGCGCGCCGCCGACGTACCAGCCCACCGAGTCCGAGTACGCGGACTTCGCCCGGGTGTGGAAGGGCACCACCGTCCGGTAGACGGGCTCACCGCCGATCTCGTGGACGATCAGGGCGGTCGCCGCCAGGACCCCGACCAGCGAACCGCCGTAGGGGCGGCAGTACGCCTCGAAGGCGGCGGCGGCGTCCGCGCCGACGAGCATCTCGCGCATGAGCTTCTGCGTCGGCAGCCCTGCCTTGGGGTCCAGCCCGAGGTCCACGGGGAAGCTCGGCAGCCGCCCGTCGCAGCGCCGGATGAACTCCCGCCAGCGGGCGACGATCTCGTGGTCCGCGTCGAGCCGGTCCGCGTCGGCCCGCTCCGCCTCGCAGAAGTCGACGTAGCTGGAGACCGGCGACTGCTCCGGGGCACGCCCGGTGAGATGCGCGGCGTACAGCTCCTGGATCTCCGCCGGGATGCGGTAGATGGAGAACGCGTCGACGTTGCTGTGGTCGAAAGCCATGTACACGCTGGTGCTGTCGTCCCGGACGACGGCCGTGTAGATGAGGTTCGGCCAGCGCAGCGCGTCGGCGGTGGTGTCGAAGCGGTCCTGGAGGTGCTGGGCCAGGGCCTCGGGGTCGGTGAACTCGCCGGCGTCCTCGCGGTGCAGGGAGACGGAGGCCGGGTCGAGGGTGAAACGGCGGATCGAGTCGCCCGGCCCGCCCGCCCAGCGAAAACCGCTGCGCAGGGTCTCGTGCCGCAGCGTCCAGCCGCGCAGCGCCTCACCCAGCGCGTCGAGGTCGACCGGCCCCGGGATGTCGAACGCCGCGCCGAGCCAGGTGGGTACGAACAGACCGTCCTCGCGCACGGACCGCGCCGTCCGCAGATGCGACTCCTGGATGTAGGCGGGCGGCCTGGAGTCCTCCGGCAGGGCCTTCGCCGTCGCGACGGTGGCCGGGCTGAGCGTCCATTCGACGAGTCGCCCTGGTCGTACCTCGCAGCGCTGGATGTCAGTCATTCGCACAGGGCGTCTCCGTTCGCAGGTGGGATAGACCCGACCAAAGGAATGGCGAACCCGCCACCGGCGACACCGGGTGTCGCTACATTTCAATGGAACGGATGGCTTCCCGAACGGTGATGCGAACCCCGGCCGGTGCGCTCAGTTGACGCCGATGTCCTCGTGCCACAGGGCCGGGTTGCTCGCGATGAAGTCCCGCATGAGGCCGATGCACTCGTCGTCGTCCAGCAGCACGATCTTCACACCGTGCTCGGCGAGCCAGTCGTGGCCGCCGTGGAAGGTCACGTCCTCCCCGATCAGGACGCGAGAGATGCCGAACTGCCGCACCAGGCCGGAGCAGTACCAGCACGGCGACAGGGTCGTCACCATCGTCGTGCCCCGGTAGGAGCGTTGCCGCCCGGCCGCGCGGAAGGCCGCCGTCTCCGCGTGCAGCGACGGATCGCCGTCCTGGACGCGGCGGTTGTGGCCACGGCCCAGCAGGGTGCCGTCGGCGCCGTAGAGCGCCGCACCGATCGGGATGCCGCCCTCGGCGAGCCCGGTGCGGGCCTCCTCGACGGCGGTCGTGAGCCATGTGCGTGCCTGTGCCCGGTCCATGACCTCATCCATGACCCCGCCCCGCCTCTCCGTAACCCGGCCCGGCCGCGGTGAGCCGGTCGAGGTGGGCGTGCAGGGCGCCCGCGCCCTCGATCATGACCCGGGTGCGGGCCGTCAGCGCCTCGCCGCGCGCTGCCACGGCAGCCCGCAGCGCCGCACTGCTGCCCTCCCGCCGCAGCCCGTCCAGCACCGGCCTGATCTGGTCGAACAAGTAGTGGCTGCGGCGCAGGGTGTGCACGAGCCGGGCATCGCGCACATCGGCCGGCTCGTAGACCCGGTAGCCCGTCGCGCGCTCCCGGCCCGGAGTGAGCAGCCCGGCCTCCTCCCACACCCGCAGCGCCGACGTCCGTACGCCCAGCAGCACGGCCACCTCCCCGATGCGCAGCCCGCCCGAACGCGGCAGGGGGGCGGGCGGTTCGGCCGCGAGCAGTTCCAGGGCCTCGCTCGCCGCCCGCAGGGACACCCGCTCCTCGTGCAGCGCGGCATGCGCGGCGTCGACGAGCGCGAGCGCGCCCGGCACGTCCCCCTCGTGCACGGTCCGCATGATGTTCGACGCCGTCACCGGCCCGTACCCCCGCATCAGCGTCCGGTACGCCAGCAGCGCGCCGCGGTGCACCTCGCCGAAGACGCGGTAGCCGGACGCGGTCCGCGCGGCCGGCGGGAGCACACCGGCGTCCTCGTAGTTGCGGATCTGCTGCGTCGAGACACCGGCGAGCCGGGCCAGGTCGACGGGGCGGAGGCGGCGGTCGTTCGTCATCGATTTGAAGGTTACGGCAGGAAACAGGCCGCAGAACCCTCTCAAGTCTCAACACCGCACTTCAATGGAAGACTTGAAGGAATGGACGACTGCATCCGCGTCACCGGCGCACGCCTCCACAACCTCAGGAACGTCTCCCTCTCCCTGCCGAAGAACAAGCTGGTCGTCCTGACCGGCCTCTCCGGCTCCGGCAAGTCCACCCTCGCCTTCGACACCCTCCACCAGGAGGGCCAGCGGCAGTACCTGGAGTCGCTGGGCATGGTCACCGGCTTCGTCGGCAAGCCCGCCGTCGACTCGATCACCGGCCTGTCCCCGTCCATCAGCGTCGACCAGCACCACACCAACCGCAGCCCCCGCTCCACGGTCGGCACGGTCACCGAGGTCTTCACCTACCTGCGCCTGCTGTGGTCCCGCATCGGCATCCGCCCTTGCCCCGGCTGCGGCGAGGACATCCCGCCGTCCCACACCGACGGCGCCGAGGCCGACGAGGACGCCGAGGCGGAGCAGCGGCCCTGCCCGCACTGCGGCACGCCCGTGTCCGAACCGGTCATGGGCTCCTTCTCCTTCAACAAGCCCGCCGGAGCCTGCCCGTCCTGCACCGGCCTGGGCGAGGTGATCCGGCCCGACACACGGCGCCTGCTCGACGACGCGCAGCCGGTCGCGCAAGGGGCGGTGAAGGGCTGGAACGCCAAGTTCACCGACTGGAGCCTTCCCGTGCTGCGGGCCGCCGCCGGCCACTACGGCTTCACCTTCGAGGCGGACACACCGGTCGGCGAACTGGACGACAGGCAACGGGACCTGCTGCTGTACGGCGTCGAAAGCCCCGAGTTCCGCAGGCACTTCCCCGGCACCGCCCCACCGGCGACCGTCGCGGCCGGCCGTTTCGAAGGGGTGGCGACGGCCCTGCTGCGCCGCTACAGCGAGCGCGCCGACGACCCCGAGTACCGCGAACGGGCCGAGCGGCAGGGCCTGGTGAAGCAGCCCTGCACCGACTGCGACGGGACCCGGCTGGGCGCCCAGGCACGGGCGGTGACCGTGCACGGCCTCGGCATCGTCGAGGCCGCCCGGCTCCCGCTGAAGGACCTCGGCACCTGGCTGAGCGGCCTGCGCGAGCGGTCGGACGGGGACGAGTGGCTGCTCGTGGAGCCGGTCGTCGCCGACTTGGAGGAGCGGGTCCGGCGCTTGCTGGACGTCGGGGTCGGCTACCTCACCCTGGACCAGGCCACACCCAGCCTCTCCGCCGGCGAGACCCAGCGGCTGCGGCTGGCCGCCCTGCTCGGCTCCGGCCTGACCGGCGTCCTGTACGTGCTGGACGAGCCGACCATCGGCCTGCATCCCTCGGACACCGCCCGCCTGATCGGCGTCCTGCGCCGCCTGCGCGATCTGGGCAACACCGTCCTCGTCGTCGAGCACGACCTGGAGGTGCTGCGGGCGGCGGACCACGTGGTGGACGTCGGCCCGGGGGCGGGACGGGACGGCGGGCGGATCGTGGCGGCGGGCACCCCGCAGGAGGTGGCGGGGACGGCGGGGTCGGTGACCGGCGCGTACCTCTCGGGACGGCTCCCGGCACCCCGTTCACGCGGCCGAGGCGACGGCGATACGGCGCTGCTGATCAGGGGAGCCCGGGCCCACAACCTCAAGGACGTCACCGTACGGATCCCGCTGGGGCGACTGGTGACGGTCACCGGCCCGTCCGGCTCGGGCAAGTCGACACTGCTGCTGGACATCCTCGGGCGGGCGGCCCGGCGGCACTTCGACGGGGCCGGCGAGCTGCCCGCCGAGCACGACGGCGTCGACGGCTGGGAGCACCTGTCCAAGGCCGTCCTCATCGACCAGGAGCCGGTCGGCCGCGTGCCCCGTTCCAACGCGGCGACGTACTCGGACGTCTTCACCCCGATCAGGGAGGTCTTCGCGACGCGCAGCCAGGGCCGCCTGACCGCCGGCCACTTCTCCTTCAACGTGCCCGGCGGACGCTGCGAACGCTGCGAGGGCGCGGGTGTCCTCACCGTCCACATGCACTTCCTCCCGGCGGTGGAGGTGTGCTGCCCGGCCTGCAAGGGCCGCCGCTTCCGGCCGGAGGTGCTGTCGGTCCGGCACGAGGGCCACGACATCGCCGAGGTGCTCCAGGCGACGGTGGACGAGGCACTGACGGTGTTCGAGGGCGTCCCGGCGGTGGCCACCCGGTTGCGGCGCATGGCCGACGTGGGCCTCGGATACCTCCCCCTCGGCCAGCCCGCCACCACGCTCTCCGGCGGCGAGGCACAGCGCCTGAAACTCGCGAAGGAACTGGGCCGGCGGACGACGGGCCGCGCCCTGTACCTGCTGGACGAGCCGACGACGGGCCTGCACTCCGCCGACACCGCCCGCCTCCTCGGCGTGCTCCAGCGCCTCGTCGACGCCGGCCATTCGGTCGTCACCATCGAGCACAACCTCGACGTCGTCCGCGCCTCCGACTGGCTGATCGACCTGGGCCCGGAAGGCGGGGTGGGCGGGGGGCGGCTGGTGGCGCAGGGGGTGCCCGGGAACTGAACCGATCCCGACTCCCGGACGTCTTCGTTGCGTATCCATCGCACCGGAGCCCAGGCTCCCGAAGGAGGCCCACCGATGAAGGCGTCACTTCTCCTGGCGGCTCTCCTGGCGGCGGCCCTCGCCTCGCTGGCCGTGGGCTGCACGTCGGTGTCGTCGCCGGACGACGACACCGACGACGCGCGGCCCGCGCCGTCCTGCGCTTACGTCGTCGAGTACGGCGGCCGCACCTACCTGGGCAGGGCGGAGACCGACGCCCCCGTGGGCAAGTCGCTCGGCGCCGCCACCCGCCCGGCGTGCGACGACACCCCCGGCGACGGCGACGACGGAGAGGGCCCGGCCCTGATGACCGCGTTCGCCGTGCGGGGGGTGGACCCGGCCGTCGCCGTCGCGGTGGCCGAGGACCCCGGTGAGTACCGTCTCGTCGTCGCCGATTCCGTCAAGGAACTCCCGCCGGAGCTGAGGAAGGTCATCGACCGTTCCTGACGGGCACCGGCCGAGGCGTCAGCCCTGCCGCTCCAGCACCGCGTAGTCGGCGAAGCAGCGGCGGTAGCGCAGGTGCAGGGTCTCCTGGGTGTGCCTGCGCTGCCACTCCTCGACCTCGGCCGGTGCCGAGCACAGCCCGGAACCGGCCCCGCAGTCCGCCTCCTCGCCCGAGACGCACCGCGCCTCGTACTCGGGCTGCGCCGACGCGTCCTGCACGATCGTGTACGGCACGTACCGGAAGATCCTGCGGCCGGTCGACTCCCCACCGTGCTCCGCCCGTTGATGCTGGCGCAGCAGCACGTTCGCGTCCGTCACCGCGCTGCCGTCGAACGCCGCCCGCGCCCTGTCCCGCCGCAGCGCCAGCTCCTCACAGCTCGCGCACCCGGGCACCGGGGAGGGCGGCCGGGTCGGATCGGCCGACAGGCCTTCCCTGGAACGGTCGTTGAGCGCGCGCACGCCCGCGCTGAGCCGCTCGTCCAGGGTCGCCGCGCGGATCTTCGCGGGGTCGGCCTGCCATTCCCGGCCGCCGCCGACCGGGCGCAGCATCACATACGGGCCGGTTCTGTCCTGGTACTCGCCGACCTTGCGCGTCTGCGGGTCGTAGACGAGCGTTCCCGGTTCCATTCCGTGCACCTCCGTCACTCTGGGTGTACCGAGCGTTGCGCACGGGCACAGTCCGGATCAATGCTTGGCGTGTGACACCGGTGCACTGTCACGGAGGGGGGAGCCGTGAGCCGACGGAACGGCGGAGCGGAGTCGGGGGCGAGCACGGCCGCCGTGTTCGGGGAGGTGCTCCGGCATTTCCGCGAGGCGGCGCTGCTCACGCAGGAGGCGCTGGCGCGGCAGATCCCGTGCGACCGTTCGCATGTGGCGCGGGTGGAGGCCGGTACGAGGGTTCCGCAGGACACCTTCGCCAAGACCTGTGACGAACTGTTGGGCACGGGTGGGGTGTTGCTTCGGCTGTGGGGCCGGATCGACTGGTATCCGCAGGTGGAGCATCCGGACTGGTTCCGCCGGCGGGCGGAGATGGACGAGGTGGCCGTCACCCTTCGGGAGTACCAGGAGCGGGTGATCCCCGGTTTGTTGCAGACCGCGGACTACGCGCAGTCGCTTTTCTCTCTGCTCGTCAACGGTGAGGAATTGGAGGAGCGAGTGCGGGCGCGACTCAGTCGCCAGCAGCGCTTCCTGGCGGAAGGCGGCCCGCTGTACATCGTTGTCCTGGACGAGAGCTGCCTGCGCAACATGATCGGTAGCCCGGCTGTGATGCGGGACCAGTGCGCGCACCTGCTCGATGCCGGACGACGGCCCAACATCCGGATCCAGGTCGCCCCCGCCGAACGCCTCGGCCTGTTCCGTCCCAGTGGGTCCATGTCGCTGATCAAGCTGCCCGACGGGCACGAATGGGTCTACTCGGAATCGCTTGATCGCGGTCATTTCAACGACGATCCGGCCCTCTTCGCGCGCCATAGTCACACCTATGATGTGCTCAGGGCGGACGCTCTGTCAGCCCCCGAGTCCGCCGCTCTGATCAGCGACGTGATGGAGAGGTACGAGCATCATGACCGAGCCCGAACTCAGCGCGGCCACGTGGATCAAGAGCACTTACAGCGACGCCAACGGCGGCAACTGCATCGAAATAGCCCCCGGTTACCCCGAAACCGTCCCCGTCCGCGACAGCAAGAACCCTGACGGACCGGTTCTGGTCGTCACCCGGTCCGCCTGGTCCGCGTTCGTGCGCTCCGTACGCTGACTACTGCCCGCTCACCATCTGCAGGATCCGGTTGGCGGCCTCCGCGACCGGCTGGCCCACGGCACCGACGGCCGCGGCGATCGCGGCGACAGCCAACAGCGCACGGTGCCGCTCCTGCGCGGGCGCCGCGTCCGCGGCCAGCACCGGCAGGGACTCGTCGATGAGCTGTGCGCTCGGCTGCGGCAGCCGGTCGCGCAACTCCCGGACTTCGCGGATCAGTTCGGCGAGGGCCAGCCGCAGGGCGGGGTCCGTGTCGCCCGTGGCCCCGTTCTTCACGATGCCCGTGTTGCCGCTGCCGCCGTGCATGCTGACGTTGTCGCCGTAGTAGTAGTTGTTGCCGCTCATGCCGCGATCCCCGTGTTCCCGCTGCCGCCGTACATGTTGACGTTGTCGCCGAAGTAGTAGTTCGTGGGCGAGCTGATCGTGAGCCGCTCCACGGTCACCCGGAACTCGGTGTCCGGATTCTCGAGGGCACCGGCGACGTAGCCCACGAGCTGGTCCAGGTGCTGCGGATTCCCGCTGGTCACCATCGCCGTGGACGGGCCGGCCGTCTCGACGGCGAGGACGTAGTGCGACTGTGCCGTGAGCACGGAGAGCATGTCGACGAAGGAGTAGATCAGCGCCGCGCCCGCGACGAGCCACACGAAGACGAGGAGCCCGCCGGCCGTGGACTCGTCCGCGAGGACGGTCAGGCCGGCGATGATCGACAGGCCGACCGCCGCGGCCAGGATGATTCCGGTGCGGGCGAGGAAGCGGATGACCGCCTCCTTGCGCTTGGGGTGGAGGGTGAACGTGTACACCCGGGCGATGTTGCGCAGCGGGTAGGCCGCTCCGCCGACCCATAACAGCCCTTTGCCCACACGCAGTTCGACGTCGGTGACCGACCGGGGCGGCGTGGCGGGCGGGGGCGGTACGTCGTACTGGCCCGGTGGCTGCTGTGTCTCCATGTGGTCCCCCTGAACGACGGCGTGTGCGGTGGGGCAGTCGTGACTGCGTGAACACCATTGACGACTATGCGTGTGCCGATGGGCAAGTCGTTTCACGGGCCGGTGGGAAAACCGCCGGGTTCAGGACTCGTCGCGCCTGGGGTCGTCGTCCTTCTTCTTGTCCTCGTCGAGCGACTTCAGGAAGTCGGGGTTGTCGTCGGGCGCGACCCACTGCCGCGGACGCTCCGCCGCGGGCACCCGCTTCTTGCCGGCGATCAGCCAGGAGATCGACCCGACGAGGGGGAACAGCAGCACCAGGATCGCCCACAGCGGCTTGGGCATGTGGCGGATGTCGTCGTCCTTGGTGCTGATGCAGTCGATGAACGCGTACACGCTCAGCGCCAGCGGCACGAGGAACATCAGTACCCGGAGCATGCGCGGCCTCTCAGCAAAGCGGTGGGTGGTTCCTGGCCAGCGTAGCCGCTCGGGGATACTGGACCCCATGGCTTACGACGATCTTCGCTCCCTGCTCAGGGCGCTGGAGCGCGAGGGCGACCTCAAGCGCATCAAGGCCGAGGTAGACCCGTATCTGGAGGTCGGGGAGATCGTCGACCGGGTGCAGAAGTCCGGCGGCCCCGCCCTGCTCTTCGAGAACGTGCGCGGGTCGAGCATGCCCCTCGCGATGAACGTGTTCGGCACGGACCGGCGGCTGCTGAAGGCCCTGGGCCTGAAGTCGTACGCCGAGATCTCCGAGCGGATCGGCGGGCTGCTGAAGCCCGAGCTGCCGCACGGCTTCGTCGGCGTCCGCGAGGCCTTCGGCAAGCTCGGCGCGATGACCCACGTCCCGCCGAAGAAGGTGAAGGACGGACCCGTGCAGGAAGTCGTCCTGACCGGCGACGACGTCGACCTGGACCGGCTCCCGGCCCTGTTCACCTGGCCGAAGGACGGCGGGTCGTTCTTCAACCTGGGACTGACCCACACCAAGGACCCGGAGAGCGGCGTCCGCAACCTCGGGCTGTACCGGCTCCAGCGGCACGACAAGCGCACCATCGGCATGCACTGGCAGATCCACAAGGACAGCCGGAACCACTACCAGGTGGCCGCGCGGCGCGGTGAGCGGCTGCCCGTCGCGATCGCTTTCGGATGCCCGCCCGCCGTGACGTACGCCTCGACCGCGCCGCTGCCCGGCGACATCGACGAGTACCTGTTCGCCGGGTTCCTCGCGGGCAAGCGGATCGAGATGGTCGACTGCAAGACCGTGCCGCTCCAGGTCCCGGCGCAGGCCGAGGTCGTCATCGAGGGCTGGCTGGAGCCGGGCGAGATGCTCCCCGAGGGGCCCTTCGGCGACCACACCGGCTTCTACACTCCGCAGGAGCCCTTCCCCGCGCTGAAGATCGACTGCATCACGATGCGGAAGCGGCCCCTGCTCCAGTCGATCGTCGTGGGACGCCCCCCGACGGAGGACGGGCCCCTGGGCCGGGCGACGGAACGCTTCTTTCTGCCGCTGCTCAAGATCATCGTGCCGGACATCGTGGACTACCACCTGCCGGAGGCGGGCGGCTTCCACAACTGCGCGATCGTCTCGATCGACAAGAAGTACCCGAAGCACGCGCAGAAGGTCATGCACGCGATCTGGGGCGCGCACATGATGTCGCTGACCAAGCTCATCGTGGTCGTCGACTCCGACTGCGACGTGCACGATCTGCACGAGGTCGCCTGGCGGGCGCTGGGCAACACGGACTACGCCCGGGACCTGAGCATCGTCGAGGGCCCTGTCGACCACCTGGACCACGCCTCCTACCAGCAGTTCTGGGGCGGCAAGGCCGGTATCGACGCGACGAAGAAGTGGCCCGAGGAGGGCTACACGCGCGACGGCGGCTGGCCCGACATGGTCGAGTCGGACCCGGAGACGGCGGCGAAGGTCGACCGCCGCTGGAAGGAGTACGGGCTGTGACCTCCGCTTCCGCCGCGATCCCCCAGCCTGGACGCACCAAGGCGTTCCTGCGGCTGGTGATGATCGAGCACTCGGTCTTCGCCCTGCCCTTCGCCTACATCGCCGCGCTCACGGCGATGTTCCAGTGGGACAAGAACATCCACTGGGGCAGGCTGCTGCTGGTCACCGTCTGCATGGTGGGGCTGCGCACCTTCGCGATGGCGGTCAACCGGATCATCGACCGGGAGATCGACGCGAGGAACCCGCGCACGGCGCAGCGCGAGCTGGTGACCGGCGCGATGTCGGTGAAGCACGCCTGGACGGGTGCCCTGATCGCCCTGGCCGTCTTCCTGGGTTCCGCCGCCCTGCTGAACCCCCTGTGCCTGGCGCTGGCCCCCATAGCGGTGATCCCGATGGTGGTCTACCCGTACGGCAAGCGGTTCACGAACTTCCCGCAGGCCATCCTCGGCCTCGCCCAGGCGATGGGCCCGGTCGGCGGCTGGCTCGCGATCTCGGGGGAGTGGTCCTGGGACGCGGTGATCCTCGGTCTCGCCGTCGGCATCTGGATCGGCGGCTTCGACCTGATCTACGCCTGCCAGGACGTGAAGACCGACCGCGAGATCGGCGTCATGTCCGTCCCGGCCCGCTTCGGCATCCCGACGGCGATCTGGGGCGCACGCGTCTGCCACGCGCTCACGACGGCCCTCTTCGTCTGGTACGCCCTCGCCACCGGCGCCGGCGCCTTCTTCTGGCTGGGCCTGCTGATCGTCGCCGGAGCGTTCCTGTACGAGCACTCGATCGTGCGCCCCCACGACCTGTCCCGCGTGAACCGCGCCTTCTTCAGCGTCAACGGCTTCATCGGCATCGCCCTGTTCGTGTGCGCGCTGCTGGACCTGCTGGTGCGTGGCCTCACCGTGTGAGCGCGGGCGGAGCCGCCCGGCCGCGGCGGAACACGAACGCCGCGGCCACCCCGGCCAGCAGGCCCAGCAGATGGCCCTGCCAGCTGACGCCCGTCTGGGTCGGGGCCAGGCCCGCCAGGATCGAGCCGCCCCAGATCGCGGCGATCAGGACGCCCGCCAGGACGCCCCAGGGGCGGCGCTCGACGAAGCCGCTGACCAGGAGGAAGCCGAAGAGGCCGAAGATCACGCCGGAGGCGCCCGCGGTGTTGGTGTGGGCCGGAGCTATGAGCCAGACGCCCAGACCGTCCACGACGATGATCAGCGCGCAGACGAGCAGGAACCGGCGCAGGCCGGCGAGCGCGGCGAGGAAGCCGAGGACCAGCAGCGGCACGGTGTTCGCCGCCAGATGGGCGAAGCCGAAGTGGATGAAGGACGAGGGGACGACGTCGACCAGCTCGGACGGGTCGCGCGGGGTGACGCCGAAACCGTCCAGCGCGTGGCCCGTGGCCACGTCCACCACTTCCAGCAGCCACAGCAGCGCCACCCAGGCCAGCATCAGCTTGCCCGCGGCCAGCGCACGATCGCCCTGTGACCACCCCGCTTGCGGATCCGACATGGCGGCCCCCAGTGCTCGCTCGTCCCCTCCGTGCAACGGCCCGCACCCCTTGGCCGGTTCCCACTCTGCGACGCCGGATAGGCTCGGGGTTGTGAACCCAGTCAAGCCAGGCGAGATGCCGCGTACGCCTTGGATCGTGGGGGTCTCAGGGGCCTCCGGCACGCCGTACGCGGCCGCCGTGCTGCGCGCGCTGCTGGACGCCGGCGAAAGCGTCGATCTCGTGGTGTCCCGGGCCTCCCGGCTCACCCTGCTGGACGAGACCGGGATCTCCTTCCGGGACGCCCACTGGCAGGCAGACCTGCGGGAATGGCTCTCCCGGGGTGCCGACGGCAAGCCGGGCACCTTCTCCGTCGACATCGGCGCCGTACGGCACTGGAGCGCCGGCGACCTGGCCGCCGGGCCCTCCTCGGGGTCGTACCCCGCCAAGGGCATGCTCATCGTGCCCGCCTCGACGGCGAGCGTGGCCGGGGTCGCGCTCGGGCTGTCGAAGGATCTGCTGCAACGGGCCGCGAGCGTGACCCTCAAGGAGGGCCGCAAGCTGATCGTGGCCGTGCGGGAGACCCCGCTGAACGGCCAGACCCTGCGGCACCTGGTCACCCTCGACGACGCGGGCGCGACGGTCGTGCCCGCCTCACCCGCCTTCTACGCGGGCGCGACGCACATCCAGGACCTGGTGGACTTCGTCGCCGGACGCGTACTCGACGCGGCGGGCGTGCCGCACCGGCTCTACCGCCGTTGGCAGGGTGAACTCGGCGGCGGTGCGCACCGCGACGGCTGAGCAGCACCCGAACCTCATCGGACTCAACGACAACTTCAGCGGAAGGCTTCGATCGCAATGGACGCGGTGGACAGGCAGCTCATCCAGGCCCTGAGGGAGAACGGCCGGGCCTCCTACGCGGAGCTGGGACGCCTCGTCGGACTGTCGGGACCCAGTGTCACCGACCGCATCAACCGGCTGGAGGCGGCCGGGGTCATCACGGGCTACCGGGCCACCGTCGACGCCGCCTCGCTCGGCCTCGGCGTCACCGCCCTGATCGGCATCTCACTCTCCGACGCCACCGACCACGAGGACGTGGCGCAGCGGCTGAAGGACCTCTCGGAGATCGAGGACTGCTGGTTCATCGCGGGTGACGACTCGTACATGCTCAAGGTGCGGGCGGCGGACGTCGACGGTCTGGAGAAGATGATCCGGCGGCTGAGCGGCATCGAGGGCGTCTCCCGGACGCGTACGACGATCGTGCTCTCCACGAAGTGGGAGAACCGGGTCGGGGAGCTGCCCGAAGAGGAGTAGAGCGGTAGGCCCGAAGGGCCGTATGGGGGCGCCTCCCGCCCGAAAGATGGGGGCGTACGGTTGGGACGTCGTCGTAGAAAGGTGTGGGCATGGATCTCGGGCTCAAGCGCGAGCTGGAGGAGAAGGTCAGGGCGGGTGAGCGCCTGACCCGTGAGGACGGCATCGCGCTGTACGAGTCGGACGACCTGGCCTGGCTCGGCGGCCTCGCGCACGAGGTGCGGACCCGCAAGAACGGTGACGTCGTGCACTTCAACGTCAACCGGCACCTGAACATGACGAACGTGTGCACGGCCTCCTGCGCGTACTGCTCCTTCCAGCGCAAGCCGGGGGAGAAGGACGCGTACACGATGCGCATCGAGGAGGCCGTCAAGCTCGCGAAGGCGATGGAGTCGGAGAACCTCACCGAACTGCACATCGTCAACGGGCTGCACCCGAACCTGCCGTGGCGCTACTACCCGCGGTCGCTGCGGGAGCTGAAGGCCGCGCTGCCGGACGTCTCGCTGAAGGCGTTCACGGCCACGGAGATCCACCACTTCGAGACCATCTCGGGGATGAGCGCGTCGGAGATCCTCGACGAGCTCATCGACGCCGGGCTCGAGTCCCTCACCGGTGGCGGCGCCGAGATCTTCGACTGGGAGGTCCGGCAGCACATCGTGGACCACCGCACCCACTGGGAGGACTGGTCCCGGATCCACCGGCTCGCGCACGAGAAGGGTCTGAAGACCCCGTGCACGATGCTGTACGGGCACATCGAGGAGCCCCGTCACCGCGTCGACCACGTGCTGCGGCTGCGTGAGCTGCAGGACGAGACCGGCGGCTTCCAGGTCTTCATCCCGCTGCGGTACCAGCACGACTTCGTCGACCTGCAGGACGGCAAGGTGCGCAATCGCCTTCAGGCGCGGACGCAGATGGCGACGGGGGCCGAGGCGTTGAAGACCTTCGCCGTGTCGCGGCTGCTGTTCGACAACGTGCCGCACGTGAAGGTGTTCTGGGTGATGCACGGCGTGCAGACGGCTCAGCTCGCCTTGCAGCACGGTGCGGACGACATGGACGGGTCGGTCGTCGAGTACAAGATCACCCATGACGCGGACAACTACGGGACGCCGAACAAGCTGACGCGTGAGGATCTGCTGGATCTGATCCGTGATGCCGGGTTCCGGCCCGTGGAGCGGAACACCCGGTACGAGATCATCCGGGAGTACGAGGGGCCCGACCCCTTGCTTCGCGAGTCGCCGCAGCCTATGCGGGTGTGATGGCGCGTGCGGGTGCGCGGGGGTTGCTCGCGCAGTTCCCCGCGCCCCCGGGTGGGGTACCCGGGGGGCATGGTCAGGACCGAGGCGTCCGAGGACGCCTACACCGCTGAGCCTTTTGTTCCTGGTCGCGGCGGGCTTGCCGCTCTGCGGGAGGCCGCCGCCGGCTGCCGGGGGTGTCCCTTGCACCGGGACGCCACCCGGACCGTGTTCGGGGCCGGGAGCCAGGACGCCCGGGTCATGCTCGTGGGGGAGCAGCCCGGGGATCAGGAGGACCGGCAGGGGAAGCCCTTCGTCGGGCCTGCCGGGAAGCTGCTGGACCGGGCCCTGGGGGAGGCCGGCATCGACCCCTCCGAGGCCTACGTCACCAATGCCGTGAAGCACTTCAAGTTCACGCAGGCCGAGCCCCGGAAGCGGCGGATCCACAAGGCGCCGAACCTGCGCGAGATGACCGCGTGCGGGCCCTGGCTGGCCGCTGAGCTCGCCGTCGTGGAGCCCGAGTTGATCGTCGTCCTGGGGGCAACCGCGGGGAAGGCGCTGCTCGGGTCCTCGTTCCGGGTCACGCAGGTGCGGGGGACGGTTCTGGAGGAGGAGATCCACGGGCGGCCGGAGCGGCTGGTGCCGACCGTGCATCCGTCGTCGGTGCTGCGGTCCGACGACCGGGAGGCGGCGTACCGGGGGCTGGTGTCGGACCTGAAGGTGGCGGCCGACGCGCTGTCGTAATAGCTACAATCCAGCCATGCCCCTTACCTTCACGCTCGGTCCCGCCGTCACCCCGGAGTTGCGTGACGGCCTGCTCGACCTGTGGACCGATGTCTCCAACGCCGGCGGAGCCGTCGGATACGTGCCGCCGGTGACGCGGGAGGAGATCCGCCCCGCGCTCGTGCAGCACTTCGCGTCGATGGCGGAGGGGCGGGCCAAACTGCTCGTCGGGCACGACGCGGAGGGGCGGGTCGCGGCGACCGCGTTCCTGACCTTCAACACGCACCATCTGATGACGCACTGGCTGTGGCTGTACACGGTGATGGTGCACCCGAGGCATCACGGCAAGGGCTGGGGGCGGGACCTGCTGGGCGCCGCCGCGGCCGCGGCCCGGGAGATGGACGGGATCGAGGCGATCCGGCTGACCTGCCGGGGCGGTCTCGGGCTGGAGCGGTTCTACGCGTCCTGCGGGTACAAGGAGGTCGGGCGGATCCCCGGCGCGATCCGGGTGGCCCCGGGGGAGGACCGTGAGGACATCATCATGCTGCTGCCCCTCGTCTGACCGTCGAAGACCCCCCTGCAAGATCGGCCGCTCGGCGTGCTTCACTGGACGGTGCCCCTTTGGGTGCGTTCCGGCCGTTCGAAACGGAAGAGTGGATTGAGATGCTCCGCTACACACTGATGCGCCTCGGAGTCTTCGTGGGCTGCCTCGTGGTCGTCTGGGGCGCCGTCTACTCCGGCATCGCCCCCCGCGGGCTGGGCAACAGCAACGGGCTGTGGGTCGTACTCCTCGCCCTGCTGATCTCCGCGCCGATCAGCTTCGTCGTGCTGCGCAAGGAGCGGGACCGGGCGTCCGTGCAGGTCGCGCAGCGCGTCGACCGGATGAAGGCCAACCTGGACGCCCACCGCAGCCAGGAGGACGCCGTCGACGACACGCCCCGCACCCAGGGGCAGACCTCGTAAGGCCCTTCGCACGCTCACAGCGCCCCGTTTCCGTACATGCACGGAAACGGGGCGCATTGCGTTGTATGGGCATGTGTGCGTCGTCACCTGTCAAAGAAAGGCTTTGGGGTCCTCAAAGTTCAGGTGTTAAGGTCATGGTATGAAGTCAGCAGTCGCGCCCTCCTTGCCCCCGAGCGTTCCGCTCGTGGCGCGGCTGCACGTGGATCTCTGTCGGTGCGCGTCCGCTTTCTGTCGTTCCTGACGTAACGCAACCCCCCACCGCCCCTCCCACGTCAGCTCCCCTACGCGTCCCCCCAACGGAGTCAGTCCGTGTCCTCACACACGAAGTCCTTCAAGGTGCCCTTCTGGGCCCAGATACTCGCCGGTCTCGTCCTGGGTGTGCTGCTCGGCTGGCTCGCCCGCGACCAGGACCTGTCCTGGCTGACCACGACACTGGAAAAGGTCGGCGACACCTTCATCGGGCTGCTGAAGCTCGCGGTCGCCCCGCTCGTCTTCTTCGCGATCCTGGTCTCGATCACCAACCTGCGGAAGGTCAACAACGCGGCCCGCCTGGCCTCGCGCACCCTCCTCTGGTTCATGATCACCTCGCTGATCGCGGTCAGCATCGGCCTGGTCATCGGCCTGCTGACCAACCCCGGCGCCGGTACCGGCCTCACGCCCAAGGACGGCGCGAAGCCCGAGGACACCGGCTCCTGGATCGACTTCCTGACGGGCATCGTCCCGACCGACGTCATCACGCCGTTCACCGAGCTGAACGTGCTGCAGATCGTCTTCATGGCCGCCGTCGCCGGCATCGCGGCCCTGCAGCTCGGTGAGAAGGCCCAGCCGATCCTCACCCTGAGCGAGTCCGTCCTCAGCCTCCTCCAGAAGGCGCTGTGGTGGGTCATCCGGCTCGCCCCGCTCGGCACCGTCGGCCTCATCGGCAACGCCATCGCCACCTACGGCTGGGACCTGATCGGCAAGTACGCGACGTTCACCGCCGACATCTACGCCGGCTGCCTCATCGTGCTGTTCGGCGTCTACCCGACGCTGCTCGCGACCGTCGCCAAGGTCAACCCGGTCCAGTTCTTCAAGGGCGCCTGGCCCGCGATCCAGCTGGCCTTCGTCTCCCGCTCCTCCGTCGGCACCATGCCGCTGACGCAGAAGGTCACCGAGCGGCTCGGCGTGCCGAAGGAGTACGCCTCCTTCGCCGTGCCGTTCGGCGCGACGACCAAGATGGACGGCTGCGCCGCGATCTACCCGGCCATCGCCGCGATCTTCGTCGCCCAGATCTTCGACATCCAGCTGGGCGTCGGCGACTACCTGCTGATCGCGTTCGTCTCGGTGGTCGGCTCCGCCGCCACCGCCGGTCTCACCGGTGCGACGGTCATGCTGACCCTCACCCTCTCCACCCTCGGCCTGCCGATGGAGGGCGTCGGTCTGCTCCTCGCGATCGACCCGATCCTGGACATGATCCGTACCGCGACCAACGTCGCCGGACAGGCACTGATCCCGGTCCTGGTCTCGGCCCGCGAGAACCTGCTCGACCGCACGGCGTACGCCACGGCCGACGGCTCCTCCCTGGACGAGCCGCTCGACGAGCCCCGCGACGAGCCGCGCGACCGGACCGAGCCGGTCACCGCGAGCGCCTGACGGCCGGACCTGCCGCACGCGTTCACGGGCCCCCTGAGCGGTCCTTCCCCGGTTTCCCGGGAGAGGGCCGTCCAGGGGGCCCGTACGCTAAGCGCTATGGGTGCCGTGAAGACCAAGCGGATGCCGCGCGCGGTCCGTGAACAGCAGATGCTGGACGCCGCCGTGCGGATCTTCGGCCAGCGGGGCTACATGGCCGCGTCGATGGACGAGATCGCCGAACTCGCGGGCGTGTCCAAGCCGTTGGTGTACCTGTACCTCAACTCGAAGGAAGACCTCTTCACCGCCTGCATCCGCCGCGAGGCGGGCGCCCTCGTCGAGGCGGTACGGGCCGGGGTCCGCCGCGATCTGCCCGCCGCCCGGCAACTGTGGGAGGGGCTCGGCGCCTTCTTCACGCACACCGGCGAGAACCCGGACGCGTGGTCGGTCCTGCACCTCCAGGCGCGTACGCACGGCGAGCCGTTCGCCGCCGAGGTCACCGCGATGCGCGAGGAGATCGTCGCGTTCGTCACCCAGCTGATCCTCGCCGGTGCCCGGGAGGCCCTCCCCCAAGCTCTCGGCTGCGCTCGAGCAGGGAGGTACCCCCACGACCCGGACCTCCCGGAGCGCGAGGTCGCCGGCCTCGCCGAGGCCCTGGTCGGCGCCGCCGAGTCACTCGCCGCGTGGGCCAACGCCACCCCGGGCGTCACGGCCCGCCAGGCCGCGGCCACCCTGATGAACTTCGCCTGGGCGGGACTCGGCGACCTGATGGAGGGGCGGCCCTGGGCGCCTCCGGAGGAGCCGCCGGGCCCTCACGTCGGGTAGACCTCCCCCGTCACATGGAGCCGGTCCCGCGGGCCGCGCAGCTCGAACCGGCCGTCCCGTGCCGCGTACGTCACCGTCCCGGGCAGCAGGACCGGAGCCCTGAACTCCGCGCGCAGATGGCAGCATTGGGGGACGTCTTGTGCCGCGAGGCAGCGGGCCACGGTCCACATGCCGTGCGCGATGGCCCGGGGAAAGCCGAACAGCCGGGCCGTGAGCGGGTGCAGATGGATCGGGTTGCGGTCCCCGGACGCGGCCCCGTAGCGGCGCCCGACGTCCCCGGCGAGCCGCCACTCGTCCACCGGGGGCAGCGGCCCCCGCGCCTCCGGCTCCCGGGGGACCGCGGTCAGCCGGTGCGTGCGGTGCCGGGCCAGGTACGTGCTGCTCGACTCCCAGACGACGGCACCACCGCGGCGCACCTCGGTGACGACCGTGGCCTCCGTACCGCGCCGGTGGGGGACCAGCCCCTCGACGTGCACGGAGAGTTCGTACCCACCGCCGGGCGACATCCGCTCGTGCCGGGTGACGGTGATCGACGTGTGGACGAGGCCGAGCAGCGGCAGCGGGAAGTCCCGGCCGCTCATCAGCCGCATGGCCAGGGGGAATCCGAGCACGTGCGGATACGTCACCGGCAGCGCGTCCTCCCCGACGGGGAACCCGCAGACCCGTTCGTACGCCGCGAGCCGCGCGAGGTCGACGCGCACGCCGGGCAGGACGAGCCGGGTACGGGGGAACTCCGCGTCGGGGCCGGGGCGTTTGAGGGGGGACAGCAGGGCACCGCGGGCCAGGAGCGGGGCGAGGGAGGGGGACCGGGTGAGGGTGAGAGCGGGGGAGTCGGCCATCACGCCCCCAGCAGGCTCTGACCGCAGACGCGGACGACCTGGCCGTTGACCGCGCCCGAGGCCGGGTGGGCCAGCCAGGCGGTGGTCTCGGCGACGTCGGCCGGGAGGCCGCCCTGGACGAGGGAGTTCATCCGGCGGCCCGCCTCGCGGATGAACAGCGGGACAGCGGCGGTCATCCTGGTCTCGATGAAGCCGGGCGCGACCGCGTTGACCGTCAGGCCGTGCTCGTCGAGCGCGCGCGGCGCGAGGGAGCGGACCAGGCCGACGACGCCCGCCTTGCTCGCGCCGTAGTTGGTCTGGCCGGCGTTGCCGGCGATCCCCGCGATCGAGGCGGTGGCGACGATCCGGCCGCCGCGCTTCAGCGTGCCGTCCTTCAGCAGGGCGTCCGTGGTGCGCAGCACGCTCGCCAGGTTCACCTCCAGGACGGAGATCCAGCGTTCGGCGGGCATGTTCACCAGGCGCCGGTCACGGGTGATGCCCGCGTTGTGGATCAGCACGTCCAGTCCGTCGGGCAGGGCCTCGGCGATCCGGGCGCCCGCGTCGGCGGCCGTCATGTCGAGCGCCAGCGCGGTGCCGCCGAGCCGCTCGGCGACCCGCCGGGCGTCCTGCTCGGCCTGCGGCACATCGAGCACCACGACCCGGGCACCGTCCCGCGCGAGGGTCTCGGCGACCGCCTCGCCGATGCCCCGGGCGGCGCCGGTGACCAGGGCGGTGCGGCCGGTCAGGGGGCGTTCCGGGTCGGCGGCGGTCGTTTCCCGTGTGGGACCCACCTCGATGACCTGCCCGCTCACATAGGCCGACTTGGGCGACAGCAGGAAGCGCAGGGTGGACTCCGCGGCGGCGGCGTCCGTGAGCCGGACCAGGTTCACCGTCCTGCCCCGGCCGATCTCCTTGCCCAGGGAGCGCGTGAATCCCTCCAGGGCCTGCTGGGCCGCGGCCTGATGGTGATCGGTGGGGTCGAGCGGCGCGCCGAGCACCACCACGCGTCCGCTCGAGGCGACCGACCGTACGACGGGATGCAGGGCGGCGTGCACCTCCGCCAGGCCTTCGACGTCCCGCACCCCGGTCGCGTCCAGGACGACGGCGGCCGTGCGGTCGGAGCCCGCCGGGCCGAGTCCCGTACGGGCCGGGACCGGCGCCGGGCCGAGGGCGGACCGGCCGGCGGTGAGGTGCAGCAGCCCGCCGTCCAGGACGGGCCGCTCGGCGGACCAGCGGGTCAGCGCCGCGGGCTGCGGCAGTCCCAGCCGACGCGTGAGGAAGCGGCCGGGCGCGGTACCGGTGAAGCGCAGATAGCGGTCGGCCATGGACGACTCCCAGTTCCCGAGGACGGTTCGCTGAAGCCCCACTCCTGCTTACTCTGGAGTAAGGTTACCGGAGGTAAGGCTACGTCACGGAGGAGGAGCAGGTCGAGATGAGCTGGTGGAAATGAGCTGGTTGAGCGGGCTGGTCGAGATGAGCTGGTTGAACGGGCTGATCGAGATGAGCTGGTTGAGCGGGCTGGTCGAGATGAGCTGGTCGAACGGGCTGGTCGAGAGGAGTTGGTCGAGATGAGCCGCCGGCAGTCGTCGCCGTCGGTGCGGCGCGTGGCGATCGTCGGCGGAGCGCGCATCCCCTTCGCCCGTTCCGACGGCCCCTACGCCACCGCCTCCAACCAGCAGATGCTCACCGCCGCCCTCGACGGCCTCGTCGAGCGGTACGGGCTCCAGGAGCCGGGCGCCGTCGGTGAGTTCGTCGCCGGGGCCGTGCTCAAGCACGCCCGCGACTTCAACCTCGCCCGCGAGACCGTGCTCGGCTCCGGGCTCCACCCGCGCACCCCCGCCTACGACATCCAGCAGGCCTGCGGCACCGGACTCCAGGCCGTCATCGCCGCCGCCAACAAGATCGCCCTCGGCCAGACCGAGTCGGCCGTGGCGGGCGGCGCCGACACGGCCAGCGACGCACCCCTCGGCGTCAACGACTCCCTGCGCCGCATCCTGCTGGAGGTCCGCCGGGCCACGTCGCCCGGCGCCCGGCTGAAGGCCCTGGCGAAGGTGCGCCCGGGTCACCTCGTCCCCGACATCCCCCGCAACGCCGAGCCGCGCACCGGCCTGTCCATGGGGGAACACGCCGCCGTCACCGCCCGCGCCTGGGGCGTCCCCCGCGAGGCGCAGGACGAACTCGCGGCCACCAGTCACCGGCGGCTGGCGGCGGCGTACGAACGCGGCTTCTTCCAGGACCTCGTGGTCCCCTTCCGCGGCCTGGCCCGCGACCAGAACCTGCGCCCCGGCTCGACGGTGGAGAAACTGGCCGCCCTGAAACCGGTGTTCGGGCTCGGCCACCCCGACCCGACCATGACGGCCGGGAACTCCACCCCGCTGACGGACGGTGCCGCCACCGTCCTGCTCGCGAGCGAGGACTGGGCCCGCGAGCGCGGGCTGGAGCCGCTGGCGTACCTCACCGCGTACGAGACGGCCGCGGTCGACTTCGTCGGCGGTGACGTGGCCGGCGGCGAGGACGGACTGCTCATGGCGCCCGCGTACGCGGTCCCGCGCATGCTGGAGCGGGCCGGGCTGGGCCTGGACGACTTCGACCTCGTCGAGATCCACGAGGCGTTCGCCTCCCAGGTGCTGGCGACGCTCGCCGCCTGGGAGAAGCGGGGCCTCGGCACGGTGGACCGCGCCCGGCTGAACGTCGCCGGCTCCTCCCTCGCCACCGGCCACCCCTTCGCCGCCACCGGCGCCCGGATCGTCGCCACCCTGGCCAAGCTCCTCACCGAACGGGACGCCCCGGCCCGCGGGCTGATCTCCGTCTGCGCGGCGGGCGGGCAGGGGGTGACGGCCGTCCTGGAGCGCGCCTGAGGCTCGGTGCGCAGAACCTGAAAGCCCCTCACGTAATCCCCGAGATTGCACAGGCCTGGCTCCGGACCATCCCCGAACCCGCACAAACCCGCCACGTCGGCGCCGTACGATCCCGTTCCTACCGCCAGTAACCCCTTAAGGACCACTCAGGGGGGATTGAGCCGGTTGAGCGCCTCGGCGTGCGAGGCACGTACGTCATGCAGCAAGCAGTCCTTCGCTGCACGCCCCAGGAGCCGCCCGTGTCCACTGCGTATCCCTCCTCCGCCTACGGCGACGCGTACGGGGGGCCGAGGCTCGTCGAGCCCGAGGTACGGCGGCTGGACGGGGCGGTACGGGAGGCCTCCGTGCCGCCGCTGGCCCCGCCGTGGGCCCACGGGTCGCTCGCCGACCTGCCGTTCGACAACGCGAGCGCGCACCCGGACGCCGTGGCACTCAGCCGCAAGGACGCCGACGGCAACTGGAGCGACGTCACGGCGGCACAGTTCGCCGACCAGGTGAGGGCCGTGGCGAAGGGCCTGATCGCCGAGGGCCTGATGCCGGGCGACCGGATCGCCGTGATGGCCCGCACCATCTACGAATGGACCGTCCTGGACTTCGCCGCCTGGGCGGCCGGACTGGTCACCGTCCCCGTCTACCCCACCTCCTCCGTCTTCCAGACCCGCTGGATCCTCCAGGACTCCGGCGCGGTCGCCCTGGTCACCGAGACCGCCGCGCAGGCCGCCGCCCTCGGCCCCGAACGGGAGCGGCTGCCCGACCTCCGGCACATGTGGGTCGTGGAGAAGGGCCACGTGAACCGGCTCGCGGAAACCGGGGCACACCTGCCCGACCAGGAGGTCGAGGTGCGTCGCGGCATGCTCGGCCCCGACACCCTCGCCACCCTCGTCTACACCTCGGGCACCACGGGCCGCCCCAAGGGCTGCGCGCTCACCCACGGCAACTTCTTCGCCGAGGTCGACAACGCCATCGAGCTGCTCTACCCCGTCTTCCGGGCCAAGACCAGCGAAGAGGCCTCCGTCCTGCTGTTCCTGCCGATGTCCCACGTCTTCGGCCGCATGGTGGCCATCGCCTGCATCCGCGCCCGCGTCCGGCTCGGCCACACGCCGAGCATCAAGGCCGACCACCTGCTGCCGGACCTGGCCGCCTTCCGGCCGACCTGCCTGCTGGCCATCCCGTACATGCTGGAGAAGGTCTTCAACTCGGCCCGCGCCAAAGCCGAGGCGGGCGGCCGGGCCACCTCGTTCGACCGCGCGGTGGCCGTGGCACAGCGCTACGGAGAGGCCCTGGAGGCCCAGCAGACGGGCACCGGACCCGGCCCCTCCCGCGCCCTCAAGACCGCCCGGGCCTTCTACGACCCCCTGGTCTACCGCCGCCTCCGCAACGCCATGGGCGGCAGAGTCCGCTACGCCATCTGCGGCGGCTCCCCGCTCGGCCGCCGCCTCGCCGCGTTCTACGCCGGTGCCGGCATCGAGATCTTCGAGGGCTACGGCCTGACGGAGACCACCGGCGCGAGCACCGTCACCCCGCCCCTGAAGCCCCGGCTCGGCACCGTCGGCTGGCCGCTGCCCGGCACCCGCGTCCGCATCGCCGCCGACGGGGAGATCCTCGTCGGCGGCGACCACGTGCTGCGCGGCTACTGGGACCCGCAGGCCGGCGGCGTCGTCCCCGCCGCCCCCGACGGCTGGCTCGCCACCGGCGACCTCGGCGAACTGGACGACGAGGGCTACCTGACGATCACCGGCCGCAAGAAGGAACTGCTGATCACCGCCGGCGGCAAGTCCGTCGCCCCGGCCCCGCTGGAGAACTGGCTGCGCTCGCACCCGCTGATCTCCCAGTGCCTGGTCCTGGGCGACGGCCGCCCCTTCGTCTCGGCCCTGATCACCCTCGACCCGGACGGCGTCACCCACTGGCGCCAGATGAACGGCAAACACCCCGTGCCGCCCACGCTCCTCGTCGACGACGAGGAACTGCGCGCCGTCCTGCAACGCGCCGTCGACGAGGCCAACAAGATGGTCTCCCGTCCGGAGTCGATCCGCCGCTTCGTCATCCTCCCCGAGGACTTCACGGAGGAGGCCGGCCATCTCACCCCGTCGATGAAGCTCCGCCGGGAGGCCGTGCTGCGCGCGTTCGCCACGGAAGTGGAGGGTCTGTACGCCCCGTGATTCACCTTTGCGATGTCTTCACACGTCTTTCTTGACGACGCACGGCGTCTGCCCGTTGGCTTTCGACCATCTCGTCACGATGCTCCCCCCTCGGAAGGCACCACCAGTGATACCGCGTAACACCCGTCAGGTCGCCGTGCGGCGCATCTCCATCGCCCTGGCGGTCTCCGTATCGGCCCTGTCCCTCGCCGCCTGCAGCGACGGCGGGAGTGACGACGCCGCCGCCAAGAAGGGCAACGACATCACGGTGGGCCTGCTGCTGCCCGACCGGGACACGGCACGCTTCGAGAAGTTCGACTACCCGCTGATCAAGCAGGAGGTCGCGTCCCTCACCGAGAACAAGGGCACGGTCCGCTACGCCAACGCCGAGGCCAGCGTGGCCAGACAGAGCGAACAGTTCCAGAAGATGATCGACGACAAGGTGGACGTCATCCTCGTCGACGCGCTGAACTCCAAGAGCATCGCCCCCGACGTGCAGAAGGCCAAGGACGCCGGCATCCCCGTCATCGCCTACGACCGGCTCGCCGAAGGCCCCATCGACGCCTACGTCTCCCACGACAACGAACTCGTCGGCCAGGTGCAGGGCCGCGCCATCATGGGGGAACTCGGCGACAAGGCCCAGAAGAGCAAGGTCGTCATGATGAACGGCGACCCCGCGGACCCCAACACCGCACGCTTCAAGGACGGCGCGCTCAGCGAACTCCAGGGCCAGGTCGACATCGTCGCGCAGTACGACACCAAGGAGTGGAAGCCCGCGATCGCCAAGGCCAACATGAAGAAGGCGATCCAGAAGGTCGGGCTGAACAACATCGCCGCCGTCTACTCGGCCAACGACGGCATGGCCGGCGCCGCCATCGAGGCACTGCAGGAGGCCGGGGCCACCAGGATGCCGCCGGTCACCGGGCAGGACGCCAACCTCGACGCGGTGCAGCGGGTCGTCTCCGGCGAGCAGTACATGACCGTGTACAAGTCCTTCCTGCTGGAGGCGACCAACGCCGCGAAGATCGCGGTGGCCAAGGTTCAGGGCCGGGCGATCGAGTTCGCCGCGCTGACCCGGGAGACGGTCGACAGCCCGACGCAGAAGAACATCCCGGCCATGCTGGTGCCGGTGGTCGCCCTCACCAAGGACAACATCAAGGACACGGTGATCACCGACGGCGTGTACACCGTCAAGGACATCTGCACCTCGAAGTACAAGGCGGACTGCGCGGCCATCGGCCTCGACTAGCGTCCGGGCCTCCCGCTCGTCGGGACGGTCGCGGTCGCGGCCGCCGGGTCGCGTGGGAGGGGCTTTCGCGGGTCCGGTCGGGGGCGGCGCGCGGCTGCGAGGCGGCGGGGGAGGGGCCTTCGCGGTCCGGTCGATGGCGGTACACCGCCGCGAGGTCGTGCGGGAGGGGCCTTGGCGGGGTCCGGTCGGCGGCGCGCGGCCGCGAGGTGGTGCGGGAGGGGCCTTCGCGGTCCGGTCGACGGCGGTACACCGCCGCGAGGTCGTGCAGGAGGGGCCTTGGCGGGTCCGGGCGGGGGCGGCGCGCGGCCGTCGGGTCGTGCGGGAGGGGCCTTCGCGGACCGGTCCGCGCCGCCGGGGACGCGCGGTGGGTGCCGCACGGGTCTTGACTTCGCAAGAGCCCCGCGCGACATTCCCCACCCCTTTCGCGTTCTCGTCGGGCTGGAGCGGCCATGACCACACGCACGGACACCCCGGGCACCGCCGGAGCCCCCTCCCGAAGACGACTGCTGGCCGGGGCCGCCGGTGCCGGACTCGCGGTCGCCGCGGGAGTGCAACAAGGCGCCCGGGCGGCCGACTTACCCCCGCTCGGCACGTACGACGTCGTCGTCATCGGCTCCGGTGCCGCCGGCATGACCGCGGCGCTGACGGCCGCGCGCCAAGGCCTGAGCTGCGTCGTCGTGGAGAAGGCCCCGACCTTCGGCGGCTCGGCCGCCCGCTCCGGTGCCGGGATCTGGATCCCCAACAACTCCGTGATCCTCGCGGCCGGGGTCCCGGACACCCCCGCCAAGGCCGCCGCCTACCTCGCCGCGGTCGTCGGCCCGGACGTCCCCGCGGACCGGCAGCGCGCCTTCCTCACCCACGGCCCGGCGACGATCTCCTTCGTCATGGCGAACAGCCCCCTCCGCTTCCGCTGGATGGAGGGCTACAGCGACTACTACCCCGAGCTGCCCGGCGGCCTGCCGAACGGCCGCTCCATCGAACCGGACCAGCTCGACGGCAACCTCCTGGGAGCCGAGCTGGCACACCTCAACCCGCCGTACATGGACGTCCCCGCCGGCATGGTCGTCTTCAGCGCCGACTACAAGTGGGTCGCCCTGGCCGCCGTGAACGCCCGGGGCGCGGCCGTCGCCGCCCAGTGCCTCGCGCGCGGAGCCAAGGCGGCGACGCTCGGCCAGAAGCCCCTGACGATGGGCCAGGCACTGGCCGCGGGCCTGCGGGCGGGCCTGCGCTCGGCCGGCGTCCCGGTCTGGCTGAACACGCCGCTGACGGACCTGCACGTCGAGAACGGCACGGTGACGGGAGCCGTCGTCACCCGCGACGGCGCACCCGGACTGCTCCGCGCCCGCCGCGGCGTGATCGTCGGATCGGGCGGCTTCGAGCACAACGCGGCGATGCGGCAGCGCTTCCAGCGGCAGCCCATCGGCACGGAGTGGACCGTCGGGGCGAAGGAGAACACCGGCGACGGCATCCGGGCGGGGGAGCGGCTGGGCGCGGCGCTCGACCTGATGGACGACGCCTGGTGGGGCCCGGCGATCCCGATCCCCGGACAGCCCTACTTCTGCCTCGCCGAACGCACCCTGCCCGGCGGACTTTTGGTGAACGGCTCGGGCCGGCGCTTCGTCAACGAGGCCGCGCCCTACAGCGACGTCGTGCACACCATGTACGACGAGCACGAGGCGATCCCGTCCTGGCTGATCACCGACCAGAACTACCGCAACCGGTACCTCTTCAAGGACGTCCTGCCGACCCTGCCCTTCCCCGACGCCTGGTACGACTCAGGGGCCGCGCACAAGGAGTGGACCCTGGATGCGCTGGCGGCCTCGATCGGCGTCCCGGCGGCGGCCCTGCGCACCAGCGTGAACCGCTTCAACGCCCAGGCCCTCCAGGGCGAGGACCCCGACTTCCACCGGGGCGACAGCGCCTACGACCACTACTACACGGACCCGTCGGTCCGTCCCAACTCCTGTCTGGCGCCCCTCTGGCTCCCCCCGTACCACGCCTTCCGCATCGTCCCCGGCGACCTCGGCACCAAAGGCGGCCTCCGCACGGACGCCCGGGCCCGGGTGCTGCGGGAGGACGGCTCGGTGATCCCGGGCCTGTACGCGGCGGGAAACGCGAGCGCGGCCGTGATGGGCCGCAGCTACGCGGGCGCGGGGTCGACGATCGGCCCGGCGATGACGTTCGGGTACATCGCGGCGAGGGATGCCGCGGGGGTGCTCTAGCCGTGTGTTTCTTGGCCGGAGGGCGTTTCGAGGTCTGAGCGTGAGCCGGCCGCGGTGCGCCTGGGGGCAGCCGGGGCCGGTCACGGAGCCGCCCGGGGGCGTCGCGCGTGGGGCTGCGGCGATGCGCCAGGCGGCTTACTCCACCGGCTTACTCCACCGGCTTGCGGGCCACGAGGCTCGCCTGGGCGACCGGCTCGCCCTGTGCCTCGTCCGGCTCCCGTACCGTCGTGGCACGGACGGTGAAGCCGGCATTGCCCAGCAGGGCGGCGACGTGCTCCGGCCGGCGGCGGCGGAAGGTCAGGGAGACCGGGTGGCCGAAGGCCTCCTCGTAGCGGCGGGGCTCGTCACCGCACTGGAAGCCGAGGAGCAGATGGCCGCCGGGCCGCAGGACGCGGTGGAAACCGGCGAAGAGGGCCGGCAGGTGCTCCTCGGGCGTGTGGATGATCGAGTACCAGGACACGAGACCGTCGAGCGAGCCGTCCGGCAGGTCCAGCTCCAGCATCGAGCCCTGCACGAACCGCAGGCCCGGGTGCTCACGGCGGGCGATCGCGAGCATCGACTCCGACAGGTCGAGCCCGAACACCGACAGCCCCCGCGACGCCAGGTACGCCGTCACCCGCCCGGGCCCGCACCCCAGGTCCGCGACCTCGCCGCCCGCACCCACGAGCTCCGCGAAGCCGTACAGCACGCCCCGGTCGAGTGGCGACCCGGGCCGCAGGTCGTCGAAGTGAACGGCGTAGTCCTCGGCGACGGTGTCGTAGAAGGTGCGGGTCTCGGTCACGAAGTCGGCGGGCTCGGTCATGGCCGCAGACCCTAGCGCGGCGCCGTCCCTCAGGGGCGGCCCCGCCTGGCGCCGATTCCCGCCCCCGCTCCGATCGCCGTGCCGAAACCGAGGCCCAGGGCCAGGCCCAGGGCGACATTGTCGAAGACGGTCAGGCCGAGCACGAGCCCTATGGCCGTGCCGAGGGACAGGCCGACCGACAGGCCGGTGGCCAGGGCCTTGTCGGCGGGCGTGCCGCCGGCCTCCCCGCTGTTCTCCGGATCGTTCTGCACCCGCCCATCCTTCCACGGCCGGAATTCACCGTGAATTCATCGGCCGCCCGGGCCCGGAAAGGGCAGGAGCCCCGTCGCCTTGAGGCGCGGGGCTCCTTGGGTACTACAAATCAGACCGGCGTGACGTTCTCAGCCTGCGGGCCCTTCGGACCCTGCGTGACGTCGAAAGACACCTGCTGGTTCTCCTCGAGCGAGCGGAAGCCGCTCGCGTTGATCGCGGAGTAGTGGACGAAGACGTCGGGGCCGCCGCCCTCCTGGGCGATGAAACCAAAGCCCTTTTCGGCGTTGAACCACTTCACGGTTCCGGTAGCCATAAGCCCTCCTTGGGCTTCAAAAGGGTTGCCCTGCTCCAGAACCAGCAAGTGTGAAGATGAATTCCGCACAAGTGCATATGTCTGAGAATGACGAGAGCCCGCGGTCACATGCTCCGCAGGCTCTGTACTGCAAGGGAAACCAAACTGCAACTTGCGACGAGCCTAGCACGCAGGCCGTGGAATGCAATAGGGGTCAAGATCACGTCACCCGAATGTTTGAACATCCCTCCGCCGACTGGCGGAGGGGGCGCCCCCAACGGGCCCGCACCCCGACGGCGGGGTCGCGCGCCGGTCCGTACGCCGTGAGGGCTAGCCTCACGATGTGGACAATCCTCGCACCCGGCCGCGCGTCGGCCACATCCAGTTCCTGAACTGCCTGCCCTTGTACTGGGGGCTCGCGAGAACGGGCACGCTCCTCGACTTCGAGCTCTCCAAGGACACCCCGGAGAAGCTCAGCGAGAAGCTGGTGCAGGGCGAACTCGACATCGGTCCGATCACCCTCGTCGAGTTTCTCCGGCACGCCGACGATCTGGTCGCCTTCCCCGACATCGCCGTCGGCTGCGACGGCCCGGTCATGTCCTGCGTGATCGTCTCGCAGGTCCCGCTGGACCGTCTGGACGGCGCCCGCGTCGCCCTCGGGTCGACCTCCCGCACCTCCGTCCGCCTCGCCCAGCTGCTCCTCGCCGAGCGCTACGGCGTCGAGCCGGACTACTACACCTGCCCGCCCGACCTCAGCCTGATGATGCAGGAGGCCGACGCCGCCGTCCTCATCGGCGACGCGGCACTGCGCGCGAACATGCTCGACGGGCCCCGCTTCGGCCTGGAAGTGCACGACCTGGGCGCGCTGTGGAAGGAGTGGACGGGCCTGCCGTTCGTCTTCGCGGTCTGGGCGGCCCGCCGCGACTACCTGGAGCGCGAGCCGGTCATCACCCGCCGGGTGCACGAGGCCTTCCTCGACTCCCGCAACCTCTCCCTGGAGGAGGTCGGCAAGGTCGCCGAGCAGGCCGCCCGCTGGGAGGCCTTCGACGAGGAGACCCTGGCCCGCTACTTCACGACCCTCGACTTCCGTTTCGGCGGCCCGCAGCTGGCCGCGGTCGCCGAGTTCGCACGACGGGTCGGCCCGACGACCGGTTTCCCGGCGGACGTGAAGGTGGATCTGCTCCAGCCGTGAGCCGGGCGGTGCTCCCGCACTACTCTGCTGGAGAGTGCAGGCGCACCGGGACCGGGGACGTCCCCGCTTGCCTTCGGGGGAGGGGTGACGCCCATGCGGCCGCTCGACGTCGACGAACCCACCGTCGTGGGGCCCTACCGGCTGCTGGGCCGGCTGGGCTCCGGCGGCATGGGCCGGGTCTACCTGGGCCGCAGCGCCGGCGGCCGCACGGTCGCCGTGAAGATCGTGCATCCGCACCTCGCGCTGGACGAGGAGTTCCGGGCCCGTTTCCGGCGCGAGGTCGAGGCCGCGCGCCGGGTGGGCGGCGCCTGGACGGCACCCGTCCTCGACGCCGACCCGCAGGCGCGGGTGCCGTGGGTGGCGTCGGCGTACGCGGCCGGTCCGTCGCTGTCGGCCGCGATCGCCGACGGCGGGCCCCTGCCGGCCCACACCGTTCGGGCCCTCGGGGCGGGACTCGCCGAGGCGCTGGCGGCGGTGCACGAGCTGGGGCTGGTGCACCGGGACGTGAAGCCGTCGAACGTGCTGCTGACCCTGGACGGACCCCTGCTGATCGACTTCGGGATCGCCCGGGCCACGGACGGCACGGCGTCCCTCACCTCCACCGGCGTGTCCATCGGCTCGCCCGGCTACATGTCCCCCGAGCAGATCCTGGGCAAGGGCGTCACGGGCGCGGCCGACGTCTTCTCCCTGGGCGCGGTCCTCGCGTACGCGGCGACCGGTGAACCGCCCTTCCCCGGCGACTCCTCCGCCGCCCTGCTCTACAAGGTCGTCCACGAGGAGCCGGAGCTCGGCCTGCTGGACGGGGAGTTGCGGAGCCTGACAACGGAGTGCCTCGCGAAGGACCCGGACACACGGCCCGCCCCCGCGCAGCTGGCCCGCCGACTGGCCCCCGAGGGCGCGGCCCGGCTGGTGGCGGGCGGATGGCTGCCGGGGGCACTGGTGGAGCAGGTGAGCCGCAGTGCTGTGCACCTGCTGAACCTGGAGGTGACGGGGGCGGGAGCGGGGCAGGGGGCGGCGGCCGGGGCGCCTTCGGGCCCGGTGGGGTTCAGCAGCCCGTCGGTGGGGGTGCCGGAAGCGGACGGGAGCGAGGGGCTCGGCGTGTTCGGACCGCCGCCCGTGATGCCGTCGGCGGCGACACCGCACGGGGTGACGCCGTCGGTCCTGCCCCCTTCCGAGGCGACGTCACCCGCTCCCCCCTTCGCCGCCGTACCCGAACCGCGGGACGGCGGCCACCCGCAAGACACCGCCCCGGCCTCCGGGCGACGCCCCGGCAAAGTCTCCGTCTCCGTCACGGCGACCTCCGCGCCGGAGGGCGGCGGGCGGGTGCGGCGGCTGAGCTGCTCCGTGGCACTGGCGGTCGCGGGGGCGATGGCGGCCGTGACGATCGGATTGGTGTTCGTGTTCGACCTGCTGCCGGGCCGGGGCGGCCAGGACGACGCGGACTCGGGCAGCGGCTCCGACTCGCCCCCCGCGGCGAGCGCGAGCACCGCCCCTTCCGGAACGGTGCCCGCCGCCTACCTCGGCACCTGGGAGGGCCAGGGCGTCGCCCTCGACGGCAGACTGCCCCTCGGCACGTTCCGCATCACCGTCGGACAGGCCGCCGTCGGCGGCGAGCTGGGCAAGCTCCGCCAGACCGACCAGATCGGCGGCGTCTGCGTCGACGTACTCACCCTGAAGCAGGTGACGAAGACGGAACTCGTCGCGACGTCGGTCGGCGCGACGACCAACCACAGCGGCTGCAACCCGGCGAGGACGACCGTTCACCTCAAGCCGGTGGGCGACGACCTCCAGTACCGGTCGGAGAGCGAGGAGTCGGGGCGGCCTCAGGCCCGGATGTCGAGGGTTCGGTAGGAGGTGCCTTGCGGCTGAGCTTGACGAACAAGGCGATCAGCAGTGCGGCCGCCGCGAGGGACGAGACGCCGAACCCCCGCTCACCGCCTCACCCCGGAATGACCACCGTACGCAGCTCCCCGTCGCCGAGATGCAGCATGCCCTTGCCCGGGGCGACCTGGCCGCCGACCATGCCGCGGTTGAGGCGGACGCCGACGAGGTCGCCGCTGGACGACTCCTGGGGGGAGAGGAGGATGCCGCGGCGGGCCTTCTTCGCGTCGACCTGCCAGCCCGAGAAGCCGCTGCACACGTCCTCCTCGTCACCGGCGATGACCAGCGCGAGCCCGCGTTCGGCGCCGCGCGAGACCAGCTTCTTCATCTGGCTCTCGGCGTCGCAGTCCTCCAGGAGCTCGCCGTCGTCGACGAGGACCGCGATCGGCTCCTCCAGGGACGCCTGGTCGATCAGCTCCTCGAACTCGTCCTCGTCGATGTCGTCACCGGTGAAGACCTTCAGCACGCCGTCCGTACCGTCGAGTTGGCGGAGCGGGGACTGGCGCGGGGCCGCGATGACCAGGCGGGTGCCCTGGGACAGGAACGAGTGCGCGAAGTTCAGCAGGACCGTCGAGCGGCCCGACTTGGCCGGACCCGCGATGACGAACGCCGGTACGCCCTGCGCCAGATCGGGGCCGAAGCCGACGATCTCGTCGCCGCCGATCCCGACCAGACCCCACAGCCGTGAACGGGACGCCTCCGGGTCGCGCATCTCCCACGCCTCCGGGAAGGAGATGCGGCTGGGCAGGCTGTCCACCCGGAAGGGACGGCGCGAGCGCGGGACGGAGGCATCGCGGGCCGTGGCCGCCTCACCGATCGCCGCCAGCGCCGCGGCCTGCCCCTGACCGGTCGTGTCCGCCGCGAGCAGCGCGAACTGCGTCTCCGTACCGAACTCGTTGCGGAACGCACGACCCGGAGGAATCTCCTCGGGCACCTTGCGCGCCGGGATGCCGAGGGCGGAGAAGTCGCTGCGGTCGGCGAGCCGCAGCCCGTACTTGTCCTCGGTGAGCGTCGCGATACGGCCCACCAGGAGGGTGCGGTCACCCGTGAGGACCAGGTGGATGCCGACGCTCGCGCCCTCGCGCATCATCGTCTGCAACTCGTCGGTCAGCGACCCGTGGTCGACCTCCCCGAGCGTGGGCACCCAGCCCTCCCAGCGGTCCAGCAGCACCACGATGTGCGGCAGCCGCTCGTCCTCGGCGACCGAGGCCCGCTGCTCACCGATGTCCGCGAAGCCCTTGTCCGCCAGCACGTCCTGGCGGCGGCTCATCTCGCCCTTGAGCCGGTTGACCAGCCGTACGACCCGCTCGGTCTGGTTACGGCTCACGACCGCACCGCAATGCGGCAGCCGCGTCAGGGCGTTGAGCGCGCCGTTGCCGCAGTCGATGCCGTAGAGGTGCACGTCGGCGACCGAGTGCGTACGGGCGATCGAACCCGCCAGGGTGCGCAGCACCTGGGAGCGGCCGCTGCGCGGGGCGCCGCCGATCATGAGGTGGCCGAAGGACGAGAAGTCCACGGCGACCGGGCGGCGCGACTGGCTCGCGGGAAGGTCCTCGATGCCGTACGGCGCAGGCGGCAGCCTGCCGGGGCCGCCGGCGAACGCGGGCGACTCGACGTCGTCCAGCAGCAGCGTCTCGTCCAGAGCGGGCAGCCACGGGCTGTGCTGCGGAGGGATGCCGAGTGAGCTGTTGGCGTCACGGATGGTGTCGACGAGGACCTTCAGGTCGGTGATCTCCTCGTCCTCACGGGACTCGGCCTTCGGCTTGACCAACGCCGCCCGGCCCAGATCCTCCCAGGTCAGCGGGCCCACCCAGGGCATCAGCACGGCAGGGTCGGCGGCACCGGGCCGGCGGCCGCCGACGCGGCCGGACTGGAACGGCACAAGCGAGGCGTGCCCGAGCCGGGCATACGCGCGACCCGGAGTGTTCTTGGAGATGTGCCCCGCCTCGGGCGAGTCGATGACATCGGACGACTCGCCGCCGTCCGTCACCCGCAGCGCGATACGGAGGTTGGTGTTGGCGCGGATCTCGGGAGACACGACACCGCTCGGCCGCTGAGTGGCCAGCAGCAGATGGATACCGAGGGAACGACCACGCTGGGCGATGTTCACCAGGCCCGTCACGAAGTCGGGCAGGTCACGCACCATCGAGGCGAACTCGTCGATGACGATGAGCAGTCGGGGCACCGGCTGGTGCGACGGATCACGGCGTACGAGATCCTGGTAGTCCTCGATGTCCTTGGCGTCGGCGGCGGCCAGGATGTGCTCGCGCCGGTGCAGCTCCGCACCCAGCGACTCCAGGGCGCGCTCCACCAGGTGGGCGTCGAGGTCGGTCACCATGCCGACCGTGTGCGGCAGATGCACACAGTCCTTGAAGGCCGCACCACCCTTGTAGTCGACCAGCACGAACGTCATGTTCTCGGGCGTGTTCGCCACCGCCAGCGCCGCCACGATGGTCTGCAGCAGCTCCGACTTACCCGAACCGGTCGTACCGGCGATCAGACCGTGCGGACCGTCCTTGCGGATGTCGATGCCGAACGGCCCGTCGTACGACTCACCGATGACGGCCAGCGTCGACTGCCCACCCATCCTCCACCGGGCCACGATCGCGTCACTGGTCGGCGGCTCCAGCTGCAGCACGTCGAGCAGCCGGCTCGACCCGGGCAGCGCCGAGTCCTCGGTCTCGCCGCTGATGTCCCGCAGCGGCGACAGCGACCGCGCCAGGCGCAGACACCAGGCGGCGGAGACGAAGTCGGGCCGTACGTCCTTCAGACGCTCCGCACCGGCCTCCTCGACGCGCAGCCGCAACTGCTCGGTGCGCTCGGCCTGTTCGGACTGCTGCGCGGTGGTGTGCCAGGCCTGGAAAGAAGGGAAGGCGCCGGCGGCCTGCTGGGACTGCTGCTGCACCTGCTGGGCGGCCGGCTGGTACTCCTCGGCCTTCGGCTCGGCCACGACGTACGCCTGGCACTCGCCGGGCAGGAACCGCTCCTCGGCGTCCAGGCACATGGCGAACATCGACACGGACGGCCCTTCGCGCAGCAGCCGTACCACGCCGGGAAGGGACCGCAGCCGCCGCGACCCGTCCCACACGACGACGATGTCGGGGTCGCTGAAGCTCGAATTGCCCTGTGACTTGTTCTCCTCGGCGGCCTTCTTGCGCGCGTCGAGGATCTGCGTCAGCTCGCCGATGCGGGCGCCGACGGTCTCGGCGTCCGTTCCGACGAGCGCGTTGACGTCCTGCCCGCCCGACGGCCGGGCGTGCGGCAGCCAGCGCACCCAGTCCCAGGACTCCCGCGCGGCGTTGTCGCTGAGCACGTAGAACTGCACGTCCATCGGGCTGTGCAGCGCCGCCGTCTGCGCGACGGCCCAGCGCCCGAGGGCACGGGCGGAGTCGCCGGGCCCGGCCATGCCGACGACACCGAGCGTACGGAGGTGCAACGCGACCGGGGCGTCCTCGATCTTCCACGTCACCTGGCGGCGGTGGTCGTCCTGCTCGGGGTCGTCGAGCACCACCTCGGAGGGCAACTGCCCCGTGCCGAAACGGATCAGAAGGTGGTCGCGGTCGGTGCGCCGCCGCTCCCACAGACGGGTACGCGGCCCGGTCCCGAGGGCGAGGACGGTCGCCGGGTCGGGTATGGCCTGCCGCCGGTCGTTCCGCTCGGCGACGAGCGCGTCCTGGGCGTCCTTCTCGATCCGCTCCTTCTGCTCCTGGTACTCCTCGACCTGCTTGGCGTGCGACTTACGCCCGTGCTTCTTGTCGTTGTAGTAGTTGGCGAAGAGCAGGATCGGGCTGAGGGCCGCCATGATCAGGTAGTACCAGCGCTGGAAGATCATCACCGACACGACGGCACCGACCAGCGGGGTCAGCGCCATCAGCCAGGGCAGTGGCCTGGCCTCGTAGTCACGGGGCCGCGACGGCAGCCGGAAACTGGTCTGACGCTCGGGCGGCCGCAGCCGCGGGGGCCGGTTGTAGTCGAGACCGACGCCGTCGTCGGACCACTTGAGGGCGGCGTTCGGGGGTGTGTAACGGGTGAGTTCGAGAAGGGTGTTCCCGAGCCCGATCTGAGCGCCGAGGGGCCACTCGGTGGGACCGTTCTTCTTCTCGTCCGCCTTCTCCTGGTCCTTCTTCCTGCCGTTCCGCCTGCCGCTCTTCCTGTCGCCCTTCTTGTCGCTCTTCTTGTCGCTCTTCTTGCCCTGGTCCGCTGCGTCGTTCTCGGCGAGGGACGTGCCGTCGAGGGTGACGTGCTCCTTGTCCATGTGCACGGCGACCTGGCAGGTGCCGTCCGTGGCCACGGAGAGGGTGAGGGCCCGGGCGTCGACCTCGGGATCGTCGACGCGGACGTACGACGCCGCCCCGCTGCCGATGTCGTACCGCCCGACCCCGAGCCGGTGCACGAAGCCGGCCGCGGGCCCGCCGACCACCCGCAACTCGACCAACCCGGTGGGCTCGCCGGGCAGACACCCGGAGGGATCCTGAAGACTGACGACGGCGCCCTCACGCAGGGGCGAGCCCACGACAGTGGCGCTGGGGTCGACGGCGTACCCGTCCACGTAGACGAGGGGCGCGTTGTTGGCCGGCGCGTGCCGGTGCTGCCCGAGCGGGATGACCTGCGCCCCGCTGTGCCCCACCTGCTTGGCCAGCTCCTGCGCAATGTCCCCCACGGTGGACTCAGGATCGGCATCGAGCACGACGTCGGCGGTGCCACCGCCGTACGGGTCGACGACGGTCAGAGTCAGGCGCACGACTTGTCCTCCCCGTGCCACTGGGCCGGTGTGGCCGCTGTGGTGTGTGTCGCTGGTTGCCGCTGTGCTGATCGCTTGCCGGGACTTTTCGCTCGCTGTCCGGCTCGCTTCAGTCACGCGGGTCACAGTGGTACAGGGACGATATCCGCTCGGTACGACGGCGGGGCAATGGGGAGGCGCCGTGACGTTCCCGATGGCAACGTCGTACACGCTTTCATGACGGCTCGTTCACAAGGCGGGTATGGGGCACCACAGGCCGCACCCGTAAGCTGCTGACGCAAGAGCGGACGATCACACCGGTTGCCACGTGCGATCGGCAACTCGGCTTCAGGGCCGACGAGTCCGCAAACAGGGAGCCACGGGGGTTGGCCCTGCGGCGTTGTGAGAGGGAGCGGCTTCATGGCCAAGGACCTTGATGTCACATATCAGGACATGCGGGATGCGGCGAAGCATGTCGTGAAGGAGAAGGAAAAGCTCCAGGAGAAGCTCGAGGGCCTGAAGAAGTACATCAACAACCTCGTCCAGGGCGGCTACGTCACGAAGAGCTCTTCGAAGGCGTTCGACGAGAACTTCGACGAGTTCGTGCGCGGCATGAAGGACACGCTGGACGGTCTGGACGGCATGGGTGACTACCTGACCATGGCTGCGGACAAGTTCGAGCAGATCGACGAGGAGCTGGCGAAGCAGGCTCGGAGCAAGTGACCTCCCGTTGAGGTCGCGGGGCGGTGCGGCGAGGTGGCGTGCGACGCCGCTGCGCCGCCCGACCCCATGAGGTTGATGCGCGCCGGCCGCGACAGCGCGCATCAGACAAGCGTCTGTCGTGAGCTGTGCCGCGACCAATGAGCGGTCGCTGCGTCCAGAAGCTGCTGTACCCCCTGCCCGCGACTGCCGAAGGAGAGACTGGCACGAAGTGTCAAGGCTTAGTAAAGTATCGGCGCTTCAGATGGCAGAGTGTGGAACAGCCTAATCGGGGGATTGACGTGATGTTGAATTTGCTTGCGGTGGTGGCTCATGGCTGACCGTGCGCGAATCGACGACCTTGAGGTCATCCGGGAGATGGGCAAGGGGCTCGGAAGGATCCATAAGGCATTCGAAGGCCTGCCTGACATCGTTGAATCGTACGGTGAAGACTTCGGGCATGATGACCTGTCTGACAAGTTTGAGGACTTCGAGTCGAACTGGAACCTGAATCGGGACAAACTCCAGGAAGAGCTCAAGTTCCTTTCGGAGTACGCCCTGGCTGCGGCGAAGGCATACAACAAAATGGATCATGAGTTGGCAAAGGCGATCCGAGACGCCCAGGCCTCCGGCAAGAAGGGTAAGTGAGTCACTGTGGGGGGACGACCGCGCGACTGGTCGCCACTGTGCTGGTTCGACCCTGTTCCCGGAGATCCCGACAGGGTGGCGAGCCTGGGGAAGAAACTAAAAAAGACTGCTGAGGAGCTTGAGCGTCAGGTAAAGAACCTCAAGGCGATCTCTGAAGTCGATTCCTGGGACAGTGACGCGGGCAGGGAATTCCGGAAGCGGGCCGAAGGTTCCACTGGAAAGCTGGAAGCGGCACGAAAGCGCTACGCCACAGCAGCGGCTGCACTTGGAGACAAGGTCGTTGACGTCGGGGGTGGTTATGCGGACAAAGTCCACGCATCAGCGAAGGACTACGCCTCTGACCTGAACCGCGCACAACAAATCGCCGACCAGGCCCTCAAGGAGGCTCAGTCGGCGGAAGACGACAAACGTTCTGCCGGGACAAAGCTCGCGGACGCGGAAGACGACTCGAAGAAGAAGGAGCTCGAAGATCAGCAGAAAGCAGCCGAAGACGTGGTCAAGGCTGCCCAGGAGAAGATAGAAGAGGCGCAGCGCATCCGCGACGCGGCAGCCAAGCGGGCATGCGACGCGATTGACGAAGTCATTTCCGACGATGCCCTCAAGGATGGGTTCTGGGACAGCCTCCTGGACGACATCGCAAACATCACCGGTCTTATCGCGACAGTCTGCGGAGTTCTCTCCCTGATGGTCGGCTGGATTCCGGTGATCGGACAGGCGCTGGCCGGCATTCTCGGCACCATCGCCCTGGTCATGTCGTTGGTCGGTTTCATCTGTACGGCAGTGCTCTACATGCGCGGGAACGCCGACCTAATGGACCTAGGGGAGGCGGCGCTGGGCTTCATGATGATCGGGGTCGGCAAGGCGTTCTCGAAGCTTGCCGGCAAGTATGCCGGGTCTGTGCTCAAGCGTCTCACCAGGATGAAGTCGAGCAAGACGCCGGGGATCGGTAGAGCTTTCAAGCGTGACCGTCAGAAACTGAACAAGCTCGGCTCGCAGGGCTTCACAAAGGTGTTCTCGATGACACCTAAGGAGCTCGGTAAGACGATGGCCAGTCCCTTTACCGAGTTGTTCACCAAGAGTGGATGGAAGGGGTTCGCCGACAACGCCAAGACCGTCTTCAATATGAACAGTTGGCGGGGGGCGAAGGAAGCAATTTCCGCTAACGGCGGACTGGGTAAGTCGGTGTCGCTCGTGGACGCCGAAGTGGCCGCCAGCCTCAAGTCGATCAAGCCCATGGCAGCCAACTTCCCCAATATCCCTGGACTTAACGGTGTCAAAACCACGGTCAATGTTCTGACGGGCATCGGATATGCTGTGACCGGGGGGAACATCTACCTCGATGAAAATACCCGACCGGCGTTTTAGGAGATCGGCATGACAGTTGAAATCGACGACTGGACCTGTCGGCTGGAATTCACTGACGGTTGGGTAGACCTGACGCAGGGTACTGGACTGGACCCCGAGGGGAAGGCTGCCTGGGCTCGGGAGGTCGTGGAGTCCTTCAACCCGCTAGACCTGGTTGCCTCGAAAGAGTCCATCGAGAAGGACTTGGTTCACCTTGCGCGAGCGGCGGAGAAGAACCAGGCAGTTCTCGCTGCTGCCTTCTTTGCATTGGGCGGAGCCCACTACGCCACCTTCGATGTCCAGATCTTCGGTGAGGACGGGGTCACTCTTTCCCTGGACGAGGTGGAGAGCAGGCTGCGAGGCCACAAGGAGATCGCTGGGGAGCCGGAGGCGAGCAGGGTCGACCTGCCCGCAGGGACGGCAGTGCGGTTGCAGGCGATGTATCAGTCCAAGGGTGTACTGGGGTTCGGTAAGAAGCTTTCAGAGGCCGTCTCGTATGCCCTTCTGGTCCCCCAGACCTCCGACGTGCTTCTGGCGACGATGAACTGGAGCGCCATGGAGCACAGCGATCAACTCTCCGAGGAGATGGATGCGTTGATGCCGACTCTGCGCTTCGTGCCACTCGACGCAGCAGGTAATCCGATCCCGGACGGAGACACCCCGGATGCCTGAATCCTGGGTGGACGCAGACACCACCACGCCGCCGAAGGACTACAACCTGGTCGTCCCCGACGGCTGGTTCAAGTTGTCCCTCGACCCGGACCACCGTGACCGCAGCATTATCGCTCTGGCTGAGCAACAGTTCCGCGGCATCGACAACGCTCCTCAGCTCAAGGAGCAAGTGATGCGTGAGCTGCAGAGGACAGCGAAGGACGCCTATCAGGCCGGCGGCATCGAACTGTACCTCTCAACCCTGCGGGTCGGGCTTTTGCCGCTTTCGTCATCGCTCTTGGTTAGCTTTGCCATGCCGGGGACGATGCCTTCATCCTCCGACGTCCACACGTTCGCAGACGTCCTTGGCCGACGTGGGGGGGAGGTCACCGTGGTCAAACTCTCTGCCGCCGGCAGGGCGGTCCGCGAGCTCCGCTCCGAGGCGGCTTCTCCCAGGACACAACTGGGCAACGAGCTCCCCACGACCACGGTGAAGTTTTACGTTCCTGTCCCGGCGACTGAGGAGTGGCTGATCCTGTCGTTCTCCACGCCCCTGGATCCGCTGGCGCGCCAGATGGTGGGTCTCTTTGACGCGGTGGCGGACACGCTGCACTGGACATGATGTCGCGGCGAAGACCAGACGCTGAAGCCGAGTGGCGCCTGGGACCTCAACTCGCGGAGGAAAGGACGACAGATGGAGCGACAAGCCAACGCTACAGCTGCCGATAACCGGCTCCGGGCACGGGATGGCATGGGGATCGCCGGCGGGCTTCTCTGCATGGTCGTCGGGGTGGGCGCCATTCTGCTGTCCATGGGCCTGTGGAAGCGGCTCGCTCGTGAAACGGCCCCGGTCCTGGTCGGTCTGCCCGGAGGCCCTTGGATGACCGGAGGCGTACTCGGGTTGATCACTGTGGTCGGGGCAACCGGCGGTCTGCGCTATGCGTCCAGCCGCTCGGGGGAGACCCGTCTGACAAAGGGGCTGCGAGCCGCGGGTACTGCGGCTTGTTGCACAGCGGCCTTCGGACCGCTCTTCTATCTGCTGAGTGGACTGCCCGGCAAGAACTGCCGTTCGGCGGACTGTGCTTTCATTCCCGGTACGGGGAGCGCGTTCCTCGCCTACGTGCTCAGTATTGGTGTCGTGGGCTGGTTTTTCTGGCGTTGGATCAGCGCTCGGTCCGAGGAACAAGCGGCGCGGGAGCGGGAACGACTTCGGAAACTTCGTAAGAAGGGCAAAGGGAAGAGCCGGGCGGCGCGCAGAGGTTGAATGCCGATCCACGATCCTCACACCTTGAATCCGCCACAGGCGTCGCGGGTCAAGGGGCCATCATGGGGAAGTCGTAGCGTCCGCGCGAAGTCGTCCAGCGCCTCCATTGCCGAGGCGATCAGTTCCGGATCGTCTTGGTGCTCGCGGAGGCACACGGCGGGGATGCCGGTCGGAGTGTGTCAGTGATAGGTCACCGAGACCGAAGCGTGCTCGTATTGAGGTCACGCCTCTCCGGGCAGGTCCTCGGGTCGCTCCTCGTTCCATTCTCCGGTCGGTTCGACGAAGGAGACTGTCTGCAGGACGGCCGACAACAAGCCGTATATCTCGGTCCAGTGGTCCATCGAGGCCGTGTAGAGCGTGAAAACCGCTGTGCATGGCCCGGTAGGGAAGGGCACGTGCACCTGGATCTGGCCTGTGAGGAGCTTTGTCTCCTCACCGCTGGCGGATGCTTCAGGGCCGAGGTCGTATTCGCGCAGAGTGATGCAGGACACCGCCGGGCCGCACGGCAGGTCGAGCCAGATGGCGTTGTTGTACGGGTCGCTGGAGAGGGTTGCGAGGATGCCCTGGGCGACGACGTCGGTGTCGGTGCCGGCCTGGCCCGTGGGGGCGATGGCGACGGTGAAGGCGCATTGGGCGATGCCCTCGGCAGGCTCGTGTCTGATCACCTGTCCCTCTGGCACTTCGCTTTCGTCAGCCGTGGAGAACAGGCCCATGGCCGCGTAGGAGACACCGGTGTCTCCCATGAGTTCGGCTATCGCAGCGTAGTAGGGGGCAGCAGGTTCCCAGATGCTCTCGTCGCCCCGGGAGTACAGCTCTCGGACGAAGGAGAGGGCGCGCTCGCTGCGCTCCTCGGGGGTGGCGGCGATGGGCAGAGCGAAGAAGCCCTCGGGGGCGAGGAACCAGAGGGGCGGGATGGTCCCGTCAGCAGCACTGACGTGCTGGGTGTTCGCGGAGTCAGCGGCTGGGATCATTGAGGTGGTGCGCCGTTCTGGTCGAGTGCCGGGCCTGAGTCAGGTCAGGAAGTCTTCTTGGTGGTATTCCGTCAGGCCGAGTTCCGTGCCGTTCACGTCCATCACCGTGTTCAGCCCGGAGTGACCGAAGGAAGCGTGAACGGCGCTCGGTGCCACGACTTCGACCCGAAAACATCCACATGGGTTGCGCTTGACCAGCGGCGGCTGGGCATCTGATGCCTGAGCTGCTGCGAACCGCTCGGCGGTCTTGCGCTGCGCCTGCGTCAGCGAGGTCAACGGGATGAAGTCGAGAGGTTCGATCAGGTAACGAGTGAGCCTCTCCCGTTTGATGCTGCTCACCCTGCACCAGGAACCATCGGTGAATGCGATCTTTGCGTCGTTGCCGAGCTTGAAATCTCGTAGTTCGACCTTTTCGATGCCGGACCGATGCGTCTCCCAGAGGAACTCGTCGGAGATCCGCCTCTCCTCCCCCTTGATATAGGGGAAGCCCACGATCACGAGCCGCTGGTCGGTGACGATCGCGTGTGTGCGGTATTCGTCCTGAGGGGAGCGCGAGGGGTCCAACTGCCAAGGCAGAGTGCGGGCGGTGGAGCCCCGAGCGGCCCACATGACCGGAAAGTCCTCCACCTCGTCAGCCCGGTCGTGCGAGGTGTCCGAGCCCTTGTCCGAGCGGCCTGGGCCGACACTGCCCGACTGGGACGACAGGAGGCCCATGACAGCCACACCGACCGCCATGGCCGCGCCCTTCACGGTGTTCCGGCCGACGGTGCTTCCTGAAGAACGGGCGGTGTACGAAGGCCCTTCAGGCCAGCCGTCGAGTTCGTCCTGGATGTCATTGCGCTCGGTGTCGCGAAACCAACGCATTCCCTTGACCCGGGTGGCCGCGCCCGTGGCGAAAGTCAGCGGGGCACGGGCGATGAAAGTCTCTCCCGAGTCGGGCCACCACACGCTCATGTCCTCACACTTCCTCTCGCGGCCAACTTGGATGGCGTGGCGCAACCTCGATCTAGTCGCCCGCCACGTGGCCGTAGATCTTGGGGGCGATCTTGAGGCCCGCGTCGAGGGCTATACCGCCCGCTCCGAACGGGTTGATGTTCACCCCCGGAATCAGGTTGGCTCCCTTGGAGCCGATCAGCTGGCCCTGATGGTAGCCCGCGTAGGAGAGGCCCCCCATGCGGGACATCAGGCCGCTGCTCCCGTGCGCGACCTCGAAGACGTCGTCGGACATGCCGCCGATCTTCACCAAGCCGGCTTTGCCGAATCCGCCGACGATGTCTGCGGACTCCTTACCGAAGGACATCAGAACCCGTGAACTGCCGAGTTTGGTGGCACTGAAGCCCTTACCGAGCCTCTCTGCCGTCAGCGCGGCCTTGCCCGCACCGACCACCTTGATCCCCTTGCCGAACATGCCGATCCCGGGCAGCAGGCCCACCGCGTCCAGCCCGAGCTGAGCCCAGCTCACGTCCGCTCCGGCCGCTTTGGCCACCCCGTGCGTAGCCAGCGTGAGGCCCGCGCCGATGAGCGCGGCGGTGCCGAAGATGGCGGCGAGGGGCGGGAAGGGAAGCGTGACGATGGCAAGTAGCCCGAGGACGGCTGTGATGTCGCTGAGCACGTCACCGATCGCCTTGATCAGGTCGGCGTGCTCCTTGAGCCAGTCGCCGGTGGCGTCCCAGGCGTCCGCTATGCCCGTACCCAGCTTCTCCCAGAAGCCCGGCTCGTCGGGGGCGATGTCGGCGGCCTTGTCCAGCTCCTTGCTGATCTTTGCGGCGGCCTGCTTGTAACGGCCCTCGAGCTCGTGGACCTTTTGGATGAGGCCGGTGACGTCGCCGGAGGCCTTTCCGTACTCCTCGGTGCCTTCCTTGGCCTCGGCCTTGGCGTCGAGTTTCTCTCCCGCCTTCTTCTCCAGGCGGTCCGTCTCGTCCTGGAAGTCCTGGAGCTCATTGGCCCAGCGGTGCAGTGCGCGCGAAGCCTTGTCGAAGGACTCGTGGCTCTTGCGGATGAGTGGGGTGACGTCCTGGCCGATGTACTCGGTGAAGGCGACCGCGGTCTTGCCCTTCCAGGCCCCGCACTCTATTCGCTCCAACTCACGTACGGCTGTGCCCAGTTCGCTCGCCAACTTGCCCAGGCGTTTGGCGAGTTGCCGGGTGTCCTCCACGCTCCCGGGTGTGGGGTCCCAGCCGATGTTGGGAGGGACGGTGCGCTGACCGGCCACGTCACTTGCCCTTCTTCTTGACCTTGAGTGACTGCGCCAGCTCCAGGTCGAGGCCGTCGAACGTCTCGCCGATCTTGTTGATCATCTTCACCGCGCCGTGTGTGTGCTTGCCGAGTTGCTTGATGCCGTAGCCCCAGTCGTCGGCGAAGTCCTGGACGTCTTCGATGAGCCGGCTCTCGCCGACGGCCGAGGAGTCGGCGCCTCGAAGGTCGCGGCGGGCGTCCTCCATGCGGTCGCTGATGGAGGAGAAGGTCTTCTTCAAGTGCTCGAACACGGTGTCTTCGAGGCGCAGATCGCTCATGGTGGCGCTCAGTCTCTGTCGGTGGGTGGCGGCCTGCGGAGTGGCGGACCCCGCCTGTGCCGGGTCAGCGGGTGGCGGCCGTGAGTATGCGGGCGGCGATGCCGCGGCCGTGGTGTCCCTTGACTGGGCCTGCACGGGCGATGCGCGACGGCGTGCGGAGCGGAAGGCGACGCTTCAAGTGACTCCCCCGAGAAGCGAGAAAGGTCTGCCAGGTGACACCGACGGTATCTGCTGAGTTCCGCGGTTCGCCAGCGCGAGATTCTGGATGGAGTCTGGGCGATTTCTGGGGGTCGGGGTGGGGTTGGGAATGCTTATGTGTTGGGCGCACCTCTTGGAACGGTGGGCATGTGAAGATTCACGGAATGGGCGACCTTCAAGGTGAAGAGCTCTTCACGAAGATTGCACGATGAAATCTGCCCTGGGGTGCGGTTGGGCAGCCGACTGCCGATGCGGCGGGCCGGGACCGTCGCGGTCGGAGATGGGCGAGCCGGCCGGAGAGGCGTTCGCTCCACCTCTCCGGCTCATTGCCGCTCGTACCCCTTGCAGCCGCAGGGGCTGCCCGTGCCGACCCCGGCCTGGTGATCTCGGCCAGCATGACCAGACAACGACATCACCGCTCACCGCTCGAATCCGCCCGCGGCGGCGCCGGTCAGTGGGCCGTACCGGGAAGTCGGAGTGTCCGCGCGAAGTCGTCCAGTGGCTCCATTGCCGCGGCGATCACTTCGGGATCGTCATGGTGCCCGCGGAGGCACACGTCGGGGGTGCCGGGCGGGGTGTGCCAGTGATAGGTCACCGAGGTCATCATGATGGTGCTGTCCGCCGGGTAGGAGCGGGTGACCCGGACGCCGTCCTCGCCCAGATGCGGGGAGGCGAAGGGAATGCCGCTGGTGCGTTGCTGCCACTCGGGGATGTCCGGGTGCGGCACGGTCGGCGCGCCGATCCCCTCACAGGAGGTCGCGTCAGGGGCTTCGCAGTGGATGCGGGTGGCGTGCATCACCAGGGGCATGTAGGTGAGTGGAACGGGGTGGTAGATAAACGCTTCGTCGGCCTGGAGTTTTTCCCGCAGGATGACGATCGTCTGCTCGTAGAAGTTCTTGTGGAAGCGGCGGAGCTTACGGGTGAGTTCGATGTTGTGAATGGCGGCCAAGCCGATCAGGTGCTGGTCCAGCCATTCCTTGAAGGTCCGTCTGTCGATCTGGAGATGAAGATAGCCCCAGAGGTATGGGTCGGCATCCGTGTCGATGTGGAGGGGGGCGCCGAGGTCGGTGCTCCAGAGGGTGCCGTCTGCCATGAGCGGTCTCTTTCGTCGGGACGTGGGCAGCGGGGGAGGCCCTCAGGAGTAGCTCCAGCGGAAGGTGCCCATGACAGCGTCGAACAGTTCCACGAGGGTGTCGTAGAAGGACCGTCAGGTCCGAGTCGCTCATGGTCGACTCCCCCCCGGGTGTGTGCTCGCTGCTGTCGGTTCACCTGTTGACGGCCTGGATCTCCTGGACGGTGACCGCCTGTTCGTTGCCGAAGGTGCCGTTCGGGAGGTCTCCGCCCGCGCCGCCGGTGCCGGTCCAGTTGATTTCCCACGTGATGGTGGCCCGGAGCTTGTACGTGCCGTCGCCGGAGGAGCGGAGGTACCGGATTCCACACGGCGGGGTCTGGTCGGCTTTGCCCTTGGCGTACGGCTCGCCGATTGAGTTGTCGGCGTTGATGACGCACTCGCCCGAGGCCGGATAGGTCACGGCGTCCTTGGTGCCCGGCTCCAGCTTGAGGGACACCGGCTTGGCGGTGGTGGTGGCCTGGATGTTGAAGCCGGGGACGTTGAGGGCCGCCGTCGCCTGAACCTCGTCGAAGACGGCCTTGTCGAGCCAGGCCCAGGTCGGCAGGTTCACCTTGGTGGTGGCCTCGGGGGCGAGGGTGACCTTGGTGTCGGGAAGCTCCATGTGCTGGTAGGCGAGAGCTGCGAGTATCTCCGGGGAGAGGGCCTCTTCGTATCGAGGTGGCGGCGCTTCACCGTTCTCCACCCAGAAGGGAAGGTCGGTGCAGGAGGACCGCTTGAGGTAGTCCGGCTCGTCGGGGTTCTCAACCCCTGCCCAGAACATCCCCTTGCCGTCGTTCTCGACGTTGTAGTCCTTGTAGCCTGGACTTCCGGCCCAGCCGTACTCGTCCTCGTAGTGGCGCTTCGTCTCGCCGATTGCCGTGCCCGCGGTCCCACCCATACCGGGCGCCTTCAATTGGCTGTCGATGTGCTTCGACATTTCCTTCTTGAAGTCCTTGGCACCGAGGTACGGGGCGTACCAGCAGGGCGGAGGCGTCCAGTTGACGTCCGTGGACGTCACGTTGCCGGTGCCGCCGCCCTTGGCCACGGATCCGGAGTATTGGATGCGGGCGGCGGCGTAGATGCCCGTTTCGTTGCTGCCGCCCGTCTCCTTCTTGTCACTTCCCTTGCCGAAGTCCACCGGTTCCGCCACAGCGTTGGGTGCCGCGAGGATGAGGCCGCTGACCGCAAGGGCCATGACAGCAGTGCTGGTGCCGAGGACTCCACGACGCGACTGTGTCACCGGCACTTCTCCGCCTCGGTCTCGACGAACACCTTGGATGCCTGCCACAGGCCGTCGCCGGTCGGGAACTTGACCATGACGATCTTGTAGTAGCCGAAGTCCTTGAGGCTTGGCTTGGTCTTCAGGACCTTTCCGGTCTTGACCTCTTTGCCGTAGAACTTGCTGGTGTCCGCGCAGAAGGCCACCTCAACAGACTTGCCGTTCGGGGCGGACCGGGTGGTGGCGTCGTAGTGACGGCGGGTGCCTTCCGCGGTCCAACCACCCTTGATCCACTCGTTGATCTGCACCTGCGCGTAGTGCAGCCCATCACCGGTGGAGTAAGCCGTCACGGCCGCATCCTTCGTCGTGCGCTTGTCGACGCCTCGATAGATCGCGCGGAGGTAGTTCGCGGCGTCAACCATCGCAGCCGCCTCGTTCTTGTCCTTCGGCTTGTCCCAGTCGAAGACCAGGTTCATGTCGTTGGGCAGGGACACATCCACCCCGTCCGGCTTGTCCCCTGCCGGTGCTCCCTCGGCGGACGCCGACACCTTCGGCGTCTCCGCCCCCTGGCCGGCCCCTGCAATCTTGTTGTTGTCGCCGGACTTGTCGTCCCCGCTACCGCAGGCCGTCAAGAGCAGTGCTGCCGTCGCCGTCAACGCGGCAGCAACGGGCAATGAGCGGCGCTTCACAGTGACTCCCCGTGAGAGACAGAAGTTCAGTTGGTGCCCTGACGGTACCGGTGAGGTTTCCGGTTTCACCAGCGCGAACTTCCGCGAGAACACGGGCATTGCTGGATGTACGGGTCGTTCCGGCGTGTGCCGACGTGCCTCAGTTCAGCGCTCCCTGCGGTAGCTCGATCTGCCTCAGCTGTACCCACCGCCCAAGTCGCCCTTCATCGCGCGCCGCCACCAAGAACAACACAAACGACGCCGGGACTCCGACGGCCACCATCGCCCACGTCGGCAGTAGCCAACCCAGTTGGGAGACGCAGAGACAGCACCCGAACATGGCCGTGGACGTGCGGGCGAAGGACTTCGCGTCGTCGGTCATCCTGCGCCTGGTGTCCCCTGAACTCGTGAGCAGCGCACCGGCACGCATGCCCAAGGCCGCTCCCTCCAGGAGGCCCCACAGCGCCCCGCCCGGCAGGGACATGGCCGGGAAGCCGTTGCGGGGGAGGGCGAAGCTGTAGCCGAACGTCAGGCCCGCGACCAGGCCGATCAGCGTGCAGCAGAGGATCGTGCCCGCCGTGATGTGCTCTCGGAGGCGGGTCGTGGTTGCGTCCCGTTCCACTCGGAACACCACTCCCGAGCCGACGGCGAAGAGCGGCGTGCCGATCACCAGCAAGATCGCCGCGCCGAACAGGCCTCCTTTCTTGCCGGGAGCGTCATGGGCCGGGAAGAAGCCCTGCACCTGCCGTCAACCTGCCAAGCTCGCCGTTCCACTCATACGGCCAGACCTCCGAAACTACACTCGCGCCCCATGCGTAACTCCGCCAGCATCAGCGCGAATACGACGCTCGTGGCATCCCGCCCGTTCCACAGAAACGCGTGGAGAAGACAGCCCGCGCAGGGCGTGGGAGTCGAACGATGGCCCGAGCCCGGGGGCGGTGACGTCCCCTGACCCGTTCTCAAGGCAAAGACGAACCCCGCCGCACCGAACCCCGCAACCCCAACCCTCGCCGCACCACACCCCCCAACCACAAGCCCCGCCGCACCCACCCCCGCCACAAACAACCCCGCGACCCCCGAGCCCACTGGCTCCTCCTCGCCCTCACTCTCCCCCTCCTCTTCGCCCTGTTGATCTTCCAAGGCTGGACCCAGCACGAGGTCGACGCCGCCAAGACGCGATCGCCCTGTACGGCTCCCGTGCCCGACGCCGTAGCGAAGGGTGGGCCCGTGATCGGGATCAACCGGGACGGGATCCGGACCGGGTCGATGCCCGCGCGGACCGTCGCGCTCACCTTCGACGGGGGGCCCGACCCCGTCTGGACACCCCGGATCCTCCACCTGCTGCGCAGGAACAACGCGCGGGCGACCTTCTTCGTGCACGGCGCCCAGGCCGCCCGGCACCCGGAGTTGGTCCGGCGGATCCGGGCCGAGGGGCACGAGATCGGGTCCAACACGTACACCGGGGCTGTACTGGGGGAGTCCTCCGCGCCCCGTTTCCAGGCCGAGCTCGAGATGACCCAGAGCGCCCTCGCCGGGGCCACCGGACGGCGGACGAATCTGCTGCGGATGCCTCGGACCACCTCGCCCGACACCCTGTGCGGTCGCGAGTGGCAGGCGGCGCGGCGGGCCACCGGGTACGGGTACGTGCTCGTCGCCGCCGACAAGGGGTCGCGCAGGCCCGCGCAGGGCATCGTCCGGCAGCTCAGCCAGACGGAGAGCGCGTATCAGGAGGCGCGCCGGCTGCTGAAGAACCGCGCCGTCGAACGGTTCACCACCGTGTCCGACGGGCTCGGGCTCGTCCCGGATGCCCCTTCGTCCCCGGTCGCGCGGTGGCTCGGGCGGGGGCTGATCTGGGTCACCGGCCTCGGGCAGGTCTTCTCCACCGCCATGATCTGGATCCTCGGCGTCGCAGGCGGCCTCGGTGTGCTGCGGCTGTTGTTGCTCGCCCTGTTCGCCCGGGCGCACGTGCGGCGGCTGGAGCGGTTCCGGACCGGTGCGCCCTGGATGCGGGAGACGTCGGGGCCCGTGACCGTGCTCGTCCCGGCGTACAACGAGGAGGCCGGGATCGGGTCGACCCTGCGGTCGTTGCTCGATTCCCGGCACAGGGAGCTTCAGGTCGTCGTCATCGACGACGGGTCCACGGACCGGACCGCCGACATCGCCGAGAACATGGGGGACGCGCGGGTGGAGGTCGTACGGCAGGTCAACGCCGGCAAGGCCGCCGCCCTCAACCGCGGTCTCGCGCACGCCCGTTACGACATCGTCGTGATGGTCGACGCCGACACCGTGTTCGAGCCCGACGCCATCGAGCGGATCGTGCAGCCGCTCGCGCACCCGGCCGTGGGTGCCGTCAGCGGCAACACCAAGGTCGGCAACCGGCGCAGCCTGCTGGCCCGTTGGCAGCACCTGGAGTACGTCTTCGGCTTCAACCTCGACCGGCGCATGTTCGAGGTGCTGGAGTGCATGCCGACCGTGCCGGGTGCCATCGGGGCGTTCCGCCGGGACGCCGTGCTCGGTGTCGGCGGGGTCAGCGAGGACACCCTCGCCGAGGACACCGACCTGACCATGGCCCTGTGGCGGTCCGGCTGGCGGGTGCTGTACGAGGAGTCCGCCGTCGCCTGGACCGAAGTGCCCACCAACATGAAGCAGTTGTGGCGGCAGCGGTACCGGTGGTGCTACGGCACGCTGCAGGCGATGTGGAAGCACCGGGGAGCTCTCCTCGGCAGTGGCCCGGCCGGGCGGTTCGGGCGGCGCGGGCTGACGTATCTCGCACTCTTCCAGGTCGCGTTGCCGCTGCTCGCGCCCGTCATCGACGTCTACGCCCTCTACGGCGTGCTGTTCCGCGACCCGTGGGAGTCGGCCGCGGTCTGGTTCGCTTTCCTCGGCGTGCAGATCGTGTGCTCGGGCTACGCGCTGAGACTCGACGGCGAGCCGGTGCGGGCCCTGTGGTCGATGCCGCTGCAGATCGTCGTCTACCGGCAGTTGATGTATCTCGTCGTCATCCAGTCGCTGGTCGCGCTGCTGCTCGGCAGCCGGCTGCGGTGGCAGCGGATGCAGCGGTCCGGGACGGCCGCTGAACAGATCGGTGGGCCCGTTCCGTATAGGAGCGTGCCGATGCGCTGACCCGAGAGCCCCCCACAGCACCTTCGAGGCGTCGATGAGCGACTGGACCGACCGGCAGAGCGAACCCCCGCCGCAGTGGAACCCGCGGCGGGAGCCGCCCGGGCCCTCGCTCGTCCCTCAGCCCTCGGCCCGTGGTGAGGCCCCTCCTCCCTCGGCCCGGACCGCCGCTCCTCCTCCCTCGACCCGTACCGCCCCGCTGCCCGGCATGCCGTCGCCCGCCGCGCCCGGCCGCTACGACAGCGGCCTGCCCACCCGTGGCGGACGCGGCGGCAGCCGCACTCCGCGGCGCCGGGCGGGCAGGGGGCGGCGGTACCTGCGGACGGCGGCCGTCCTGTCGTCCCTGCTGCTGCTCGGCGGCGCCGGCACGTACGTCTGGGCCGACACCCGGCTCAACCAGCAGGTCGACCTCGGCGCGCTCGGCGCCCGGGTGCCGGACGGAGAGGGCACCACCTACCTGGTCGTCGGCTCCGACAGCCGCGACGGACTGTCGGAGCAGGACCGCAAGGACCTCAACACCGGCTCGGCCGAGGGCCGTCGCACCGACTCGGTGATCCTTCTGCACACCGGCGCGAACGGCGCCACGATGCTCAGCCTGCCGCGCGACTCCTGGGTGACCCTCCCGTCCTACGTCGACCCCGGCACCGGCCGCAGCTACCGGGCCGCGCCGGACAAGCTCAACGCCGCGTTCTCGCTGGGCGGTCCCGACCTGCTGGTGCGGACCGTGGAACGCAACACCGGCGTGCGCGTCGACCACTACGCGGAAATCGGCTTCGCCGGCTTCGTGGGAGTGGTCGACGCCGTCGGCGGGGTGGACCTGTGTCTGGACAGGGCCGTCCGGGACGAGGACTCCGGCGCCGACCTGCCCGCCGGCTGCCAGACCCTCGACGGCGCCGAGGCACTGGCCTTCGTACGGCAGCGCAAGCAGGAGGCCCAGGGGGACCTGGGCCGCACCCGCAACCAGCAGAGATTCCTCGCCGCCCTCGCCCGGAAGGCCGCCACCCCGTCCACCCTCGCCGACCCGTCGAAGTCGTTCCCCACCATGGACGCGGGACTCGACACGCTCATCGTCGACGAAGGCACTGAACTGTCCGATCTCATGGGGCTGTTCGAGGCCCTGCGGAAGGCCACGGGCGGCGGAGGGCGGCGGCTCAACGTGCCCGTGGCCGACCCGGACCTGCGCACCTCCAAGGGCAGCGCGGTGAAGTGGGACGACCGTCGGGCCCGCGCCCTGTTCGACGCCCTGCGCGAGGGCCGGCCACCCGGCTGACCGGCGAGGCAGCCCGGCCCCGCGTGCGGCCCGGATGCACCGCTTCGGTGAATCCGGGTTCGGCGAACTTCGCGAGCCGAACCCGGCCAAGGCTCACTTCGCGAGCTTGGAGTTCTGCGCCTTCACCACGTTCGCGGACATCTTGGCGTCGCTGGGCCGTGTGCTGTCGGCGATGGCGAAGCCGTTCACCGAGAAGTAGACGGCGAGCACGTCACCCTCGCGGACGGCTTCGGTGTGCAGCGTGTGGGTGACACCCCGGAACGTCATCGTGGAGCGGAAGGCGACGGAACCGCTCGCCGTGCCCTTCTCGGCGGTGACCGAGTCGTAGGCCGTGGTGTTCTTGCCCGCCTTCGCGGTGAACCCGCCGCGGCACTCCGGTACGGCCTTCGCCAGCCCGGCCAGCAACGACTCGGCCTCGGCCGCCGGCTCGTACGAGGCGAGAGTGATGTAGGTGCTCTCCTTGCCGTAGCCCGCCCCGGCGCTGCGGATCAGGTCGGCCTGCGGTTCACCGAGCGGGAGTTGGTTCATCGCGAGGGCCAGCGGGGCGCAGCTGGGCTTGTCGACCGTGAGCTCGTCGGAGGACTTGGCGAAGGCGTACTCGGCTTCCGGCTCGGACACGTTGTATCCGGGCAGGTCTTCCTTCGTCACGATGGCCTTCGCCAGCCGCTGGGCCGGAGTGATCTGCTTGGCCTTCGGCGTCGTCGGCGCAGCGGAGGGGTCGTCCTCGCCGCCCGAGCAGGCGGTCAGTGCGGAGGTGAGGGCCAGGACGGAGACGACGGCCAGGGCGGCGCGCTTCAATGGGGGGCTCCTAGGTCGCTGATGGGGCGAAGATCATGGCATGGCGGCTCGGGAGGCGCCTCAGTGGACGCCTGCGGTCTCCCTCACTCTGTCGACGAGCCGGCTGATGCCGTCGGGTACGGCGGTCAGGGGGCCTTCGGTGATGTCGTAGTAGGGGAGGCGGGTGTTGCCGAGGGCTGGGTCGGGCAGCTTGAGCAACCGGCCCGGGATGCCGCCCGGTTCGGCGACGGCCACGTCGCGGCAGGGCGCGCAGACGGGGAGCAGGCGGCGGGGATTGCCCTCGGCGGAGACGCGGACGTGGTGGCGGTGTTCGGCGGGGCCGTGCAGTGGGTTGACGCCGCAGCACAGGTTCGACGGCCGTCCGACGAGGGCGGCCCGGCCCGCTCGGGCGAGCACGATGACGGCGACCAGGGTCGCGGGATCTACCCCGGGTCGCCGGGCGCGGCCGGGGTCGCTGTCGACCAGGAGCAGGGCGGCGTCGAGACGCTCCCGGTCGCGAGCGTGGTCATCCGGGTCGAACTCGGCGCCGAGTGCATTGAGTTCGTTGTACGCGGTGCGCCGGAGGTAGGACATCGACGGTGCGGTCGGGGCGGTGAACGGCATCCGGTCGAACGACTCGGGCACGGGCGAGCGCCGACGCAGCAGCCCCCGGACTATCCAGGTCGCCCCGGCCGCGAGACCCGTCAGCAGGAGAGCCGCGAAGGCGCCGACGAACAGGCCGGGCCAGAAGTCGGTGGCGTACAGGGGCGGGAGGGTGTTCTCGTCGGCGGCCCTCGGGGCGGCGGCCGGGGCGGGCTCGGTCTGCGGCCGGTCGGTGCGCGGGGTCTCGTCGAGGAAGGTCATCAGCCTGTCGAGACGCTCGCCGAGGAGGTGGTCGTCGGCCTCGTCCGCCCTGCTGTCGCCCAGGGTGACGGAGTCCGGCAGGTCGAAGGACAGGTGGCTGGAGTCCAGGCGCAGGCCGTGGTTGAGGACATCGATCGTGCCGTCGTCCGGATCGGCGACGACGTACACACCGTCCTCGCCCACCTTGGCGTGCACCGCCGCGGCGAACAGGTCCGCGTCACCGGCCGATTCGCTCTCCGGGGTCTGCGGCACGAGGGAGACGTACACGGGGCCGCCGCCGTCGGAGCGCCGGAAGTCCCGGATCCGCTCGTGCAGCCGGTCCAGTTGCCGGGCGTCGAGGACGCGCGGGCTCTCCGGGTCGGCGTAGACGGGGTCCTGCTTCAGCCCCGCCGCGACCCGTTCCACGCGGGCGGACATCTCGGCGGGGGTGGGGAGCCGCGCCGCGCTCGACCTGGTCTCGTCGAAGACGACGGGAGCGGTGAGGGCGATCGCGGCGGCGGACAGGAGCGCCGCGCCCGGGGCGATCAGGCGCAGGGCGGGCTTTCCGGTGCGCCCGCGCCTCGCGTAGGCCGCGAGCAGCAGGATCGACAGCGGTACGCCGGTGAGCAGGATCCCCGTGAGGAACGACTGGTTCTGGCGGTCGGACGGGCCGATGTACATCTCGGCGGGCTCGTCGTCCCGGTACCTCTCGCGAGCGGCCTCGGCGCGGGAGGCGGCCTTCTCCTCGCCCTGCGCGATGACATCGACGAAGCGCTCGAAGCTCAGCAACGGGCCCGCGTCGTAGGCGAGTTCGTACTGTGTGACGGTGACGGCGGCGTCAGTCGGGGCGCGGACGCCGTAGGCCCTGGCCTCCGCGACGTCCGTTCCCTCGATCAGGACGTACAGTCCGTCGCGCCCGAGCCGGTCGTGCACAGCGTCCAGCAGCTTCTCCCCGTCGGCGCTGCTCAGCATGGGCAGGACCAGGACGTAGGTCGGGACGCCGGTCTTCTTCGCGAGCCTCGCGAAGTCGGGGGCGGTGGACCGGGGTACCTCGCGCGGGAGTTGGTCGGTGACGTGGACCGGGTTCTGGCGCAGGCGGTCGGCGAGGTAGGCGGCCTGGGTGACGGGAGCCGGGTCCGCCGCACGGGCCGGGGTGGCGGTCGCGGCCCGGGTGTCGGGAGTCGTGTCCGTCGCGTGGGCGGGGGTGGCGGTCGCGAAGACGGCCGGCAACGCGCAGAGCGCGAGGAGGAGTCGGAGTGCGCGGGCGCGGCCGTTGCTCCGGGCCGGTATCCGTCCTGCCCAGGCGTGGTTCGTCCTGACTGCTCTCACCGGTGAGCCCCCCGCGGTCCGATCGCTGTCCGCGCGGCACTCTACTCGGGGCTTCGCGAGTGCTACAGGTTGCCCGGTTGCGGTGCTCACGTCGCGTTCCCGGCGGCCCGGTGGTGGGGCGTTGGCGTTCTTGGGCAGTGGTTCGCGGTGTGTGACCTGTGCTGGTGGAAGGATGGACGTTGCTTTGAGGGGGAGGTGGGGCAGGGTTCGCCGGGGCTTGGGGCGGGGCGTGGAATCGGGGCGAAGGGAGCCGAGGGGCGATATGTGGCGTGGCCTGATCGAGGAGTACGGAGCAGGGCCGTCGTGCCCCTCCGGTGGATCCCGCCGTCCTCCACCGCGTCGAGCAGTCCCTCGGCCACTCCCTGCCTCCCGACCTGAGCGCCCTGCTCCTGCAGACGGACGGCATCGAGGGCCCGTACGGCGAAGGCATCGTCTGGCCCGCTGAACAGATCCTCGCGAACAACCGGACCTTCCGCACCGACCCCGCAATCCGCTTGCTCCACCGGCCGTTCGACTCGCTGCTGTTCATCGGTGACAACGGCGGGGGAGACCAGTTCGCGTTCCTGTGGGCCTCCGAACGGGCCGGCGTCCACGTCTGGGACCACGAGACGGACGAACGCAGCCCGGTGGCCGCGGACCTGGTCGGCTATGTGCGCAGGGCGCTGGAGAGCGGGGGAGAGGACTGGTACCGGTAGCTCCAGCCCAGCGTCCGGAGGTGGCCTTCGCGGAGAGGCCGGGCACGGCGGCGCTCGTGATCATCAGATGCCCGAGCCGCGCGGCCGGACACTTCCGCTCGGCCCCGGCGGCCCCGGAGTGCTGGAGATCCCCCATGCGCATCCTGAACCTCGAGATCTCCCGCCACGACTGGCAGGCGATGACCTGCGGTTGCAACAGAAGCGCGGCCCATGTCCCCGAGGACTTCCTCGCCGCGCTGGACGGCCCGCTACCGGGCCGGATCGGGGAAGGCTGGGCGGACAACCACGTGTACATCCAGTCCAACCTCATGGAGCCGGCGTACGCGACCGCGGTGATGCTCGTCGCCGCTCTCGCCGACCGGCAGGTGCCGCTCGCCTGGCGATCGCACATCCCTCGCCGTTCTGAGCCAGCTCACGGGCGGTGAACAGGAGGACATCGCGGCGAGGTGCAAGGAGGCGGTGCGCGGGTGCACGGAGGTCCTCTTCGAGGAGGTCGCGACAGGCCGCTGCACGATGGCCGCGGCGTACGCGTTCGAGGTGTTGACGGAATTCGCCGACCTGAAGGACAGGTTGCGCACCTACCAGGTGGAGGCCCGGGCGCATCTTCCGGAGGATCTACGACCGGGGCGCCTGGACCTCGACGCCCTCCAGGGTTGACGCCGCCGGCCGCGGACGTCACCCCCGCGAGGGCGTGATCGCGCCGCGCCTCACCCCGGCTTCGTGAGTGAATCGTGCAGGCATGATGGCCGCCAGGTGACGAACCGGCCGCTCGGCAAGGGTCGTTGGGGGTGGTGGCGATTCGCTGGCGCACAGGTGGTGCTGTCATCCGGGGCTGGTCCCGGACGGGTTGAGCGTGCCTGACGTTGCAGATGGATAACAGGCTGCAGCCTGCGGCCCGTGGAGCCGGACGCGCCTTGAGGGGCTTATGTGCGGCTGATACGGTGCGATGGCTTGACACTCACCCCCAGTGCTGGCTATTCGCCCAGGTCGGGCGGGTACGTCCGGCCCGTCCCGTACTTTTCCGTGCGGGCCGGCGCGGGTGAAGTGTCCGAATTTGAAGGCACATGACAGACATCTTCTTGGGTGTACGGGGAGCGGTTGCGTGAAGATCCAAGAGCGTACGGGGGCGGGCGCAGGTCGTTCCGCCGCTCCGGCTCAACCCTCGGTCGGCGACCGGCTTCCCACCCCGCCTCGCGAGCGCAAACCGGCACTGGCCGCGCTCGCCGTGCTGCTGATCCTGGTGGGTGCGCTGGGTGTGACGATGCTCGTGCTGCAGGTCGGTAACCGGGTCGAGGTCGTCAAGGTGACGAAGGAGATCCAGGCCGGGGAGTCCGTCACCGACAGCGATGTGACGTCGGTGATGGTCGCCGCCGACGACAGCATCAACTACGTCACGTGGGAGCAGCTGAACACGCTGAAGACCCTCAAGGCCAAGACGACGATCTACCCCAACACCGTCGTGATGGGCCAGATGTTCGCCGAGAAGGCGAGCCTGCCCGCCGGCAAGGCCTCCGTCGGCCTCGCCCTCAAGGAGGGCACGTACCCCGCGGACATCAAGGCCGGCGACCTCGTCTCCGCCTACCGCGTCAGCTCCACCGGCTCCGGTTCGAACAGCTCCGACAGCAACAGCGGTTCGAGCGGCACATCCTCCTCCGGCGGCGCCCTGGTCGACGACGCGCGCGTGAACAGCGTCGCGGCGGACGACGACGCCACCGTGAGCACGGGCAACCTCTCGATCACCGTCCTTGTCGACCAGGCCGACGCGGAAGCGCTCGCCTCGGCGGCGGCGGCGAACCAGGTCGCCATCGTGCGCGTCCCCGGCAACTAGAAGGCGGCACCCACCCCATGGCGCTCATCGCTCTCGCCGCCGACAAGGGTTCCCCCGGCGTCACCACCGCGGCCGTCGCACTCGCGGCGGTCTGGCCGCGGCGTGTCCTGCTCGCCGAGGCGGACCCGGCGGGCGGTGACCTCGTCTACCGCAGTGCCGCCGCGCACGGCGGACCGCTCAACCCCAACACCGGCATGCTGTCCATCGCCGCCACCGCGCGCCGCGGTCTCGTGCCCGACCAGCTCTGGGACCACGTACAGCCGCTGAGCGGCGGGCTCGAAGTCCTCGTCGGGCTCGGGATCGCCGAACAGGCCGCCGGACTCGCGGGGTTGTGGCCGACCCTCGGGCACGCCTTCAACTCCCTCGCCGACTCACCGCACGCCGCCGCCGACGTCATCGCCGACTGCGGACGCATCAGCGGCGACACCCCGGCCGTCGAGCTGTTCCCGCACGCCGCGCTCGTGCTGCTCATCTCGCGCACCGAGCCCGAGGCCATCGCCCGCGTCCGTGACCGCGCCGCCGCCCTCGCGGGCAAGCTGCACGGCGGATCGCGTGGCGCCGCGAGCCTCGGCACCCCGATGATCGGCGTCGTCCTGATCGCCGACACCGGCACGGCCGGCAAGCTCGCCTCGCAGGTCAACGACATGCTGGTGCACGCCCAGACCGGCGCCCGCGTGGTCGGCACCATCGCCGACGACCCGGCCGGGGCCGACCAGCTGGCCGGCCGCAAGCGCGGCCGCCTCGACAAGTCGCTGCTGATCCGCTCGGCACGCAAGGTCGCCGCCGACCTCTACCAGCAGTACGGCGCCGCCTGGGCCGCCTCCGCCCAGGCCAACCAGGCACCCCAGGCCCACCACGCTCCGCACGCCCCCGGTCAGATGCAGGGCCACGCGGGGGCCGGCGCATGACCGCTGTCGACCACCAGTTGGTCAAGCGGTTCCGCCAGGACGCCGGCGACCGCATCGCCGAGCAGCGCCGGCAGGACCAGGTCGCGGGCGTCACTCCGATGTCCACGGAGGACGAACGGCATTACGCCCGGGCCGTCATAGCCCAGATCCTGGAGGAGTACGCCCGCTCCGAGATCAACGCGGGCCGTACGCCGCTGGACGCCGAGACCGAGGAGCAGTACGCGGCCGCCGTGCACGCCGCGCTGTTCGGCGTCGGCCGGCTCCAGCCGCTGCTGGACAACCCCGAGGTCGAGAACATCGACATCAACGGCTGCGACCAGGTGTTCATCGGCTACGCCGACGGCCGTGAGGAGCAGGGCGACCCCGTCGCCGAGACCGACGAGGAGCTCATCGAGCTCATCCAGGTGCTCGGCGCCTACTCGGGTCTGTCCTCCCGCCCCTTCGACTCCGCCAACCCGCAGCTCGACCTGCGCCTGCCCGACGGTTCGCGTCTGTCGGCCGTCATGGACGTCACCCGGCGCCCCGCGCTGTCCATCCGCCGCGCGCGCATGGGCAAGGTGTTCATCTCCGACCTCGTCGGCAACGGCACCCTGTCGCCCGAGGTCGCCCACTTCATGGCGTGCGCGGTCCGCGCCCGCAAGAACATCATGATCGCCGGCGCCACCAACGCCGGCAAGACCACGCTCCTGCGCGCCCTCGCCAACGAGATCCCGCCGCACGAGCGTCTCATCACCGTCGAACGTGCCCTGGAGCTCGGCCTCGACACCTTCCCCGACCTGCACCCCAACGTCGTCGCCTTCGAGGAGCGCCTGCCCAACTCCGAGGGCCAGGGCACCATTTCGATGGCGGAACTGGTGCGACGCTCGCTGCGTATGAACCCCTCCCGCGTCATCGTGGGTGAGGTCCTCGGCGACGAGATCGTCACCATGCTCAACGCGATGTCACAGGGCAACGACGGCTCCCTGTCCACGATCCACGCCAACAGCTCGCACGAGGTCTTCAACCGTATTTCCACCTACGCGCTGCAGGCCACGGAACGGCTGCCCATCGAGGCGAGCCAGATGCTGATCGCGGGCGCGGTCAACTTCGTCGTCTTCATCCAGCGACGCAACAACTACGGCAACGGCGGCCGCCTCCAGCGCATGGTCACCTCGGTCCGCGAGGTCAACGGCGTCGACGGACGCGTGCTGTCCAGCGAGGTGTTCGCGGAGGCCCCCGACGGCCGGATCGTGCCGCACGCCCCCATAGCCTGCCTGGAGGAACTGATGGCACACGGCTACCGGCCGACCGGGACCTGGGGGTGAGCCGGGGATGACCACGAATCTCGCGGCACTCGGCTCGCTCGGCTCCATGGGCGGCCTGTTCTCCACCACCGTCCTGTACTCGATAGGGAGCGGCGTCGCCGTCGGCGGCGGACTCGCCCTCCTCCTCATCGCCGTACGCGGGCTGCCCGCCAAGCCCGATCACGAGAAGCAGAAGGCCGCCGAGCGGGCGAGCGAACTGATCCGCTTCGCCGGCCGGCGCGGCTCGCTCGCCGCCATCGTCGGCCTGGTCGTCCTCGTCCTCACCCGCTGGGCCGTCGCGGGCATCGCCGCCGGGGTCCTCGTCTTCTTCTGGGACCGCCTGTTCGGCGGGGCCGGTGAGGAACGGGCCGCCATGCGCCGCGTGGAGGCACTCGCCTCCTGGACGGAGTCCCTGCGCGACACCATCGCCGGCGCCGTGGGCCTGGAACAGGCCATCCCGGCCTCCGCCCGCGCCGCGGCGCCGGTCCTGCGGCCCCACCTCGACGCCCTCGTCGACCGGCTGCGCGCCCGCACCCCGCTGCCCGAGGCGCTCCAGCAGCTCGCCGACGAGATCGACGACGCCTCCGCCGACATCATCGTCGCGGCCCTCATCCTCAACGCCCGCCTGCGCGGCCCGGGCCTGCGCCAAGTCCTCGGCGCCCTGGCCAAGTCGGCCCGCGAGGAGGTCGACATGCGCCAGCGGGTCATGGCCCAGCGTGCCTCGACCCGCAGGTCCGTGCAGATCGTCGTCGCGGTCTCGATCGCCTTCGTCCTCGGCCTGTCGATCTTCAACCGCGACTTCGTCGAGCCGTACGGAACGGCCGTCGGACAGCTCGTCCTGGCCTGTGTCTGCGGCCTGTTCGCGCTCGGCTTCTGGTGGCTGCGCAAGCTGTCCACCATCGAGACGCCGGAGCGCTTCCTGGTCCGTGACGAGGCCTCCGTCCAGTTCGTCCGTCCCAGGACGCCGTCGCACGCGCAGTCCCAGCAGCGGATGCCGCAGGAAGAAGGGGCACGCTGATGGACCTCACGATGCCGCTCGTCGTCGGCGCCGTCATCGGCCTGGGCATCTACGCCCTCGTCCGCGCCCTCATGCCCGGCAAGCGCAGCGCGATCTCACAGGTCGCGCGGATCGACGCGATGCGGGCCCGCGGCTCGGCCTACGAGTCGGCACGCGTGGAGCGGGAGAAGGGCCGCCTGGGCGCGCTGCGCGCCGAAGTCGGCCTGCGTGTCTCGGAGTTCTACCTCCAGCAGGGCTGGGAGCAGCGCTCGCTGCGCGCGGACCTGGCGGTGCTGGACCGCAGCTGGGAGAAGTTCCTGGCGACGAAGGTGCTGCTGGGCGTGGCCGGTCTGTTCTTCGGCCCGTTCCTGTTCGCCATCGTCTACACGCTGGGCTTCGGCCGCAGCCCGATCATCCCGGTCTGGCTGGCGCTGCTCTTCGCGGCGATCTTCTTCTTCCTGCCCGACCTGGAAGTACGGCGGGACGCCGCCGAGAAGAGGCGCGACCTGCGGCGCGTGATCGGTGCCTACCTCGACCTCGTGTCGATGAGCCTCGCCGGCGGACGCGGTCTGCCCGAGGCCCTGATGGCGGCGGCCGAGGTGTCCGACGGCTGGGCCAACCAGCGCATCCGCAACGCCCTGTCCGACGCCCGCATCACCGGCGTCAGCCAGTGGCAGGCGCTCGGCGCGCTCGGCGAGGAGATCGGCGTGGAGGAGCTGAAGGACCTCTCCGCCTCCCTGGCCCTGGTCGCGGACGACGGTGCCAAGGTCCGCGAGTCGCTCGCCTCCCGAGCCGAGACCATGCGCCACCGCGAACTCGCCGAGATCGAGGGCAGCGCGGGCGAGAAGTCCCAGTCGATGCTCGTGGCGCAGCTGCTGCTGTGCGCCGGGTTCCTGGTGTTCCTGATCTTTCCGGCGGCGATGCGGGTGTTCCAGGTGCAGTGAGCCGTGCATGAGCCTTGCAGTGAGCTCGCAGTGAGCGACCTTCACAACTCCAGAACCTCCGTGAACCGATTTCGAAAGGACAAGACGTCATGAACGGACGTAACTTCCACACCGGCATCCCCGCCGTGGACTTCCTGGTCACCTTCCTCCAGGCCCGCACCGAGCGGGCCCGCTCCGGCGAGCTGGACCGCGGTGCCTCCGCGGTCGAGTGGGTCATCATCTCCGCGGTGGTCGTGGCGATCGTGGGTGTCGTGGCCGCCATCATCAACGCCGCGCTCAGCGAGGGCGCCAACAAGGTCGGCGACTGCATCAAGGGCGCCGACGCGGGCAAGACCTGCTGATCGCCTCGAGAGCATCGGGAGCAGGAGCAACGGGGTTCACGGGGATGCCGGCAGACGTCAGCAGACGGGCACGCCGCTGGGCGCGGGCCGCACGGGAACGGGCGGCCACCCGCGGCGATTCAGGCATGACCGCGATCGAGTTCGTCCTGCTCACCCCCGTCCTGTTCTTCATGATCTTCGCGACCGTGCAGTTCGCCCTGTACTTCTTCGCGGACCACGTCGCCCAGGCGGCGGCCCAGGCCGGAGCCCGCAAGGCCCGGGCCACGGCCGACGAACAGCCGGGCGCGTGGCGGGGCGAGGCACGGGACGTGGTGGACAGCTACATCCAGCAGCTGGGCCCCCAACTGGTCCTGTCCCCGGACGTGACGATGGTGCAGCCGGAGCAGAACACGGTGGGCGTGGAGATCGCTGCGAGGGTCCCGACGGTGTTCCCCGGGCTGGATCTGACGGTGCACGCGCGGTCGGCGGGGCCGGTGGAGCGGTTCGTCCAGGAAGAGGGGAACTGAATGTCCGTCCCTCCTTTCCCGAAGCGCCGTCGGTCTGCGGACGACAGCGGCCTGTCCACCGTCGAGGTCGTGATCCTCGCCCCGGTGATGATCCTTTTCATCCTGGTTCTGGTGGCCTTCGGCCAGCTCGTGGACGGCCGCGGAGCGCTCGACGGCGCGGCCAGGGACGCGGCCCGCGCGGGTTCGATCCAGAAGGACCACGCGACGGCCATGGCCGAGGCCAAGAAGGCCGCCGAGGCCAACCTGGCGGACGTCTGCTCGGGCCCGGTGAACGTCACGCAGACCAGCCAGGGCTTCGAGCCGGACACCATCTTCACGGTCGAGGTCAGCTGCCAGGTGCGGGGTCTGGCCATGCTCGGCCTCGACGTCCCGACGACGCTGTCGGCGAGCTTCAGCTCCCCCCTCGACCCCTTCCGGAGGTCGGTGTGAGGCACCTCCGGTCCTCCTGGCTGTCGTGCTGGACGGCCCGTGGCGCGCGTCTGGACGACCGCGGCTCCGGCGCCGGCGCGGTCATCATCTTCACGCTGGTCTTCCTCTCCCTCTCCGCGTTCGTCATCGACGGCGGCCTGTCCATCTCCAAGCGCGAACGCGCCGCCGACATCGCCGAACAGGCGGCTCGTTACGCGGCCCAGGACATCGACCGCGACGCCCTCTACGAGAACGAGGGCGGCCCGGCGCCGATCAACTTCGAGAACTGCAACGCCCGCGTGAAGGCCTTCGCCCGCGAGATGGACATGACGGGCGCGGACATCGGCGCGACCCACTGCGTGGCGGCGAACGCAGAGCAGGTCGAGGTCGAGGTGCAGCTCACGTACTCGCCGGTCTTCACGGGGATGTTCTACGGCGGTGACGTGGTGGTGCACGGGCAGGCGGTCGCCGAGAACGAGGTCGGCTGAGCAGATCCGGAACATCCCGCGAATCTGCACACCGTTCACTGTGAGGTCGGGGTGGGATGGGGAAGCAGCCGAGCCCGGACCGCTTTCCGCGCTGTGGACCGCATTCCGGTATCGCGAAACGGCAGAAGATGTGAAGGCCGCGAGGTCCCCGGTGACCGAACGGCCACACCCATGAATTCCCTCTCCGCTTTCCGTCCGCTTTCCCATCCACGGACCGGGCACCGACTGGCCGCCCCTACTCCGGCGTGCTTTGATCGGTCACGCTCGAGCAATTGAAATGAATGAACGAAGGGAACCGCCCCCCATGGCCTTCACCCCGCAGATCGCAACCGCCCAGATGTCCGACGCCGAGCTGGACACCATCGCCGGCGGCCAGGCGGGCGGTGCCACCGCGGGTGCCGGCGCCGCTGCCGGTCTCTACGTCGAGACCACGGCCGCGGGCCTCACCACCGGCGTCGGCGGCGGCCTGGGCCTCTCCGTCTCGCCGCAGGGCATCGCGGCGGACCTGCACCTCAACGCGGCCGTCGCTTCCTGACGAACGCGCAGGAAAGGCCCCGGATCTCCGGATCCGGGGCCTTTCGCGTCTCTCGGGCGGCGGTCTACTTCCCCCCGCCATCCCCCGCACGGCCCTTTCCGCCCTTACCGCCCCGCTTGTCCTCGGTCTTCATGGCGTCGTTCACCTTCTTGGCGAGTTCGTCATCCAGCTTCTTGAACTCGCGTACGACGGCATCGGACATACTCGCCAGCGCGTCGAGCTGCTGCGTGATGTCCTCGCGCCCGTCTTCCCAGTTGGACTCGAAATCGCCGAGCGCGTCATTGACACTGCCGTCGCCGATGTCGTCCTTGTACGACTCGAAGAGCTTCTTGGTGTGATTCAGCCGCGTTTTGATGGACCGCAGCCGACGCCCGTAGCTCTCCAGCTCGGTCAGCGGAAGCGCGAGGTCGCTCTTGCCCTTGCCCATTCGGATTCCCCCACAGGTCGGACGGTCGGACGAAGCGGAAGGTACTCGTCACAGTGTCGAAGATGTCATGGAAGGCGTCGGCCAGGTCCAGCACGGGGCTGGCTCCGGAGATGAGGGCGACCTGGTCGGTGGTTCCCGGGATGGGTACATACGTCTGGGTCACCACCATACGCAGCGTCCGGCTGTCCCCCTGGGTGACGGGCACGTCCTCGACGCCGTAGGTGCGCGCGGCAGGGCCCACTTCCGGGATCTCGACTGTCGTAACCTTGCGCCAGGCATCGCCTTCGCGGTGAGGCGTGATGGTGCGCGGAGTCTCGGCGATGGCCCGGGGGTCCGTGGACAGGGCCACGCCCTGCTTGTTCCGCGAGCCGAGGACCGGCACCGTGATGGTCGCGGACAACGGGATGCCTGGACGGATGTCGAACTCCCACCAGGATTCCGGAACTGCCAGCGAGAAACTGGGCATCCTGGGTCGTCTCGAAGGAGCCGTCGGGCAGGTCACCGCCGGAGCCGTCCGGTCCTTCCCAGGTCGTCTTCCGGGTGGCACTGGCGGAGAGCTGGTAGCGGGCGCTCGGAACGGCGTCCTCACCTGGAGCACTTCCCCCGTTCACCGCGCACCGACGAGTTCTGCCACACGCCCTGCTCGTTCTTCGCCAGGGAAAGCGAGTAGCGGACGTAGGGGCTTGTGCCCGCCGGATTCCCCTCGACCTTGCTGGTCTTGCGGTTCTTGGTCTTCGCCTCGGTCTCGTCCGTGCAGTAGGTGAGCGCCGCTCCCCTGTCGTTCCCCGCCATGACGACCTTGGGGTCGAACGCGGGCAGCTTACCGATGACGGTGAGGTCCTTGTCCGTGTAGGACTTGATCCACTCCGTCGTCAGCCCGCGGACCCCTTTGGTGTCGTAGAAGGTGACGGCTGCACTGTCCGGGTCGTTGGCGATGATCGCCGCGTAGCCGGCCCTGACCTCTTCCTTAGCGTCGTTCAGCACCGCCTGCTCCACCGGATCGCTGCTCGTCCAGTTCTCGAAGGTGAGCTGGAAGCTGCTGGGGAGCTTGATGACCGGGCGCCTGACGCCGGGTACCGCGGACGACTTCGAGGCTGCCGGGCTGGTTGAGCTGTCGCCCGCGCCCCTGGCGTCGTCCGACGAGGAATCCTCGCCCCCGCCGCAGGCGGTCAGAAGCAGCGCCGCCGTCGTGGCGAACGCTGCGGCCGTGGTGGTCAGTGCGCGGCGGGCCACAGTTGATCTCCCCGTAAGTTTCGGTGTACGCGACAGGGAACGAAGCTATCAGGGGTGGGCCACGGCACCATGAGAGCCCGTGGTGGTTTGTGTCGGCGAGGTGAGGAGTGCGGCGTGGCGATTGCGAACGATGCCGCTCACGCGGTCCCTTGACCGAGCAGGGCGACGATCCTCCGTGCACCGTGCGGCGAACTCGTCAGCCGGGCCCATGAACCATCCCGGAAGGCGATCCTGAAGTCGGACTCGGCCACGCTGAATCGCTTGAGTTCCGCGCCGACGATCTCCTCCCGGGACACCGACCAGAGGATCGCCTCGGACCCCGGTGTCCTCATGCCACCGCCCCAGGAGAGGAATCGGCTGCCCCGGGCTGTGTCCTCGTGGGACACGATGCGTACCAGCCCGTCCGGGCCGGCCAGTTCGATCTCGGTCACGGTGCGCCAGTCCCGCCGGGAAGGATCGAGCTGCCAGGGCAGTGTGCGGGCCGTCTGGCCCACGCCCGCCCACATGACGGGGAAGTCGTCGACCTCGTTCTCACGCTCCTCCAGCTTTCCCCGCTTCTCCGGCGACACGGGGCTGCCGAGAGCGTCGGCGATGATGTGGAGCGGCAGCAAGAGGAGTCCGGTGACGACGGTGAGGACGTGGTGACCGAACTTGCCGAAGAAACCTCGCACTCTGAAGGGGCGCTGAGACGGCCAGCCGGGCAAGTCCCTCTCGATGTCGTTGCGTTCGAGGCCTCGAAATGAGCGGCGCTTCGCCACCGAGGCGGCTGTGCCGCTCGCGAACTCGACCCGGTAGCGCTCGGGTTGCTCGAGCATGGCCTTCCTTCACCGCCACTCAGCGGTTGATCGACTGGATCTCCTGGACGTTCATGTCCTGGGTGGTCTCGAAGGTGCCGTCGGGCAGGTCGCCGTCGGAGCCGTCGGAGCCTTCCCAGGTGATCTGCCAGGTGACGCTGGCGGAGAGCTGGTACGGGGCGCCGTCGGTCGCGCGGAGGTAGCGGATGCCGCACGGCGGGGTCTTGTCGGCGGCGCCCTTGGTGTACGGGGTGCCGATGGAGCCGTCGTCGTTGATCTCGCAGTCGCCGGAGGCCGGGAAGACCTCGGCGTCCTCGGTGCCCGGGTCCAGGTGGAGGGCGACCGGCTTGGCCGTCGTCTCCGCCCACAGGCCCGTGTTCGGCAATGCTGCCCGGACCTTGACGTCCTTGAAGGTGCCCTTGTCCAGCCAGACCCAGGTGGGCAGGTTCACCGTGGACTTCGCGGCCGGCTTCAGCTCGACCTGGGTGTCAGGAACCTTCACCTTGTTGTAGGCGTACTCGGCGAGTGTCTTCGGGGTGGGCGCGTTCGGGTCGTCCGGGACCTTGCCGGCGTCGACCCAGAACATGATGCGGCCGCAGTCCCACGAGTCCGGATCGCTGGGATCGGGGGCGACGCCCCGCCAGAAGTAGCCGTCCTTGCCGAGGTTGTAGTCCTTGTAACCCTCGGCGGAGCTGTTCGTCGCCGCGTGCATATCGAAGTTGTCCGCCGGTTTGCCGTCCCGGTAGTGGTCGGTCCACAGACCCTTGCCGAACCAGGACTCGTGAATTCCGACGTCACCGCCACCGTCCGAGTCCACGAAGTTCTTCAACCGCTCCGGGCTGAATGCGGGCTCGTACCAGCAGGCCGGAGGCTTCCAGTTGGGATCGACCGTGCCGAGGTTGCCTTCCTCGCCACCGCCACCCCCACCACTCGGATACGTGACCTTGATGTTGGAGACCGAGGCCGACAGGCCACCCTTACCGTCGCTTCCACCTTGCGGAGGCGGTGTCGCTTCGCCGCCGACCGGTTTGTCGGCGTGGGCCGCACCAGCGGTCCAAAGGACGCAACCGGCAGCCAGCCCCACGATCAGCTTCGTCCGGGACGCGGTCACCCCCGGCATGCCTCTGCCTTCCCCTCGACCGTGACCTGCTGGGCCCGCCATACGGGGTTGTCCTTCACGGACGTCATGAGGAGGGTGAACTTCTGATAGCTGGCCAGGCTTTCCTTCGTGCGGTGGACCTTCTCGCTCTTGACTTCCTTGCCGAAGACCTTGGACTGGTCCTCACAGAAGGTGACGCTGACCGTCTTGACCTTCTCGGACTCCTCGCCAGAGCTGATCTCTGCGTCGTAGTACCGGTCTCTGCCTGTCAGCGTCCAGCCGCCGTCCACGTACTCCTTGATCTGCGAGTGCGCGTACTGGGAAGCCTGGCCCGACGAGTAGAACTGGAAGGCGGGATCCTCCGGGTCCTGTTTCGTGATGCCGTGGTTCAGCGCGCGAATGTAGTTCGCGGCGTCCTCGAGGGCTGCCGCGCCGTCCTGGTCCGACGGCCTGTCGAAGTCGAAGACCAGATCCAGGTCCTTCGGGACACTCACGTCAGGCCGCTGGACATCGGTCGACGCAGCGCCGGAGGCCGAAGCGGAAGGACTGCCGGCCCCCTTGTCCGCTCCCTCGATGCCGTCCGGCGAGTCGTTGCCACCCCCGCCGCAGGCGGTGAGCAGCAAGGCCGCTGCCACAGTGAGCGCGGCGGCTGTTGTCGTGCGAGCGCGGCGAGCCACTGGCGTATCTCCCCCGTTGTTTCGATCGTCGTCCTGCGTGTGCGGTAGGGAACGAAGCTATCAGGGGCCGGTAATGAGGCCTTGATAGGCAGTGGTGGGTTGCGCGGGGATCGTGAGAGGCCTGCGTGGCAATTGCGAAGGTGTCGCTGGCGGTCGCCCGGCTCCCGAGTGAACACCGATGAATTCAGGGGCAAATCGGACGCCGATGGGGGTCCTTCGATCCGCCCTTCGACGACCTCGATAAGAGTCCATAAGATCTCTGTAGGCTCAGCACACCCCTCACCTCACAGCTCGGCCTCACCTCACTCGACTCACTCCACACACGACCCCAGGACACCCGCCATGCCGCGACGCCGCACCTCAAGCTCGTCAAGCTCGACGGGAAGTACGACGGGAACGACGACGGGGACCACGGCCGCCCCGCGGAACCGGACCCCGCAGCCCGTGCGGATCCGGCGGCGGTCGTTCGGGGACTTCGTCAAGGCGTTCTTCGCCTTCGTCGCCCTGGCCGTGCTGCTCGTCGGCGTGCCGGGCGCGCTGGCCACGCAGATCGGGTGGCCGCTGCCGAACGGGGTGCCCAGTTTCGACTGGCTGCAGCAAGAGATCACCGTTCACACGTTCCTGAACATCCTCACCGTCATCGTGTGGCTGGCGTGGGCGCAGTTCACCGCGTGCGTGCTCGTGGAGATGAAGGCCGCGCTGTCGGGCGTCGGCGTGCCGGGGCGGGTGCCCGGCGCCGGGCCGAGCCAGTTGCTCGCCCGTCAGCTCGTCGCCGCGCTGCTGCTCGTCGGCGCGACCGCCGCCAGCTTCACGCCGGGGCTGTCGCAGCTCGGGAACAGCTACGACGCCAACCAGAAGCCGACCGTCGCGGCCGCCCAGGCCACCCCGGGCATCTTCGCCCAGCAGCAGGAGCAGGCCTCCGGCGCCGCGGCGGCCCTCGCCGAGCAGGCCTCGCACGCCGCCGCCCACGCCGACGCCGGCGGCAGCACCGCCAAGCAGGGCGACACGAAGTACTACCGGATCCAGCCGCCCGAGGGCCGTCACCACGACTCCCTCTGGGAGATAGCCCAGCGCCACCTCGGCGACGGCCGCCGCTACAAGGAGATCTTCGAGCTCAACAAGGACCGCGTGCAGCCGGACGGGTCCAAGCTCTCCGAGGCCAGCCTCATCCGGCCCGGCTGGATCATGGAGATGCCGGGCGACGCCCGCGGCGGCGACCTCGTCGAGATGCCCGACGAGGCGCCCAACGTGTCGCCCGACGTGCAGCAGCAGATCGGCGACTACGCCCGGACCGGCGACCACGCCCAGGGCGGAGGCGGCTCCGGCGCGCAGGGGGGAAGCGACCAGGCACCCGGCGGCGCCACCCAGGTGTCCGTCCCCGACCAGCAGCGGCCCGCCCACGACACCGGCCACCAGCAGACCACCGCCGTCGGCGCCGAGTCCGACAGCTCCTTCGGCCTGCCCGAAGCCCTCCTCACCGCGCCCCTCCTCGCCGCCGGTCTCCTCGGCGCCCTGGGGCGGCGCCGTCGGCAGGCCCTGTGGCAGTCGGCGTTCGGCTCGCTCGGCGGACGGCGCGGCATGGAGCCGCCCACGCCGAGCGGTGACGCGCTGGACGTCCAGGACGCGCTGCTCGTCGGCGCCGACCCCGAGGGCGTACGACTGCTGGACCGGAGCCTGCGCGGTCTCGCCGCCTCCCTCGCCGAGGAGTCGCGCGCGCTGCCGGTCGTCTACGCGGCCTGGCTCAGCAACGGCGACCTGCACCTCCAGCTCGCCCAGCCCGCCGGGAAGCCCCCGGCTCCCTGGCAGCAGGGGCAGGACCAGACGTTCTGGGTGCTCTCCCGCACCGACGCCGAGCGCTACGAGGACGTCGACACGGCCGCGCCCTACCCCGGCCTCGTCAGCCTCGGCACCATGGACGACTCGCGGCTGCTGCTCAACCTGGAGGCCGTGCCCGGCATCGTCTCGCTGAGCGGCCGGGAGGCCGACCGGGCCGCCGTCTTCGCCTCCGTGGCCGCCGAGTTGGCGACCAACGGGTGGTCGGACCGCATGACCATCACGCTCGTCGGCTTCGGGGAGGACCTCACGCCCCTCGCCCCGAACCGGATCCGGCACCTCGAGGACATCGAGGCCCTCGTCGAGACCATGGAGGCCGAGACGCGGCAGCGGCGCGGAGCGCTGGGTGCCGCCGGGCACGACTCCGTCCTCACCGGGCGCACCGGGCCCGCCCAGCACACCCGTTGGGCCCCGCACCTCGTCCTGCTGGCCGCCCAGCCGTCCGCCGAGGACGCCGTCAAGCTCGCCGAACTCGCCGCTGACGCCGGCCGTCTCGGCATCGGCTACCTCGTCGGCACCGAGACCGGCGATCTGCCGGGCGCCGCCTGGGAGATGGAGATCACCGGCCAGGGCAAGCTGCTCGCGCCCCTCCTCGGGCTCGAACTCGACGCCCAGTTGCTGCCCGTCGCCCAGCAGCGGGCCGTGGTCGAGCTGTTCGTCGAGGCCGACCCGGACCGCGAGAGCGACAGGCCGGCTACCACCCCGCCGTTCCTCGTCGACATCAGCGAGCAGGGGCGTCCGGCCGTGTACGCACGGCTCGTCGGGCCGTACGAGATCATCGGGCTGGACACCCCGGACGGGGAGCGCAGTGCGCTGCTGCACGAGGCGCTCGCCCTGCTGCTCCTGCACCGCGAGGGCGTTCACCCGCGCGTGCTGTCCTCGGCGTTGTGGCCGCGCGGCGTCACCGACGACGTGCGCAGCGCGCTGCTCGACCGGCTGCGCGACTGGCTCGGCACCGACCCCGACGGCACGCCCCGCCTCGCCACCGACGGCTCCGGCCGGCTCACACTCGCCAAGACGGTCGTCTCCGACCTGGACGTGCTGCGGTCCCTGTACCACGAGGCCACGCAGGGCCGGGGTGTCGGCAGCCGGGCCGTGCGCGGGCGGCTGCTCACCGACGCGCTGGTGCTGGTGCGCGGGCCGCTGCTCGCTGACCGGCCGGAGGGCCGTTACCAGTGGCTCTCCCACGAGATCGTGGACGCCCAGTTGCCGCTGCTCGTCGCGGACACGGGGCTCGCGCTGTGCGAGTTCCACATGGAGAAGGACCGCGCGGAGAAGGCCATCGAGGCGCTCAACGCGGCCCTGCGCACCGCTCCGGCCGACGAGCGCCTGTGGCACGAGCTGCTGCGCGCCACCCACGCCACCGGTGACACGGAACGGCTGACCGGACTCGCCACCGACCTCATCGGCCGCAGCGGGGCCCGCGGGCTGCCGCCGCGCACCGAGGCACTGCTCGACGAGCTGCTGCCGACGTGGCGTGACGCGATCGCCGCGGTGGGATGAGCACCGGGCTGCTGGTCCTCGTCGCCGTGCTGTGGGGTGCGGCGGCGGGAGCGTTGCTGCCGCGCGCGGCCTACCGGTTCTCGACGCCGTCGGGGGAGGCCTGGCGGAAGGAGTGCCCCGGCGGGCACCCCGTCAGGGGCTGGCTGGGGCGGGCGGCATGCCCGGAGTGTGCGGAGTCCGGATACGGACCGCGTACGACGCCCCTCGCGGCCGGCACCGCCCTGGTCTGCGCGGTCCTCGCCGCCGCGACCGGCACCCGCCCCGAACTCGGGGTCTGGCTGCTGCTCGCCCCGGTCGGCGTGCTGCTCACGGTCGTCGACTTCCGGGTACGGCGCCTGCCCGACCCGCTCACCCTCCCCTTCGCCGCGGCCGCCCTGGCCCTGCTCGGCCTCACCGCCCTCGTTCCCGAACACGCGGGCAGCTGGACGACCGCCCTGCTCGGCTCCCTTGCCCTGGGCGGCGGCTACTTCGTCCTGTTCCTCATCAACCCCGCCGGCATGGGCTTCGGCGACGTCAAACTCGCCCTCGGCACCGGCGCGGCCCTCGGCTGGTACGGCTGGCCGACGGTCATGCTCGGCACGTTCGCGGGTTTCCTCCTGGGCGCGCTGTACGGCGCCGCCCTGGTGATCACCCGCCGAGCCACCCGCAAGACGGCCATCCCCTTCGGCCCGTTCCTGATCGCGGGGGCGTTCCTGGGCCTGCTCGTGGGCGCGTACACGGCCTGACGACGCCGTACGGCGCGCGTGGGGATCAGCCGGCGATCAGCCCGCGATGCCGCCGAGGACGCGGTAGGCGACGTACAGCCCGTACGCGGCGAGAAGAACGCCGAGCAACCGCGTCCACCCGGGCAGGGCGCGCCGCCGATGCGCGCCCCACATCCGCCGCAGCCGCACGACGGCACTCACCGTGCCGAGCAGGGCGACGGCCGTGAACAGCCATAAGAGCAGGGGCCGCTCGTCGGCGATGGCCTTCCGCACGCCGGCGTGGGCCAGGACGAGCAGCAGGTAGGGGGCTATGTACTGGGCCGGGCCGAATTCCGGGCGCTCCGCGGGGCGGGTGGCATCGGTCATCGGGGTGCCTCCTGGGTGAGGTGTATGTGAGTGCGTGAGGCGCGCCGAACGCATGTGATCCGCGCAATCGGCACTGTCATGATGCTGATCATGACAAACACACCCCCGCACCCCACCGGCCCGACCCCGTACCCCGCCGGCCCCACGCCGTACCCCGCCGGCCCCACGCCGTACCCCGCCGGCCCCACGCCGTACCCCGCCGGCCCCACGCCGTACCCCACCGGCCCCACGCCGTACCCCGCCGCCCCGACCCCCGACCCAGCCGGTCATCCCTACCACCGCCTGGACCGCGCCACAGGCCGTCACCGCTGGTGGCGGCCGTTGGTCGGCACGGTGCTGTTGGCCTTCGCCTACTTCGTGATCCTGCTTGTGCTGCTGGCCGTGTCCTACGGGCTCGGCACGGCGCTCGGTGCCCCCGAACTGCCCGACGGCGGTGCCGACTTAGGGCCGCTCGGGAACACCGCGATGGAGCTCGTGTCCATCGCGATAGCCCTGCCCCTGGTGCTGCTGGCCACGCTGTGGCCGGCGAGACGGGCCGCCGGGACCGTCACGTCGGTCACCGGACGGCTGCGGATCGGCTGGCTGGGGTGGTGCCTGCTGGCCGGGCTGCCGCCCATCCTCCTGCTCACGGTGATCGCCTTCTTCCTGCCGGGCGGCTCGGACGAGTCCGACATCTGGGTGGGCTGGCGCTCCTTCCTCGTGGCCCTGGCCGTGCTGGCCGTCCTCGTCCCGCTGCAGGCCTCGGCCGAGGAGTACGTCTTCCGCGGCTGGCTGCTCCAGGCGGTCGGGGCGTTCGTGCGTTCCCCGTGGCTCGCCGTGATCCCGCAGGCCGTGCTGTTCGCCGCGGCCCACGGCTGGGGCACCCGGTGGGGCTTCCTCGGGCTGCTGGTGAACGGCTTGGTGGCGGGCCTGCTCACGATCCGCACCGGCGGACTCGAAGCGGCCATCGCCCTGCACGTGCTGAACAACCTGCTGGCCTTCGGCCTCTCCGCCGCGGTCGTCGGCGGACTGTCGTCGGACGAGACCGCCGCCGACGCGCCCTGGCCGCTGGCTCTCACCGGCATCGCCACGGAACTGCTCTACGCCGCGCTCGTGCTGTGGCTCGCCCGGCGTCGCCGGCCGCAGCGCCTCTCGGCACCGAGCACCCCGCCCGCCCCCTACGGCCACCCCGCCCGCACGGCCTGACGTCCAGCCCATCGAGGCCCTGGCGTACGCTGGGCTGGTCCGTCCACAACCCTTACGAAAGGGACGCCCGGTGACCGAGAAGGCCGACCTTCAGCCCATCCTCGACCGTGCAGCCGCCGGTGGGCGGATCACCCCGGACGAGGCGCTCGTGCTGTACCGGGACGCCCCGCTGCACGCCCTGGGCGCCGCCGCCGACGCCGTACGCCGCCGCCGGTACGCCGGGACCGAGCACATCGCGACGTACATCATCGAGCGCAACATCAACTACACGAACGTCTGCGTCACGGCATGCCGTTTCTGCGCGTTCTACGCCGCCCCGAAGGACACCGCCAAGGGCTGGACGCGGGACCTGGACGACATCCTGCGCAGGTGCGCGGAGACCGTCGAGCTGGGCGGCACGCAGATCATGTTCCAGGGCGGACACCACCCGGACTACGGCGTCGAGTACTACGAGAAGCACTTCAAGGCGATCAAGGACGCGTTCCCGCAGCTGGTGATCCACTCGCTGGGCGCGTCCGAGGTCGAGCACATGGCCCGGATCTCCGAGGTGAGCGTGGAGGAGGCCATCCAGCGCATCCACGCCGCCGGCCTCGACTCCTTCGCCGGTGCCGGTGCCGAGCTGCTGCCCGAGCGGCCCCGCAAGGCCATCGCCCCGCTGAAGGAGTCCGGCGAGCGCTGGCTGGAGATCATGGAGATCGCCCACAACCTGGGCGTGGAGTCCACCTCCACCATGCTCATGGGCACCGGTGAGACCAACGCCGAGCGCATCGAGCACCTGCGGATGATCCGGGACGTCCAGGACCGCACGGGCGGCTTCCGCGCCTTCATCCCGTACACCTACCAGCCGGAGAACAACCACCTGAAGGGCCGCACGCAGGCGACGCTCTTCGAGTACCTGCGGATGATCGCCATCGCGCGGCTGTTCATGGACAACATCGCCCACATCCAGGGCTCCTGGCTGACCACGGGCAAGGAGGTCGGCCAGCTCTCCCTGCACTACGGCGCCGACGACCTCGGCTCGATCATGCTGGAGGAGAACGTGGTGTCGTCGGCCGGTGCCAAGCACCGGTCCAACCGGATGGAGATCATTGATCTGATCCGGAAGGCGGGCCGGGTGCCCGCCCAGCGCGCCACGACCTACGAGCACCTCGTCGTCCACGACGACCCGGCGAACGACCCGGTCGACGACCGTGTGGTCTCGCACATCTCCTCCACGGCCATCGCGGGCGGCACGGCTCACCCCGAGCTGAAGCTGCTGGCCCCCAACTGACGCCACCGTGCTGACGATCCACGCCGCCCCGCTGGTCCTCCCGGCGGGCGCGGCACCGGGCGTGGACGCACCGGGTATGGCCGCACCGGGTATGGCCGCACCGGGCATGGCCGCACCGGGCATGGACGCATCCGGCGTGGCCGCAACCGGCGCGGACACAGCCGGCGCGTACACAACCGTCGTGGACGGGGCCGTCCTGGTGGACGGCGACCGGATCACGGCTGTCGGGCCGTACGAGGAGCTCACCGAAAAGGCACCGGGCGCGCGGGTTCGGCGCTGGCCGGGCGTGCTCACCCCCGGTCTGCGCCAGTGGCACCCGCTGTGGCTGCTGCGCCACTGCTACCACCCCGACCCGCGCGAAGCCGACGAACTGGGCGAAGAACCCCTGTGGGGCCAGAAGTTGGCCGCCCTGGGCGACCTCACCGAGACCCGCTGGTCGGGCAGCGTACGGCGCGGAGTGCAGCGGATGCTGCGGTACGGCACGACGGCCGTCGCCGCGCCCGGCGCCCGTTTCCGCGATCCGATGGTGGCCACGGCCGTCGCCCGGTCCGGGCTGACCGTCGTGGGCACGACGGGGGCACCCGGCACACTCCTCGGTGAGCGGCCCGACCTCGACCCGTTCGCGGAGGGGTACGACCTGCGCGGCACGGTCCACGCCCCGCTGTCCGTCGGCGGCCGGGCCGACCTGGCGGTGTTCGACGCACCCGACGAGACGGCCCTGCGCGAGCGCGGCGCAGTGACCTGCGTGGCGACCGTGCTGGCCGGCCGCCTGGTGTACCGGGCCCGCTGACCCCGGGGCCGGGTCAGCCCGCGAACGCCTTCCCGAACGCCCCCGGCTTCTGGGCCACCCCGCTGCAGTCGGTCGCCGCCTTCGTCGACTCGGTGCCGTCCGCGCACTGCCGGTCCCGGGCCGTCGACCACATCGACACCCAGGCGATGCCCTTCTCCTCGGCGAACGTGCGGACCTCGGCGGCGTCCGCGAGCGTGAACGTCTCGCCCTCGACGTCGTTGACGCCGATCATCGGGGTGAGCGCCATGCCCCGCCAGGCGGTCGCGTCCGAGGTCTTGAAGGTCTTCCGCAACTGGGCGTGCGCGGCCTCGGCGGCCGTGAGGGCGTAGCCGCCCATGTCACCGTCGTACGACGAGCCGTAGTTCATCGTCATGAGGTTGACGGTGGAGACCTGCACAGCGTGGTCGTTGGCGGAGGCGAGGAGCGCCAGACTGTCCTTGCTGAGCCCCGAGGGCATCACCGGCAGGGTGAACGAGACCTTCAGGCCGGGCCGTTCCTTCTGCAGCTGCGCGATCGCCTTCGAACGCAGGGCGGTGGACGCGGAGTCGCCCAGGTCGTCGCCCTCGATGTCGAAGTCGGCCAGGGTCGTACCGGCCGCGTCGAGCGCCTTGCCGTAGGCCGCGGCCAGTTCCGGCGCGCTGTCGCAGTTCGCCGCGAGTTCCTTGCCGGAGGCGCCGCCGAAGGAGACCCGGACCCGGCCGCCGCCCTCCTTGAGTTTCGCGACACGGGATGCGACTCCCGCGTCGCCGATGGCTTGTGTGCCGTCCCACCGGGGGACGCAGGCCTCACCCTCGGCTATGACGAACGCCAGGTTGTACGTCGTGGGGGAACCGGCCGAGTCGGTGGCGGCGGCTTCCCCGGCACTGACGTACGGGGCGTACGAGGTGCTGCTCCCGGCAGGGGGCGAGGTGCGGCTCCCGGCAGGGGTCGAGGTGCCGCTCCCGGCAGGGGTCGAGGTGCCGGGCGCCGCCGTCACGGAGGGTGCCGCGCGGGCCGGGCCGTCCTGGCCCGAACAGCCCGTGGCGGCGGCCAGGGTGATCAGACATCCGAGCCCGGCTGCCGGCCTCCGCAAGTTCCTCATGACGTGCGCTTCCGATCTCGTGAGATGTCACGGGTCAAAGACCGATACGTTTCCCGGCCGCGAACGTCTCACGATGGCCGGTGCTCGTGACGCGTTCCGCAGGCGTTCCCGCAAGCACTCAGAGAAAAGACAGCCCGGGCCGTTTCTCATGGGTCTCTCACATGAAAACCCGAGTTTGGGGCACATAAAGGAACCCTACTGTCCGGGAAATGCATTCCGAGCCCGCCATCGAAAAGCGCGCCTCTCGCGGCCGCAGCCGCAAACGCGGCAACGCCGGCCCGGCGGTGTCCCATCGGCTCCGGCCGACGTGCCTCAAGCCGAGGACGTTCGCCTCCAGGCCGCCCGGCGCGAGTGTTCGTGCTGCTGTGCGGCTGGGCGGAGGACGTGGCGGCACGGAAGCAGCCGCGGCTCCTGCCCGGAGGGCGTGCTGCAAGAATGGGCCCGTGACCCGCGCATCCCTGGACAAGCAGCCGCACGAAGTCGCCTCGATGTTCGACGACGTGGCGGAACGGTACGACCTGACCAACGACGTGCTGTCCCTCGGCCAGGACCGGCGATGGCGCAAGGAGGTCGCCAAGGCGGTCGACGCGCGTCCCGCGCAGAAGATCCTCGACCTCGCGGCGGGCACCGGCACCTCCTCGCTGCCCTTCGCCCGCACCGGCGCCTACGTCGTCCCGTGCGACTTCTCCCAGGGCATGCTCCAGGTCGGCAAGCGGCGGCAGCCCTGGCTGCCGTACACCGCCGGCGACGCGACGAGGCTCCCCTTCAAGGACGACACCTTCGACGCCGTCACCATCTCCTTCGGGCTGCGCAACGTGCAGGACACGGACGCCGGCCTGCGCGAGATGCTCCGGGTGACCCGGCCCGGCGGGCGGATCGTGATCTGCGAGTTCTCGCACCCGACCTGGGCGCCGTTCCGCACCGTCTACACCGAGTACCTGATGCGCGCCCTGCCGCCGGTCGCCCGGGCCGTGTCCTCCAGCCCCGACGCCTACGTCTACCTCGCCGAGTCCATCCGCGCCTGGCCCGACCAGCCCGCGCTGGCCGAGCGGCTGGGCAAGGCCGGCTGGTCGCGGGTGGCCTGGCGCAACCTGAGCGGCGGGATCGTCGCCCTGCACCGGGGCTTCAAGGCCGAGTGAGGCCGGGGCCCGTCGGTCCTAGGGCGAGCTGAGGACCATGTGGGGGCCGCCCGGCTCGTCCAGCTCGCGCTGGAGACCGCCCCGGGGCGGACGCGGGACCCGGGGTTCGTGCACGCCCCCGCCGCCCTCCCCGGGTCCGAAGTCGAACCACACGTAGACCATCGAGTCCCGCGGCACCTCGGCACCGGGCTGCGGGTACTGGCGGACGACGTAGTCGACGACGAGCGGGGCTTCGGGCCGGTCCGGCGTGGTGAGGAGGAGACCCTGCGCCCGGGCCCTCTCCCGCGCGTCCACGGCCATCAGGCCGACCAGACGCGGTACGCGCACATCGGGTGTGTTGCGGGATATGTGCACAGATGTCACCCCCAGCGGTACTGGAAGGGTAACTCCCGCCCCGAACCCACCGGAAGCGACGGGTGTCCTGCTGTGACAGTCGACTACTCTGCGTCAACAGCCGCCAGGTCGAGCCGGTAGCAGTGCCCCGCCCGACGCGAGGAAGGCGTCGTGAACGTCTCGGCGAGGCGCATCCCGAGTCGCTGCGTCACGGCGATGGACCGGCTGTTGCGGGCGTCGACCATCGCGACCACACCCGGCACGCCGGCCGCCCGCACCCGGTCCAGCGTCTGCCGGGCGGCCGCCGTCACATAACCCCTGCCCCAGTGCTCCCGGCCCAGCCGCCAGCCGATCTCGATCTCGCCGGCCGGGCCCCAGTCCCGCTCCCAGGGCTGGGCGCCGGTGAAGCCGATGACCTGCCCCGACTCGTCGAGCACGGTCCACAGGCAGAAGCCGAGCTCGGCGTCGTGCCAGCGCTGGCGAGCGGTGAGCTCCTCGTAGACCGAGAGTTCCGCGGCCCTGCCGCCCTGGAACTCCATGACGTCCGGGTCGCCGAAGATCCGGTGCCAGACGAACGCGTCCTCGTGGGTGGGGACTCGCAGCCGCACGGCGGGGAGAACTCGGTTCACGGGGCAGCCCTTCAGCCGGGTGATGAATGCCGCTGCATAGACTGCCCGTGTCCCGTGCCGGTCGGCACGTCAATTCCGAACCTTGGGGAGATCCCGCCGTGAGTGTCGTGACCGAGCCCCTCTCGGAGAACACCGCCGATGTGATCGTCGTGGGCGCGGGCCCTGCGGGCTCCACCACCGCCTACCACCTCGCCAAGGCGGGGCTCGACGTCCTCCTGCTGGAGAAGACCGCCTTCCCGCGCGAGAAGGTCTGCGGCGACGGCCTCACCCCGCGTGCCGTCAAGCAGCTCGTGGCCATGGGCATCGACATCTCGGAGGAAGCCGGCTGGCTGCGCAACAAGGGCCTGCGCATCATCGGCGGCGGGGTGCGACTCCAGCTCGACTGGCCGGATCTCGCCTCCTTCCCCGACTACGGCCTCGTCCGCAAGCGCGACGACTTCGACGAGCAGCTCGCCCGGCAGGCCCAGAAGGCCGGAGCCCGGCTCTTCGAGCGGTGCAACGTGGGCGCGCCGATCGTCGACGACCGCACCGGCCGCATCACGGGGGTGCACGCCAAGCTCGGCGAGGAGAAGCGCGAGGTCACCTTCCACGCGCCGCTCGTCGTCGCCGCCGACGGCAACTCCACCCGGCTGTCCCTCGCGATGGGGCTGCACCGCCGCGAGGACCGGCCGATGGGCGTGGCGGTGCGCACGTACTTCACCAGCCCGCGCCACGAGGACGACTACCTGGAGTCCTGGCTGGAGCTGTGGGACCGCCGCGGCGCCGAGGACCGTCTCCTGCCCGGCTACGGCTGGATCTTCGGCATGGGCGACGGCACGTCGAACGTCGGCCTGGGCGTGCTCAACACCTCCGACTCCTTCAAGGAGCTCGACTGGCGCGAGGTCCTGAAGGCCTGGTGCGCGTCGATGCCGGAGGACTGGGGCTACACCCCCGACAACATGACCGGCCCGATCCGCGGCGCAGCCCTCCCCATGGCCTTCAACCGCCAGCCCCACTACACCAAGGGCCTGCTGCTCGTCGGTGACGCCGGCGGCCTGGTCAACCCCTTCAACGGCGAGGGCATCGCCTACGCCATGGAGTCCGGCCAGATCGCCGCCGACGTCATCGTCCAGGCCCACGCCCGGCCGACGCCCGCGAGCCGCGAACTGGCCCTCCAGCGCTACCCGCGCGTCCTGAAGGACACCTACGGCGGCTACTACACGCTGGGCCGCGCCTTCGTGAAGCTCATCGGCAACCCGAAGGTCATGCAGATCGCGGCCCAGCGCGGTCTGACGCACCCGATGCTGATGAAGTTCACGCTGAAGCTCCTCGCGAACCTCACCGACCCCACGGGCGGCGACGCGATGGACCGCATCATCAACGGGCTCAGCAGGGTGGCGCCGAAGGCCTGAACGGCCCGCGGGGTCGTGGTGCCGGTGGCGTGAGCGGCCCGCCGGGGCGTGGTGTCGGTGGGGTGAGCGGGTCGCGGGGTCGTGGTGTCGGTGGGGTGAGCGGGGCGCGGGGTCGTGGTGTCGGTGGGGTGAGCGGGTCGCGGGGTCGTGGTGCCGACGGCGTGAGCGGGTCGCCGGGTCGTGGTGCCGGTCTCTTGGAGCGAGCAGTCCGGCCGCACGCGGCCATCGGGCCGGTTCATTCCGGGGCGTACGGAACTTCCGGCCCGTCAGGGGAGCCGAGGTGCCGACGCAGTCGTACGGCTCGTCGCCAACATCAGGCCAGGGTGGGACAATTCGGGCACATGGTGCCGGAGTGACGGAAGCGCATGGGCGGACCGTGTTGCCGAGTGGCCTTCAGAAGGGCCCTGAAGGCCCCTGGAGCGCCGCGAGAGGCGGGGTGAGGGTGGTCGGAGCCTGATGCCCCGGACAGGCCGGGAGGGCCGTCGCCTTGAAGTGGCAACGACCCTCGAGCCCGTATGTGCGGAGGATTCGGACGGCGCGCGACGTCAGAGGACGCGCACCGCGCCCGACGCCGGGTAGCCCGACAGGTCCTGGATGACGACGCCCTTGGACGGGTTGGCCGCGTCCAGGTACTGGCCGTTCCCGATGTAGACACCCACGTGGTACGCGGAGCCCTTGCCGCCCCAGTACAGGATGTCGCCGACCTGGATGCTGGAGAGCGGGACGTCCGTGCCGGACATCGACTGGTCCTGCGAGACGCGCGGCAGGTCCACACCAACCTGCTTGTACGCGGCCTGCACGAGGGAGGAGCAGTCCCAGGCGTTGGGACCGGTGGCGCCCATGACGTAGGCGTCGCCCACCTGGGCCTTGAGGAACGCGATGACCGTCGCGACGCTGCCGCTGGAGGGCGCGGACACGGAAGTGGAGGCGGACGCGGACGCGGATGCGGACAGGGTGGCGCGCTCGGTGCTGCGGTTGGCGCGCTCGGCGGCGGCCTTGCGGGCGGCCTCGGCGGCCTTCTTCTTGGCCTCCGCCTTCTTCTTCGCCTCGGCGAGGTCCTTCTTGGCCTCCGCGGCGGCCTCGGCGGCCGCGGCGTCACGCTCGGCGCGCAGCTCGTAGTTCGCCGCGGCCTGCTGGGTGGCGGCGGCGGACTGGGCGACCTGAGCGGACATATCGGCCGTCAGGGTGGGCAGTTCGATGGTCTGCGTCACCGGCTCGGCGGCGCTCGCCGAGGCCGACGCGCCCGCCGCTGCCATGCTGAGAACGCCACCGGCAACGCCGGCGCGCAGGGCGATCGAAGAGGTCGCGCTGCGGCGGGGTTTCCGGTGGCTGCGTATGTGAGCGGTGTGGGACATGGGAATAACCGGTACCAGGGGCTCCTTCATATCTTCAAGAAACGTGTGCTGCGCCACAGTTACTCAATCGGGCCCTCAAAACCCCCGAACGAGACCCTTTATTGACGCCGTAACGGACATTGCGGGCGCCCCGTGACCAGCCTGTGGTCACGGTGTTTGATCAATACGCCCGAATTGCCCCGCGCCTACCATCGGTTGGGTCGATTGGCCAAGCCCCGTTCTCACGGACCTCTCATCCGTGTGACGGAGGTCACGCAACGGCCGTCCTGCCGGTCGCGTCCGGGTGTGGAGATCACGACCGTGTCACGGCCTCGCGAAGATCGTGAACGCGCGCACACGTCCACACCTCGCCCCGGGTGCCCCCTGACGTGTGAACGCGCCTCTATCAAGGGATCAAGTCCATCGCGAATTTGCATGCAAGAGAACCCTCTTGATATTGAGACGACCCCTCCGGCCTGCGCTGACGAGCCAAAATGTCACCTCTCGTGATCACTCGGACGCTTCGCGTGTGAAGATCACCGCTCATCCGACTTCATGATCGATCGTCAGGTGGTGGAGATCACAAAGCTTGTGCAATACCCCGTGTCGCAGATCACAGAGCGTCGGGCATAAGATGCACGCGGTTGGGCTTGTGACCTGCTTCACATGTTCCCGATCTTCGCCGGGGCGGGCGGGGTTCGAGGGACAGGTGGGGTGGACGTGAGCCCGATGCAAACCGCCAGCAGTCAGTGCCGACTGAGAGGAGCGAGGAGCGGTGAACGCTTATGCGCCCATCCTCGTACTGGGAGCCCTCGGGGCAGGCTTTGCGATCTTCTCCGTGGTGATGGCCACGTTGATCGGGCCCAAGCGGTACAACCGCGCCAAGCTCGAGGCCTACGAGTGCGGTATCGAGCCGACCCCCACGCCGGCCGGCGGCGGGCGCTTCCCCATCAAGTACTACCTGACGGCGATGCTCTTCATCATTTTCGATATCGAGATCGTCTTCCTCTACCCCTGGGCCGTCACCTTCGACGCCCTGGGGATCTTCGGGCTCGTGGAGATGCTGCTCTTCGTGCTCACCGTCTTCGTCGCGTACGCGTACGTATGGCGGCGCGGCGGCCTGGAATGGGACTGAGGGGCCACACGTCATGGGACTCGAAGAAAAGCTGCCGAGCGGCTTCCTGCTGACCACCGTCGAGCAGGCCGCGGGCTGGGTGCGCAAGTCGTCCGTCTTCCCGGCCACGTTCGGCCTCGCCTGCTGTGCCATCGAGATGATGACCACCGGCGCCGGCCGTTACGACCTGGCGCGCTTCGGCATGGAGGTCTTCCGCGGTTCGCCGCGCCAGGCGGACCTGATGATCGTCGCGGGCCGGGTGAGCCAGAAGATGGCGCCGGTGCTCCGGCAGGTCTACGACCAGATGCCGAACCCCAAGTGGGTGATCTCCATGGGGGTCTGCGCCTCCTCGGGCGGCATGTTCAACAACTACGCCATCGTCCAGGGCGTCGACCACATCGTGCCGGTCGACATCTACCTCCCCGGCTGCCCGCCCCGGCCGGAGATGCTCATGGACGCGATCCTCAAGCTCCACCAGAAGATCCAGAGCTCCAAGCTCGGCGTGAACGCCGAGGACGCGGCCCGCGAGGCGGAGGAAGCGGCGCTCAAGGCGCTGCCCACCATCGAAATGAAGGGGCTGCTGCGGTGAGCGACGCGAACGGCAACGGGGTCAACCCCGAGAAGGACCTCTCCGCGGAGAACCTCCCGGGCCAGCGCGGCCAGGGCGGCGAGGAGATCCGCGTCCAGCGCGGCATGTTCGGCGCGAACAACGGCGGCGACACCTCCGGCTACGGCGGCCTGGTCCGCTCGGTCCGGCTCCCGGGACCGGCGACCCGCCCCTACGGCGGGTGGTTCGACGAGGTCGCCGACGAGCTGGAGGGCGCCCTGGAGGAGCAGGGCCTGCTCCCCGACAACGCCATCGAGAAGACGGTCGTCGACCGCGACGAGCTGACCTTCCACATCGAGCGCGAGCACCTCGTCCTCGTCGCCCGCACCCTGCGCGACGACCCGGCCCTGCGCTTCGAGCTGTGCACCGGCGTCAGCGGCGTGCACTACCCGAACGACAAGGGCCGCGAGCTGCACGCCGTCTACCACCTGCGTTCGATCACCCACAACCGGGTGATCCGGCTCGAGGTCAGCTGCCCCGACAGCGACCGGCACATCCCGTCGCTGTTCTCGGTGTACCCGACGAACGACTGGCACGAGCGCGAGACGTACGACTTCTTCGGAATCGTCTTCGACGGCCACCCCGCCCTGACGCGGATCATGATGCCGGACGACTGGCAGGGCTTTCCGCAGCGCAAGGACTACCCCCTCGGCGGCATCCCCGTCGAGTACAAGGGCGCCCAGATCCCGGCTCCGGACCAGCGGAGGTCGTACTCATGAGCACCTCGCACGCTTCTCCTCGCGAGACCACCGAGGGCACCGTCTACACGGTCACCGGCGGCGACTGGGACGAGGTCGTCCAGACCGCGGCCCGCGCCGACGACGAGCGCATCGTCGTCAACATGGGTCCGCAGCACCCGTCCACCCACGGTGTGCTCCGGCTGATCCTGGAGATCGACGGCGAGACCGTCACCGAGGCCCGCTGCGGAATCGGTTACCTGCACACCGGCATCGAGAAGAACCTCGAGTACCGGACGTGGACGCAGGGCACCACGTTCGTGACGCGCATGGACTACCTGACGCCGTTCTTCAACGAGACGGCGTACTGCCTCGGCGTCGAGAAGCTCCTCGGCATCGAGGACCAGATCCCCGACCGTGCCTCGATCATCCGCGTGCTCCTGATGGAGCTGAACCGGCTCTCCTCGCACCTGGTGTGCATCGCCACCGGCGGCATGGAACTCGGCGCGACCACGATCATGATCTACGGCTTTCGTGATCGTGAACTCATTCTCGATATCTACGAGCTGATCACCGGCCTGCGGATGAACCACGCGTACATCCGCCCCGGCGGACTCGCCCAGGACCTGCCGCCCGGCGCGGTGGACCAGATCCGCGAGTTCGTGAAGAAGATGAAGAAGAACCTCCCGGAGTACGACAAGCTCGCCACCGGGAACCCCATCTTCAAGGCCCGTATGCAGGACGTCGGCTACCTCGACCTGGCCGGCTGCATGGCCCTCGGTGCGACGGGCCCGATCCTGCGCTCCACCGGCCTGCCGCACGACCTGCGCAAGGCGCAGCCGTACTGCGGCTACGAGACGTACGACTTCGAGATCCCGACCGCCGACACCTGTGACTCCTACGGCCGCTTCCTCATCCGGCTGGAGGAGATGCGCCAGTCCCTCAGGATCGTCGAGCAGTGCCTGGACCGGCTCCAGCCCGGCCCGGTCATGGTCGCCGACAAGAAGATCGCCTGGCCGGCCCAGCTCGCCCTGGGCCCCGACGGCCTCGGCAACTCCCTCGACCACATCAAGAAGATCATGGGCACCTCCATGGAGGCCCTGATCCACCACTTCAAGCTGGTCACCGAGGGCTTCCGCGTCCCGCCGGGGCAGGCCTACGCGGCGGTCGAGTCGCCCAAGGGCGAACTCGGGGTGCACGTCGTGTCCGACGGCGGCACCCGCCCCTACCGGGTCCACTTCCGCGACCCGTCCTTCACCAACCTGCAGGCCATGGCGGCGATGTGCGAGGGCGGCCAGGTCGCCGACGTCATCGTCGCGGTGGCGTCCATCGACCCCGTGATGGGAGGCGTCGACCGGTGACCACATCGTCTTCCGAGCGGGGCGTCAGCCTGGGCATGCCCGAACTGCCCGCACCCGCCTACCCGGACGACGTCCGGGCCCGTCTGGAGACGGACGCGCGCGAGATCATCGCCCGCTACCCCGACTCCCGGTCCGCCCTCCTGCCCCTGCTGCACCTCGTGCAGGCGGAGGAAGGCCATGTCACGCGCACCGGCATGCAGTTCTGCGCGGACGTGCTCGGCCTGACCACGGCCGAGGTCACCGCGGTCGCCACCTTCTACACCATGTACCGCCGCCGGCCGAGCGGCGACTACCAGGTGGGGGTGTGCACCAACACCCTGTGCGCCGTGATGGGCGGGGACGCGATCTTCGAGGAGCTCCAGGAGCACCTCGGCGTCGGCAACGGCGAGACCACCGGCGACGGCAAGGTCACCCTGGAGCACATCGAGTGCAACGCGGCCTGCGACTTCGCGCCGGTCGTGATGGTCAACTGGGAGTTCTTCGACAACCAGACCCCGGCCAGCGCCAAGCGTCTCGTCGACGACCTGCGCGCGGGACGGCCGGTCACCCCCACCCGCGGGGCGCGCATGTGCACCTTCAAGGAGACCGCCCGGGTCCTGGCCGGCTTCCCCGACGAGCGGGAGGGCGCCGTGGAATCCGGGGGGAGCGCGGGACCCGCCTCCCTGGTCGGTCTGAAGCTCGCCAAGGGCGAGGCCTCGCCCGCGCGCGTGGTGCACCCGCGCGGCGAGGCGGCCCGCACCGGGGCACCGCACGAGCCGTCACCGTCGGAGCACTTGAGCTCGCACGACGCGCCGCAGGACACGTCGGCCTCCGACCCGGCCCACCCGGCCGGGCCCACCGCCGAGGAGGGGGAGTGATGACCTTGGCACCCGAGCTGAAAGACACGAGCCCCGAGAAGCTGCTCGCACCGGTGCTGTCGGCCTTCTGGGACGAGGACAGGTCCTGGACGCTGGACGTGTACCGGCGGCACGACGGCTACGAAGGGCTGCGCAAGGCGCTCGCCATGTCCCCGGACGACCTGATCGCGTACGTCAAGGACTCCGGTCTGCGCGGGCGCGGCGGCGCGGGGTTCCCCACCGGGATGAAGTGGCAGTTCATTCCCCAGGGGGACGGAAAGCCGCACTATCTTGTTGTCAACGCCGACGAGTCGGAGCCCGGGACGTGCAAGGACATCCCGCTCCTCTTCGCGAACCCGCACAGCCTCATCGAGGGCATGATCATCGCGTGTTACGCCATCAGGTCGTCGCACGCCTTCATCTATCTGCGTGGTGAAGTCGTCCCCGTGCTGCGGCGGCTGCACTCCGCCGTGCGCGAGGCGTACGAGGCCGGCTTCCTCGGCGAGAACATCCTGGACAGCGGACTCGACCTCGACATCACCGTGCACGCGGGCGCGGGCGCGTACATCTGCGGTGAGGAGACCGCACTGCTCGACTCGCTCGAAGGCCGCCGGGGCCAGCCGCGGCTCCGTCCCCCCTTCCCTGCCGTCGCGGGCCTCTATGCATGCCCGACTGTGGTGAACAACGTCGAATCGATCGCGTCGGTTCCCGCGATCCTGCAGCGGGGCAAGGAATGGTTCCGGTCGATGGGGAGTGAGAAGTCGCCCGGCTTCACGCTCTACTCCCTGTCCGGCCATGTCGCCAGCCCCGGCCAGTACGAGGCGCCGCTCGGGATCACGCTCCGCCAGCTCCTCGACATGAGCGGCGGGATGCGCCCCGGGCACCGCCTCAAGTTCTGGACGCCGGGCGGCTCCTCGACCCCGATGTTCACCGACGAGCACCTCGACGTCCCTCTTGATTACGAAGGAGTGGGCGCCGCGGGTTCCATGCTCGGCACCAAAGCCCTCCAGTGCTTCGACGAGACGACCTGCGTGGTCCGTGCCGTCACCCGCTGGACCGAGTTCTACGCCCACGAGTCCTGCGGCAAGTGCACGCCCTGCCGCGAAGGGACCTACTGGCTCGTGCAGTTGCTGCGCGACATCGAGGCCGGCAAGGGACAGATGTCCGACCTCGACAAGCTGAACGACATCGCCGACAACATCAACGGCAAGTCCTTCTGCGCCCTCGGCGACGGCGCCGCCTCGCCGATCTTCTCCTCGCTCAAGTACTTCCGCGAGGAGTACGAGCAGCACATCACGGGCCGGGGCTGCCCCTTCGACCCGGCCAAGTCGACGGCCTGGGCCGACCGCACGGAGGTGAACGCATGACCGTGACCACCAGCTCTCCCTCCGGCGGGGGAGCGGCGGCGGTCCCGCCGGAGGACCTCGTGTCGCTGACGATCGACGGCGCGGAGATCAGTGTGCCCAAGGGCACCCTGGTCATCCGGGCCGCCGAACAGCTCGGCATCGAGATCCCCCGGTTCTGCGACCACCCCCTGCTCGACCCGGCCGGCGCCTGCCGCCAGTGCATCGTCGAGGTCGAGGGCCAGCGCAAGCCCATGGCGTCCTGCACCATCACCTGCACCGACGGGATGGTGGTGAAGACCCACCTCACCTCGCCGGTCGCGGAGAAGGCCCAGAAGGGTGTGATGGAGCTCCTGCTCATCAACCACCCGCTGGACTGCCCGGTCTGCGACAAGGGCGGCGAGTGCCCGCTGCAGAACCAGGCCATGTCGCACGGCGACGCCGACTCCCGCTTCGAGGGCCGCAAGCGGACCTACGAGAAGCCCGTCCCGATCTCCACGCAGGTGCTGCTCGACCGCGAGCGCTGTGTGCTGTGCGCCCGCTGCACCCGCTTCTCCAACCAGGTCGCGGGCGACCCGATGATCGAGCTGATCGAGCGGGGCGCGCTCCAGCAGGTCGGCACCGGCGAGGGCGACCCGTTCGAGTCGTACTTCTCCGGCAACACCATCCAGATCTGCCCGGTCGGCGCGCTGACCTCGGCGGCGTACCGATTCCGCTCCCGCCCGTTCGACCTGGTGTCCTCCCCGTCGGTGTGCGAGCACTGCTCCGGCGGCTGCGCCACGCGCACCGACCACCGGCGCGGCAAGGTCATGCGGCGGCTCGCCGCCGACGACCCCGAGGTCAACGAGGAGTGGATCTGCGACAAGGGGCGGTTCGGGTTCCGGTACGCGCAGCAGCGCGACCGGCTCGACACGCCGCTGGTGCGCAACGCCGAGGGCGAGCTGGAACCGGCCTCCTGGCCGGAGGCGCTGCAGATCGCGGCCCAGGGGCTGCTGGCCTCCCGGGGCCGCACCGGTGTCCTGACCGGCGGCCGCCTCACCGTCGAGGACGCCTACGCGTACAGCAAGTTCGCGCGCGTGGCGCTCGACACCAACGACATCGACTTCCGCGCGCGGGTGCACAGCGGTGAGGAGGCCGACTTCCTCGCCGCGCAGATCGCCGGGCGGGGCCGGGACCTCGACGGCACGGGCGTCACGTACACCGCGCTGGAGAAGGCACCCGCCGTCCTGCTCGTCGGGTTCGAGGCGGAGGAGGAGGCGCCCGGCGTCTTCCTGCGGCTGCGCAAGGCCTGGCGCAAGCACGGACAGAAGACCTTTTCGCTCGCCACGCACGCCACCCGCGGTCTGGAGAAGGCCGGTGGCACGCTGCTGCCGGCCGCGCCCGGCACCGAGACCGAGTGGCTGGACGCGCTCGGGAGCGGCGCCGGCCTGGAGGGCGACGGCGCGCTCGCCGCCGAGGCGCTGCGCGCCGAGGGCGCGGTGATCGTCGTCGGCGAGCGGCTGGCGGCCGTGGCCGGCGGGCTCACCGCCGCCGCACGCACGGCCTCCGCGACCGGCGCCCGGCTGGTGTGGATCCCGCGCCGGGCCGGGGAGCGCGGCGCGATCGAGGCGGGCGCTCTGCCGTCGCTGCTGCCGGGCGGGCGCCCGGCCACCGATCCGCGCGCGCGGGACGAGGTCGCCGCCGTCTGGGGCGTGGCCGGTCTCCCGCACCGCTACGGCCGCGACACCGGCCAGATCGTGGAGGCCGCCGCGACCGGAGAGCTCCAGGCCCTGCTGGTGGCGGGCGTGGAGATCGCCGACCTGCCCGACCCGGCACGCGCGCGTGCCGCCCTGGACGAGGTGGGCTTCCTGGTCTCGCTCGAACTGCGGCCCAGCGAGGTCAGCCGCAAGGCCGACGTCGTCCTGCCCGTCGCCGCGGTCGCCGAGAAGGCCGGCACCTTCCTCAACTGGGAAGGCCGCATCCGCTTCTTCGAGGCGGCGCTCAAGCCCGACCAGATGACCCGCAGCGCCGCGCCCACCGACGCGCGCGTGCTGCAGATGCTGGCCGACGCCATGGACGTCCACCTCGGACTGCCGGATCTGCGCACCGTGCGCGGCGAGATCGACCGGCTCGGCGCCTGGGGCGGCCCGCGGGCCGGTGAGCCCCTGGAGACCGCGGCCGCGCTGCCGCGGCCCGCCGTCGGAGAGGCCGTACTCGCGGGGCACCGGCTGCTGCTCGACCAGGGCGTCCTCCAGCAGGGCGACGAGGCCCTCGCCGGCACCCGGCACGCGGCACGCGCGCGGCTGTCGTCCGCGACGGCCGCCGAGGCGGGCGTCAAGGACGGCGACCTGCTCGCGGTGACCGGCCCCCAGGGGGTCGTGGAACTCCCGCTCCAGATCAGTGACATGCCCGACCGGGTGGTGTGGCTGCCGCTGAACTCCACCGGCGGCGGCGTCGCCTCCGACACCGGGGCGCGGCCCGGCTCCCTCGTCCGCATCGGCCCGGCGACCCTCGCCGGCGAGGCCCCCAAGGAGGTGGAGGCATGAGCCCGTACCTCGCCGCTGAAGACCTCTCGATGTTCGGCACCGACCCCTGGTGGCTGGTCGTCATCAAGGCGGTTTTCTGCTTCGCCTTCCTGATGGTGACCGTGCTGGTCTCCATCGTCATGGAGCGCAAGGTCGTGGCGTGGATGCAGCTGCGCATCGGCCCGAACCGGCACGGCCCCTGGGGGATGCTCCAGTCGCTCGCCGACGGCATCAAGCTGATGCTGAAGGAGGACGTGATCGTCAAGCGCGCGGACAAGGTGGTGTACGTCCTCGCGCCGGTGATCGCGGCCATCCCGGCCTTCATGGCGATCGCGGTGATCCCCTTCGGCCCGGCCGGCAACGAGATCTCGATCTTCGGCCAGCGCACCACGATGCAGCTCACCGACCTGCCGATCGCGATGCTCTACATCCTCGCGGTCGCCTCGGTCGGCATCTACGGCATCGTGCTGGCGGGCTGGAGCTCAGGCTCGACGTACCCGCTGCTGGGAGGCCTGCGCTCCTGCGCGCAGATGATCTCCTACGAGATCGCGATGGGCGCCGCCTTCGCCTCCGTCTTCCTCTACTCGGGGTCCATGTCGACCTCGACGATCGTGGAGCAGCAGGCCGACCGCTGGTACGTCGTGCTGCTGCCGGTCTCCTTCATCATCTACATCGTGACGATGGTCGGCGAGACCAACCGCGCCCCCTTCGACATGCCCGAATCCGAAGGCGACCTGGTCGGCGGTTTCAACACCGAGTACTCGTCGATCAAGTTCGCGATGTTCATGCTCGCCGAGTACGTCAACATGGTGACCGTCTCGGCCGTCGCCACCACGCTGTTCCTCGGCGGCTGGCGCGCCCCCTGGCCCATCAGCACCTTCTGGGAGGGCGCCAACCACGGCTGGTGGCCGCTGCTGTGGTTCACGGTCAAGGTCCAGGTGCTGCTGTTCATGTTCATCTGGATCCGCGGCACCCTCCCGCGCGTCCGCTACGACCAGCTGATGAAGCTCGGCTGGAAGGTCCTCATCCCGGTCTCGCTGGTGTGGCTGATGCTCGTCGCGAGCGTGCGGGCCTTCCGCAACGAGGGCTACGACTTCGCCGACATCGCCCTGTACGTGGGCGGCGGCGTCCTCGCCCTGCTCCTGCTCTCCTTCGTCGCCGACATGTTCCGCGAGAAGGCCAAGAAGGCCGAACAGCCGGCCGAGACCCCGGCCGCCTTCGACCCGATGGCGGGCGGATTCCCCGTACCGCCGCTGCCCGGACAGGAACTACCGCCGGTCCCGCGCCGCCGCTCGCGCCGTGAGCGGGAGCTGATTGTCAGTGGCGGGCCCGATACTCAGAGTGACGGATCTCTGGGCGGATCTACGGATGGAAAGGAGGCGTCCGATGGCTGAGGAACTCGAGCGTTCGAAGGCTGAGGAACCGAAGGACACCAAGCCCGGTTTCCAGAACCCCGTGGCCGGCTTCGGCGTGACCTTCAAGGCCATGTTCAAGAAGCGGCTGACCGAGCAGTACCCGGAACAGCAGAAGACCACGGCTCCGCGCTTCCACGGACGGCACCAGCTCAACCGCCATCCGGACGGCCTGGAGAAGTGCGTCGGCTGCGAACTGTGCGCCTGGGCCTGCCCCGCCGACGCGATCTACGTGGAGGGCGCGGACAACACCGACGAGGAGCGCTACTCGCCGGGCGAGCGGTACGGCCGCGTCTACCAGATCAACTACGCCCGCTGCATCCTGTGCGGCCTGTGCATCGAGGCCTGCCCCACCCGCGCGCTCACGATGACCAACGAGTTCGAGCTGGCCGACTCCAGCCGGGCCAACCTCATCTACACCAAGGAGCAGCTGCTCGCCGGTCTGGAGGAGGGCATGGTCGACTCGCCCCACGCCATCTACCCCGGCACGGACGAACAGGACTACTACCGGGGCCTGGTGACGGAGGCGGCGCCCGGCACCGAGCAGCAGGTCGCCCACTCCGAGGGCGAGGTCGTGCAGGAGGCCGACTCGACCTTCGGTGGGACGGAACCGGCGTCGGGGAAGGTGGCCGGCCGATGACCACCCAGCTCGCGGCCTACTCCACCTCCACCGCAGAGGCCGTCCAGTTCTGGATCCTCGGCACCGTCGCGGTGATCGGCGCCCTGTGCACCATCCTGATGAAGCGGGCCGTGCACAGCGCGCTCTGCCTCGCCGGGACCATGATCATCCTGGCGGTGTTCTACCTCGCCAACGGCGCCTACTTCCTGGGCGTCGTCCAGATCATCGTCTACACCGGCGCGATCATGATGCTGTTCCTGTTCGTGGTGATGCTCGTCGGCGTCACGGCGGCGGACTCCCTGAAGGAGACCATCAAGGGCCAGCGCTGGCTGGCCGCCCTGTGCGGGCTCGGCTTCGGCGTCCTGCTGGTCGCCGGGATCGGCAACGCGTCCCTGACGGAGTTCAACGGCATCGGCCAGGCGAACGCCGGCGGGAACGTCGAGGGCCTCGCCGCCCTCCTCTTCACCAAGTACGTCTTCGCGTTCGAGATCACCGGCGCCCTGCTCATCACGGCCGCCGTCGGCGCCATGGTGCTCACCCACCGCGAGCGCACCGAGCGCGCCAAGACACAGCGGGAGCTCGCCGTGGAGCGCGTCCGGTCGGGCAAGCAACTGCCGCCCCTGCCGGCACCGGGTGTGTACGCCCGGCACAACGCGGTCGACATCGCGGGCCTGCTGCCCGACGGCACCCCGTCCGACCTCACCGTCAGCAAGACCCTGCGCGAGCGCGGCCAGATCCGTGACGTGTCGCGGGAGGCGCTCAACGACCTCAAGGCCCTGGAGCAGCGGTCCGAGGAGCGGCTGGAGCGACGGGCGGTCGGGCCGGCGAAGTTCCAGCGGCCCGAGGAGGCGTCGAAGTGAACCCCGTCAACTACCTCTACCTCGCGGCCCTGTTGTTCACGATCGGCGCCACCGGCGTGCTCATCAGGCGCAACGCGATCGTCGTGTTCATGTGCATCGAGCTCATGCTCAACGCCTGCAACCTCGCGTTCGTCGCCTTCTCCCGGATGCACGGCAACCTCGACGGCCAGATCATCGCCTTCTTCACGATGGTCGTCGCCGCCGCCGAGGTCGTGGTCGGGCTCGCGATCATCGTGTCCCTGTTCCGTGCCCGCCACTCGGCCTCGGTCGACGACGCCAGCCTGATGAAGCTGTAAGGGGTCGGAAGAATCGTGGAGAACCTCATTGCGCTGCTGGTGGCGGCGCCCCTGCTCGGAGCGGCGGTCCTGCTGTGCGGTGGCCGCCGGCTGGACGCCGTCGGCCACTGGCTCGGCACCCTGCTCGCGGCCGTCTCCTTCGTGCTCGGCCTGGTGCTGTTCACCGACATGCTGGGCCAGGACGCCGACAACCGCGTCCTGAGCCAGCACCTGTTCAGCTGGATCCCGGTCGAGGGCTTCCAGGCGGACGTCGCCTTCCAGCTCGACCAGCTGTCCATGACGTTCGTGCTGCTGATCACGGGCGTCGGATCGCTGATCCACCTGTACTCCGTCGGGTACATGGAGCACGACGAGCGGCGCCGCCGCTTCTTCGGCTATCTGAACCTGTTCCTCGCGGCGATGCTGATCCTCGTCCTCGCCGACAACTACCTGCTGCTGTACGTCGGGTGGGAGGGCGTCGGTCTCGCCTCCTACCTGCTGATCGGCTTCTGGCAGCACAAGCCCAGCGCCGCCACGGCCGCGAAGAAGGCCTTCCTGGTCAACCGCGTCGGCGACATGGGCCTGTCCATCGCGATCATGCTGATGTTCCTGTGGTTCGGCACCTTCGCCTTCGGGCCGGTGCTCGGCAGCCACGGGGAGGCCGGTCTCGCCGGTGCAGCCGGTGAGGACAAGCTGACCGCGATCGCGCTGATGCTGCTCCTCGCCGCCTGCGGCAAGTCCGCCCAGGTGCCGCTGCAGTCCTGGCTCGGGGACGCGATGGAGGGCCCGACCCCGGTCTCGGCCCTCATCCACGCCGCGACGATGGTGACGGCGGGCGTCTACCTGATCGTCCGCTCCGCGGCCGTCTTCAACGGCGCCCCGGACGCGCAACTGGTCGTCACCATCGTCGGCGCGGTCACGCTGCTGTTCGGTGCGATCGTCGGTTGTGCGAAGGACGACATCAAGAAGGCCCTGGCCGGCTCGACCATGTCGCAGATCGGCTACATGATCCTCGCCGCCGGACTCGGCCCCATCGGCTACGTCTTCGCGATCATGCACCTGGTGACGCACGGCTTCTTCAAGGCCGGGCTGTTCCTCGGCGCCGGTTCCGTCATGCACGGCATGAACGACGAGGTCGACATGCGCCGCTACGGCGGACTGCGGAAGTACATGCCGGTCACCTTCGTCACCTTCGGCCTCGGCTACCTGGCCATCATCGGGTTCCCGGGTCTGTCCGGCTTCTTCTCCAAGGACAAGATCATCGAGGCGGCGTTCGCCAAGGGCGGCACCGAGGGCTGGATCCTCGGCGCCTGCGCCCTGCTCGGCGCGGCCATCACGGCGTTCTACATGACGCGCGTGATGCTGATGACGTTCTTCGGCGAGGAGCGCTGGCGCAACGCCCCGACGCCGTCCCCGGCCAAGCCCGACGTGGAGCCCGCCGCCGAGACGCGCGGCGAGTACACCCCGCCGCATCCGCACGAGTCGCCCAAGGTCATGACGGTCCCGATGATCGTGCTGGCCGTCGGATCGGTGGCCGGAGGCGCGTTCTTCAGCATCGGCGACCGGTTCCTGCACTGGCTGGAGCCCGTCACCGGACACAGCCACGGCAACCCGCCGATCAGCGCGGGTGTGGTCACCGGCGCGACCGTCGCCTGCATGATCATCGGCGTCGCCATCGCCTGGGCCCAGTACGGCCGTCGCCCGGTCCCGGCCGTCGCCCCGCGCGGCTCGCTGCTCACCCGGGCCGCCCGGCGCGACCTGCTCCAGGACGACTTCAACCACGTCGTCCTGGTCCGCGGCGGCGAGCACCTCACGCGGTCCCTGGTCTACGTCGACCACACCCTGGTCGACGGCGTCGTCAACGGCACGGCGGCCTCGGTCGGCGGCCTGTCCGGGCGGATGCGCAGGCTGCAGAACGGCTTCGCCCGCTCCTACGCGGTCTCGATGTTCGGGGGCGCGGCGGTCATCGTCGCCGCGACCCTGCTGATGAGGGCGGTCTGATACCGATGTCCTTTCCTCTGCTGACAGTGACAGCGGCGCTCCCGGCCGTCGGGGCGATCGCCACGGCCGCCGTACCGGCCGCGAAGCGGACCGCCGCCAAGTGGCTGGCGCTGCTCTTCTCGCTCGCCACGCTCGTCCTGGCGGTCATCGTCCTGGTCCGCTTCGACCCGGACGGCGACCGCTACCAGCTCACCGAGTCCCACGCCTGGATCGCGGACTTCGGCGTCCGCTACGAACTGGGTGTGGACGGCATCGGGGTGGCGCTGGTCGCGCTGACCGCCCTGCTGATCCCGTTCATCATCCTCGCGGGCTGGCACGACGCCGACCCCCTGGAGACGGGCAGCAGCCGGTGGCGGCCGACGCAGGGCTTCTTCGCCCTGATCCTCGCCGTAGAGGCGATGGTGATCCTCTCCTTCGAGGCCACCGACGTCTTCCTCTTCTACATCTTCTTCGAAGCCATGCTGATCCCGATGTACTTCCTCATCGGCGGCTTCGGGGACCGTGCCCACGAGCACGGCGAGAAGGCGGCGGCCACCCAACGGTCGTACGCGGCCGTCAAGTTCCTCCTCTACAACCTGGTCGGCGGTCTGATCATGCTGGCCGCGGTGATCGGCCTGTACGTGGTCGCCGGGAACTTCTCGCTGACGGAGATCGCCGAGGCCCGTGCCAACGGCACGCTCGACATGGCGACCAACACCGAGCGGTGGCTCTTCCTCGGCTTCTTCTTCGCCTTCGCGGTGAAGGCGCCGCTGTGGCCGCTGCACACCTGGCTGCCCAACGCGATGCAGGAGTCGACGGCCCCGGTGGCGGTCCTCATCACGGCGGTCGTCGACAAGGTCGGCACCTTCGCGATGCTCCGCTTCTGCCTCCAGCTCTTCCCGGAGGCCAGCAAGTGGGCCACGCCCGCCATCCTCGTCCTCGCCCTGATCAGCATCATCTACGGGGCGCTGCTCGCGGTCGGGCAGCGGGACATCAAACGGCTGGTGGCCTACGCGTCGATCTCCCACTTCGGCTTCATCATCATGGGCATCTTCGCGATGACCAGCCAGGGCCAGTCCGGCGCGACGCTCTACATGATCAACCACGGCATCTCGACGGCCGCGCTGATGCTGGTGGCGGGCTTCCTGATCTCCCGGCGCGGCTCGCGGCTCATCGCCGACTACGGCGGGGTGCAGAAGGTCGCCCCGGTGCTCGCCGGCACGTTCCTGATCGGCAGCCTCGCGACCCTCTCGCTGCCGGGGCTGGCGCCGTTCGTCAGTGAGTTCCTGGTCCTGGTCGGCACGTTCACGCGCTACCCGGTGATCGGCATCATCGCCACCTTCGGCATCGTCCTCGCCGCGCTCTACACCCTCGTCCTGTACCAGCGGACGATGACGGGCCCGGTGAAACCGGCGGTCTCCGCGATGCCGGACCTGCGGGTCCGTGAGCTCGTGGTCGTCGCCCCGCTGGTCGTCCTGCTGATCTTCCTGGGCGTCTACCCGAAGCCCGTCACGCAGATCATCGACCCGGCGGTCAAGCAGACCATGTCCGACGTACAGCAGAAGGACCCCCAGCCCGAGGTGGAGGCGGCCAAGTGAGCGCAACAGCCGTCCACAGCCTGTGGACAACCGCGGCCGACCCGATCTCCAAGATCGACGCGCCGAAGATCGAATACGGGCAGCTCGCCCCCACTCTGATCATCGTCGGCGCGGCGATCATCGGGATCCTGATCGAGGCGTTCGTCCCGCGAAAGTCTCGCTACTACACCCAGATGTTCGTGTCCGTCGTCGCACTCGCCGCCGCCTTCGCCGCGGTCGTGGCGCTCGCGGCCGACGGGTACGGCACGACCAAGGCGCGCATCGCCGCGATGGGCGCGATCGCCGTCGACGGACCGGCCCTTTTCCTGCAGGGCACGATCCTGCTGGCAGCGCTGGTAGGCCTGTTCACCTTCGCCGAGCGGCGCCTCGACCCGGAGGCGCACGGCAACCGCGTCGACTCCTTCGCCGCCCAGGCCGCGTCCGTGCCGGGCAGCGAGAGCGAGAAGGCCGCGGTCAAGGCCGGGTTCACCACCACCGAGGTGTTCCCGCTGCTGATGTTCGCCGTCGCCGGCATGCTGATCTTCCCGGCGGCCAACGATCTGCTGACGCTGTTCGTGGCGCTGGAGGTCCTCTCCCTGCCGCTGTACCTGCTGTGCGCGCTGGCCCGCCGCAAGCGCCTCATGTCGCAGGAGGCGGCGGTCAAGTACTTCCTGCTCGGCGCCTTCGCCTCCGCGTTCACCCTGTTCGGCATCGCGCTGCTCTACGGCTACGCGGGCTCGATGTCGTACGCCACGATCGCGCAGGTCGTCGACGGCACCGTGCAGGACGTCAACCCGGCACTCGCCGACACCATGGGCAACGACGCGCTGCTGCTGATCGGTGCCGCGCTGCTGGTGATGGGCCTGCTGTTCAAGGTGGGCGCGGTGCCGTTCCACATGTGGACGCCGGACGTGTACCAGGGCGCTCCGACGCCGGTGACCGGCTTCATGGCGGCGGCCACGAAGGTGGCGGCGTTCGGCGCGCTGCTGCGCCTGCTGTACGTCGTCCTGCCGGGCCTGCGCTGGGACTGGCGGCCGGTCATGTGGGCCGTCGCCATCGTCACCATGCTGGGCGGCGCGATCGTCGCCATCACGCAGACCGACATCAAGCGGCTGCTGGCGTACTCGTCGATCGCGCACGCCGGATTCATCCTCGCCGGTGTCATCGCGACCACGCCCGACGGCGTCTCGTCGGTGCTGTTCTACCTGGCGGCGTACTCGTTCGTGACGATCGGCGCCTTCGCGGTGGTGACCCTGGTCCGCGACGCGGGCGGTGAGGCGACGCACCTGTCCAAGTGGGCGGGGCTCGGGCGCAGGTCCCCGCTGGTGGCGGCCGTGTTCGCGGTGTTCCTGCTCGCCTTCGCGGGCATTCCGCTGACGTCCGGCTTCGCCGGGAAGTTCGCCGTGTTCAAGGCGGCGGCGGAGGGCGGGGCGGCACCGCTCGTCGTCATCGGTGTGATCTCGTCGGCGATCGCGGCGTTCTTCTACATCCGCGTCATCGTGCTGATGTTCTTCAGCGAGCCGCGGCCGGAGGGCCCGACGGTGGCCGTGCCGTCGCCGCTGACGATGACGGCGATCGGGGTGGGCGTGGCGGTCACGCTGGTGCTCGGTGTGGCGCCGCAGTACTTCCTGGATCTGGCGGGGCAGGCGGGGGTCTTCGTCCGCTGACGTCCTCGTCCGCTGAGGTCTTCGTCCGCTGACGTCCTCGTCCGCTGAGGTCCTCGTCCGTCTGTGTGGGACCCGGTCTCCTTCGGGAGCCGGGTCCCACGGCGTTTCCGGGGCGGCGAGCTGCCCGCCAGGTCGAATCGAAGGTGATCGAATGTTCCTGTGAGCATCGACTCCACCGGGCGGGACCTGTGGATAACTCCGGGGCTGTCGGTGCGGGCGCCTATGGTGGACGCAGTGGTCGAGGCGCGACGCACGGGGGACGCAACGATGGGCGCTACGGGCGGGACGGGTGTGATGACGGAACTGGACGCGGTGACCGGGGCAGGGCCCGCGATCGGTGCGGGCGACGGCCCCGCCGGGCCCCTCGGCCCCGACGCGAGCGAGGCGCTGGCCGCACTGCACCGGGTCTTCGGGTACGAGGCCTTCCGCGGTGAGCAGGAAGCCGTCATCGACCATGTCGTGGCGGGCGGCGACGCCGTCGTGCTCATGCCGACCGGTGGCGGCAAGTCGCTGTGTTATCAGGTCCCGTCCCTGGTCAGGCCGGGTACGGGCGTGGTCGTCTCCCCGCTCATCGCCCTGATGCAGGACCAGGTGGACGCGCTGCGGGCGCTCGGCGTGCGGGCCGGGTTCATGAACTCCACGCAGGACTTCGACGAGCGGCGGATGGTCGAGGCCGAGTTCCTCGCCGGCGAGCTGGACCTGCTGTACCTGGCACCGGAGCGGCTGCGGCTGGAGAGCACGCTCGATCTGCTCTCCCGCGGCAAGATCTCCCTCTTCGCGATCGACGAGGCGCACTGCGTCTCGCAGTGGGGCCACGACTTCCGGCCGGACTACCTGGCCCTGTCCCTGCTCGGCGAGCGCTGGCCGGACGTGCCGCGGATCGCGCTGACGGCGACGGCCACGCACGCGACGCACCAGGAGATCACCCAGCGGCTGAACATGCCGACGGCCCGCCACTTCGTGGCGAGCTTCGACCGGCCCAACATCCAGTACCGGATCGTGCCCAAGGCGGACCCGAAGAAGCAGCTGCTGAGCTTCCTGCGCGAGGAGCACGCGGGCGACGCGGGCATCGTCTACTGCCTGTCGCGCAACTCGGTCGAGAAGACCGCCGAGTTCCTCAGCCGCAACGGCATCGAGGCGGTGCCGTACCACGCGGGTCTGGACGCGGGCACGCGTGCGGCCCACCAGTCCCGCTTCCTGCGGGAGGACGGCCTGGTCGTGGTGGCGACGATCGCCTTCGGCATGGGCATCGACAAGCCGGACGTCCGCTTCGTCGCCCACCTCGACCTGCCCAAGTCGGTCGAGGGCTACTACCAGGAGACGGGCCGGGCCGGCCGCGACGGGCTGCCCTCGACGGCCTGGATGGCCTACGGGCTGAACGACGTCATCCAGCAGCGCAAGCTGATCCAGTCCGGTGAGGGCGACGAGGCCTTCCGGCGCCGGGCCCAGGCCCACCTGGACTCGATGCTGGCGCTGTGCGAGACGGCCCAGTGCCGCCGGGGCCAGCTCCTCGCCTACTTCGGCCAGGAACCCGACCCGTCCGGCTGCGGCAACTGCGACACCTGCCTGACTCCGCCGGAGACCTGGGACGGCACCATCGCGGCGCAGAAGGCGCTGTCGACGGTCGTCCGGCTGCAGCGGGAACGCGGACAGAAGTTCGGCGCGGTGCAGATCGTCGACATCCTGCTGGGGAAGCGGACCGGCAAGGTCATCCAGTTCGACCACGACCAGCTGTCCGTGTTCGGCATCGGCGAAGAGCTGACCGAGGCCGAATGGCGGGGCGTCATAAGGCAGTTGCTCGCCCAGGGGCTGCTCGCGGTGGAGGGCGAGTACGGCACGCTGGTGCTGACCGAGGCCAGCGGGGCGGTGCTGCGGCGGGAGCGGGACGTGCCGCTGCGCAAGGAGCCGAAGAAGCCGGCGACCTCCCGGTCGGGGGCGTCGTCCTCGGGCTCCGGGCGGGGCGAGCGCAAGGGCAAGGCGGTCGCCGCCGAGCTGCCCGAGGAGCTGCTGCCGGCCTTCGATGCGCTGCGCGCCTGGCGCGCCGAACAGGCCCGTGAACAGGGCGTCCCGGCCTACGTGATCTTCCACGACGCCACACTGCGGGAGATCGCCACCGTGTGGCCGACGTCGGTGGGGGAGCTCGGCGGGATCAGCGGGGTCGGCGAGAAGAAGCTCACCACGTACGGGGAGGGGGTGCTGGAGGTGCTCGCCTCGCTGGGCGGGCCGTCCGGTTCGGCTCCTGCGGGCGCCTCCGCCTCCACCGCCGACTCTCCCTCGGTCCAGGCGTCCGGCCGGGCTCCGGCGTCGGGCCGGGCTCCGGCATCCGATCAGGCTCCGGCCCGCGCCGCGGGTCAGGACGCCGGTGAGCCGTACCACTGGCCGGAGATGGACGCGGAGCCGGAGCCCGACGACTGGATATAGGGCCGGGCTCCGGCCTGGTCAGACGGTCGCCGCGCGCCACCGGCGAGGGCGCCACTCGGCAGCCCGCTCGGTCGCAGTGCCCGTCCCGCGTACGCCCTGACATCCGCGTCGGAGTCCGTCGTCGCTGTGGCCAGGGCCGCCCGGGCCTACCCGGTCACAGTGCCCGTCCCGCGTACGCCCTGACATCCGCGTCGGAGTCCGTCGTCGCCGTGGCCAGGGCCGCCCGGGCCTCCTCGGTGGCGCGGTGCCGGGTCAGCGCCAGGACGGCGGCCTTGCGGACATCGGCGTTGGTGTCGGCCAAGGCCTTGGCGAGGGCCGGGACCGCCACGTCGGGGTCGGCGACCGACAGGGCCGTCGCGGCTCCGGCCCGCACCTGCCACGCCGACTCGGAGAGGGCGGCCACGGCGTGTGCGGTGAGGGGCGCCGGGCAGCCGGTGGTGCCCAGTGCTCCGTAGGCCGCTGCCCGCACCAGGGCGTCGGGGTCGTCGAGGAGGCCGGTGAGGGCCGCTTCGATCGCGCCGGCGGTGTGATCCGTGCCGCCCGGGACGTCACCCGCCGGCCGCTCGGCACTCACCGTGGCCAGGCCCTTGGCGATCGCGACCCGTACCTCGCGGGAGGGGTCGGTGCCCGCCGCACCGGCCAGCTCGCCGGCGGCGTCGACCGAGACCAGGGCGCGGACGGCCTCGATGCGGACGGCGATGTCGGAGTCGGTGAGGGAGTCCGCGAACAGGGCGGCGTCGCCGAGGCGCAGGGCGCGCAGGACGTCCAGGGCCGCCGCGCGGACCACAGGGTCCGGCTCGCGCAGGGCGGCGGCGAGACCGTCACGCAGATCGGGCTCGGCCGGGAGCGTCTCGACGAGCTCACGCAGTGACGCGGCCGCGGCGGCACGGACCTCGGCGGCGGTGTCGCGCAGGGCGGCGGCGAGCGCGGTGCCCGTCCCGGGCGGCAGTGTCTCGGTGAGCACGGCGACGGCCTCGCGGCGGACAGCGGGCGCGGGATCCGTCAAGTACGGCTGAAGGGAGCCGAGTTCGGGCTCCTCCTCGGCTAGGGCGACGAGTTCGAGCAGGCGGGCGGAGGACTCCTCACCGGACGGCGCGGTGACCGAAGTCTGCGGCGCCGCAGTCGGCTCCGGGGCCGCTGCTCCCACCGGGGCCGCGACCGGCGCCACGTCCCGCGAGCCTGCCATGGCCACATCCTCGGCGTGCACCTCGCCGAGGACCCGAGACGGACCGCCGACGGGGTCGAAACCGTCCACGGGAACGAGATAGGGAGCCACGGGCCGTGCCGTGAACTCCATCGCACCGGAAGGGGACTTGTGCAGATCGAGGTGGTGGAACCAGGACGCGTCGTCACGCTGGGGGTGGTCCAGGCGCTCGTGGTAGAGGCCCCAGCGGGACTCCGTGCGGGCCAGGGAGGAGCGCGCGGCCATCTCCGCGCAGTCGCGGATGAAGGTGACCTCGGCGCAGCGCATCAGCTCGTGCGCGGTGCGGGCGCCCATCTCGGCGATGTCGGTGTGCATCCGCTGAAACGCCTCCAGGGCCAGCGACAGCCGGGCACCGGACTTGGGCGGGGCCACGTAGTCGTTCACGAAGCGGCGCAGCTTGTACTCGACCTGGGGTTGCGGCGGGCCGTCGGGGTTGCGCAGCGGGCGGTAGATCAGCTCGTGGGCCTCCCGGAGCTGGTCCGCGGGCAACTCGCCCGTGTAGGCCTGGTACTGGGAAGCGTCCGCGCCCGCCAGATCGCCGAAGACGAACGCGCCGATCATGTAGTTGTGCGGGACGCAGGCCAGGTCGCCGGCCGCGTACAGCCGCGGGACGGTCGTGCGGGCGTGGTCGTCCACGCGGACGCCGGAGGCGGAGTGGCCGCCGCACAGGCCGATCTCGGAGATGTGCATCTCGATGTCGTGGGTGCGGTAGTCGTGGCCGCGCCCGGAGTGGAAGGTGCCGCGGGTGGGGCGCTCGGTGGAGTGCAGGATCGTCTCCAGGGCCGAGACCGACTCCTCGGGGAGGTGGCTCAGCTTCAGGTAGACGGGGCCCCGGTCGGAGGCGACCTCGGCGGCGAACTCGGACATCATCTGGCCCGACCAGTAGTCGGAGTCGACGAAGCGTTCGCCGTGCCGGTTGACCTGGTAGCCGCCGAAGGGGTTGGCGACGTAGGCGCAGGCCGGGCCGTTGTAGTCCTTGATCAGCGGGTTGATCTGGAAGCACTCGATGCCGGTGAGCTCGGCGCCCGCGTGGTAGGCCATGGCGTAGCCGTCGCCCGCGTTGGTGGGGTTCTCATAGGTGCCGTAGAGGTAGCCGGACGCCGGGAGGCCGAGGCGGCCGCAGGCGCCGGTCGCGAGGATCACCGCGCCAGCGCGGACCTGGACGAACTGCCCGGTGCGGGTGTTGAAGCCGGCCGCGCCCACGGCCTGCCCCCCGGCGGTGAGGACGCGTACCGGCATGACCCGGTTCTCGATGCGGATCCTCTCCCGCATCTCGCGTCGCCGCAGCTGCCGGTACAGGACCTTCTTGACGTCCTTGCCCTCCGGCATCGGCAGTACGTAGGAGCCGGAGCGGTGCACCTGGCGGACGGAGTAGTCGCCGTGCTCGTCCTTCTCGAACTTCACGCCGTAGGACTCCAGCCGCTGCACCATGCCGAAGCCGCGGGTGGCGGTCTGGCGGACGGTGGACTGGTCGACGATGCCGTCGTTGGCGCGGGTGATCTCGGCGACGTAGTCGTCGGGTTCGGCCCGGCCCGGGATGACCGCGTTGTTCACGCCGTCCATGCCCATGGCGAGCGCGCCGGAGTGGCGGACGTGCGCCTTCTCCAGCAGCAGCACGTTCGCGCCGTGCTCTGCGGCGGTCAGGGCGGCCATGGTGCCCGCGGTGCCGCCGCCGATGACGAGGACGTCGCAGGTCAGTTCCTCGGCGTCGGCGAGGGACGGGACGGCCAGGGGGGTGTCCGCAGGGGAGTTCACGGAGGTGGTCACCGGGGTGCCTTTCACGTACCGAGCGAGGTGAGGACGTCGCGCCGCAGGGCCACGCGCGCCGGGTCGTCGTGTGCGCCGCGGTCGCGCGGGCGGGGGATGTCCCGGACGGCGACGAGGCCGCCCGCGCCGAGCAGGGCCACGCGGTCGCCGAGGAACAGGGCCTCGTCCACGTCGTGGGTGACGAAGACGACGGTGGCGCCCGTGCCCTGGAGCACCTCCACCAGCAGGTCCTGCATCCCGGCGCGGGTCTGCGCGTCGAGCGCGCCGAACGGCTCGTCCATCAGGACGGCGCGCGGGCGTCCGGCCAGGGCGCGGGCCAGTTGGACGCGCTGGCGCTGCCCCCCGGAGACCCGGTGCGGCAACTGCCGTGCCTGTGAGCCGAGTCCGACCCGCTCCAGCCAGGCCTGGGCCTGCTTCCGGCGCTCGGCGCGGGGTACGCCGCGGATGGCGAGGGGGAGTTCGACGTTGGCGCGCAGGGTGCGCCAGGGGAGCAGGGCGTCCTCCTGGAAGACCAGGGCCCGGTCGGCCGAGGGGCCGGTCAGCGGGTGCCCGTCCTGGGCGATCTCGCCGGCGAGCGGCGGCAGCAGGCCGGCCAGGGTGCGCAGCAGGGTCGACTTGCCGCAACCTGAGGGGCCGACGACGGTGAGGATCTCGCCGGGGGCGATGTCCAGGTCGACCTTGTCCAAGGCGGTCGCGCCGGGTCGGCCGAGGGAGGCGCCGGTGAGGCCGAGGCGGGTGCCGCGCACCGGGGCGGCGCCGGCGGCGGTCTCGGACGAGGCGTTCCGGGTGGTCTCGGACGAGGCGTGCCGGGCGGTCTCGGACGAGGTGTCCGGGGCAGCCCCGGACGGGGTGTTCGGGACGGTCTCAGACGAGGTGCTCATCGCGTGCCTCCTCGGATCGGGCCCCGCCGGGGACGGCGGTGGGGGCGGCCGGTGCCGGCTTCACGGACCGGGTGGGCCGGGGTGGCCGGGCGCCGGGCACGTACGCGGTGCGGGGCAGCCAGCGGGTGAGGCGGCGGCCCAGGAGTTCCACGGCGGTGGAGGTGAGCCAGCCGAGCACGCCGATGGTGACCATGCCGACGAACACGCCGGGGTAGTCGACGACCGTGTAGTCCTGCCAGGTGCGGTAACCGACGCCGTACTGGCCGGAGATCATCTCGGCGGAGATCACACAGATCCACGAGACGCCGATGCCGACGGACAGACCGCCGAACACGCCGGGAAGGGCGCCCGGCAGGACGACGGAGCCGAGGATCCGCCACCGGCCGCCGCCCATGGTGCGCACGGCCTCCTCCCACACGGGTGTCAGGGCGCGCACCGCGTGCCGGGTGGAGACCAGGACCGGGAAGAAGGCGGCGGTGCAGGTGATGAAGACGATGCCCTGCTCGTTCGAGGGGAACAGCAGGATCGCGACGGGCACCAGGGCGATGGCCGGGATCGGGCGGATCACCTCCAGCACCGGGCCGAGCAGGTCCTCGGCGAGACGCGAGCGCGCCACGAGCACGCCCGTGGCCACACCGAGGACGGCGGCCAGCAGGAAGCCGGTGAGGATCCGGGTGAGGCTGTCGGTGAGGTCCGTCCAGTAGTCCGGCCCGGACACCCGGCCGGCGAAGGCCCGGGCCACGTCGGTGACCGCCGGGAACTGCGAGAAGCGCAGCCACAGGTCGACGTTCAGGCTGGTCAGCGCCTGCCACAGGCCGAGGGCGGCGACCAGCGAGAGGACGCGGAGCACATACCGCCTCACGAGGCCCGCTCCAGAGCGTCGGCGTAGGAGACGATCCGCGCTCCGCCGTGCCCGGCGATGTACGCCTGCGCGGTGTCGGGTGCGACGAAGGGCAGCAGCCTGTCGCCGTCGGCCACCCACACGGCCTTGTCGGCGAACCAGAGGGTGCCGGTGGTGGTGTCGGGGACGTAGGAGGCACGCAGGCCGTCACGGTGGCCGGCGACGTAACGCAGGAGCTCGGAGGGGGAGTCGAAAGTGACGGTCTTGGAGGCGCCCTTGGGCCACGCCTCACTCGCGGCCGCTGCGGGCTTCGTGGCGAGATGCCTGGTGTACGACGTCGTTCCGAGGGCCTTCTTCACGTACTGGTCGTCGACGAAGGAGTCGACGTCCACGTCGCCGGTGAGCTTCGCCGACTTGAGGATCGAGACGTCCTGCTTCAGCGCGGAGACGAGCTGGGGCTTGATGGCCGGGTCGAAGGTGGCGATGCCGTGATCGCCGTTGTAGAGGTAGACGACCTCGGCGGGCAGGCCCGTCGCCTTCGCGACCTTCTCGGCGGCGTCCACCGGCTGCTCGTTCAGATAGTCGGTCGCCTCCGCCTGGGCCTTCAGGAATGCCTCCAGCACGGCCGGGCGCCGCTTCGCGAAGTCCTCGCGGGCGGTGACGCCGTGGAAGGTGGGCAGGTTCATCCGAGCGCCGTCGTAGATCGCCTTCGCCTTGCCCTGGAAGGCGAGCAGGCCCGGCCAGGCGACGAACTGGGACAAGGCGTCCGTGCTGCCCGCCGCGAGGGCGGAGGCGCCGACGGACGGTTGCTGGTTGAGCTTCTCGATGCCGCCGTTCGGATCGATGCCGGCGCGCTGCAGGGCCCGTACGAGGGTGCCGTCGGCGGCCGAGCCGACACTCGTGGAGACCTTCTTGCCCTCCAGGTCCTTCAGGGAGGTCAGCTTGGAGTCCGGCGCGGTGACGATGGTGTTGAGGCCACCACGGAGGTTGTAGCCGGTGACCGAGACCAGGCGGGTGGGGTTGTTCAGCTGCTTGCCGCGGGCCGCGTTGATGAGGAGCGGGAAGTCGCCCATCGAGCCGATGTCGATCTTCCCGGCGGTCATCTGGGCGGTGATGGGGGCGCCGGTGGCGTAGTCCTGCCAGTCGACCTTGTAGTGGATGCCGTCGTTCAGGGCGTTGAGCTGCTTCTCGAAGGAGCCGAGGGAGCGGAGCAGGGTGCCCGCCGTGACGGTGTTGATCGTTCTGGACTGGTAGCCGACGGTGACGGTGACCGTGGAGCCGTTGCCCGCCTCCGCGTCACCGCCGCAGGCGCTGAGCGGGAGCAGGAGGACGACGGCGGACATGGCGACGACTGTGCGTTTCATGATGGTTCGGGCCTCTCACCGGAGCAGATAGGGCATGTTGACCGTGACGGCTCCGGTGGGGCAGCGGGCCGCGCACGGGCCGCAGTACCAGCACTCGTCGACATGCATGTACGCCTTGCCGTTGCGCTCGTCGATGGCGAGGGAGTCCAGCGGGCACATGTCCACACAGAGCGTGCAGCCGTCGATGCACTTCGACTCGTCGATGGTCACGGGCACGTCGGCCCGCTGGGGCGCCAAGGGCATGGCTGTCTCCAGGGATGTGCGCGAGCGGGTTGGCTACCGGTTCCGGTGCAGCAGGCCGCTCATGGTGATGCGGTCGCCGCGGAAACGGATGAACTCCAGGTCGACCGGGCGGCCGTCCGCGAGGTGGGTGAGGCGTTCCAGCATGAGGACGGCGGTGCCGCGCGGGGCCTCGAGCACGGCGGCCGAGTGGGTGTCCGCGCTGACCGCTTCCAGGGTGATCTCGGCGTGGCCGAGGCGCTGGCCGGTGACGGCTTCCAGGAGGCGGAAGACGTCGGTGTTCTCCAGGTCGGCGCCGAGCAGGCCGGTGCCGATGTCGAGGGGGATGTAGGTGAGGTCGAGGGACAGGGGCAGTCCGCCGAGCCTGCGCAGGCGTTCGATGTAGAGGACGTCGGTGCCGGGCGCGAGCCCGAGGCGGTCGGCGACCGGCGCGGGTGCCGGGGAGGGGCCCATGGTGCGGACCTCGTTGGTGACCCGGCCGTGCTCGCGAAGGGTCTCCGCGAGGCCCATCAGGCGGTCGAGGCCGTGGGGGTACTTGTGGGCCACGACCACGGTGCCGACACCGGGCTGACGCTCCACGAGGCCCTCGGCCCGCAGCAGGTCGAGTGCCTCGCGGACCGTGTTGCGGCTCGCGCCGTACTCGGTGGCGAGGGTCGACTCGTGCGGGAGGACCCCATCGGGGAAGGCGCCGGTGAGCAGCAGTCGCCGGAGCAGGTCCGCCAACTGCCGTGCCCGGTCGGCGCGCAGCCGTCGCCGCGCGCGGTGGGCGGCGACGGTGGTCGCGGCTCCCTGTCCGGCGTGGTCTCGGATGCGGTCACTGGGCATGGGTCGGACCATACCTATCCGATAGGAAAAGTGGTGTTGCAGGAATGTTGCGCCACCGGGGATGTGACGCGTCCGACGAGTGAGCTGGCCGTTTGGCCGTCCTCTGACCGGATCCGCCACCGACCGCCCGGACGGTGTCGCGCCGACAGTCGGCCGTCTTTCAGCCTGTGCCGCGCCGACAGTCGGCCGTCTTTCAGCCGGTGTCGCTCCGACAGTCGGCCGTCTTTCAGCCGGTGTCGCTCCGACAGTCGGCCGCCTCTCCGCCGGTGTCGCTCCGACAGCCCGCCGTCTCTCGGCAGGTGCGGCTACGACAGCGCCGTCAGGCCCGGCGCGAACGCGATCAGCAGAGGCAGCAGCGGCACGAGCGCGGCTGTCGTGGTGGTCAGGGCCCGGTGCCGGCGGCCCAGCCGGGGCGGCGGTTGCAGGAGCCGGTCGACCCGCTCGCCCAGCAGGCGGTGGCTGGAGGCGCAGGACAGGACTCCGCGGTGCTGGTTGAGCTCGATCAGGGCCAGGGCCGTGGTCAGGTGGCCGCAGCGGCGGGAGGCCGTGTCGTCGGCGGCCAGTTCGACCAGGCGGTGGGTCTGGTCGCAGAAATGGGCGAACAGCGGGATGCGGGGGAAGCCGGTGGCCAGCGCGGTGGACAGGTGCAGCAGCCAGTCGTGGCGGGCCCGGGCGTGGCCCCGCTCGTGGGTGAGGACGGCGTCGAGCTGGTGGCCGGTCAGACGGTGCAGGGCGCCCGTGGTGACGATCAGCTGGGGCGGGTGGCCGGGCATCCACCAGGCGTCCGGGTACTCGTCCTCCAGGACCAGCAGCGGACCCCGGGCCGCGGGCAGGCCGGCCGGCAGGTCGGGGGCGCGCTCCCGCAGATGGGCCCGGGCCCTGGCCCGTCGCCGACGCGCCTCGACGAGTTCCCGCGCGAGCATCGCGGTGGTCCAGGCGGCGCCGCAGGCCAGCAGCAGGGTGAGCGCGGCGGCCCACGGCGGGGCGGCGGACAGGTCGTACGCCGCGGTCACCGCGGGTGGCGCCGGGGCGAAGAGCTGCGCGCGGACCGTGCCGAATACGGCGGCGGCGCCCAGGGAGAGCGCCGTCACGCACGCCAGCAGGACGGTGGCGACCAGGCACTGCCAGACCCACAGCGCGACCACCGGTTCCCGCTCGGGCCAGGACGCCCGGGTCAGCGCACGGGGAACGGGGACGGCGGCCGTCACGGCGACGACGCTCAGCAGGAGCAGGCAGACGGTCATGACCACGGGCTCCGGTTCCTCGTCACAAGAGGGGCGGCTACGGGGCGTGCGGGGGAGGGCGGTCGCCTGTCGCACCGGTGGCCACGACGAGCGCACCGGTGGCCCCGACGAGCGCACCGGTGGCCACGACGAGCGTGGCGGACGTGCGGGCACACCGCCCCGCGCCCAGTATGACGGGCCGGGCGGTGTGCGTCAGGGGTCGAACGACATCCGAACAGGACGAGCGCCGGCGGACGGAACCGGAGAGGGCGCCGGCCGGCTGCCCCCGGCCGGTTCCGAGGACTGGGACCGTCGTCGGCTGGGACGTGGCCTCACACGGACTCAGCCCTGGACCACCCGCCCCGTCACCTCGCCGAGCCCCACCCGCACACCGTCGGGCCCCGGGGCCCAGGCCGTCAGGGTCACCTCGTCCCCGTCCTCCAGGAACGTGCGCTTGCCGTCGGGGAGTTCGAGCGGATCGCGGCCGTTCCAGGTCAGCTCCAGCAGGGAGCCGCGTTCCCGTTCCGCCGGGCCGCTGACCGTGCCGGAGCCGTAGAGGTCGCCGGTGCGCAGGGAGGCGCCGTTGACGGTCATGTGGGCCAGCTGCTGGGCGGCCGTCCAGTACATCGTGGAGAAGGGCGGCTCGGAGACCACGTGACCGTTGACGGCGACACTGATCCGCAGGTCGTAGCCGCCCGGTTCCTCGTCGCCGTCGTCCAGGTACGGCAGCAGCTCGTGCGTCCGGGCCGGAGGCGCCACGAGGGCCTCCTCCAGGGCGTCCAGCGGGGTGATCCACGCCGACACCGAGGTGGCGAAGGACTTGCCGAGGAACGGGCCGAGGGGCACGTACTCCCAGGCCTGGATGTCGCGCGCGGACCAGTCGTTGAGGAGGCACAGCCCGAACACGTGCTCGCGGAAGTCGCCGAGGGCCACCGGCGCGCCCATCCGGGAGGGCACGCCGACGACGAAGCCGACCTCGGCCTCGATGTCCAGGCGGACGGAAGGGCCGAAGACGGGAGCGGCATCCGTGGGGGCCTTGCGCTGGCCGGAGGGCCGTGTGACCTCCGTGCCGGAGACGACGACAGTGCCGGAGCGGCCGTGGTAGCCGATCGGCAGGTGCTTCCAGTTGGGGGTGAGGGAGTCCTCGGCGTCGGGCCGGAACATCTGCCCGACGTTCCGGGCGTGGTTCTCGGAGGCGTAGAAGTCGACGTAGTCCGCGACCTCGAACGGCAGGTGCAGGGTCACCGACGACAGGGGGTGGAACAGGGGTGCGACGGTCTCGCGGTGGGACGGCACGGTCACCCAGGCGGTCAGCGCCCGCCGGACGTCCGACCAGGCCGTGCGCCCCGCGGCCAGCAGCGGGTTGAGGGTCGGCCGCGCGAGCAGGGAGGCGTACGGCGAGCCGAGCGCGTGGGCCGCCGCGCCCGCGTCCAGCACATGGTCGCCCAGCCGGACGCCCACCGTCCGGTGGGACGAGCCGGGGAGGGAGAACACGCCGTACGGCAGGTTGTGCGGGCCGAAGGGGTCGCCCTCGGGGACATCGAAGGGGGGCATCGGGTGCTGCCTCGCTTTCGGGTGTGCCATGTCGTCGCCACGTGTTCGTGGTCGTGCCACACGTTACGGGTGACACACCGGTCCTGGGCAGAGTCCGAGGAGGCGCGAAGAGGCGAACGGGGCAGGTAGGCCCGGGTGGGACCGGACGGGGTGACTCCGGCGCGCCGGACGGGACGCCGCATTCGTACGTGCCGGAAGTTATCCACAGGACGCGACGCAATCTTGACGGAGCGGTGCGAACGGGGCGACTCTGGGCGGGTGCCGGAAGGCCTCGGGGAGGGGGCTTTCCCACGGCACATCTGGGGGGCGGATGGCCATAGGGGAGGCCGGTCCGGGTTCGGTGCGGCGTGGTGCACAGCCGAAGCGGCTGGAAGAGACCATGCGCGTCCGGCTCGGCCGGGAATGTGTGTATGTACCGTCGTGCCGTTTCGGGTTGTACGTGGCGCTGCGCCACTGGTGCCCGCCCGGCGGACGGGTGCTGATGTCGCCGGTCAACGACGACGTGATCTTCTTCATCGTGCTCGCGGCCGGACTGAGGCCGGTGCAGGCGCCGTTGAACCCGCTCGACGCGTCCATCGACATCGATGCCGTGCCGGGCGAGGTGTGGGGCTCGGTGTCGGCCGTGCTCACGACGAACCTGTACGGGAACCCGGACCCGGCGCCGCGCCTCAGGCAGAAGTGCGACGCGCTGGGGATCCCGCTCTTCGAGGACGGGGCGCACGCGATCGGCAGCCGGGTGGGGGACCGGCCGGTCGGGGCGTGGGGTGAGGCCTCCGTGTTCAGCCTGTCCAAGCACGTCGGGGCGAAGGCCGGAGGCATGCTCTCGCTCGCCGATCCGGGGTTACGGGAGGCGGTGGAGAAGACCTGCGAGCAACTGCTCGCGCCGCGCCGGGCGAGCGCCGAACTCGCCTATCTGGTCCGGCCGTACGCGGAGGCGGCGGTGCGCGGGCTGCGGCTGCGGCGCGCCGCCCGGTCCGCGATCCGGCTGCTGGGGCTGGCGGACCGCGAGGAGATCCGGATGCCGCTGCGCCCGGACGAACTCGCCCTCGCCGCCCGCGAGACGCCCGGGCTCGACGCCCACCACCCGTGGGTGCGCGTCGACATGCACGACTACCGCCTTCGGTCCGGCCGGCTGCGGCAGCGCCGCATCGGGCACCGGCTCGACCGGCTGGACGACGTGCTGGACGCCTGCCGGGCGGGCACGGAACTGCTGATGTCCACCCCCTGGGCCAAGCCGCGCGACGGCCACGGGACGCAGCCGCTGTTCCGCGTCCCGCTGTTCGTGGCCGACCGGGACGCGGCGATGGCGGCGCTGGCGCGGCAGGGCATCGTCGTCGGCTACCTCTACGACCCGCCCCTGGACGACTACGCCGGTGCGGAGTTCACCGACCCCTCACCGGCCCCCGAGGCGGCCCGCTGGTTCGCGCGGCACGCGCTGCCCGTGGACCCGCTGCGGGCGAGGACGGTCGTCGAGGTGCTGGAGCGCTCCGGGGCGCGACCCGTCCGGGCGCCGGGAGAACTGCCCGGGAACGAGCCGACACCGGGAGGGCTGGGACAGTCCCGTGGCTGAGATCCAGGTGCACGAGCCCGCCGCCGCGCGCACCGACGGCGGCGGGCCGAAGCCTGCCGAAAGCGACCACACCCACGACTCGTTGTTCAAGAACGCCTATTTCCTCATGCTCAGCACCGGCGTCTCGGCCGTACTGGGCCTGGGATTCTGGCTGGTGGCCGCCCGCTACTACACGGAGGAGGCCGTCGGCCAGGGGTCGGCCGCGATCGCCGCGATGCGGCTGCTCGCCAGCATCACGGCGACGACGATGATCGGCGCCGTCGTCCGCTTCGTCCCGCGCGCGGGACGGGAGACCGGGCGGCTGGTGTGGGGCACGTACGTGGCCAGTTCGCTGATCGTGGCGCTCGCCGCCGCCGTCTTCCTGCTCACGCTCGACGCGTGGGGGGCGTCCTACGCGCCCCTGGGCACGCCCGTGGCGGGTGCCGTGTTCGTCGCCGCCTGTGTGGCCTGGGCGTTGCTCACCCTTCAGGACGGGGTGCTCACCGGGCTGCGCAAGGCCGAGTGGGTGCCCGCCGGGAACGCGGTCTTCTCGGTCGGGAAGCTGGCACTCCTGGCCGTCTTCGCCGGCACGCTGCCCGTCCTCGGCATCTTCGTCTCCTGGGCGGTGGCGATCGCCTTCTCCACCCTGCCGCTGGGCTGGCTGATCTTCCGCCGGCTCATCCCGCGCCAGGCGGCGGCCGAGCGCGACAAGGAACCCCCGAAGATCCGGGACATGGGCCGCTTCCTGGCCGGGGACTCGCTGGGCGCCCTGTTCAGCCTGGCGATGATCAACCTGCTGCCGGTGATGGTCGCGGTCCGCTTCAGCGCCGCCGAGAACGGCTACTTCTACGTGGCCTACACCGTCGGCGGAACGATGGAGTTCATGGCCATCAACATGGCCTCGTCCCTCACCGCGCACGCCTCGCACGACCCGCGCCAGCTCGCCGACGGCGTCCGGGGCGCACTGCGGCGCATGACGCTGCTGCTGGTCCCGGTCGTGGCCGTGCTGGTCGTCTTCGCCCCGCAGATCCTCACGCCCTTCAGCCCGGACTACGCCGAGCACGGCTCGACCGTGCTGCGGCTGCTCGCCCTCGGTGCCCTGCCACGGGTCGTGGTGGAGCTGTACATCGGCGTACTGCGCGTACAGGGGCGCACAGGTGTGCTGGCCGCGCTCCAAGGGGCCATGTGCGCCCTGGTGCTGGGCAGTGCGGCCGTGCTGTTCACCCCGTCCGGGATCGCGGGCGCCGGCTGGGCGGTGCTGCTGAGCATGACGCTGATCGCCGTCGTCTCCATGGCCGGACTGCGCGCGGCCCTGCGCCACGACGACAGCGCCCCGGCCGTCCGTCCACCGGCCGGCCCCGCCTACGGCACCCACTGGGCGAAACTCAACGCCACCGCCGGATACGGCACGACCTGGGCCCGCCGGGCCGCCTGCCAGTCCAAGGACGGCGACCAGGACACGGTCACGCTGTTCATCGGGCGCCCCGGGTACGAGCGCGAGGCGCTGCAGGCGGACACACTGGCGCTCATCGTGCGGCCGGACGGACCGACCAGGGAACCACCGCCCCGCGAGGCATCGGAACGGCCCCGCGAGGCATCGGTACCGCCCCGTGAGGCATCGGTACCGCCCCGTGAGGCATCGGTACCGCCCCGTGAGGCATCGGTACCGCCCCGTGAGGCATCGGAACCGGACCACGAAGCATTCGAACCGGACCACGAGGCATCGGAACCGGATCAGGAGCTGCCGCGGGAGCGGCGGCTGCGCGGCGCCCTGTGGAGCCTGCTCGGTGTGGCCGTCGTGTTCTTCTGGGCCCCGCTGCGGGACCTGCCGTGGCTCGACCGGGCATCCGAAGCGGCTCTGAGCGGGCGTCAGCTGCTGGAGGGCCTGCCCCTGCCGTCGCTCACCGCGGGCGGCATGCTGCTCGTGGTGTTCGTCGCCGCGGTCACGCTGAGCACCCGGCGCGACCCGTGGTTGCCCGGCGTGGCCCTGGGCGCCGTCGTGTGCGCCCTGTACGCCGCACCGGTCGCCCTCGGACGGGAACCGCGGCCGGTGCACGGGGCGTTGTACGAGAAGACGGCCGGCTTCCTGGCGGACGCGGTGGGGCTCGACGGGCCCGAGCCGCTGCTGCGCTGGGCACCGCCGGTCTGCCAGCTGCTGTGTCTCGTACCGCTGGGGCTGCTGCTCGCGAGTGCGGGCGGCCGGCTGACGTGGCCGGGGCGCTGGGGGGTTGTGTATCTCGTCGCGGTCGGCGGCTGGGTGTGGCGCGACGCGCTCGCACCCCTCGCGCCGCCCCTGCTCGCCGCCCTCACGCTGCTCCTGCTGCTCCACCGCGCCGCGTCGGCGCGGGCGCGCTCCCGCACCACGGCCTCGACCGGCCCCATAGCCAACCGAACGGCCGACGGACCACCGACCGGCCGGCCCCGCGATTGATCACACCGAAGCCGAGACCGACCCGAGCTCAGGCCCGAACAGGCCCGAAGAGAGCCGAAGAGGGCCGAAGAGGGCCGAAGAGAGCCGAAGAGAGCAACAACCAGGGGGGAACCACCGTGCGTCCGCCAGTCACACCGAGGGAGAGATCCACGCCGGAACCCACACCCGCACGGGACGGCGCGAACACCCCCGCCGGCGGCCCCGAGACGGCCAGCCAGTCCTCCAGCCCCTCCTCCTCGGAGTCGTCGAGCCCCGCCCATGAGCCCGTGACGGATCTGTCCGACCTGCCCCCCGCCTGGTCCGGTCGCCGCCCGCACGCCCGGCCCGCTGTCCCGCTGCTCGTCGCGCTCGCGCTCTGGGCGTACGCCGTGCGGCACACCGACGTCTCGCGGCTCGACGACTACGGGCTGGTCAGCGCACTGCACCCGACGTTCTGGGCAGGGCTCGCGGTGCTCACCACCGGCTTCTGGTTCACGGTCCGCGACGCGCGCCGCCCGGGAGCCTGGTCGGCGGCGTACGTGCTGGGCCTGCTGGTGATGGAGCGGGCCACGCAGGCCGTGCTCTACCCGACCCCGCTGTATGCCTGGGCGTGGAAGCACGAGGCGGTCATCGACCATCTGCTGACGGCCGGCGGACTGCAGACGGCCGATCAGGTCGGCGACATGGCGGTGTACGACCAGTGGCCGGGCTTCTTCGCCGCCCAGGCCGCCCTGCAGCGGCTGCTGGGCGTGGACTCGACGGCGATGTTCATGGCCTGGTGGCCCCTGGTCTCCAGCCTGATGCTGCTGCTCCCGCTGCTGCTGATCTACCGCACCTTCACCGAGGACCGGCGGCTGATCTGGACCGCGGTCTGGCTCTTCTACGTCGCCAACTGGGTCGGGCAGGACTACTTCTCCCCCCAGTCCGTGGCGTACGCGCTGCACGTGGGTGTGCTCGCGATCGTCCTGCGGCGTTTCGGCCGGTCCGCCGTGCGGCGCGGACAGCCGCGGCAGGCGGTGTGGACGGTGGTGATCACCGTCATGATCGTGGCGATCGTCATCTCCCACCAGCTCACCCCGGGCATGCTGGTCGTCTGCCTGCTCGCCCTGTGCCTGAGCCGCCGCTACCGCGACTGGGTCCCGGCCGTCACGACCGTCGTGATCTTCCTGGCCTGGTGCCTCACGGCCGCGCTGCCCTTCCTGTCCGCGGCGATGCCGGACATGATCCGCTCCATCGGCGACGTCGGCGCCAACGTCGAGACGGGCTACGGCGCCACTCCGACCGGCACCGGAGCGATCGCGACGTCCTGGGCGGCCCGGCTGCTGTCCGGTTCCGTCCTGCTGCTCGCGGGTGTCGGCGTGTGGCGCCAGCGGGTGCTGCGCCACCGCGCCCGGCCCCTGCTGCTGGTCGCGGCGGCCCCGCTGCCGATGTTCGCGGCCAGCAGCTACGGCAGCGAGATGATCTTCCGGGTGCTGCTGTTCATGCTGCCCGGCGCCGCCTTCTTCGCCGCGGCGGCGCTGCTGCCCAAGGTCCGCACCCTGGCCGCCGACGCCGCCGCGCAGGAGGCCGGCAACCTGCAGGCCACCGGCTCCGCCCGGGCCCGCCGGTGGGGGGCCGGCACCTGGGTGCCGCTGGCCGCGCTGCTCGGCACCACCCTGGCGTTCGTGCCCGCCTACTCCGGCAAGGACCGGATCAACTACTTCCCGCCCCAGGAAGTGGCCCTCGTACGGCAGCTCTTCGACCAGGCGCCCGACGGCTCGCTGGTCGTGGCCGCCAACCGCAACTACCCGGACGCGTACGCCGACTACGGGAGCGTCGACCACTACTGGTTCCTCGACGACGGCCGCAGTCACGTCGATCAGATCGTCAGGAAACCCGCCGTAACGCTCGCGCGCGACATGGCCGGAGTGGAACGGCCGGCCCGGGCCTACTTCCTGCTCACCCAAGGGCAGCTGGCCAACTCCGAGATGAACGGGCAGCTCGACCGGGCGCAGCTGGAGCGCATCCAGAAGTCCGTCGCCGCGTCACCGAGGTTCCGGCTCGTGGCGGAGAACAGCGCCGGATGGCTCTACGTACTGGAGCAGTCAGGGGGAGCGGAGCGATGACACCGCAGGAACTCGTGGTCCGAATGCTGCCCCCGTTCGGCGGCTGGCTGGCGCTGGCCGCGCTCGCCCTGCCCGGCGGATCGCCGCTGCGGGGCGCCGCGGTCGTGCTGTTCCTGGCGGCGGGGCCGGGCGCGGCCGTGGTCAGAGTCTGCGCCCCCGCCCTGGGGGCGCGGCCCGCCGAAGGGCCCGTGGAGCGCCGGGACCCGGAATTCGCCCGCCACTCCGATCTGCTGGAGCGGCTGATGCTGACGCTGTTCCTGAGCATCGGCGCCGTGATGCTCGTCGCGACCGTGCTGATCGCCACGCACACCTTCAGCGCGCAGCGGGTGCTGCTGACGCTGACGCTGCTGACCACACTCACCGCGTTCTGTCCGCCGCTGCGCGCATCCCCGCAGCCGAGGACGACACCGAGGACACCGAAGGGTTCCGCTCAGTGAGGTTCAACCGCCCCCACCGTCCCTTTCGCCGCACGCCGCACGTCACCGGCGGCCAGCACCGCAGGAAGCCGCACGAGGACGATCCGCGCCAAGAGCACGCGGCCGCCGGCCCGCTGGCATCGAGTCGCCGCCGACTGCTGATCACGTCCGCCACGGTCGTCAGCGCGGTCCTGGTCGCCGTACTCGCCCTGCGGGACGCCTCCGGACCGCAGGAGCAGGGAGCGGCCGGGTCCCGGGCGGACTGCCGCCCGACGGCCCTTCTGGAACCGCCCTGCGGCGCCTGGTTCGGGGCCTTCGTGCCGCACGAGCGCAGCGACCTGCCGGAGAAGGTGCGCGCCTACGAGAAGCGGGTGGGCCGCGAGCTGGACATCGTGTACACGTACCACGACATGTCCCTGCCCTCGGGCACGCGGCGGGAGGGACAGCTGCTCACGCCGGAGGAGCGGCGCGTGGGCGAGGACCACCTGCTGCTGCTCTCCTGGGAGAGCAAGCGGTGGGGCGGCACGAAGCGGCAGCAGCCGACCTGGGAGCAGATCGCGGCCGGCGAGCTGGACGACCGGGTCATCGACGTCCAGGCCCGGCGCATCAAGGACTACGGCAAGAAGGTGTTTCTCTCCTTCGACCTGGAGATGGACACCCGCACCCCGGCGAGCGGCACTCCCGCCGACTACGTGAAGGCCTACCGGCACATCCACGACCGGTTCCGCGCCCTGGGCGTGGACAACGTGGTGTGGACGTGGATCACCACCGGATACCTCGACCACGCCGACGAGATCAAGAGGATGTACCCGGGCGACGACTACGTCGACTGGATCGGCTACAACCAGTACAACTACTACCGCTGTCACGACGCGGGCTGGCTGACGTTCGCGCAGACCCAGAAGGCCACGCACGACTGGATCCGCGCGAACATCTCCGACGACAAGCCGCTGATGCTCTCCGAGTTCGGCACCGCTGCGGACGGGAACCGCCCGCAGCGGCAGGCCGAGTGGTACGCGCAGGTGCCCGGGGTGCTGAAGGGCCTGGACGGCGTCAGGGCCGCCCTCCAGTGGAACTACCGCGACCCCGGACCGCACTGCAACCTGGCGGTGGCCAACGACGCGGCCTGGGACAGCCTGCGCAAGGCCGTCTCCGACCCGTACCTGAACCAGCCGCTGCGCTGAGGTTTGTCGTCCGGATCATGTCGGCGGCTTGGGGCTTGGGGCTTGGGGCTTGGGGCTTGGGGCTTGGGGCGTGGGGCGCGCCTCCGCCGCGTTGTCGCCGGTTGTCGACTCCGGCCCTGGCGCGGGGTCAGCCCGCGAACTCGGGCCCGTGCAGCACCGCGCGGGCCCGCCGGTACCACCGCCACGCGATCGTCTTCGGCCCGTCCCGGTACGGGGCGACCCGCGCGCCCGCCCCGGCCAGCCAGCCTTCGACATCGGCGACCGTATGGGTGCGCCGGACGATGAGCCGGGCGATGCGGTACCGCTCGTCGCGGTCGGAGCTGAGCGCGTGCCGCACGGCCGTCGCCGTCTCGTAGCCGGCCCTGGCCGACATGGCCCGTACCCGGGGGCTGTTGTAGCCGTGCGGGTAGGCGAGATGCCGGATCTCGTGCCCGAGGGCGTCCTCCAGCACGGCCTTGGAGGCGCGCAGCTCGTAGGCCAGGGCCTTGGCGGACAGGGTGTCGAGCTGCGCGTGCGTCACCGTGTGGCTGCCGATCTCCATGCCGGAACGTTCCAGCTCCGCAGCGCCGGCCAGGCTCATCATCGGGGCGGGCGGCAGCAGACTGCGGCCGCCCGGGGCGATGGCGCCGGTGGTCAGATAGGCGGTGGCGGGCAGCGCGCGTTCGGTCAGCGCCTCGGCGGTGGGTCCGGGCAGATCGGCGAAACCGTCGTCGAAGGTGAGCAGCACGGGGCGGGGCGGCAGCGGCGCCCGCCCGGCCAGGTGATCGGCGACCGCGCTGATCGTGACGGGCGTACGCCCGCTGCGGACGACGGCGTCGAGATGCGCGGCGAACTGCTTCGGCGTGACCGTGAACTCGGCGATCCAGTCCGGCGGATCGTCCATCACAGAGTGGTACAGGAAGACGGGGATGGCGGGAGTGCCTTCCGCAGGCGGCGGGCCTATGGGCCCCTCACCCTCCCGCGCACCCCGCGCCGCCCGGCTTCTGTCGTCCGTCGTCATCTCGCCCCGGGCCGCCCGGCTTCTGTCGTCCGTCGTCATCTCGCCCCGGGCCGCCCGGCTTCTGTCGTCCGTCGTCATCTCGCCCCGGGCCGCCCGGTCTCTGTCGTCCGTCGTCATCTCGCCCCCCGAGCCGTCTTCTCACGAGCGGTCGCGCGCAGCGCACGCCGTGCCTTCAGATAGCCGACCGGCCCGTACAGCATCCCCCTGCGTTGCAGCCGCGACAGCCGCCGCGGCCAGGGGTGCGTGCGGGCGTCGTGGTCGCCCGGTGTGCCGGTGCCGGTGCCGGTGCCGTCCGCCCCGTCCGTCTCGCGTACCGCCGTCAGCGTGCGGGCGTGGGCGAGGCCGCGGGGCAGCCTCGCCAGGAACGCCGGCAGCAGCGCGGGCCGGTTCACGAGCACCGCGGTGAGGTAGGCGGTGAGCCCGGCGCCGTAGCCGTAGGCCTGGGTCTCCAGGTCCCGCCAGGTCTCCCGGTGGTGGTGCCACACCAGGGCGTACGGCGTGTAGCGCAACCGGTGGCCCTGCGCCAGGACGCGGACGAAGCCGTAGAGGTCGTCGCCGCCCCGGGCCGCCGTCCCGGCCCCGGTGGCGGGGTCGAAACCGCCGACGGAACGCAGCACCGCCGTCCGGAACGCCATGTTCGCGCCCGAGCCGAACCGCCCGGCGGTGAACGGGAACAGCGGCTCGTCGCCCGGCGGGTGCGCCGGGTCGTACGTCCTTGGAGTGAAGCCTTTGGCGAAGCCGCCATGGCTCTCCAGCAGCACCTGGGCCGGGGTGGACAGCCGCGCCGGCAGGATCAGCCCGGTGCTGCACCCGAGTCCGGGGTCGGCGGCGAAGGGCGCGGTCAGCTCGGTCAGCCAGCGCGGGTCGGCGACCACGTCGTCGTCGGTGAAGGCGACCACCTCGCCGCGCACGGCGTCCAGCCCGGCGTTGTGGGCGGCTGCGAGCCCCGGAACAGGCTCGCAGACGTACCGCACGCGCTCGGCGTACTTCCGCTCGATCAGCTCCCGTGTCTCGCTCGTGACGGGCGCGTTGTCGACGACGACGATCTCGAACCGCGGATGGTCCTGCGCCAGCAGCGAGTCCAGCGCCCGGGCCAGCTGCCCGGCCCGCTCCCGGGTCGCGACGACGACACTCGCGTACGGCGGCTCCCCGGGTTCGCCGAGGTCGGCGGGCCCGCATTCCGCCCGGGCCCGTTCTGCCAGCACGGCCCTCGGATCCGCCCCTTCCGGCACCCGCCCGAGCAGCGTCCCCACGGGCCGGCCGCCTCTCCTGACCAGCACGAACACCTCTCCGTGTGTCACGGGCGGACTCCCCGGACCGGGTCTGAGCACCGCCTCGTCACCGTCGAGGTCCAGCTCGGCGACCTGCACCGCCCCGATGTCCAGGAACCGCCGTATCTCCTCCCGCGCACGCACCGAACGGGCCATGCGCCCACCCCCCTCGTGTGTCAGGTACGGCGCAGCCGAGCCGCGCCCTTGAGCGTCCGCGCGGCCAGCGACGCGAGTCGCGGCCTGCTGCGGACGAAGCTGTGCGCGCGGCGTGCCGGCTCGCGGCTCAGCCAGTGCAGCGCCGCGCCGACTCCCGGACGCGTCACCGCACCCTCGTACACGGGCAGTTCGCCCGTCTTCAGTGCGTCCTTGTACTCGGCCGCACCCCGCCCCAGGTCGAGCGTGCCGATACCGGCGGCGGCCGCCGCCTCGGCCATGCGCAGGTGCAGCACCAGACCCGGCGAGAACTTCGCGAACTCCGGGTCGTAGGCAGGGAACCAGCAGGCCAGCACCGAGGCCGAACGCAGCCCGAAGTGCGCGGCGACGGGCCGCTCACCGGCGTACAGCACGGACAGCGTGCCGCTGCACTCCGGCGCCCGGGTCCGGGCCAGCTCCCCGACGAGCCGGGTGATCCACTCCTGGGCGAACCGGTCCCGGCGGCCGGTCCTGCGGTACTGCGCGGACTTCCACTCCATGAGCGTGCGCAGCGCGGCCGGGTCGCGTTCGTCGAAGACGAACCGCAGCTCACCGGCCTGCCGGCCCAGCCTGCGTTCCTTGGCCAGGGTCGTCTTCAGGAACTTCGGCGACTGCGCGCGCAGCACCGACTCGTACGTCTCGAAGCCCTTCTCCACGTCGATGACGTAGGTGGCGTGCTCCTCGGCCGCGTACCGGACGAACAGCCGCTGCTCGGCCTCCAGATTGTCGAAGGCGAAGCTCGACACCGAGCAGGCCTTCAGCAGTTCACCCGTCTCCACGTCCAGGCCCGGTCGCAGGATCGCGCCCTGCGCGTCCGAGACACCCAGCCCGATCGCCCGGCCCTGCCCCAACGGGCCCCGCTCATAGGGCAGGAAGCCGGCCGGCTCCGGCCCCTCGTACACCACCGCGATCCGGGCCCCCGGCCTGAACCGGCCGACGGCTTCGGTGAACTCCGGCTCCATGAAAGGGTTGCGCGGTGCCTCCGAGACGGCGCGCAGCGCACGCCAGCGCTCCCTCTCCCTTTCGCCGAGCTCCCCGGGCCCAGCCACGCGAATGCGCCCACTGCTCAACCCGACCCCCCGATCAAGTCCCCCTGGACACTTGGAAGGTACCGCTCTATGCGGCCCCACGGGTAGGTAGCGGAGCATCTTGTTGCCAACTGGTGCAGAGGCCTTCAACCGGGCAATCGGCGTCCGCCGTGCGATGAAACGAAGGGGCGCGTTGTCCGTATTCTCTGATCATGGCCGCACCCCTCGCATATTCACTCATCGCCACCGATCTGGACGGGACGCTGCTGCGCGGCGACGACACCCTCTCCGACCGGTCTCTCGCCGTGCTCGCACGGGTGGCGGACGCCGGTGCCCAGCACCTCGTGGTGACGGGCCGGCCGGCGCCGAGAGTGCGGCCGCTCCTGGACGACCTCGGCGCGACGGGGCTCGCGGTGTGCGGGCAGGGCGCTCAGGTGTACGACGCCGGCGCGGACCGGCTGCTGTGGTCCATCACCCTGGACCGGGAGTTGGCGGAGACCGCCCTCGGCAAGATCGAGGCCGAGGTGGGGCAGGTCTACGCGGCCGTGGACCAGGACGGGGTGGACGGGCTCACGCTGATCGAGCCGGGCTATCTGATGCCGCACCCGACCCTGCCCGCGGTCCGGGTCGAGCGGCGCGAGCAGCTGTGGGGCGAGCCCATCAGCAAGGTGCTGCTGCGGCACCCCTACCTGACGGACGACGAGTTGGCGGCGACGGCCCGCTCGGTGGTCGGCTCACTGGCGACGGTGACGATGTCGGGGCCCGGCACGGTCGAGCTCCAGCCGTGCGGGATCACCAAGGCGACGGGCCTGGCGCTGGCCGCCGAGCATCTGGGCCTGCGGCCGGCGGACACCATCGCCTTCGGCGACATGCCCAACGACATCCCGATGTTCGACTGGGCCGGTCACGGCGTCGCGATGGCAAACGCCCATCCCGAACTCAAGGCCGTGGCCGACGAGGTCACCCTGTCGAACGAGGACGACGGCATCGCCGTCGTCCTCGAGCGACTGCTGGGCGGGTCGGCTCAGTACGGGCCGTTGACGTTGTCGATCGAGCCGTAGCGGTCGGCCGCGTAGTTGCAGGCCGCGGTGATGTTGGCGACCGGGTCGAACGGGTCGTAGGGGGTGCCGGGCACGTGGTAGGCGGCGAACGTCGGGTCGATCACCTGGAGCAGGCCCTTGGACGGGGTGCCCTTGGCGGCGTTGGAGTCCCAGTTGTTGATCGCCTGGGGGTTGCCGGACGACTCGCGCATGATGTTGCGGTAGATGCCGTCGTAGGAGCCCGGGATGCCCTGCCGCGCCATGATGTCCAGCGACTCGCGGATCCAACCGTCGAGGTTGTTCGCGTAGGTCTTCGCGGACGCCTGGGTGGCCTGGGTGACACCGCCGGCGGGCTTCGCGGCCGGCTTGGCGGGGGCGGACGACTTGGTCGCCGTCTTCTTCGGCGCGACCGACTTGGTGGTCTTCACCTTGAGCTTCAGACCCGGATGGATCAGCTTCGGGTTGTCGCCGACTGCGGCGCGGTTGTCCTTGTAGAGCTGCTTCCAGCCGCCCGTGACGTCGTACTTGTCCGCGATGCGGGCGAGGGAGTCGCCCTTGATCACGGTGTACGTGAGGGACTTGGCGGGCTGGGCCGCCCGGGGCACGGACTGCGCCGCGGCGGGGGCGCTCTGGGGTTCGGCGGCGCTCGCGTGCGTGGCGCCGAGGAGCGGAAGGGTGAGTGCGGCTCCGCCGGTCCCGGCGGCGACGATGCCTCGGGTCAGCGGGTTGGTTCTGGGGCGACGGTGCTTGCCTCGTCCGGCCATGGCGATGTTCCTCTCCGGCGCCTGCGAGGTGAGCTGTCGGGTTCGGGCCGGGAGGTGCCCGGCCGCCTACGGCGCTGTGTGCCGTACGCGGCTTCACCCCGAGCCGTGCCGCTGTGCGGACCGGCGACTTACCTGGGTCCCCCGCTCCTGCCACGCGTGAGTGAGTCGGTTCCTGTGGGGAGTCCGGGCGGCGGCAGGATTAGGCGTCCGCCGGACAGGGCCGGAACGTATGCGAGAGCACATGTCGGGAACAAGCACCTCAGTCACATATCGCGCGGTTGACCTTGGTCGGGGGTGTTTGGTCCGCTTGATCCTTTGCGGGAGCCAAGACTCAACTGGCCTTCGGGGAAAGGCGGTACGGGCCGGTGTGGATGCGGGGCGGAAAAGGGGAAGAAGTGATTCAACTCACTGATCGCGAGCCCGTGGAGCAATTTCCACCAAGGGGAATTCAATGACTCATCACGGCAAATCGTGCATATCTCGCTACCCCTGGGTAAGTCGATAAATATCTGTTCTTATGGGTTGATCGAAAACATAGCGGTCGTGATCGGATACCACCCGGCCTGTAACCATGGGCGCTGGCGGTGATCGAAACGTGACCGGATACGCTGACTCGAGTGAGGGCAGCGACCTATCGACAATCCGCGTAATCACCGGCAGACACAGCAGACAGGAGACCCCTCGTGACCGACGTCGGGCCGTTCGGGCTGAGCGTGCGGGACCAGGCTCTGGAAGCCGACGTCCAGGCCGGATTGACGGCTGTCGAGGAAGGCTTGCTCGAGGCCACCAAGAGTGAGGTGCCCTTCATCACGGAGGCCGCCCAGCATCTGGTGCGGGCCGGCGGCAAGCGGTTCCGCCCGCTGCTCGTGATGCTCTCCGCCCAGTTCGGTGACCGCCACGCGCCCGGGATCGTGCCGTCGGCCGTCGTCGTGGAGCTGACCCACCTCGCCACGCTCTACCACGACGACGTCATGGACGAGGCCGCCGTACGCCGCGGTGTCGCGAGCGCGAACACCCGCTGGGGCAACTCCGTCGCGGTCCTCACCGGCGACTTCCTCTTCGCCCGCGCCTCGCACATCCTGGCCGACCTCGGCCCGGAGGCCGTCCGGGTGCAGGCCGAGGCGTTCGAGCGCCTGGTGACCGGCCAGATCCTGGAGACGGCCGGACCGCAGGACGGCCGGGACCCCGTCGAGCACTACCTGGACGTGCTGGGCGGCAAGACCGGTTCGCTCATCGCGGTGTCGTGCCGGTTCGGCGCGATGATGTCCGGCGCCGACGAGACCGTCGTGCACGTGCTGACCCAGTACGGCGAGCGGCTCGGCGTCGCCTTCCAGCTCGCGGACGACGTCCTCGACATCGCCTCCGACTCCCACGAGTCCGGCAAGACCCCCGGCACCGACCTGCGCGAGGGCATTGCCACCCTGCCGGTGCTCCGGCTGCGCGAGCGCGCCGCCCGGCTCGGGCTCGCCGAGGACATCGCCCTGTGCGAGCTGCTCGACTCCGACCTCACCGACGACGACCGGCACACCGAGGCCCTGCGCCTGCTGCGGGCCCACCCGGCGCTGGAGCAGGCCCGGCGGGACACCGTCCGCTACGCCCAGGACGCCCGTTCGGCGCTGGCACCGCTGCCCGAGTGCACCGCGAAGACGGCGCTCCAGGAGCTGTGCGACGCGGTGGTGCACCGGGCCGGCTAGCCCGTCCCCGCCGGCGACGCGGACCCGCGACCCCTACGGGTCGGGGGAGAAGCCGCCCTCCCGTGTCATACCCCAGCAGTACGCGGAGTTGAGTCCGGGGTCTGACGTATCTCCCTGGCCGATTTGGTCAGATGGTGACCACGGAAAACACCACTCCTCACCTGTTCGGGTGAGAATGGCGGCTCAGGGACGAGTGCGTGGACGACACGGACAGCCGCCGCCGACCACGGAGGTAGGGCACACATGGCACCGTACGCATCCGACGACAGCACGACCGCCGTAGAGGCCGACGAGCAGCGCTCCGGGCGGCGCAAAGCCGCGCGGTACATCGTCCCGGTCACGGTGGTGGGGGTGGCGGCCGCGACGATCGGGCTGGTCCCCGCACTCGCCGACTCCGGTGACCCCGACCTCCCGAAGATCACCGCACAGCAGCTCATCGAGAAGATCGCGAAGTCGGACGTCCAGCAGCTGTCCGGCACGGTGAAGATCAGCACGGACCTCGGCCTGCCGAACCTCGGCGGCCTGGAGTCCGGCCTGCTGTCCGGCGCCGCGGGCGAGGGCGAGGGCGGCTCCTCCGCCGACCCGACGGCCAAGCTCACCGAACTGGCCTCCGGCACGCACACCCTGCGCGTCGCCGTCGACGGCCCGGACAAGCAGAAGCTGTCGCTGCTGGAGAACGCCGCCGAGTACAGCGTCATCCACAACGGCAAGGACGTCTGGGGCTACGACAGCAAGTCCAACGAGGTCTACCACGGCACCTCCTCCGAGAGCCCGGAGAGCGGCAAGGACCGGCAGCCGCCGGCCACGCCGAAGGACTTCGCCGAGGAGGCCCTGAAGGCGGTCGACGACACGACGTCCGTGACCGTGGACGGCACCGCCCAGGTCGCCGGCCGGGACGCCTACAAGCTCGTCGTCGAGCCGAAGCAGTCCGGCTCGACGGTCGGCGCGATCACCGTGGCCGTGGACGCGAAGACCGGCATGCCGCTGAAGTTCACGCTCACCCCGGCGAGCGGCGGCGCGGCCGTGGTCGACGCGGGCTTCACGAAGGTGAGCTTCGCCGAGCCGGCCGCCTCCACCTTCGACTTCACGCCGCCCAAGGGCGCGAAGGTCACCGAGGAGAAGGACATCGGCAAGGCACCTGACAAGGCCTCGGGCGAGACCGCGCGCAAGGCTCCCGGCAAGCCCTTCGACCTGGGTGAGGCGCCGGGCCACGCCTCCAAGGCCGGGAAGGACTCCGGCAAGGGCCACGACGGCATGAAGACCATCGGCGAGGGCTGGAACGCCATAGCCACCTTCGACACCGGCGGCGAGGGCGTGCCCTCGGGCGAGGCCGGCGGCGAGTTCGGCGGCTTCATCGACTCGCTCGGCGACAAGGTCCACGGCAAGTTCGGCTCGGGCACGGTCTTCTCGACCCGCCTGGTCAACGCCCTCGTCACCGACGACGGCAAGGTCTACGCGGGCATGGTCACCAAGGACGCGCTCGTGAAGGCGGCCGACGCCGGCAAGTAGTCCCGTAGCCGTACGGGACGTCGAGAGGACGAGGAAGCCGATGGGCGAGGTGTCCGCCACGGAACCGGAGCAGCGGCAGGCGCGGGAGGGGGCCGGGGAACCGGTCATCGCCACCCACGCGCTCACCAAGCGCTACCGCGGCGGACAGCTCGCCGTCGACGGTCTCGACCTGACCGTCCCGGCGGGCAGCGTCTTCGGCTTCCTCGGCCCCAACGGCTCCGGCAAGACCACCACCATCCGCATGCTGATGGGTCTCATCGAGCCCACCTCCGGCACCGCCCGGGTGCTCGGGCAGCCCATGCCCCGGGCCACCCGCGCCGTGCTGCCGCACGTCGGCGCCCTCATCGAGGGCCCGGCCCTCTACGGCTTCCTCTCCGGCCGCGACAACCTCCTCCGCTACGACAGCGCCGACCCGGCCGCCGATCCACGCACCCGGCGGACCCGGGTCGCCGCCGCACTGGACCGGGTGGGCCTGACGGCCGCCGCGGGCAAGAAGGCCAAGGCGTACTCGCTCGGCATGAAACAGCGCCTGGGCCTCGCGGCCGCACTGCTCCAGCCACGCCGGCTGCTCGTCCTCGACGAGCCCACCAACGGCCTCGACCCGCAGGGCATGCGCGAGATCCGCACCCTGGTCCGGGAACTGGCCTCGGACGGCACGACCGTCTTCCTGTCCTCCCACCTCCTCGACGAGATCGAGCAGGTCTGCACGCACGCGGCCGTGATGGCGCAGGGCCGGCTGATCACACAGGGCCCGGTCGCCGAGCTGTCCGCCGGGGCGCGCGGCCGGCTGGTCGTGACCACCCCTGACCCGGCGGAGGCGGCCCGGGTGCTGAAGGAGCAGGGCGTCGGCGACGTCGTCGTCGCCGACGACCGGGTGACCGGCGAACCCCCGGACCGCGACCTCGCCGAGGTGAACGCCGCGCTGGTGACGGCAGGGGTCCGGGTGCGTGGCTTCACGGTCGAACGGGCCTCGCTGGAGGACGCGTTCGTGGCGCTCACGGGGGAGGGCTTCGATGTCGCGGGCTGAGCTGAGCACCCCTCAGGGGCGCGGGGAACTGCGCGACCGGCCACAGACGGCCCGCACACGCCGTACGACCTTCCGCGCCACCCTCCTCCGCAACGAACTGCTGACCACGTTCCGCCGCTGGCGCACCTTGGCCCTGCTGGCGGTGTTGGCGGCCGTCCCCGTCCTCGTGGGCATCGCGGTGAAGATCGAGACCGGCGACGGTTCCTCGGCAGGCCCCGGAGGCGGCGGCGGACCCGCCTTCATCTCGCAGATCACCAACAACGGCCTGTTCCTCGTCTTCACCGCCCTGGCCGCCACGCTCCCGTTCTTCCTGCCCATGGCGGTCGGGGTCGTCGCGGGCGACGCGATCGCAGGCGAGGCCAACTCCGGCACGCTGCGGTATCTCCTGGTCGCCCCGGCCGGCCGCAGCCGCCTGCTGCTCACCAAGTACGCGACGGTCGTCATCTTCTGCCTGACCGCCACACTCGTGGTCGCCGTCTCGGCGCTGACGGTCGGCGCGCTGCTCTTCCCGCTCGGGGACCTGACGACCATCTCCGGTACGCAGATCAGTTTCGCCGAGGGCCTGGGCAGAGCCCTGCTGATCGCTCTGGCCGTCGCCGCTTCACTGATCGGCGTCGCCGCGCTCGGCCTGTTCGTCTCGACGCTGACGGGCAGCGGCATCGCGGCGATGGCGACGACGGTCGGCCTGCTGATCACGGTCCAGATCCTCGACCAGATCCCGCAACTGCACGCCCTCCAGCCGTACTTCTTCTCCCACTACTGGCTGTCCTTCGCCGACCTCATGCGCGAGCCGGTCTACTGGGACGACCTGGCGAAGAACCTCGGTCTGCAGGCCCTGTACGTGGCGGTTTTCGGGTCGGCGGCGTGGGCGCGCTTCACGGCGAAGGACATCACCGCGTAGCGCTCAGTCCTCGTACAGGAACCTGGCCAGGGGCGCCTCCTGCGTGAAGAAGGTCTTGGCGCGGGTCAGGGCCGCGTCGTCGTTCAGCACGTCACCGGGCTTGCTGCCGTTGCCGAGCAGCACCCCGCCGAAGCGCATCCCCATGTACGCCGCCGAGTTGTGGAGCGTCCCCACGAGCGGATCGGCGACCACCTCCTGCGTGTGCGCGAGGGCGGTGACGCCCCACAGGGTGCGGCCGGCCAGGGTCGCCTTGAAGTCGAGGCCGGGCGTGCGCAGCCAGCCCGACCAGTAGTCCAGGTAGCGCTTGGTCTGCGCGGAGACCGAGTACCAGTACAGCGGCGAGACGATCACGATGTCCGTCGCCGCGAGCGTGGCGTCGAGCAGCCGGGCCACGTTGCCCTCGGTCGGACGGACGTGGTCGCTGTCGTGCCGCAGGTCCTCGAAGTCCGGGACCGGATGTTCGGTGAGGTCGAGCCACTCCTGCTCGACGTCCGGGGGCAGTTGCTCGGCGGCCCGGCGGGCCAGCAGCTCGGAGTTGCCCTCGGCGCGAGCGCTGCCCAGGACGAAAAGGAAACGGCGGGTCATGGGGGTACCTCTCCAGAAACTCGGCGTAGGACAATTACACGCGTCTGCATCATATGTGTGTGCAAGTAAATGCGCCAGGGGTGCCCGTCAGGGGTGCGAACCAGGGACCTCCGCCCGGGGCTGCCGTTACTCGCGGCCACCGTGCTCAACGCACCTGCGGCGGCCTTCAGCCCTTGACGCGTGTCTCCGCCGCCCGCGCCACGGCCAGCAGCAGCGCCTCCCGCCCGTGCGGCGCAACCAGCTGCAGTCCGCCCGGGCAGCCATCGGATCCGAACCCCGCGGGCAGACTCAGCGCAGGGTGCCCGCTGAGGTTGAACGCCCAAGTGAGAGAGGTGGAGTAGCGCTCCCCGGGCCCCTCGTGACCATGCGGGGCGGTGGGCGCCGTCGGGGTCAGCAACAGCTCGGCCTCGCTGAAGACTCCGGCGAGCCGCCGGTCGTTCTCCGCCCGGTCGTTCTCCGCCCGGACGCGCTCGGCCCCGGCCGGATCGGCACCGGCGGTGCGCAGAGCGAGCCAGGCCGGCCCGGGGTCCGCCAGCCGCAGCGGCCTTCGCGGCCGTACGAGCCGTACGACCCCTGCCTCCTCGAGCCGTTCCACGGCAGCCCGGGCCAGCGCCACGGGCTCCGGGTCGGGTCCGGCGAACCCGAGGTCGGGAGACCAGACGGCGGTGACGGGGAGGGCCGTTTCGGCCGGCACCGGTTCCTCGGCCATCACCGCCCACCACAGCCGGGCGTCCGCCGCCGAGCGGGCGAGCACCCCCGGTACGGCGAGCCCCGTACGGTCGGACGACGGCAGCCGCCCGCTCGTCGTCTTCAGGCCGGCCACCCCGCACCACGCCGCCGGGATCCGCACCGACCCGGCTCCGTCACTGCCCGTCGCCAGCGGCACCAGCCCGGCCGCCACGGCCGCCGCGGCCCCGGCCGACGAGCCGCCCGGCGTACGGTCGGCCCGCCACGGATTGACGGTCCGGCCCCGGGCCCCGAGTCCCCACGTCTGCCAGGGCGTCCCCGGACCGGGCACGGACGTGGCTCCCACGGCCACACCACCGGCCGCGAGCAGCGGACCCACCGCACGCAGCCCGTTGCGCCCCTTCACCGCGATCGGCACACCGGCCAGCGGCAGGGACGGATCCACGCCCCGCCGGTCGAGCCGGGCGTCCACCTCGGCGGCCCGCCGCAACGCCTCCTCACCCCACACCTCGACGAACGCGCACAGGTACGGATCGGCCCGCTCGATCCGGGCCAGGGCCGCCGCGACGACGTCCGTCGCACGCAGCTCCCGGGCCCGTACGCCCGCCGCGATCTCCCCGGCCGACGGGGGTGTGGCCGACGGGGGTACGGCGGCCGGGGGTACGGCGGCCGGGGGTACGGCCGACGGGGGTGTGGCCGACGGTGGTACGGCCGTCAGCGTGCCGCTCCCGTCAGCCGGGCCAGGGCCGCCGTCTCGCGCGGCGGGTGGCCCGGCTCGCCGAGCCGCCAGGACGCCACCCACGGCACGCGGTACACGTCGATCACCGACTCCAGCGATCTGACCCGCTGGGCGAGCGGGCGCGGCAGCCGGCCCGGGGCGTCCGCCACGAGCACGACGGCGTCCAGGTCGAGCCCCGGAGGGGCCTGGCCGCGCCGGAAGATCTCCACCACCCCGGCGACCGTGTCGAGCCCCGCCGCGTGGGTCCGCGCGACCAGCAGCACCGACGGGGGATCGCCGGGTCCGGGCCAGGACCGGCCGCTGTCGTGGCCGCCGTAGACCGCGGCGAGGGTGGAGACGCCCGCGCCGCCGTGTGTGCCGACCCAGGAGAAACGCCGTGCCGCGGCATGGGCGTGCGCGGGCTCCGGCGGCCCCGGCTCCGGGGTGGTCACCGGACCGCGCAGCCAGATCTCCGGCCCTTGTCGCATGCCTGTGTGCATGCCCCACTCCTCCCTCGTACGCCCGGTTCTCATGCCCTCCACGACGACCGCGCCGGGGCCGACGGCCCTTGGGACGAGCCTGTGACACCGTGGTGACGTGAGAAACGGGGGCGAGCGGACACACTCGACAGTAGGTGTACGACGCCGAGTGAGGGGACGATGTCGCGACTCAGCCGCGAGAAGAAGCGGGAACAGAAGCAGGCCGCGCACGCGGCGACCCCGGCGGCGCCGATCGACGTCCATGTCCCCGGGACCGGCACGGACGTGGGCGGGGGAGCCGGCGGGGTGTCCGACGGTGCCTCCGTCGGCGGGGTCCCGGTCTTCGCGGCGCCCGGCGAGGAGATCCAGCGGGCCGTCCTGAACCGCCTCCACCACATCGCCCTCGCCACCGGCCATCCGGTCCTCGCGACGATCCGCGACGAGCGCATCGGCTACGTCGTCCCGCTCCAGGTCGACCCGGACGGCTCCAGTCACTTCACGGCCGAGCCGGTCGCCACGACCCCGCCCGAGCGGCAGCCTGCCCGAGGCGCCGACACGACGAACCTGCCTGGGCCACAGCCCGGCCGAGGCGCCGGAGCCACGACCCCGCCGGGGCAGCAGCCCGCCGGAGCCGCGTTCCCGCCTGAGCCGCAGCCCGCCCGAGGCGCCGGAGCCGCGACGCCTCCTGAGCGGCAGCCCGGCCGAGGCGCCGGAGCCGCGACGCCGCCGGGGCAGCAGCCCGCCGGAGCCACGACCCCGCCGGGGCAGCAGCCCGCCGGAGCTGCGTTCCCGCCTGAGCCGCAGCACGCCCGAGGCGCCGACGCCACGACCGGGCACGAGCCGCAGCACGCCCGGAGCGGCGGAGCCATGACCCCGCCGCCCGAGCCGCCGCACCCGCCCGGTGACAGCGCCACGCACGTGCTGCGTCCCGTGCCGGACTCCGGCAGCGGCTCGGCCCCGACGTTCCCGCTGCGGGCCGTGCCCGAGCCGCAGCCGGCCGAGGAACCCGTACCGACGTTCGAGCTGCGAGCCGTGCCGGAGTCGGCGGAACCCGCGCCGGAAGACGCGCCCCCGGCACCTGGTCCGGCGATGCCGCCCGGCACCGTCGCTGCGCCCACCGGCGCGTTCGGCCCGCCCCCGCCCATGGACGCGCGGCCGCTCCCCGTCCCCGAAGCCCAGCCGGCTCCGCGCCCCGCATCGGTCCCCGAAGACGCCCTGATCGCCGCCGACCCCGACCCCAAGCCCACGCCACCCCGCGGCTTCGACGCCGTCGCGGAGGCCGTGCTCGGGGACGAACCCCTCACCGCCCCGGGCGATTCCGCCGCACCCGCGCTCCTCGCGGAGCCGATCGCACGGATCAACGAGGCGGTGAAGGAGGGCAGGATCGAACAGGCCGCAGGCCTGGCGGAGCAGACCCTCGTGCAGGCGTCGGGAACGCTGGGACCGGAGCACCCCGAGGTGCTCCGGCTCAGCGAACTCACCGCTTACATCGCCTACTTGGCCGGAGACCCGCTCCGCGCCTTCCGTCTGTCGCTCGACCTGGCCGGTGCCCACCGCCGGGCCTGCGACGCGGAGGCCGCCTACGGCAACGTGGAGAGCGCGGCCACCGCCTGGCGGGCGGTGCGCGACCCGGCGCTCGGGCTGGAGCTCGGGCGGGACCTGATCGGCCTGTGGACGGAACTCGCCGCCGAGGGCGGACCGGCCGCCGAGGAGGTCGAGCAGCTGGAGTCGGCCCGCGCCCGCATGGGCCGCCTCACCGAACGGGCCCGCAGGCAGTAGGCGTGGTGCCGCCCGCCCTGATCCCGATCCTCGTCCTCAGCGTCGGACCGCTGCTGTGATGCTGCCCCGGGGGGCTACTCCGACAGCCCCCACACCGCGTACGCCAGGGCGTCGCTGTTGCGGTTCAGGGCGGTGTCGTTGATGTTGGCGGTGGTGTCGCAGGACGAGTGGTAGCAGCGGTCGAAGGACTGCCCGGCCGTACCGCCCCACTTGGCCGCCTGTGCCGCCGTCTTCGTCCGGCTGGCCCCGGTGAACAGGCCGCCCACCGGTACACCCGCGCTCTTGAACGGCGCATGGTCGGAGCGGCCGTCGCCCTCGGTCTCGATCTCGGTCGGGACGCCGATGCCGCCGAAGTAGTCCTTGAAGGTCTTCTCGATCGCCGGGTCGTCGTCGTAGACGAAGTAGCCGGGGTTCGGGGAGCCGATCATGTCGAAGTTCAGATAGGCGCTGATCTTCGAACGGTCTCCGGTGGTCAGCCGGTTGACGTAGTAGCGGGAGCCGACCAGGCCGAGCTCCTCCGCTCCCCACCAGGCGAACCGCAGGTGCTTGGTGGGCTTGTACTGCGCCCGGGACACGGCCAGGGCGGTCTCCAGGACGGCGGCGGAGCCCGAGCCGTTGTCGTTGATGCCGGGCCCGGAGGTGACGCTGTCGAGGTGCGAGCCGGCCATCACGACCTTGTTCGCGTCGCCGCCCGGCCAGTCGGCGATCAGGTTGTAGCCGGTGCGGCTGGAGGCGGTGAACTGCTGGATCGTCGTGGTGTATCCGGCCGCGTCCAGCTTGGCCTTGAGGTAGTCGAGCGAGGCCTTGTAGCCGGCCCGGCCGTGCGCCCGGTTGCCGCCGTTGGCGGTGGCTATGGACTGCAGCTGGGACAGGTGGCTCTTGACGTTCGCCACGTCTATGTCCGGCGCGGCGGCGGATCTGGAGGGAGCGGATGACGCGGCGTCCGCCACGGCACCGCCGGTCAGGAGCATGGCTGTTGCCATGCCGCCCGCGGCGACGGCGCGCGCGGAAACGGAGAGCTTCATGTGGGGGCTCCGGATTCCGTCAGGAGGCCCGTGGGGTGTCCACGGGCCGCCCACAGTGAATGGGGTGCCTGGATGGTGAAGCTGGTACTGACTCTCCGTCAAGATGCGTATCCGGCCAGGGCGTCATGGAGCGGGGCCGCCGTCGCGCAGGTCATTGCACGCAGAACTCGTTCCCCTCCGGGTCCGCCATCACGACCCACTCGCCGCCCTGCTCCTTCACCCGCCGCAGCGCACTGGCCCCGAGCCCCTCCAGCCGGGCGACCTCCTCGTCACGCCGCCCCCGGCCCGGGTGCAGATCGAGGTGCAGCCGGTTCTTGACCGTCTTGGCCTCCGGCACCCGCTGGAACAGCAGCCGCCGCCCCAGCCCGGTCCCGCTCTCCTCCTCGAACGGGTCCTCGGGGTGCCGTACGGCGACCAGGTCCTTGAAGGCGCGGCGGCCGTGGAACTCGACCGTGGCCTCCTCGGGCAGGGCGCCGAAACCGAGCAGCTTCCCGATCAGGGCGCTGTTGTCCTCGACCTCGTACCTCAGGGCGGCGGCCCAGAAGTCTGCCTGCGCGTGCGGGTCGCCGGCGTCGATGACGAGTTTCCAGTGCACGGGAGCGGGGGACGCGGGTGTCTGTGTCATGTAACCACTTATACTGGTTAGGTGAGTGGACGCACAGGGGAAACGCCGGATCGGACACCGGGCCTGATGCTGGTCTCGGGCGGGGGCAAGCCCTACCGCTTCGACCCCGGCACCCTGTGCCTGGAGCTGACGACGACGGGCGGCCCGGGGGCCTTCGCCCGCTGGGAAGTGCTGCACGAACCCGCCGACCTGGTCACCTGGGCCGAGCGCAGCCGACTGCAGGGCGGGCTCGACCTCACCGTCTCCGCGGAGGAACTGGAGCGGGCCCGCACCCTGCGCGACGCCGTGTTCCTGCTCGCCGCCGACCGCGCTCACGGCCGCCCCCTGCAGGCCGCCCACTTGGACGTCGTCAACGCCGCAGCGGCCGCGCCCCCGCTCATCGCCCGCATCGAGCCCGACGGCACCCGCTCCTGGGCCCCGGGCGCCACCGGCAGCCGGCTGCTCGCGACCGTCGCCCGCGATGCGATCGACCTGTTCACCGGGCCCTACGCCGACCGCGTCCGGGAGTGCGGCGCGCACAACTGCTACCTGCTCTTCGTCGACACCTCCCGCCCGGGCCGCCGCCGCTGGTGCGCGATGGAGCACTGCGGGAACCGCGAGAAGGCCCGAGTGCACCGCACCCGCCACGCCCCGGTGAAGCCGTAGCGTCCGCGGCTTCCGCCGGGAGTGGTACGCGGCCCGGGCCGCCACGCGCCTGTGAAGCCGTAGCATCCGCGACTTCCGCCGCGGGAGTTGTACGCGGCCCGGGCCGCCGCGGTGACCGCGGTCTACGGCCTGGCGCCCCCCGGGCCCGGCCCGGAGGCCACGCTCTCGGCGTTCCGCGCGGCACTGACCGTGCCGGTCGCGCTGGTGGTGCCGGGCACGCCGGTCTCGCTGGTGAGCGTCCGGGAGGCCCGGCGGGCGGCGCGCAACGCGTCCCAGGTGAGCAGCGTCAACGCCAGCCACACCAGCGCGAACCCGGCCCAGCGCTCGGGCGGCATCTCCTCGTGGAAGTAGAGGATGCCGAGCAGGAACTGGAAGACCGGCGTCAGGTACTGCAGCAGGCCGATGGTGGACAGCGGCACGCGGATGGCGGCCGCGCCGAAGCAGACCAGGGGGAGCGCGGTGACGATGCCGGCCGAGGCGAGCAGCGCCGCGTGCCCCGTGCCCTCGGCCGCGAAGGTGGAGTCACCCTGCGCGGTCAGCCAGACCAGGAAGGCGAGCGCGGGCAGGAACTGGATCGCGGTCTCGGCGGCCAGCGACTCGATGCCGCCGAGGCCCACCTTCTTCTTCACCAGCCCGTACGTGGCGAAGGAGAACGCGAGACAGAGCGAGATCCACGGGGGCCTGCCGTAGCCGATGGTCAGCACGACGACCGCCACGCCGCCGGTCCCGACCGCCGCCCACTGCACCGGCCGCAGCCGCTCCTTCAGCAGCAGCACGCCCATCGCGATGGTGACCAGCGGGTTGATGAAGTACCCGAGCGAGGCCTCGACGACGTGTCCGGAGTTCACGGACCAGATGTACAGGCCCCAGTTGACGGTGATGACCGCCGCGGCGACCGTGATCAGCGCCATTTTGCGGGGCTGGCGCAGCAGCTCACCGGCCCAGGACCAGCGGCGCAGTACGAGCAGGGCCGCACCCACGAAGACCAGCGACCACACCATCCGGTGGGCCAGGATCTCCGCCGCGCCGGCCGGCTTCAGCAGGGGCCAGAACAGGGGGACGAGCCCCCACATCCCGTAGGCCGCGAAGCCGTTCAGCAGTCCTATGTGCCGCTCACCCCTCGGCTTGCCGCTCACGTGCCCCTCCTCCGCGCCTGGCGTGCGTCCGCGTTCACGACGGTAACGCCGAGCGCCCCCGGCTGTCATGCCCGTATCGGCATACGGTCATGACAGCCGGGGGTGGGGCGGCTCAAGGGCCCGCCGGGGAAGTTCAGCCCTTGAGCGCCGTGGCGATGGCCTCGGAGAGCGGGGTGGTCGGACGGCCGGTCAGGCGCGACAGGTCACCGCTGGAGACGACCAGCTCGCCCTTCTCGATGGAGGCGTCGACGCCCGCGAGGATCTGCGCGAACGGCTCGGGCAGGCCCGCGCCGGTCAGGATGCCGACGAGGGCTTCGGGGGAGACGGCGCTGTAGGCGATCTCCTTGCCGGTCTGACGGCTCAGTTCCGCCGCGTACTCGGCGAAGCTCCACGGGGTGTCGCCGCCCAGCTCGTACGTCTTGTTCTCGTGTCCCTCGCCGGTCAGCACGGCGACGGCGGCGGCGGCGTAGTCGGCGCGGGCGGCGGAGGAGACCTTGCCCTCGCCGGCCGCGGCGACGACCGCGTTGTGCTCCAGCACCGGGGCGAGGTTCTCGGTGTAGTTCTCGTGGTACCAGCCGTTGCGCAGCAGCGTGTAGGGCACTCCGGAGTCCAGCAGGATCTCCTCGGTGCCGCGGTGGTCGTCGGCCAGCGCGGCGGTCAGGGTGCCGGGGGCGCTGGTGTAGGCGAGCAGGGCGACACCGGCGGCCTTGGCGGCGTCGATGACGACCTTGTGCTGCTGCACGCGGCCCTTGTCGAACTCGTTGCCGGAGACCAGCAGCACCTTGTCGCCGGCGGAGAACAGGCCGTCGAAGGAGGCGGGGGTGTTGTAGTCGGCGAGTGCGATCCTCACCCCGCGGTCGGCGAAGTCGGAGGCCTTGTCCGCGTTGCGCACGACCGCGGTGATCTGCTCGGCCGGGACCTTCTCCAGCAGCTGTTCCACGACGTGACGGCCGAGGTTTCCGGTGGCTCCGGTGACGACGATGCTCATGGTGAGGACTCTCCTTGTGGGGTGCGTTGGCACTAACCCTAGGAGATGCGCTAACTCTTGGAAAGTACCCACTTTGAAGTAAGGTACTGGCATGGCGGTAAGTGATAACGAAGCCCTGTGCCCGTACCGGCTGGTCCTGGAGCACGTGACCAGCCGCTGGGGCGTGCTCGTCCTGATCGAGCTCCTGGAGCGGCCGTACCGGTTCAGCGAGCTGCGCCGGACGATCAGCGGATACGGCGGCCGGGGCGTCAGCGAGAAGATGCTCACGCAGACCCTCCAGACCCTGGAGCGGGACGGGCTCGTCCACCGCGACGCCAAGCCCGTCATCCCGCCACGCGTCGACTACTCCCTCACCGGCCTGGGCCGCGAGGCCGCCGAACAGGTGCGGGCCCTGTCCCAGTGGACGCGCGACCGCATGGACGACGTGGAGAAGGCGCGGCAGACATATGACGAGACCCGGGCCGCCTCCTAGCGGTCCGGGCCTCGGGTCGGGCCGGCAGGTCAGCCCACGACCGTCCAGGTGTCGCCACCCGCCAGCAGCGCACCCAGGTCGCCCTTGCCGTGCTGCTCGATCGCGGTGTCGAGCTGATCGGCCATCTGCGTGTCGTAGACGGGCCGCTCGACCGAGCGCAGGACACCGATCGGGGTGTGGTGCAGAGTGTCCGGATCGGCGAGGCGGGACAGCGCGAACGCCGTGGTCGGGGAGGGGGAATGCGCGTCGTGGACGAGCACCTGTGCCTCGTTGTCCGGCGTCACCGCGACCACCTTCAGGTCTCCGGTCAGCGGGTCCCGCACGACGCCCTTGGCCTGATCTGCACCGAAGCGGATCGGCTTGCCGTGCTCCAGCCGGATCACGGCCTCCTCGGCCTGCTGCTTGTCCTTCAGGGCGTCGAAGGCACCGTCGTTGAAGATGTTGCAGTTCTGGTAGATCTCGATCAGCGCCGTGCCCTGGTGGGCGGCGGCCTGGCGCAGCACCTCCGTCAGGTGCTTGCGGTCCGAGTCCACCGTCCGCGCCACGAAGGACGCCTCCGCGCCGATCGCCAGCGACACCGGGTTGAACGGCGCGTCCAGCGAACCCATCGGCGTCGACTTCGTGATCTTCCCGACCTCGGAGGTCGGCGAGTACTGGCCCTTGGTCAGACCGTAGATCCGGTTGTTGAACAGCAGGATCTTGAGGTTGACGTTGCGGCGCAGCGCGTGGATCAGGTGATTGCCGCCGATGGACAGCGCGTCGCCGTCACCCGTGACGACCCACACCGACAGGTCCCGGCGGGAGCTGGCCAGACCCGTGGCGATGGCGGGCGCGCGGCCGTGGATCGAGTGCATCCCGTACGTGTTCATGTAGTACGGGAAACGGGAGGAGCAGCCGATGCCCGAGACGAAGACGATGTTCTCCTTCGCCAGCCCCAGCTCCGGCATGAAGCCCTGCACCGCGGCGAGGATGGCGTAGTCGCCGCAGCCCGGGCACCAGCGCACTTCCTGATCGGACTTGAAGTCCTTCATCGACTGCCTGCCCTCGGCCTTGGGGACCAGGGACAGTGCTTCGACGGTGCGGGTGCCTGTCGTGGACGTCTCAGCCATCGATGGCCTCCTTCAGAGCCGCGGCGAGCTGCTCCGCCTTGAACGGCATGCCGTTGACCTGGGTGTACGAGTGGGCGTCGACCAGGTACTTCGCCCGGATGAGCGTGGCGAGCTGCCCGAGGTTCATCTCGGGGATCACCACCTTGTCGTAACGCTCCAGCACGGAACCCAGATTCCGCGGGAAGGGGTTGAGATGGCGCAGATGCGCCTGCGCGACGGACTCCCCGGCCCTGCGCAGCCGCCGCACCGCCGCCGTGATCGGGCCGTACGTCGAGCCCCAGCCCAGGACCAGCGTCCGGGCCTGGTGCGGGTCGTCCACCTCGACGTCCGGGACGTCGATGCCGTCGATCTTCGCCTGCCGGGTGCGCACCATGAAGCCGTGGTTGGCCGGGTCGTAGGAGATGTTGCCCGTGCCGTCCTGCTTCTCGATGCCGCCGATGCGGTGCTCCAGGCCCGGCGTGCCCGGGATCGCCCACGGGCGGGCCAGCGTCTGCGGGTCGCGCTTGTACGGCCAGAACACCTCGGAGCCGTCGTCGAGCGTGTGGTTCGGGCCCTGGGCGAACTGCACCCGCAGGTCCGGCAGCTCCTCGATGTCCGGGATCCGCCAGGGCTCGGAGCCGTTGGCCAGGTAACCGTCGGACAGCAGGAACACCGGCGTGCGGTACGTCAGTGCGATCCGCGCCGCCTCCAGCGCGGCGTCGAAGCAGTCCGCCGGGGTACGCGGCGCGACCACCGGCACCGGAGCCTCGCCGTTGCGCCCGTACATCGCCTGCAGCAGGTCCGCCTGCTCGGTCTTGGTGGGCAGACCCGTCGACGGACCGCCGCGCTGGATGTCCACGATCAGCAGCGGCAGCTCCAGCGAGACCGCGAGACCGATCGTCTCCGACTTCAGCGCCACACCCGGACCGCTCGTCGTGGTCACGGCCAGCGAACCACCGAAGGCCGCGCCCAGCGCGGCCCCGATGCCTGCGATCTCGTCCTCCGCCTGGAAGGTCCGCACGCCGAAGTTCTTGTGTTTGCTCAGCTCGTGCAGGATGTCCGACGCCGGAGTGATCGGGTACGACCCCAGGTACAGCGGCAGATCCGCCTGCCGGCTCGCCGCGACCAGCCCGTACGACAGGGCGAGGTTGCCGGAGATGTTGCGGTACACACCCGGCGGGAACGCCGTGGCAGCCGGGGCGACCTCGTAGGAGACGGCGAAGTCCTCCGTCGTCTCGCCGAAGTTCCAGCCGGCCCGGAACGCCGCGACGTTGGCCGCCGCGATGTCGGGCTTCTTCGCGAACTTCGACTTCAGGAACTTCTCGGTGCCCTCGGTGGGCCGGTGGTACATCCAGCTCAGCAGGCCCAGCGCGAACATGTTCTTGCTGCGCTCGGCCTCCTTGCGGCTGAGGTCGAACTCCTTGAGCGCCTCGACCGTCAGCGTGGTCAGCGGCACGGGGTGCAGGTGGTAGCCGTCCAGCGACCCGTCCTCCAGCGGAGACGTCTCGTAGCCGACCTTCTGCATCGCCCGCTTGGTGAACTCGTCCGTGTTGACGATCACCTCGGCGCCGCGCGGCAGGTCGCCGATGTTCGCCTTCAGCGCGGCCGGGTTCATCGCCACCAGCACGTTCGGCGCGTCGCCGGGCGTGAGGATGTCGTGGTCGGCGAAGTGCAACTGGAAGGACGACACACCCGGCAGGGTCCCGGCGGGTGCCCTGATCTCGGCCGGGAAGTTCGGCAGTGTCGACAGGTCGTTGCCGAACGACGCGGTCTCCGAAGTGAAACGGTCACCGGTGAGCTGCATACCGTCACCCGAGTCCCCCGCGAACCTGATGATCACCCGGTCCAGGCGACGCACGTCCTTCGCGCCCGCCGCTTTGCGCTGCTCTCCTACGACTGCTTCGTCGGCCTGCTCCGCTGGGCTACTGACCTGGCTGGTCACTGAACTGGACCTCCCTTGAGGACGCTGTCCGGGACAGGCCTTCCCGCAGGCCTTCCCAGGATCAACACTACGACCGCAAGGGCCGCGTTCTCCGGGTCATTCGAATCTTGGACACGATTTCGGCATGGTTATGCGTCCGCCTTTGTCCGGGTTTCCGGGGTCAGGGATCGTGAACGTCAGGTGTTGAGATACGTCAGCACGGCCAGGACCCTGCGGTGGTCCCCCTCGCTCGGGGACAGCCCCAGCTTCAGGAAGATGTTGCTGACGTGCTTCTCCACCGCCCCGTCGCTGACCACGAGCTGCCGCGCGATCGCCGAGTTCGTCCGCCCCTCGGCCATCAGCCCCAGCACCTCACGCTCCCTCGGGGTGAGCCCCGCCAGCACGTCCTGCTTGCGGCTGCGGCCCAGCAGCTGCGCGACCACCTCCGGGTCGAGCGCCGTACCGCCCTCCGCCACCCGCACCACCGCGTCCACGAACTCCCGTACCTCGGCGACCCTGTCCTTCAGCAGGTAGCCGACACCCCGGCTGGACCCCGCGAGCAGCTCCGTGGCGTAGCGCTCCTCCACGTACTGCGACAGCACCAGCACCCCGAGCCCCGGGTGGGCCCTGCGCAGCTGCACCGCCGCCCGCACGCCCTCGTCGGTGTGCGTCGGCGGCATACGGACGTCCGCCACCACCACGTCCGGCAGCTCGCCCTGCGCGTCCAGCTCCGTGATGGTCTTGATCAGCGCCTCACCGTCACCCACACCGGCGACGACGTCGTGCCCCCGGTCGGTCAGCAGCCGGGTCAGGCCCTCCCTGAGCAGCACTGAATCCTCGGCGATGACCACCCGCACCCTGTCCTCCACGATGTCCGGTCCCCCACAGCACGATGCCGCCCGTCCGCAGCCCACAACGGCTGCGCGCCCACCCGTGCGACGGGTCCAGCATTTCAGGGTCGGGGGGTGGTTGGGGGAAGGAGCGGCTTCTTGTCCGGCCGAATCGAGGGCGGGCCTGCTTCCTGGATGCACCGCCTGGGCTGACTGGCCCTGGCCCCGTCGCCCCCGGCCCCACGGCCGGTCAGGAGCAGCGGCCCGCCTCCCGCCTCACCGTGTCGAGTGGTGGGTGGGCGAAGGCCGGGGACCCGGGGAGCGGAACCCCCTGGCAGGGCCACAGGAGCGGAGCCCCGGCACCAGCCCGGACCGGAGGTCACCGCACATGAGCCCCCCGCCACGGCAGCTCCGCGGTCACCCGGGTCGGGCCGCCCGCCGGCGAGTCCACCACCAGGATCCCGTCCACCGCGTCGAGCCGGTCCACCAGCCCCGCCAGACCCGACCCCCGGGACACGTCGGCCCCGCCCACGCCGTTGTCCACGACCTGCAGCATCAGCCGGTCCTCCGTCCGCCACACTTCCACGCCGGCCCAGGTGGCCCGCGCGTGCTTGCTGATGTTCTGCAGCAGCTCCGACACCGTGAAATACGCGATCCCCTCGATCGCCGGCGCCGGCCGCTCCGCCAGGTCGACCTCGACCTGCACCGGCACCGTGCAGCGCGAGGCGACCGAGGACAGGGCCGCGTCCAGGCCGCGGTCGGTCAGGACCGCCGGGTGGATGCCGCGCGCCAGGTCCCGCAGCTCCTGCAGCGCCGTCTTCACCTCGCCGTGCGCCTCGTCCACCATCCGCGCGGCCGCCCGCGGATCCTCCTGGAGCTTCTCCTTCGCCAGACCCAGATCCATGGCCAGCGCCACCAGCCGGGCCTGCGCCCCGTCGTGCAGGTCCCGCTCGATGCGCCGCAGATCGGCCGCCGCGGTGTCGACCACCACCCCCCGGTCCGACTCCAGCTCCACCACCCGCGAGGCCAGCCGCGACGGCCCGAGCAGCCCGTGCACCAGCAACTGGTCCACCACCGTCAGCGCCCGCACGATCCACGGCGTGGCGATCGTGAACAGCAACCCCACCAGCGCGGTCACCGTGATCTCGAAGGGGTTGTCGAGGCGGATCCGGTGCGCTCCGTCGCCGTACAGCTGGAACCCGTCCGGGCCGGCGTGCATCGGGAGCACCCAGAACCACAGCGGGTACGTCAGCAGCGCCCAGCCCATCACCCACACGCTCACGGCGACGGTGAACGAGAAAACCGCCCAGGGCAGATGCAGCACCGTGTACAGCAGGGCCCGCCACGAGACGCCGCTCTTGAGGACGGCCCCCATCCACGCCATCGCGCCCGGCTTGGGCATCCGCAGCGGCTCCGGCTCACCCACCTCCAGCCCCAGCAGCGCCCGCGCCCGCGTCCGCTCCAGCGCCCCGAAGCCGCGGCACCCGGCGAGCGCCACCGCCAGCACCGGAATGCCGAGGAACGTGACCAGCAGTCCCGCTCCCAGCGACACCATCGTCACCGCGTAGGTGAACATCAGGATGCCGAGCGGCAGGCTGAGCAGCACATGGGCGAGCTCGCGCCAGGTGCGGCCCTCGACCGGCGCCCGCAGCACGGCCGGCAGCCGGTGCCGCCGTTCGGTGCTCCCGGGGAACCCGGGTCCGCTGTCGAGCCCGTACCCGTGTCCGTACTCCGTGGCCATCGGCGCCGTCCTTCTCCTCGTCCCGCGGTTGTGCTCCCGTACCTCCACCCTGCTCCGCCGCAGGTCGGCGGACCATGGAGTACGTCGGCGTGTTGAACGGGGGGTTTTCCCTACCGCAGGGCCGCGGACCGCTCACGCCACGGCAGTTCCGCCGTGACCGTCGTCGGGCCGCCCTCGGGCGAGTCCAGGACGAACAGCCCGTCCACGGCGTCCAGCCGGTCCGCCAGGCCCTTCATCCCCGTACCGCCGTCCAGGCTCGCGCCGCCACCACCGTCGTCCCACACCTGAATCAGCAGCCGGGTGTCGGTCCGCCACACATCCACCGAGGCCGACTTCGCCCTGCTGTGCTTGCTGACGTTCTGCAGCAGCTCCGAGACGGTGAAGTAGGCGATGCCCTCGATGGCCGCGGCCGGCCGCTCCGGCAGATCCACCGTCACCTTCACCGGCACCGTGCAGCGCGAGGCGACCGAGGACAGGGCCGCGTCCAGGCCGCGGTCGGTCAGGACCGCCGGGTGGATGCCGCGCGCCAGGTCCCGCAGCTCCTGCAGCGCCAGCTTCACCTCGCCATGCGCCTCCTCGACCATCGCCGCCGCCGCATCGGGATCCTCCAGCACCTTCTCCTTCGCCAGGCCGAGCCCCATCGCCAGATTGACCAGCCGGGCCTGCGCCCCGTCGTGCAGATCCCGCTCGATGCGCCGCAGGTCGGCCGCGGCCGTGTCCACCACGACCCCCCGGTCCGACTCCAGCTCGGCGATCCGCCGCTCCAGCTCGTCGGAGGGCGACAGCAACGCCCGCACCATGGCCCGGTCGGCGTTGGCCAGCCCCCGTGCGATGAACGGCAGCACCGGCCACAGCACGAACAGCGACGCCAGCGTCACGGTGAAGGTGAGCACGCCCCACGGCAGCCGGATGAACTCGTACAGGACCGTGCGCCAGCCCACCGGGTCCTTCAGCTGCATCCACAACCGCTGGAAGAAGCCGCCCTCACCCCGCAGCCGCAGTCGGCTCGGCTCCTCGATCCGCACCCCGAGCAGCGCCCGGGCCCGCGCCCGCTCCAGCCGGCCCAGCTGCCGCGCGCCCATGAGGCCGGCCGCGAGCAGCGGGAACCCGACCACCGTGACGGTCAGCCCGAAACCGACGGACAGCATCGTCACGACATAGGTGAAACCGACCAGCGCGACCGGAAGGTTGGCCAGCAGGTGCGCGATCTCTTTCCAGGAGTGCCGGTCAAAGGCGAGCCGGGCCGGCGGCGGACGGTCGTCCGGCCCGGTGGCCGACCGGGCCGGACTCGTGCCCGGGGACGGGATACGTTGGGTCATATGCGTTAGCGTGCCCGGCGGCGGACGGCTGCGCCATGAGGTGGACCGCCAGGATCGACTGAGGAAAACCCCACCCCCGTATGCCCGGCGGTGACGGGCTGCTTACCCTGCCCTTATCAGGGCCTAGACTCCCGTGCGTACAGATCGTCGAACGGCGGCGCCCCAGTGGGCCGCGGCATCGTCGAAGGATCCAGGTCCGAATTCTGAGGGAGCGAGGGACGGACGTGCCGGAACCGACCGTCGTCACCACGACCGTCGTCGCGGCGGACTACTTCCAGTCCTACTCGGTCGTCGGACTGCTCGCCGTGATCGGTGTGCTGTTCGTCGCCGTCGCCTTCGGGGCCGGCCGCCTGCTGCGGCCCGTGGTCCCCACCCCCGAGAAGCTCCTGACGTACGAGTGCGGCGTCGACCCCGTCGGCGAGGGCTGGGCCCACACCCAGGTCCGCTACTACGTCTACGCCTTCCTCTACGTGATCTTCGCCGTCGACTCGATCTTCCTGTTCCCCTGGGCGACCGTCTTCGCCGCCCCCGGCTACGGCGCGACGACCCTGGCCGAGATGTTCATCTTCCTCGGCTTCCTGGCGGTCGGCCTGCTCTACGCCTACAAGAAGGGCGTCCTGGCATGGACGTGAACCCCTCGGTGTCCGAGCCTGTTCTGCTGCCCGAGCCCAAGCGGCTGGGCGCCCTGGCCCGCCTCGCCCCCGAGCCGATGAAGGTCGTCCTCAACTGGGGCCGCCGCTACTCGCTCTGGGTCTTCAACTTCGGCCTCGCCTGCTGCGCGATCGAGTTCATCGCCGCGTCGATGGCCCGCCACGACTTCATCCGCCTCGGCGTCATCCCGTTCGCCCCGGGCCCCCGCCAGGCCGACCTGATGGTCGTCTCCGGCACGGTCACGGACAAGATGGCCCCGGCCGTGAAGCGCCTCTACGAGCAGATGCCGGAACCGAAGTACGTCATCTCCTTCGGCGCGTGCAGCAACTGCGGCGGCCCCTACTGGGACTCGTACTCCGTCACCAAGGGCGTCGACCAGATCATCCCCGTCGACGTCTACGTCCCCGGCTGCCCGCCCCGCCCCGAGGCGCTGCTCCAGGGCATCCTGAAACTCCAGGAGAAGATCGCCCGCGAGTCGCTGGGGGAGCGGTACGGCAGCGGCGCGGGGCGTCCTTCGGCGGCGGCGCTGCAGAGCGGACTGGTGCGGCCGCCCGCACCGGAGACGACCTCGGGGGAGGTGCGATGACCGCCGTCGGCTGGCTGCCCGCCACCGCCGAGGAGCTCTTCGGCCCGGACGCCACGGCCGAGGAGTCCTACGAGGTCCTGACGGTCGACGTCCCCCCGGCAGCCTGGATCACCGCCCTGGAGACCGCCCGCGACCGCCTCGGCTGCACCTACTTCGACTGGCTGAGCGCCGTCGACGAACCGGGCACCGGCTTCCGCGTCGCGGCCCACGTCGCCGCGCTCTCCCCCGTTCGACGCCTCCTGCTGCGTACGACCGTCCCGCACGAGGCACCCACCCTGCCCTCGGCGGTCGACGTCTACGCGGGCGCCGCCTGGCACGAACGCGAGACGTACGAGATGTTCGGCATCATCTTCGAAGGCCACCCGGCGCTGGACCACCTGCTCCTGCCCGAGAACTTCGAAGGCCACCCCCTGCGCAAGGACTTCGTCCTGGCTGCCCGCGTCGCCAAGGCCTGGCCCGGCGCGAAGGAGCCGGGCGAGTCGGAACACGGCGGCCCCAAGCGCCGTCAGATGCTCCCGCCCGGCGTCCCCGACCCCAACGAATGGGGCCCCCTCAAGGGCCAACTCCCGCCGGCCCCCGCCCGCCCGGCCCGCGGCCCGGCCCGTGCCGCGGGCGAACGCCCCGCCCGAGCCGCGGCACGCCCCGCGGGAGAACGCCCGGCGGGAGAACGCCCGGCGGGAGAACGCCCCGCGGGAGAACGCCCCGCCCGCCGAACCCGCTCGGCATCGGAAGGCTCGGCGAGCCAGTCCGGAGCCGGAACGGAGACTCAGCCCCCGGGTGCGCAGGCTTCGACCGCCGGTGAGCAGTCGCCGGTTGCTCCGCGTCGTGCGCGTACGGCTGCCGGAGGTTCGGCGAGTCAGTCTGCTCCCGGCGCGCAGGCTCCGGCTGCGGACGCGGCGGCTTCGGCCCCCGGCACGGAGACGGCTCCGGCTGTTCCGCGTCGGGCGCGTACGGCTGCGGACGGCTCGGCGAGCCAGTCGACGCCCGAGGAGCCGACTGCCCGGGCGTCGGCGGGACCGCGGCGAAACCGCTCGGCGGCACAGGGGTCGGCAAGCCAGCAGCCCAACGACCCGGCATCCCGGGCGCCCGGCTCCGTATCCCCGCAGGATGGTTCCGAGTCCGCGATGCCCGGTTCCGGGTCTGCCACCCCGCGCAGCTCGGACGCCCCCTGGCACCACGCCCGTCCCGCCTTCGACGAACCGGCCCCCGAACCGTCTCCGGAGGCAGCGCAGTTGCCGGCTCCAGAGCCGTCGGACGAGTCGCAGACCTCCGAGCCTGCGGACAACCCTGAGTCCTCGGAAACTCCCGAGAGCCCCACCAGCCCGCCGACCGGCCCAGGCCCGGAAACCCCGGGGGCCTCGGAAACCCCAGGCGCCTCCGATACCCCAGACGCCCCGGGCACCTCCGCCCCGGATACGTCGGCAACCCCGGATACCTCGGCAACCCCGGACACCCCGGGCGCCTCGGAAACCCCAGGCACCTCCGATAATCCCGGCGCCTCCGATACCCCAGACGCCCCGGGCACCTCGGCCACCCCGGTCACCCCGGATACCTCGGCCATCCCGGATGCTTCGGCCACCCCGGATACTGCGAACTCGGCGAACGCGCCGAAGCCCACGGGCGACGACGCGAAGCCCACGGGCGACGACGCGAAGCCCACGGACGACGAAGCGAAGCCCACCGCCAACCCTGGCGACACCGGGGATTCCGCCCGCCCCGCCAATCCCGAGGACCCCACAGGAGGCCCGCAGTGAACGACGTGCTCGACGTCGCCCTGCGACTTCTGGTCGTCTTCGTCGTCTTCCTCACCTTCCCCCTGATCATCGGCCAGACCGAACACAAGGTCATGGCCCACATGCAGGGCCGCCTCGGCCCCATGTACGCCGGCGGCTTCCACGGCTGGGCCCAGCTGATCGCCGACGGCGTGAAGTTCGCGCAGAAGGAGGACGTCGTCCCCGCGGGTGCCGACCGCCGCATCTTCCAACTGGCCCCCGCCGTCGCCCTCCTGCCCTACCTCCTCGTCCTGCTCGCCATCCCCATCGGCCCCGGCGAGGGAGCCGTCGGGCAGGTCATCGACGCGGGTGTCTTCTTCGTCCTGGCCGTCATGGGCGTGGGCGTCCTCGGCTCGCTCATGGCCGGCTGGGCGTCCGCGAACAAGTTCTCCCTCCTCGGCGGCCTGCGCACCGCCGCCCAGCTCCTCGCCTACGAACTGCCGATGCTTCTGACCGCCGCCTCGGTGGCGATGGCGGCCGGCACCGTCTCCCTCCCCGGCATCCTCGACGCCTTCGAGTGGTGGTGGCTGCCCTGGCAGATCATCGGCGCGATCGTCTTCTTCGTGGCCGGCCTCGCCGAACTCCAGCGCCCGCCCTTCGACATGCCCGTCGCCGACTCGGAGATCATCTTCGGCGCCTACACCGAGTACACCGGCCTCCGTTTCGCTCTCTTCCTCCTCGCCGAGTACGCCGGAATCGTCGTCCTGTGCGGCCTGACCACCGTCCTCTTCCTGGGCGGCTGGCACGGCCCCTGGGGCGCAGACGGCCTCGGCTGGGTCTGGACCCTGCTGAAGACCGCCGTCCTCGCCTTCCTCGTGATCTGGCTGCGCGTCACCTACCCGCGCCTGCGCGAGGACCAGCTCCAGAAGCTCGCCTGGACTCTCCTCGTCCCCCTCTCCCTCGCCCAGATCGCCCTCACCGGCATCGTCAAGGTGGTGATCCAGTAACCATGGCCCCCATTCCTGGCAGTGGCCTCGCCAAGGGCCTGGCCGTCACCCTCCGCACGATGACGAAGAAGTCCGTCACCGCGCAGTACCCCGACGCCCAGCCCGATCTCCCGCCCCGCACCCGCGGTGTGATCGGCCTGTTCGAGGAGAACTGCACGGTCTGCATGCTGTGCGCCCGCGAGTGCCCGGACTGGTGCATCTACATCGACTCCCACAAGGAGACGGTGCCGCCGGCCGCCCCGGGCGGCCGCGAGCGCAGCCGCAACGTCCTCGACCGCTTCGCCATCGACTTCTCCCTGTGCATGTACTGCGGTATCTGCATCGAGGTCTGCCCTTTCGACGCCCTGTTCTGGTCACCCGAGTTCGAGTACGCCGAGACCGACATCCGCGACCTCACCCACGAGCGCGACAAGCTCCGCGAGTGGATGTGGACCGTCCCGGCCCCGCCGGCCCTCGACCCCGGCGCGGAGGAACCGAAGGAACTCGCCGCCGCCCGCAAGGCCGCCGACAAGCTGGCCGCCCAGCAGGCACCACCGGCCGCCGAATCCCACGCCGACCAGCAGGCCCGCGCCGCCGAACAGCCCACCCGACCCCAGGGCGACTCCAAGCAGCAGACCGACCAGCCGAAGCCGGGCCGCACGGAGCTGACCCATCAGGAGCCGGATCGCCCGGAGCCGACTCATCCGGAGCCGACTCGTCCGGAGCCGGGTCACCCGGAGCCGGGTCAGCCGAAGCCGGGGCAGGAGGGCGCGGAATGACGCTCGCCGCAAACGCCGCTCTCCTCGCGACCGGTCCGGCCACCGGGGCCGCCGCGGAAACCCACGGCTTCCTCTCCCCGACCGGCGTCGAGATCGCCTTCCTTCTCGTCGGCCTGGTGACCTTCGGCGCCGCCCTCGTCACCGTCACCACCAGGCAGCTGGTGCACGCCGCCCTGTGGCTGGTGGTCACCCTCGGCGGCCTCGCCGTCGAGTACCTCCTGCTCACCGCCGAGTTCATCGCCTGGGTGCAGGTCCTCATCTATGTCGGTTCCGTCGTCGTCCTCCTCCTGTTCGGTCTGATGCTCACCAGAGCCCCCATCGGCCGCTCCCCGGATGCCGACTCCGGCAACCGCTGGGCCGCCCTCGCCGTGGCCGTCGCCGCTGCCGCCGCCCTGGTCTGGGTCGTCGTCGACGCCTTCCGCACGACCTGGATCGACCTGGACGGCCCCGCCGCCGGCTCCACCGAGGCCACCGGCGCGAGTCTCTTCCAGAATTGGGTGCTCCCCTTCGAGGCCCTCTCCGTCCTCCTCCTCGCCGCCCTGGTCGGCGCCATCGTCCTGTCCCGCAAGGCGAAGGCGGAGTCGAGCTCTCCCCCTGTGAACGCCCCGGGCGCCACCAAGAGTTCCCGGACGGTCACGGAGAGTTCGCAGAGTTCCGAGCAGGAAGGTGCCCGCTGATGCACCTCGCCTACCCTGCCGTGCTCTCCGCCCTGCTCTTCTGCACGGGCCTGTACGGCGTCCTCGCCCGCCGCAACGCGATCCTGGTCCTGATGTCGGTCGAGCTCATGCTCAACGCCGTCAACCTCAACCTGGTCGCCTTCGACGTCTGGCTCAGCAAGGCCGCCAGGGAGACCCTGCACTCCGGTCAGGCCCTGACCCTGTTCACCATCGCCATCGCCGCCGCCGAGATCGGCATCGGGCTGGCCATCGTCCTCGCCGTCCACCGCAACCGCGGCACCGCGGACATCGACAAGCTCCGCGACACCGCCGAACGGCACGACCCCGACGACCCCGACCACGACGCCCGCCCGGCCGAGCAGTCCGACGAGGCCCAGAAGGCTGAGGCCACCGCGTGACCACGACCACCCTCGCCGTCCTCGTCCCCCTCCTTCCGTTCCTCGGCGCCGCCGCCGGCCTGCTGCTGGGCCGCACGGCACCCGGCTTCGTCCGCCCCCTCGCCGTCCTGCCGACGCTCACCTCCCTGGTGCTCGCCGCGCTGGTCGCCGCACGCCAGGGCGGCGGAGCGGCCGTCGACTCGGCCACGGAACTCACTCCCACCGGCTCGGTCCCCATCGAGCTCGCCCTGCACATCGACGGCTTCGCCGCCCTCGTCGCCGTCCTGGTCGGCCTGGTCGCCTCCTGCGTGCAGATCTACTCGACGGGCTATCTGCGCGACGACCCGCGCTACCCCTCCTACGCCGCCCTCGTCTCCCTGTTCACCTCCGCGATGTTCCTGGTTGTCTACTCCGGCGACCTGATCGTGCTGCTGGTCGGCTGGGAAGTCATGGGCATCTGCTCCTACTTCCTGGTCGGCCACTACTGGGAGACCCCGGAGGCCCGCGCCGCCTCCCTCAAGGCCTTCCTGGTCACCAAGCTCGGCGACGTCCCCTTCCTCATCGGCCTGTTCGCCCTGGCCACTGACGCCGGCTCGTTCCGCATCACCCGCATCCTGGGCACCGTCGCGAGCGGCGGACTCGACCACCCCACCCTGATCGCCCTTCTCCTCCTCGCCGGCGTGGCGGGCAAGTCGGCGCAGTTCCCGCTGCACACCTGGCTCCCCGACGCGATGGCGGGCCCCACCCCGGTCTCCGCGCTGATCCACGCCGCGACGATGGTCGCGGCCGGTGTCTACTTCATCGCCCGTCTCCTCCCGGTCTTCGAGGCCTCCCAGGCCGCGATGGTCGTGCTCGCCGTCATGGCCGCCGTCACGATGACCGGCTCGGCGCTCGCCGCGCTCGCCCAGGACGACATCAAGCGCGTCCTCGCCTACTCGACGATCGGCCAGCTCGGCTACATGACCGGCGCCCTCGCCGTCGGCGACCGCGGGGCCGCCGTCTTCCACCTCCTGTCCCACGGCGCCTTCAAGGCGCTGCTGTTCCTCGCGGCCGGCGTGATCATCCACGCCGCCGGCACCAACTCGCTCGCCGCCATGTCCCGCATGCGGAACCTGCGCGACCGCATCCCCGACGCCTACTGGACGATGACCGTGGCACTGCTCGCGCTCGCCGCGATCCCGCCGTTCAGCGGCTTCTTCTCCAAGGAGGCCGTGCTCGGCGTGGCCGAGCACGTCGTCACCGGGCACACCGAGCACGCCCCCGCCGCCGCGGGCTGGATCGTCCTCGTCGCCGGCCTGCTCACGGCCGTGCTCACCGCCGCCTACGCGATGCGCCTGTGGCTGCTCGCCTTCCGCGGCCGGGGCACCGAAGCCCCTGATCACGGCAGGCAGCCCCTGACGATGACCGTCGTGCTGTGGGTCCTCGCCGTGCCGTCCCTCGCCCTCGGCGGTTTCACGTTCCGCCTGCTGCCCGACTGGTTCGACGGGCGCGACCTCGGCCCGACCCTGACCACCTCCGTGCTCGGCACTGGCGTGGCCCTGGTCGGCGGCATCGTCACCTACGCCGCCTGGCGGCACACCACCGCCCTCGCGGCCCGTGTCCCGCTGGGCGCCGTCGCGGCCCACCCCGAGGGCGACGCGGCCAAGGTCGAGGCCGAAGCCATCGCCACCCACGAGCCGGCCTACGGCGACATCGCCTACGCTCCCGACCCCGCCGACCCGGGACGGCTGCTGCTCGGCCCGCTGCACCGCCACGCGGCCGCCGGCTTCCACCTGGACGCCGTGTACACGGTCCTCTTCGTCCGCCCGGTCCAGGCCGGAGCGAGCCTCGTCCGGTTCCTCGACCGCGAGGTCGTCGAGACCTATGTCCGCGGTGCGGGTGCGCTGCCCCGCTGGCTCGGCGCCGCCGTACGGCGTGCCCAGACCGGCAACGTCCAGACCTATGTGAGCGCGCTGCTCGCCGGCACCGTCGTCCTCGCGGTCGCCGCCGTCCTCGTCGCCACGGGAGCGTGAGCAGGCGTGATCGATATCAACGAGTCCGTGATGCAGTTCCTTCTGGCGTTCGTCGTCGTCGGGCCGCTCCTGGGCGCCGCCGCGGCTCTCCTGCCGGCCCCGCCCGGACTGAAGGGAAAGTCACCCGAGCAGGCCGTGCTCCGGCACGGTGTCACGGTCACGGGCGCGATCCTCGTCGCGGCGATCGTCCTCGCGCTCGGCTTCGACCACGACCAGCCGTCGAAGATGCAGGCCGGCACGGACATCAGCTGGATCCCCGCACTCGACGTACGCATCCACCTCGGCATCGACGGCATCTCCCTCCCCCTCCTGGTCCTGACCGCGCTGCTGACCTTCCTCTGCGCGCTCTACTCGTACTTCAAGATGCCCGAGGGCCCGACCCCGAAGGCCTTCGTCGCCCTGCTGCTCGTCCTCGAAGCCGGCACGCTCGCGACCTTCGCCGTCCTCGACCTGGTGCTGTTCTTCCTCGCCTTCGAGATGGTCCTCATCCCGATGTACTTCCTCATCGCCCGCTGGGGCGGCGAGGGCCGAAGCCAGGCCGCCTGGCGCTTCATCCTCTACACCCTGCTCGGCTCGGTGGTCATGCTGCTCGGCCTGCTCCTGATCGGGATCAAGGCGGGCACGTTCGACATGGTGGCACTCGCCACTGACAACGGCCGATCGCTGAGTACATCCGTGCAGCTCATCGCCGTTCTGGCGATCGGGATCGGGCTCGCGGTGAAGACGCCGATGTGGCCGCTGCACAGCTGGCTGCCCGACGCCCACACCGCCGCGCCCACCGTCGGCTCGGTCCTCCTCGCCGGCGTGCTGCTGAAGATGGGTACGTACGGGTTCGTCCGAATCCTGCTCCCCATCGCGCCCGACGGCTTCCGCACCTTCGCGCCCTACCTCGCCGCCCTCGCCGTCGTCGGCATCATCTACGGCTCCCTGGCCTGCCTGGCCCTCGCCAAGCAGGGCGCGAAGGGCGATCTCAAACGCCTCATCGCCTACTCCTCCGTCGGCCACATGGGCTTCGTCCTGCTCGGCATCGCCACGATGACCCCGACCGGCGTGAACGGCGCCCTCTTCGCCAACATCGCCCACGGCCTCATCACCGGCCTGCTCTTCTTCCTGGTCGGCGCCCTGAAGGACCGCACCGGCACCACCGACCTCGACACCCTCGCCGAGGAGACCGGCGCCGCCCTCTACGGCAAGGCCCCGCGCCTCGGCGGCCTGCTCGCCTTCGCCGCCGTCGCCTCGCTCGGCCTGCCGGGCCTGGCCGGGTTCTGGGGCGAGATGCTGGCCCTGTTCGGCGCCTTCAGGCCCGCCGAGGGTCTCAGCCGCCCGGCCTTCCTGACCTTCATGGCGATCGGCGCGTTCGGCACGCTGCTGACGGCCGCGTACCTGCTGATCGTGGTCCGCCGCGTCTGCATGGGCGCCCTGCCCCAGGACGCCCCGACGCTCCCCGACGTCCGTGCCTACGAGTTCGCGGCGTGGACCCCACTCGTCGCCCTCACCGTCGTCGCGGGCCTGTGGCCCAGGGCCCTCCTCGGCCTGAGCGACCCGGCCGTCCAGCAGCTCCTCGCAGGAGGCACCCGATGAGCTCCCCGGCCCAGACCCTGGCGGCGTCGCTGGTCCAGTCCGTCGACTGGCTCGCGATCGCCCCGCCCACCATCGCGGCGGTCGTCGGACTCGTCGTCCTGGTCGCCGACCTGTTCGTCGCCGAGCACCGCAAGGCCCTGCTCGGCTGGACATCGGTGGCGGGCCTGGCCGCCGCCACGCTGATGCTGCTGCCCCTCCTCGACGGCGACCGCAGCACCTTCTGCCTGACCGGCGACGCCACCGTGTGCAGCTACACGGCCGACCGCTTCACCCTGGTCATCCAGTTCCTGGTCCTCGGCGGCGCCCTCCTCGCCGCCCTCCTGTCGGTCACCGCCCTGAAGGACGCCCGCAAGGACCTCCCCGAAGGGGAGTACTGGTTCCTGCTGCTGTCCTCCGCGGCCGGCGCCGCTCTCCTGCCCGCCTCCCGCGACCTCGCGACCCTGATCGTCGCCCTTGAGGTCGCCTCCCTGCCCGCGTTCGCACTGGTCGGCCTCAGGTACGGCGACCGGAAGTCCTCCGAGGCGGCCCTGAAGTTCTTCCTGTCCTCGGTCACCGCGACCGCGGTCAGCCTGATGGGCATCAGCTTCGTGTACGCCACCACGGGCACGCTCTACCTCTCCCAGGTCGCCGACCGCATCCAGAACGTCGACGGGCAGTTCCACACCCTCGCCCAGACCGGCGTGGTCCTCACCCTCGTCGGCTTCGCCTTCAAGACGGCCGCCGTGCCCTTCCACTTCTGGGTGCCCGACACCTACGTGGGCGCACCCCTGCCGATCGCGGCCTACCTGTCGGTCATCGGCAAGGCGGTCGGCTTCAGCGGCCTCATCCTCGTCACGGTCGTGGCCCTCCCCTCGTACGCCGATGTCTGGGGCCCCGCCCTGGCAGCCCTGGCCGCGCTCACCATGACCGTGGGCAACGCCGGAGCCCTGCGGCAGCAGGCCACGCGCGCGTACAGCGCGGTACGCCTGCTCGCCTGGTCCTCCGTCGGCCAGGCCGGCTACCTCCTGGTGCCGATCGCCGCCGCCGCGTACTCCCAGGACGCCGAGAAGTCGATCGGCTCCACCGTCGCCTACGCCCTGATGTACGGCGCCGTGAACCTCGGCGCCTTCGCGGTGGCCGCGCTCGTAGGCCGCACGAAGGTCCTCAACCGAGTCGCCGACTACCGCGGCCTGTACGCCTCCAGCCCGCTGTCCGCGCTGTTCCTGGCATTCTTCCTGCTCTGCCTCGCCGGACTGCCGCCGGGCATCATCGGTCTCTTCGCCAAGGTCGCCGTCTTCTCGGCGGCCGTCGACGCCGGCCTCGGCTGGCTGGCCGTGGTCATGGCCGTCAACGTCGTCATCGCGCTGTTCTACTACCTCCAGTGGACGGCCCTGCTGTTCCGCGCCCCCGAGGGCGAACCCGAGAAGCACCGTGTCCCCGGACCGGTCACCGCCGCGATCGCCCTGACCGGCGTCCTCGGCATCGCCCTGTCCGGCGCACCCCAGCTGGTCCTGCGTTTCACCGACACCGGGCTGTTCTGAACCGACCGGGCTCCCTGGAAACCGGCCGCATACACCGCGCGCGCGTGGGGCACTCGCTCCCACTCGCGGGTGCCGCTTCCCGGCGCCGTCACCCGGACGGTCCACACCCGGCGACGCGCGCACCAGGGAACTCGAACCTCTCGCCTCGCGTTGACCAGTACGGAAGGGTCCACTGGACGTGAGAACGCGGCACCAGTGGCACCGCAGATGCAGCAAGCAAGGGTCCCCCTGCCGCACGACTTGGAGGGCGCACCGTGCACCGCCGGCACAACGGGCTCAGGACAGCGATACTCCTCGGAGGACTGTCCGCACTCATCATCGTCATCGGCAGCTTCTTCGGCCGCATGGGGCTCGTCATCGCCGTCCTGGTAGCACTGGCCACCAACGCGTACGCGTACTGGAACAGCGACAAACTGGCACTACGCGCGATGCGCGCCCGCCCGGTGAGCGAGTTCGAGGCCCCGGCGCTCTACCGCATGGTCCGTGAGCTCTCCACCCAGGCGCGCCAGCCCATGCCGCGCCTGTACATCTCCCCGACGGAGGCACCCAACGCCTTCGCCACGGGCCGCAATCCACGCAACGCCGCGGTGTGCTGCACCGACGGCATTCTGCGCCTGCTGGACGAGCGCGAGTTGCGCGGCGTCATCGGCCACGAGCTCAGCCACGTCTACAACCGCGACATCCTCATCTCGTCGGTCGCCGGCGCTCTCGCCTCCGTCATCATGTTCCTGGTCAATTTCGCCTGGTTGATCCCCATCGGACGGTCGGACGACGACGACGGCCCCGGTCTGCTCGGCATGCTGCTGATCATGTTCCTGGGCCCCCTCGCCGCCTCGCTCATCCAACTGGCCGTCAGCCGCTCGCGGGAGTACCAGGCGGACGCGTCCGGTGCCCAGCTCACCGGCGACCCGCTCGCCCTGGCCAGCGCCCTGCGCAAGCTCGAACTCGGCACGAAGCAACTCCCGCTGCCGCCCGAGCCGCGCATCGAGACCGCCAGTCACATGATGATCGCGAACCCGTTCCGGCCCGGCCAGGGGCTCTCCAAGATGTTCTCCACACACCCGCCGATGGCGGAGCGAATCGCCCGGCTCGAGAAGATGGCAGGTGGGAACCCGTGAGGACCATACTCAACGTCATATGGCTCGTCCTGAGCGGCTTCTGGCTGTTCCTCGCCTACATGCTCGCGGGCCTGCTGCTCTGCATCACCATCATCGGCATCCCGTTCGGCGTCGCGGCCTTCCGGATCGGCGTCTACGCCTTGTGGCCCTTCGGGTACACGACGATCGAGCGCCGTGACGCGGGCGCGCCGTCCTGCGTGGGCAACGTGCTGTGGCTGGTGCTCGCGGGCTGGTGGCTCGCCTTGGGCCACATCGCCACCGGCATCGCCCTGTGCGTCACGATCATCGGCATCCCGCTGGGCATCGCCAACTTCAAGCTCATCCCGGTCTCGTTGCTCCCGCTCGGCCGAGACATCGTGCGGACGAACGAGCCGTTCGCGGTGCGCTGACGGAGAGGCACCGACCCTCCGTTGTCCACACGCCCGGGGGTTGTCCACAGGCCCGCCCGGCTGTCAGCGGCGGCCTGCATGATGAACCCATGACCGCGATCGAGCAGTTCCCGACCCGAGTGACGACCCAGACTCACAACACCCGTTGGACGGGCGGTACGACGCGCCCCGAGCCGTCCGCCCCGAGGAGAGGTGCCGGAAGACCCGCGGCGAGAGGCCGTGAAAGACCTGAGCCGAGAGGCCGTGCAAGGCCCGAGCCGAGAGGCTCCTGAAGGCCCGGTCCGTCGTGGAGGCAGGCCGGCCTTACCGTTCCCCTGCCCCGGCCCCTGCCTGCCTCCACCGCCGCCGCACCGCGTACGCAACCACCCCCACCACCAGCACCCCCACGCCCACGACCACCGACACCCCGGGCAGCGAGAACGCCAGCACCGCACACCCGGCCAGCCCCACCACCGGCACCACCCTTGCCGACGGCGCCGAAGACAGGGTCCAGGCCGACGCGTTGGCCACGGCGTAGTACGCCAGCACACCGAAGGAGGAGAACCCGATCGCGTCCCGGACGTCCACCGTGGCCGCCAGGACCGCGACCACCGCACCCACGGCCAGCTCCGCCCGGTGCGGCACCTGGAACCGCGGATGCACCGAGGCCAGCACTCTCGGCAGATGCCGGTCCCGTGCCATCGCAAGCGTCGTCCGCGACACCCCCAGGATCAGCGCGAGCAACGATCCCAGCGCGGCCACGGCGGCACCGGCCCGCACCACCGGCCCGAGCCAGGGCGCCCCGGCCGCCCGCACCGCCTCGGCCAGCGGCGCCGTCGTGGCCCCGAGACCGCCCGACCCCAGTACCGAAAGGACAGCCACCGCGACACACAGGTAGACCACCAGTGCGATGCCCAGCGCCAGCGGGATCGCGCGCGGAATGGTGCGCGCCGGATCCCGCACCTCCTCGCCGAGGGTCGCGATCCGGGCGTACCCGGCGAAGGCGAAGAACAGCAGACCGGCCGCCTGCAGCACCCCGTCCGCTCCGCCCGAGGCCCCGATGTCCAGCCGCCCGGCATCGGCCTCACCGGAGGCCAGACACACGACCACCACACAGGAGAGGACAGACACGACGAGCGCCACGATCACCCGAGTCAGCCAGGCGGACTTCTGGACACCGCCGTAGTTCACCGCGGTCAGTGCCACCACGGCCGCGACCGCCACCGCGTGCGCCTGCTCCGGCCAGACGTACGTGCCCACGGTGAGCGCCATCGCCGCACAGGAGGCCGTCTTCCCGACCACGAAGGACCAGCCCGCGAGATATCCCCAGAACTCCCCGAGCCGCTCCCGCCCGTACACATAGGTACCGCCCGAGGCGGGATACAGGGCGGCGAGGCGAGCCGACGACATGGCGTTGCAGTACGCGACCACAGCGGCGACGGCCAGCCCGATGAGCAGACCGGAGCCGGCGGCGTGCGCGGCCGGCGCGAGGGCGGCGAAGATCCCGGCTCCCACCATCGAGCCGAGTCCGATGACGACGGCGTCGCCCACGCCGAGGGTGCGGCGCAGTCCGGGGTCGGAGGCTGTCATGCGCCGCACCCTACTGATCAGTGCAACCGACGGCCGTGGCCGGGGCGTCATCCCCACCAAGACGGCGTGAACGTGCGGGGCGAGGAGGCCGCGCGCGGAACGCCCGGCGTACGACGCACGGTCCCTGCCTGCCGAAGGCAAGATCACATGGCTGGGAGAGTGCGGGCACAGCGTGAAAGGGCAGGTTCACGGCATGACCATCATCAGCTGGATCATCCTGGGACTGTTGGCCGGAGCCATCGCGAAGTTCCTGCTGCCGGGGCGCGATCCGGGCGGCCTCATCGGCACGACCCTGATCGGCATCGCGGGCGCGTTCATCGGCGGCTGGATCTCGGCCCGCTGGATGGACCACCCGATCACCAAGGGCTTCTATGACGGTGCGACCTGGGCAGCGGCGATCGGCGGATCGCTCGTCCTCCTGATCGCCTACCGCCTCCTGTTCGGCAACTCGCGCGACTGACGCGCCCGCCGACGGCAGTCGGCAGACGAGAAGGGTGGAGCACCGGCAGTGCCCACCCTTCTGGTGTCCGTGCGGGCGCGAGCCCGGAGGGCCTGACCTACCGGTAGTTCACGAACTGCAGGGCGAAGTCGAAGTCCTTGCCCTTCAACAGGGCGATGACGGCCTGCAGATCGTCACGGTTCTTGGAGCTGACCCGCAGCTCTTCGCCCTGCACCTGCGCCTTCACGCCCTTGGGGCCCTCGTCGCGGATGATCTTCGCCACCTTCTTCGCGTTCTCCTGGGAGATGCCCTCCTTGATCGACGAGAAGATCTTGTACTCCTTGCCGGAGAGCTGGGGCTCGCCGGCCTCCAGAGCCTTCAGCGAGATGCCCCGCTTGATCAGCTTGGACTGGAAGACGTCGAGGATCGCCTTCACCCGGTCCTCGGAGTTCGCCTCCATGAGGATCTGCTCACCGGACCACGAGATCGAGGCACCCACGCCCTTGAAGTCGTAGCGCTGCGAGATCTCCTTGGCGGCCTGGTTGAGTGCGTTGTCGACCTCCTGCCGCTCGACCTTCGAGACGATGTCGAAACTGGAGTCGGCCATGTCCTGTGGCTCCTTGTATCGGGGTGCGTATCGTGCGTACCGGCGTGTGTGGGCGGTCGCAGGGCCCGTTCAGGTCCCGGGCCGCATCCGGACAAGCCTAGCCACCCCCGGCCTTCCGAGCGCTGATCAATCGGGTGGCGAAGCACCCCTCGGCATCAGGTATTGTTTACGTCGTTGCCACGGAGCGCCGCGGAAGAGCGGCTCGAAGGGCAGCAACCCCGGCGGTGTGCCCGAGCGGCCAAAGGGAGCAGACTGTAAATCTGCCGGCTCAGCCTTCCCAGGTTCGAATCCTGGCGCCGCCACAAGACCGAAAGGGTCTGCGACCAGCCTCAATGCTGATCGCAGACCCTTTCGGCGTTCACGGGTCCACCCTGATCGTTATGGGTGCTTTTTCCCAGTGTGTCTCACCCTGATTCGGGTGCTGACCAGTGCGTGTGGGGCAGGCGTGGGGCAGCTTCCGGGCGTCCTAGCTGCCGTTCTTCAGTGCCCGCTCGATCCGGGCGTTGGCTGTGGCGGCGCCGCCATCCAGGCATTTCGCGTACACACGGAACAGCACGGCCACACTGTGGCCGGCGCGCGCTGCTACCTCCTGCGGCTCCACACCGGAACTGAGCCACGTGGACACGGCGGCGTGGCGAAGATCATATGGACGCTTCGCCAGCAACGACGCGCACTGAGCGGGCGTGAGAGCACGCGCACGGGCTTCCGCCCAGACTTCGCCGTATCCGGTGTCCTGGATGAGTCCGCCGCGTTGCGTCCGGAACAGCCGCCCGTCGGGGGCAACGCCGTACGCGGTGACGTGCCACCGGAGCAGGTTCACGAGGTCGGGCGGGATCGGAACGGTGCGCACTGCTTTCCGGGGCCGGTGCTTGAGCCCTCGCCGGTCGTGCGCCTCCCCGCTGTCCGTCCAGGCCGACCCTGAGCGCGGGCGGGTTTCCCGGAGTCGCAGAGTGCCCCACCCTCGGCGGGGCAGGTCGCAGTCCTGGAGACGGAGGCCGATGACTTCCGCCGGCCGTGCCGCCGCGTAGTACATGCAGCCGAAGAACGCGACCAGGCGCCGCCCGCGGGGGCTCTGCGTACGCACGGCATCGAGCAGGGCGAGAGCCTGCCGCGGGTCCGGCACTGAGGCGGGGTCCAGTTCCTCCGCTACCTGCTCCGGGGACTTCCACTGCACCTGTGGCAGGGGGTTGTCCGTTAGGCGTCCGGCGTCAACGGCGTAGCCGAGGGCGTTGTGAAAGATGGCCCGCTTCCGGCGGATGGTCGACGCCGCCGCCGTGGTGCCGTCCAGTTTCTTGGTCAAGGCATCCAGGGCGGCGCGTACCTGCATGCGGTCGGCCAGCGCGGACGTGGGCAGGGACTTCCGCTCAAACCATGCCAGCACGGCGGCCACCTCGTCGGGCGGGTCCTGGTCGCGGCGACTCACGTTGAATGCCCAGCTATAGAGAGCCGTCCGAACCATCGTGGCGTCGGCCATGCCCTTGGTGTCCTTGACGAGAGCCGGCGTCACGGTGGCCATGGCTTCCGCGAGCGTCCGGCGAGTTGAGCCGGGGGAGTGCTGCCACTTCATCTCGATGTATTCGCGGGCGTGCTCGTACCAGCTCACATCGTTGCGCTGTCGCAGCTCAGACAGCGGCACCCCGGTGGACTCGTCGAACGGCTCGCCGGCATGTGCCGCCCGCAGCAACTCAGCGCGTCGGCCATCGGCCAGCGTCTTGGTGCGGAACGTCTGGGAGTGCGGAGTATCACCCGTCTTCCAGCGCAGTTCAGCGGAGGTCTGTCCACGGTCCTTTCGCTGCCGAACGGACCAAATACGAACGTCGTACGTCTTCCCCATCGAGGGCCTTCCTGCGAACGGGGCCCGGTAGGAACCGGGCCCCGTGGGTGGGTTGGTCTGTCGGTGCGATCAGTAGGCGGGGGAGTCCAGACGGCTGAGCCAGTCATCCAGGTCAGTGCGGCGGACCCGCAAGTGACCGTTGGGCAGCTTCACGAGTCGTGGAGCCTGTCCACGGGCGCGCATGCGGTAGAAGGCGGCGCGGCTCATGCCGATCTCGGTGAGGACTTCGGGGAGCTTGAGCATCTTGGGGCGGGCCATTGCTGCTCCTTCGGCTGCTGTCAGTTGGGCTGTGCTGTCCGAAGCGGGAATTTCTGCGTCATCGCGTCACCTGCGTCAATCAGGCTTTTGACCTGCGGGTTCCGGTGACGCAGTGGTGCGGGCCCTGCGTCACCGATGACACGGGCGCTCGTCACGGGGTGACGTTGATGACGCGGGATGACGCAGGATTCGCCGTCTGCGTCACCACCGTTGCCGCAGGTGAGTGGCCGTCTGTCGGGCCGGTGGTGACGCAGTGACGCAGATCTTCCCTACTTAGGAAAAAGAAAGGGGTGGTGTCTGTGGGTCTTACGTCTCAGGGCTTGAAGAACGAGCCGCTTCGCGGCGCGACCTGTGCAGGGCGGCTGTCGCCGCCAAACGGCAAGAGGAGCACCCCCGTCGAGGCGTGCTCCTCTTGCTTGTCCGCCAGCCCGGCGTGCGGTCAGAACGCGGCCTGCTGCTCCGGCGGCGGGGGCGGAGCCTGGCGGCCGAGTTCGATGTAGCGGGCGGCGCTGGTGCGGCCCCAGTCGACCAGGACGCCGCGCGCGGCAAGGGTGGGCTGGATGCGCCTGAGCCGGTCGGAGAGCACCTTGCCGGTGGTGGGCCAGCCCTTGGGCAGGGGGCGGCATTCCTCGCCGCTGTAGAGGGCGGTCAGGGCGTGCAGCCACTCGGCCGACGTCATCCGCACGTCTTCACCCGGGGTGAGTTCGCCGGCGTACTTGAGGACCGTCTGCGCCAGCAGGTCACCTTCGATCACGTCGTCGTTGAGGTCGTCCAGGCTGGCCCGGTATGCCTCCAGGGTCCCGAAGCCAGTGGCCGCGTCGAGCTGCGCGCACAGGTGCGCGAAGTCCGCCATCCGCAGATCAGTCGGGGTCTCGGCCTGCACCGCGCGAACCTTCACGGTTAGGTCGAGCAGCGAGCCGAGGACGACGGGCAGGATCTCGGCGTACTCCGCCCACAGCTCCGCTTCGGTGCGCCGCACCCGGGGGCGTTCCAGGCGCAGGGTGAGGAGCCGTTCGGCCAGGTCGGGGCGGATCACGCCGACGTCGATACCGGTCAGCAGCATCGGGCGGCGGTAGCGGGAGCGGACGACGTCGCCGTCGGTGAACAGCGCGCGCTTGATGCTCTCGGCGCCGGTGATGACGCAGCACATGAGGTCGGACAGGTCCGGGGGCAGGTGGGAGAGGTTGTCCAGGGCGGTAATCCATCCGGCCGCGACCGCCGTGATCATGTTCTCTTCGTCCTTGGGTGCCCGGCGCAGGTCGCCGGTCATGCCCTCGATGATCCGCACGAGCATCCGCCCGCCGGTGGACTTGCCGGCGCCCTGCGGGCCGGTGAGGAACGGGGCGGGGACGGGCACGGACGGTTCCAGGCAGCCGATGAGCCACGCGATGGCCAGGGCCTCGGTCTTGGCGTCGGCGAAGTTGCACAGCCGCATCAGAAGGTCGATGCCTTTGCCGTTGGTGTCCTTGACCGGCTGGGGCAGTTCCCCGGTGAGCTGGGTGCGCCGCCAGCACACCTCCTCGGGATCGGGGACGCGGATGTCCCAGCCGGTGGGGTGGATGCGGACGGACCGGCCGTCGTCGCGGCCGAGGTCGAGCCAGGTGGCTCCGTCGAATCCGGGGGCCACGCGGATGTGGGTGGGCTGTACCTGCTCGGTGAGGGCGAGTGCCTCGATCAAGTCCAACGCCTCCTTGAGGGCAGTTCCGTTGAAGACGCCGACCCCGTCACGGAAGAGGCCGACCATGAGTTCCTGGCGGTGGCTCCCGGTTGTGCCCTGGGAGCGGATCGGACGGGCCACGGGGTGGCCGGTGCGCTGGGCGTAGACGGTCCCGTCCACGGTGCGGAAGTACCGGAAGTGGGACTGGGCGTAGTCGGTGATGACCTTGCGGGCGGGGTTCTTCTCGTCGTCAGACACGGTCACAGTCCCAACGTGGTGCGGGCGTTGTTCCAGGCGTCCGTGCAGTGCCGGGCGGTTTCGCCCTTGGTCTGCGCGGCGGTGAACAGGCGGGCGACGTGGGTGTCGGTGAGGCAGCCACAGCGGCCGTGCCGGGACAACACGGCCAGGAACGTCGCATAGACGGTGGCGTGGATGGAGCTGCGGGCTTCGGTGATGCGCTGCTCCGCCATGGCGATCCCGCGTTCCAGGAAGACGGGCGTGCGGTGCGGGCACCGCCCGCCGCCGGACCGTGCGGGCATCGAGACGGAACGGGGCGTCGGCCGAACGGCGGGCGGCTGTTTCACGGCCAGCGCCCGGACGGCGTCGGGCAGGGCGGTCATGGTGCCGGTGCCGGGGCCGAGGTAGCGGGCGTAGGACATGGTCGACTTGATGTCGACACCGGGACGCACCTTGTTGCGCGAGGTCATCGTGCCCCGGTAGATCCAGTGCTCACCGCGCGTCGTCGCTACGGTCCGCGTCGCGGGCAGTGCGGTGCGGGCCCAGGTGATGGCGTCGGCGTTGTCGAGGTCGACCACGGTCAGCCCGGCGCCGCCGGGGTGGTAGGCGACGGCGACGGCCCGCCGCCATACGGCCGTCCAGGCCGGGGAGGCGAGGACGGCCGCGTCGATGGTGGCGGCGGCCCAGGCGTGGCAGACGCCGGGGCACCGGCAGGGCCCGGCGGTCTTCATGTTCGGCCGGCCGCCGCACGCGTTGTCCGCACAGGCGGGGCAGTTGGCGAACGGCACCTTTCCCCGGCGTAAGGGCAAGACGGGCACGCCCGCGCCCGCGAGGTGCAGCGCGGTGTGCTGAGGGTTGGGCGTCCCGCTCATGCCGCCACCCACAGGGCGGGGGCGAGGGTGGCGAGCCAGGCGCGTGCGATCCACTCGGTGTAGGCGGGAGGGAGCGCCTCCCGCAGTCGGAGGTGATCGGTAGACCAGTCGATGCCCTTGGCGGTGCGGATCTCCTGCACGGTCGCCTTACCACCGCCCTGGCCGTACGCGGCGACGTACGGACCCTCGCGGTAGACGCCGTGGCGCCAGCCGCGCACGTAGCCACGGTGGCGGGGGTGTGCCGGCTGCGGGACCGACCAGCCGCCCAACTCGAAGTAGCGATGCATGATCACGTCCAGGCCGAACATCTCACCGCACAGGCGCAGGTCTTTGCGGACCTCGGAGCCGGCCACGTTCTCCATCACGTACGGCCGCCCCGTGGCCTCCAGCGCGGACCGGGTCGGTGCGATCAGCCGGGGGTAGGTCCGGCCGATGGCCGCGTTCCGGGCCCGGTTGGTGCCCTTGGTCGGGGCGCCCTCGCCCTGGCAGGGCGGGGAGGCGTGGATGAAGTCGAACTCGTGGCCGTGCGCGCGGATGAACTCGATCGCGTCGCCCTGGTGGAAGACGTCGCCGCAGTAGTCCGGCTGTGCCTGGATATCGACGCCGGTGACGTGCACGCCGGGGATCGCGCGCTTGATGCCCTTGGTGGCGCCGCCGATGCACGCGTAGGCGTCCAGCACCCGGAAGGGGCGGAAGGGGTCCGGCACTCGCCGGATAGGGGTCGCTTGCGTCATGCTGGGAGACCTCCAACAGATCTGTTGAGGACGGTTGGACAAGGGCGGCCCCGGACTTTGGCGAGAACAGGGGCCGCCCTTGGCGTAGCTAGCTGTGGAAGTGGTTGCGCTTGATCACGGCCTTGCGGATGTTGACCGTGGTCCCGCCGTGGTGGCCGCTCGCGCTGAACACCTGGACAGCGATCCATCCGCCGAAGATGACGGCGGCGAGGATGATGAGCTGGCCGATGAACGCGGTCAGGGCGGCGATGAACGAGGTGAGCAGCAGCAGACCGCCGCACACGGCGAGGAATCCGACGCCCCCGAGGGCGACGTTCACCGCCGTGCGGGACACGGCCGGCTTAGCGGTAACCGGTTCGGGCTGAGTCGGTGAAACGGCGTAGCCGGTGACGACGCGGCCGTCCGGCAGGACGACGCTCGCCACGGCCGGGATAGTGCCCGGCTGGGCGGGGAGGACCGGCGCCGCGTGGACGGCGGCGGGTGTGATCGGGGTGGGTTGGTGGACCACGAGGGGCGTGGTCTGGTGGGTGGTGGGTTCGTTCACGGCTGGGTCTCCTTTCAGTTGTCGAGGGCGGACAGGGCGTCGGCGGATGCCTGTACGAGGTTGTGGATGGGCTCGTAGGCGCCGGTGCCGGCGGCGAAGAACCCGAAGAGGAACAGCACGAGGGCGGCGCCGCCGCCGGCGGACTTGGTCTTGACGGCGAAGACGGAGGCGGCGCCGAACAGCAGCACGGCGGAGATGTCGAGGATCATCGGGAAGAACTCGCTTCCGGGTGAGGCGGATGGGTGGATACGCTTCAGGCGCCCCGGGTGCTCGCAAGCTTGGGGCGTCTGACCGGCGACCGCGCCCGCCTAGCTCCTTCTCGGAGCGGGGTCCGTCTCATGACGGGCGGTCGCCGGTCGCATGCTCAGTCCGTGCCGGCGCGGTAGATGCGCGCCCAGCGGTTGTAGAGCCAGCGGCCGGTCCGGATGCGCTTGCCGGTGGCGTGGCAGCGGCGGCAGTCCTTGCCGCGCTTGATGCGGCCCTTGCGGTCTGTCTTGAGCGCGTGGCCCATGCCACGGCAGCGGCGGCAGTCGCCGAACGGCGACACCGCACACATCCCGCCGTAACCGAGGGTGACGGCGAGTAGGCAGGCGATAGCGAGCAGGGCAGGGGTCATGAAGGGCCCTCCCAGGCAGGTTTTTGGGGTTTGCGCAGGTGGGCCGCTATCCGCTAGCGGCCTGATCAGAGGCGGTTTGGGGCGCTAGCGGGGCCGCTAACGTTAGCGGGGGTTGCCGCTATCGTTAGCGGCTCCGGAGTGTCAGCCTGCGTCGCGCTTTCCGTCACGCTCCGCTATCGCGGTGGTGATGTGGGAGCGGTCGACACCGCGCCGGTTGACGACCTTGCCGTTGACCCGGCGCCCGACCTGGATCGTGGCGATGCCGTGCGGCTTGAGTGCGGCGGCGAGCGCGTCGGGGTCCCATCCGTCGTAGACCTCGGGGCGCAGGTCTGCGAGCCGGGTCACGATGGTTTCCGACCATGCCTTGGCTTCCTTGGCCGGGACGACCGCGAGGATGTCCGCCAGCAGGTCATAGGCGGCCATCGTCGGCTCCGGTGCCTCTCCGAGGGCGTGCCCGGCGAGCAGTCCGGCCTTCTCGCGGACGCGGCGGGCGCGGGCGGCGATGGCTTCGGCGCCGCCGGCGTCGACGTAGACGGAGCGGACGATACGGGCGTCGGAGCCTTCACCCACGAAGTAGTGGATGCCCTTGTCTCCCCAGGCGAACATGGTCGCCCGCACCCCGCGCTTGTACGCGGAGGTGCCCAGCACCATGTCGTTCTCCAACTGGCCCATCACCTTCAGACACCATCGGGCCGACGCGTTCGCAGAGATGCCCGTGGGCAGCGACTTGGCGTCGGGGCGCTGCGTGGCCAACAGGACCACGATGCCGGTCGCGGGGCCGCGCTTGACCAGGTCGGTGATGATCTCCTCGAACTCCTTGCCGTGCTCGGGGTGCTCGAACAGCACCTGGCACTCATCCACCCCGACCACGATCGGATGCAGACCCAACGACCGCTTGTCAGCAAGAGCGCTGGTCACCTTGGACTCGGGGCAGATGTCCCGGGGCAGGGAGCGGATCACCTTCGTGCGCCGGCGCAGTTCCTCGCGCAGGGCCCGGAAGTCGTCCAGCGCGTACTGGACGGGTTCGTCGTCGTCGCCGGCGGCGTGCCGGTAGCCCACCGCGTTGCCCACCGGATCGAGGTCGCCGGTGCCTTTCATGTCGTAGGTGTGCAGCTCAGCGCGCGGATCGAGGGCCGCGATGAGCAGCAGCAGACGCAGCAGGAACGTCTTGCCCATGCGCGGGATGGCGCCGATGACGCCCGCGATGTACATGAGCGTGACTTCGGTCCACCGGCCGCGCTGGTCGGTGCCGTAGGCGACCGGCTTGAACAGATCCACGGTGCCGGACTTCAGCAGCGGCCACGCCGGCTGAGAGGCACGGGACATGTCCTGATCCCCGACCCACAGCACCAGGTGCCCGGTGTGCTCGTCGGGGACCGCTTCGGGCCACACACACCCCAGCGGGCGACGCAGACCGGAAGCGAGCCGCTCGCGACGCTCGATGATGTCCGTCACGGTCACGCCGTAGGGCAGGTTGCCCTCTGCGCGCCAGCCGGGCCCGTCGCGGGTGATGGGGGCGGTGAACTCGAACCCGTCCCGGCCCTTGCCCTGCGCTTGATTGATCGCGGGAATCCCCAATGCCCCCAGTGCCCGCAGCACGATGTCACTGGTCAGCTTGGTCGCCTTCGGGAGTTCCACGGCCCGGTGCACGACCGGGGCGTCCGCCTTGCGGCCGGCGGCGCCCAGGGCGAGGACGACCGCGCCGACGGAGACGGCTTGCAGCCAGTCGGGGGCCAGCACGTAGATGGCGAGCGCCAGGCCGAGACCGGTGAACATCGCAAGTGCGGCGACCAGGGTTCGCAGCCGGACCCGTCCGTCACGCTGCCGCGACAGCTTCAGGTACTCGGCAGCGTCCTCACGCCGTACCGCCGCGAGCCGGACCGGTTCGCCTTCCCTGTCCGCCACCCACCGCATCGTGCCCCCGACGACCTTCGCGGCGCCGGCCGGGGCCTGGAACGCGAGGCGGGCGGCGTAGATCGGGGCCCGGAGCGCGTGGTAGCCGGCGGCGTGGGTGTAGTGGCGGGCCACCCATCCGGTGGCGGTGCGCAGCTCAGCCAGGGACTTGAGCCAGACCGGTACGACCGCGCGGCGGCGGGCGCCGGCGAGTCGACCGAGGTAGCCGGGACCGGTAGCCGCGGGGGCGGGCTGATCGACCATGACCGGCGTGTCCGGGTCCGCCGGCCCCGGCTCAGGAGCGGGGGCGGTAGGGGCCGGTTCGCGGGCGGCGCGGGCCTTGTCCAGGTCGACCACATCGGCGGCCTGGTCGGCGGCCATTTCGGCTTCCAGGCGGTTGAACAGTTCGTGGTCGTCGTCGGGATGCTTCACTGAAAGTTCCTTCTCTCGCAGAGGGAAGGCGGGGCCCGGTCCGTCGCTGTAGGAGGTGAGCGGACGGGCCCCGCCGGGAGTTCAGGCGGCGTACTGCTCGAGGTAGGCGCACGGCGCGCACATGCCGAGCGACGCCGGGATGACGTAGCCAGCGTCACGCCGGCAGGCCGGGCAGGTGCGGCGGGCGGCGTTGGCCTTGGCGAGCGCCGCCCACCGGGCCGGGGTCATCGGCCTCACCGGCTTGGCCAGGTCGACGCGGTACAGGTAGGCGACCAGTGGGCCACGGCGGCGGCGCGGCCGTTCGAGTTGCGCGGCCACGTCCTGGCCCCCGGGCCGCAGGCCACGGGCGCGCAGTTGGCGGCGGGTGGCGTAGCCGTCCGGGGCCAGGCGCCACCGGTAGACCGGCAGCGCAGCCATCAGGCGACGCGCTTCCACGCGGCCCGAAGACGGACCTCAGAGGCGGAGTAGCCGGCGGCCCGGAAGCGGGCGGCCATGTCGCGGTACGACAGGGGCGGCGTCTGGCTGTGCCGGATGTCGTGAACGAGCGTGTCCAGCGCGTCATCCGACAGCGCGGGCGCCCCCGTCTCCAGCGCCGGTACCGGGTCGGTGGGGCCCCATACGGGGAGTTCCCAGCGGGGTGTGACGCCGGGCGTGACGGGGGTCGTCACGCTGGTCAGAGCCCTGCCGGTCTCCTCGCCCTTGCGGGCGGTCTCCAGTGTCGACCACGCCCCCGCGAGCCTCTGCGCGGTCCGTGCCTGGACGCGTGCGACGCGGGCCCCGGCTTCCGTCACGGCCGCCAGTCGGGTCTCCTCGGTGGCCGCTTCGGCGCGCAGCCGGGCGCGGGCCACGGCCGCTTCGTCGCGCGCCTCCTGCTGGATTCCCCGGATCGCGTCCAGCGCGAGCGGGGTGAGCGCTGTGCGCTCCCACAGGCTGTGGACCAGCCACAGGGCCTTGGCGGCGATGGGCAGCCACGCGACAGCGAGCCAGGCGCCGGCGGAGTTCTCAGCGGTCAGGGCGTGCGCGACCAAGACGCCGGCGGCGAGTATGCCGAAGGACCAACCGACCGCCGTTACGGCACGGTTGTGGTCACCTTGCGCGGCGAGGCGGCGTTCGTAGGCGAGGGTGGCCAGCCATCCACCGTCGATACCGAGACCGACGACCAGAGCGACCGGCCAAGGCACCGCCGCACCCAGCCACATCATGACCACCGCGAGGGTGAGCACCATCGACACGGCCGTCATCGCGACAGCCGGAAGCACGGTCTTGGCCCTCACCGGGCACCTCCCGCCTGGCCCGCAAGGGCACCGTCGGCGTCCGGCTGATCGGCATACGCGGTCAGGACGATGCCCGCGCCAGCGAACTGCGCTTCGGCCTTCAGGACGCGGGTGCGGCCCGCGCTCTGGGTGTGGGAGTCGACCGCTTTCGGGGCGATCCGCAGGGCAGTGCGCCACTGCTCGAACGCGGCGAGGCTCTCGCCCGAGGTGTCGTGGAAGGACAGCCGCAACCACTCCGGGAAGATCGGGGAGACATCCACGTCGGGGACGGGCAGGTGCGGGAAGTCCACGGCCAGCAGCCGCAGCGCACGCAGGGGGACCGTGAGGTCGTCCAGCGTCATGCCGCACCCCCGGACAGGCTCGTACCGGCCGCGCGGTTGACCAGCGCGACCCGCGCGGCAAGCGCCCGGCGCCGGGCCCGGCGGATACGCCGCTCGTCCAGCTCGCTCGGGGTGCGGTCCAGGGTGGTGATGTGCGCGTCCAACAGGTCGACGTCCGCCAGGATGATGGGCATCTCCTGCTCGATCGCGTCCAGCTCAGCGTCCGTCGGCTCCATGAAGTCGGCGAACGCGGTAACAGCGTCCTGAACAGTAACGATGTGGTCCATTGGGTCTGGTTCCTCTCAGCCAGGAACGGCCCGAACAGCGGCCCCGGTGTTCCAGCACCGGGGCCGCGCGCCGTTGAAGTCGGAACATCCGGCTCCCCTCAGCGCTGCTCGTACGAGACGAGCAGCGGAGGCAGCCGGCCGCAGCAAAGGGCTGCGGAGGTTGGTTCGTGCTGGTGCGTACGGGCGTAATCCGCACGCGTCCGTCCTCTTGCTGGCAGGGGAGGGACGGCCTCCCAGGCACGCTGTTGAGTTCTCAAGCCACGAGCGCTCACTTTGTACTCACCCCGCCTGAGCTGGGCTTTCCTCCGGGCACCATGCATGTACGGCAGAGCCGTACGTGACACCCCGTCCGGCTTGTCTGGAGGAGTGCCTTGGCAAGACCTTGCACGAGTTGAGCTTGGAGAGTCAAGCCCCCTGGTCTAACTTGTACGGAGGAGTTAGAGCAGAGGGGTTGCCTTGGCAGTACGACGCGGTATGACGAAGTCGCAGGAAATCGCCTATGACCTGCGCGAACAGATCCAGTCCGGCAGGCTGACGGCCGGTGAGGCCCTGCCCAGCGAATCCAAGATGATGGATCAGTACGGCTACAGCCGCGAGACCATCCGCGCCGGTGTGCGCCTCTTGATTGAGGAAGGCCTGGTCGTCACCGGCCAGGGGCAGGGCAAGTATGTCCGCGAGGACTACCCGCCAGTCGTCTGGAACTGGACGACGCTGGAGAGCCGGAGTCGCCACGCGAACGCGGTTGAGGGGCGGACGGCCGGCGACCAGTGGGCAAGCGTGATCGCGGAGAACGGCAACGCTCCACGCCAGGACATCACGGTGTCCATCGTGGAGCCCCCGCCGCACGTCCGGGAACGTCTACAGCTCCCCGAAGACGGCCTTGCCGTGGCGCGCAAGCGTGTTCGGTACATAGACAACCGGCCCTATGCCCTTGCCGATTCGTACTTTCCTCAGCAACTCGTGGTCGGTACACCCCTGATGGAGCCCCGGGACGTCTCCGCGCCCGGCGGCATCCTCGCGTCCGTGGGACTCGTGCAAGCCAAGTACGTGGATGAAATCTCAGTTCGTATGCCGACCCACCAGGAAGCGGAGCAACTTGGCCTACCCACAGCTACTCCAGTCGCAGAACACACCCGAACGGGCTACGACGCGGACGATCGCCCCCTACGCTGCATGGTCACCATCCTCCCGGGAGACAGGCACAAGATCCTCTATGAAGTCAGCACTGACTGAGTACCTCCGCCCTGCGGCGGCGGAGGACGTACCCGCCCTCTTGGCTCTCCGGACAGAGGCAGAAGAGTGGCTACGCACCAAAGGCACGGACCAGTGGAGCGACCCTGAGACCGGCGAAAAGGCCATCGCGAAATGGCGCGCCAGCATAGATGAGGGGCGCGCGTGGGTCGTGGTCGACGAGCGTGATGAGGTGCTCGCGACGGTCAGCCGCGGGCCCGTCGACCGTGACTTCTGGAATGACGCCGACCGTCCCGAATCCGCGCTCTACCTCTACAAATTGATGGTCTCGCGCCAGGCTGCGGGTAGGAGCCTTGGAACGCGTGTCATCGACTGGATGTCACGCCTCGCAGCACTGGAAGGGCGCACTTGGGTCCGCATCGACACATGGCGAACGAACACCGGCCTGCACGCCTACTACGAAAGGCTGGGGTTCCAACACGTGCGCACTGAGGCGCCCTCCCACAGGCGTTCGGGGTGGCTCGCTCAACGGCGGGCCGGTGAATTGGCGTTGCCAAATGATCCCTTGCGAGTTGGCTCTCATGGGGACGTAGCAGAACTTCCTGATCTGCCCCATCAGAGAATGGACGTGTTTAGGGAAGACATGACCAACTGAAGCTGAACGTACCTAGCAACTCCCATAGGATCTCGCGTTTTCTGCGTATCCATGGAGTCTGGGAAAGTGTCGCTGACTGCTTCTTTTGCCTTGTTTGGGAATCTCGTCTCTGTGATCGTCGCCAAGTAGAAGCAAGGACGTCGCCGCTAGTCGGCTCGAAGGGGGTTTGCGTGCGGGTAATTCTTGACACCCAGGTCGTCTCGTATGCCATTAAGGGGCGCTTGGGGGAACCCCTACCGTCGGATTTTGCTATCACTTCGACAGTCGCTCAAGAGCTCTTGCGTGTTCGCGATAAGGCAACGGGTGGTGCTCGCTATTTCACGCCACCCCCGCAAGGCGTATCACCTGACCGGAGGGCGAACTATCTTGCGGGCCGGAGCATCCACGGGCGCAATCGACCCAGTAACAGACCCCTGTTTAAGAAGGCCACGGACAGGGTGGTGATGGACTTCAACAATGAATACCCGTCCGTGGTCGAGTATGGTCACGTAGGTATTTCTCATCTGATCAACACGGCTAACCGGGGCATTTATGCCGAGTCCATAACCCACCTCTCGAAGAGTGAGCGAAAGAAGCTAATTGAGAACTTCGAATTCCTTGCCGATTGCCGAGTGGAGTGTATTCCAGTAGATTCCGACTGCGTGTCGATCGGGTTTTCCTTGCTCAAGGAGATGGTGAGCAAGGGGGTGAATTTAAAAGCCGATTTTCGTAATAGTCTTAACGACATGCTGATACTGGCTACTGCTCGCAATAAGCGACTCGACCTGCGGACCATGGATGAGCTCCTTGCGCAATTCGCCAAAGAGTGCGATGTCTCTGAGGTCGTGAGTCAAGGCCCCTTTTACGATTTGACCTTTTCTGAAGATCAAGGCGCAAAACGGCGTGAGTCGCGCGAAAGCAAGGGATACCGGAATACCGGCTGGCGATTTGCGATCCATCGGGCGCCTGCCCCGACCAGGCCGCCTACCCACTAGCTGCGTGAGGCCGTCTCGGGATGCTGGCATGCAGGGGGGCAAGACCGGCACGATGCGAAGCCGTCGCGGCGGCGCCGGAGGCCGTGATTCCCCCAGGTGTCCCCCGAAAGCCACCTCAGGCAAGGAAGCAGCAGGTCGCAGCACTCGAAACCGTCCCGCTGTAAAGCTGCTGCGTCGTCGCCTGCGGGCCGTCTGAAAAGGCCAGCAGGCTCGTGCGGTTACTCGTCGTCCCTGCCACATAGTGCGCGGTGGTACCGGAGGTGTGCTTCGTTGATTTGGTGGGCGGGATGCCGGCGGAGCTGGCCTATGGGGGTGCCGTCGGCGGTCACGTGCACGGTGTCCTCGGTGTCGACGTAGATGGCAAGTGCGTCGAACTGCACGTGGTGATTGGGGCAGAGGACGAGCAGGTTGGATAGCTTGTCCGGGCCGTTGTGGGGGCGACCGAGGCCGCGGATGTGGGCTGCTTCGCTGTAGGTAGTGAATCGGGTCGACAACTGCAGACCGCAGACCTGGCAGCGGTCGCCGTGCAGTCTCTTCACTGTGGCCGTCAGCTCAGGATCACGGACGATGCGGGAGAGGGTGACCGTGCGCCTTGAGGCCGGGCCTGGTTCCATCTCTCGTTCCTCCCCGCCGTCGGGGACTCCGCTTGCGTTCTCGTAGCCGGCCAGTCCCAACCGGTCCATCAGCTCGGCGTGGTCGACATCAGCGAGGTAGGTCTCCCGTAGGACAGCAACTGCCTGAGAGCGCACGAAGGAATCACCCAGCAGGTGCGCGGCTTGCCCGTTCAGGCCGGCCCTGGGGTTGAACCGTTCGAGCGTTGCGGTAGAGGGCTCGACGGATGAATCCGACGGGAGGCCTGTGACGTGCCACAGGTGGCTCGTCTTCAAGCGCCAGAACGGATACTCAGGGGTCACGGAGGACTCGGGAAGTCCGAACTCGGCCAGTAGGCCTCCCACCTCGTCGCGGAACTCCCGCCAGGGTGCGAGACGGGGCTTCCCTGCGGCGATCCGAGAGATCCCCCACAGCAGTGACAAGGGCTTGTGCCTGCTCGGGCGGCCGTTCAACCGATGGACTTGGAGGTTCCTCAGCCTGTCCACGAGGGCGGTCGCGGTCAGTTCCTCCTGTTGCTCGGCCGGGCCGAAGGAGACTGTGCCTTTGCTGTTTGGTTGGCGAGGTGCGGGAAACAGCCCTGCCATTTCGTAGCTGTCCTCGGCCGAGTGAGGACGAGAAGTCGGGTCCCCTTCAGAGCGGACGGTCTGCCGTCGTACTTCAGGCAGTGCCGGATGGCCGTGCGTCACCCATTGGCGCCAGGCACGCGGAGCGAGCTCGAGCGCGTCGCTGGCAGAGAGCGAAGGATTGCCTCGGGCTTCGACCCACGCCCAGTCGACCTGATCGTCTTCTGCGCTCAGATCCAGGACAACCAGGTCATAGCGATAGTTGGGGAAGGGCCGTCCCTTGGTCTCCTGCTCTATCTGCTCAACCCGCTCGATGACCGCCACACCGCAGAACTCGACGTACCCCTTGGGGGTCTTGTTGCGCGTGACCGCTGCGAACAAGAGCAACGGCACGGCCAGGGCACGCTGCTCGGGGGTGGGTGCCTGGTGCTCTGCGAAGGCTTCCAGCAGCACCGCATTGCCCTGGGTGCTTCCCACGGGGACGGTGTGGTCGACTCGGTGATCGCCGAAGTAGCGCACGTGACCGTTGTCCAGGTCGAACACGTCATGCCAAGGAGTCTCAGCCGTGCCGGCCTTCCACGGGCTGGACCGGATCAGAATCGCAGGACGCCGCCGCCCGCCCGGCGCCCTCACTTTGGCGACAGGGTTGATGCCCTTGCTCAACTGGATCTGAGCAATGGTGCGAGAAGACGTGACGTGGTGGATGTTCCGGTACCCATCGATGACCGGTGTGGAGGGATCCCGATTCTGGGCGGACCGCAGCACTTCACCGACACGCAGATGGCTTCCCACTGAGAGCCTCCCCCTGACGCCATCGCTTTGTGGGAACGATCTTGCCATGCCCTTGGGTGGGTGGACTGACGGTTCCCGTAACCGACCCGTTCCGGGGGGCTTGTCACCGGATCCGTCGTACGCGCTGCTGGAGGGCAACCGTGGCGCCCGTCAATCCGAGGCCGCCGATCCGCTTGATCAGACCCGCTTCCGTCCACCACTCTGAATGAACGCTGGAATCAGACCGATGTTATGGCGGGCAGGTCCCATTTGTTGACCAGGGCGTCGACGGTCTCGAACTCGACTGGGCCGAGGATCACGTAGGGCAGCGTGACGCGCATGCCGAGCGCCTCGCCGCCGTCAATCATCCCGGTTTGTACGGGCCCGAGTGGGGCGAGGCGAGCGGCCACTCCGTCCACGGCTCTCTTTCGTGCTGCGTCAGCCTGGAAGCGTTGCCCGGTCCACATCAGCTTCCATCCGCCTTTAATGACGTGCTCAGCGACCGTTCGCCTCACGATCTGTGCGTGGGGAAGCAGTACTACTGAGTGGATGGCGGGCAGTACCGCACCACCTGCCGATACGCACTTGATGATGTCGTCCGTCACCAGCTTGTAGACGCCGTTCACGTCGCCGGCTGTCTGCGCGTGAGAGGTACGGACCGCTTTGAACTCCGCCACACCGTGTACGGGCGGGGGGTAGCGCCGAGATCGGCGGCCCCGCCGTTCCACGATCGCCAGGTCCAGCCGCCGGCCTGCGAGGGTTCCGTCTTCTCTCTCGGCGTCTACCCCTGTCCACTCCCGCCCGGCATCCAGCCGCCGCGTTCTTTGCAGGCGTAGGTGCAGTTGATACGCAACTCGGTCCCGGATTGGGTTCTCTATCTGCGAGGTGAGCGCCAGGTAGGCCAACTCGCCAGGCGCGTAGGTGTTTCCAGCGCTTTGAAGGCACTCGTGGAGGAGTTGCGCCGTGAGTGAGGTTGGAGGCTCGGCCGCGCCTTCGGCGGAGTGTCCCGTCGTCATGGCTCCAACCTACGGGCCGGGTCTGACAACCGGCGCCGCAGAGACGGGAACTGCTTACCAGGTCCGGGCCTAAAGGTAGAGCTCTCATCCGGGCCCCCTGCCGCGTCGGACCCGGATCGGCGCGCGTGGAGTGGCACCGCTAGCGAACTGATGCATCAGGCCCCCACATACAACGGCGATCCTGAGATCGTGACTGCGGTTTTGGACGCCGCGCAGTTCTGATTTCCAGGGTCGACCCACCTGGTGGCACCCCGGCTACCGCCAGTCCTGAGTGCTGCAGCCCACCTATGAGAATCGAACGCATAAGCCCCTGCCAGATGTCTCCCAAATCTGCGGTATATGTGGCGCTGTTGCCATCGGATGACCATGCTGGTCAGCTATGGGTAATGAGCCGCCGGAGAGTACATCGTCATCACAGTCGCCGGGTCGCTGGTTGGGTATCGCGGGTGGCGTAGCCGCGGCCGCAGGGATTGCGTGGGTCGTCAACCGGGCCACCTCGCTGGAGAGTAGTTCGGCGGCAGCCTGGTTGGGTGTAGCAGCTGCCGCCACGGCTGCGGTGTCCACCAGCTGGATCACATGGAGGCAAGCACGCGAGGCCGACCGCGCCATCGATGCCGGTCGTGAGCGTGTTCGCGAGGCCGAGCGCGGGGTGGAAGGCGCTTTGGCCGCTCGCTCCGGATCAGCACTCACAGCCCCCAGGGGTCTCCCGGCGCCCAGGGAAGAGCCAGAGACACAACACGACCGCCGGGATCTGGCACTGGCTCAATTGTGGTCGCTGACGCATCGCCGACTGGATCTCTACCATGAGATTGCCACGAACCAGGCGCGACGATCGTTCGTGAGCGCGCAGATCTCCATGGGAGTCGGCTTTACACTATTGGTGCTATTCGTCGTTTTGGCCTTGAACGTGAGCAGTGCTACCGGCGCGATTGTTACGGGCGGCCTAGGGGCGGTCTCGGCAGCGCTAGCCGGGTTCATCAGCAAGACATTCGTGAAATCTCAGCAGTCTGCGGCTGACCACCTAAAGGCGTACTTCGATCAACCGCTGGAGTTTTCCCGCTATCTTGCGGCAGAACGGCTGCTGGCCGACACCGGCCTGTCGGACGAGAAACGGGCTGAGGTCGTCGCCATGCTGGTCCAAACGATCGCAGCCGGCCCTGGACCTAACCCTGCCCTGGAAGCGACTGGACTGGCGCGACAGTTGCAAGACCTGCTGCCCGGTCAGCCATAGCTTCCTACGCCGCCTGCTGCCTATGCCTACCGCACCGCGGGCCCGCTCGATGGCCCAGGCTAGCGTCGCGCGGGCGGTGACCCGCAGGAGTAGATCCGCCATGGCTCAAGCCTCCATGGGGCCCTACAACCAACTCACCGCGCCTGGCACCCGGCACGAACTCCGCCCACGGACTTCCAACGCTCCTTCTGCCCAGGTGAGCGAGGACTTGCCAGAGCGCCGTTCCGCCCTGCTCAGGGAGCTGGCGGCGCTACCGCCCGCGGTGAGTCAGTGGGCAATGGGGCAGTTGTGGGGCTCCGATGTTGGGGCAAGGCAAACCTGCAGGTGGTAGGCGCTTCGCCGCACGGACTGTAAATCTGCCGGCTCAGCCTTCCCAGGTTCGAATCCTGGCGCCGCCACACTGGGGAAGACCCCCTCTGATCAGGTTGTTCACCTGGCCGGAGGGGGTTTTCGCTGTCTACGGTCGGCACCGCCCACCTCGTCGTACGCTCCTGGTCGCCGCCCCGCTCCCGCCCCCGCCCCCGGCTGTCCCCCGGGGTGAGCATGATCACTCCACCTCACCGGGCCGGAGGGCATGAACGCGTCAGACAGGCTGCCGCCTCTCGTAACGGCACCCTTCTGAAGAGGTGTACCGCGGCAGCATCAAGACGGCTGCCGACTCGGGCGAGAACTTCATCCAGCCGGGCAGCTACACCTGCTTCGAGATCGACTCCAAGCACGCTCGCTGTGAGGGCGACCTCTACATCGACCCGCACCCGAGCCAGGAACACGTCGACTCCAACAGTGACGCCACGACCTGGAAGGTCGGGGTCTCGCTGAAGCTGTGGAAGGCCGACGGCGGCCTCAAGACCGGGGAACTGCAGACGCGGTCCACGACCACCCAGCTGAAGCGCGCGGCCAAGGTCACCACCAACGCCTCGCCGGAGCCGGTCACCAAGGGCAAGACGATCACCGTCACGGGCAAGCTGACCCGTGCCAACTGGAGCACGAAGAAGTACGACGCCTACAGCCGTACGGCCGGCCTCCAGTTCCGCGCCAAGGGCACCGACAGCTACAAGACGCTCAAGAAGGCCACCACCAGCAGTACCGGGGGACTGAAGACCACGGTCACCGCCTCGGTCGACGGCTCCTTCCGCTGGGTGTACTACGGCAACTCCACGACCGGCGTTGCCACCAGCGCGGCGGATTACGTCGACGTGCGCTGACGCCTTAGGCGACCAGGCCGGGATCTCGCGTTCTGCCTTCCCCGGCCCGGCTATTCGCGTCGTAACACCGGGAAAGCCCACTCTCGTCTGCGGAGATGCAGATGAGAGGGGGCTTTCCTCGCTCCCTCAGATCAATGTTCCTTCAATCAAGTTTCCTCACGTCAACGGCCGTGTGCGGCGGCCAATATGAAGGCCTCTGACCTGCCGTTCCGTAGAGAAAAAAGAGGGTGTTGGCGCATATGGGAAAGGCAAGGAGTCACCTGATCCTTGCCACTCTCAACGTATAGCGCATGGGGGGTCTTGCGGCAAGGCCCCTGTTGTCCCGCACAATCTTCGGCCTGAAGTCGGAAACGGGCGAAATTTGGGGTCTGTCTTGATCGATGTGGTCATTGCCGGCGGTGGTCCGACCGGGCTGATGCTGGCCGGGGAGCTGCGGCTGCACGGCGTGCGTGTGCTCGTGCTGGAGAAGGAGGCGGAGCCGGCTCCGTACGTTCGCGCGCTCGGCCTCCATGTGCGCAGCATCGAGATGCTCGACCAACGCGGCCTGCTGGAGCGCTTCCTCGCCGAGGGCAGCAAGCACCCGCTCGGCGGCTTCTTCGCCGGACTCGCCAAGCCTGCACCCGGCCGGATGGACACCGCGCACGGGTACGTCCTCGGCATCCCGCAGCCCGTCACCGACCGCCTGCTAGCCGAGCACGCGGCCGAGCTCGGCGCCGAGATCCGGCGCGGCTGCGAACTGGTCGGGCTCAGCCAGGACGACGACGGTGTGTCCGCCGAGCTGGCCGACGGCACGCGGCTGCGCTCCCGCTACCTCGTCGGGTGCGACGGCGGCCGCAGCACGGTGCGCAAGCTGCTCGGCGTCGGTTTTCCCGGCGAACCCTCCAGGGTCGAGACGCTGCTGGGCGAGATGGAGGTGGCCGCGTCGCCGGAGGAACTGGCGACCGTGACGGCCGAAGTCCGCAAGACCCACTTCCGGTTCGGCGCGATGCCGATCAGAGACGGGGTCCACCGCGTCATCGTGCCCGCCGACGGTGTGGCCGAGGACCGCACGGCCCCGCCGACCTTCGACGAGTTCAGGCAGCAGCTGCACAAGTTCGCCGGCACCGACCTCGGTGTGCACTCCCCGCGCTGGCTCTCCCGTTTCGGCGACGCCACCCGGCAGGCCGAGCGCTACCGCACGGGCCGGGTCCTGCTGGCCGGCGACGCCGCGCACGTCCACCCGCCGACCGGTGGGCAGGGGCTCAACCTCGGCCTCCAGGACGCCTTCAACCTCGGCTGGAAACTGGCCGCCGAACTGCGCGGCTGGGCACCGCAGGGGCTGCTGGACAGCTACCACACCGAACGTCATCCGGTTGCCGCCGCAGTGCTGGACAACACTCGCGCACAGATGCACTTGCTGGCGCCCGAGCCGGGGCCGCAGGCCGTGCGACGGCTCCTGGCGGAGCTGATGGACTTCGAGGAGGTGAACCGGCTCCTGATCGAGAAGGTCACCGCGATCGCCGTCCGCTACGACTGCGGCGGGGACCACGAACTGCTCGGCCGGAGGCTGCGGGACGTGGGGTTGCAGCGGGGCCGCCTCTACGAGCGGATGCGTGACGGCCGAGGGCTGCTGCTCGACCAGACCGGCGGCCGGCTGTCGGTGGCGGGCTGGTCGGACCGGGTCGGCCACGTCGTCGACGTCAGCGAGGAACTCGACGTGCCCGCGGTGCTGCTGCGACCGGATGGACACGTGGCATGGGTCGGCGACGACCAGCAGGACCTGCTCGACCGGCTGCCGAGGTGGTTCGGATCGGCAACCGGCTGAAGTGGCTCCGTGCGGCCGGTGGGGTGAGGCGTGCGGGCGGGCCGGGGTGCCCACCCGCCCCGGCCCTCACCGGCCCGCCCCGGCCCTTACCGGCCCGCCCCGGCCCTTACCGGCCCGCCCCCCCCTCGCATGCCCCGGGCGGCCTACTCGCCGCCGACGTGGGCCAGTTCGATGTCGTGGTCGTCCACACCGGCGCCCGGGACGGTCAGCGACGTCGCCCGGGGCGGGTAGCCGGCGCCTCAGGCAACTGCAGGAGCTGCGGGATGACCTGGGTGACCGGGGGCCACGTGAAAAGAGGACCGTCGGCGCAGGGGAGGGGCATGACTGTCCATGACTGTCCTACCCGCGCGGCACACTGGCCCCATGTCCTCCCGCCGCAGACTCTGCCCCGAGTGCCGCCGCGAGATCGCCGTCGTCGCCGGGCGGTACGCACGCCACGACCCGCCCGGCGCCCGCGAGCACGGCGAACTCACCTCGTGCCCGGGCTCCCGCCGCCAGGCACGCCCCGGCCCGGAACAGCCGTCCCTGGACGGTTACACGGTCCCGGACTTCCCCGGCCAACTGCCCCTGTTCTAGGACCTGACGAGGTTCTAGGACCTGGCGAGTCGCCGGCCGCGCACCTCAGTTCCCGGCCACCGACTTCACCGCCACGGACACCGGTACCGGTCCGCTGATCAGCTCCAGAGTCAGCCCGGCCGTCGCCGAGGTGTCCACCAGCTCCGCCAGCACGGCGGCCACGTCGTCGCGCGGGATCGGACCACGGCCCGTGCGCGCCTCCAGCCGTACGGCACCGGTGCCGGCGTCGTCGGTGAGCTGGCCGGGGCGCAGGATCGTCCAGTCCAGGGCGTCGAGCCCACGCACGTACGCGTCCGCCTCGCCCTTGGCCCGCAGATACACGTCGAAGATCTCATCACCCTGGTGGCGCGGGTCGGCGCCCATGGACGACACGACCACGAAGCGCCGCACGCCCGCCCTCACCGCCGCGTCCGCGAAGAGGATCGCCGCGGCCTTGTCCACCGTTTCCTTGCGGGCCGCCCCGCTGCCCGGCCCCGCGCCCGCGGCGAAGACCGCGGCGTCGGCGCCCCTGAGCCGCTCCGCGACCTCGTCGACGGACGCCGACTCCAGGTCGAGCACGACCGGCTCGGCACCGGCCTGCCGTAGGTCCTCGGCCTGTTCGGCCTTCCGGATGATCCCCGCGACTTCGTCCCCGCGCGCGGCGAGCAGCCGCTCCAGCCGCAACGCGATCTGACCATGACCACCAGCGATGACAATGCGCATGCCTTCGACCGTACGCCTCGACAGCACCCTCCGCCGCACGACTTGGGCCGCGCCCCACCGCAGGCTTGCGACACCTCGCCCCGCCGCGGGGTTGCGGCACCTCGCCCGGCCGCGGGTTTGCGGCAGCTCGTCCCGCCGCAGGCCTACGGCGCCTCGCCCCGCCGCGGGCTTGCGGCACCTGGCTCGCCCCGCAGCAGGCCTACGGCACCCCGCCCCGCCCTTGCCGCGGCAGCCCCAGTTCGGCCGAGGCCGCCGAACTGCAGTACTCGCGCACCGCGCTGGTCCGCGCCACCACGCGCCCCTGGTGCACGACGATCCGGCTGTACGCCAGGGACAGCACCCCCGCGAGCCGTTCCCCGCGCACCGCGAGCAGCTCGGCCGGGAACCCCGCCTCCACCCGCACCTCCGGCAGCCCCAGCACCGCCCGCGCCGAGGAGCTCACCGCGTCGTACGCCTCCTCGGGCGGCAACCCGTAGCGCGAGGCCAGCAGGAAGGCCGCCTCCAGGGGGTCTCCGCGTCCCACCGGGTTGGACACGTCCCGCAGCGCCCCGCTTCCGGCGGCCACTCGCACCCCGGCCGCGCGCAACAGCCGTACCGGAGCCGCCCCGCGCCGGTCGACACCGCCGCAACCGCCCTGCGGCAGGCACGCCACGGCCACCCCGGCCGCCGCGAGTTGGTCGGCCGTCCGCGAGGCCACCTCGGAGGGCAGCCGGCCGAGGTCGCCGCACGGGCTGAGGGTCACCCCGGGACGCAGTCCGCCCGCCATGGCGGCGAGCCGGGCCAACCGGGCCGGGTCCCCGGCGTCCGTGTGCAGATCGACGGGACAGCCGTGTTCGGAGGCCACCTCCAGGACCGCCTCCACGTACCCCGCCGGATCCGGGTCGAGGTCCGGCCGGCCGCCCACCACCGAGGCGCCCATCTTCACCGCGTCCCGCAGCATCGCCAGCCCGTCCGCGCCGGCCACCCCGGTCAGCACCCGGGGCATCGCCACCGTCGTCAGCTCCGCAAGCCCTCGCAGTGCCCGTCGCGCCTGCAGCACGGCCGTCAGCGCGCCGAGGCCCTGGACGTCCCCCACGCGCACGTGTGCCCGCAGCGCCGTCGCCCCGTGCCCGAGCTGGAGCAGCGCGGCCTCCGTCGCCCGGCGCTGCACGTCCTGCGGCTCGTGGGAGACCGGCCCCTCGGTGTCGGCCGACAGGGCCGTGTCGGCGTGGGCGTGCGGCTCGGCCGGGGCCGGCAGCAGCAGATAGCCGCTGAGGTCCACACGCGCCCCGCACGCGCGCGTGCCACCCGCTCCCAAGCTGCCGGCCGTGCCGACCGCCTCGATGCGCCCGCCGCACAGCCGTACGTCCACGGTCCGGCCGTCGGTGAGCCGCGCCCCGCACAACAGCAGCGACGACGGGTCTGCCGGACCCGGCGAGGACGACGGGGGCGGTGGTGGCTGCGGCCGGCTGTCGGGCATCGCACTCCAGGGGCTCGGGCTGCGCACGGGAGGACGCGTGATCACGCAGAGTGAGACGAGCCTAGGGCGGCCTCACGCCCCTGGCGGGGAGGAGCGCAATAGTCGTACCGGCGTGGTCCGCCCACTGGTCCGCCGCTGGTCCGCCCCTGGTCCGCTCGTGGGGCGGGAGGCGTTCACGAGGCTGCCGGGAGGACGGTCCGAGCGCCCGGGGCGGGTGCCTCGAAACGGATTTGGGCGAACGGCGGCCGAGCGTGTAATGTCTTCATCGCTCGCCCCAATAGCTCAGTCGGCAGAGCGTCTCCATGGTAAGGAGAAGGTCAACGGTTCGATTCCGTTTTGGGGCTCTGGTGTGACTGGTTCCGTCGCGAGGCGGAGCCGGACCACATCAAAGCGGTGTAGCTCAGTCGGTAGAGCAAGCGGCTCATAATCGCTGTGTCACCGGTTCAAGTCCGGTCACCGCTACTCTCAGTAGCCGATTGCGGGGTCGGTCCTTCGATCGGCTACTCTTTCTTGCGTTAAACAGTCCATCCGTTCGTCTTAGGAGCACTCACGTGGCTGCCACCGACGTCCGCCCGAAGATCACGCTGGCCTGCGTGGAGTGCAAGGAGCGGAACTACATCACCAAGAAGAACCGGCGTAACAACCCGGACCGTCTTGAGATGAAGAAGCACTGCCCGCGTTGCAACGCGCACACCGCGCACCGCGAAACGCGATAAATCAGGCTCGTACGCGAGGCCGTTCCCGAGTGATCGGGGACGGCCTCGCGTCGTTGAGGTACCCGCTCGTTGAGGTACCCGTACCGGTCAGTGGAGCTACCAGGAGGTGCCGAGCCATGGCGCTCGACCAGTCCTTCGTGGGGCGGACGTACCCGCCCACCGCGCCCTACGAGGTGGGCCGGGAGAAGATCCGTGAGTTCGCCGAGGCGGTCGGGGACGACAACCCGGCGTACACGGACGCGGAGGCCGCCAAGGCGCTCGGTCACCCGGACGTGATCGCCCCGCCGACCTTCGTCTTCGCGATCACCTTCAAGGCCGCGGGCGAGGTCGTGCAGGACCCGCAGCTCGGCCTGGACTACAGCCGCGTGGTGCACGGCGACCAGAAGTTCGTCTACCGCCGCCCGGTCCGCGCCGGCGACCGGCTCACGGTCACCTCGACCATCGAGGCGATCAAGTCCCTCGCGGGCAACGACATCGTGGACATCCGCGGTGAGGTGCACGACGAGGCCGGCGAGCACGTGGTGACCGCCTGGACCAAGCTCGTGGCCCGCGCGGCCGAGGGGGCGTGAGCGACATGACCGCGAAGATCTCCTACTCCGACGTCGAGGTCGGCACCGAACTGCCGCCGCAGACCTTCCCCGTGACCCGCGCGACCCTCGTCCGGTACGCGGGCGCCTCCGGCGACTTCAACCCGATCCACTGGAACGAGAAGTTCGCCAAGGAGGTCGGTCTGCCGGACGTCATCGCGCACGGCATGTTCACGATGGCCGAAGCGATCCGGGTGGTCACCGACTGGACCGGCGACCCGGGCGCGGTCGTCGAGTACGGCGTCCGCTTCACCAAGCCGGTCGTCGTCCCGAACGACGACCAGGGTGCCGTGATCGAGGTGGCCGGCAAGGTCGCCGCCAAGCTCGACGACAACACGGTCCGCGTGGACCTGACGGCGACCAGCGCCGGGCAGAAGGTGCTGGGCATGTCCAGGGCGGTCGTACGACTGGCCTGAGACGGTTCGCGTACGACGTAAGGGGCGCTCGCCATTGCGGGGCGCCCCTTACTCGTGCCGGGGGGCGAAGCACCGCTTGACAGGGTTAGTGATTGAACACTAACTTCACATGCATGGCCAGGATGAGTGCGGAAGAGCGGCGCGAGAGCGTCATCCGGGCGGCGACGACCGAGTTCGCCCGCGGTGGTTACCACGGCACCTCGACCGAGGCGATCGCCCGTCGGGTCGGCGTCTCGCAGCCCTATCTCTTCCGGCTGTTCCCGGGCAAGAAGGCGATCTTCCTGGCGGCGGCCGAGCGGTGTGTCGAGGACACCATCCGGATGTTCGCGGATGCGGCCGAGGGGCTGGAGGGCGAGGAGGCCCGCCATGCCATGGGCGGGGCGTATGTCGAGGCCATCTCCGAGCAGCCGGAGCGGCTGATGATGCAGATGCAGATGTACCTCGCCGTGGCGGCCGCCGAGGAGGAGGGGGACCGCGAGTTCGGTGAGGCCGTGCGCGCGGGCTGGATGCGACTGTGGGACACCATTCACCTGCCGCTGGGTGCCGACGCTCGTGAGACGACGATCTTCCTCGCGCAGGGCATGCTCATCAACTGCCTGACGGCCATGGGCTTCCCGGCCGATCACCGGGTCTGGGCGGGACTGGGTCCGTCGGACTCCGACGGCTGACACGACGGACGAGGATGCCGGACCTTTTTCACGACGTCGAAAGTTAGTAATCAATAACTAATTGATCACCGCACACACTCCATGGGGGAGCGATGTCACAGCAGACCGCACGTCGCGGGGGAGCCGCCTGGGCCCTCGTCATCACCAGCGTCGCCGGGTTCATGGCGGCTCTCGACAACCTCGTCGTCACCACCGCCCTGCCCTCCATCCGTGAGGACCTCGGCGGCGGCCTGCACGACCTGGAATGGACCGTGAGCGCCTACACGCTCACCTTCGCCGTCCTGCTGATGTTCGGCGCGGCCCTCGGCGACCGCTTCGGGCGCCGACGGCTGTTCATCGCCGGAATCGCCGTCTTCACCGGCGCCTCCGCCGCGGCGGCCATGGCGCCCGGCATCGACTCCCTCATCGCCGCCCGGGCCGTCCAGGGCGCGGGTGCCGCGGTGATGATGCCCCTGACGCTGACCCTGCTGACAGCCGCCGTGCCCGCCGCCAGGCGCGGCATGGCGTTCGGCATCTGGGGCGCCGTCAACGGACTCGCCGTCGCCTCCGGACCGCTCGTCGGCGGCACCCTCACCGAACACATCTCCTGGCAGTGGATCTTCTGGCTGAACGTCCCGCTGGGCCTCGCCCTGCTGCCGCTCGCCCGGCTGCGCCTCGCCGAGTCCCACGGCACCGGAGCCCCGCTCGACGTCCCCGGCACCCTCCTCGCCAGCGGCGGCCTCTTCGGCATCGTCTACGGCCTGGTCCGCGGCCCCGCCGACGGCTGGACCGGCTCCCTCGTCCTGACGGGCCTGTTCGCGGGCTCCGCACTGCTCGCCGGCTTCGTCCTCTACAGCGCCCGGGCCAAGAACCCCATGCTCCCGATGCGGCTGTTCCGCTCCCGGGCCTTCGCCGGCATCAACGCGGCCAGCCTGCTGATGTTCCTCGGCATGTTCGGCTCGATCTTCTTGCTCAGCCAGTACATGCAGGGCGTCCTCGGCTACTCGCCCACCGAGGCGGGCCTGAGGATGCTGCCCTGGACCGGCATGCCGATGCTGATCGCCCCCGTCGCCGGCATCCTGGCCGACCGCATCGGCGGCCGCCCGGTCGTCGCCGCGGGCCTCTTCCTGCAGGCCCTGGGCCTCGGCTACATGGCGGTGGTGGCCACGGCCGACGCCTCCTACGTGGCCCAGCTGCCCGCCCTGATCATCAGCGGCGTCGGCATGGCGCTGTTCTTCGCCCCCGCCTCGCATCTGGTGATGTCCAGCGTGCGGCCGTCGGAGCAGGGCATCGCCTCCGGCGCCAACAACGCCCTGCGCGAGGTGGGCGGGGCGCTCGGCATCGCCATCATGGCCTCGATCTTCGCGGCTCAGGGCGGCTACGAGACCGGCCGGACCTTCGTCGACGGCATGCGCCCCGCCCTGGTGACGGGCGCCGTGGTGGTCGCCCTCGCGGGCATCGCCGCCCTGCTGATACCGACCCGGCGGGGCACCGAGCGGCAGACCGAGGCGGCCGAACCGGCACCGGTGCTGGAGACGGCCGCCCACTGACCCCGAAGGACCCGAACAAGGAGAAGCGGCCATGCCCACTCTTCCCTGGACCGTCCCGAACAGCCCGCCCCGTGACACCGAGGTGTACGTCTTCGCCTCACGCTTCGAGACCCGCACGCTGTGGGGAGCTCTGAAGTTCCTCGCCGGGACGCCCGCCGTCTGGCGGCAGGTCCGCCGTAGCCCCGGCGCCTACGGAGCGACCCTGAAGGCGAAGCCCCTTAAGCGGACCTTCTGGACCCTGTCGGCCTGGGAGTCCAAGGACGCGCTGCACGCCTTTGTCCGAGCCGGTGCCCACGGCCCCGCCTCCCGGGGCCTCGCCCCGCAGATGAAGGACGCGGCCTTCACCACCTGGCAGGTGAGCAGCGACGACCTCCCGGTCTCCTGGTCCGAAGCGCTCCGCCGTCTGCCCTGAGAGCCACCACGCGCGCGTGCGGCCCCCTTTCCCGGCGAAAGGGGGCCGCACCCACACGTGCCCGGCGCCGTCAGTGCCGTCTCGTACGCTTGGGCCCGTGCAGGAACTCCACGACGCCCCCCTCGCCCCGCTGACGACCTTCCGGCTGGGCGGCCCCGCGACCCGCCTGATCACCGCGACCACGGACGACGAGGTGATCGCCGCCGTCCGCGAAGCCGACCAGACGGGCACCCCGCTGCTGCTCATCGGCGGCGGCTCGAACCTGGTCATCGGCGACAAGGGTTTCGACGGCACCGCCCTCGTCATCGCCACCAAGGGCTTCTCCCTCGACGGCACCCGTCTCGAACTGGCGGCCGGAGAGGTGTGGACCGACGCCGTCGCCCGCACGGTCGAAGCGGGCCTGGCCGGCATCGAGTGCCTGGCCGGCATCCCCGGCTCGGCGGGCGCGACCCCCATCCAGAACGTCGGGGCGTACGGCCAGGAGGTCTCGTCCACGATCACCGAGGTCGTCGCCTACGACCGCCGCACCGGCGAAACGGTCACCCTGGCCAACGAGGACTGCGCCTTCTCCTACCGCCACAGCCGCTTCAAGTCCGACCCCGAGCGCTACGTGGTCCTGCGGGTCCGCTTCGCCCTGGAGGACGCCGAGGGCCTCTCCGCCCCTCTCCGCTACGCCGAGACGGCCCGTGCCCTCGGTGTGGAAGCGGGCGATCGCGTCCCGCTCGCGCAGGCCCGGGAGACGGTGCTCAAGCTGCGCGCCGGCAAGGGCATGGTCCTGGACCCCGAGGACCACGACACCTGGTCGGCCGGCTCCTTCTTCACCAACCCGATCCTCACGGACACGGACTTCGAGACGTTCCGCGTACGGGTCCGTGACCGGCTCGGCGACGGGGTGGAGCCCCCGGCCTACCCCGCCGGCGAGGGCCGTACCAAGACCTCCGCGGCCTGGCTGATCGACAAGGCCGGCTTCACGAAGGGGTACGGCGAGGGTCCGGCCCGTATCTCCACGAAGCACACCCTGGCACTGACGAACCGTGGCAGCGCGACGACCGAGGACCTCCTCGCCCTGGCGCGCGAGGTCGTGGCCGGAGTCCACGAGGCCTTCGGAATCACCCTGGTCAACGAGCCGGTGACGGTAGGGGTCAGCCTGTAGGCACCCGGCGCCGGTGCTGGTGCCGGGTGGGACCGCAGCCCTGCGGAGCGGGGTGCCGCTGCGCCCACCCGTGCCGTCCCTAGCGGCACGCATGCCCGCAGCCAGGCGCGCCACGACGCTCCCGCACCCGCCGTCGTACGCAAGGGGTCTCGTGTCGGGGGGTGTCCGCCAGCAGCGGTTGGCGCGTCAACGGGGAGTCAGTCGGCGCCGACCTCATCGTGCCGTTCCGAGTACGGACCCCCCCGACAACGACCCCGGCCCCCCCGGCGCGCCCCGACCCGCCCCCCGGCGCGACCCGACCCGCCCCCCGGCGCGACCCCGGCCCACCCCCCGGCGCGACCCCGGCGTCAGGCGAAGCACGTCACTCCACCCGCTACGACGCCAACCAGTCGTCCACCCCCGCCAGCAGCTTCGTCTTCACGTCCTCCGGGGCCGCCGAACCCCGGACCGACTGCCGGGCCACCTCCGCCAGCTCCGCATCCGTGAAGCCGTGATGCCGCCGCGCGATCTCGTACTGCGCGGCGAGTCGCGACCCGAACAGCAACGGATCGTCCGCGCCCAGCGCCAGCGGCACCCCCGCCTCGAACAACGTCCGCAGCGGCACGTCCTCCGGCTTCTCGTACACCCCCAGCGCCACGTTCGACGCCGGGCACACCTCGCACGTGACCTGCCGGTCCGCGAGCCGCTTCATCAGCCGCGGATCCTCCGCCGCCCGCACCCCGTGCCCCACCCGGTTCGCCCCCAGGTCGTCCAGACAGTCCCGCACCGACGACGGCCCGGCCAGCTCACCCCCGTGCGGCGCCGACAGCAACCCGGCCTCCCGCGCGATCCCGAACGCCCGGTCGAAGTCCCGTGCCATCCCCCGCCGCTCGTCGTTCGACAGCCCGAACCCGACGACCCCTCGGTCCGCGTACCGAGCAGCCAGCCGCGCCAGCGTCCGCGCGTCCAGCGGGTGCTTCATCCGGTTCGCCGCGACCAGGACCCGCATCCCGAGCCCCGTCTCCCGCGACGTCGTCTCCACCGCGTCCAGGATGATCTCCAGCGCCGGGATCAGCCCGCCCAGCCGCGGCGCGTACGACGTCGGGTCGACCTGGATCTCCAGCCAGCCCGACCCGTCCCGCACGTCCTCCTCCGCGGCCTCCCGCACCAGCCGCCGGATGTCCTCCGGCTCCCGCAGACACGAGCGCGCCGCGTCGTACAGCCGCTGGAAGCGGAACCAGCCCCGTTCGTCCGTCGCCCGCAGGCTCGGCGGTTCCCCGCTGGTCAGCGCCTCACTCAGCGCGTCGGGCAGCCGGACGCCGTACTTGTCGGCCAGTTCCAGCACCGTCGAGGGCCGCATCGACCCGGTGAAGTGCAGGTGCAGATGGGCTTTCGGCAGCTCAGAGACATCACGTACACGCTCCATCCAAAGATCCTGCCGTACGCCCCAGCCGTCCCGGTAGCCGTTTCCCCTTTCGTGGTCTTGCTCGCACAAACAAATGGGGCACATACCGAAAACGGCATGTGCCCCGAGCCGGAGGACCGGCGAAGCGGACGTCAGTCCCGCGCCTCCGCCAGCAGCTTCTGGATCCGGCTCACGCCCTCCACCAGATCCTCGTCACCCAGCGCGTAGGACAGCCGCAGGTACCCGGGCGTGCCGAACGCCTCGCCCGGCACCACCGCGACCTCGGACTCCTCAAGGATCAGCGCGGCCAGCTCGACCGTGTCCTTGGGCCGCCGACCCCGGATCTCCTTGCCGACCAGGGCCTTCACCGACGGGTACGCGTAGAACGCGCCCTCCGGCTCCGGGCACACCACGCCGTCGATCTCGTTCAGCATCCGCACGATGGTCTTGCGGCGCCGGTCGAAGGCCTCACGCATCTTCGCCACGGCGTCCAGGTCACCGGAGACGGCGGCCAGTGCGGCGGCCTGGGCGACGTTGGACACGTTGGACGTGGCGTGCGACTGCAGGTTGGTCGCGGCCTTGACCACGTCCTTCGGGCCGATGATCCACCCGACGCGCCAGCCGGTCATCGCGTACGTCTTCGCGACGCCGTTCACCACGACGCACTTGTCGCGCAGCTCCGGCAGCACCGCCGGCAGCGACACGGCGGAGGCGTCGCCGTAGACGAGGTGCTCGTAGATCTCGTCGGTCATCACCCACAGGCCGTGCTCGACGGCCCAGCGGCCGATGGCCTCGGTCTCGGTCTCGCTGTAGACCGCGCCGGTCGGGTTGGACGGCGAGACGAAGAGGACGACCTTCGTCTTCTCCGTACGGGCCGCCTCCAGCTGCTCGACGGTCACCCGGTAGCCGGTCGTCTCGTCGGCGACGACCTCCACCGGGACACCCCCGGCCAGCCGGATCGACTCCGGGTACGTCGTCCAGTAGGGCGCGGGCACGATGACCTCGTCGCCCGGGTCGAGGATCGCGGCGAAGGCCTCGTAGATGGCCTGCTTGCCACCGTTGGTGACCAGGATCTCCGAGACGTCCGGCTCGTAGCCCGAGTCACGCAGGGTCTTCGCGGCGATCGCGGCCTTCAGTTCGGGGAGGCCACCGGCGGGCGTGTAGCGGTGGAACTTCGGGTTCGAGCAGGCCTCGACGGCGGCCTGGACGATGTAGTCCGGGGTCGGGAAGTCCGGCTCACCGGCGCCGAAGCCGATCACCGGACGCCCGGCGGCCTTGAGGGCCTTGGCCTTGGCGTCCACGGCGAGGGTGGCGGACTCGGAGATCGCGCCGACTCGGGCGGAGACCCGGCGCTCGGTGGGAGGGGTTGCAGCGCTCATGGGCCCCATCGTTTCAGACTGGAAACGCGCGCGGCACGGGGGTTTCACAGACTGAACAACGTCGGGCAAACCCTTGAACAACAGTACGGATCGCGCGCTCGGCCTGGGCGATCTTCAGCGGATTCACGTCAGCGCGGCCCCCGTTCCGCAGGCGATCTTCCGTCAACGAGCCCTCCCGCGGGCCCTTTCTGTTCGACGACCGGCCGCGGAGCACGTACACTCTCACCTCGTTGGCCTTCGGCAGGCCGCGCCCGTTCGGTGCACACCAAGCATTCGGATGGATGCGGTACGTTGGGGGACACACAAAGGGTCGTAGCTCAATTGGTAGAGCACTGGTCTCCAAAACCAGCGGTTGGGGGTTCAAGTCCCTCCGGCCCTGCTACACACTCCATCGCCAGGATGTGTGCGCATGTACGTACAGAAATGCACCGCCGTGCGGCTCAGACCGGGCGCGGCACGGCCACGACCCGGAATCAGGTGAGGACGAGTGACGGACGCCGTGGGCTCCATCGACATGCCTGATGCCCAGGACGAGGCGCCGGAGTCCAAGAAGGCCCGCAAGGGCGGCAAGCGCGGAAAGAAGGGCCCGCTGAAGCGGCTCGCCCTCTTCTACCGCCAGATCGTCGCGGAGCTGCGCAAGGTCGTCTGGCCGACCCGCAACCAGCTGACGACCTACACGACCGTGGTGATCATCTTCGTCGTCATCATGATCGGCCTGGTCACCGTGATTGACTATGGGCTCAGCAACGCCGCGAAGTACGTGTTCGGCTGAGCAGTCCGCGAAGAGCGCCGAGGTACCCGGCGCTCCTTTCGCATGTTCCACCCCTATGTATCCAGGAAGAAGCAGCCACCGTGTCTGACCCGAACGTGAACGACGCCATCGAGCCGGTCGAGTCCGTCGAGGACGAGCTCGACATCGTCGAGGGCGCGGACAACGAGGACACCGAGGCCTCCGCCGAGGTCGAGGCTGCCGACGCCGTCGCGGACGACGCCGCCGAGGCGGAGACCGAGGACGGCGAAGAGGCCGCGGAAGAACTCGAGGAAGAGCCCGAGGACGACCGCGACCCGATCGAGAAGCTCCGCGAGGAACTGCGGGTCCTGCCCGGCGAGTGGTACGTCATCCACACCTACGCCGGCTACGAGAACCGCGTGAAGACCAACCTCGAGCAGCGCGCCGTCTCGCTCAACGTCGAGGACTACATCTTCCAGGCCGAGGTGCCGCAGGAAGAGGTCGTCCAGATCAAGAACGGCGACCGCAAGACGATCAAGCAGAACAAGCTCCCGGGCTACGTCCTGGTCCGCATGGACCTGACGAACGAGTCCTGGGGCGTCGTCCGCAACACCCCTGGCGTCACCGGCTTCGTGGGCAACGCCTACGACCCGTACCCGCTGACCCTGGACGAGATCGTCAAGATGCTCGCCCCCGAGGCCGAGGAGAAGGCCGCTCGCGAGGCCGCCGAGGCCGAGGGCAAGCCGGCTCCGCAGCGCAAGGTCGAGGTCCAGGTGCTGGACTTCGAGGTCGGCGACTCGGTCACCGTCACCGACGGCCCCTTCGCCACGCTGCAGGCGACCATCAACGAGATCAACCCGGACTCGAAGAAGGTCAAGGGCCTCGTCGAGATCTTCGGCCGCGAGACGCCGGTCGAGCTCTCCTTCGACCAGATCCAGAAGAACTAGGTCAACGATCAGCCGAAAGAGCCCCTGACCAGCGGTTTCCCGTTGGGCAGGGGCTCTCTCGCGTCCAGGGGGCCGTCACTGGGCCGTGGGCGGCCTCCGGGCCTTGCGGTAGACCGCATCCACGGCCTTCCGGGTCCGGGTCTCACTGGTCGGCATCAGATGTGTGTACGTCCGCAGGGTGAACCCGGCATCGCTGTGTCCCAGGTAGGTACTCACGGCCTTGACGCTCTCGCCCGAGTCCAGGAGGACCGAGGCGTAGAAGTGCCGAAGGGCATGCATGCCGTCTTCGCGGGATTCCTTGTACCGCTCGCCCACGCCAGGCACCGGGATGACGCCGGCGGAAGCCAGAGCAGGCTTCCAGACGTGGGTGTTGAAGTCGTTCCGGCGGAGCGCCCCTCCCTCCTGGGTGGAGAAGTAGAGGAGCCTGGTCACCGGCGGCCCGTCCGAGCGCAGCCACGGCAAGGTCACCTCGACCGGCGGGAAGGCCGTCATGTGCGTCGCGAGGACGGAAGCCACCGAGTCGGGGAGAGGTACGTCACGCAGCTTGTTGTTCTTGGGCGGCGCGAAGATCAGGTGACCGTTCACCAGCTTCACCTGTTGTGTGACGTGCAGCACTCCGGATAGCGGGTCCACGTCGTCCACGGCAAGCCCGAAGATCTCGCCCTGCCGGAGGCCGCAGCCCGCGCCCACGTCGACCATGGCCCGGAGCCGATCAGGCATCCCGTCCCGGACCGCGAAGACGCGCTCAGGCGACCAGGGGGTGACTCGTCCAGGGGACGGCTTGGGCGGCCGGACCGAACCAGCACGGCACGGGTTGCGCGCCAGGTAGCCGTCATCCACGGCGGCCGACAGCACAGCCGACACGTTCCCGAAGATCACCCGCCGGTACGAGCTTGCCGCCCCGGTGTCCTCCAGGAGCCGAGCCCAAGAGCGGATGTGCGACGGCTGGAAGGACGCCAGCGGCCGACTGCCGAGGTGCGGGAAGGCGTGGAGCCGTAGCCGACTCTCGACCGCGACACGGGTAGCTGGGTCGGTCGTCTGTGTCGCCAGCCAGTCTTCGGCGTACTTCCTGAACGTGATCTTCCCGGCGGTCGGGTCGATGTAGTGGCCGCGCGACATGTCGGCCTCGATGTTGGCCAACCAGCGCTCAGCCTCGCGCTTCTTGCGGTCAGGGAAGCTCTTGGACTTCTCGGTGCCGTCCGGAGCGACGTAGCGAGCGCGGTAGCGGAGGCCGACGCCGAAGCGGTCGGTCTTGACCTTGACGGTCTTGCCGTCGGCGCCGGTCTCGGTCTTGTACCAGCGGTCTTGGATGTGTCCGGCCATCAGGCGGCCTCTTCCATCTGAGCCTCGACCCAGACGCGGACGTCTTCGGGGTCGAAGCGGAGGTGCCGACCGACGCGGAAGCCCCGCGGCCCGATGTGCTTGCGGCGCCACTGGTAGACGGTCTCGACCGGGATGCCGAGCAGGTCGGCCAGGTCGACCGGGGTCAGGTAGCGGTCGGGCAGCGAGCGCTTCATGCGCACACCTCCATGTCGTCCAGGTCGGCCAGGGCTTCACGTGCTGTCTCTCGGTTCAGCCGGAGGTCTCGGGCGATTGATGCAGCGAGCCAGGATTCGCCGGGGGTGTGCCCCTGCCCGGCGTAGGTCCAGTGGGCGAGCACGAGCGTGGAGCCCTCCGTGTCGTCGAGGTCTTCGGAGAGCCCGCGTTCGCGCCGCTCCTGGCGGGCGCGGTAGTCGGCTCGTACCTGGCGAAGGGCTCCGAGGGTGGTGGAGTACTGGCGCGACTTGGTCGAGAAGTGGCCGCGGAAGCCGAGCATGTGAGCCCAGCGAGCCAGCAGCCGATCCGGGTAGGCCTCATCCAGCGCCCAGCACGCCTCGATCAGGCGCCGGGTGTGGTCGGGCACCGGCAGCTTGTCGAGTTCGGACAGCTCCCCGATACGGCGGTCCACCGTGCCGGTGGTCTCGGCCGCTTTGGTCGCGTATTTGGCGACGTAGGAGGCCACGGCCTGTTCGGTCAGCTCCTCGTGACCGAGGGCGCCGATGGGCTGCACGTCGACCTGAGATCCCCACCGCAGCTCGCGTTCGGCGAAAGCGCCGGCGGAAGGCACCGGCACGGCGACCCGAGCGGCAGCAGCGCGAATCGCACCGTCGAGGAGAGCGACGGTGGCCCAGGCCGGGGGCGCGGTGTCGGGACCGTCCGGGCCATCGAGGCGCACCACCGCGTGGAAGTGCACACTGCCGCGCTTCTGGAACTCGGCGACCTTGCCGAAGGAGACCCGGCACACCTCCCGCATGGCCGACTGAGTCAGGCCCGCGCGGGCGGCGATCTCACGGCGCAGGTAGATGGTGAAGCGCCGCCACAGGTCCCCGGCGAAGTTGTTCCACAGCACCGCCCCGGCGTAGTCGTAGCGCTCCGGATCGAGCGCCGTACCGAGGGCGGGGTCGTCGTCGGCATGCTGGGCACCGCAGCGGCAGCGCCCGGAGTCCGGCCGGTTGTGGACCGGGCCGAACGAGGGCGCGGTGAGCGTGGCGAAGACACGGGGATGATCCCGCACCGTCTCGGGCACGTCCTTGCGCTCATCGCCCGTGATCCCGGCTCGGATCAGGTGGTAGGTATCCCCGGCGTAGGTCCAGGCGCAGGCCGGGCAGCGGGAGGCCCGCCGGTTGCCGCAGGCCACCCGGAGCATGCCGCCCGGCTCCTGCTCGGTGCTGTAGGAGTACAGGACGTCGCCGGTCTTGGCGTCACGGGTGACCGTCTGGCCCATGAGGCGGATCGGGTTGGCACAGCCGCCCGTACGGCGGACCTGTTCCTGCCAGCGGTCGAAGCCGGGCGAGTTGGCCACCCGCAGCAGATCGGCAAGTGTCAGGGGATCAGTGCCCATGGAGGCCGCAGCACCGGCCACGGTCTCCGGGGCGACGGGAAACACCGTCACGCGGCACCGCCGTCCTGGCACAACCAGCAGGGGCGGTAGCCCTCCTCGTACCAGTCGGAAGCGTCATCAATGACCCAGGTGTCCCAGAGCTTTCCGGCGTCGTCGCATTTCGGGCACGGCCCGTCGATCACGGCCGGGAGGTGCCGTGCGGCCGGGGCGACCGGGATCCAGAAGTATGAGGTTGACGCCATGGATTCCGCGATCTTGAGGCGCCGTGCAGAGGGGAACCGCACCTTGTGGCGGCGGTCGATCTCCGGAGTCGTCATGTCGCGCAGCCACAGCTTGCGGTGACCCGCCAGGTAGGCCGCGCGCCGACGAACCTCGTCACGGCCGAGACGAGCGGCACCCTGAGCGATCCAGTCAGCCACGTTCGGGTCAGCCGGGCCCTGGAGGAGGTAGCCGGTCGGCATGTCAGAGGCGTACAGCGCGACTGCGCGCTCCATGCCGGACAGCTCTTCGACTAACACGGGGGTCGCGGCATGCGCAACGAGCGTTGCGGGCATGATGAGAGCTCCCTTCGTGGGGGCGGGAGCGGCGATCTGACTTGGCGGTTGGGCGCCGCTCCCTGCTGTAGAGAAGGGGGTTACACCCCTTGCTCAACTTGTAGGTACGAGTTTGATGGCGTTACATGACTGTCGTCAAGAGATTCCGCGCTACATGTACCAATAAGTTGAGCGTGTGCGTCATGATGGGAGGTATGAGCAAGCAGCCGAAGTATCAACAGGTGGCGGACGCCCTGCGCCGGGAGATCGACAGCGGGACGTACGGCCCCGGCTCGCGGCTCCCCTCCGAAAGCGAGCTGATGGTTCGCTTCGACGCCTCACGGAACACGGTCCGATCAGGACTCAACTTGTTGGTCAGTCAAGGGCTGATCTCCTCCAGCCAGGGGCTGGGCTACGAGGTCCGGAAGCACGAGGTGTTCGTACTCAATGCCTCGCGGTTCGAGAACCTGACCTTTCCGCAGAACGGTGACGCGTACTCCACCGACGTGACGAACGCGGGGCGCCGGCCGCACCAGACGTTCCGAGTCGAACTGACCAACGCGCCCGAGTACATCGCAGAGCGGCTCAAGGTCGATGTCGGGTCCAGGGCCGTCCTGCGGTTCTGCCACCGCTTCGTTGATGACGTGCCCTGGTCCACCCAGGCGACTCACTATCCGGAGTGGCTCATCCAGCAGGCCCCGCGATTGACCGAGCCAGGCGACATAGCCGAAGGCACCACGCGGTACCTCGCAAGCTTGGGCATCGAGCAGATCGGATACGCAGACGAGATCTCCACTCGCATGCCGACGCCCGATGAAGCCCGCCTGTTGGAGATCGGAGCTGGAGTGCCTGTCCTGCTCTGGACCCGCACGGGCTACTCAAACGAGAAGCCCATCCGGTGCACGATCACCACGCTTCGAGGCGACTTGAACCGCATGAACTACGAGATCGGCGATCTCTCGGCCCGAGACGAGAACGAACCTCAGTGATACTCGCACCCGCCACGCCTGACGATCTCCCCCTTCTCTTGGCGTTCCGTGAGCAGGCAGCGTCCTGGCTCAGCAAGCTCGGCACTGACCAGTGGAGCCGTCCCTACCCTGCAGATCGCCTGTTGGCCACGATCGAGGCCGGGACGGTCTTCATGGTGCGGGATGGGGAGGCCACGGCGGCGACCATCACCCTCACCTCGGAGGCGGAGGAGGGGTTGTGGTCGGAGGAGGAGTTGAGGGAACCGTCCATGTTCGTCAACAAGCTCACGGTGTCCCGCGAGTACGCCGGGCAGAACTTGGGCGGGCGCCTTCTCGATTGGGCGGGTGACCGAGCCTTCCGCTCATCAGCCAAGTGGCTCCGCCTTGACGCCTGGACGACCAACGAGGCCCTACAGCGCTACTACCTACGTCAGGGCTTCGAGCATGTTCGGACCGTCCGCGAAGGCAGCGCCGTCAATGGTGGTCCACGTGTCTCCGGATGGCTTGCCCAGAGGGAGGCGCAGCCCGCTCAGCATGGCTTCGTAGACCGTGCCCCGGCCCCAGCGCCGATCATCGGGTAGCGGGTTACAGGTTTCTCTACCTCATCAAGCCCCGGCTGCGCTCCGCTCCGCCGGGCGCGCTCCCGGCTCTGCTGCGGGCGCCGCTCCTGCCTCCGGCCCGCTCCGCCCGCGCTGCGCCGACGCGCGCCCACATGTGGGCAGGGCCGGTAGCCATGAGTCGAGGCCCGTAGCTGCATCCGCCGACATGGGCCGGTCGGCTCCGAGACTTTAGGCAGCCACCATGGGGCGAGCCTCGAAGATCATGGCCCCAACGTCGTGCTTTAACGGGCAGGTCCACAGACTGCCCGACGCGCCGGAAGCTTACGGGGCCATGATCACTCGCCCCATGGCAGCTCCAGCCCAAAGTCTCGGAGCCGACCTCGCGCCGTCGTCAGCAGTACGGCGGCGGGGAGGAGAGGGAGGGGGAGTGGGGAAAGGTGCGGGGCCGTCTGTGGGCCGTGCGAGGTGAACCGACGTTGACAGATGATGACAACTAGTCGCCGGATCTTCGCTGGTCAGAAGGTAGGAGACATGGAAGCGATGCACGTGGGAGAATCGGCGCATCACTTCCAGAAGAACTGACTTCCGGACACACCGCTTCCGCGCAGGTCAGGCGATCGCTCCGGCGCTTGCCTGACCTGCTCGGTTTTCAGCCGCGCATCCATACCCGTTATCGTTGTGCGGTATGCCTGCATCCGGGTGGTCCCCGTATGCGGGCAGGACCCGAATCGAAAGGACCCGGAGAGCTATGCCTCCCAAGAAGAAGAAGGTCACGGGGCTCATCAAGCTCCAGATCCAGGCCGGTGCCGCCAACCCGGCTCCGCCGGTCGGCCCCGCGCTGGGTCAGCACGGCGTGAACATCATGGAGTTCTGCAAGGCCTACAACGCCGCGACCGAGTCGCAGCGTGGCTGGGTGATCCCGGTGGAGATCACGGTCTACGAGGACCGTTCCTTCACCTTCATCACCAAGACGCCGCCGGCCGCGAAGATGATCCTGAAGGCCGCGGGCATCGAGAAGGGCTCCGGCGAGCCGCACAAGACCAAGGTCGCGAAGATCACGCGTGACCAGGTCCGTGAGATCGCCACGACCAAGATGCCCGACCTCAACGCCAACGACCTGGACGCCGCCGAGAAGATCATCGCCGGCACCGCCCGTTCCATGGGCGTCACGGTCGAGGGCTGAGCCCCAACCTCCATCAGCAGAAGTGGCAGGGCCTGCTCGGCCCGGACCACGACTCCTAAGAATCCACAGGAGCAGTAGTGAGCAAGCGCAGCAAGTCCCTTCGCGCTGCGGACGCCAAGGTCGACCGGGAGAAGCTCTACGCCCCGCTCGAGGCCGTCCGTCTCGCCAAGGACACCTCCACGACCAAGTTCGACGGCACCGTCGAGGTCGCCTTCCGCCTGGGTGTCGACCCGCGCAAGGCCGACCAGATGGTCCGTGGCACCGTGAACCTTCCGCACGGCACCGGCAAGACCGCCCGGGTCCTGGTCTTCGCGACCGGTGACCGTGCTGCGGCCGCGGAGGCCGCGGGCGCCGACATCGTCGGCTCCGACGAACTGATCGACGAGGTGTCGAAGGGCCGTCTGGACTTCGACGCCGTCGTCGCCACCCCGGACCTCATGGGCAAGGTCGGCCGTCTCGGCCGCGTGCTCGGTCCGCGTGGTCTGATGCCGAACCCGAAGACCGGCACCGTCACCCCCGACGTGGCCAAGGCCGTCACCGAGATCAAGGGCGGCAAGATCGAGTTCCGCGTCGACAAGCACTCGAACCTGCACTTCATCATCGGCAAGTCGTCCTTCGACGACACCAAGCTGGTGGAGAACTACGGCGCCGCGCTGGAGGAGATCCTCCGTCTGAAGCCGTCGGCCGCCAAGGGTCGCTACATCAAGAAGGCCGCCATCAGCACCACGATGGGCCCCGGCATTCCGGTCGACCCGAACCGCACCCGCAACCTCCTCGTCGAGGAGGACCCGGCTGCGGTCTGAGCCTGAGGCTCACCCAACCGGTCACGGGCCCCGCACCTCTTACAGGTGCGGGGCCCGTTCCCTTTTCCGGTACGTACGCCGGTGGCCTGGGTTAACGTGCGGGAACCGGATGCGAACGGGGGGGGACGTATGCAGGGCACGACCGTGCGCCGCGTGGGCCTGGTGCTCGCGGCGACAGCGCTGACGGGGGTGGCCGCCTGCACGTCCCAGGAGTCCTCCGAGGCCCCCGGCCGGGACGACGGCGCCGCACGCGGCCGGGCCCTGGCCGCCCTGCGCGCCGCCGAGCGCACCACCGAGCAGGCCGAGTCCGCCCGGGTGGAGTCCACGACGACCATGGGCTCGCTGATGTCCATGACCGCCGACGGCACCCTGGGCTGGAGCAACGGCATCACCGGCACCCTCACCATCGAGTACACCGGCGGGACCATCGCCGACACCATGCGGCGGCTGGGCGCCACCTCCATGGAGGCCCGTTATCTGCCGGAGGCGTACTACGCGCGCATGGGCGAGAAGTTCGCCGAGCAGACCGGCGGCAGGCACTGGATCCGGTACGCGTACGAGGACCTCGAAGCCCTCGCCGGCGGCTCCGGTGCCCATCTCGGTGACCAGATGCGCAGCACCACGCCGAACCAGTCCCTCAAGCTGCTGCTGTCCTCCGGCGACGTCAGGAAGGTCGGCGAGGAGACCGTCGGCGGCCGGTCCGCGACGCACTGGTCCGGCACCGTGACAGCGGCCGACGTCGCCGACGACGGCCTGCGGCAGCAGCTGACCGAGGCCGGTGTCACCACCGAGACCGTCGACATCTGGATCGACAAGCGGAACCTGCTGGTCAAGAAGGTCGAGAAGGCGCGGATGACCACCGGCCTGATGACCCAGACCGCGCACTACGCCGACTACGGCGTTCCGGTCCGGGTCGAACGGCCCCCGCGGTCCGACACCGGGGACTTCGAGGATCTGATGCGCAAGCAGCCCGGCATGCCCTGAGGCCTCCGCCTATTCCGATAGATCACTTGTGCCCCTCTGGGATAGGCTCGCGGCCTTGCTGTGAAGCAACCATGTATTCCTTGGGGGGAATTGATGAGGACGTCCATACCTGCCGCCGGGGCGTGTGCCCTGCTTCTCGCCGTCGGCGCCGTCGGCTGCGGATCCGAGCAGTCGCCGGAGATGACGCCCGCCGCGGCCGTCGCCAAAGCGGCGAAGAACACGGAGGACATCACGTCCCTCCAGTACCGCTTGAAGGGCACGGTCCCGGAGTCGGGCCGCGTCGAGGGTGAGGCGTCCATGCGCCTGAAGCCCACGATCGCCATGAGCATGAAGATGACGGCGCCCGACCAGGCCGCCGGCGAAAGCGTGGAGATCCGTCTCGTCGACAAGGCCATGTACCTCGGTGGGGGAGCCGAGATGGCCAAGGAGATGGACGGCAAGCGCTGGCTGAAGTTCGATCTGTCCGGCTCCGACGCGGCCAAGGACCTGGACAAGGTGGGGTCCACGAGCCAGGCCGAGCAGAACCCGGCGGCGGAGTCCACCTTCCTCACGGGCGCCAAGGACGTGAAGGAGGTCGGCAGCGAGAAGGTCGACGGAGTCGAGACCACCCACTACACGGGCACGGTCACCCTCGCCGACCTGCGCGCCTCGCTCAAGGACGAGAAGGCGCAGACCCGCAAGCAGCGCGAGAAGAGCATCAAGCAGTACGAGAAGCTGGGCGTCGACAAGTTCACGATGGACATGTGGGTCGACGGCGAGGACCACACCAAGCAGTTCCGCATGAAGGGCCAGGCCGACAAGGGCCCGATGGACATGACCATCACCTTCCTCGACTACAACAAGCCCGTCACCGTCACGGCCCCGCAGGCCAAGGACGTCGCGGACCTGAGCGAGATGTTCAAGGAGCTGGGGCAGGGCTGAACCGCCCCGCGCCGATCCGCCGTACGGGCGGATTTGCCTCACGGTGAACCGTTCCCGTACTCTCCTACAGAAGCCAAAGACCGCTGGTCGTTACCGCGCGCTCATCAGAGGGCGCGGTGGCCGAAGGATCCGCTGAACGGCGGACGACCCGCGCAGGTGACACTGGAGAAGCTCCCGGAGCCCACCGCCTCGTGCGTGTGTGAAACCGGTCGAGCTACGCCCCGTGCGCTTGCGCCGGGGCGTTTCGTTTTCCCCAGTCCTCCTTCGGGTCCGCGCGGTCCGAATCACCCGGAAGGAGGCCGAGGCTCATGGCGAGGCCTGACAAGGTCGATGCCGTCGAGGAGATGCGGGACAAGTTCCGCAACTCCAACGCCGCTGTCGTTACCGCGTACACCGGTCTCACCGTCGCGCAGCTCCAGCAGCTGCGTCGTTCACTCGGTGAGAACGCTCAGTACCGTGTGGCGAAGAACACGCTGACCAAGATTGCGGCCAACGAGGCCGGGATCACGACGCTGGACGACCTCTTTGCGGGTTCGTCGGCCGTCGCCTTCGTGACCGGTGACCCGGTCGAGGCGGCGAAGGGTCTCCGTGACTTCGCCAAGGACAACCCCAACCTCGTCATCAAGGGCGGCGTCCTTGACGGCAAGGCGTTGTCCGCCGATGAGATCAAGAAGCTTGCGGACCTCGAGTCCCGCGAGGTTCTGCTCTCCAAGCTGGCCGGTGCCATGAAGGGCAAGCAGTCCCAGGCTGCCTCTGTCTTCCAGGCGCTGCCGTCGAAGCTCGTCCGCACCGTGGACGCGCTCCGTGCCAAGCAGGACGAGCAGGGCGGTGCCGAGTAACTCGGCTCGCATCCCGGCCGCCGCTGCCTGAACGCGGCGACCGTCGCGGGCCAAACGTACGCCCGCCTCACATGTACATCCGGCACCTGCCGAATTAGTGGAAGGACCGCCATCATGGCGAAGCTCAGCCAGGAAGACCTGCTCGCGCAGTTCGAGGAAATGACCCTCATCGAGCTCTCCGAGTTCGTGAAGGCGTTCGAGGACAAGTTCGACGTTACCGCCGCCGCTGCCGCGCCGGTCGTCGTCGCCGGTGGTGCCGCTGGTGGCGCCGCTGCCGAGGCCGAGGCCGAGCAGGACGAGTTCGACGTCATCCTCACCGGTGCCGGCGACAAGAAGATCCAGGTCATCAAGGTCGTGCGTGAGCTGACCTCCCTGGGTCTGAAGGAGGCCAAGGACCTCGTGGACGGCGCCCCGAAGCCCGTTCTCGAGAAGGTCGCCAAGGACGCCGCCGAGAAGGCCGCCGAGTCCCTCAAGGGCGCCGGCGCCTCCGTCGAGGTCAAGTAACACCCTCGGATCCGTCAGGATCCACAACACGTCCCGCCGGACGTGTAACGCCTAAGCGCTGAAGAGCGATCATCCATCCGGGTGGTCGCTCTTCGGCGTTCTCGGAGGCGGGCCACGGTTGCCTTGAAGCCCCGGTGACGGGGGGTATGGTGATCTTCGTCGTGTCTCCGGGCGGCTCCGGATCGGGCAGGGGGGCCTTGACGAACCGCACGCAGCGCGCAATTCTCAGGACGCGTCGTCACAGGATCCGAATCCGAGGCATGGATCGGCGACGAAGAGGGCAGTATCAACGTGCGTTGAGGGCAGCGCCTTGTCGCAGGAGTGGAACAACGAGGGTGAACACGGGTTCCAGAACCCGCACTGGACATCAGTGTGCCAAGTGGCTACACTGACCCTTTGCGCTGCCTGTTAGCTGTCCCCTGCCCGTCACCAGGGGTCTGCCCTCGCCCGAGCATCGACGACAAGATCTGTCCGACCTGGCCTTTCGGCCGGACTGACACAGCTTGTCTCTGTGTACGGGAGAGGGGCCGGTACGCGCGTAGTGAGTCCGAGCCCTCGGAAGGACCCCCTCTTGGCCGCCTCGCGCAACGCCTCGACCGCGAATACGAACAACGCCGCCAGCACTGCCCCGCTGCGCATCTCTTTTGCAAAGATCAAGGAGCCTCTTGAGGTTCCGAACCTGCTCGCGCTGCAGACCGAGAGCTTCGACTGGCTCCTCGGCAACACCGCCTGGCAGAGTCGGGTCGAGGAGGCTCTCGAGAACGGTCAGGACGTCCCCACCAAGTCCGGGCTCGAGGAGATCTTCGAGGAGATCTCCCCGATCGAGGACTTCAGCGGGTCGATGTCGCTGACCTTCCGCGACCACCGCTTCGAGCCGCCGAAGAACTCCATCGACGAGTGCAAGGACCGCGACTTCACGTACGCGGCCCCGCTCTTCGTCACCGCCGAGTTCACCAACAACGAGACCGGCGAGATCAAGTCCCAGACGGTCTTCATGGGCGACTTCCCGCTCATGACGAACAAGGGCACCTTCGTCATCAACGGCACCGAGCGTGTCGTGGTGTCGCAGCTCGTCCGCTCGCCGGGCGTGTACTTCGACTCCTCCATCGACAAGACGTCCGACAAGGACATCTTCTCCGCCAAGATCATCCCGTCCCGGGGTGCCTGGCTGGAGATGGAGATCGACAAGCGCGACATGGTCGGTGTCCGCATCGACCGCAAGCGCAAGCAGTCCGTCACCGTCCTGCTCAAGGCGCTCGGCTGGACCACCGAGCAGATCCTCGAGGAGTTCGGCGAGTACGAGTCCATGCGCGCCACCCTGGAGAAGGACCACACCCAGGGCCAGGACGACGCGCTGCTCGACATCTACCGCAAGCTGCGTCCGGGCGAGCCCCCCACGCGTGAGGCCGCGCAGACGCTGCTCGAGAACCTCTACTTCAACCCCAAGCGCTACGACCTGGCCAAGGTCGGCCGCTACAAGGTCAACAAGAAGCTGGGTGCGGACGCTCCGCTGGACGCGGGCATCCTGACCGTCGAGGACATCATCTCGACGATCAAGTACCTGGTGAAGCTGCACGCGGGCGAGACCGAGACGGTCGGCGACAGTGGCACGAACATCGTCGTCGAGACCGACGACATCGACCACTTCGGCAACCGCCGCCTGCGCAGCGTCGGCGAGCTCATCCAGAACCAGGTCCGTACGGGTCTGGCGCGTATGGAGCGAGTCGTCCGCGAGCGGATGACGACCCAGGACGTCGAGGCGATCACGCCGCAGACCCTGATCAACATCCGGCCGGTCGTCGCCTCCATCAAGGAGTTCTTCGGCACCAGCCAGCTGTCCCAGTTCATGGACCAGAACAACCCGCTGTCCGGTCTGACGCACAAGCGGCGTCTCTCCGCGCTCGGCCCGGGTGGTCTGTCCCGTGAGCGGGCCGGCTTCGAGGTCCGTGACGTGCACCCCTCGCACTACGGCCGCATGTGCCCGATCGAGACGCCCGAAGGCCCGAACATCGGTCTGATCGGCTCGCTCGCCTCCTACGGCCGGGTCAACGCGTTCGGTTTCGTCGAGACCCCGTACCGCAAGGTGTTCGAGGGCCAGGTCACCGACGAGGTCGACTACCTGACCGCCGACGAGGAGGACCGCTTCGTCATCGCGCAGGCCAACGCGCCCCTGACGGACGACCTCCGCTTCGCCGAGGCCCGGGTGCTGGTCCGCCGTAAGGGCGGCGAGGTCGACTACGTCACCGGCGAGGACGTGGACTACATGGACGTCTCGCCGCGCCAGATGGTGTCGGTCGCGACCGCCATGATCCCCTTCCTCGAGCACGACGACGCCAACCGTGCCCTCATGGGCGCGAACATGATGCGTCAGGCCGTGCCGCTGATTAAGTCCGAGGCGCCGCTCGTCGGCACCGGCATGGAGTACCGCTCCGCGGTCGACGCCGGCGACGTGGTCAAGGCCGAGAAGCCCGGTGTGGTCCAGGAGGTCTCCGCGGACTACATCACCACCGCCAACGACGACGGCACGTACATCACGTACCGCCTGGCCAAGTTCGCCCGCTCCAACCAGGGCACCTCGGTCAACCAGAAGGTCATCGTCAACGAGGGCGACCGGATCATCGAGGGCCAGGTCCTCGCCGACGGTCCGGCCACCCAGAACGGCGAGATGGCGCTGGGCAAGAACCTGCTCGTGGCGTTCATGCCGTGGGAGGGTCACAACTACGAGGACGCGATCATCCTGTCGCAGCGCCTCGTGCAGGACGACGTCCTCTCCTCGATCCACATCGAGGAGCACGAGGTCGACGCCCGTGACACCAAGCTCGGCCCCGAGGAGATCACCCGGGACATCCCGAACGTCTCCGAGGAGGTCCTCGCCGACCTCGACGAGCGCGGCATCATCCGCATCGGTGCCGAGGTCGTCGCCGGTGACATCCTCGTCGGCAAGGTCACGCCCAAGGGTGAGACCGAGCTGACGCCGGAGGAGCGCCTGCTGCGCGCCATCTTCGGTGAGAAGGCCCGTGAGGTCCGTGACACCTCGCTGAAGGTCCCGCACGGCGAGATCGGCAAGGTCATCGGCGTCCGCGTCTTCGACCGTGAAGAGGGCGACGAGCTGCCGCCGGGCGTGAACCAGCTGGTTCGTGTCTACGTGGCGCAGAAGCGCAAGATCACGGACGGTGACAAGCTCGCCGGCCGTCACGGCAACAAGGGTGTCATCTCGAAGATCCTGCCGATCGAGGACATGCCGTTCCTGGAGGACGGCACCCCGGTCGACATCATCCTCAACCCGCTCGGTGTGCCGTCCCGAATGAACCCGGGACAGGTTCTGGAGATCCACCTCGGCTGGCTCGCCAGCCGCGGCTGGGACGTCTCCGGCCTCGCGGACGACTGGGCCCAGCGCCTGCAGGCCATCGAGGCCGACCAGGTCGCCCCGGGCACCAACGTCGCCACCCCCGTCTTCGACGGTGCGCGTGAGGACGAGCTGGCCGGTCTGCTGAACCACACCATCCCGAACCGCGACGGCGAGCGCATGGTGCTCCCGACCGGTAAGGCGCCGCTGTTCGACGGCCGCTCCGGCGAGCCGTTCCCGGAGCCGATCTCGGTCGGCTACATGTACATCCTCAAGCTGCACCACCTGGTCGACGACAAGCTGCACGCCCGGTCGACCGGTCCGTACTCGATGATCACCCAGCAGCCGCTGGGTGGTAAGGCCCAGTTCGGTGGCCAGCGCTTCGGTGAGATGGAGGTGTGGGCGCTGGAGGCTTACGGCGCCGCGTACGCCCTCCAGGAGCTGCTGACCATCAAGTCCGACGACGTCACCGGCCGCGTGAAGGTCTACGAGGCCATCGTCAAGGGCGAGAACATCCCCGAGCCCGGCATCCCCGAGTCCTTCAAGGTGCTCATCAAGGAGATGCAGTCCCTGTGCCTCAACGTGGAGGTGCTGTCCTCGGACGGCATGTCCATCGAGATGCGCGACACCGACGAGGACGTCTTCCGCGCTGCGGAGGAGCTTGGCATCGACCTGTCCCGGCGTGAGCCGAGCAGCGTCGAAGAGGTCTGACGGGAGTCCGGCGGCCTTCGTGATGAAGGCCGCCGGCCCCAGGACCCCCGTATCAGACCCCATGACTTACAACCCTGAGAGGGATTGACGCATAGTGCTCGACGTCAACTTCTTCGACGAGCTCCGGATCGGTCTGGCCACCGCTGACGACATCCGTCAGTGGAGCCACGGCGAGGTCAAGAAGCCCGAGACGATCAACTACCGCACGCTCAAGCCCGAAAAGGACGGACTCTTCTGCGAGAAGATCTTCGGTCCGACCCGGGACTGGGAGTGCTACTGCGGCAAGTACAAGCGTGTCCGCTTCAAGGGCATCATCTGTGAGCGGTGTGGCGTCGAGGTCACCCGCGCCAAGGTGCGCCGTGAGCGGATGGGCCACATCGAGCTGGCCGCGCCCGTCACGCACATCTGGTACTTCAAGGGTGTTCCGTCGCGCCTGGGCTACCTGCTCGACCTGGCGCCGAAGGACCTCGAGAAGGTCATCTACTTCGCGGCGTACATGATCACGTACGTCGACGAGGAGCGCCGTACGCGCGACCTGCCCTCGCTGGAGGCCCACGTCTCCGTCGAGCGCCAGCAGATCGAGCAGCGCCGCGACGCCGACCTGGAGGCCCGCGCCAAGAAGCTCGAGACCGACCTGGCCGAGCTGGAGGCCGAGGGCGCCAAGGCCGACGTGCGCCGCAAGGTGCGCGAGGGTGCCGAGCGTGAGATGAAGCAGCTGCGTGACCGCGCGCAGCGCGAGATCGACCGCCTCGACGAGGTGTGGAACCGTTTCAAGAACCTCAAGGTCCAGGACCTCGAGGGCGACGAGCTGCTCTACCGCGAGCTGCGTGACCGCTTCGGCACGTACTTCGACGGCTCGATGGGTGCCGCGGCGCTGCAGAAGCGCCTGGAGTCCTTCGACCTCGACGAGGAGGCCGAGCGCCTCCGCGAGATCATCCGTACCGGCAAGGGCCAGAAGAAGACCCGTGCGCTCAAGCGCCTGAAGGTCGTCTCCGCGTTCCTGCAGACCAGCAACAGCCCCAAGGGCATGGTGCTCGACTGCGTGCCGGTCATCCCGCCGGACCTGCGTCCGATGGTGCAGCTGGACGGTGGCCGCTTCGCGACCTCCGACCTGAACGACCTGTACCGCCGTGTGATCAACCGGAACAACCGACTGAAGCGCCTTCTCGACCTCGGTGCGCCCGAGATCATCGTGAACAACGAGAAGCGCATGCTCCAGGAGGCCGTCGACGCGCTGTTCGACAACGGCCGCCGTGGCCGTCCGGTCACCGGTCCCGGTAACCGCCCGCTGAAGTCCCTCAGCGACATGCTGAAGGGTAAGCAGGGTCGCTTCCGTCAGAACCTGCTCGGTAAGCGTGTGGACTACTCCGCGCGTTCCGTGATCGTCGTCGGTCCGCAGCTGAAGCTGCACCAGTGCGGTCTGCCGAAGGCGATGGCGCTGGAGCTCTTCAAGCCGTTCGTGATGAAGCGCCTGGTCGACCTGAACCACGCGCAGAACATCAAGAGCGCCAAGCGCATGGTCGAGCGCGGCCGCACGGTCGTGTACGACGTGCTGGAAGAGGTCATCGCGGAGCACCCGGTTCTGCTGAACCGTGCGCCCACGCTGCACCGCCTCGGCATCCAGGCCTTCGAGCCGCAGCTGGTCGAGGGCAAGGCCATCCAGATCCACCCGCTCGTCTGCACCGCGTTCAACGCGGACTTCGACGGTGACCAGATGGCCGTGCACCTGCCGCTGTCCGCGGAGGCGCAGGCCGAGGCCCGCATCCTGATGCTGTCCTCGAACAACATCCTCAAGCCGGCCGACGGCCGCCCGGTGACGATGCCGACCCAGGACATGGTCCTCGGTCTGTTCTTCCTCACCACCGACGGCGAGATGCGCGACCTCAAGGGCGAGGGCCGTTCCTTCGCCTCGGTCGCCGAGGCGATCATGGCCTTCGACGCGGGCGAGCTGTCGCTCCAGTCGAAGATCGACGTCCGCTTCCCGGTCGGCACCATCCCGCCGCGTGGCTGGACCCCGCCGGCGCGCGAGGAGGGCGAGCCCGAGTGGCAGCAGGGTGACAGCTTCCGGCTGAACACCACGCTGGGCCGCGCGCTCTTCAACGAGCTGCTGCCCGAGGACTACCCGTTCGTCGACTACGAGGTCGGCAAGAAGCAGCTCTCCGAGATCGTCAACGACCTCGCCGAGCGCTACCCCAAGGTCATCGTGGCGGCGACGCTCGACAACCTGAAGGCGGCCGGCTTCTACTGGGCCACCCGTTCCGGCGTCACCGTGGCCATCTCCGACGTCGTCGTTCCCGAGGCGAAGAAGGAGATCGTCAAGGGCTACGAGGCGCAGGACGAGAAGGTCCAGAAGCAGTACGAGCGCGGTCTGATCACCAAGGACGAGCGCACGCAGGAGCTCATCGCGATCTGGACCAAGGCGACCAACGAGGTCGCCGAGGCGATGAACGACAACTTCCCGAAGACCAACCCGATCTTCATGATGGTGAACTCGGGTGCACGAGGCAACATGATGCAGATGCGTCAGATCGCCGGTATGCGTGGTCTGGTGTCGAACGCGAAGAACGAGACGATCCCGCGTCCCATCAAGGCCTCCTTCCGTGAGGGCCTGTCCGTGCTGGAGTACTTCATCTCCACGCACGGTGCCCGTAAGGGTCTGGCGGACACCGCTCTGCGTACCGCCGACTCGGGTTACCTCACGCGTCGTCTGGTCGACGTCTCCCAGGACGTCATCATTCGCGAGGAGGACTGCGGCACCGAGCGCGGTCTGCGTCTGAAGATCGCCGACCGGAACGCCGAGGGCACGCTGGTCAAGACGGAGGACGTCGAGACCTCCGTGTACGCGCGCTGCCTCGCCGAGGACATCGTCGTCGACGGGCAGGTGCTGGCCCCGGCCGGTACCGACCTGGGCGACGTCCTCATCGAGGAGCTCGTGCAGCGTGGCGTCGAGGAGGTCAAGACCCGCTCGGTCCTGACCTGCGAGTCCGCCGTCGGCACCTGCGCGATGTGCTACGGCCGTTCGCTCGCCACCGGCAAGCTGGTCGACATCGGTGAGGCGGTCGGCATCATCGCCGCCCAGTCCATCGGTGAGCCCGGCACCCAGCTGACGATGCGTACCTTCCACACCGGTGGTGTGGCCGGTGACGACATCACCCAGGGTCTGCCGCGTGTCGTCGAGCTCTTCGAGGCCCGTACCCCGAAGGGTGTCGCCCCGATCTCCGAGGCCCAGGGCCGCGTGCGGATCGAGGAGACCGAGAAGACCAAGAAGATCGTCGTCACCCCGGACGACGGCAGCGACGAGACGGCGTTCCCGATCTCGAAGCGTGCCCGTCTCCTGGTCAGCGAGGGCGAGCACGTCGAGGTGGGCCAGAAGCTCACCGTGGGTGCCACCAACCCGCACGACGTGCTGCGCATCCTGGGCCAGCGTGCCGTCCAGGTCCACCTGGTCGGCGAGGTCCAGAAGGTCTACAACTCGCAGGGTGTGTCGATCCACGACAAGCACATCGAGATCATCATCCGGCAGATGCTCCGCCGCGTGACGATCATCGAGTCCGGCGACGCCGAGCTGCTGCCCGGTGAGCTGGTCGAGCGCTCGAAGTTCGAGCACGAGAACCGTCGTGTGGTCCAGGAGGGCGGTCACCCGGCTTCGGGCCGTCCGCAGCTCATGGGTATCACCAAGGCCTCGCTGGCGACGGAATCCTGGCTGTCGGCCGCCTCCTTCCAGGAGACGACCCGAGTCCTGACGGACGCGGCGATCAACGCCAAGTCCGACAGCCTCATCGGCCTCAAGGAGAACGTCATCATCGGTAAGCTCATCCCGGCCGGTACGGGTCTGTCCCGCTACCGCAACATCCGGGTCGAGCCGACCGAGGAGGCCAAGGCCGCGATGTACTCGGCCGTCGGCTACGACGACATCGACTACTCGCCGTTCGGCACGGGCTCCGGCCAGGCCGTTCCGCTGGAGGACTACGACTACGGTCCGTACAACCAGTAAGCGAGTCGCTTGAGCCGAGGGGCGGTCATCCTGCGGGGTGGCCGCCCTTCGGCGTTCCCGGTGCCGAGGGCCCGGGCCGGAAGGGCCTCGACGCCGTCTCACCGGGGCGTCTGCGGGCACGCGGACACGGCGGCGACGCCGAGACGCGTCTGCGTGCGCGAGCGCCTGTGTCGGCCGCCTGGCCGACATGCGGCGCATGTCGTCGACGCACCCGTGCCGGAACCCCCGCTGCGGCGCATTATGGAAGGACTCCGCTTCCGGGGAGGTGCTCCGTGTCGCAGCCGCACTATCCGTCCTGGCAGCCCTGGCAGCCCTGGCAGGGTCCTGGTGCTTCCTCGATGCTGGCGTCGCACGCCGATCGGGAGCGGGCCGTGGATGTGCTCAGAGCCGGGTACGGCGAGGGGCGGATGGAGCAGGGCGAGTTCGAGAAGCGGGTCGGGCGGGCTTACGCGGCGCGGACCGTGGGGGAGCTGGCGCTGCTCGTCGCGGATCTGCCGCAGGGGCCGTTGCCGCAGCCGGCCTCGCTCGTGCCCGTGCCGGCGACGTTCATGCCGGTGCCGCGGGCGCGGACCAACGGCAAGGCCGTCGCGGCCGGGGTGTGCGGGCTGCTGTGCGTGCCGACCATGGGGATGACCGGGATCCCGGCCGTCGTGCTGGGGCATGTGGCCCGGGCCGAGATCCGCAGCCGGGGAGAGCTGGGGGACGGACTCGCGCTGACCGGCCTCGTGCTCGGGTGGTTGTCCACGGCGGGCTGGGCACTCGTCCTGGTGTTGCTCACGGTGGTGTCCGTCGTAGCATCGTGAAGGTATGCAAAACGGACAGTCGCCGTCGAATTGAAGATCGACAACGGCCGGGGGGCTTGACATGTCCCGCATGCCGATGCGGGCGGTGCCCATTTGTTTTGACCGCAGCGAATGCGGTAGGTACGCTCAGACCTTGTGCCTGGGGTGTGCCCTGGCTCGCGTGTGTGCCATGAACCACACGGCGAGTTGACACCGGCCACCGTAATCTGCGCTGTTTCTGCCTCGCGGCGGGAGTCCGCGGGTTCGACACACCCGACCGCGTGGGTCGGAGATGTTCCAGGTTAGCTTCACCATTCGGCACACAGAAACCGGAGAAGTAGTGCCTACGATCCAGCAGCTGGTCCGCAAGGGCCGGCAGGACAAGGTCGAGAAGAACAAGACGCCCGCACTCGAGGGTTCCCCTCAGCGCCGGGGCGTCTGCACGCGTGTGTTCACGACCACCCCGAAGAAGCCGAACTCGGCCCTGCGTAAGGTCGCGCGTGTGCGTCTGACCAGCGGGATCGAGGTCACCGCTTACATTCCGGGTGAGGGACACAACCTGCAGGAGCACTCCATCGTGCTCGTGCGTGGCGGCCGTGTGAAGGACCTGCCGGGTGTTCGCTACAAGATCATCCGTGGCTCCCTCGACACCCAGGGTGTCAAGAACCGCAAGCAGGCCCGTTCCCGCTACGGCGCCAAGAAGGAGAAGTAAGAATGCCTCGTAAGGGCCCCGCCCCGAAGCGCCCGGTCATCATCGACCCGGTCTACGGTTCTCCTCTGGTCACGTCGCTCATCAACAAGGTGCTGCTGAACGGCAAGCGCTCCACCGCCGAGCGCATCGTCTACGGCGCCATGGAAGGTCTGCGTGAGAAGACGGGCAACGACCCGATCATCACGCTGAAGCGCGCGCTGGAGAACATCAAGCCGACCCTCGAGGTCAAGTCCCGCCGTGTCGGTGGTGCGACGTACCAGGTTCCGATCGAGGTCAAGCCCGGTCGCGCCAACACGCTCGCGCTGCGCTGGCTGGTCGGTTACTCCCGCGCCCGTCGCGAGAAGACCATGACCGAGCGTCTGCTCAACGAGCTTCTCGACGCCTCCAACGGCCTCGGTGCCGCTGTGAAGAAGCGCGAGGACACCCACAAGATGGCCGAGTCCAACAAGGCCTTCGCGCACTACCGCTGGTAGTCGCTACCCACATCGAGACCGAGAGAAGACTGAAGCCTTATGGCTACCACTTCACTTGACCTGGCCAAGGTCCGCAACATCGGGATCATGGCCCACATCGACGCGGGCAAGACGACCACCACCGAGCGGATCCTGTTCTACACCGGCGTGTCGTACAAGATCGGTGAGGTCCACGACGGCGCTGCCACCATGGACTGGATGGAGCAGGAGCAGGAGCGTGGCATCACGATCACGTCTGCTGCGACCACCTGTCACTGGCCGCTCGAGGACAACGACTACACCATCAACATCATCGACACCCCGGGTCACGTCGACTTCACCGTCGAGGTGGAGCGCTCCCTGCGCGTGCTCGACGGTGCCGTGACGGTGTTCGACGGTGTCGCCGGTGTCGAGCCGCAGTCCGAGACGGTGTGGCGTCAGGCCGACCGTTACGGCGTGCCGCGTATCTGCTTCGTCAACAAGCTGGACCGTACCGGCGCCGAGTTCCACCGCTGCGTGGACATGATCTCGGACCGCCTGGGCGCGCAGCCGCTGGTCATGCAGCTGCCGATCGGTGCGGAGGCGGACTTCAAGGGCGTCATCGACCTCGTGACGATGAAGGCCCTGGTCTGGTCGGCCGAGGCGACCAAGGGCGAGATGTACGACACCGTCGACATCCCGGACACCCACGCCGAGGCTGCCGAGGAGTACCGCGGCAAGCTGCTCGAGGCCGTCGCCGAGAACGACGAAGAGCTGATGGAGCTGTACCTGGAGGGCACCGAGCCCACCGTGGAGCAGCTCTACGCCGCGATCCGTCGTATCACCATCGCGTCCGGCAAGGGCGGCGGCACCACCGTCACCCCCGTGTTCTGCGGCACCGCGTTCAAGAACAAGGGCGTTCAGCCCCTGCTCGACGCGGTCGTGCGTTACCTGCCCACCCCGCTCGACGTCGAGGCCATCGAGGGTCACGACGTCAAGGACCCGGAGCAGGTCATCTCGCGCAAGCCGTCGGACGAGGAGCCCCTCGCCGCGCTCGCGTTCAAGATCATGAGCGACCCGCACCTCGGTAAGCTCACCTTCGTCCGCGTGTACTCCGGGCGCCTTCACTCCGGCACGGCCGTGCTGAACTCGGTGAAGGGCCGCAAGGAGCGCATCGGCAAGATCTACCGCATGCACGCCAACAAGCGTGAGGAGATCGAGTCGGTGGGCGCCGGCGACATCGTCGCCGTCATGGGCCTGAAGCAGACCACCACCGGTGAGACGCTGGCGGACGAGAAGAACCCGGTCATCCTGGAGTCCATGGACTTCCCGGCGCCGGTCATCGAGGTCGCCATCGAGCCCAAGTCGAAGGGCGACCAGGAGAAGCTCGGCGTCGCGATCCAGCGCCTGGCCGAGGAGGACCCCTCCTTCCAGGTGCACACCAACGAGGAGACCGGCCAGACCGTCATCGGCGGTATGGGCGAGCTTCACCTCGAGGTGCTCGTGGACCGCATGAAGCGCGAGTTCAAGGTCGAGGCCAACGTCGGCAAGCCGCAGGTCGCGTACCGTGAGACGATCCGCAAGGCCGTCGAGAAGGTCGAGTTCACCCACAAGAAGCAGACGGGTGGTACCGGCCAGTTCGCTCGCGTCATCATCGCGATCGAGCCGATCGAGGGTGGCGACGCCTCGTACGAGTTCATCAACAAGGTGACCGGTGGCCGTGTGCCGAAGGAGTACATCCCTTCGGTGGACGCCGGTGCGCAGGAGGCCATGCAGTTCGGCATCCTCGCCGGTTACGAGATGACCGGTGTGCGCGTGACGCTGCTCGACGGTGCCTACCACGAGGTGGACTCCTCCGAGCTCGCGTTCAAGATCGCCGGTTCGCAGGCCTTCAAGGAGGCCGCGCGCAAGGCCAGCCCTGTGCTGCTCGAGCCGATGATGGCCGTCGAGGTCACCACGCCCGAGGACTACATGGGTGAGGTCATCGGCGACATCAACTCCCGCCGTGGTCAGATCCAGGCCATGGAGGAGCGGGCCGGTGCCCGCGTCGTGAAGGGCCTCGTGCCCCTTTCGGAGATGTTCGGCTACGTCGGCGACCTGCGCAGCAAGACGTCCGGCCGTGCGAGCTACTCCATGCAGTTCGACTCCTACGCCGAGGTTCCCCGGAACGTCGCCGAGGAGATCATCGCGAAGGCCAAGGGCGAGTAACGCACCGCGTCTACACGCCGTAGGCTTGACTCCGGAGCCTTGAGGGGCATTCCACCGCAATCGCGGTGAGAGTGCCCCGGGGCCCGGGCTTTCCAGCAAAGATCACCTGGCGCCGATGAAGTAAGGCGTACCAGAACCACTCCCAGGAGGACCCCAGTGGCGAAGGCGAAGTTCGAGCGGACTAAGCCGCACGTCAACATCGGCACCATCGGTCACATCGACCACGGTAAGACGACCCTCACGGCCGCCATTACCAAGGTGCTGCACGACGCGTACCCGGACCTGAACGAGGCCTCGGCCTTCGACCAGATCGACAAGGCTCCTGAGGAGCGCCAGCGCGGTATCACCATCTCCATCGCGCACGTCGAGTACCAGACCGAGACGCGTCACTACGCCCACGTCGACTGCCCCGGTCACGCGGACTACATCAAGAACATGATCACGGGTGCGGCGCAGATGGACGGCGCCATCCTCGTGGTCGCCGCCACCGACGGCCCGATGCCGCAGACCAAGGAGCACGTGCTCCTGGCCCGCCAGGTCGGCGTTCCGTACATCGTCGTCGCCCTGAACAAGGCCGACATGGTGGACGACGAGGAGATCCTGGAGCTCGTCGAGCTCGAGGTCCGTGAGCTCCTTTCCGAGTACGAGTTCCCGGGCGACGACGTTCCCGTCGTCAAGGTCTCCGCTCTGAAGGCCCTCGAGGGCGACAAGGAGTGGGGCAACTCCGTCCTCGAGCTCATGAACGCCGTCGACACCGCGATTCCGGAGCCGGAGCGCGACGTCGACAAGCCGTTCCTCATGCCGATCGAGGACGTCTTCACGATCACCGGTCGCGGTACGGTCGTCACCGGCCGTATCGAGCGTGGTGTCCTGAAGGTCAACGAGACCGTCGACATCATCGGCATCAAGACCGAGAAGACCACCACCACGGTCACCGGCATCGAGATGTTCCGGAAGCTCCTCGACGAGGGCCAGGCCGGTGAGAACGTCGGTCTGCTCCTCCGTGGCATCAAGCGCGAGGACGTCGAGCGCGGCCAGGTCATCATCAAGCCGGGCTCGGTCACCCCGCACACCGAGTTCGAGGCGCAGGCCTACATCCTGTCCAAGGACGAGGGTGGCCGCCACACGCCGTTCTTCAACAACTACCGCCCGCAGTTCTACTTCCGTACGACGGACGTGACCGGCGTGGTGACCCTCCCCGAGGGCACCGAGATGGTCATGCCGGGTGACAACACCGAGATGAAGGTGGAGCTCATCCAGCCCGTCGCCATGGAAGAGGGCCTGAAGTTCGCCATCCGTGAGGGTGGCCGGACCGTGGGCGCCGGCCAGGTCACCAAGATCAACAAGTGAGTCTTCGGACTGGCTTGAGGGTCTACTGACCTGAGTGGCTCGAAGGGGCCCGTACGACTTCGGTCGTGCGGGCCCCTTTGCCGTGCCCAGGGTGGTCACTGCGGCAGGTCGGCGCGCGGGCGCGCCAAGGCCTGGGTGCGTTTCCTGCGGTCGGTCAGAAGCCCAGGTACGTGATCTGGACGACGTAGATCCGCTCGCGGCGGACGACGACCTGATACGTGAACATGCCGCCGGGGACGATGACGTCGCCGCCCTTCGGGTCGACGCTCTCATGCGTCTGTCCGTGGATGTGCAGGGCTTCGGCGGCCCTGACCAGCTCATCCGCCTTGCGTTCCACCTCCGCGAGGAAGCCGGTGGGAGCGGTTCGGGCCACTTCCTCCGCGCCGAAGGCGTACTCCCATTTCCAGCTCACTCGCGGACCGCGTTCATGGCTTCGTCCAGGACAGCGCTCAGTTCGCGCAGGGCCTCTTGGGCGATGGCGGGGTCCTCGTGCTCCAGGTTGCCCTTCGCGCGGGTGTAGCGGGTGGACAGGTCGGGACGCCGGGCGATCTCGATGTCCCGGGCCCAGGTCAGCACCCAGCTCTGCACAGGGCTGAGAGACTGCCACTCGACCGCCTTGGCGAAGGCGTCGTCCTTCGTGGCCTGCATCTCTTCCAGGCGAGCCGGATCGACAGCGGCGAGGGCCGCACGCAGGGCGTCCGGAGTGTGCTGAGGGCGGGGGGCCAGCTCATGTCCGTGGTCAGCCTGAGTGCTCATCGTGTCCACCTCCAAGGAGTGCCCCGGCCAGGCTATCCCGCCCGGATGGCGGGGGAGCGCGGCAGCGTGAGCGGCAGGTGCTCTCCTCATGCGGCCTCCAGGAGTTCGGTTCGACTGGCGCGGCAGTCGCGGCAGTGGCCGGGTTTCGGGGCGCGGAAGGCGCGGTCGCAGCCGTCGCAGGTCTGGAGGGGGTGCCGGGTGGGCGGCGGCGCCTGCCGTGCCCCGAAGGGCGGCGGTGGCGGCAGCTGGGCCGTGAGGCGGTGGGCGAGGAGGGCGGCCGGGCGGTGCAGGGGCTCCGGTGGGAGGTCCGTCGTCAGGGCGTGCCGTACGGCGGCCGGGGTGACGTCTCGTTCGAGCCAGGCGGCGACCCCCGGGGCGAGGTGGGCGGTGTCGCTCGTGGACAGGAGGAGGCGGGGGTCGTCGCGGCGGAGTCGGCTGAGGAGGTCCGTGGCCTGTTGAAGGAGGTCGGGGGCGGGGCAGGCCGGGCGCGGTACCGCGGGGAGGGGTGTGCCGCCGGGCTGCCTCGTCCGCTTCCTCGGGGCCGGGCGCGGGAGGTCCGTACGGCTGTGGCCCGGCTGATTGCAGGAGGTCGTGCGGGTGATGATCCGGCCGTCCGGGACGCGCTCGCGGGTGCGGCGCAGGTAGCCGTGCGTCTCCAGCTCGCGCAGGGCCGCGGCGATGCGGGTCGTGCCCTCCGGGAAGCGGGCGGCAAGGGACTTGATGTCGATACGGGCGCCCGCCGGGAGCGACTGGATGTGCACCGACAGCCCGATCGCGAGCAGGGACAGCTCCGGGTGCTGGGCCAGGTGGTTGCCGATCACCGTGAAGCGGGTGGTGTGGCGGGTGTTGTCGTGGACCAGGCCGGAGTGGGGGTGCCGCCGGTTCGGGTGTTTCTTTCGGGCAACCCCGGTGCGGGCGTGCGAGGGCACGTTAGGGTTCTGCGTATCCATCAGGAAGGTCTCTTCTTCCTCGGTGGTCAGGCCCTCGCCCTGGGATTGCCCGTCCCGGCGGGGGCCGTCGCATGTCTGCGGTTGTGTTGCGCTGAGCGTAGGGCAGGCAAGGACCCCCGAATCCAGCTGAGTTGGCGATGTTCACTCGCGAGGGTGAGGCAGCCCGGCGGCTGGGAGGAGGGGTGGGGTTTGGTCGGGTTCTTTCACCCTTGTGGTCCTTGGAGGAGGGCGCCTGTACCGCCGGAGCACGGACTTTCGGGCTCCGGTGAGAAGTCGATTTCGGCCCAGACGGTCTTGCGGGGCGGCAGTCCCCGGGTGACGCCCCAGCGATCGGCGAGTGTGTCGACCAGGAGGAGGCCCAGGCCGAGCCGGGCCGTCGGCAGCCGATCGGCGCGGGTGTCCGTCACCTCGATACGGAGAGTGTCGGCGACGACGTAGAGGAGCAGGCGGAAGTCGCGGCCGGGGGTGCGGCCGTGTGTCGCCGCGTTGACCGACAGCTCCGCGACGACTTGCCGCGCCGGGTCCAGTGGCAGTCCCCAGGAGCGCAGTTGTTCGGTGGCGAGGAGGCGTGCCAGGCGGGCGCCGCGTGGGGTGGGGGAGAGCTGGAGGCTGAACAGTGACTCAGCGGGTGCGTACGGTGACTGGCCGGACGGCGCTGCGGTCGGTCGCTCCGAGGGCGCGTTCAGTGGTCGGCCAACATCCGATCCGAAGCACCTGCGGACCCTTGAGCTGCGGTATGGCACCATCCGGGCGCAGGCTCTTACGCCGGGGGAGTCGCTGGCCTTCATCGAGCAAGCGCTGGGAGAAACATGATCCGCAAGGCTTCTGCCGAGGACGTCTCTGAACTGGGCTGGTTCAAAAGCAGTCACAGCGACGGCCCTGACGGCAACTCCTGCGTCGAGATCGCGATAGCACCCCACACCATCCACGTCCGGGACTCCAAACACGCCGCCCAGGGCCCCCGGCTCGCGCTCACGCCGGAGGCCTGGTCGGACTTCGTGGCCTCTGTTTAGCTGTCGTTCCGAAGGACGCTCACCGCGCGGTCGAACGCCGAGTCCCGCTTCTTGTCGAACTCCTCCTTCGTGAAGACCGGTTCGGTCAGGTGGGGCGGGATGCCCGTGCCGTCGTAGGTCCGGCCCGACCGGTTCAGGAACTCCTCGTTCGGGAGGATCGCCGTCATCCCGTTCGGCAGGTTGCGCTGCATGACGTCGGAGAACACACCCTGGGTCGGCTGCCCGACGCGAACCGTTCCGCCCGGACGGTCGATCAGGGCCTGCGTGAAGGTCTCACCCGCGCTGACGGTCGTGCCCGAGGTCAGTACGGCGATGGGCCCGGTGTAGCGGGGCCCGTCGGCCGGTACGACCCGGATGGGCTCGGGGCGGGTGTGCCGGCCAGGGTCGGTCGGGTGGTTCCGGGCGCGCTTGGCGTAGGCGACGTAGGACTTGTCCGTGAGGCGTTCGGCGATGTGGATGCCGAGGGCGTCGGAGCCGCCGCCGTTGATGCGCAGGTCGATGATCAGGCCCTTGAGCCGTTGGATGCGCTCGGTGGTGAGGATCGTGTCCAGGGCCTTGTCGAGTTCGGCGAGGTGGACGAGATAGGGGGCGCCGTCAGGGGCGTAACCGCCGAAGCCGGAGATGCGGAGGTAGCCCTGGCCGGCGGCGCGGCCGGCCAGGTCGGCGAAGGTGATGCGGCCGTTGGCGAAGTCCTGGCGGTACGGGGCGTTCTCGAGGTCGCGTTCGGTGATGAACTTCTTGACCTTGGTGTCCAGTTCCTCGCCGGGCGGTTGGGTGCCCGGGCGGACCTGGGCGAAGACCTGATCCCCGTCCCGGACGGCGACATGGGCGTCGTAGAGGGGCCGCACCATGTCGCTGAAGATGCCGAAGAGTTCCTTGCTGGTGGTGTCCTGGTGCACCTTCGGCCGGTACCGGTCCCTCATGTCCTGCCAGTCGACGCCCTTCGCGGCGAAGAAGGGGTAGTTCTCGGCGAAGGAGTGCCAGAAGACGTCGAAGGCGGTGCGGGGGTCCTGCGGGGTGGGGCGGGTGCATCCGGTCGGCAGTTCCTGGATCCGCCGCAGCGAGCGGTGTCCGACCGAGGTGTCGTAGCCCAGGGTGGCGCGGTTCCCGCCGGGGCCGGGCCGGACGGTCAGTGTGGCGCCGTCGGCGGTCGCGTACGTGCCGGGGCCGCTCCGCCGGGCACTGTCACCCTTGAGGCAGCTGACGGATGTCGTCTGGAACTCCTGGAGGGTGTCGCCGTCGAGGGAGAGGACGGTGCCGTAGCCGTCCATGCGCCAGAGGCCGTCGGTGCTCGGTTTGCCGGGGGTGGCCGCGGTGGCCGGTGCTGCCGCTGCCGCGGCGAGGGCCAGGGTGATGGCGGTGGCTGTGATGGTGCGCATGGTGGGTTCCCCCGTGGTGTGGTCGAGTGCCACCACGGTGGCTGGGGGAGGGGAGGGCCGGCCATCCGGCGGGCTGGTGGACGGGGATGGGGGCTACCCCCCCGACTTGTGCCGCCCTGCCAGGTCGTAACACTGGAGCATGACTTCGGAACCGGCGCGCGACGACCACCTCGATCCCGGCGCCGACACGATCGGTGACCACCCCGACCTGGACGCGATCGAGGAGCTGTGCTCGGGCTCGATCCCGGACGCCGTACTAACCGCCAGGGCGAGGGAGACGGTGCCACGACTCGTGGCGGAGGTCAGGCGCCTGCGGTGGCTCGTCGAGTACGGGGCGTGCCCAACGGCGGGCACCACGGGGACGGAGTTCGTGCTCCCCCTCGACGAGGAGACGCTCGGCTACTTCCGCGAGATGGTGGACGTGCTGGTGGAGCGCCTCGGTGTCCCCCCTGCGGAGGCGGTCGCCAGAGTCAACGCGGCGTACGGGACGCGGCAGTGGGTCGCCCTGGACCTCCAGCTCATGGGGCATGAGCTGCCCGAGTACTGGGCCTACGGTCTGTACTACGGCCAGGACGGCCGGGGCCGCAGCCCGGTCGGGGACCCGGTCGCGGACGCGGACATCGACTTCGCCACGCTCCCCGTACGCCCGGCACCGCCGAGGGACTCGCCCTTCTGGACGGTGCAGGAGCAGGAGCTCAAGGTGGTCGGTGAGCCGGCCGAGAGCCCATGAGCTCTGCACCGGCCTCGCCCATGGCTGTCGCCTGTCTCGTCCGTCCGTCTCACGCCGTTGGCCGTGGTCGCACCCGGCCCTCGCACGATGGGACGATGGCCGGACTTGTGATCGAGTGAACGGGAGGCCGGCGTCATGGCCCGCTACATGGAGACACTGACCGTCGAGCGCGGCGGTTTCCGGATCAAGGTGCCGGAGTCCTGGTGGGAGTTCGACGTGCGGCCGGACTCGCGGGACGACTCGATCCGCCGGATGGTGAGCGAACGGGTGCGGCAGCGCCCGGAGTTGGAGCAGCACCGCGGCACCTACATCGACTTCCTCCAGAAGGCCGCCGCGGACGCCTGGAAGTCGGGCGCGATGTACTGCGGCTGCATGGCGGAGAACTTCGGCGGGGACACGCCGATCACGGGTTCGGTGACCGTGTCGCTGGTGGGCGGCCGCAACGAGCGGGGCGAACCGCTGTCGAACGACCCTGCCGTCATCGCGGGCCAGCTCGCGGTCAAGGAGGCCAAGCGGGAGGGCGACTCCTGGCGGAAGGTCACGACGGTCGACATCCCCGGTGTCGGTCCGGCCGCACGCACGCAGGGCATCGAGGACATCGCCGTACCGGGTGACGCGCTCAACCGCACGATCCGGGCCGTGCTGATGCAGACGTACATCCCCGTGCCGGGGCAGGAGGGCAAGGTGGCCCTGGTCGCCGGCAGCAGCCAGGTCCTCGACCTCGCGGACTCCTTCTTCGACATCTTCGACGCGATCACGTCTACGTTCCGGTTCACGGGCTGATGTGGCGGTGTCTCGTGGGTGGGACTGGGAGAGCGGTGAGAGCCTGCTGAGGCTGGACGACCCGGGGGGAGTGGGACGCGGCCTTCGAGCGTGGTGAAGAGCGTCTCGGGGCGGTGATCGGCTTGGCGTTCCACTGCTCGCCGGCGGAGGTGTCTCCGCGGATCGCCCGGGCGATGCGACCGCCGGACACCGGTCAGCGGGGGTACGCCTTCACGGCGGCGGGTCACGCGGCCCGGCTGAACCGGGAGTTGACCCCGGAGCTCTACGCGGCCCTGCGCGCGGAGGGGCCCGGCGGAGTTGCCGAGCACCCCATCAGGGACACCTTGACCTTCGTACCCTTCCGGAAGCTGCCGCCGTGGTTCAAGCGGCGGTGGGTGTACGTGGCGGTGCGGGACAGGCTGGAAGCGTGGTGGCTGGGGTGTGTGTACGCCGTCGGGGATGCTTGGCGGGCCGTGCGCGGCCGTGGTGCCTGATGCCGCCCTGCACGGCTCACGATCCGGGCCCTGCCTTTTCGTCGAACGGCTGTGCCTTGTAAGTTCACGTGTGCATACGGTTGTTGACGTGGATGCGCGCGTGACGGGGGTTGCGGTATGGCAGGGCACAGGCCTTCGGACTGGCATGTCCTGGATCTGGACAAGGATCCGACCCCTGGCGACCCCCAACGGGTACGCACACTCGCGAAGCACCTGCACGACTTCGCCGACGACGTCTCCGACGCGCTGCGCTTGGTCAAGGGGATGGCGGGCGAGGGCACGCTCCTGGAGTGGGCGGGCAAGTCGGCCGACGTCTTCAAGGAGGACTTCGCGGATGTCCCGAAGAACCTCAAGAAGCTGAAGAAGTCCTATGAGATGTGCGGCGACGCGCTGGCGGACTTCTGGCCGAAGCTGGAGCGCGCGCAGTCGCTGGCGGACAAGGCCCTGCGCAAGGGCCGCGAGGCGCGGGACAGCCTCTCCTCGGCCCAGTCCCGCCTCACCTCGGCCGACTCGTGGGTGACGAGGGCGGGCAAGGAGGCGGACAAGTACAAAGACGACCCGACGGGCAGCAAGTCGGACGCGGACAAGCCGGACGAGGCGAAAGTGCGGGCGGCGACCCGGGACGTCCAGCACGCCAAGTCCGCCCAGACCAAGGCCCAGTCGGACGTCTCCGACGCGCAGGACGCCCTTGCCGCGGCGAAGAAGATGGCCGAGGACGCGCGCAAGATGCGCGAGGAGGCCGCCCGCGAGGCGAAGTCGAAGATCGACGAGGCCTCGGACGCCGGCATCCAGAACCGGTCGTGGTGGGAGGAGGTCGGCGACTGGTTCGTAGACAACTGGGACACCATCGTCGCGGTCTGCAAGGTCGTTGTGACGGTGGTCGGTATCGTCGCGATGATCATCGGTGGTCCGATCCTGGGCGCGATCGTGCTGATCGCCGCCGCGGTCGTGCTCGCCGACACGCTCTATAAATACTCCAAGGGCCAAGCATCCCTATGGGACGTGGGGTTCGCCGCGCTGGACTGCATCCCGGGTATGAAGGGGCTGACCACGCTCGGCGGACTCGCCAAAGGCCTCAAGGCTCTGGGCAAGACGGGTCTCAAGGGAATGGCCATGGGCCTCAAGGGCATGGGGCCACGCCTGAAAGGCCTCGGCCGACAGATGAAGAACCTCTTCACCTGCGGTGATCCCATTGACATGGCCACTGGTCAGATGGTCATGTCGATCACCGACGTACACCTGCCCGGCGTCCTGCCCCTGGTGCTCGAGCGCAGTCACCGCACCGGGGTGAGAGCGGGTGGCTGGTTCGGGACCAGTTGGACCTCCACCCTGGACCAGAGACTGCTGCTCGAAGAGGGCGGCATCCGGTTCGTCGGAGCAGACGGGACGGTGCTCTACTACACGGTCCCCGAGCCGGGTGAGTCGATGAGGCCGTTGATCGGCCCCCACTGGCCGCTCAGCTGGGACGGTGCGCCCGACGCCCACATCACCGTGAGACAGCCCGAGACCGGAACGACACTCAACTTCAGTCGTGTGCAAGGCGGAGCTGACTCAGTACTCCCGTTGGTCGGCATAGTGGACCGCAACGGCAACGCCATCGCCGTCCACTACGACGCGGACGGGACTCCGCGCGAGCTTGTCCACCACGGCGGATACCGCATCGGCATCACCACCGCATCGGGCCGTGTGACCGCGCTCGACCTCCTCAGCGACCCTGCCGAGCCCAGGCTCCTTTCTTACGAATACGACGAGCTCGGCCGCCTCGCCGGCGTGGTCGACTCCTCCTCGGTTCCCCAGCGCTACAGCTACGACGACGAGCAGCGAGTCACCGGCTGGCAGAGCAGGGACGGTCACTGGTACCGCTACGCCTACGACGACATCGGCCGCTGTGTCCGCACCGGCGGTGACACCGGGGTCCTCGCCTACTCATACGCGTATGACGACGACACGCGCACCACTGTGGCGACGGACTCTCTCGGTCACTCCGTCACGTACACGTTCACCGAAGACCTCCGGCCCGTCCGAGAGACCGATCCGCTGGGGCATACGGTCACCCGGAGTTGGGACGATCACGGGCGTCTCGTGAAGCTCACCGATCAGCTTGGCCGCACCACGAACTTCCACTACGGCCCCGAGGGCGACGTCACGGAGATCGTTCGCCCGGACGGCGGGGTGGTCCGTAAGGAGTACGACGAGCACGGCTACGTCACGAAGGTGACCCAGCCCGACGGCAGCGCATGGGAAGCGGCCTACGACGCGAAGGGCAACCGGGTCGCCGTGATCGACCCACTGGGTGCGACCACGTCCTTCACCTTCGACGAATGCGGGGGACTCACCGGCATCACAGACGCCCTGGGCTGCCGTCAGCAGACCATGGTCAACGACGAAGCCGGCCTCCTTGTCGGCACTACGGACGCGCTGGGCGCGAGCAGTACCTTCACGCGCGACGCCTTCGGACGCATCACCGAACTCACCGACACTTTCGGGCAGACCACGCGCGTCGGCTGGACCATCGAGGGCCAGATCTCATGGCGGCATCTCCCCAACGGGACCACGGAGCGCTGGTCGTACGACGCTGAAGGCAACCCACTGGAGTACCGGTCCTCGAACGGCCGCCGCACCACGTACGAGAACACCCACTTCGACCTGTGCACCTTGCGGGAGCACGGGGACGGGAGTTCGGAACGCTTTGAGTACGACACGGAACTGAGACTGCGCAGCGTCACCAATGCGGCAGGCCAGACCTGGGTCTACGCGTACGACGGTGTCGGCCGGCTCGTCTCCGAGACCGATGTCAACGGCCGCACTCTGACCTACCGCTACGACGCGGCGGGTCAGTTGGTGGAACGGACCAACGGCGCGGGCGAGACCACCCGGTTCAGCCACGACCTGCTCGGCAACGTCGTCAGCATGGAGACGGGCGGCAGTACCACGACGTATGAGTACGACCTGCTCGGCAGGCTGGTCCGGGCCCGTAACGCGGACATCGATCTCAGCCGGGAACACGACGGGGCCGGCCGGCTGCTCGCCGAGTCGTGGAACGGTCGGGAAGTACGGTCCGAATACGACCTCACCGGGCGTCGCACCGCACGCAGGACACCGAGCGGCGCGCTCACCAGGTGGACGTACGAGCCGGAGCGCCGCGCGTTGGTGCAGCAGGTCGGCAGCCATGACATCGACTTCCAGTACGACGTCGCAGGCCGCGAGATCGCACGAGTGCTGGGCGACGCCGCGAGGCTGACCCATGAGTGGGACGCGGAGCGGCTGCGCACGAAGCAGAGCGTCGTCACGGCTGGTGGGGAGGCTCGGCAGCGCGTATTCCAGCACCGGCCCGATGGCGCGCTGACGGCGGTGACGGACTCCCGCCGCGGCGAGCGCGCCTTCATTCTCGACCGTGCTGGACGAGTGACCGCCGCACGGGGCGGGGCCGAGTGGGACGAGGCGTACGAGTACGACGTACTGGGCAACCTGACCTCATCCCGCACCACGGGACCGGTGCGGGATGAGGAGACCGATTCCGGAAACCGCACCTACTCCGGCACCCTCATCGAGCGAGCGGGCCGCACGTCCTACCGTCACGACGGGCAGGGACGGGTGGTACGGCGTATCACCCGCCTGCTGAGCGGCGGCAGACGGGAGTGGCGCTACCACTGGAACGCCGAGGACCAGCTCACGGACGTCCTGACTCCGGACGGCCGTCACTGGCGCTACGTCTATGACCCGGTCGGTCGGCGAGTCGGAAAGCAGTTGCTGGCGGACGACGAGACAACGGTGCTCGAGCAGGTGTCGTTCTTCTGGGACGGCGACGACCTTGCGGAACAGACGGACGGCACGGTCAGCACGTCGTGGGACTGGCTCGACGGGTCGTCTCCGATCAGCCAGCGGGTACGCGCGACCGGCCCCGTCGAACCGGACACGCCGCAGGACGAGATCGACGAGCGTTTCTATGCCATTGTCACCGACCTGCTGGGCACACCGACGGAACTCATCGACGCCGACGGGAACGTCGTCTGGACCCAGACATCAACACTTTGGGGTGTCCCCGTCGACCTGCCCGGCGAGGGACGGGTCGACTGCCCGCTCCGATTCCCCGGGCAGTACTTCGACGCGGAAACCGGGCTGCATTACAACCATCACCGCTATTACGAGCCCGGCACGGCGCGTTACATCAGTCCGGATCCGCTGGGACGGACTCCGGCACCGAACCACCATGCCTATGTGAAGAACCCGCTGCAGTGGAAGGATCCGCTGGGGCTGAAGGCTCCGTGCATGGTGGACCTCTACCACGGCACGCTCGGGAATCACGCAGACAATATCTTGGCGAATGGTATCGACATTCACGCGTCGACCCGCAAGATGGACTTCGGGCGTGGTGGCTTCTACGTCACCAACGATCCGAAGCAGGCACTGGACTGGGCCAAGAAGCTGGCGGAGCGGAACGGCGGTGTACCTGCCGTCATCCATTTCAAGGTTCCGAAGGCCGAGTTGGACAGTCTGAGCAGCAAGATATTCAATGGGCCGGGTGACGATGTGGCGGACTTCATCCGCCATCACCGCAATGGCGGTGCCATGCACAACCATGAGCTGGTGGAGGGGCCGATGCTCCTCAACCTCAAGGGGTTCCTGCGTGGCGGTAAGCCGCCCGTCCTCGAGGGGCACCAGATCGCCATCTTCGGTGACCGGGCCGCCGAGCTGTTCTCCAATTCCATTCATCGACGAGTAGGGCCGCCTACATCATGACCGCAGAATTCCTTATGCGCCTCGACGAGGGCATGCTCGAGTATTTCCGAGACATGGCGGACGAAATGGTGTCGAGGTTCGGCATCTCCCGAGCCGAGGCCGTGGCAAGGATCAACGAGCGGTACCAAGACTCCGAAATTTCTTCGTATCCGGATCTCATGTGCCATGAGTTTCCGGAGTACTGGGCTTATGGCCTGTACTACCACCCGGATGACTCGGGCCGACTGCCGACCGGCGACGAGGACGACGATGAGTCCATCGACTTCTCTGCCCTGAAGGTACGCCCCGCTCCCGAACCGGGCTCGCCCGCCTGGACGATCAAGGACTGAGATGCGGCCCAGGCTTCCGCACCCTGAATTGCCGCGGACCGAACCAGTCGGGGGTGCAGAGAGCTCCCAGTCGCTCAGGCGGGGATGGATGCGGAACACGGCCAGGGGCCGGTCGGACATGTGACTGGTCCCGGCAGACCAAGGAAGTGCTGCGGCGCGCAGGCTGGCGGCCCGGTCGTTCGGTGCCGACCGACACCTGGGAGGCGATCCTTGGCGAACGCGGCTCCTTCGTGGCCCACGAGGCAGCACGCCGGTTCCTCTCCGAGTTCGGCGGGCTGGTGACCTACGGCTGGCCTGCTGATTCGATCACCACTTCGTCTGCTATCCGGTTCGATCCCCATCGCGCGCAGTGGCAGCACGAGCGGTTCGCGAAGGCGAGCCGAGAAGCCGGGGCCCTCCTCTACCCCGTGGGCACCGCGGACGAAGGTGCCAGTTTCCGGGGGCTCGCCGAGGACGGAGCTCTCCACCTCATGAGGGATCGTGTGGAACGGCTTGCCCCGAGCAACCTGTACCCGATCGGCATGCGCGATTGCGGGAACCAGCACCTGGCCATGGCGGCGGACGGCTCGGTGTACGCAGGCATGGACAGCGTTTGGCTGCTGGCCCCCAGCGGCGACGAGGCATTGCAGAGGCTCACCGGCCGGATGCGGAGAGAGGCCTGAGCGGCAGTGGTGAACAACCCCGTATCGGCGCCGATCTCCAGCTGACCCGGCTGCTTCAGGCCCTCGTCACCGCCGCCCTCGCCGCCGGCACCGAGCCGGGGGAGGGAGCCGTCGGGATCGCGGAGATCCTCCGTGTCGCATGCGGCCTGGCCGAACCGGGCCGTGCCGGGGTCACCTCCGCCGATCCGGGCCGTGCCGGGATCACGCCCTCCGACGTCCACCGCATGTGGCGCGTCGCCCACGTCCCCGCCATCCTCCGCCCGGCGTCCGACGCACCCGACTGGGGGAAGGCCGGCTACCGGGCCTACGACGCAGAGCTGGAGCGGCTCCTGGAGGGGCAGGGGCCCGGGCCCGTCCGGCCTTGTGTTTGACCTACGTCACGCCCGGGGTATTCTCCTCGGCTCGATTGGCGTCGGCCCTGCCCCATATGGCAGACTGTCCGAGTTGCTCGGTCGAGTGTTGATGCTGCGCGCCTCCCGCCGGGAGGACCGGAAGCGAGTCCCACAGTACTCGTCGCCCTAACTGCCACCACGGCAGCGCTGGGGCGGACGTACGGGAATCTTTCGGGAAGTGTCAGTGCGGCACCGGCCAGGCACCCGGTGGGCCTTCGCCCCCGGCCCGCGGTTCCGGAAGGGCCGTGTGCATTCCCGGCAGGGATGTTCGAACCAAGGGACATCTGTGTCAGCGGAAGTGCGACACGCCCGACCGCGTGGGTCGGAGGAACGAAGGCAGCAGAAGGAATCCACCGGGTTCCAGAGCGTTAGAGAGACAGGACTACTGAGTAGCCATGGCGGGACAGAAGATCCGCATCCGGCTCAAGGCCTACGACCACGAGGTCATCGACTCTTCGGCGAAGAAGATCGTCGAGACGGTGACGCGCACTGGTGCGTCGGTCGCAGGCCCGGTGCCGCTGCCCACTGAGAAGAACGTGTACTGCGTCATCAAGTCGCCGCACAAGTACAAGGACTCGCGCGAGCACTTCGAGATGCGCACGCACAAGCGCCTGATCGACATCCTCGACCCGACCCCCAAGACCGTTGACTCTCTGATGCGACTCGACCTCCCGGCCGGTGTCGACATCGAGATCAAGCTCTGAGGGCTGGTGATCTGAGAATGGCTAAGCAGATCAAGGGCATCCTGGGCGAGAAGCTCGGCATGACGCAGGTGTGGGACGCGAACAACCGTGTTGTTCCGGTCACCGTCGTCAAGGCCGGCCCCAACGTCGTCACCCAGGTCCGCACGAACGACGTCGACGGCTACGAGTCCGTCCAGATCGCGTTCGGCGAGATCGACCCGCGCAAGGTGAACAAGCCCCTCAAGGGCCACTTCGCCAAGGCCGACGTCACTCCCCGCCGCCACCTCGTCGAGATCCGTACCGCTGACGCCAGCGAGTACACCCTCGGCCAGGAGATCACCGCTGAGGTGTTCGAGGCCGGCCTCAAGGTCGACGTGACCGGCAAGAGCAAGGGCAAGGGCTTCGCCGGTGTCATGAAGCGTCACAACTTCAAGGGCCTCGGCGCCGGACACGGCACCCAGCGCAAGCACCGCTCCCCCGGTTCCATCGGTGGCTGCGCCACCCCGGGCCGTGTGTTCAAGGGCCTCCGCATGGCGGGTCGTATGGGCAACGAGCGGGTCACCACCCAGAACCTGACCGTCCACGCCGTTGACGCGGAGAAGGGTCTGCTGCTCATCAAGGGCGCGGTTCCTGGTCCGAACGGCGGCCTCGTCCTGGTCCGCACCGCGGCCAAGGGGGCCTGAGGTAATGAGCACTGTTGACATCCTTTCGCCGGCGGGCGACAAGGCCGGTTCCGTCGAACTCCCCGCGGAGATCTTCGACGTCGAGAAGGTCAGCATCCCGCTGATCCACCAGGTCGTCGTCGCGCAGCTGGCCGCTGCCCGTCAGGGCACGCACAAGACCAAGACCCGTGGCGAGGTCCGCGGCGGTGGCAAGAAGCCGTACCGCCAGAAGGGCACCGGTCGCGCCCGTCAGGGTTCGACCCGCGCGCCGCAGTTCGCCGGTGGTGGCGTCGTGCACGGTCCCGTGCCGCGTGACTACTCGCAGCGGACCCCGAAGAAGATGAAGGCCGCGGCTCTGCGCCACGCCCTCACCGACCGGGCCCGCCACAACCGCATCCACGTCGTCTCCGGCGTCGTCGAGGGTGACAACCCGTCGACGAAGGCCGCCAAGACGCTGTTCGGCAAGATCTCGGAGCGCAAGAACCTGCTCCTGGTCGTCGACCGCGCCGACGAGGCCGCGTGGCTGTCCGCACGCAACCTGCCCCAGATCCACATCCTGGAGCCGGGCCAGCTGAACACGTACGACGTTCTCGTCTCGGACGACGTGGTCTTCACCCAGGCCGCCTTCGAGTCCTTCGTGTCCGGCACGCCTAGTGCCGAGCGGATCAATGACACCGAAGGGAGCGAGGTCTGATGGCCATCCGTCACCCCGCTATCGCCTCCAAGGCGGCGAAGAAGGCCAAGGCCGCGCGCGTCGCCAAGGCGCGCCGCCACGCCGCCGAGGGCAAGAACACCGTCGAGACCCCGCTGAGCAAGTCCTTCACGGACCCCCGTGACGTGCTGCTCAAGCCGGTCGTCTCCGAGAAGAGCTACGCGCTCCTCGACGAGGGCAAGTACACGTTCGTCGTGGACCCGAGCGCCAACAAGACCCAGATCAAGCAGGCCGTCCAGGCGGTCTTCTCGGTCAAGGTCACCGGGGTCAACACGATCAACCGCCAGGGCAAGCGCAAGCGGACCCGCACCGGCTTCGGCCAGCGCGCGTCCACCAAGCGCGCGATCGTGACCCTCGCTGAGGGCGACCGTATCGACATCTTCGGCGGTCCGACCGCCTAAGGGCGGTCCGGATCGTCCGATATCGGACGAGGACTGAGAAATGGGAATCCGCAAGTACAAGCCGACTACGCCGGGCCGTCGTGGCTCCAGCGTCGCCGACTTCGTCGAGGTCACGCGGTCCACGCCGGAGAAGTCGTTGGTCCGCCCCCTGCACAGCAAGGGTGGCCGTAACAACTCCGGTCGTGTGACCGTCCGCCACCAGGGCGGTGGCCACAAGCGCGCCTACCGCGTGATCGACTTCCGTCGTCACGACAAGGACGGCGTGCCGGCGAAGGTCGCGCACATCGAGTACGACCCCAACCGCACCGCGCGCATCGCGCTCCTGCACTACGCGGACGGCGAGAAGCGCTACATCCTCGCGCCGCGTGGCCTGAGCCAGGGCGACCGCGTCGAGAACGGTCCCGGGGCCGACATCAAGCCGGGCAACAACCTTGCCCTGCGCAACATCCCGGTCGGTACCACGCTGCACGCCATCGAGCTGCGTCCGGGCGGCGGCGCGAAGTTCGCCCGCTCCGCCGGCGCCTCGGTGCAGCTGCTCGCGAAGGAGGGCTCGATGGCCCACCTCCGCATGCCGTCCGGTGAGATCCGCCTGGTCGACCAGCGCTGCCGCGCCACGGTCGGCGAGGTGGGCAACGCCGAGCAGAGCAACATCAACTGGGGTAAGGCGGGCCGTAAGCGCTGGCTGGGCGTTCGCCCGACCGTGCGTGGTGTGGTCATGAACCCGGTGGACCACCCGCACGGTGGTGGCGAAGGCCGTACCTCGGGTGGTCGCCACCCGGTGTCCCCCTGGGGCAAGAAGGAAGGCCGTACTCGTTCGCCCAAGAAGGCGTCGAACAAGTACATCGTCCGCCGCCGCAAGACGAACAAGAAGCGCTAAGGACGGGTTGAGATGCCTCGTAGCTTGAAGAAGGGGCCCTTCGTCGACGACCACCTGATCAAGAAGGTGGACGCACAGAACGAAGCCGGCACCAAGAACGTCATCAAGACCTGGTCCCGTCGCTCCATGATCGTGCCGGCCATGCTCGGCCACACGCTCGCGGTGCACAACGGCAAGACCCACATTCCGGTGTTCGTCACCGAGTCGATGGTCGGCCACAAGCTCGGCGAGTTCTCGCCGACGCGCACCTTCCGGGGTCACGTCAAGGACGACCGGAAGTCGAAGCGCCGCTAAGCGCGGGGTGGAATGACCATGACAGACACTGGAAGGACAACCATGGAAGCCAGGGCCCAGGCGCGGTACATCCGCGTCACGCCCATGAAGGCCCGCCGCGTGGTGGACCTCATCCGTGGCCTCGACGCCACGGAGGCTCAGGCGGTCCTGCGTTTCGCCCCGCAGGCCGCGAGCCAGCCGGTCGGCAAGGTGCTTGACAGCGCCATCGCCAACGCCGCGCACAACTACGACCACACCGATGTCGACAGCCTCTTCGTCTCCGAGGCCTACGTCGACGAGGGCCCGACCCTGAAGCGGTTCCGTCCGCGTGCCCAGGGCCGCGCCTACCGGATCCGCAAGCGGACCAGCCACATCACCGTGGTCGTCAGCAGCAAGGAAGGAACCCGGTAATGGGCCAGAAGGTAAACCCGCACGGGTTCCGGCTCGGTGTCACGACCGACTTCAAGTCGCGTTGGTACGCCGACAAGCTGTACAAGGACTACGTCAAGGAAGACGTCGCCATCCGTCGGATGATGACGTCCGGCATGGAGCGCGCCGGCATCTCCAAGGTCGAGATCGAGCGCACCCGTGACCGCGTGCGTGTGGACATCCACACCGCTCGTCCGGGCATCGTCATCGGCCGCCGTGGCGCCGAGGCCGACCGCATCCGCGGTGACCTCGAGAAGCTCACGGGCAAGCAGGTCCAGCTGAACATCCTCGAGGTCAAGAACCCCGAGACCGACGCTCAGCTGGTTGCCCAGGCCGTCGCCGAGCAGCTCTCCTCCCGCGTCTCCTTCCGCCGCGCCATGCGTAAGAGCATGCAGTCGGCGATGAAGGCCGGCGCCAAGGGCATCAAGATCCAGTGCGGTGGCCGCCTCGGTGGCGCCGAGATGTCCCGCTCGGAGTTCTACCGCGAGGGCCGCGTGCCCCTGCACACGCTCCGCGCGAACGTGGACTACGGCTTCTTCGAGGCCAAGACGACCTTCGGCCGCATCGGCGTGAAGGTCTGGATCTACAAGGGCGACGTCAAGAACATCGCCGAGGTCCGCGCCGAGAACGCCGCTGCCCGTGCGGGTAACCGCCCGGCCCGCGGCGGCGCCGACCGCCCGGCCCGTGGTGGCCGCGGTGGCGAGCGTGGCGGGCGCGGTCGCAAGCCGCAGCAGGCTGCCGGCGCCGAGGCCCCCAAGGCCGAGGCTCCCGCGTCCGCCGCTCCGGCTGAGAGCACCGGAACGGAGGCCTGACCGTCATGCTGATCCCCCGTAGGGTCAAGCACCGCAAGCAGCACCACCCCAAGCGCAACGGCATGTCCAAGGGTGGCACGCAGGTCGCGTTCGGCGAGTACGGCATCCAGGCGCTGACCCCGGCGTACGTGACGAACCGCCAGATCGAGGCCGCTCGTATCGCCATGACCCGCCACATCAAGCGTGGCGGCAAGGTCTGGATCAACATCTACCCGGACCGCCCCCTCACCAAGAAGCCCGCCGAGACCCGCATGGGTTCCGGTAAGGGTTCTCCTGAGTGGTGGATCGCCAACGTCAAGCCCGGACGCGTGATGTTCGAGCTGTCGTACCCCAACGAGAAGATCGCGCGCGAGGCCCTGACCCGTGCGGCTCACAAGCTGCCGATGAAGTGCAAGATCGTCAAGCGCGAGGCAGGTGAAGCGTGATGTCGGCCGGTACCAAGGCGTCCGAGCTGCGCGAGCTGGGCAACGAGGAGCTCCTCAACAAGCTCCGCGAGGCCAAGGAAGAGCTGTTCAACCTCCGCTTCCAGGCGGCGACGGGCCAGCTCGAGAACCACGGCCGGCTCAAGGCCGTCCGTAAGGACATCGCGCGGATCTACACCCTGATGCGTGAGCGCGAGCTGGGCATCGAGACGGTGGAGAGCGCCTGATGAGCGAGAGCAACGTGACTGAAGAGACCAAGACGGACCGCGGTTTCCGCAAGACCCGTGAGGGTCTGGTCGTCAGCGACAAGATGGACAAGACCGTCGTCGTCGCCGTCGAGGACCGCGTCAAGCACGCGCTGTACGGCAAGGTCATCCGCCGTACGAGCAAGCTCAAGGCCCACGACGAGCAGAACGCCGCGGGCGTCGGCGACCGCGTCCTCCTCATGGAGACCCGGCCGCTGTCCGCGACGAAGCGCTGGCGCGTCGTCGAGATCCTCGAGAAGGCCAAGTAATTCCCGCGAGGGAATTCCGAAGGCAAGCACATCCCTCCTAGGGGGACTCCCTAGGAATCGTTCCGCCAGGCTCGGGGCGGGGTGCGCCACGCACTCCGCCCCGGGAACCGGCAGACAATCAGGAGATAGACGTGATCCAGCAGGAGTCGCGGCTGCGTGTCGCCGACAACACTGGTGCGAAGGAAATCCTTTGCATCCGTGTGCTCGGTGGCTCCGGTCGCCGCTACGCGGGTATCGGTGACGTCATCGTCGCCACCGTCAAGGACGCGATCCCCGGTGGCAACGTGAAGAAGGGTGACGTCGTCAAGGCGGTCATCGTTCGCACCGTCAAGGAGCGCCGCCGTCCGGACGGCTCGTACATCCGCTTCGACGAGAACGCCGCTGTCATTCTCAAGAACGACGGCGACCCTCGCGGCACCCGTATCTTCGGCCCGGTCGGCCGTGAGCTGCGCGAGAAGAAGTTCATGAAGATCATCTCGCTCGCGCCGGAGGTGCTGTAAGCATGAAGATCAAGAAGGGCGACCTGGTCCAGGTCATCACCGGTAAGGACAAGGGCAAGCAGGGCAAGGTCATTGCCGCTTACCCGCGCGACGAGCGCGTCCTGGTCGAGGGTGTCAACCGGGTCAAGAAGCACACCAAGGCCGGTCCGACGGCTCGCGGTTCGCAGGCCGGCGGCATCGTCACCACCGAGGCGCCGATCCACGTCTCCAACGTCCAGCTGGTCGTGGAGAAGGACGGCAACAAGGTCGTGACCCGCGTCGGTTACCGCTTCGACGACGAAGGCAACAAGATCCGCGTTGCCAAGCGGACGGGTGAGGACATCTGATGACGACCACCACCAGCCCGCGTCTGAAGCAGAAGTACCGTGAGGAGATCACGGGCAAGCTGCGTGACGAGTTCAAGTACGAGAACGTCATGCAGATCCCCGGTCTCGTCAAGATCGTGGTCAACATGGGTGTGGGCGACGCCGCCCGCGACTCCAAGCTGATCGAGGGTGCCATCAAGGACCTCACCACGATCACCGGTCAGAAGCCGGCCGTCACCAAGGCCCGCAAGTCCATCGCGCAGTTCAAGCTGCGTGAGGGCCAGCCGATCGGTGCCCACGTCACGCTTCGTGGCGACCGCATGTGGGAGTTCCTGGACCGCACCCTGTCGCTCGCGCTGCCGCGCATCCGCGACTTCCGCGGCCTGTCCCCCAAGCAGTTCGACGGCCGTGGCAACTACACCTTCGGTCTCACGGAGCAGGTCATGTTCCACGAGATCGACCAGGACAAGATCGACCGCACCCGGGGTATGGACATCACCGTGGTGACCACGGCGACCAACGACGCTGAGGGCCGCGCGCTCCTTCGTCACCTCGGCTTCCCCTTCAAGGAGGCGTGAGCGAGATGGCGAAGAAGGCTCTGATCGCTAAGGCTGCTCGCAAGCCCAAGTTCGGTGTGCGTGGCTACACCCGTTGCCAGCGCTGCGGCCGCCCGCACTCCGTGTACCGCAAGTTCGGCCTCTGCCGCGTGTGCCTTCGTGAGATGGCTCACCGTGGCGAGCTGCCGGGCGTGACCAAGAGCTCCTGGTAATCCCCCTAATAAGGGATTCGCAGGGCTCTCGGTAAGCACGTAGGGGTGGCAGGACGCCCGGCCCGCATGGCTTAGGCTTGTGGGGTTGGGCGTCTGCCGCCGCCCTTATGCCGCGGACACCTGTCCGCTCATTGAATGCTTACTACGCCGTAGGTCCACCGCGCCGCACCCGTCCCGTCTCGGATCGGGGAGAGGGATGGCGCACCAGGAAACCCCGGCGAGAGAGGCCGAAGGCCAATTCATGACCATGACTGATCCGATCGCAGACATGCTGACGCGTCTGCGGAACGCGAACTCGGCATACCACGACTCCGTGACGATGCCGGCGTCCAAGATCAAGTCGCACATCGCGGAGATCCTCCAGCAGGAGGGCTTCATCACGGGCTGGAAGGTCGAGGACGCCGAGGTCGGCAAGAACCTCGTCCTGGAGCTGAAGTTCGGCCCCAACCGTGAGCGCTCCATCGCGGGCATCAAGCGGATCTCCAAGCCCGGTCTCCGGGTGTACGCGAAGTCCACCAACCTGCCGAAGGTTCTGGGCGGCCTGGGCGTGGCCATCATCTCCACGTCCCACGGTCTCCTGACCGACAAGCAGGCGCAGAAGAAGGGCGTGGGTGGGGAAGTCCTCGCCTACGTCTGGTAATTCGGGAACGGAGGAGAGACAGCAATGTCGCGTATCGGCAAGCTCCCCATCCCGGTTCCCGCCGGCGTGGACGTCACCATCGACGGCCGTACGGTCTCGGTCAAGGGCCCCAAGGGCGAACTGACCCACACCGTCATCGCGCCGATCGACATCGCGAAGGCCGAGGACGGCACCCTTCAGGTGCTGCGGCCGAACGACGAGCGGCAGAGCAAGGCCCTGCACGGCCTGTCCCGCACGCTGGTGGCGAACATGATCACCGGTGTGACCACGGGATACGTCAAGAAGCTCGAAATCAGCGGTGTCGGCTACCGTGTCCTGGCCAAGGGCTCCAACCTGGAGTTCTCCCTGGGCTACAGCCACCCGATCCTGGTCGAGGCCCCCGAGGGCATCACCTTCAAGGTGGAGTCCCCGACCCGTTTCTCGGTCGAGGGCATCGACAAGCAGAAGGTCGGCGAGGTTGCGGCCAACATCCGCAAGCTGCGCAAGCCCGACCCGTACAAGGCCAAGGGCGTCAAGTACGAGGGCGAAGTCATCCGCCGCAAGGTCGGAAAGGCGGGTAAGTAAGCCATGGCATACGGGCAGAAGATCCTTAAGGGCGACGCCTACAAGCGCGCCGCGATCAAGCGCCGCCACATTCGTATCCGTAAGCACATCAACGGTACGGCGGAGCGTCCGCGTCTGGTCGTTACCCGCTCGAACCGCCACATCGTGGCCCAGGTGATCGACGACATCAAGGGTCACACCCTTGCGTCGGCGTCCACCCTGGACACCTCGATCCGCGGTGGCGAGGGCGACAAGTCCGCGCAGGCCAAGCAGGTCGGCGCCCTGGTCGCCGAGCGCGCCAAGGCCGCCGGTGTCGAGGCCGTCGTGTTCGACCGTGGTGGTAACCAGTACGCGGGGCGCATCGCCGCCCTGGCGGACGCCGCCCGCGAGGCCGGACTCAAGTTCTGAGTCGGTTCCGTAGCTAGCGGAAACAGAGAGAGGTAATTCCAATGGCTGGACCCCAGCGCCGCGGTGGCGGTGCCGGTGGCGGCGAGCGGCGGGACCGGAAGGGCCGTGACGGCGGCGCTGCTGCCGCCGAGAAGACCGCGTACGTTGAGCGCGTCGTCGCGATCAACCGCGTCGCCAAGGTTGTGAAGGGTGGTCGTCGCTTCAGCTTCACCGCGCTGGTCGTGGTGGGCGACGGTGACGGCACCGTGGGTGTCGGATACGGCAAGGCCAAGGAGGTGCCGGCCGCCATCGCCAAGGGCGTTGAGGAGGCCAAGAAGCACTTCTTCAAGGTCCCCCGCATCCAGGGCACCATCCCGCACCCCATCCAGGGTGAGAAGGCTGCCGGCGTCGTGCTCCTGAAGCCCGCGTCGCCCGGTACCGGTGTTATCGCCGGTGGTCCGGTGCGTGCCGTGCTCGAGTGCGCCGGTATCCACGACGTGCTGTCGAAGTCGCTCGGCTCCGACAACGCGATCAACATCGTGCACGCGACCGTGGAGGCCCTGAAGGGTCTGCAGCGTCCCGAGGAGATCGCGGCCCGCCGTGGTCTGCCCCTCGAGGACGTCGCCCCCGCGGCTCTTCTCCGTGCGCGTGCCGGGGCGGGTGCGTAATCATGGCGCAGCTCAAGATTACGCAGGTCAAGTCCTACATCGGCAGCAAGCAGAACCACCGTGACACCCTGCGTTCCCTTGGTCTCAAGGGCATCAACACGCAGGTCGTCAAGGAGGACCGCCCCGAGTTCCGCGGCATGGTGCACACCGTCCGCCACCTCGTGACGGTCGAGGAGGTCGACTGATCATGGCGGAGAACAACCCGCTCAAGATCCACAACCTCCGTCCCGCCCCGGGCGCCAAGACCGCCAAGACCCGTGTGGGTCGTGGTGAGGCGTCGAAGGGTAAGACGGCCGGTCGTGGTACCAAGGGCACGAAGGCCCGTTACCAGGTTCCGGAGCGCTTCGAGGGTGGCCAGATGCCCCTCCACATGCGTCTCCCGAAGCTGAAGGGCTTCAAGAACCCGTTCAAGACCGAGTTCCAGGTCGTGAACCTCGACAAGCTGGCCGCGCTCTACCCCGAGGGTGGCGAGGTCACCGTCGAGGGTCTGGTGGCCAAGGGTGCCGTTCGCAAGAACAGCCTCGTCAAGGTCCTCGGCCAGGGCGAGATCTCCGTGGCGCTGCAGGTGACGGTCGACGCCGTCTCCGGCTCCGCCAAGGAGAAGATCACCGCCGCCGGCGGTTCTGTCACCGAGCTCGTCTGAACACCACAGGCGTCTCGATGACCTGAGCGATCCCGACCGGGGATACCCCACATATGGGGTATCCCCGGTCGGTCGTTCCTAGGGCGGCAGTCTCGCCGGTAAGGTGGCCTGCACTGCCCACTTTTCACAGGGTGCTTCACTTCGGGCACTCTGAGCGGCAGTTGACCGTTATCCATGTCGTTGTTCTATTGGACTCTCAAGACGTCACCCTTGACGCAGTTGCGCGGGGGTCGCAGGAGGCACCGTGCTCACCGCGTTCGCCCGGGCGTTCAAGACGCCCGACCTGCGCAAGAAGCTGCTCTTCACGCTCGGCATCATCGTGGTCTACCGGGTCGGTACGCACGTCCCGATCCCCGGCGTCGACTACCGGAACGTCCAGACCTGTATCGACAACGCCCAGGCCAACCAGGGGATCTTCGGCCTGGTCAACATGTTCAGCGGTGGCGCGCTGCTGCAGATCACGATCTTCGCGCTGGGCATCATGCCGTACATCACGGCGAGCATCATTCTGCAGCTGCTGACCGTGGTGATCCCGCGCCTGGAAGCCCTGAAGAAGGAGGGCCAGGCCGGTACGGCGAAGATCACGCAGTACACCCGTTACCTGACGATCGCCCTCGCCATCCTCCAGGGCACCGGCCTCGTCGCCACCGCCCGCAGCGGCGCTCTCTTCAGTGGCTGCCCGGTGGCGAGCCAGATCGTCCCGGACCAGTCGATCTTCGTCACCATCACCATGGTCATCACCATGACCGCCGGTACGGCCGCCGTCATGTGGCTCGGTGAGCTCATCACCGACCGCGGCATCGGCAACGGCATGTCGATCCTGATGTTCATCTCGATCGCCGCCACCTTCCCGTCCGCCCTGTGGGCCATCAAGCAGGAGGGCTCCCTGGCCGGCGGCTGGATCGAGTTCGGCACGGTCATCCTGGTCGGCTTCGCCATGGTCGGCCTGGTGGTCTTCGTCGAGCAGGCCCAGCGCCGCATCCCGGTCCAGTACGCCAAGCGCATGATCGGCCGTCGTTCCTACGGCGGTACGTCCACCTACATCCCGCTCAAGGTGAACCAGGCGGGTGTGATCCCCGTCATCTTCGCCTCGTCGCTGCTCTACATCCCGGCGCTGATCGCTCAGTTCGCGGGAGGCACTTCGGGCTGGAAGACCTGGATCGAGCAACACTTCGTGAAGGGCGACCACCCGTACTACATCGTTACGTACTTCCTGCTGATCGTTTTCTTCGCGTTCTTCTACGTGGCGATCTCCTTCAACCCCGAGGAAGTCGCCGACAACATGAAGAAGTATGGTGGCTTCATCCCGGGCATCCGGGCTGGCCGACCGACCGCTGAGTACCTGAGCTACGTACTCAACCGGATCACCTGGCCGGGTTCGCTGTACTTGGGACTGATCGCTCTCGTGCCGACGATGGCGTTGGCAGGTTTCGGGGCAAACCAGAACTTCCCGTTCGGCGGGACCAGCATCCTGATCATCGTGGGTGTCGGTCTCGAGACCGTGAAGCAGATCGAGAGCCAGCTCCAGCAGCGCAATTACGAAGGGTTCCTCCGCTGATGCGTATCGTCCTCGTCGGGCCGCCGGGCGCCGGTAAGGGAACGCAGGCCGCGTTCCTGGCCAAGAACCTGTCGATCCCGCACATCTCCACGGGCGACCTGTTCCGGGCCAACATCAGCCGGCAGACGGAACTCGGCAAACTGGCGAAGTCCTACATGGACGCGGGCAACCTCGTGCCCGACGAGGTCACCATCGCGATGGCGAAGGACCGCATGGAGCAGCCGGACGCCGAGAACGGTTTCCTGCTGGACGGCTTCCCCCGCAACGTCTCCCAGGCCGAGGCGCTCGACGAGCTCCTCGAGACCGAGACCATGCAGCTCGACGCGGTGCTGGACCTGGAGGTCCCCGAGGACGAGGTCGTCAAGCGGATCGCCGGCCGGCGCATCTGCCGCAACGACTCCGCGCACGTCTTCCACGTGACGTACAAGCAGCCGGCCAAGGACGGCGTCTGCGACGTCTGCGGTGGCGAGCTGTACCAGCGGGACGACGACTCCGAGGAGACAGTCCGCACGCGGCTGGAGGTCTACCACACCCAGACCGAGCCGATCATCGACTACTACAAGGCCCAGGGCCTGGTGGTCACGATCTCCGCGCTCGGCAAGGTGGAGGACGTCACGACCCGCGCCATGGAGGCGCTGAAGCGTGGCGAGGACGGCAAGTAGCCGTCCGTACGCAGCTACGGCCGCGGTTCCCCTCGGGGTGCCGCGGCTGCTGTGTGGGTGGGGCCGGTCGCCCGGCCCCGTATCGTTGAAGGCGTTCGTCGTCGCCGAAGGTCCAGAAAGGCCGTAGCCCCCATGGTGCAGATCAAGAGCCCCGAGCAGATCGCCAAGATGCGTGAGGCGGGACTGGTCGTCGCCGCCATTCACGCGGCGACCCGTGAGGCCGCCGTACCCGGGGCCACGACGAAGGATCTGGACCAGGTCGCCCGCAAGGTGCTCGCCGAGCACAACGCCAAGCCGAACTTCCTCGGCTACGGCGGCTTCCCGGCGACGATCTGCACGTCCGTGAACGAGGTCGTCGTCCACGGCATCCCGTCCGACGACGTCGTCCTCAAGGACGGGGACGTCATCTCCATCGACTGCGGCGCCATCATCGACGGCTGGCACGGCGACGCGGCCTTCACGGCCTTCGTGGGCTCCGGTCACGCTCCGGAGCTCGTGGAGCTCTCCCGGGTGACCGAGGAGTCGATGTGGGCCGGCATCGCCGCCATGAAGCAGGGCAACCGCCTGGTCGACGTCTCCCGGGCCATCGAGACGTACATCCGCCGCCAGCCCAAGCCCGGCGGCGGCAAGTACGGGATCATCGAGGACTACGGCGGCCACGGCATCGGCACCGAGATGCACATGGACCCGCACCTGCTGAACTACGTCGACCGGCGGCGCGGCAAGGGCCCGAAGCTGGTGCCCGGCTTCTGCCTCGCGATCGAGCCGATGGTGTCCCTGGGGACGCCGAAGACGGAGGTCCTCGAGGACGACTGGACCGTCATCACGACGGACGGTACGTGGTCCTCGCACTGGGAGCACTCTGTCGCTCTGACGGAGGAGGGGCCGCTGGTGCTCACGTCTCCCGACGGGGGGAAGGCGAAGCTCGCCGAGCTGGGGATCGTCGCCGCGCCTGATCCGCTGGGCTGAGCGCCTTGCCGGGTGGGTGGTCCCGCCCGGTGGCTGCTGCGGGTGCGTGGGGGCTTCTCGCGCAGTTCCCCGCGCCCCTTCGGGGGCGCTTAAAGGGCTGCCCGCCGGGGCAGACTCTCTCGATTCGTGTTTCTGAGGGCCCTGTCGTAGACTGACTCGTCGGCTCTTGTGTACCCGCATGCCTGCATGCGCCCCGCACAGAGTCGATCAAGGTAGTCGATTCGAAGGGCGAAGCGTGGCCAAGAAGCAAGGTGCCATCGAGATCGAGGGCACTGTCGTCGAGTCTCTTCCGAACGCCATGTTCAAGGTCGAGCTCCAGAACGGCCACCAGGTCCTGGCACACATCAGCGGCAAGATGCGCATGCACTACATCCGCATCCTCCCTGACGACCGGGTCGTGGTGGAGCTGTCTCCGTACGACCTGACGCGTGGCCGGATCGTCTACCGCTACAAGTAGATCTTGCCTGTGTCCCGCCGCCGCGTGCGGTGGGACTGCCGGCACTGACCCGGAGAACCTCAACATGAAGGTCAAGCCGAGCGTCAAGAAGATCTGCGACAAGTGCAGGGTGATCCGCCGTCACGGCCGGGTCATGGTCATCTGCGACAACCCGCGCCACAAGCAGCGCCAGGGCTGACGCACGACCGATCCCTCTGCATTCATCGCAGGGTTTCGCGCGACGCAAGCTGAATTTGTTCATACGCAGGACCCAGGGGAACGAGCGTTCGCCTGACACCCCCGGTTCGGAGGCTGGGGACCCAGTTCGTACCTGGTACGGCGGCTGGGAGTCGGTTCTGCGGAAGACCTCCGACAAGTAACTGGAGCCATTGAATGGCACGCGTTTCCGGTGTTGACATCCCGCGCGAAAAGCGCGTGGAGATCGCCCTCACCTACGTGTTCGGCATCGGCCGGACCCTCTCCCAGCAGACGCTGGCCGCCACCGGCGTGGACCCGAACACCCGTGTTCGTGACCTCTCCGAGGAGCAGCTGGTCGCGATCCGCGAGTACGTCGACAACAACATCAAGACCGAGGGTGACCTCCGTCGCGAGATCCAGGCCGACATCCGCCGCAAGGTCGAGATCGGTACCTACCAGGGTCTGCGTCACCGTCGTGGTCTGCCCGTCCGCGGTCAGCGCACCAGCACCAACGCTCGTACCCGCAAGGGACCGCGTCGCGCCATCGCCGGCAAGAAGAAGCCGGGCAAGAAGTAGTCCACAGCGGACGCCTGTCCACGGTCTTCGCTGTAGGACCGACCACCTCCCGTAGGAGTTATAGATGCCCCCCAAGGGTCGTCAGGGCGCTGCCAAGAAGGTGCGCCGCAAGGAAAAGAAGAACGTCGCTCACGGCCACGCGCACATCAAGAGCACGTTCAACAACACGATCGTCTCGATCACGGACCCGTCCGGCAACGTGATCTCCTGGGCCTCCGCCGGCCACGTCGGCTTCAAGGGCTCCCGGAAGTCCACGCCGTTCGCCGCGCAGATGGCCGCCGAGTCGGCTGCCCGCCGCGCCCAGGAGCACGGCATGCGCAAGGTCGACGTGTTCGTGAAGGGCCCGGGTTCCGGTCGTGAGACCGCGATCCGCTCCCTGCAGGCCACGGGCCTCGAGGTCGGCTCCATCCAGGACGTCACCCCGACCCCGCACAACGGCTGCCGTCCGCCGAAGCGCCGCCGCGTCTGACGCGAGGCTGCTGCACGCAGACCGTGGTTCCGGGCGGTACGGCTCCGTAAAAGGGCCGTATCGCCCGTACCCTTGCAGTACCCGCGCTTTTCCCGGTGCGGTTTCCGTCGGGCGTCAAATAGCGGGCGTCCACGAAAGAAGGATCTGATCCACACATGCTGATTGCTCAGCGTCCGTCTTTGACCGAAGAGGTCGTCGACGAGTTCCGCTCCCGGTTCGTGATCGAGCCGCTGGAGCCGGGCTTCGGTTACACCCTCGGCAACTCCCTGCGCCGCACCCTCCTGTCGTCGATCCCCGGTGCCGCTGTCACCAGCATCCGCATCGACGGTGTCCTGCACGAGTTCACCACCGTGCCGGGCGTCAAGGAGGACGTCACCGACCTGATCCTCAACATCAAGCAGCTGGTCGTCTCCTCGGAGCACGACGAGCCGGTCGTGATGTACCTGCGCAAGCAGGGTCCGGGTCTGGTCACCGCTGCCGACATCGCGCCCCCGGCCGGTGTCGAGGTGCACAACCCCGACCTGGTCCTGGCCACGCTCAACGGCAAAGGCAAGCTGGAGATGGAGCTCACGGTCGAGCGTGGCCGCGGTTACGTCTCCGCCGTGCAGAACAAGCAGGTCGGCCAGGAGATCGGCCGGATCCCGGTCGACTCGATCTACTCGCCGGTGCTGAAGGTCACGTACAAGGTCGAGGCCACGCGTGTCGAGCAGCGGACCGACTTCGACAAGCTGATCGTCGACGTCGAGACCAAGCAGGCCATGCGCCCGCGTGACGCCATGGCGTCGGCCGGCAAGACCCTGGTCGAGCTGTTCGGTCTGGCCCGCGAGCTCAACATCGACGCCGAGGGCATCGACATGGGCCCGTCCCCGACGGACGCCGCCCTGGCCGCCGATCTGGCGCTGCCGATCGAGGAGCTGGAGCTCACCGTTCGGTCGTACAACTGCCTCAAGCGCGAGGGCATCCACTCCGTGGGTGAGCTCGTCGCCCGTTCCGAGGCGGACCTGCTCGACATCCGCAACTTCGGTGCGAAGTCGATCGACGAGGTCAAGGCGAAGCTGGCCGGCATGGGCCTGGCCCTGAAGGACAGCCCGCCCGGATTCGACCCGACCGCCGCCGCGGACGCCTTCGGTGCGGACGACGACGCGGACGCCGGGTTCGTCGAGACCGAGCAGTACTAAGAGCTCGGGCTTTTACGGTCCGTACTCGGGTGCGGGTGCGCTGTGGCTTGTCGCGCCCACGCGACGGAGTCGCATATCGACGCCGCCCCGCGCCCCTTCCGGGCGGGCCCCTTCGGGGCTCCGTCCGGATCTCCGACGGGCAACCGCTCGCTCGGATACTGACCCCGGTACCTGATACGGCCGGGGCAGACACCTAGGAGAAACACCATGCCGAAGCCCACCAAGGGTGCCCGTATGGGCGGCAGCGCCGCGCACGAGAAGCTCCTCCTCGCGAACCTCGCGAAGTCGCTCTTCGAGCACGGTCGTATCACCACCACCGAGGCGAAGGCCCGCAAGCTGCGGCCGTACGCCGAGCGTCTGGTCACCAAGGCGAAGAAGGGCGACCTTCACAACCGCCGTCAGGTGCTCCAGGTCATCACGGACAAGAGCATCGTGCACACGCTCTTCACCGAGATCGGCCCGCGCTACGAGAACCGTCCGGGTGGCTACACCCGCATCACCAAGATCGGTAACCGCCGTGGCGACAACGCGCCCATGGCCGTCATCGAGCTGGTCGAGGCGCTGACGGTGGCGCAGGAGGCGACGGGCGAGGCCGAGGCCGCGACGAAGCGCGCCGCGAAGGACGCCGAGGCCACTGAGGCTCAGGTCGACACGACCAAGGCCGAGGACGCCGAGGAGTCCAAGGACGCGTAAGCGTTCTGCCGGGGGCTGTCCGCAGGCGGCTTGCGGTTCGTCGTGGCTGTTCGCGCAGTTCCCCGCGCCCCTGAAGGGCGTGTTGGCGGGTCCGTTCCCTTTTTCAGGGGGCGGGCCCGCCTTTGTGTTGGTGAGAGGATCCTGGGGTGAGTGACGAAGTAGAGGCCGGCCACGTCCGGGTCCGGCTCGATCTGTCGTACGACGGGAGTGAGTTCTCCGGATGGGCCAAGCAGGCCGGGGGGCGGCGGACCGTACAGGGGGAGATCGAGGACGCCCTGCGGACCGTGACGCGGTCGCGTGAGACGTACGAGCTGACCGTCGCGGGGCGTACCGATGCCGGGGTGCACGCGCGGGGGCAGGTCGCGCATGTGGATCTGCCGCGTGAGGTGTGGGCCGAGCACCACCAGAAGCTGCTGAAGCGGCTGGCCGGCCGGCTGCCCCGGGACGTACGGGTCTGGGCCCTCAGGGAGGCGCCCAGCGGCTTCAACGCCCGTTTCTCGGCGGTCTGGAGGCGGTACGCCTACCGGGTCACCGACAACCCCGGGGGCGTCGACCCGCTGCTGCGCAGCCATGTGCTGTGGCACGACTGGCCCCTCGACGTCGCGGCCATGAACGAGGCCGCCCGGGGGCTGCTGGGCGAGCACGACTTCGCCGCCTACTGCAAGAAGCGCGAGGGCGCCACCACCATCCGCACGCTCCAGGAGCTGAGCCTGGTGCGCGGTGACGACGGGATCATCACGGCCACCGTGCGGGCCGACGCCTTCTGCCACAACATGGTGCGCTCGCTCATCGGGGCGCTGCTGTTCGTGGGCGACGGGCACCGTCCGGCCGACTGGCCGGGGAAAGTGCTGGCGGCCGGTGTACGGGACTCGGCGGTGCACGTCGTACGGCCGCACGGGCTGACGCTGGAGGAGGTCGGCTACCCGGCCGACGAACTGCTCGCCGCGCGCAGCAAGGAGGCGCGGAACAAGCGGTCGCTGCCGTCGGCCGGATGCTGCTGACGTCGGCTCACTCGTCGGCCGCGGCCGAGGCCTGGGCCTCGCCGCGGCGGCGGATCTGGTTGAACGTGAACTGGGCCAGGTCGTCCCCGGTGCGGTAGACCGCGGTGTCCTTGGGCGTCACGTCCTTGCCGCTGGTGAAGCCGGTGATGCCGAAGTAGGCGTAGCGGCCGTAGGAGTTGCTGGTCGTGCGGCAGAAGCCGGACTCGCAGAAGGGCTTCACGCCGCCGCCGGAGAGCGACTTGATGAAGCTCTTCTTGGTGCTCTGGCTCCTTGCCTTGGCGGCCTGTGCCTCGGTGTCGAAGACGGCCACGCCGATCGTCACCGCGATGCCGTCCTTGACGTAGGTCACCCGCATCAGACGGGTGCAGTCGTTCCCGGTGAGGATCTTGGGGAGGGTGCCGCCGGCCGGCGAGGCGCAGTTCCTCGTGTCCGCCGTGGGGCCCTTCTTGTAGACCGTCTCGCCCATGGTGAGCTGGGTGCCCGGGAAGAGAGTGTCCGGGCTGAGCGGGGCCTTGTCCTTCTTCGCGCTGGCGATGAAGTCCTTCGGGTCCAGCGGCGGCGGGGCGCTGGTCGGGGCGAAGGACGGGGCCGAGGCGGACTGGCTCGGGATGTCGGACGAGGGCAGCGAGGCCGGGGTGCCCTGGTTGTCGCCGCCCGCCGAGACGACGGCCACCGCGACGGCGGTGCCGATCGCCACCGTGGCGAACGCGCCGCCGCCGATCAGCAGGACCCGTCGTCGCTTGTTGCGGGCCTCGGAGGCCTCAGCGAGCGCTGCCCAGTCCGGAGACTGGCCGCCCCCGCTGTTCCAGGGCTGCTGCGACTGCGGTTTCCAGGGATCCCACTGGGACTGAGGTCCCCCCTGCCCAAAGCTCATGGGGCGCATCTTAGACGGGACAAGGGGTGTGCTGGTCCGCCCGGTTGGGCTCCCGAACCCCTAGCGTTCCTCCTATGCGCACGGGCAAAAGCGACATCTGCGGGTGGTTGGGGCGACTGCTGCCGACCGTGGTGCTGCTGGGGTGTCTGCCGTTCTGGCCGGCCCTCGCGGCCGGGGTGTGGCCGTCGGTCGTGGTGGGGGCGCTGGGGGCGGTCCGTCGTCCGCGCGCAGGCGGGTCCGTGCTGCGGTGGTGCGCCGCGGTCGCCGTGGACGCGGTCGTCTCGTCGGTGTTTCCGTATGTACGGCGGCCGCGACGGCGGACGGTGCGCAGGGTTGTCACGCTGTGTGCCGCCCTGTACCTTGCGGTGACCGAGCGGCTGCGGTGATACCGCGTTTTGACCCTTGTGGTGTGCCCCGGTATTCTGCTTGTTCGTTGTGTATTGGCTTGCTCATTCTCACGGGACGGGCCCTTACACCGGTCCACCGGGCCGATGACCAGCGACCCCACGTACGCGGTATGCGTCGCCGCAGTGCGGTCCAGGCTGTCGTGATCGTTTCGGTGACCAGTTATGGACCATTCACTCGAAGCGAAGGCTACGAACCGTGCGTACGTACAGCCCCAAGCCCGGCGATGTGACGCGCCAGTGGCACGTCATCGACGCTCAGGACGTTGTCCTGGGTCGTCTCGCCACCACTGCCGCGACGCTCCTCCGGGGCAAGCACAAGCCGATCTATGCCCCCCACGTCGACGCTGGTGACTTCGTCATCATCATCAACGCGGACAAGGTGCACCTGTCCGGCAACAAGCGGACCCAGAAGATGGCGTACCGCCACTCCGGCTACCCGGGTGGTCTGCGCTCCGTCCGTTACGACGAGCTGCTCGACAAGAACCCCGAGAAGGCCATCGAGAAGGCCGTCAAGGGCATGCTCCCCAAGAACACGCTGGGCCGTCAGATGCTCTCGAAGCTGAAGGTCTACAAGGGTGACCAGCACCCGCACGGCGCGCAGCAGCCGCAGCCGTTCGAGATCACCCAGGTCGCGCAGTAAGTCCGGCCACCCCCTAAGACTGAAGAGAATCTGAGGAGCATCGTGGCCGAGACCACTGCCGAGCAGCCGCTCGAAGAGATCGACATCGACAGCTACACCACCGAGTCCGAGGTCCCCGTCGAGGGCGAGTACACCTCGGAGTCCATGGCCTCCCGCTTCGGCGAGCCCCAGCCGGCCGCCGGCCTGGGCCGTCGCAAGAACGCCATCGCCCGCGTCCGGATCGTCCCGGGCACCGGCAAGTGGAAGATCAACGGTCGCACCCTCGAGGACTACTTCCCGAACAAGGTGCACCAGCAGGAAGTCAACGAGCCCTTCAAGGTGCTCGAGCTCGACGACCGCTACGACGTCGTCGCCCGCATCTCCGGCGGCGGTGTCTCCGGTCAGGCCGGTGCGCTCCGTCTCGGTGTCGCCCGTGCGCTGAACGAGGCGGACGTCGACAACAACCGCGGCCCGCTGAAGAAGGCCGGCTTCCTCAAGCGCGACGACCGTGCGGTCGAGCGCAAGAAGGCCGGTCTGAAGAAGGCCCGCAAGGCTCCGCAGTACAGCAAGCGCTAAACGCGACGCCCGTCCTGGCGACTGGCTTCGCAACGATCGCCCCGGCGGCACGGTTGTGCTGCCGGGGCGGTTTCGTTTACACAACCCCTACAGCCCCCGGACAGTCTCAGGGGGTGTACTCGGGGATGTGAGCCGCATTCTCTTCAGCAATTCGGAGGACACCACTGTGGGACGACTCTTCGGCACGGACGGCGTGCGCGGTGTCGCCAACGCGGATCTGACGGCGGAAATGGCCCTGGGCCTCTCCGTGGCCGCGGCACACGTACTGGCCGAGGCGGGCACGTTCGAGGGACACCGGCCGAAGGCCGTGGTCGGGCGTGACCCCCGTGCGTCCGGGGAGTTCCTGGAAGCCGCCGTGGTCGCGGGCCTCGCCAGCGCCGGCGTGGACGTCCTGCGGGTCGGCATGCTGCCGACGCCCGCCGTGGCGTACCTGACCGGGGAGCTCGGCGCCGACCTCGGTGTGATGCTCTCCGCCAGCCACAACGCCATGCCGGACAACGGCATCAAGTTCTTCGCCCGCGGCGGGCACAAGCTCGCCGACGAGCTGGAGGACCGCATCGAGTCCGTCTACGAGGAGCACCGCACCGGTGCCCCGTGGGACCGGCCGACCGGGTCCGGCGTGGGCCGCGTACGCGCCTACGAAGAGGGCTCCGACCGGTACGTCGCGCATCTGCTGGGTGCCCTGCCGAACCGGCTCGACGGGCTGAAGGTCGTCCTGGACGAGGCGCACGGCGCCGCCGCCCGGGTCTCGCCCGAGGCGTTCCAGCAGGCCGGTGCCGAGGTCGTCACCATCGGGGCCGAGCCCGACGGGCTCAACATCAACGACGGGTGCGGCTCGACTCACCTGGACAAGATCAAGGCCGCCGTCGTCGAGCACGGAGCCGATCTCGGTATCGCGCACGACGGCGACGCCGACCGCTGCCTCGCCGTCGACCACACCGGTGCGGAGGTGGACGGGGACCAGATCCTCGCCGTGCTCGCGCTGGCGATGCGGGAGCGCTCCGCGCTGCGGTCCGAGACGGTCGTCGCCACGGTGATGTCCAACCTCGGCTTCAAGCTCGCCATGGAGCGCGAGGGCATCCGGCTGGTGCAGACCGGCGTCGGTGACCGGTACGTGCTCGAGGAGATGAAGGAGCACGGGTTCGCCCTCGGCGGCGAGCAGTCCGGGCACGTGATCATCCTCGACCACGCGACGACCGGCGACGGGACGCTGACCGGGCTGCTGCTGGCGGCTCGGGTGGCGCAGAGCGGGCGTACGCTGCGCGAGCTCGCCGCCGTCATGGACCGGCTGCCGCAGGTGCTGATCAATGTGCCCGACGTCGACCGGACGCGGGTGGCGACGTCCGCGGAGCTGTCGGTGGCGGTTTCGGACGCGGAGCGGGAGCTCGGGGCGACCGGGCGCGTGCTGCTGCGGCCCTCCGGGACCGAGCCGTTGGTCCGGGTGATGGTGGAGGCGGCCGACATCGAGCAGGCCCGGTCCGTGGCCGGGCGGCTTGCCGATGCGGTGAAGTCCGCGCTCGGTTAGTGAACGGGCAGGGGGTGGGGACTGCGGTCGTCGGTGAGCCGCAGGTTGTCCGTGGCTCGTCGCGCAGTTCCCCGCGCCCCTGGGGGCGCTGCCCCTAGGGCGTGTTCTTGGGCTGCCTGGACCAGAGCCATCTCTGGGCCGCCAGTGTCAGGGTGCCCGCGAGGATGATGCCCAGCAGGTTCAGCAGGAGCTGCTCCGTGGAGCCCCACGTCTGTTTCGTGTCGCCGTAGCTCAGCGCCACGGCGGCGTTCGCCGCGGCCGGGATCGTGGTCACCGAGATGGCCACGCCCACCAGGGCGCCCGATTTGGCCGAGGTCAGGGAGAGGGTGCCGGCGATGCCGGCCAGGACCGCCACGACGAAGGACAGCCGGTCGGGGGCGTAGATGAAGCCGGTGTTGGGGCGGTCGGCCTCCAGCTGGGCCTCGGTGAAGAGGCCGATGGCGTCCATGAAGAGACTGAAGGCGACCGTCACCGCCATCGCCGCCGCGAAGCCCACCAGCAGGGCGATGAGCGAGCGCGCGGCGAGGCGCGGCTGGCGGCGGACCATCGAGGTGCTGATTCCCGCGAGGGGGCCGAACTCCGGGCCCACCGCCATGGCTCCGACGATCAGAATCGAGTTGTCCAGGACCACGCCGCAGGCCGCGATCATCGTGGCGAGCGTGATGAAGGCCAGGTACGTGACGGAGAGGGTGGACTCCTCGTGCGTCGCGTCGGACAGGTGCTCCCACAGGACCGCGTCGGACCCCTCGCCCGGCGCATCCGCCTCCGCCTTGTCGGCCCGCTCGGACAGGGACAGGTCGATGGACTCGACGGCGATGGAACCGGTGGTGTCGATGCCCAGTTCCCGCAGCCCGGTGACGAGTTCGTCGCCCGCCTCGCGGGCCACGTCGCACATCACCACGTCTCCGGCGGGGTCGCGGGCGGCGCCCGGCAGTACGACGAGGTGGGTGGTGCCGACCGTCTTCTCGATCAGCAGGACCACCTCGTCGGTTCTGGCGGCCGGTGTGATCAGACGCAGATGGAGCATGGCGCCCATCTAACCGGTCTTTCCCCCGGGCGTCACAGCTTGCGCAGACTCAGCCGCTGCACCTTGTGGTCCGGGCCCTTGCGCACGACGAGGGCGGCGCGGCCGCGGGTGGGCGCGATGTTCTCCACCAGGTTGGGCCGGTTGATCGTGCGCCACATCGTCCGGGCGTAGTCCAGGGCCTCCTCCTCCGAGACCTGGGTGTATTTGCGGAAGTACGAGGACGGGTTCTGGAAGGCGGTCGCGCGCAGCTTGCGGAAGCGGTTGAGGTACCAGGTCTCGATGTCCTCGACGCGGGCGTCGACGTACACGCTGAAGTCGAAGTAGTCGGCGAGACCGACGCGGGTGCGGCCGTCCTTGCCGGGCAGGGCCGGCTGGAGGACGTTCAGGCCCTCGACGATCAGGATGTCGGGGCGGCGGACCGTGAGCCTCTTGTCGGGGACGATGTCGTAGATCAGGTGGGAGTAGACGGGCGCGGTGACCTCGTTCTTGCCGGCCTTGATGTCGGCGACGAAACGGGTCAGGGCCCGGCGGTCGTAGGACTCCGGGAAGCCCTTGCGGGACATCAGGCCGCGGGCCTGGAGATCCTTTGTGGGCAGCAGGAAACCGTCGGTGGTGACCAGCTCGACGCGCGGGTGCTCCGGCCAGCGCGAGAGCAGGGCCTGCAGGAGGCGGGCGACCGTCGACTTGCCCACGGCGACCGAACCGGCGACCCCTATGACGAACGGGGTGCCCGACTGGGAGCCCTGCTCGCCCAGGAACGTGTTCAGCGCCCCTCTGAGGCCGTCGGTGGCACCGACGTAGAGGTTGAGAAGTCTGGACAGCGGGAGGTAGATGTCCCGCACCTCGTCGAGGTCGATCACGTCGCCGAGACCGCGCAGCTTCTCGACCTCCTCGGCCGTCAGCGGAAGCGGCGTCTTGTCACGCAGCGCGCTCCACTCGGCTCGGGTGAGGTCGACGTAGGGAGTCGCCTCCGGGCGGGGCCGGTGGGCGCTCCGGGGCATCGAGGAGACCGGAGAGATCACAGTCCATTGTTACGGGCGTACGAACGGATGGTGAGGTGGGATCCGTCACCCGAGCCTTTCGCCCCACTTCCTCCCGGAGAAATCCGATACCGGTGGAATGTCAGTGGTGTGCGTCACAGTTGTGGGAGAAGTGGGCCCGGTCCGGGGTCCACGAACGCCTGGGGGTATCCATGACGTACGCGATAGAGGCGGAAGGTCTGGTCAAGCGGTTCAAGGAGACCGAGGCGCTGGCCGGTGTCGACCTGGCGGCCCGCAGGGGCACGGTGCTCGGGCTGCTGGGCCCCAACGGCGCGGGAAAGACGACCGCGGTGCGGATCTTCGCGACACTGCTGCGCCCGGACCGGGGCAGGGCCCGGGTGGCCGGCCACGACGTGGTCCGGGAGGCCGGAGTCGTACGCTCCCTCGTCGGGCTGACCGGGCAGTATGCCGCGGTCGACGAGAACCTGACCGGTACGGAGAACCTGCTGCTCATCGGCAGGCTGCTGGGTCTGCCGAGGCGGGAGGCGAAGGCGCGGGCCGGTGAACTGCTGGAGCGGTTCCAGCTGACCCACGCGGCCGGGCGGGCGGCGAAGACCTTCTCGGGCGGCATGCGCAGACGCCTGGATCTCGCGGCCAGCCTCGTCGGCCGGCCCAGCATCCTCTTCCTCGACGAGCCGACCACCGGTCTCGATCCGCACAGCCGCGGTGAGCTGTGGGACATGCTGCGCGGCCTGGTCGCGGACGGTGCTACCGCCTTGCTGACCACGCAGTATCTGAACGAGGCCGATGTCCTCGCCGACGACATCGTGGTGATCGACAAGGGCCGCGTGATCGCCGAGGGCACGCCGGACCAGTTGAAGGCACAGGTCGGAGGCCAGGTGCTGGAGCTCAGGCCGATCGTCGGGCAGGACCTCGCGCGGGCACACGCGCTGGTGGTCGGGGCCGCGGGGCCTCAGGCCCGGATCGAGGGCGAGACGGTCACCGCCCCGGTGAAGGACCCCGAGCTGATGCCGGCCGTGGTGCGCGCGCTGGACCGTGAGGGCATCGCGGTCGGTGAGCTGGCCCTGCGCCGCTCCTCGCTCGACGAGGTCTTCCTCTCCCTGACCGGCCACCGTGCGGAGCCGGGCGAGGCCGAGGAGGACGGGGGTGCGGCCGTCCGTGACGACGACGATTCCGTCCGCGACGACGATTCCGTCCATGACGACGATTCCGTCCGCGACGACGATTCCGTCCATGACGACGATTCCGTCCGCGACGACGATTCCGTCCGTGACGACGACGGGATGGAGAAGGCGGTGAGCCGGTCATGACCGCCACCGCCACCAGCCTCACCGCACCGGTCACCGCGTCGGGCCGGGTGCCGCCCCTGGCGGGGGTGCGGCAGACCCTCACGATGGCCTGGCGGAGCCTGGTCGCCGTCAAGCACAACCCGCTCGAACTGGTCGACTACAGCATCACGCCGATCATGTTCGTGTTCCTGTTCACCTACGTGCTGGGCGGGCAGATGGCGGGCTCGCCCGATGCCTATCTGAAGTACGCGCTGCCCGGGATCATCGTGCAGAACACCCTGTTCATGACGATGTACACGGCGATGGCACTCAACACCGACCTCACCAAGGGCGTCTTCGACCGGCTGCGCAGCCTGCCCATCGCCCGCTCCGCCCCGCTCATCGGCCGGATCACCGCAGACCTCGCGAAGCACCTGTGGGCGCTGCTGCTGATGATCGGCCTCGGCTTGGCGCTCGGCTTCCGCATCACCGGCGGATTCGGCGGATTCCTGCTCGGCACGCTGCTGGTGGTGGTGTTCGCCGCGGCCGTGTCCTGGGGCGCGGTGCTGATCGGGATGCTGGCCGGCGACGCCGAGAAGGTCCAGGCGTTCGCCTTCACGATCATCTTCCCGATCACCTTCACCAGCAGCGCGTTCGTCGTCGTCGACACGATGCCCGGGTGGCTCCAGGCGTGGAGTGACGTCAATCCGGTGACGCATCTGTCGGACGCGTTCCGGGGGCTGTTGCTGGGCGGGGCGGTCGCGGAGCCGGTGATGTGGTCGCTGGTGTGGGCGGCGGGTATCGCGCTGGTGTTCTATCCGCTGGCCATGGGGGCTTACCGGGCGAAGGTCTGAGCCCCGTCGCACGGGTCACGGAAGGCTGCATTATTTCCGAATCCGGGCACGCTGAAGGGGTTTTCCGAGAGCGTCGGCCCGTAGGCTGCGGCTCATGTGCGGAATCGTGGGATACGTGGGGCCGCAGTCGGCGCTCGATGTGGTCATGGCCGGTCTGAAGCGGCTGGAGTACCGGGGATACGACTCGGCGGGCGTCGCCGTCCTGGCCGACGGGGGGCTGGCGACGGCGAAGAAGGCCGGCAAGCTGCTCAACCTGGAGAAGGAACTGGACGGCAGACCGCTGCCGACCGGCGCGACGGGCATCGGGCACACCCGTTGGGCCACGCACGGCGGGCCGACGGACACCAACGCCCACCCGCACATCGACAACGCGGGACGGGTCGCGGTGGTGCACAACGGCATCATCGAGAACTTCGCCCTGCTGCGGGCCGAGCTGGCGGAGCGCGGCCACGAGCTGTCCTCCGAGACGGACACCGAGGTGGTGGCGCACCTGCTCGCCGAGGAGTTCTCCGCCTGCGCGGATCTCACCGAGGCGATGCGGCTGGTGTGCCGGCGGCTGGAGGGCGCCTTCACGCTGGTCGCCGTGCATGCCGACGAGCCGGACGTGGTCGTGGGCGCGCGGCGTAACTCGCCGCTGGTGGTCGGTGTCGGGGACGGCGAGGCCTTCCTCGCGTCGGACGTCGCCGCGTTCATCGCCCACACGCGCTCGGCGATCGAGCTCGGGCAGGACCAGGTGGTGGAGCTGCGCCGGGACGGCGTGACCGTGACGGGCTTCGACGGACGCCCGGCCGACGTACGGTCGTACCACGTCGACTGGGACGCGTCGGCCGCGGAGAAGGGCGGCTACGACTACTTCATGCTCAAGGAGATCGCCGAGCAGCCCAAGGCGGTCGCCGACACGCTCCTGGGCCGGGTCGACGGTTCCGGGTCGCTGACGCTGGACGAGGTGCGGATCCCGCAGGGGGCGCTGCGGGAGATCGACAAGGTCGTCATCGTCGCCTGCGGTACGGCCTTCCACGCCGGGATGATCGCCAAGTACGCGATCGAGCACTGGACGCGGCTGCCCTGCGAGGTGGAGCTGGCGAGCGAGTTCCGCTACCGGGACCCCATCCTCGACGCGCAGACGCTGGTGATCGCCATCTCCCAGTCGGGCGAGACCATGGACACGCTGATGGCGCTGCGGCACGCCCGTGAGCAGGGCTCCAGGGTGCTGGCGATCTGCAACACCAACGGTTCGACGATCCCACGCGAGTCGGACGCGGTGCTGTACACGCACGCCGGGCCGGAGGTGGCCGTCGCCTCGACCAAGGCGTTCCTGACGCAGCTCGTGGCGTGCTACCTGGTCGCCCTGTACCTGGGCCAGGTGCGCGGCACGAAGTGGGGCGACGAGGTCCGGGCGGTGATCCGCGACCTGTCATCCATCGCCGGTGCGGTGGAGGAGGTGCTGGGCACGATGGAGCCGGTGCGGGAGCTGGCACGCACGCTGGCGTCCAAGAAGACGGTGCTGTTCCTCGGGCGGCACGTGGGCTATCCGGTGGCGCTCGAAGGCGCGCTGAAACTCAAGGAACTCGCCTACATGCACGCGGAGGGGTTCGCGGCAGGGGAGCTGAAGCACGGGCCGATCGCCCTGATCGAGGAGGACCTGCCGGTGGTCGTGGTGGTGCCCTCGCCGCGCGGCCGGTCGGTGCTGCACGACAAGATCGTGTCCAACATCCAGGAGATCCGGGCGCGCGGCGCGCGGACGATCGTGATCGCGGAGGAGGGCGACGAGGCGGTCGTGCCGTACGCGGATCACCTGGTCCGGATTCCCGCCACGCCGACCCTGCTGCAGCCGCTCGTCGCGACGGTGCCGCTGCAGGTGTTCGCCTGTGAGCTGGCGACGGCCCGCGGCAACGAGGTGGACCAGCCCCGGAACCTCGCCAAGTCGGTGACGGTGGAGTGAGCGGGCCGCCGGAGTGAGCGGGTAGCCGGAGTGAGCGGGCAGCCGGAGTGAGCGGAAGGGGCGAAGGGCCGGATGCCCTTCGCCCCTCGGATCAGCCGGTCAGGCCGTCAGGCGCACGGCTCAGACAGGCAGGCAGGTCGCCGGGACCCAGCCTTCCACGCTGGTGCTGTTGGGGCCGCCGAAGTACCACTTGTTGCTCGTCTTGCCGCACGCCGTGTAGCTGCCGCCCGTGACGGGCTTGCTGCCGCCGAAGCAGATGCCGCCCTTCTGGCCCTTGCCCCAGGTGCCGAGAGCGGTCGAGCTCGTCTTGGGCTGGCTGCGGAGGTTGACGGTCGCCTTGGGCTTCACGTTGGTCAGCGCGCTGCTGCAGTCGGGCCGCGTCGCCGCGGCGGCGGTCCCGGCGGTGGCGACGGTGCCGGTGAGGGCCGTGGCGAGGAGAGCTATGGCACTGGCCGCGGTCCCCAGCGACTTGAACTTCATGGACGGTGTCCTCCCGTTTGGTGCGATGCCGTTTGCACATCGCGGTCAGCGCGAACTCTGTAGCGGGGGCGTAGAGTTGAGGATCACAGGGTCGACCGGGCGGTGCCCGGGAGCCGTTCGCGCCGGATCCGGCCCGTCACCGTAGGGTGCTGCCCATGAGCATCATCGGGGTCGGCATCGACGTTGCCGAGATCGAGCGGTTCGCGGCTTCACTGGAGCGCACGCCCGCGCTGGCCGGGCGGCTGTTCCTGGAGCGGGAGTTGCTGCTGCCCAGCGGGGAGCGGCGGGGGGCTGCCTCGCTCGCCGCGCGGTTCGCGGCCAAGGAGGCGTTGGCCAAGGCGCTCGGTGCTCCGCCGGGGCTGCTGTGGACCGACGCCGAGGTGTGTGTCGAGGACACCGGGCGGCCCTGGCTGCGGGTGACCGGGACGGTGGCCGCCCGGGCCGCCGAACTCGGCGTGCGGAGCTGGCACGTGTCGCTGAGTCACGATGCGGGCGTCGCCTCCGCGGTGGTCATCGCGGAGGGGTGAGAGCACCTCTAGGACAGGGACCAGATCAGCGTGACCGTGCCGATGAAGCCGATCGCGCCCAGGGTCGCACCGGCCGCCGCCGGCCACATCCGGCCCATGCCCCTGCGGGCGTGGTGGAGGCCCATCGCGCCGAACGTCATCGCGAGCGCTCCGGCCAGGACCGTCCACGGGAACAGGAACGCCCAGGTGCCCACGGCCGAGACGGTGCCGAGGACCAGGGCCGTGGGGCCCAGGGCGGTGGCGGGGCTGTCTGTTTGCCTGGATGTCGTCGAACTGGTCATGTCTCGCCGGTCCCCCTTTTTGAACGAGTTCAAAACACGGCTCGATCATACGCCCGGGCGCGGTCCGGGGGGAATACGGGTCCGGCTGCACCCCGAAGCCCCGCCTGTGCGGACGGAGGGTCCGGCTGTGCCCCGAAGCCCCGCCCGTGCGGACGGGGGGTCCGGCTGTGCCCCGAAGCCCCGCCTGTGCGGACGGGGGGTCCGGCTGTGCCCCGAAGCCCCGCCTGTGCGGACGGGGGCTTCGGGGTGCCGGGTCAGCAGATCGACTGGCTGCTGTTCACCCGCGTGATGTTGCGGAACGTCGTGTTCTCGCCGCACGGGCTCTCCCTGATGGCCGCATCGGTGACCGTCAGGTTCTGGATGGTGATGTCCCTGTTGTTGGGGAACTCCGAGCGGGCGGCCAGGCGCAGCTCGCCGCCGCCCGTGATCGTGCCGCTCCGGGCCGCGAGGCTGACGTTGTAGCAGTTCTCGATCAGGACCGAGTTGTTGCCGGTCCGGGAGAGCGTCACCTTCTCGATGACGGCCCCGCCGCTCTCCGAGACGCAGAACACGCCGCGTCCGCCGCCGCGCGCGACGACCTCGCCGACGCGGATGTTGGTGGGGTAGCCGCTGCCGATCCGGCCGTTGCGGTTGGCCATGCGGAAGGCGGCGTAACCGGTGCCCGTGCCGGCGTTCTCGGCGTCCACCTTCGTGACACTGGCGTTGACGGTCTGGTTGAGCAGCAGACCCGACTCGCCTACGTTGCGGGCCGTCACCGTGCCGATGGTGAGACCGTCGACGCCGTAGGTCTCGACCGCGTGGCTGGACGCGCCGGAGACGTAGACATCGTCGATGCGGACGTTGCGCGTCCACTGGCTGGTGTCGCCGCGGTTGTCGATGCGGACGCCCAGGCCGCGGGAGAGGCGCATGTCGATCCGGCCGAGCACCACGTTCTGGACGTTGCGCAGGAAGATGCCGTACAGCGGGGTGCCGGTGAGCCTGAGGTTCTGGACCTCGACGTCGCGGGTGCCGCGCGAGTAGACCGGCGCCTGGTCGCCCGAGCCGCTGCCGGTGACGTCGATCGTGCCGCAGACGTCGAGGATCGTGTAACTCGGCAGGGAGATGCGCGAGCCCGCGGAGACCGAACCCGAGCCGCGGACCACGACCCGTTCCTTCGTCGTGCGCCCGGAGGTGAGGCTGTTGACCGCGGCCTGGACGGCCGCGCGCATGTCGGTGCCGGTGTAGACCGTGCTGCCGCCGCGCCGGGCGGTCCAGGTGCCGCCGCTCTGCACGGCCTCGGCCTGGTAGGAGCCGTCTCCGCAGGCCAGCGCGCGCGTGGGGACGGCCGTGGCGGGGGCGGTCAGGGTGCCGGCCGCGGTGAGGAGGGCGGTGGCGGCGACGGCGGCGAGTAATGCGGCTCTGCGTCCCATGGGGGCCTCGGTTTCGTCGGATGTGGGGGGTGCGCAAGCGCTTTCTGCGCGGCCGGGAGTCTGGCAAAGGGCCGGTAAAGCGTCAATGGACGCGACACGGATCGCAGAGCGGGGAGGTGCGGGAGGTGCGTGTGAGGGGGAGTGGCCCGGCGGTCCTGCGGGAAACTCGACCGCATGCGTACTGCGTACAGCGTGGAGACGGTCCGGAACGCCGAACGGGAGCTGATGGCGCGGCTGCCGGAGGGGGCGCTGATGCAACGCGCCGCCGCCGGGCTCGCCGCGGCCTGCGCCGACCTGCTCGGGCGGGTGTACGGGAGCAGGGTCGCGCTGCTGGTCGGCAGTGGCGACAACGGGGGTGACGCCCTGTACGCGGGGGCCCGGCTGGCCCGGCGGGGGGCCGGGGTCACCGCGGTGCTGCTCGCGCCGGAGCGGGTGCATGCGGCGGGGCTCGCGGCGTTGCGGCGGGCCGGGGGGCGGGTCGCGGGGGCCGGTCAGGGCGAGGCGCTCGTCGAGGACGCGGACCTCGTCCTCGACGGGATCGTCGGGATCGGGGGGAAGGGCGGGCTGCGGCCGGACGCGGTGCCGTTGGCCGCTGCCGCCGGGCGGTCGCGGGGAGCCGTGGTCGCCGTCGATCTGCCGAGCGGTGTCGACGCCGACACCGGGGAGGTGCACGGCATCGCCGTGCGGGCCGATCTGACCGTCACCTTCGGGACGCACAAGCCGGGGCTCCTGATCGACCCCGCGCGGGAGTACGCGGGGTCGGTGCGGCTGGTGGACATCGGGCTGGAGCTGCCCGCCGAGCCGGAACTGGAGGCGTTGCAGCACCTGGACGCGGCCCGGCTGCTGCCGGTGCCGCGGGCGGAGAGCGACAAGTACCGGCGGGGTGTGGTCGGGATCGCCGCGGGGTCGGCGCGGTACCCGGGGGCCGCCGTGCTCGCCGTCTCCGGGGCGCTGCGGGGAGGAGCCGGGGCCGTGCGGTACGTCGGGCCCGCCGGGGACGCGGTCATCGCGCGGTTTCCCGAGACGCTCGTGTCGGACCAGGGGCCGAAGCACGCCGGGCGGGTGCAGGCGTGGGTCGTCGGACCGGGAGCCGGGGACGACGCCGTGACGGTGGCGGAGGTGCTGGCGGCGGACGTGCCGGTGCTGATCGACGCGGACGGGCTGCGGCTGGCGGACGCGGACGTCGTGCGGGGGCGGCGCGCGCCGACGCTCATGACGCCGCACGCGGGGGAGGCGGCGGCCCTGCTGGGTGTGGACCGGGAGGAGGTCGAGGGCAGCCGGCTGACGGCGGTCCGGGAGCTGGCCCGGCGGTACGGGGCGACCGTGCTGCTGAAGGGATCCACGACGCTGGTGGCCGACTCGGGAGGCGGCGCGGTGCGGGTGAACCCCACGGGGACGGGGTGGCTGGCCACCGCCGGGAGCGGGGACGTGCTGTCGGGACTCGGCGGATCGCTGCTGGCGGCGGGGCTGTCCGCGGTGGATGCGGGGAGTGTCGGGGCGTATCTGCACG
>NZ_JBVJSX010000002.1:719595-730270 GCF_055606225.1 Streptomyces sp. NPDC037100 | reverse complement strand
GGCTGGCCGGGCGGCTGGCGGCGGGCGGGGCGCCGGTGGGGGCGCACGATGTGGCCGAGGCGGTTCCGGAGGCTTGGCGGAATGTGCTGGGGTGATGGCCGGCGGTGTCTGCACGGGCTGGCCGGGCGGCTGGCGGCGGGCGGGGCGCCGGTGGGGGCGCACGATGTGGCCGAGGCGGTTCCGGAGGCTTGGCGGAATGTGCTGGGGTGAAGGCCCGAGCACATGGGGAAACCACTCCGATGGCGGCAGGGGAACCACGGGCCGACGCCGGTCGACCCGCCCGGGCCGTGGTCCCGGTACGGATCGCCGCACACCGCCGCCGGCCCGATGCCGCGGCGGTCTCCCCGCGGGCGACGCACAGGGGTACGTAGCCGACCCGCCGTCGGAGCCCTCTGAGACACTGGGCGCGATGAGCGAGAGAACAGCCCCGACCGCACCCCTGCGGGCGCGCGCCGAGATCGACCTGGCGGCCCTGCGGGCCAATGTGCGGGCCCTGCGCGCCCATGCGCCGGGCGCGGCCGTGATGGCCGTGGTGAAGTCCGAGGCATACGGTCACGGGGCCGTGCCGTGCGCCCGCGCGGCGCTCGCCGCCGGGGCGAGCTGGCTGGGCACGGCCACGCCCGAGGAGGCCCTCGCCCTGCGGGCCGCCGGGCTGCCGGGCCGCATCATGTGCTGGCTGTGGACGCCCGGAGGACCGTGGCGGGAGGCGATCGACGCCGAGCTGGACGTGTCGGTCAGCGGGATGTGGGCCCTGGCCGAGGTCGTCGAGGCGGCCAGGGGAGCCGGCCGGCCCGCTCGGGTGCAGCTGAAGGCCGACACCGGCCTCGGACGCAACGGGTGCCAGCCCGGGGACGACTGGGCCGCGCTCGTCGACGCGGCGCTGCGGGCCGAGGCCGAGGGGCTGCTGCGCGTCACGGGGCTGTGGTCGCACTTCGCCTGCGCCGACGAGCCCGGGCACCCCTCCATCGCCGCCCAGCTCGCCGTGTTCCGGGACATGGTCGCCCACGCCGAGGGGCGGGGCGTACGGCCCGAGGTCCGGCACATCGCCAACTCCCCGGCCACCCTCACGCTCCCCGAGAGCCACTTCGACCTGGTCCGCACCGGCATCGCCACCTACGGCATCTCGCCCAGCCCCGAACTCGGCACCCCCGCCGACTTCGGGCTGCGCCCGGTGATGACGCTGTCCGCCTCGCTGGCCCTGGTCAAGCACGTACCGGGCGGGCACGGCGTCAGCTACGGCCACCGGTACGTGACCCCCGGCGCGACCACCCTCGGCCTGGTGCCGCTGGGCTACGCGGACGGCATCCCGCGACACGCCTCCTCGGCCGGCCCGGTGCTGGTCGAGGGCAAGTGGCGCACGATCGCCGGGCGGGTCGCCATGGACCAGTTCGTGGTGGACCTGGGGGGCGACGAACCCGCGGCCGGGACCCGGGCGGTCCTCTTCGGGCCCGGGGACCGCGGTGAGCCCACCGCGGAGGACTGGGCCCAGGCGGCCGGAACCATCGCCTACGAAATCGTGACCCGGATCGGAACGCGTGTTCCTCGCGTCTATGTGAATGAGGAACGGGACGGGTAACTCGCACAGAGAACCGGGTCACGCGAGAAACGGCAGTCACAAGGGCAACATCGGCATCACCGACCCGGCGAGTCACCCGATCGGCAGCCCGGCGAAGAGGAGCGGTACGTGAGCGAGAGCAGCGCGGAGGTCGTCGCGGACGTCGCCTCCGCGGCCGTCGCGGCCTCCGCCGCGGGGGCGGCGGGAGGCTGGCGCCGGGCGACCGGTATCGCCGGCGTGGCGATAGGCGTGGTGGCCGCGGGCGCGGCCGCCGGTGTCGCCCTGGAGCGGATGACGGTCGGCCGCGGCATGCGCCAGAAAGCCCGGCTCGCACTGGACTCGGCGGGACCGTACGGCTCCCTGCGGGGCATGCCCGGCAAGGCGTTCGCCGACGACGGCACGGAGCTGTACTACGAGGTCGACGACCTCGACGAGGAGGCCGCCCCCGCCGCCATCGGCCCGCGCCGCCGCCGGCTGTTCGGCCGCAAGTCACCCGCTCCCGTCACCGTCGTGTTCAGCCACGGCTACTGCCTCAGCCAGGACTCCTGGCACTTCCAGCGGGCGGCCCTGCGGGGCGTCGTACGGACCGTGCACTGGGACCAGCGCAGCCACGGCCGGTCCGCGCGGGGCGTGGCCCAGACACGGGACGACGAGCCGATCACCATCGAGCAGCTGGGCCGGGACCTGAAGGCCGTCATAGACGCGGCGGCACCCGAGGGGCCGCTGGTGCTCGTCGGGCACTCCATGGGCGGCATGACGGTGATGGCGCTGGCCGACCAGTACCCGGAGCTGATCCGCGAGCGGGTCGTCGGGGTCGCCTTCGTGGGCACGTCGTCGGGGCGGCTCGGCGAGGTCAACTACGGCCTGCCCGTCGCCGGGGTCAACGTGGTGCGGCGGGTGCTGCCCGGGGTGCTGAAGGCGCTAGGGCAGCGGGCCGAGCTGGTGGAGAAGGGGCGCCGGGCGACCGCGGACCTGTTCGCCGGGATCATCAAGAGGTACTCCTTCGCGTCCCGGGACGTCGACCCGGCCGTCGCCCGGTTCGCCGAGCGGATGATCGAGAGCACACCGATCGACGTGGTCGCCGAGTACTACCCGGCGTTCAACGACCACGACAAGACCGAGGCGCTCGCCCACTTCGCCGACCGGCCGGTCCTCGTGCTGGCCGGGGTGCAGGACCTGGTCACGCCGAGTGAGCACAGCGAGGCCATCGCCGATCTGCTGCCGGACGCCGAGCTGGTGCTGGTGCCGGACGCGGGGCACCTGGTGATGCTGGAACACCCGGAAGTGGTCACCGACCGCCTCGCCGACCTGCTCACCCGCACGGGTGCCGTGCCCGCAGGGGCTACCGTGAAGGGCTATGGAAGCACCAGCACCGCACAGCCCGGCTGAGCCCGGTTCCGTCCAGATCGTCGTCACGTCCCCCGAGCAGATGCGGGAGCTGGGCCGCCGGCTCGCGAAACTGCTGCGCGCGGGTGACCTGGTGATGCTCAGCGGGGAGCTCGGCGCGGGCAAGACGACGCTGACCCGTGGGCTGGGCGAGGGGCTCGGCGTGCGCGGGGCCGTCACCTCGCCGACGTTCGTGATCGCCCGGGTGCACCCCTCGCTGGGCGACGGGCCGCCGCTGGTCCACGTCGACGCCTACCGGCTCTCCGGCGGTCTCGACGAGATGGAGGACCTCGACCTCGACGTGTCGCTGCCCGAGTCCGTGGTCGTCGTGGAATGGGGTGAGGGCAAGGTCGAGGAGCTGACCGAGGACCGGCTCCAGGTCGTGATCCACCGTGCTGTGGGCGACACGACCGACGAGGTCCGGCAGATGACGGTCACCGGTGTGGGGGAACGCTGGGCCACGGCGGACCTGAGCGTGCTCGCCGCCTGAGTTCCGGTGTGCGGGCATTCGATGGACGTTCCGACAAGACGTCGGCAAGATGTTGCATCCGGCGTCTTGTGCGTGGTCACATGGTATCCAGTCAGTGGTTAGGTGTACCTAACTACGTTGCCCGCCCTTCGGGAGGCGTCCATGTCGGCTACAGAGAGCAAGGGGCAGCCGCAGTGGTTCGCGGTCGCCGGGGTGTCCATGCGCGACCTGCTGGCGGCCGGCGAGGCGGCGGCCTTGATCTCCACGCCCCCGCGCGCTCCCGAGCCGGAGCTCGCCGATCGGGCCCCCGCGCATCGCGAGGCGGCATAGAGCCCGTCTCCGGTCCCGCTCCGGACGACCGGCCCTAGCGGACCACCACGACGGTGCGGCCGATCGTCGCGAACGTCCACATCGCGTCGCCGTCCGCGCGGGACTGGCGGATACCGCCCGTGCGGACCTTCGGATCGGGGGCGGGGGCCGGGGTGGCCGACTCGTTCACGGCCGCGCTGAAGCCGATGACCACGCCGTCCACACTGGCGAAGCGCACCACGTGCTCGACCGGGACGCCGTCGGAGCCGGTGACCGAGTTGGAGCGGGACGTCACCGAGTAGCTGCCCGGAGCCGGGTCCACCGCGCTCGGGTCGACCTCGAACGTACGGCTGATCGCCTCGTCCGCGGCGACCAGCCACACCCGGTCGCCGCGCAGTGAGTACACGACCCGGGCGCCCTTGCCGGAGTCGCCGGGCAGTGCGGTGGGATCCTTCTTGACCCGGGGCGCCTTCGACGTACCGGCCGCCGGGGCGACACCCGCCCCGGCCGCCCTGCCCAGACCGGCCGGGACGGTCTCGGCGGCCTGGTGGGCGAGCCAGCCGACCGTCGCGAGGGCCGCGGCGGTGAGCCCGGCCACGATTCCCGAGCTGCTAGCTGCCACCGGCGTCCACCTCACGTCGTACATCCCTGTCGTGACGGTAGGTGACGGTAGCAGCAGGTGACGACCCGACAGGCGCGACCGTGCCGGGCCCCGCGGAGCCGTAGGCTGTTTGCGTGCTCTTGCTCGCTCTGGATACCGCCACGCCCGCTGTCACCGTCGCGCTGCACGACGGACGCGATGTCATCGCCTCGTCCAGTCAGGTGGACGCGCGGCGGCACGGGGAACTGCTGCTGCCGGCGATCGACCGGGTGCTCGCCGAGGCCGGTCTGCGGCTCGACGCCGTCACCGGGGTCGTCGCCGGGATCGGTCCTGGACCGTACACCGGGCTGCGCGTCGGCCTGATGACCGCCGACACCTTCGGGCTCGCGCTCGGCGTCCCCGTGCACGGCGTGTGCACGCTGGACGGCCTCGCCTACACCGCCGACCTCGAGGGCCCGTTCGTCGTCGCCACCGACGCCCGCCGCAAGGAGGTGTACTGGGCCCGCTACGCCGACTCCCGCACCCGGGTGACCGACCCGGCCGTGGACCGGCCCGCCGACATCGCCGAGCAGGTCGCGGGGCTGCCCGCGGTCGGTGCCGGTGCGCTGCTGTACCCGGAGACCTTCCCCAAGGCGCACGAGCCGGAGCACGTCTCCGCCGCCGCCCTCGCCCGGCTGGCCGCAGAGAAGCTGGCGGCCGGCGAGGAACTCCCCGCGCCCCGGCCGCTGTACCTGCGCCGCCCCGACGCCCAGGTCCCCAAGAACTACAAGGTGGTCACCCCCAAGTGACCGAACCCGTGACGTGCACGCTGCGCGAGATGCGCTGGTGGGACATCGACCCCGTGCTGGAACTGGAACGGAACCTGTTCCCCGAGGACGCCTGGTCCCGGGGCATGTTCTGGTCCGAGCTCGCCCACGCGCGCGGGCCCGAGGCCAACCGGCGGTACGTGGTCGCCGAGTCCGGCTCCCGGATCGTCGGCTACGCCGGTCTGGTCGCCACCGGTGAGCAGGCCGACGTCCAGACCATCGCCGTGTCCCGCGAGCTGTGGGGCACCGGCCTCGGCGGACGGCTGCTGGCCGAACTGCTCCGGGCGGCCACCACCTTCGAGTGCGCCGAGGTGATGCTGGAGTGCCGGGTCGACAACGTCCGCGCACAGAAGCTCTACGAGCGCTTCGGCTTCGAGCCCATCGGTTTCCGGCGCGGCTACTACCAGCCCGGGAACGTGGACGCCCTGGTGATGCGCCTGACCTCCCCCGAGAACTCCGTACAAGGAACCGAGATCAATGGCTGACGAACCCCTCGTACTGGGAATCGAGACCTCCTGCGACGAGACCGGCGTCGGCATCGTCCGGGGCACCACCCTGCTGGCCGACGCCGTCGCCTCCAGCGTCGACGAGCACGCCCGCTTCGGCGGTGTCGTCCCGGAGGTCGCGAGCCGTGCCCACCTGGAGGCGATGGTCCCCACCATCGACCGCGCCCTGAAGGAGGCGGGCGTCACCGCCCGCGACCTCGACGGCATCGCCGTCACCGCCGGTCCCGGCCTGGCCGGTGCCCTCCTCGTGGGCGTCTCCGCGGCGAAGGCCTACGCCTACGCGCTCGGCAAGCCCCTCTACGGCGTGAACCACCTCGCCTCGCACATCTGCGTGGACCAGCTGGAGCACGGCGCGCTGCCCGAGCCGACCATGGCCCTGCTGGTCTCCGGCGGCCACTCCTCGCTGCTGCTGTCCTCGGACATCACCTCCGACGTCCGCCCGATGGGCGCCACCATCGACGACGCGGCCGGCGAGGCCTTCGACAAGATCGCCCGGGTGCTGAACCTCGGCTTCCCGGGCGGCCCGGTCATCGACCGGTACGCGAAGGAGGGCGACCCGAATGCGATCACCTTCCCCCGGGGTCTGACCGGCCCGCGCGATCCGGCCTACGACTTCTCCTTCTCGGGGCTGAAGACCGCCGTGGCGCGCTGGATCGAGGCCAAGCGGGCGGCGGGGGAGGAGGTGCCGGTGCGGGACGTGGCGGCGTCCTTCCAGGAAGCGGTCGTCGACGTGCTGACCCGCAAGGCCGTCCGGGCCTGCAAGGACGAGGGCGTCGACCACCTGATGATCGGCGGCGGTGTGGCCGCCAACTCCCGGCTGCGCGTCCTCGCCCAGGAACGCTGCGAGGCCGCCGGCATCCGGCTGCGCGTGCCCCGGCCCAAGCTGTGCACGGACAACGGCGCGATGGTCGCCGCCCTCGGCGCCGAGATGGTCGCCCGGGGCCGGGCGGCGTCGAGCTGGGACCTGTCGGCCGACTCCTCGCTGCCGGTGACGGAGCCTCACGTCCCGGGCGACCACGACCATGTGCACGAGGTCAGCAAGGAGAACCTGTACTCGTGACGGTCGCCTTGATGTGGGAGGCCCGGGCGTCCGAGGGGCGGGGCGAGGACTTGCTGGCCTGGGCGCGCGCCCAGGAGCTCCCCCGTGAGCCTTTGCGCCGGGAGGCCTTCCGAGCGCCCCAGGACCGGGTTCTCGTCCTCACCTGGTGGGACGCGCCCTTCGACGCCGAGCTCCCCGAACTGCCCGAGCCGGACGGTGAGTTGATCATCCGGGCGGTGCATCGCTGGCGGTTCGAGTCGGTGGCGGTCGGCTGACCGGGCCGGTCAGCCGAGGACCGGGGACACCTCCGTCTCGCAGCGCAGCCGCCGCTCGGTGCCGAGCGCCCGCACCGGGCCCGTGAGGGTGAGGTGCGCGGTGTGCCGGACGTCCGCGCTGGAGGCGGCCAGCCGTAGTTCCAGGGCGCCCGGTTCCACGACCCGTCGGCCCGAACGGTCGGTGAACGCCGACAGGTCCGCGTGGAAGCGGAACGTGACCCTGGCCGCCTCGCCCGGGGCCAGCTCCACCCGCCGGTAGCCGATCAGCCGGACGTCGGGGCGGGTCACCGAGGCCACCGGGTCGTGCAGGTACAGCTGTACGACCTCGGCTCCCTCGCGCTCGCCCGTGTTGCGGACGGTCACCGACACGTCGTGGGAGCCGTCCGTGCCGACCTCGGCCGGTCCCGTCGCCGAGCAGTCCTCCCAAGCGAACGCCGTGTACGAGCGGCCGTGGCCGAAGGCGTACAGCGGGGTCGGGTCGAGGTTGCTGACCTCGCCCGCGAGACCCAGCGGCGGCTGGAGGTAGGTCCAGGGCTGCCCGCCCGGGACCCGCGGGATGCTGACGGGCAGGCGGCCGGAGGGATCGACCCGGCCCGACAGGACGCCCGCGACCGCCGGGCCGCCCTCCTCGCCCGGGAAGAACGCCTGGACGACCGCGCCCAGGCGGCCGTGCCAGCGGCCCAGCGCGTAGGGGCGGCCGGTCAGCAGCACCAGCACCACGGGGACGCCGGTGGCGACCAGCGCGTCCAGCAGTTCGCCCTGGGCGCCCGGCAGGCCGAGGTCCGTCACGTCGCAGCCCTCGCCCGAGGTGCCGCGGCCGAACAGGCCCGCCCGGTCGCCGAGGACCGCCACGCACACGTCCGCCTCGGCGGTGCGGGCGATGGCCTCCTCGAAGCCCCCGGTGTCCGGGTCCGTCACGTCGCAGCCCTGCGCGAACGTCACCTTGGCGTCGGGGAGTTCGGAGCGCAGGGCGTCCAGGACGGTCGGGATCTCGATGCCGACCGGCACGTCGGGGTGGTGGGGCAGGACGTGGGACGGGAAGGAGTAGCAGCCCAGCATGGCCAGGGCGTCGGCCGCCCGGGGGCCGACCACCGCGATGCGGGTGTCGGGGGCCAGCGGGAGCAGGCCGTCGGGGTTGTCGAGCAGGACCACCGACTCCTCCGCCAGGCGGCGGGCGAGGATGCGGTTGCCCGTCGAGTCGAGGTTGATGGCGGTGGCCGGCTCGGGTGTCCAGTCCTCGTCCAGCAGGCCAAGTTCGCACTTCTGGAGCAGGACGCGACGGGCCGCCCGGTCCACGAGCTCCTCGGGGACCGCGCCCGACCGGACCGCCTCCAGCAGCGGCCGGCCGTAGCACTTGACGGTCGGCAGTTCGACGTCGATGCCGGCGGTGAGGGCCGCGTGGGCCGCCCCGGCCGGGGTCGCGGCGACGCGGTGCAGGGTCTGGAGGAAGCCGATGCCGAAGTAGTCGGCGACGACCGTGCCGGTGAAGCCCCACTCCTCGCGCAGGAGACGGGTCAGCAGCCCGGGGTCCGCGGAGGCCGGGACTCCGTCCGTCTCGGTGTAGGCGGCCATGACCGAGCGGGCGCCGCCCTCGCGCAGGGCCATCTCGAAGGGCGGCAGGGTGACGTCGGCGAACTCGCGGACGCCGGCCCGCACCGGGGCGAGATTGCGGGCACCGGCCGAGGAGGCGTACCCGGCGAAGTGCTTGAGCGTGGCGACGACCCCCGCCGCTTCCAGGCCCCGCACATAGGCCGCGCCGACTGTGCCGACCAGGTACGGGTCCTCTCCGATCGTCTCCTCCACGCGGCCCCAGCGCGGATCGCGCACGACGTCCAGCACGGGCGCCAGGCCCTGATGGACGCCGGCCGAGCGCAGGTCGTCGCCGATGCGCCGGGCCATCTCCTCGACCAGCGGCGGATCCCAGGTCGCGCCCCAGGCCAGCGGGACCGGGTAGGCCGTGGCCTGCCAGGCGGTGAAGCCGGCCAGGCACTCCTCGTGCGCGATCGCCGGGATGCCGAAGCGCCCGGCCTCGGTGATACGGCGCTGGGCGCGGGCCAGAGCCTGCGCGCCCAGCGCCGGGTCGACGGGGGCGGTGCCGAAGGAGCGCGTGAGCTGGCCCAGGCCGTGGGTGATCAGCTCGTCCCATTCCTCGTCCGAGGTCTCGACGGTCATGTCGTGCTGGTGCGGAGCGACCCCGTCGCCGTCCGTCGCGGCGCCCACCCACACGCCGTACAGCTGGGCGGTCTTCTCCTCCAGGGTCATCCGGGAGAGCAGGTCGTCGACGCGGGCGGCGGCGGGCAGCGCGGGGTCACGCCAGGGCGCGGTGGTCATGAAGCTCCTGTCGGGGGGACGGCCCTCTCACGAACGTTTCACGAATGTTTCGTTCTGAACTTCGAATGTTCCGGGAACCTATGGCGGTGCGAGGACTTCGTCAAGGGGGCCCGCAGGGTTACGATCGCCGCCATGACATCCCCGGAGCCCGTTGAAAGCCGGACGCAGAACCGGACGCAGGGGCGCACCGCGCAGACCGCGACGCTCGCCGAGATCGCCCGTGAGGCCGGTGTGTCGGCGCCGACTGTTTCGAAGGTCCTCAACGGTCGTGCGGACGTCGCCCCGGCCACCCGGGCCCGCGTCGAGGATTTGCTGCGCGTCCACGGCTACCGGCGACGCCGCGCCGAGGCGACCCGTTCGCCCTTGATCGACCTGGTCTTCCACGAGCTGGAGAGCGCCTGGGCGATGGAGGTCATCCGGGGTGTGGAGAACGTGGCCCGGGACGCCGGCCTCAGTGTGGTGCTGTCCGAGAGCGCGGGGCGGCTCACCCCCGGGCGGACCTGGGCCGACCAGGTCGCCGCGCGCCGGCCGCACGGCGTGATCCTGGTCCTGTCCGGGCTCGACGAGTCGCAGCGGGCGCTGCTGACCAGCCGGTCCATCCCGTTCGTGGTGATGGACCCGGCCGGCGACCCCGGCGCCGACGTGCCGTCGATCGGCGCGACCAACTGGCAGGGCGGCCTCGCGGCCACCCGGCATCTGGTCGAGCTGGGGCACCGCAGGATCGGCGCGATCAGCGGACCCTCGCAGATGATGTGCAGCCGGGCCCGGATCGACGGCTACCGCGCCGCGCTGGAGACGGCGGGGCTGCCGGTGGATCCCGCCCTGATCGCGAGCGGCGACTTCCACCACGAGGCCGGCTACCGGCTCGGCCTGGAGCTGCTGCGCCGCCCGGACCGGCCGACCGCGGTGTTCGCCGGGAACGACCTGCAGGCGCTCGGGCTGTACGAGGCCGCACGTGAGCTGGGGCTGCGCATCCCCGAGGACCTGAGCGTGGTCGGGTTCGACGATCTGCCCGTGGCGCCCTGGGTCGGGCCGCCGCTGACGACCGTACGGCAGCCCCTGACCGAGATGGCCGAGGCCGCGGCCAAGCTGCTCCTCGATCTCGGGCGGGACGAAGGGGCGTTGGCGGCGACCCGAGTGGAGCTGGCGACCAGCCTGGTGGTGCGCAGCAGTACCGCGGCTCCGGCGCAGCGGTAGGCGCAGTACCGGCGGAGCGTAGGCGCCGTACCGGCGGGGGGTGTTCCGGACACTTCCGCCCTCCATCGAAGCCAATCGGCTGCAAATTCGAAACTTTCGGAGAGGCCGGTTCGTCGGTGTACGGCGGCTTCGCCGGGGTGCACTGGCGGGGCGTGGGGGGGGGGGGGGGGGGAGTGGGTGCCCCCGGCTTTGGCTCCTTTC
>NZ_JBVJSX010000002.1:612527-719585 GCF_055606225.1 Streptomyces sp. NPDC037100 | reverse complement strand
CCCTCCCCTCTGCCCCCTCCCCCCTCGCTCCCGAAACTGAGCACACCCGGCTGCGGCTCCGTGCCGTCCGATGCCGGTGGTGGCGCTGGGGTGAGCCCGGCTCCCTAAATCTGAGAATTTCCGAAGAAAGGCCGCCCCGAGCTCCCTGCCCGTAATAATTCGGACTTATGTTCCTGCTCGTGACGGGACACCACGGGGGCCAGGACACAGAAGCGGGCCGGCGGTCCAGAGCGTTGAGGATCGCCGGCCTCACCTTGGCGGGGACGCTGGTGCTGGGCGCCGGAGCGGCCGGCTGGGCCTACTGGCACCTCAGCGACAACATCACCGGCGTCGACATCGACAGCGCGCTGGGCGACAACCGGCCGCCGAAGCCGGTGACCACACCGTCGCCCTCGGCTCCGGCCGCGCCGAGCGGGGCCCTCAACATCCTGGTCCTGGGCTCGGACTCGCGCAGCGGCAAGGAGAACCGCAGGCTCGGCGGCGGCGACAGCTCGGGCGCCCGTTCCGACACGGCGATGGTCGTCCATCTCGACGCAGGGCGGACCAGCGCGACGGTGGTGAGCATCCCGCGCGACACCCTGGTCACCCGCCCGTCCTGCCCACGCCCCTCCGGCGGCTCGACGGACGTCGCCCACCACTCCATGTTCAACAGCGCGTACGAGGTGGGTGGTCCGGTCTGTGCGGTGAAGACGGTCGAGGCGATGACGAACGTCCGCATGGACCACTACCTCGAACTCGACTTCTCCGGCTTCGCCCGGCTGGTCGACGCGCTCGGCGGCGTCACCGTCACCACGGACGAGGACATCGCCGACGAGGACAGCCATCTGCGGCTGAAGGCGGGCACCCATCACCTGGACGGCACCCAGGCCCTCGCGCTCGCCCGCACCCGGCACGGCATAGGAGACGGCAGCGACCTGGGCCGCATAGGCCTTCAGCAGAAGCTGGTGAAGGCCCTGCTGGAGCAGATCGCCTCCCAGGACCTGCTCACCGACCCGGCCAAGCTGTACCGCGTCGCCGACACGGTCACCGCCGGCCTCACCACCGACACCGGCCTGGACTCCCTAGCCGAACTGACCCGCCTCGGACAGAGCCTGCAGGGCCTCTCGGCGAGCGGAGTACGGACGGTGATGATGCCCGTGGTGCAGGCGCCGACGGATCCCAACCGGGTGGTGGCCGAGGAACCCGAGGCCGGGAAGCTGTGGGAGTCGCTGCGCTGACCTGGGAAAAGGCCTCACGGAAAAATATCTTCGAAGAAATCCGGCGAGCGTGTCGATCCGGCGGTCCCCCGATCGACGCAGGGGTGAGAGCGGGGAAGAGCCCCGCTCCGCAGACCCCGAGGAGTCACCATGCCGCGCTTTCTCACCCTGATCCGCATCGACGAGAAGAACGCCCCCGCCGAGGGCCCGAGCCCCGAGCTCATGGAGCGGATGGGCAAGCTGCTGGACGAGATCACCAAGGCCGGGGTCATGCTCGACACGGCCGGACTCACGCCGACCTCGGACGGCAGCCGGGTGACCTGGGAGGGCGGGCAGCTGTCCGTCACCGACGGGCCGTTCACCGAGTCCAAGGAGGTCATCGGCGGTTACTCGATCAGCCAGTGCAAGGACAAGGCCGAGGCGATCGAGTGGACCAAGCGGTTCCTGTCCCTGCACGAGGACTACTGGACGATCACCGCCGAGGTCCGGCAGATCGCCGAGGACTGACCGGCCCTCGCGCCGGTTCCGCTTGGCCGGGCGGCATCACGGGTGTCTGATGGTGGGCTGTGACCCCGCAGCCCACCCCGGCCGCCTCGGAGCCGAACGCGGATTCGGAGCTGACTTCGACCCCGCCCCCGGCTTCGGAGCCGAACGCGGATTCGGAGCTGACTTCGACCCCGCCCCCGGCCTCGGACCCGGCCCAGCCCCCCGCGCCCCGGCCCGACCGCACGGCCGAGGCCATCGAGACCGTCTTCCGTATGGAGTCGCCCCGGATCATCGCCGGCGTCACCCGGATCGTCCGGGACGTCGGCATCGCCGAGGAACTCGCGCAGGACGCCCTGGTCGCGGCGTTGGAGCAGTGGCCGCGGGAGGGGGTGCCCGACAACCCGGGTGCCTGGCTCATGACCACCGCCCGCCGTCGTGCCGTCGACCTGGTCCGGCGCCGGGAGAACTACGCCCGCAAGCTGGCGGAGATCGGCCGGGACCTGTCGGCCGTCTCGTCCCCGGAGGAGCCCGCCGAACCCGCCGACCCCGACGACATCGACGACGACCTGCTGCGCCTGGTCTTCACCGCCTGCCACCCGGTGCTGTCCACCGAGGCCCGCACCGCCCTCACCCTGCGTCTGCTCGGCGGCCTGACCACGGCCGAGATCGCCCGCGCCTTCCTGGTCCCGGAGCCGACGATCGCGCAGCGCGTGGTCCGCGCCAAACGCACCCTCGCGACGCGGAACATCGCCTTCGAGGTGCCCCGCGGGGCCGACCGCGAGGCCCGCCTCGGCTCGGTCCTCGACGTCATCTACCTGATCTTCAACGAGGGGTACGCCGCCACGGCCGGCGACGACTGGCTCCGCCCGTCCCTGTGCGAGGACGCCCTGCGCCTGGCCCGGGTGCTCTCGGCCCTGATGCCGAAGGAACCCGAAGTGCACGGCCTCACCGCGCTCCTGGAGCTCCAGGCCTCCCGTACGGCCGCCCGCACGGGCCCCTCCGGCGAGCCGGTCCTCCTGAGGGACCAGAACCGCTCCCGCTGGAACCGCATGCTCGTCGCCCGCGGCATCGCCGCGCTGGGCCGGGCCGAGGCCACCTCCTCCGGCGCTCCCGGCCCGTACACCCTGCAAGCGGCCATCGCCGCCTGCCACGCGCACGCGTACACCTACGAGGAGACCGACTGGTCCCGCATCGCCACCCTCTACGGGCTCCTGGCCGCCCGCTCCCCGTCCCCGGTCGTGGAGCTGAACCGCGCGGTGGCCGTCTCGATGTCCGAGGGCCCGGGCCCCGCCCTCACCCTCGTCGACGCCCTGGCCGGAGACCCCGCCCTGCGGGACTACCACCTGCTGCCCAGCGTCCGCGGTGACCTCCTCGCCCGCCTCGGCCGTACGCGGGAGGCCCGGGCGGAGTTCGAGCGGGCGGCATCCCTGACCCGGAACGAACGGGAGCGGGAACTGCTGCTGAGGCGGGCGGCGGAGCAGGCCTGACGGCTGTGCCCGGGTGCCCTGTGCCCGGGCGCCCGATGAGCGACGGGCACCCCTGACGGCTACGCCCGCACGGGGTGTCCGATGAGCATCGCCGGTGCCCCCGCGACCCGGGTCAGGAACACCGTCGCCGCGTGCGGGCCCTGCGGCTTCACCTTCCTGCGGAGCTCCTCCGGCTCGACCGCCGAGCCCCGTTTCTTCACGGTCAGCGTGCCGACCTGCCGCTCCCGCAGGAGTGCCTTCAGCTTCTTGACGTTGAAGGGCAGGTGGTCGGTGATCTCGTAGGCCGTGGCGTACGGGGTCGGGCGCAGGGCGTCGGCCGTGACGTACGCGATCGTCGCGTCGAGCAGGCCGCCGTCGACCTGGTCGGCCACCTCGGCGACCAGGTGGGCGCGGATGACGGCGCCGTCGGGCTCGTAGAGGTAGCGGCCGGGCGGGCGGACGTCCGGGTCGGGCAGGCCGCGCGACAACAGGGTGCGGGGGCCCGGCAGGAGGGTCGCCCGGACCGCCCCCGGCTCGGTGCCGAACCACAGCACCGCCTCCTTGACGTCCCCGCCGTCGGAGATCCACTCGGCCTCGGCATCCTCGGGGACCGCCTCGTGCGGGATGCCGGGGGCGATCTTCAGAGCGGCGGCGCGAGGGGCCCTCCGGGCGGCGGAGACCGCCCAGGACAGCGGAGGCGAGTAGGCCTCGGGGTCGAAGATCCGGCCGCGTCCGCCGCGCCGGGCCGGGTCCACGAAGACGGCGTCAAAACCGGCCGTGTCCACCTCCGTGACGTCCGCCTCGCGCACCTCGACGAGACCGGCCAGGTCCAGCGCGTCGGCGTTGGCCCGGGCCGCGGCGGCGGTCTGCGGGTCCCGGTCCACGGCCAGGACCCGGATTCCGGCGCGGGCCAGCGCGATCGCGTCACCGCCGATGCCGCAGCACAGGTCGGCGACCGAGGCGATGCCCGACTCGGCCATGCGCCGGGCCCGGTAGGCCGCCACGCTCGCCCGGGTCGACTGCTCCACGCCGTTCGGCGTGAAGAACATCCGGCCCGCGTCCTCGGCCCCGAACTTCACCACCGCCCGCTGCCGCAGCCGTGCCTGGCCCAGCGCCGCCGACACCAGCTCGGCGGGGTGCGCGCGGCGCAGCCGGGTCGCGACGGCCAGCTCCTGCGCCGGATCGGTGTCCCGCACCTCGTCGAGGAGAGCGCGGCCTTCGGGGGTGAGGAGGAGGGCGAGGTCGTTCACCGGATCATTGTCGGCCACGGGAAGCAGGGCGCGGAGGCCGGTCCGGCGGCGGCCTCCGATGCGGGCGCCGTCCGGGGCCTGCCGCTCGCGGGTCCCGCCCGCGTGTGGGCCAGTCGGTGGATGGTGAGCCGCCCGGCGGCGGTGTCGGGGCGGGACCGGCGGGGCGGGCTGCGAGGATCCGGCATCATGCGAGCAGTCGTACAAAATGACAAAAGTTGGGCGCCGGGACGGGCGTCCGCCGGCGTACGGATCGTCCTCGCCGTGCTCGTCCTCGCCGCCATCGCCTCCGGCTGCGCGCAGGACGGCGGCGACCAGGTCACCCCGGCCGGCGGCCAGCAGCCCCTCGACGCACCCCCGGCCCGCGCGCTCGACTCCTACGCCACCAAGCTGCGCGCCGCGCACGCCGCCCGGGTCGCCGCCGCGCACCGCTGGGGTCTGCGCAGGACCCCGTCGGCCGCCCCGCCCGCCCCTGCGAAGAAGCCCAGGATGAGGACCCGCAAGGGTTTCGAGGTGGACGGCCACCGGGAGCTGGACCTCCCGCCCGTCTTCACCAGGGTCCCCACCCGGGACAAGGTCGTCTTCCTCACCATCGACGACGGCGCCGAGAAGGACCCGGCGTTCCTGCGGATGATGAGCGACCTGGATGTCCCGTACAGCGCCTTCCTCAGCGGCTACCTGATCAGGAACGACACCCGCTACTTCCGGAAGATGCAGTCCCGGGGCGTGGTCCTGCACAACCACACCCTCAACCACCCCAACCTGCGGGGCCTGTCCTACCGGACGCAGAAGCGCGAGATCTGCGGCATGCAGCGCTACATGGAGAGGCGGTTCGGCAAACGCCCCACCCTCTTCCGCCCGCCCTACGGCAGCTACGACCGGGCGACCCTGCGGGCCGCCAAGACCTGCGGCATCGCGTACGTGCCCCTGTGGAACGAGGAGGTATTCGCCGACCACTGGGAGTACCGCGACGGGGGCCGGAGGCTGCATCCGGGTGACATCGTCCTCACGCACTTCCGGGGTCGTGACCTGTGGAAGGGCACAATGGCCGACATGATCCGCCGCTTCCTGAACAAGGTCACGGCTCAGGGGTACGCGGTCGGGCGGCTGGAGGACTACCTGTGAGGCGCCAGGCCGCCGTACTGCTGTGCGCGGTCCTGCTGGCCGGCTGCTCCGGGGTGGCGGGTGAGCGGCAGGGCATCGCCGACGGCCGGGCCCGGCACCCGGCGCGCGGGGTGAACGACACGCATCGGCTGCCGCCCGTCGTGGACCATGTCGCCACCCGCGAACCCGTCGTCTTCCTCACCTATGACGACGGCGCCGAACGCGACCCCCGCTTCGTCCGTCTCGTCCGACGACAACGGCTCCCGGTCAGCCTCTTCCTCACGGACAGCGTCGTGGGACCCGGCTACGGCCACTTCGCCCGGCTGCGCGCGGTCGGCGCGTCCATCCAGAACCACACCCTCGACCACCCCGCCCTGCGCGGCCTGCCCTACTCCGGCCAGCGCGCCGAGATCTGCGGCCAGCAGCACAAACTCCGCTCCCGCTTCGGCATCGTCCCCCGCCTCTTCCGCCCGCCCTACGGCACCTACGACACGACGACCCTGCGTGCCGCCGCCGACTGCGGCATCGCCGCGGTCGTCCTGTGGCGCGCGGCCCTGAACGCCGACGGCGAACTGACGTACACCCGAGGCGAGCCCGGCCTGCGGGCCGGCGACATCGTCTCGGTGCCGTCGGGCGGGACGGGGCCGCCGGCCCTGGCCGAACGGACGGTGCGACTGCTGCGCGAGATCGAGGCGAGGGGGCTGCGGGTGGGGCGGCTCGAGGACCACCTGGAGAAAACACCGGCCCGACGCGCCGCGGGCAATTAGCAGTCCGCTTGACCGAGTGCTAATCGCAGTCATAGTCTCGGCTCTGGCACTCCCCCTAGGAGAGTGCCAACACAGCGACGGGCAGGTCCGGCACCCGCGACGACGGATCCACCTGGTCGCCACCTCAGACAGTTAACCCCGTGAGATCTCCGAAGGGGGAGGTCGGATCGTGACGACCACCAGCTCCAAGGTTGCCATCAAGCCGCTCGAGGACCGCATTGTGGTCCAGCCGCTCGACGCCGAGCAGACCACCGCCTCTGGCCTGGTCATCCCGGACACCGCCAAGGAGAAGCCCCAGGAGGGCGTCGTCCTGGCCGTGGGCCCGGGCCGCTTCGAGGACGGCAACCGTCTTCCGCTCGACGTCTCCGTCGGCGACGTCGTGCTCTACAGCAAGTACGGCGGCACCGAGGTGAAGTACAACGGCGAGGAGTACCTCGTCCTCTCGGCCCGCGACGTGCTCGCGATCGTCGAGAAGTAATTCACCCCAAGCACATTGCTTTGAACTGCGCCCCTGGCCCCCGCGAGCGACAACAAGCCGGGCGCCCGGGGCGCAGTGCCGTTATCCCAGATTCCGGAAGAGGGCTCACGCTCCCATGGCGAAGATCCTGAAGTTCGACGAGGACGCCCGTCGCGCCCTCGAGCGCGGCGTCAACAAGCTTGCCGACACGGTCAAGGTGACGATCGGCCCCAAGGGCCGCAACGTCGTCATCGACAAGAAGTTCGGCGCTCCCACCATCACCAACGACGGTGTGACCATCGCCCGTGAGGTCGAGGTCGAGGACCCGTACGAGAACCTCGGTGCCCAGCTGGTCAAGGAGGTGGCGACCAAGACCAACGACATCGCGGGTGACGGTACGACCACCGCGACCGTGCTCGCCCAGGCGCTCGTGCGCGAGGGCCTGAAGAACGTCGCCGCCGGTGCTTCCCCGGCCGCCCTGAAGAAGGGCATCGACGCCGCCGTCGCGGCCGTTTCCGAGGACCTGCTCGCCACGGCCCGCCCGATCGACGAGAAGTCCGACATCGCCGCCGTCGCCGCGCTGTCCGCCCAGGACCAGCAGGTCGGCGAGCTCATCGCCGAGGCGATGGACAAGGTCGGCAAGGACGGTGTCATCACCGTCGAGGAGTCCAACACCTTCGGCCTGGAGCTGGACTTCACCGAGGGCATGGCCTTCGACAAGGGCTACCTGTCGCCGTACTTCGTGACGGACCAGGAGCGCATGGAAGCCGTCCTGGACGACCCGTACATCCTCATCACGCAGGGCAAGATCTCCGCCATCGCGGACCTCCTGCCGCTGCTGGAGAAGGTCATCCAGTCCAACGCCTCCAAGCCGCTGCTGATCATCGCCGAGGACGTCGAGGGCGAGGCCCTGTCGACCCTCGTCGTGAACAAGATCCGCGGCACGTTCAACGCCGTCGCCGTGAAGGCCCCCGGCTTCGGCGACCGCCGCAAGGCGATGCTGCAGGACCTGGCCGTCCTCACCGGCGCCACGGTCGTCTCCGAGGAGGTCGGCCTCAAGCTCGACCAGGTCGGTCTGGACGTCCTCGGCTCCGCCCGCCGCGTCACCGTCACCAAGGACGACACCACGGTCGTCGACGGCGCCGGCAACAAGGACGACGTGCAGGGCCGCGTCGCCCAGATCAAGGCCGAGATCGAGTCCACCGACTCCGACTGGGACCGTGAGAAGCTCCAGGAGCGCCTCGCGAAGCTGGCCGGCGGCGTGTGCGTCATCCGCGTGGGTGCCGCCACCGAGGTCGAGCTCAAGGAGCGCAAGCACCGTCTGGAGGACGCCATCTCCGCGACCCGCGCCGCGGTCGAGGAGGGCATCGTCTCCGGTGGTGGCTCCGCGCTGGTCCACGCCGTCAAGGTCCTCGAGGGCAACCTCGGCAAGACCGGCGACGAGGCCACGGGTGTCGCGGTCGTCCGCAAGGCCGCCGTCGAGCCGCTGCGCTGGATCGCCGAGAACGCCGGCCTCGAGGGCTACGTCATCACCTCCAAGGTCGCCGAGCTCGAGAAGGGCCAGGGCTTCAACGCCGCCACCGGCGAGTACGGCGACCTGGTCAAGGCCGGCGTCATCGACCCGGTCAAGGTCACCCGTTCCGCCCTGGAGAACGCCGCCTCCATCGCCTCCCTCCTCCTCACGACCGAGACCCTGGTCGTCGAGAAGAAGGAAGAGGAGGAGCCGGCCGCCGGTGGTCACAGCCACGGCCACGCGCACTGACGCATGACGCATGACGGCTGAGGGCTGACGACGTCAGCTCGCCCGAGCCCGAGCGAAGGCCCGGCACCCCGGAGACGGGGCTGCCGGGCCTTCGCCGTGTGCCGTACTCCGCCGGTCGGGGAACCGCGCCGGGGCCGGCGACGGTCTACCCCCCAGAGCAGTCGGATCATGAGGGGGCAGGAATGAACCAGGTGCTCTACGGGGAGCGGTCCCGCAACCCGCTGGCGCGGACGGTGCGGCTCACCGAGGACGGACTGCGCAGGGGCGGCAGGACGACCCCGCTGGACGAGCTGAACCTCGCCGCCATGGCAGAAGCGTTCCTGCGGGGCTGCTGGCTCGGCGGCGGGGGCGCCGAACGCCCCCTGGGCGCGTTGTCGCAGGGCCCCGGCGTCGTCCCGGTCACCCGTGTGACCGGCACCACCACCCCCCTGAAGGTCCGTCAGGCCGCCGACTTCGCCCGCGCGCTGGGCGAACTGGCGGTGCGCAGGTGCGGCGGGCCGGACCACGTGGCCGACCTCGCCGCACGGGCGCGGGCGGAGGGCGTACCGCTGTGGATCGCGCGCCGCCACGCGCCCGGCCCCGCGGGACGGGTGACCGTCGCCGTGGACCGGCGCTCGGTACGCGTGGACGTCTGGGGCCCGCACGCCCCCGCCGTGCGCCTGCGAGCCCCCTATGGCTACCGTCCCGACAGTGCCGACCGGGCCAACGGCCTGGTCATGTACGTCGGCGACCTCACCGCCCGGCTCGAACTGCGCAAGAAGGTGCGCAAATCCAAGAGCAAGGTCGAGATCCGCCTGCCGGACCGGCTCTGGACCCTGCGCCGCGAGAACGCCGAGAGTTCGTGGCTGCTGCGCGACGACCAGCGGGTCGCACTGCTGACCCGCCCCTCGCGGTGGCCCGGCCCCCCGCCCGGGTCGGTGCTGCTGCCGCTGGCCGACGTGCACCACGAGAGCCCCGACCCCCTGGACGCCGTCATGGCCCACGCGGTCGCGGTGTCCTTCGGCCTCGGCGACACGACGGGCCTGGCCAGGTTCCGCGCCATGAGCTCCCGCCGGGACACGGGCGACGCCGTCTGGGAGCGCCCCTGGTTCAGCAACCTCGGCAGGGACCGCGACGACAACGAACCCGGTGGCGGCGACGGTTGGGGCAGCGACGGCGGGGACGGGGGCGGCGGTGACGGCGGCGGTGACGGCGGCGGTGGTGGTGACGGAGGGGGCGGCGGCGGAGGCGACTAGGCACGAGGACGCCGTCCCCGTCAGGGCCGGTGCTGATGAGGTGCCGCTGCCAGGCTTGGGTGATGCCGAGTGGAAGTTCTGGTCGGTGACGTGCACGCGGCGCGTGGTGCCGTCGAACTGGAGGGTGCAGATCCGGTCCTCCTGGAGGGTGCAGTCCCGGTCCTCCTGGAGGGTGCAGATCCGGTCCTCGTCGCCGTCCGCCCACACGGCGTCGATCAGCGCCGGCCGCCGCCCTTGGGTGCGGCAGCTCCGCCGGCGGCAGGACTTCGGTGCCTGCGTCCGGGCACCGTCGGCCGCCCGCGCGCCGCCCGCGTGCCGTGGGCCGCCGGGACCGCAGTGTCAGATTTCCGTAGGCTCCAGCGCCCCGAGCTGCTGCATCAGACCCAGCCGGTCGTACTGCCACCAGCCCTCGGCGATCTTCCCGTCCGGAGTGCAGCGGTGGATGGTCGTCCCGGTCATGGTGACCTTCTGCCCGGTCGGCGGGATCCCGAGGAAGTCGCCGGTGTGGCGTCCGTGGAAGGTCCACCGGGTGCACACCCGGTCACCCTGCGCCATCTGGTCCTCGATGGTGAACGAGAAGTCGAACCCGCCCCGCCACACCTCCACCTCGCGCCGGACCGCGTCCAGGCCGATGAGGTCCTGCACATTGGCGGGATCGTGGTCGTGGTAGTCCTCGATGAACACGTCGTTCATCGGCGGCGCGTGCCCCTGGCCGGGCGCGAGCTCGAAGAACCTGCGCGCGGTGGCCGCGTACAGCTGCTCGTCCCGCACCACGTCGAGGTCCGTGAAGGTCGGCGTCTCGTCGCAGAGCGCCACCATGTCCTGGAAGATCCGGTCCGTCTCCGGCAGCCCGGAGTTGCGCATCGCCTCCTCGTACGACGGGAACTCCACGATCTCCACGATGTGCGAGGCGTCGTCCCGATCCTTCGCCACCACACTGTGCGACGCGGTCCGCTTCCCCTTGGTCTGCTCGACCCACCGGTCCATCAGCCGGTTCATCTCGTCGAGCCGGCTGGTCCTGCATTCAATGAGCTGTACGAACGTCATGGCCTCGCCTCCGGCCCCCCTGGGTCCGGCTGAACAGCTTCATTGTCCCAGGGGGCCGGCCCGGATGCCTCCCGGCCGGGGGAGGAGCCGGCCGGGCCGACCGCGTGCGCCTACTGCGGCCCGTACTTCCGGCCCGTCCTGGACGACACCGCCCCGAGCATCCCCCGCGGCACCAGCTTCGCCGCCCCCATCAGCGCCTTGTAGCGCGGGTCCGGAATGGACAGCGTCTTGCCGCGCGCCAGATCGTGCAGCGCAGCCGCCACCAGCTTGTCCGCGTCGAGCCACATCCAGCCCGGGATGTTGTCGGTGCCCATCCCGGCCCGGTCGTGGAACTCGGTGCGCACGAAACCCGGGCACAGCGCCATCAGCCGTACGCCGCTGCCCGCCAGGTCGCGCGCCGCGCCCTGGGTGAACTGCACGACCCAGGCCTTGGATGCGCCGTAGGTGCCCCGGGGGACGAAGGCGGCCACCGACGCGACGTTGACGACGCCGCCGCGGCCCCGCTCGCGCATCGCCCCGGTCGCCGCCGACGTCAGCCGCAGCACCGCCTCGCAGTGCACCTTCAGCATCCGCAGTTCGTCCGCCATGGAGACGTCCAGATAGCGGCCCTTGTTGCCGAAGCCGGCGTTGTTGATCAGCAGGTCCACGGGGTTCTTGCGGTCGTCGAGCCGTCCGGCCACCGCCTCGATGCCCTTGTCCTCGGCCAGGTCGGCCGTCAGCACCTCCGCCTCGATGCCGTGCCGGTCGTGCAGCTCGGTCGCCTGTTCCCGAAGCCGCTTGGTGTCGCGGGCCACCAGCACCAGGTTGTGCCCGTCCGCCGCCAGTCGCCGCGCGAACGCGGCCCCGATGCCTGCCGTCGATCCCGTAATCAGAGCCGTTGTCATGGCAGAAGGTTAGTGACCCGGACTGAGTGCATCCGCTTCCCCTTGGGGCCGTCCGTGGTGAAGGGTCGGTGGAGACGGGCGTGGTGAGCGGCCGTCAGGCACCGTACTTCTCCTGATACTCACGGGCCTCCCTCAGCACCTCCGGGTGCAGGGCCTCGCCCGCGGCCACCAAACGCGGCAGCAGCGACCGCTCGGTCGTCACCGCCCGGAACTGCAGGGCCACGGTCACGTCGTGGCCGGGCCGGTGCACGATCTCGACAGCATCGCCCGCGCGGATCTCCCCGGGCTCGATCACCCGCAGATACGCCCCCGGCGCCCCTCGCTGCGTGAACCGCTTCACCCAGCCCTTCTCGTCCAGATGGCCCTGGAACGTACGGCACGGGATCCGCCCGGAGGTGATCTCCAGCACCACCTCGGGGCCGACGCGACAGCCCGCGGGTCGTGAGGTTCTCGCCGAACGCCCCGTCGGGCAGCGTCCGGCCCAGCTCGCGCTCCCACACGTCCATGTCCTCGCGGGCCATGGCGTACACCGCCTGGTCGTCGCCGCCGTGGTGCTCCAGCTTGCACACCGCGTCCCCGGCCAGCCCGCTCCCGCCGACGCCCTTGGGCCCGGGCGCGGACACCCGCACCGGCCCGTCCACCGGCCGCTTGTCGATCCCGGTCACGCCCTCGGGGTTGTCCGTGTACGGCACGGCCTCGGCACGGCCCAGATTCACTGACAGAAGCCTCATACCCGAACGGTAGGCGACCGGCACCCAAAGCATCTAAGCATTATGGGCATCGGCATCAAAGGGTGACTTATCCTTGAAGGGTGATCGAAGCTCGTCATCTCCGCGTCCTGCGCGCCGTCGCGACCACCGGATCCTTCTCCGCCGCGGGCCGCGAGCTGGGCTGCACCCAGCCCGCCGTCAGTCAGCAGATGAAGGCCCTGGAAACCTCCGTCGGCACGCCGCTGCTGATCCGCACCGGACGGGAGATGCGCCTGACCCAGGCCGGTGAGGCCCTGGTGCGGCACGCCGCCGGGATCCTCTCCGGGCTCACGGCTGCGGAGGAGGAGGTCGCCGCCATCGCCGGGCTGCGCGCGGGCCGGGTCCGGCTCGTCTCCTTCCCCAGTGGCAGCTCCACCCTCGTCCCCACGGCCCTCGCCGCACTGCGCGTGGCGCACCCCGGCACCCGCGTCTTCCTGGAGGAGGCCGAGCCGCCCGCGTCCGTCGGCCTGCTGCGGGAGGGCGACTGCGACGTGACGCTCACCTTCCGCTACCAGGGGGCGGCCGGCGCGGAGGAGTGGGACGACCTCGTCGTGCGACCGCTGCTGTCGGACCGGCTCGTCGCGCTCGTGCCGGAGCGCCACCGGCTCGCGGGCGCGCAGTCCGTCGCGATCGGCGAGCTCGCCGAGGAGCCGTGGATCGCGGGCTGCCCGCGCTGCCGCGGACAGTTGGTCGAGGTGTGCGCTGCGGCCGGCTTCACCCCGCGCATCGACTTCGCGACCGACGACTACCCGGCGGTCGTCGGCCTCGTCGGGGCCGGCCTGGGCGTGGCCGTCCTTCCCCAGCTGGCCGTCGAATCGGTCCGGCCCCGGGGAGTGCGCGCCGTGCGGCTGGAACCGGCGGTGCGGCGGGAGATCGTCGCGCTCACCCTGCCCGACCTCGCACAGGTCCCGGCCGTGGCGGCGACACTCGACCAGCTGGCCCGGGCCGCCCGCCGCCAGTAGCGGCCCTCCGCGTCAAAAACCAACGGCACGCGTGCGCGTGCCCGTTTGCAGAAACGTTCCTTCAGTTGTTAGAGGCGGTGTGCCCGCCCGGTGCCGACGCCGACACCAGCCGGTTGCGCGCCCGCCCCATCAGCTCTTCGCGCTCGTCCTCGGTCAGCCCGCCCCACACGCCGTACGGCTCACGCACCGCCAGGGCGTGAGCAGCGCACTCCGCGCGTACCGGGCACCTCATGCAGACCTCTTTGGCCGAGTTCTCACGAGCGCTCCTCGCCGCACCGCGCTCACCCTCCGGATGGAAGAAGAGCGAGCTGTCCACCCCTCGACAGGCAGCCAGCAGCTGCCAGTCCCACAGGTCCGCGTTCGGTCCGGGAAGGCGGGAGAAATCTGCCATTACGTGACCCCTTGTAGCCGTTCTGGGCGGATCCGGTGTGTAAGACCGTACAACTACGATCTAAGAAGATGAAAATATGACTCATTGCGAATCTAGCTCCAGACACTGGCAAAGCGGAAGAAATGGGTCTAAATGGGGCATACCTTGTGATGAAAGTTCGAGGGTCTGCGGTGCATGTCTGCACCGTGTCCGCCCCCTCACGTAGAGTGCCGAAGAGGGCAGCCGCCCCCGTAACTCTTTCGGGTGACCGTCGTTGAGAGTGCGAGGCGGTTGAAGGAACAAGTGCTCGGGCCCGCGTCCGAGACGGTCGACCGCACAGGTGACGATTTCGTACCAGCCTGGAGGCTCAAGGTGACGTGCATCAGCTGCGGAGGGCGGTCATGACTTCCGTCCTCGTCTGCGACGACTCCCCGCTTGCCCGAGAGGCGCTCCGTCGTGCGGTGGCGACCGTGCCCGGCGTAGAGCGCGTGACGACGGCGGCCAACGGCGAGGAAGTCCTCCGCCGCTGGGGGGCCGACCGCTCGGACTTGATTCTGATGGACGTGCGCATGCCCGGACTGGGCGGCGTCGAGACGGTCCGGCGGCTGCTGTCCGCCGACCCCGGTGCGCGCATCATCATGCTCACCGTCGCCGAGGACCTGGACGGCGTGGCCCTCGCGGTCGCCGCCGGTGCCCGCGGCTACCTGCACAAGGACGCCTCCCGCGCGGAACTGCGCGCGACGGTGACCCAGGCCCTGGCCGACCCGACCTGGCGGCTCGCCCCGCGCCGGCTGCGCTCGGCCGAGATGGGCGCCGCGCCCACGCTCACCGCGCGTGAGATCCAGGTCCTCGAAGGCATGAGCCACGGCCGCTCGAACGCCGAGATCGGCCGCGAGCTGTTCCTCTCCGAGGACACCGTCAAGACCCACGCCCGGCGCCTGTTCAAGAAGCTCGGCGCCTCGGACCGGGCCCACGCCGTGGCGCTCGGCTTCCGGTGGGGCCTGGTGCGCTAGGGCCTGTTGTTCGGATCACGCCCGTCCTTGGGATCGGGCCGGTTCCGAGGCGGGGGCTCCGGCCCCGGCCGGAGAGCGGGGGCATGCGGATGCCCCCGCGGGAGCCGCAACCGCGCGTGCCGGAGCCGGCGGCCGACGACAGCGTCGGCGGGGATCCGTCCCGGCCCGGGCGAGGTCGAGAGCTCGGGAGGGCGCAGTCGAGGGCCCACGTCTTCGGGCTGATCCGAACGGCAGGTCCCAGCGGTCGTCGTGAGGACACGGAAAGCCAGGTGGGAGCGGGTGGGCCGGGGGCCCGCAGGGTGCCCGCTGCTCGTTTCGCCGCGGATGCCGCATCCTTGAGGGTGTGGAGTTCCTCGGGGACGAGTCGGTCGAGCGGAAGGGGAGGGCGCAGGGGATGAGTGCCGGCGCACCTGCTCATAACGCTTCGGTGCACAACAACGGGCGCGGTGCCGCGGACCCGGCGGCCGCAAGGCACCATGGACCGATGCGCGACGACGAGGCGGCCCATGCCCAGGGCCCGATCGGTGCGCTCGTCCACCGCGCCGTCGACGGGGACGAGCAGGCCACGCACGACCTGCTCGCCCATGTCCACCCCCTGGCCCTGCGCTACTGCCGCACCCGTCTTTCCCGCCTCCCGGGCGACGCCCGGCACTTCGTGGAGGACCTCGCGCAGGAGGTCTGCGTGGCGGTGCTCCTCGCGCTGCCCCGCTACCGGGACACCGGGCGCCCCTTCGAGGCGTTCGTCTTCGCCATCGCCGCCCACAAGGTCGCCGACCTGCAGCGCGCGGCGATGCGCCACCCCGGCTCGACGGCCGTCCCCTCCGACGAGATGCCCGAGCGCCCCGACGACTCCCTGGGCCCGGAAGAGCGCGCCCTGCTCAGCAGCGACGCGGAATGGGCCAAGAAACTCCTGGCCAACCTCCCCGAGAACCAGCGGGAACTGCTGCTTCTGCGGGTCGCGGTGGGACTCACGGCCGAGGAGACCGGCCAGATGTTGGGAATGTCACCCGGTGCGGTCCGGGTGGCTCAGCACAGGGCGCTGAGCCGGCTGCGGGCGCTGGCCGAGCAGTAGCCCTGCTGGAACGACCCCTCAGTTGAACAGGCGGTGCGCCGCTTCCGTACGAACATACGAAGCCCGGAGCCGAGCGGAACCGTGGAATGAGACAGCCGCGCTTCCCGTTAGCATGGACATCCGCACCGATCAAGGCCATTTGGGGAAGGTGTCATGACTGCCAACGTCGACGGAGTGCCCGGAAAATTCGCGACACTCGGGCTGACCTACGACGACGTGCTGCTGCTGCCGGGTGCATCCGAGGTGCTCCCCAACGCGGTCGACACCTCGTCCCGCATCTCCCGCAACGTCCGGGTGAACATCCCGCTGCTCTCCGCGGCGATGGACAAGGTGACCGAGTCGCGCATGGCGATCGCGATGGCCCGCCAGGGCGGCGTCGGCGTGCTGCACCGCAACCTCTCCATCGAGGACCAGGTCAACCAGGTCGACCTGGTCAAGCGCTCCGAGTCCGGCATGGTCACCGACCCGATCACGGTGCACCCCGACGCGACGCTGGCCGAGGCCGACGCCCTGTGCGCCAAGTTCCGCATCAGCGGCGTCCCGGTCACCGACGGCAACAAGAAGCTGCTCGGCATCGTCACCAACCGCGACATGGCCTTCGAGACCGACCGCACGCGTCAGGTGCGCGAGGTCATGACCCCGATGCCTCTGGTCACCGGCAAGGTCGGCATCTCCGGCGCGGACGCCATGGAGCTGCTGCGCCGCCACAAGATCGAGAAGCTTCCCCTGGTCGACGACGCCGGCGTCCTCAAGGGCCTGATCACGGTCAAGGACTTCGTCAAGGCCGAGCAGTACCCCAACGCGGCGAAGGACTCCGAGGGCCGGCTGCTCGTCGGCGCGGCCGTGGGCGCCAGCCCCGAGGCCCTGGAGCGCGCCCAGGCGCTCGCCGGTGCCGGTGTGGACTTCCTGGTCGTCGACACCTCGCACGGCCACAACAGCAACGCCCTCAGCTGGATGGCGAAGATCAAGTCGAGCGTGGGCGTCGACGTGATCGGCGGCAACGTCGCCACGCGTGACGGCGCGCAGGCGCTGATCGACGCCGGTGTCGACGGCATCAAGGTGGGCGTGGGCCCCGGCTCGATCTGCACCACCCGCGTGGTCGCCGGCATCGGCGTCCCGCAGGTCACCGCCATCTACGAGGCGTCCCTCGCGGCCCGTCCGGCGGGCATCCCGCTGATCGGCGACGGCGGCCTGCAGTACTCCGGCGACATCGGCAAGGCCCTGGCCGCCGGTGCCGACACCGTGATGCTCGGCAGCCTCCTCGCGGGCTGTGAGGAGTCCCCGGGCGAGCTGCAGTTCATCAACGGCAAGCAGTTCAAGTCGTACCGCGGCATGGGCTCGCTCGGCGCCATGCAGTCCCGCGGCCAGGCCAAGTCGTACTCCAAGGACCGCTACTTCCAGGCCGAGGTCGGCTCCGACGACAAGCTCGTGCCCGAGGGCATCGAGGGCCAGGTGCCCTACCGCGGCCCGCTGGCCAACGTCCTGCACCAGCTCGTCGGCGGTCTGCGCCAGACGATGGGCTACGTGGGCGCCGCCTCCATCGAGGAGATGGAGACCAAGGGCCGCTTCGTCCGGATCACCTCCGCGGGCCTCAAGGAGAGCCACCCGCACGACATCCAGATGACGGTCGAGGCACCGAACTACAGCCGCAGCAAGTAGCGGCCCCGCCTTCCGAGGGCGGCTCCGGAGCATCCGGGGCCGCCCTCGTCGTGCCCGTCGGCGATACTGGAAGACGCTGCAACGCATCAGGGAAAGGCCACAGACGTGACTGAGATCGAGATCGGGCGCGGCAAGCGCGGCCGCCGGGCGTACGCCTTCGACGACATCGCCGTCGTCCCCAGCCGCCGTACGCGGGACCCGAAGGAGGTCTCGATCGCCTGGCAGATCGACGCCTACCGCTTCGAGCTCCCCTTCCTGGCCGCCCCCATGGACTCGGTCGTCTCCCCGGCCACCGCGATCCGCATCGGCGAGCTCGGCGGCCTCGGCGTGCTGAACCTCGAGGGCCTGTGGACGCGCTACGAGGACCCGCAGCCGCTGCTCGACGAGATCGCCGAGCTGGATTCGGAGACCGCGACCCGCCGTCTGCAGGAGATCTACGCGGCTCCCATCAAGGAGGAGCTGATCGGGCAGCGCATCAAGGAGGTGCGCGACTCCGGCGTCGTCACCGCCGCCGCTCTCTCCCCGCAGCGCACCGCCCAGTTCTCCAAGGCGGTCGTGGACGCGGGCGTGGACATCTTCGTCATCCGCGGTACGACGGTCTCCGCGGAGCACGTCTCCGGCGCGCACGAGCCGCTGAACCTGAAGCAGTTCATCTACGAGCTGGACGTCCCGGTGATCGTCGGCGGCTGCGCCACGTACACGGCGGCCCTGCACCTGATGCGTACCGGCGCGGCCGGTGTGCTCGTCGGCTTCGGCGGCGGCGCCGCGCACACCACGCGCAACGTGCTCGGCATCCAGGTCCCGATGGCGACGGCGGTCGCCGACGTGGCCGCGGCGCGCCGCGACTACATGGACGAGTCGGGCGGCCGGTACGTGCACGTGATCGCGGACGGCGGTGTCGGCTGGTCCGGCGACCTGCCCAAGGCGATCGCCTGCGGTGCGGACTCGGTGATGATGGGCTCCCCGCTGGCCCGCGCGACCGACGGCCCGGGCAAGGGCCACCACTGGGGCATGGAGGCGGTGAACGAGGAGCTGCCGCGCGGCAAGAAGGTCGCCCTCGGCACCGTCGGCACCCTGGAGGAGATCCTCACCGGCCCGTCCCACACTCCCGACGGCTCCATGAACCTCTTCGGCGCCCTGCGCCGCGCCATGTCCACGACCGGTTACAGCGAGCTCAAGGAGTTCCAGCGCGTCGAGGTGACGGTGGCGGACTCGCAGCACCGGCGGTAGCCCTTTCGGACACTGAGTAGGGCCTGGTCACTCGGGGGAGTGGCCGGGCCCTTCTGCGTGCCCAAGTGGCTCTGACGGGGCGCGTGTTGTCGATGGGGGGCCGCACGGGTGACTTCAGGCCGTTCGGCCCCGTGGAGGGCAGAGGAAGGGGGCGGACACTCCGTGATCCACCCTGGAGCCTGCCGCAGTGACCGCTGCGGTGGGCTCCGCCTTGTTGCGGATGATGAGCGGCCGCCCCCACGAAACCTAGGGGCGGACACTCCGTGATCCATCCTGGAGTCTGCCGCAGTACCCGTTGCGGTGGGCTCCACCTGTTTCCGTAAGGTACCGGCGGCGCGTGCCGCATGCGACCGTCCCCAGGGCTCACGCACCCCGCGCGCCCCCTTCACAACCGATGCGCTGCCCCCATGGGCGCCGCCCCGCGCGTGTCCAGCAGCAGCTGGGCCTTCACCGACAGGCCCTGGAGGTCGTAGGTGCGGTGCTGCTGGAGGAGGATGGTCAGGTCCGCGTCGGCTGCGGCCTCGTAGAGGGAGTCCGCGCGCGGGACGGGGTGGTCGAGGACGCTCCAGGTGGGGACGTACGGGTCGTGGTAGCTGACCGTCGCGCCCAGGTCCCGCAGGCGCAGGGCGATCTCCCTGGCCGGGGTGCCCTGGAGGTCGGCGAGGTCGGGCTTGTAGGTGATGCCGAGGAGGAGCACGCGTGCGCCCCGGGCCGACTTGCCGTGTTCGTTGAGGAGCGTGGCGGCGCGCTGGACGACGTAGCCCGGCATGCGGTTGTTGACCTCCTGGGCCAGTTCCACCATGCGCAGCCCGCGGCCGCCGCCGGCGGTCATGTCCTGGGGGACGGAGTGGCCGCCCACGCCGGGGCCCGGGCGGAAGGCCTGGAAGCCGAACGGCTTGGTCTCCGCGCAGCGGACGACGTCCCAGAGGTCGACGCCGAGGTCGTTGCAGAGGACGGCCATCTCGTTGACGAGGGCGATGTTCACGTGCCGGTAGTTGGTCTCCAGCAGCTGCACGGTCTCCGCCTCGCGGGGTCCACGCGCGCGTACCACCTTGTCGGTCAGCCGCCCGTAGAAGGCGGCGGCCGACTCTGTGCAGGCCGGGGTCAGGCCGCCGATGACCTTGGGGGTGGTGGCCGGTGTGACGTCGCGGTTGCCGGGGTCGACGCGGCTGGGGGAGTACGCGAGGTGGAAGTCGCGGCCCGCGCGCAGGCCGGAGCCCTCTTCGAGGAGCGGACGCAGGAATTCCTCTGTCGCCCCTGGGTACACAGGTGACTCCAGGATCACTGTGGTGTGCGAGCGCAGATGCGCGGCCAGGGTGCGGGCGGCTGCCTCCAGCTGGCTCAGGTCGAGTCGGCCGTCCGCTCCCGGAGGGGTCGGCGCGCAGATGACCGCCGTTCGCACCCTGCCCAGCTCGGCCGGGTCGGTGGTCGGCCGGAAGCCCCCCGAGAGCATCCTGCGCTGCTCGGCGGGGCTGAGCGAGCCCGCCTCGGGTCCGGTCCGGTAGCCGATGGTGGGGACGCCGGCGGCGACGGCGGCCTGGGCCAGGGGCAGGCCGTACGGGCCGAGTCCGATGACGGCGAGATCTGCGGGCATGGCGGCCGTCCTTCCCGATAGCCGAAGTGAGACAGGTGCGCAAGCCCTGTGGACAGGACGAGCGAGCGCAATGTCAGACTAGGAGTAAATATGACCGTTATGCGGGATTGCTCGGCCGAGTTTCGGTGAGTGTTCCGTGAGCGTTGTCCACAGGCTCCGGGCCCGTGGTGGCTGAAGTCGGGCAACACGGTCAGAATCTGGGCAGGGGGAAACGGACGGGGCCACGCCCGACGGGTGCGGCCGGTGCGACCGATGAGCGGGAGGCAGCGGTGAGGACAGCGACACTCGGACCGGCGCAGCGCGCCGAGTCACTCGCATCTATGGCCGAGCGCGAGTTGGACGTGCTGGTCGTGGGTGCAGGCGTGGTCGGTGCGGGCACCGCGCTCGACGCGGTGACCCGGGGCCTGTCCACGGGTCTGGTCGAGGCGCGTGACTGGGCTTCCGGCACCTCCAGCCGGTCCAGCAAGCTCATCCATGGCGGCCTGCGCTATCTGGAGATGCTCGACTTCGCACTCGTCCGCGAGGCCCTGAAGGAGCGTGGCCTGCTGCTGGAGCGGCTCGCCCCGCATCTGGTGAAGCCCGTGCCGTTTCTGTACCCGTTGCAGCACAAGGGCTGGGAGCGGCTGTACGCGGGTTCGGGCGTCGCCATCTACGACGCCATGTCCATGGCCCGGGGGCACGGCCGGGGCCTGCCGATGCACCGCCACCTGACGCGTTCTCACGCCCTGCGCGTGGCCCCCTGCTTGAAGAAGGACGCGCTGGTCGGGGCGCTGCAGTATTACGACGCCCAGATGGACGACGCCCGGTACGTGACGAACCTGGTGCGTACGGCGGTGGCCTACGGCGCCAAGGCCGCGAACCGCGCGCGGGTGACGGGCTTCCTGCACGAGGGCGAGCGGGTCGTCGGAGCGAAGGTGCAGGACGTCGAAGGAGGCGGCGAGTACGAGATCCGGGCCAAACAGATCGTCAACGCCACCGGCGTGTGGACGGACGACACCCAGGCGATGGTCGGGGAGCGGGGCCAGTTCCACGTCCGGGCGTCCAAGGGCATCCACCTGGTCGTGCCGCGCGACCGGATCCACTCCACGACCGGGCTGATCCTGCGCACGGAGAAGTCCGTGCTGTTCGTGATCCCCTGGGGCCGGCACTGGATCGTCGGCACCACGGACACCGACTGGGACCTCGACAAGGCCCACCCGGCCGCGTCCAGCGCGGACATCGACTACCTGCTGGAACATGTGAACTCGGTGCTTGCGGTGCCGCTCACCAGGGACGACGTCCAGGGTGTGTACGCGGGACTGCGACCGCTGCTGGCGGGTGAGTCGGACGCCACCAGCAAGCTGTCGCGCGAGCACACCGTGGCGCATCCGGTGCCCGGGCTGGTCGTCGTGGCGGGTGGCAAGTACACGACGTACCGGGTCATGGCCAAGGACGCGGTGGACGCGGCGGTGCACGGGCTCGACATGCGGGTCGCCGACTGTGTCACGGAGGACGTGCCGCTGCTCGGTGCCGAGGGCTACCGGGCGCTGTGGAACGCGCGGGCCCGGATCGCCGCCCGGACCGGACTGCATGTGGTGCGGGTCGAGCATCTGCTGAACCGCTACGGGACGATGACCGAGGAGCTTCTCCAGCTCATTGCCGAGGACCCGTCGCTGGGCGAGCCCCTGGTCGCGGCCGACGACTATCTGCGCGCCGAGATCGTGTACGCCGCCTCCCATGAGGGGGCGCGGCATCTGGACGACGTGCTGACCCGGCGGACGCGCATCTCGATCGAGACCTTCGACCGGGGCACCCGCAGCGCACGTGACGCCGCCGAGTTGGTGGCGCCCGTGCTCGGCTGGGACAAGGACCAGATCGAGCGCGAGGTCGAGCACTACCAGAAGCGGGTGGAGGCCGAGCGGGAGTCGCAGCGGCAGCCGGACGACCTGACGGCGGACGCGGCGCGGCTGGGGGCGCCGGACATCGTGCCGTTGTGATCCTGCGGGTGCGGCCGGGCCGGCTTGAGCCGGGCTGTGCCGGGTGCGGCCGGGCTGTGGCGGGTAGGGCCGGGCTGTGCCGGGTGCGGCCGGGCTGTGCCGGGCTGTGCCGGGTGCGGTCGGGTCCGCCAGGCCTGCCACGTCCCCCAGGCCCGCCGCGTCCCCCAGGCCCTGCCGGGACATCACTCGAACGAGTGTCGGGAAGCGGGATCTTCGTTCGGGACCCGGTCGTTCTACGAGGTGCGGGGGCAGAACTCGGCCGCGAGCACCGCGGGTTCGAGACCGGGATCGGCTATCGCGTCCGTGTTCACTCGGAAGGTGAGGACACGCCGGCCGTCGACGGTGGCTGCGGTGCGCACGTAGCTGCCGGATATGTGCCCGTTGTGTCCCCACACCGTCGTGCCGCACGGAAGCCTCTCAGGGAAAAGCCCCATGCCGTACGCGCCGTGTGCGGCACGGGTGTCGAGCATCTCGCGCAGCCACTGCGCGGGCAGCAGCCGACCGCCGAGCAGGGCTCCGTAGAAGCGGTCGAGGTCGGCGAGCGTGGTCACCAACTCGCCCGCGGCCCCGGCCACCCGAGGGTCGAGTTCGGTGACATCGGTTCCGTCGGCGGCGTAGGCGCGGCCGTGCGGGGAGGGCAGCGAGGAGCGGGATCCGGGGAAGGAGGTGCCCGTCAGACGCAGGGGAGTGATGATGCGGCGCTCGGCCTCGGTGGCGTACGAGTGGCCGGTGACGCGCTCGATGGCCAGGCCGAGCAGGACGTAGTTGGTGTTCGAGTAGGAGAAGCGGCCGCGTTCGGCCGGAGGGCGGGTGAGAGCGAGGTTCAGGGCCTGACGGGGGGTGACGGGCGCGGTCCCGTCGGTGACCTTGGTGAAGTCACGCAGGCCGCTGGTGTGGGTGAGCAGGGAGCGCAGGGTCAGCGCGCGACCGTCGTTGCCGGCTCCCCGCACCAGGCCGGGCAGGTGCTGCTCCACCGTGTCGGACAGTGACAGCCGGTGCTCGGCGGCCAGTTGCAGCACGACCGTCGCGATGAACGTCTTCGTGATGCTGCCGGCGCGGAAGTGGTCCGACCGGGCGATTCCCGAACCGTCGGCGGCATAGCGGGCGGTGGTGCCCTCCTGAGCGAGCAGGGCCGCGGCCGGGGCCCTGCCCTGGGTCACCAGCAGGGGCAGCACCGCGTCCGTGGGCGGCATCGAGAGGGCCGACGAGTCGGCCGGGGGCAGACCGAACAGGGCGGCGGCCACCGGCAGGGCCAGCAATGTCCGAATCGGTGGCATACGGGCTCCTCCCAGGTCAGAGGCCATCATGCAAGGCGGCGTGGGGCCTGCCGCACCCGGGTACGCGGGAGGCGGGGCCGCCGGTGTCCGCCAGGGGGCCCCTGGGCACCGGGCACTTGTCGGGTGAGAGACAATGGAGGCTCTGTCAGGGCGGGTTGTATGAGGGGACGCATGTCGGAGGCGGAGCGGGCGGGCACATCTCGTCAGGACACTCGTCAGGACAACAAGGAGCGTCTCCTCGCGGGGCGTTACCGGCTGGGCAAGGTGCTCGGCCGCGGCGGCATGGGCACGGTGTGGCGGGCCCAGGACGAGACCCTCGGACGGACGGTCGCCGTCAAGGAGCTGCGGTTCCCGTCGAACATCGACGAGGAGGAGAAGCGGCGGCTGATCACGCGGACGCTGCGCGAGGCCAAGGCGATCGCGCGGATCCGCAACAACAGCGCCGTGACGGTCTTCGACGTCGTCCAGGAGGACGACCGGCCCTGGATCGTCATGGAACTCGTCGAGGGCAAGTCGCTCGCCGAGGTCATCCGGGAAGACGGCCTCCTCGAGCCGAAGCGTGCCGCGGAGGTCGGGCTCGCCGTCCTCGACGTGCTGCGGTCCGCTCACCGCGAGGGCATCCTGCACCGCGACGTGAAGCCGTCGAACGTGCTGATCGCCGAGGACGGCCGGGTCGTGCTCACCGACTTCGGCATCGCCCAGGTCGAGGGCGACCCGTCCATCACCTCGACCGGCATGCTCGTCGGCGCGCCCTCCTACATCTCCCCGGAGCGGGCGCGCGGGCACAAGCCGGGTCCGGCGGCCGACCTGTGGTCGCTCGGCGGTCTGCTGTACGCGGCGGTGGAGGGCGCCCCTCCGTACGACAAGGGGTCGGCCATAGCGACTCTCACGGCCGTGATGACCGAGCCGCTGGAGGAGCCGAAGAACGCCGGTCCGCTGAAGGACGTCATCCACGGGCTGCTCACCAAGGACCCCGCGCAGCGCCTCGACGACGCGGGCGCCCGGGCGATGCTGAACTCGGTGCTGCACGCGCCGGCAACGGCCGAGCCGGAGCCGATGGATGCGACGAAGGTCGTGCCGCTGCCCGCGCAGCCGGACAGGTCCTCGCGCAAGGGGAGTTCGGCGGGCGCGGGGGGCAAGCGCGGCGAGGAGCCCGGGGAGCGACTGCGCGGAGCACTGCGTTCCGTGCGCAAGGCCGCGGCGGGATCCGCAGCCGCGGGATCGACGGCGGCTTCCGCCAAGTCCGCTTCCGCCAAGTCCGCTTCGGCCGAGTCCGATGCCGACGAGGCCGCTGCCGGGCCGGCGGGTACGCCCTCCTCCGCGTCGGACGGCGGCGCGGGGCGGGCCGGGGCCGGGGGTGCGTCCGTGGCGCAGTCGGGCTCGGCGGCGGCCGCGGGTGCCGGTGAGCGGAGTGCGCCGGAGTCGAAGACGGCTTCCGGAAGGCGGAGTTCGGGGTGGCCCGTGGTGCCGCCGCCGGACCTGCCGCCGAGGCCGGTGCCCCGGGCGCCGCTCACCGACGTGGTGCCGCGGCGCACCCTGATGATCATCGCGGTGGTCGTGGTGCTCGCCGTGATCGGCACCGTGCTCGCCATTGCGCTCAGCGGTGACGACACAGGCTCGCAGGGGGCCTCCGGCAAGGGCGGTGGGAAGACCGCCGCCACGGCGTCGAGCAGCGCGGACACCAAGGGCGACGAGAGCGACGGCACGCGCACGGACGACTCGCAGACCCAGGAGGCGCCGTCCGGAGCCGCCTCGAACAGCAAGCCGGACGGTCGGGCGAGCGGCTCGTCGGACGAGGGCGGCTCCGGCGGGAAGGGCACCGCCGCGGAGTCGACTCACCAGGGAAACCAGGGGTACTCGATCGGTCTGCCGAAGGGCTGGAAGTACCAGTCGACGGGTGCGGCGGGCGACCGCTTCGCCGGGCCCGACGGGCAGAAGCTGCTCATCGCCTGGACGTCCACGCCCAAGGGCGACCCGGTGGCGGACTGGGAGAACCAGGAACGCTTCATGGTGCGCGCGCAGTACAAGAAGATCCGTATAGAGAAGGTGGATTACCGCGGCTGGAACACGGCGGACTGGGAGTTCACCTACGCCGACGGAGGCACCAAGTACCGGACGATCGACCGGGGTTTCGTGGTCGACGACCGGCAGGGGTACGCGCTGATGTACACGGCGAAGGCGTCCGACTGGGACGGCGCGCTGCGCAAGGAGACGTGGCGGACCCTGACGAAGACCTTCGAACCCAAGTCCTGAGCATGAGGCCCCCGGGGTTTGGGGAGTGAGATCTGGCATCCCCGCATTGCGGGTTGCCTGTGGCACGTATCGTGAATATTTGCGGACCGTGCACAGTCCAAGCGGACCGTGGGGCGAACGGATGCGACCGACCGGGCTGCCGGGGGAGGCAACGTGGACGACTACGCGGGTCGGGTGCTGGCCGACCGCTACCGCCTGCCGCTGCCGCCGTCCGACGAGTACGAACTCACCGAGACCCGGGCCTTCGACACCTACAGCGGGCAGGAAGTCCTGGTCCGGCAGGTCCCGTTGCCCGAGGTGGTCGAGGCGGAGGTGCTCGACGCGGAGGGGCTGCCCGACGGTTTCACGGCCAGGGACGGCGGCGGGCGGCGGCCCGGCGCGCGTGGTGGCACCCGGCGGCCCACGGACCCGGTGGTGCGACGCGCGGTGGAGGCGGCGCAGGCCGCCGCGGCCATTCCCGACCACCCCCGGCTCGACCAGGTCTTCGACGTGTTCGCCGAGGGCGGCTCGCTGTGGGTCGTCAGTGAACTGGTGGCCGCACGCCCGCTGGCGGCGCTGCTCGCCGAGAAGCCGCTGACGCCGTACCGGGCGGCCGAGGTGGCCTCCGACGTGCTGATGGCCCTTCGGGTGCTGCACGCGCACGGCTGGGTGCACCGGAACATCACCGCGCGGACGGTGCTCGTCTGCGACGACGGCCGGGTGATGCTGACCGGGCTCGCGGTGGGTGCTGCCGAGGAGGCCCTGTGCGGGTACGACCCGGTTCCGGAACCCGCCTTCGAGGAGGCCGGGCAGCGGTCGGGGCAGGAGGGCGGTGGTGCCGGGCCGGTCCGCGGCGTCGGCGCTCCGGGAGGTTCGGGTCCGGCCGGTGGCACCGGTGGCACGAGTGATCCCGAGGCCGCGCGGCGCGCTGCCATAGAGGCCCGGGAGGCCAGAGGGCTGCCCTCGGCAGGGAGTGACACCGCGGGCGGTGCACCGGTCGTGCCCGCGCGCGGGCCGGTGGAGGCCGGCGGGGACCCGCGGGCGGCGCGTGCCGGGGCGATCGCGGCCTACCGGGCGGGTGCCCGGGCCGCCGCACGGGTGCAGGAGGTCCGGCAGGGCGGGCGGGCGGCACTGCCCGGAGCCCGGCCCGCCCCGGACGGCGACGCCGCGCCCTACGGCAACGGATCGGCAGAGTCGCCGTACATCCCCGGGCAGGGTACGGCCCCCGGAGCCGTACCGCCGGGGCGGATCGCCGACCCCTACGGTGTGGGCGGCGGTCCGCGGACGACCGCGTGGCACGGTGCGACGCCCCGTGGCACGACCACAGGCGCCCCGGCGCCGCGCAGTGGGGAGCAGGCGGCACTCCCACCGGCCCCCGGCACCGCGGTCCCGGGCGAGTCCACCCGGTGGGACGACCTGGTCGCCGACACCCCCGCCCCCCGGCGCGGTCCGGCCACGGCGCTGGCCGCCGAACGGGCGCGGCAGGCGCGGATGGCCGTGGTCGGGCCGGTGACCGAGCGCTGGGCGCCGGAGCAGGCCGGACCCGTGCACGAGAACTGGCAGTTGGCAGCGCCGATCGGTCCCGCGACCGATCTGTGGGCGCTCGGCGCGCTGCTCTTCAGGGCCGTACAGGGGCATGCGCCCTACCCGGAGGAGTCGACGGCCGAGCTGGTGCAGATGGTGTGCGCGGAACCGCCCGCCTACGCCGAGGAGTGCGGGCCGCTGCGGCCGGTCGTGGAGTCGCTGCTGCGCCAGGACCCCACCGAGCGCCTCGATTTCGAGGAAGTGCGGGGCTGGCTGCGCTCGCTGGTGCGCTCGGCTCCCGAGCCGGAGGCCGGGGTGCACGTCGTCCCGGCGCCGCCCGTGGACGCCAGCCGGCTGCCCGTCGTACGGCGCCGGGGCGAGCTGGTGCGTCGGCGGAAGGCAGGGCTGCCCGCGCATCACGGGCGGCACAAGCGGGCCAGGAGGGAGTCGGGCTCGCCGCGCCGCCTCGGCCGCACCCTGCTCCTGCTGATCCTGCTCGCGATGGCCGCGGCGATCGCCTACGCCATGCTCTTCATGCCCAAGTCGGACAGCGAGGGCGCGGACGGCACGGACCGCACCGGTGCCGCCGGCGAGGTGAGCCAGGCGCCCGAGCCGGACGCCAGTAGCGAACCGCGGCCCGAGCAGACCTCACCCGAGCCGGAGAACAACCCCTCGTCGTCGGCCGGCACCACCGAGACGCAGACCACCGGCCCCGACGCCGCCGACGGATTCACCCTGCGCAAGGACCCGGCGGGCTTCCAGGTCGCCGTCGCCAAGGGCTGGGACCGCGTGGCGCGGGGCGGCAGCGGCCAGGTCGTCTACTCCAAGGGCGATTTCGAGCTCATCGTCGTACCGGGCCGGGACAGCGCGTCGGAGCACGGCCGTGATCCGATGGAGTACCAGCGGGAGAAGGAGCCGGAGTTGCAGCCGTACCGCGACTCCAGCTGGGCCACCTCCACCGGGCTGAAGACGATCCAGGTGGGCGGACGGACCATGGCCGAGGGGCAGTTCACCTGGACCGGCGGCGACGGGGGAGAGCTGTACGTCCGCAACCTCGCGATGCTGGTCGAGGGGCGCTACCACGTGGTCCAGGTGCGCGGCCCCGAGGCCGAACGGGACGAGGTGACCCGGCTCTACGAGCAGGCGGCGGCGACGTACAGGGCGACGAAGTGAGCGACCGGCGCGCCGCCTGTACGCCGCAGTTCACACCCTGGTCGCCTCCCGTCCCGGCAGGCGACAACCGTCACAGTGCGGTCACCGTGGTACCCCGCTTGTTCCCTGGGTGAGGGCGGGTCCTTACGCTGACCCTGTCAAGACCATTGCGGGGCAACGTGAATCAGATGCAGGGCCTGCTCGTCGCGGGCCGCTACCGGCTGGCCGAATCCATCGGCAGTGGCGGCATGGGCCGGGTCTGGCGGGCGCATGACGAGGTGCTGCACCGCTCGGTCGCCATCAAGGAACTGACGGCCGCCCTCTACGTCTCCGAGAGCGAGCAGGCGATCCTGCTGGCGCGCACCCGGGCGGAGGCCAGGGCAGCCGCGCGGATCAACCACTCCGCGGTCGTCACGGTGCACGACGTGCTGGAGCACGACGGCCGCCCCTGGATCGTGATGGAGCTGGTCGAGGGCCGTTCCCTGGCCGACGCGGTCAAGGAGGAGGGGCGCGTCGAGCCGCGCGAGGCGGCGCGCATCGGCCTGTGGGTGCTCCGGGCCCTGCGCGCCGCGCACACGGCGGGCGTCCTGCACCGCGACATCAAGCCGGGCAACGTCCTGCTCGGCACCGACCGGCGCGTGCTGCTCACGGACTTCGGCATCGCCCAGATCGAGGGCGACACGACCATCACACGCACCGGGGAGGTCGTCGGCTCGGTCGACTACCTGGCTCCCGAGCGGGTGCGCGGCCACGACCCCGGCCCCTCCTCCGACCTCTGGGCACTCGGCGCGACGCTCTACACGGCCGTGGAGGGCCGGTCGCCGTTCCGCCGCACCACACCGCTGACCACCATGCAGGCCGTGGTCGAGGAGGAGGCCGGCGAGCTCCGGCACGCCGGTCCGCTCGCCCCCGTCATCACCGCCCTGCTGCGCAAGGATCCGGCCACCCGGCCCGACATGTCCGAGGCCGAGCAGATGCTCGCCGAGGCGGCGGAGGGCCGACGCCCGAACGGGGCGCAGGCGTACGTGCCGACGCAGTCCGGGGGGACGACGCCGTACCGGGACCACCACAGCGGAACGGGCACGGGGACGGCCACCAGCGGTACCGCCACCGGTACGTCCGGCACCGGCCCGATCGGCAGCGGCTCGGGGTCGCACACCGGAACGCCGCTCCCGCCCCTGGCCGGCAACCCGGCCACCGGGACGTCCACGGCCGGCACTGCGCCCTACGGCCCCACGGCCGGCACTGCGCCCTACGGCCGCACCGTGGCCGGCCCGGCGGCGGGCCCGCAGCCGACCGGTTCGGGCAGGCGCCGCCGGCTGCGCACCCTCGCCCTGGGGGTCGCGCTCGCGGCCATCATCGGCGGGGGCACGGCCGTGGTGCTCCAGCAGTGGAACGGACCGTCGCAGGGTGAGGGATCCGGCTCGACGACTTCCACGAGCACGCAGTCGACCGGCGGATCGGTTCCGGACAGCTGGATCCGTTACGACGACCCCGTGGGGTTCAGCCTCTACCTGCCCAAGGGCTGGAAGCGCAAGCCCTTCGGCCCGCAGGGCGAACTCAAGCAGATCGACTACTCGCCGGACGGCGGCCGGCACTTCGTCCGCATCGCCATCGACACATCACCGGACTTCGCCGACGCCAGGTCCCACCAGGAGGACCTCGAGCAGCAGGTCCAGAGGCTGGTGGACTACAAGCGGGTGACCATGGAGGACAACACCTACCGGGACCGCAAGAGCTCGCTGTGGGAGTACACCTGGACGGCGCTGGCCAAGGACCCGCCCTACGTCGCCGGGCCGCGCCACGCCGTCGAGGAGACGTATTTCGCGCGGGACGGCGTCGAGTACGCGATCTACATGTCCACGCCGGAGGAGGACTGGGAGAAGACGAGCCGGCAGTTCAAGTGGGTGCTGCAGGGGTGGCGACAGCCCCGGTAGGCACTCCGCGTGCCGGGTGGCGACCGGATTTCGTGGGCGTCGTCGCTGTCTGCGGCATGATGGGGCGCATGGGGACCGAGGGAGCCGACTTCCGTGTGGTCGCGGGGCGTTATCGTCTGGAGGCAAGGCTCGGTCGTGGCGGCATGGGAGTGGTCTGGCGGGCGACCGACCAGCTCCTCGGCCGGAGCGTGGCCGTCAAGGAGCTCCCCTACGACGAGACGCTCTCCGCGGCGCAGGCGCGCCGGCGGCGGGACCGCACCCTGCGCGAGGCCCGGGCCGTCGCCCAGCTGAGCCACCCGCACATCATCGTCGTCCACGATGTCGTCGAGGACGGCGAACGTCCCTACATCGTCATGGAGTTGGTCGAAGGCGGCTCGCTCGCCGACCGGCTCGCCCACCAGGGCCCGGTCGACGCCGCCGAAGCGGCCCGAATCGGCATCGCCCTGCTCGGCGCGCTGGGCGCCGCGCACGCGGCCGGGGTGCTGCACCGCGACCTCAAGCCGGACAACGTGCTGCTGGAGACCGGCACCGACCGCGTCGTCCTCACCGACTTCGGCATCGCCCAGGTCGCGGGCGCCCCCACGCTCACCGAGAACGGAGCCTTCGTCGGCTCGCCCGAGTACACCGCGCCGGAGCGGATGTCCGGGGTCAGGACCGGACCCGAATCCGACCTGTGGTCCCTGGGCGCGTTGCTGTGCGCGGCCCTCAGCGGGGAGTCGCCGTTCCACCGCGACTCGCTGGGCGGCATCCTGCACGCCGTCGTCGTGGGTGACATCCAGCCGCCCGCCCAGGCCGGACCGCTCCTGCCCGTCGTACGCGGCCTGCTGGAGCGCGATCCGGACCGGCGGCTGGACGCGAACCGGGCGGAGCGGATGCTCCGGGCCTTCCGTGACACGGGCCGTATGCCGCCGGTGCCGCCGCCCGGGTACGCGCCGACGGTGGGGGCCGCACCGGGGAGACGACCGCAGGATCTCGCCGTCCGGCAACCACCCGTCCCGCCGGTCGATCTGCGCGGTCCGCAGCGTCCGGACGAACCTTTCCTCCGGCAGCCCGCGCAGCGTCCGGACGAACCCTTCCTCAGGCAGCCCGCGCGGCGCGCCCTCATCGCGGCGCTGCTGGTCGCGGCGATGGCGGGAGCCGGGGTGTCCGCGGCGGCGCTGCTCAGGGACGGGAGCGACGGGGACGTCGGCCCCACGCCGACGAGTACCGCACCGGCCACGCCGAAGACCCCGGCGACCCGGCAGGCCTCCCCGAGCACATCCGCTCCCACCCCCTGACCGCCGGAGCCCGTACCGTCCCATAGGGCCCTGGTCTCCCGAAGCTACGGCGAAGTGACAAGTAGCTCTCGTCATCAGAGTGACGCTCGGTCAGGGAGAGCAAGACGGGGTCCGTGGAATCGACCGCGGGGTGAAGCTGCCTAGCAATCGAGGTCAGCGGATTGCGCGGGTTCGCCGGGTGCGACGAGTCCCGTCTCGTAGGCGAGGACAACGGCCTGGGCCCGGTCCCGCAGGGTCAGCTTGGCGAAGATCCGGGCCACGTGGGTTTTCACGGTCGCTTCGCTCAGTGTCAGTTCCTGGGCGAGTTCGGCGTTGGACAGGCCCTTGCCCATGAGTGTCAGTACCTCGCGTTCGCGTGGTGTCAGTACAGCAAGGTCGCGGTGGACGGCGGGGGGTGTCGAGGTCGGAGCGGTCCGTGCGGCGCTGGAGGCGTGGCGTTCCACCAGGCGGCGGGTGATCGAGGGTGCGAGCAGCGCGTCACCGGTGTCGACCAGGCGTACGGCGGCCGCGAGATGTGCGGGTGTGACGTCCTTGAGCAGGAATCCGCTGGCGCCGGCGGCGAGGGCTGCGTAGACGTAGGAGTCGAGGTCGAAGGTGGTCAACATGATCACTCGACAGTTCGGGACGTGGTTGAGGATCTGGCGGGCGGCTTCCAAACCGTCCATGTTCGGCATGCGGATGTCCATGAGGACGACGTCGGGGCGCAGGCGGCGGACGGCTTTGACGGCCTCGGCTCCGTCTGCGGCTTCGCCGACCACGTTGATGCCGCGTGCGGTCAGGATCAAGCGGAAGCCGGTGCGGACCAGCTCTTGGTCGTCGGCGATCACGACGCGGGGGGCCGGGCCGGGGAGTGCGGTCATGGCCGGTCCAGCGGGATCCGGGCGCGGACACGATAGCCGCCGCCCAGACGGCGCCGGGCGTCCATTTCGCCGCCGTAGACGGCGACCCGCTCTCGCAGGCCGAGCAGTCCCCGCCCCGCTCCGTGGGCCTGGCCTGCGGCCGGATGGCGGCGAGGCCCGACAGAGCCGTCGGTAAGGACGCTTGGTCCGCTGTTCAGGACTTCGACGCGCAGGCAGTGCTCCGCGTACCGCACTGTCACCTCGGCTCTGGCTCCGTCGCTGTGTTTGAGGGCGTTGGTCAGTGCCTCCTGGATGATCCGGTAGGCGGTGACGTCGATCCCGGTCGGCAGTGGGCGGGGCTCTCCGGAGATTCGCACCTCCACGGGCAGACCGGCGAAGGCGATCCGGTCGATCAGCGGGCTGAGCCGGCTCAGGCTTGGCTGTGGTGCCAGGTCCGGGCCGTAGGGTTCGTCGTCGCCGCTTTGCGCGGGGGCGAGCAGGCCGAGCAGGTGCCGTAGCTCGGTCATTGCGGTCCTCCCTGCGCTCTCCACTGCGCTCAGCGCGGCCTCTGCCTCGTCGGGCAGGGTGGCCAGTACCTCGCGGGCGGCCCCGGCCTGGACCACCATGAGGCTCACGTTGTGGCTGACGATGTCGTGGAGTTCGGCTGCGATCCTGGCCCGCTCGGCGTCAACCGCGGTCCGTGCCGCACTCTCGCGCTCCCGTTCCAGGAGCCAGCCGCGCTCTTCGATGGCTGCTCGGTGGCGCCGACGTGACCGGATGAGCGCCGCACCCAGGACGACGACCGCGGTGCACGCCGCTGCCAATGCCGTGACCAGCCAGATCAACCCTGAACTCCCCACCCGAACGAGCATTGCAGCCCGGCATGCCCATCCGCGTCATGCTCCGGATCCAGTTCCCTACATCCCCAGGATGACCTGCGGGGCCGGTTACATCCGGCGGGGGACGTCGTAGCGGTCGTGCCGCTTCTAGGTTCATGACATGACAACTGATCTGGACAGCTCCCAACAGGTCGTCGTTCGGCTGGACGGCGTTCACAAGGAGTACGGCGACGCGAAGGCCCTGGACGGAGTCTGCCTGGAGATCCGTGCCGGGGAGGCGGTCGCGGTGATGGGGCCCTCCGGGTGCGGCAAGTCCACACTGCTCAACATGGTTGCCGGCCTGGACCGCCCGACGTCGGGAACGGTGCAGGTCCACGGCCAGGACCTGGTGGAGTTGAGCGAGACGGGGCTGGCGCTGTTCCGGCGACGGCACATCGGCATGATCTTCCAGTTCTTCAACCTGATCGACGACCTTCCCGCACTGGACAACGTCGCGCTGGCCGCCCAGCTGACCGGCACGTCCGCCCGGCAGGCCCGCCGCCGGGCGCTGGAACTCCTCGACGAACTGGGCATCGCCCACCGCAAGGACACCTACCCGGCCGCGTTGAGCGGAGGCGAACGTCAGCGCGTGGCCGTGGCCCGGGCGCTGATGAACCGCCCGGCCCTGCTCCTGGCCGACGAGCCGACCGGCGCGCTGGACAGTCGCTCGGGCGAGCAGGTCATGGACCTGTTGATCGACCTCAACCAGATCGGGCAGACCCTGCTGATCGTCACGCACGACGAGCACCTGGCCACCCGCTGCGCCAGCCGCCTGATCGAGGTCGCTGATGGCCGAGTGGCCCGCGAGAGCACGCTGGAGCCCACCGCATGAGCGCCGTGTGGCGGGCCTCGCGGGCGGCAGTGAAACGCCGCAGGCTCCAGACGTTCGTCATCGGGCTTGTGGTCCTGTGCTCCACCACGACCATCCTGCTCGGGCTGGGGCTGCTCACCGCAGCCTCAGCCCCCTTCGACAAAGCCTTCGACCAGCAGCGCGGGGCCCACACGGTGGCGGCCTTCGACCCGGCGAAGGCGTCGCGTGCGCAGCTGGCACAGACGGCCCGCCGCCCCGGCGTCGAGGCCGCCGCCGGGCCCTTCGGGCGAGCCGTCCTGGAGATGCCCAACGACTGGCTGTGGATGTCGGCCGGTTCTCTCCCCGTCGTGGGCCGGGCCGATCCGGACGGCCCGGTGGACCGCATCCGTCTGCTCGAAGGCCGCTGGGCCACCGCTCCCGGTGAAATCGTCGTCAACTGGCCCGTCGACGGTACGCCCGGCCCCGGCCGGCTCGGCACCGAACTCAAGGCCCGCGGAGCCCCGACCCTCACCGTCGTCGGCTTCGCCACCAGCATGAGCAAGTCCGCCGGGGCCTGGGTCTCACCCGGGCAGATGACCCAACTGCACCCGGAGACCGCCCAGATGCTGTACCGCTTCACGAACGCCGAGACCCAGCGGGAGCTGCGTACCGGCCTCGGCACAGCGACCGCCGAATTGCCCGCCGGATCGCTGACCACCGCGCAGTCCTACCTCACCCTCAAGCGGGCTTTCTCCGCACAGGCCGATGCGTATCTGCCGTACATGACTCTCTTCGGCGTCCTCGGCCTTCTGATCTCCGTACTGATCGTCGGAAATGTCGTCAGCGGAGCGGTTGTCTCCGGGCACCGGCACATCGGCGTGCTCAAGTCGCTGGGCTTCACCCCGAACCAGGTGGTCGCGGTCTACCTGACGATGGTCTCCGTCCCCGCGTTCATCGGCTGCGCCATCGGCACCCTGATCGGCAACGCGGTGGCCGGCCCCATCCTGCGGGTGGCCTTCTCCGGCATCGAAACGGGCAGCGCCGCGATCGGTATCAGCTGGTGGCCGTCCGCCATCTGCCTGGTGGGCATGCCCGCCCTCGTGGTTGTCGCCGCCCTGATCCCCGCCGTACGCGCACACCGGCTGTCCGCGGCCCAGGCGATCACGGCAGGCAGCGCACCGCGGACCGGACGCGGACTGCGCATCCAGCGCCGACTCAGTGGGACCCGGCTACCGCGTGCCGTGAGCCTGGGTCTTGGCCAGCCGTTCGCCCGACCGGGCCGGTCCCTGCTGACCATGGCGGCCATCGTCCTCGGGGTCACCACCGTGACCCTGACGACCGGCCTGACCAGCACCATGGTCGCCTACGGGAAAGCCGGCACGAGCGACGGGGCCGCCCGGATCGACGTACAGGCCGGCTCGGCCGCGCGCGGCCAGACAGCTTCGAAACTCAGTGATCGGCAGACTGAACAACGACTGCGCTCCCTGCCTGGGGCGGATCAGGTGACCGTCCGCGCGCTCACCAAGGTGAGCCTCGCCGGGTACCCGCAGACCGTATTCGTCGACTTCTACCGCGGGGACACCCAGCACCTCGCCTCCGGGATCGTCAAGGGGCATTGGCCGGCCGGTGCCGGTCAGGCCGTAGCCGGTCCGGCGTTCCTCAATCAGCACGGGTTGTCGGTAGGCGACCGGGTCACCATCCAGCTGAACGGCAAGCAGGCGCCCGTCACCATCGTGGGTGAGCTCATGGAAGGCAACGCCCAGGCAATGGGCTCCAATTGGCAGACGCTGACGCAACTCGACCCGACAACACAGGCTGCCGAGTACACGATCCGGCTCGCTCGCGGAGCCGACGCCCAGAGCTACATCAAAGCGGTCAAGGCGGCCGATCCGTCCCTCCGCCCCACAGTGTTGAGCCCGGACGACACCGCCACCACGACCGTTGTCGGCTTCGCGTCGGTGTTCACCGTGCTGCTGACCGTCGTCGCTGCGCTCGGGGTCTTCAACACTGTCCTGCTCAACATCCGGGAGCGACGCCGTGACTTGGGCATGCTCAAGTCGATCGGGATGACGCCGCGCCAGGTCATGGTGATGACCGTGTCGTCGGTCGGGGCGCTGGGAGTGGCCGGCGGGCTTCTGGGGATCCCCCTGGGGATCGTCGCGCACCGGCTGGTCGTGGACCACGTCGGAGTGATCTCGTTCCCGGAATCCATGAAGCAGGTCTGGCACATGCCGCAGCTGGCCGCTCTGGTCCTGGCGGGCGTTGCGATCGCCGTCCTCGGTGCGCTGATCCCGGCGAGGTCGGCAGCGCGGCTCACGATCGCCAACGTGCTGCACAACGAGTAACCCCTCCCCCTCCAGTGAGTACCTCCGCCGGACGGTCACGTCCTCATGATGCTGATGGTTCCGACGCCGTCTGCTCGGCCTTCGTGCCTGGCGCGGTCCGCGGGCCGGGCAGCGTGGCCTCCGGGGAGAGGTCGAGCCGACTGTTCAGGTTCTCCGGCTCTCACTCCTGCCGCACCCGCGCTTCCTCCGGTCGTCATGACCGGACCAACCTCGCCGAGCACGGCCTCCGAAGACCTCAGAAGATCAACAACCCTGACAAGCACACCCCGGATCCGCCACAGAGAGCTACTTGTCACTTCGCCGTAGCTTCGGGAGAACAGGGCTCAGAGTCCCGCGGGTTCACGCAACCTGAAGAGTCCTCGCCGGGAACCCAGGGGTCCGTCGTCATGCCGAACGGCATCGGACCCGCGAGTTCGACTCGAACCCGCGACCACGCCAATTCCGGGCTCCGTGGACGGACAAAACGGGGAGCAGGCTAGCCAAGAGGGCGGCGGTAGCGCAACTTGTTGAGAGAGGCGCCACCGGTGGAGTCCTCCACGGCTGCGCCGTCTGCGCCCCAGCCGGCGGCTTCGTAGAAGCGCCGGGCACGTTCGTTGTCTTCTAGGACCCACAAGGTGGCCTGTGTGTAGTCGGCCTGTCCGAGAGCCGCCAACGTGGCCAGCATCAGCCGCCTTCCGATCCCTGTGCCCCAGGCCTCGGGCATCGCGTAGAGCGTGCCGATTTCCGCGGTGACAGGGATGTCCTGAGACGGGCCGAAACTTGCGAATCCGACGATCCCGGCCTCGGTTTCGGCTACCAGTACCCCCGACGATGGCCACCGTGTTTCCGCGATCCGTGTCTTCCACTCGGACTCTTCGCGGCTTGGGTGCATTGCGTCGAGGTAGTGCTGGGGAACAAGACCGGCAAAGGCCGCCTGCCAGGAGCGCACGTAGACACCGGCGACCGCTGACGCGTCATCAGGCCATGCCTGTCGAATCTGCATGGCCGTCATTCTTCAAGTCCCGTCAGTCCGAGCCAAGTTCTTTTCCCGAGGGCGCTGGTGAGTGCTCGGCTGTCTGTTCCAGCAGTGCCCGCGCCGAGTCCGCGTAGCGGATGGCGGTCTTCTGGTCGATGCCGAAGACCAGTGCGAGGTGGAGCGGGTCGGCGCCGTGGGAGATTCCTGAAGTTACGTCACCAGCTCGAAGAGCATCCCAAGGAGAGAGAACACCCTGGCCACGCGGAGAAGGACTTATCAAGGTTCAGGGGAACTCGCGGGATGTCGCACATAGGCGGAGAAGACCCTCACCCCGAAATGCCGACCGGGGACGTGAGACGGCGAGCGCGGCGATCGCGAACCCGGACATCGGCACGACCTGATCCCGCTGGTCCAACTCCCACGAAAACGACCCGCGTCGACAAGAAAGCGTCCCGCGGGGTACTGATGGGGCATGAGCAACGACGGGGGCGGGACGGACGACGCCCGGGGCCGGACGGTCGGCGGGCGGTACCGGCTGATCGAGCGCATCGGCTCCGGCGGCACGGGCACCGTCTGGAGGGCCCTCGACGAACTCGCACAGTGCGAAGTCGCCGTCAGACAACCCCGGCTGCCGGGCGGCCCGGAGGACGAGAGCCACCGGCGGACAGCCCACCGGCTCCACCGGGAGGCCCGGGCCGCCGCCCGCGTCGACCATCCCGCCGCCGTCACCATCCACGACGTGGTCGTCGAGCCGGAGCAGCGCGACGAACGCCCGGGCCCCGTCGGCCCCGACGAGCTCGACGCGGCCGAGGCGCTCGACGGACTGCCGTGGATCGTCATGGAGTTGGTCCATGGCGAGTCCCTGCGTGAGAGGCTCCGACGCGGCCCGGTCGATGTGCCCGAAGCCGCCCGGATCGGCCTCGCCGTCCTCGGCGCCCTGCGCGCGGCGCACTCCGTCGGCATCGTGCACCGGGACGTGAAGCCCGCCAACGTGCTGCTCGGTCCGGACCGGCGCGTCGTGGTCACCGACTTCGGCATCGGCCACGGGCAGGGCGAGGCTCCCCGCACGGGGAGCGGGGAGTTCGCCGGCTCGCCGGAGTTCGTCGCGCCCGAGCGGATGTCGGACCGCATGGCAGGGCCCGCATCCGACCTGTGGTCCCTGGGCGCCCTGCTGTACGCGGCCGTGGAGGGCTCGTCCCCGTTCCTGCGGGCCACGCCGGAGGCCACGCGCGCCGCGGTCGTCGCCGCCGAACCGCCCGAACCGACGCGGGCCGGGCCCCTCGGACCGCTGATCGCCCGGCTGCTGGTGCCGGACCCCGAACGGCGGCCGGACGCGGAGGAGGTCGCGAAGGAACTGGAGGCGGTGGCCGGACCGACACGGACCGAGGCGCCCCGGGCGGTCGAGCACACAGGGCACCCCGCCGACCGGACCGCAGGACAGCCCGCGCCGGTGCGGGCCACCCCGCCCCCTCCGGCGCCTGCCGCCCCACGTACTCCGGTGCCTGCCGCCCCGCTCCCTCCAGTGCCTGCCACTCCACTTACTCCGGCGTCTGTCGCGGACTCCGGCCCGCTCGCGTCGGCGTCTGTCGCGGACTCCGGCCCGCTCGCGTCGGCGTCTGTCGCGGACTCCGGCCCGCTCGCGTCGGCGTCCGTCGCAGACTCCGGACCGCTCACTCCGGTGCCTGCCGCAGACTCCGGCCCGCTCACTTCGGCGTCCGTCGCAGACTCAGGCCCGGTGCCCGCGGGAATGGGGGCGGACGAGGCTGCGGGCAGCGGACCGGACGCAGCGCAACAGCACGACTCCATGCCCCGCGCGCAGCAACACCCCCACCCCCCGGCGCAGCAAGACCCCACACCTCCCAAGCGCCAAAGCCTCCTCCGCCCCGGCCCCCTCGCCCTGCTCTCCGCGCTGCTCGCCGGTGGCATAGGGGCCGTCACCCAACTCGCAGACACCAGCAGCGCGGAGAGTGCCGGACAGGCCGCCGACGTGACCGACGCCTGGACCCCGCATGCCGAGCCGGACATGGCGGCCGTCCTCCACCTCCCCGGCCACTACCGCCCCCTCGGCCGGACCGGCAGCGCGGCCGACCAGCCCCGCACGGCTCTCTACGGCGACGCGCGGACCGCCACGATCCAGGTCCGCCTGCTCGCCTGGGACGAGGCCCCCGCCGCGCCGATGGAGCAGGCCAGAACGCACGACACCGGGGGAGAGACCCGGTACGCCCGCACCAGCGTCCAGGGCCAGGAAGCCGCCCTCGCCGACACCACCTACCGTCGGGGCGAGACCTCCAGGCGCCTCATGCGGGTGGTCGTCCGGACCGACGACGATCGCATGTACGAGCTGCGTGTCGACATGCCCAGGGGCACACCGGAGGAGAAGGAGGGCACCTCGGTGTTCGAGAGGGCCCGGGAGCGGCTCGGGATCGTAAAACGCTGAATCACCCCGGTGGTCACCGCACAACGTCCTGATCAGCGCGTTTGTTGCCAGCAGTCACTGGCGTCGTGTGTACAGTCGGTGAAGTCGTGTTACCGGCGGGTACCCAAAGTCTCCGCCGCGGCATACCCTGCGCCTCATGACGGACGCGCAGGCCGCTGAGAAGACGGCAGAGACCGGCACGGCACAGGCCGGTACGAACCCCCTCGCCCCCGCCCCGGAGGGCGCCCGCACCGCTGCGGACGTGGTCACGCCCGAGCTGGTCGCCCAGCTCACCAAGGGGGTGGTCGGCTCCGGCCGAACCGCCAACCACACGCCGCTCACCGGCGAGAAGCTGGCCGACCTCCCCGAGTCGACGCCCGAGGACGTGGCGAGGGCCTTCGAGCTGGCCCGCGCCGCCCAGGCCGTGTGGGCGCAGACCCCCGTACGACAGCGCGCCGCCGTCCTGCTCCGCTTCCACGACCTGGTGCTGGAGCGTCAGGCCGAGGTGCTCGACCTGATCCAGCTGGAGACCGGCAAAGCCCGCCTGCACGCCCACGAGGAGGTCCAGGCCGTCGCGGTCGCCGCCCGGCACTACGGCCGCAAGGCCCCCGCCTACCTCCGCCCCAAGCGGCACACCGGCGCGATGCCGACCCTCACCAAGGTCACCGAACTGCGCCACCCGCGCGGTGTCGTGGGCCAGATAGCCCCCTGGAACTACCCGCTGGAACTGTCGGTGGGCGACGCGCTCCCGGCCTTCGCCGGGGGCAACGCGGTCGTCATGAAGCCGGACACGGAGACCTGCCTCACCGCGCTGTGGGCCCGCGACCTGCTCGTCGAGGCCGGCCTGCCCGCCGACGTCTTCCAGGTCGTCCTGGGCGACGGCCCGGTCGTCGGCCCCGAGGTCGTCCGGCACGCCGACTACGTCTCCTTCACCGGCTCCACCCGCACCGGCCGCGAGGTCGCCCAGGGCGCCGCCGCCCGGCTGATCGGCGTCTCCCTCGAACTCGGCGGCAAGAACCCCATGCTGGTCCTGGAGGACGCCGACATCGAGAAGGCCGCGGCCGGCGCCGTCCGGGCCTGCTTCTCCTCCGCCGGCCAGCTCTGCATCTCCATCGAGCGGCTCTACGTCCACGAGTCGATCGCGGACACCTTCCTGGAGCGCTTCGCCGCCCGGACGAAGGCGATGCGCCTCGGCACGTCCCTGGCGTACGGCGCGGACATGGGCTCCCTGGTCGGCGAGCGCCAGCTCGAGACGGTCACGCGGCACGTGGACGAGGCCGTGGCCAAGGGCGCGAAGGTCGTCGCCGGCGGTGTGGCGCGCCCGGACATCGGCCCGTACTTCTTCGAGCCCACGATCCTCGAGGGGGTCGTCACGGACATGTCCGTCTGCGAGGAGGAGACGTTCGGCCCGGTCGTGTCGGTCTACCGCTTCAGCAGCGAGGACGAGGTGATCGAGCGCGCCAACGCCACGGCGTACGGCCTGAACTCCTCGGTGTGGACGAAGAACGGCCGCCGCGGCCAGGAGATCGCGGCCCGTCTGCGCACCGGCACGGTCAACATCAACGAGGGCTACGCACCCGCGTACGGCAGCGCCCAGTCGCCCATGGGCGGGATGAAGGACTCGGGCCTCGGCCGCCGTCACGGCTCCGAGGGCATCCTCAAGTACACCGAGGCGCAGACGGTCGCCCACCAGCGGGTGCTCCCCATGGCCCCGTCCCTGGGCATGGACGACGAGCAGTACGCCCGGTTCATGAGCAGGAGCCTGCGCCTGATGAAGGCATTCCGCTTCCGCTGACCCACCTGCTTCTCGCACGCACCCGCACCGACACGTACGGACCGCACGGACACTCAACGAGGAGAACACGTGCCTCAGGACGCTTACGACTACGACGTCATCGTCGTGGGTTCCGGCTTCGGCGGCTCGGTGACCGCCCTGCGCCTCACGGAGAAGGGCTACCGCGTAGGCGTCCTGGAGGCCGGCCGCCGCTTCACCCGCGAGAGCCTGCCCAGGAACTCCTGGGACCTCAAGAACTACCTCTGGGCCCCGAAACTCGGCATGTACGGCATCCAGCGCATCCATCTGCTGGGCAACGTCATGGTCCTGGCCGGCGCGGGTGTCGGCGGCGGCTCCCTCAACTACGCCAACACCCTGTACGTCCCGCCGAAGCCGTTCTTCGAGGACCCCCAGTGGCGTGACATCACCGACTGGCAGGACGAGCTGGCGCCGTACTACGACCAGGCCCGGCGCATGCTGGGCGTTCGGCTCAATCCGACCATGACCCCCTCCGACGTCCACCTGAAGGCCGCCGCGGAGCGGATGGGCTGCGGCGACTCCTTCCACCTGGCTCCGGTCGGGGTCTTCTTCGGTGACGGCGAGGACGCCGACGGCACGGTGAAGGCGAAGCCGGGCCAGGAGGTGCCCGACCCGTACTTCGGCGGGGCGGGACCGGCTCGAAGAGCATGCGCGGAGTGCGGCGAGTGCATGACCGGCTGCCGGCACGGCGCCAAGAACACCCTCAACGAGAACTACCTGCACCTCGCCGAGAAGGCCGGCGCGGTCGTCCACCCCATGACGACGGTCGTCTCGGTCACCGACGACTCGCGCGGCGGCTACGCCGTCGCCACCCTGCCCACCGACCACCGCGGCAGGAAGAAGGGCCGCACCTTCACGGCCCGCCGGGTCGTCCTCGCCGCCGGCACCTACGGCACCCAGACCCTGCTGCACCGTATGAAGGCGGGCGGCCAACTGCCGTACCTCTCGGACCGGCTGGGCGAGCTGACCCGCACCAACTCCGAGGCTCTGGTCGGCGCCCAGACCGACGACCGGCGCTACCGCAAGGCGCACAGCGCGAAGAAGGCCGACTTCACGCGGGGCGTGGCCATCACGTCCTCGATCCACCCCGACGCCGACACCCATATCGAGCCGGTCCGGTACGGCAAGGGCTCCAACTCGATGGGCGGACTGTCCATCCTGCAGGTCCCCTACGCCGGGACGGACTCGGGCCCGTCACGGGTCCTGGGCTTTTTCGCCCACGCGGCGAAACACCCCTTGCTGGTGCTGCGCTCCCTGTCCAACCGCCGCTGGTCGGAGCGGACCATCATCGGCCTGGTGATGCAGTCGCTTGACAACTCCCTGACGACGTACGTGAAGCCGTCGGGAATCGGCCGCGGCCTGCTCACCGCCCGCCAGGGCCACGGCGCCCCCAACCCCAAGCAGATCAAGGCCGCGACGGAGGGCGCGTCGGCACTGGCCGCCGAGATCAACGGCTTCGCGGGTTCCAACGTCGGCGAACTGATGGGCACTCCGCTCACCGCCCACTTCCTGGGCGGCTGCCCCATCGGAGACTCCCGCGAGTCCGGCGTGATCGACCCGTACCACCGCCTCTACGGCCACCCCGGCATCTCGGTCGTCGACGGCGCGGCGGTCTCCGCCAACCTGGGGGTCAACCCGTCCCTCACCATCACCGCCCAGGCCGAGCGGGCGATGTCGTACTGGCCCAACAAGGGCGAGCCCGACCCGCGCCCGAAGCAGGGCACCGCCTACGAGCGGCTCCAGCCGGTCGAGCCGAAGTCCCCGGCGGTCCCGGCGGAGGCGTTCGGCGCGCTGCGGCTGCCGTTCCTCGGCATGCCGACGATCCCGGCGAAAACCGACTGACAGAGCTGACCGGCAGAGCTGGGCGGCGGAGCTGGGCGGCGGAGCTGGGCGGCGGAGCTGAGCGGCAGAGCTGGGCGGCGGAGCTGGGCGGCGGAGCCGAGTAGCCGAGCTCAGCGGCAGCCGGACACAGAAGAGGGACCTGCACCCCCCTCCGAGCGCAGGTCCCTCTTCTGCTTGGTGCTGCGGCCTGTCGGCCGCTGTGGCTTACGCCTGGGCGCCGGCCTTGCGGCGACGGACCACGAAGATCGCGCCGGCACCGGCGACGACCGCGGCACCGCCGACGAGGCTGATCATCGGCAGGGCGGAGCTGGAGCCGGTCTCGGCGAGGTTGCCTTCGACCTCGATCGGCTTGGCCTCGCCCTGCGGCTTGATGTCCTTCGGCGGCTTCTGACCGGACGGCTTGGAGTCGTCCACATCGCCCGGGTTGGAGCCCGGCTTGAGGATCTGGAAGGGGTAGATGTCGCCGTTCTCGAAGCAGTCGCCATCGCTGGTGTCATAGCCACCGGCGGCGATCGCCAGGCTGTCGCCCACGGGTGCACCGGCATCGATCTTCACTCGCAGATCGATGGTGACCTTCTGGCCGGCGTCGAGCTGGAACTCACCGAAGAAGAACCCGTTGTTGATGCCCGTGTCCGCGAAGTCGTTGGTCCACTTGCCGGTGCTCGGGTTGCGGTACTCGAAGTGCGCGTACTTGTCGAAGAGCTGGTCCTCGTCGGAGTCCAGGTCCGCGCCGGAGATCGCGGTGGCCATGACCTGCAGGGCCTCAATGTCGCTCTTGCCGGTGTTCTTGACGTTGAACTCGAACGTCTTCCAGCCGCTGCCCGCGACGATCTTCTCCGGGAAGCCGGACAGGCCCACAGAGATGTTCGCGTCCTTGCAGTCCGGGAATTCCTCGTCGTCACCGTCGGCGGGCTCGCTCGCGGTGGCGGAAGCAGACGGGGAAGGGCCGGCAGACGTCGACGCGCTGGCAGAGGCGGACGCCGTCGCCTCGGGAGCGGACTGGCTCGCGGACGCGCTCGGAGTCGGCGTCGTCTCCGGCGTGGATTCGCTCGCCGACGGCGAGGCCGACGTCTCGGGAGCGGACTCGCTCACGGACGCGCTCGGCGTAGGCGTGGTTTCGTCGGTCGCGTATGCGGCCGGTGCCGCGAGCAGTGCCACCGGGGCTATGACCGCCGTGGCGGCCGCTGCTGCCATGGCGCGGCGAAGCTTCATGAAGACCTCGGAGAGTCCGGCGTACCGCGGGATGCGGTACGAACGTTGAGGGAGGCCTCCGCGTGTGGGGCGCGGGAGTGGCCCTTGGTTCGCCGTGTTTGATCAGTGAAACCTGTGAATGGTTGTGCTGGCATTCACAGAATTCTTATGTGGGCTGAGTCACACCCGAGACCTTCTTGTGAAGGCGCTTTCCACCCGCTTAGATCCTTGCTTCGTGTCTGAAAAGCCGTCCGACGATCAGCCGTCGGCCTCGGAGATCCCCGACGACGTCTGGGAGCAGTTCACCCGTGACACCGAACGGGACATCCGCTCCTCCGCCCCGAAGGAGCCGTCCGCGCGGGCCCGCATGGTGACCGAGCGACTGCGCGAACAGGACGCCCGGGGCGAGCAGCCTCCCGGGTGGCGTACCGGCCCCGCTCGGCAAGAGATGAACGGCCGGGCGGCTCGGCGCCGCAAGCTGTGGGCCGTGCTCGGTCTGATCGTCGTGGCGGCCGTGGTGTTGGTCGCCCTGAAGCCGTCACTGCTGCCCGGTGACCCCTTCGGCACCGGGGACTCCGGGGCCGCCGAGACCTCACCGCTGCCCGCGGAGACGGCGGCGCCGACCGCCGCGCCCGGTGCGTCGGACCCGGAAACCCCCACCCTTGACCGGCCGTTCGCCGGCTCCCCGGCCCTGCGCTGGGCCGACGGCGAGGCCGGCATCGTCCTGCCGGAGGCGAAGGTCGTCGGCGCGGTCTCCGCGGACCGGGTGGAAGAGGCGCTGAAGCTGACCAAGAAGCTGCTCGTGGGTGCCAACCTCGACCCGAAGGCCGTACGCGGGGCGCGCCCCGTTGCCGCGCTCTCCGTGCTCGACCCCAAGCAGCCCGAGCTTTTCGACGAACTCGACACCGGGCTGCGCTCCCCGAGCAGGGCGCACGACCCGGTGACGCTGTTCAGCCGCTTCGACCCCGACGAGGTCCGGCCGGCCGGCGACGTGATCAAGACCCGCGGGCGCATGACGTTCAAGAAGGGCTCGCAGGGAGGCGTGGCGGTGCGCGCCGACTACACCTTCGTCTACCCCGTTGTGCGGGCCGACGGCCCTCCCGAGGTCACCCGCACCATCGTGCGCAGAGTCCTCGACGTCGAACTCGCCGACCCCGCCCGGTACCAGGTCACGCCGGGCCGGCTGCTGCTGGTGAAGTACGACCAGGAGATAGGCAACTCCTCCTGCGACGTCTACGACGGTTACCTGCACCCGGAGTTCCCGTCGAGCCGGTCCGCGGGTCCGGATCCGAGCGGCCCGGCGACGGACCCGTACGACCGGAGCAAGGACATCGACCACGGCGACGGCGGCCACTGCGGGACCTTGACCCGCACCTGACCTGACGTGACCTGACGGTGACAGGCGCCTGGGCAGAGCGAAGGGCCCCGCGGGGTGGAGCCGCGGGGCCCTTCTCATCGTCAGCACCGACGTCAGGGCAGCGCCGGTGCCTGGAAGCGGCGCCGGGGGGTTGCGCCGCTGGTCCGTACCTCTGGCAGAGGGGCAATACGGGTGTCCGCAGGGGGACTTGGACTGTCTACGCATCGTGCTGGATGAACGCGGCGCCCGCAACCGTTTGACCCAGACTTGTGCATTTATGCAAGGTCCGCCGGTCGGCCCCGGGCGTCCCCGGAGCCGACCGTTCTCATGGGTGACCGGGCTGCTGTCCCCTGCCGTCCGGTCACTTCCCTGGAGCGAGGTCCCACGACGCACGGCACGATCCGTGCGTCTCATCGCCCCAGTGAGCCACGCGTGTTTCTTTCGGGCCCGCCCCTGGCTGGCACGGACACCGGGACCAACGACGCGGTGCGGGGGCGGTCACGCGCCGTACGGGTGAGACGGATGCGTACGTCTGTCCCGGGAACAGGGGCTCACCCCCCGGGGGCGTCAGATCTTGCCTCGGCACAGCTCCAGCAGGGTCATGGCGAGCGCGGTGCCCGGCTTGCCCAGCGCCTCCCTGTAGTGGCCGAGGACGTCCATCTCACGGGAGAGGTTCACGCGCCGGCCGCCGGAGGCGATCCGTGCCTCCTGGATGACGGCGGAGACGGCCACCCGTTCCTGGATCAGTCCGATGATCCGGTCGTCGAGCGCGTCGATCCGCTCGCGTGCGCCGGCGATCACGTCGGCGGCCTCGGGGGTGCGGGCGCCGGTCACGTCGATGGCGGTCGTGTCGATGGCGGTCATGGGAGGGGCTCCTCGTCGTCGGGGGCTGCCCCGGGGCGGCACGGCCCGGACGACGACAGGCGCCCCGGGCCTTGTCGGCCCGGGGCGCCTGGGAAGTCGCTTGTCAGTTGCTCAAGCAGCACGACCATGGCGTCCGGCGGGCCGGATGCCATAGGTAAAGACGAACGTCTGGTGCTTGAACATGGGGCCAGTATGCACCGCCTCCGAGGGCCGTCCAAGCCGGTTCGCATCCTGAGACGGGGGGCTCGTCCGGTACACGGAAGGAGCCCGGCGGCCCCCCGGTAGAATCGGGTGGCACAAGACCCCCGCCCCACCGCCGGAAGGCACCCCGTGTCATCAGCGACTCCCGCTGCCAACGCCGCCGACACCGTTCTGGTCGTCGACTTCGGCGCGCAGTACGCCCAGCTCATCGCCCGTCGCGTCCGCGAGGCGCGGGTCTACAGCGAGATCGTGCCGAGCACCATGCCGGTCCGGGAGATGCTCGCCAAGAACCCCGCGGCGATCATCCTCTCCGGCGGCCCCTCGTCGGTCTACGCGGAGGGCGCGCCCAGCCTGGACCGCGAGATCTTCGAGGCCGGCGTCCCCGTCTTCGGCATGTGCTACGGCTTCCAGCTGATGGCGAGCGCCCTCGGCGGCACCGTCGACAACACCGGCGCCCGCGAGTACGGCCGCACCGACCTGCACGTCTCCAAGGTGTCCTCCACCCTCTTCGAGGGCACCCCCGCCGAGCAGCCCGTCTGGATGTCCCACGGCGACGCCTGCTCCGCCGCCCCCGAGGGCTTCACCGTCACGGCCTCCACGGACGTCGTACCGGTCGCCGCCTTCGAGAACGACGAGAAGAAGCTGTACGGCGTCCAGTACCACCCCGAGGTGATGCACTCCACGCACGGACAGCAGGTGCTGGAGCACTTCCTGTACCGGGGCGCGGGGCTCACGCCGAACTGGACGACCGGCAACGTGATCGAGGAGCAGGTCGCCGCGATCCGCGAGCAGGTCGGCGACCGGCGCGCCATCTGCGGCCTGTCCGGCGGCGTGGACTCCGCGGTCGCCGCGGCCCTCGTCCAGAAGGCCATCGGCTCCCAGCTGACCTGCGTGTACGTCGACCACGGCCTCATGCGCAAGGGCGAGACCGAGCAGGTCGAGAAGGACTTCGTGGCCGCGACCGGCGTGCAGCTGAAGGTCGTGGACGCGGAGGAGCGGTTCCTCAAGGCGCTCGCCGGGGTCTCCGACCCCGAGGAGAAGCGGAAGATCATCGGCCGCGAGTTCATCCGGGTCTTCGAGCAGGCCCAGGCCGAGATCATCGCCGACGAGGGCCCGGCCGTGGAGTTCCTGGTGCAGGGCACCCTCTACCCGGACGTCGTCGAGTCCGGCGGCGGCACCGGCACGGCCAACATCAAGTCCCACCACAACGTGGGCGGCCTGCCCGAGGACCTCGAGTTCCAGCTGATCGAGCCGCTGCGCAAGCTGTTCAAGGACGAGGTCCGCATGGTCGGCCAGGAGCTCGGCCTGCCGGAGGAGATCGTCCAGCGCCAGCCGTTCCCCGGCCCGGGCCTCGGCATCCGCATCGTCGGCGAGGTCACCAAGGAGCGCCTGGACCTGCTGCGCGAGGCCGACGCCATCGCCCGCGAGGAGCTCACCGCGGCCGGCCTCGACCGCGACATCTGGCAGTGCCCGGTGGTCCTGCTCGCCGACGTCCGCAGCGTCGGCGTCCAGGGCGACGGCCGCACCTACGGCCACCCCATCGTGCTGCGCCCCGTCTCGTCCGAGGACGCCATGACGGCCGACTGGTCGCGCCTGCCGTACGAGGTCCTCGCCCGGATCTCCACGCGCATCACCAACGAGGTCAAGGACGTCAACCGGGTGGTCCTCGACGTGACCTCGAAGCCGCCGGGGACGATCGAGTGGGAGTGATCCCCGGGCCTATGTGCGCTTGATCGTGCGCAGGGGAGCGCCGGGCGTCCAGACCTGGACGACGAGGTACGTGTCGTCCTCGACGTAGGTCCGTACGACCTCCGTCAGCTCGGTGCGGAAGAGGTGGAACGGCTCCGGCGGTTCCACCTCTTCGACGTATCCGGCCTTGGTCTCCACCTCGTCGACCTCGATCGCCCGGCCGCTGATCCGGACGTCGCCGCCGCCCATGCCCGTGCCCTCCCCGGGGTTCGCCTGGAGCGCGAAGCGCGGGTCGCGGCGCAGGTCGAGGGCCTTGAGGGAGTCCGGCATCATGCCGAGCCACAGCTCGCCGTTCAGGAACCGCACCTCCAGGCCACTGGTGCGGGGCGAACCGTCCTTACGGAGGGTGGCGAGGATGTGGTGCGTATAGGCGCCGAAACGCTTCTCGACGGTGTCGGCCAGACCCGGTTCGGCCGCGGCGAAAGCCGCCCAGTTCGCTGTCATGGGAAGAGTGTCGCGCCGAATCCGGACATCCTCTGTCGGCTATTCGTGGGGTTGGGGAGCCAGGGGGCACACGCATGGGCACAGGGTGCTCACAGGGGCGCTCGCGTCATCTTCACGAATCACTTCTGTTCTTCCCGGCCTCACGGACGGTAATTTCCGCCCGTACGCAGAACCACTGCTGGAGGACCTATGCACGGGCCCACGCCGCCCCTGCCCCTGCCCACCGACCGGCTGCGGTTCGCCATGCCGCCGATGCACGAGTCGGTCGAGGACGAGCGCAGGCACCGCAAGGAACGGCTCGCGGGCGCCCTGAGGATCTTCGGGCGGCTCGGCTTCGAGGACGGCGTCTCCGGGCACATCACCGCCCGCGACCCGGAGTTCACCGACTGCTTCTGGGTCAACCCGTTCGGGATGCCCTTCCGGCACGTCACCGTGAGCGACCTCGTGCTCGCCAACCAGGACGGCCAGGTCGTCGAAGGCGGCTACCACGTCAACCAGGCGGCCTTCACCGTGCACGCCCAGGTCCACGCCGCCCGGCCGGACGTGGTCGCCGTCGCCCACTGCCACTCGGTGCACGGCCGGGCGCTCGCGGCCCTCGGTGAACTGCTGGAGCCGATCACCCAGGAGAGCTGCGCCTTCTACGAGGATCACGCCCTCTACGACACGTACACCGGCGTCTCCGTCGACGCCGAGGAGGGGCGGCGCATCGCCGAGGTGCTCGGCTCCCGCAAGGCGCTCGTGCTGCGCAACCACGGGCTGCTGACCGTGGGCGACTCGGTGGACGCGGCGGCCTGGTGGTTCGTGTCGATGGAGCGCTCCTGCCAGGTGCAGCTCACGGCGCAGGCCGCGGGGCGGCCGGTGCGGATCGACCACCGGATGGCGGTGGCGACGCGGGAGCAGCTGGGCGGCGACCTGGTGGCGTGGATCAACTACCAGCCGATGTGGGAGGACGTCAGCCGGAGCGAACCGGGCCTGCTGAGTTAGACGGCGCCCTCATGCCGGAGGCCGCCACGAGCGGCACGGCGACCTCCCCGTACGTCTGCCGGAACAGCGGCACGGAGCGGTTCGGGCCGGGCGTGATCCGGAGCGTGTCGCCGTCGAAGGCCCAGGTCCCGTCACGCTGGATGATCTCGGCCCTAGGGGAATGCTCCCAGCGGCGTCAACCGGGCGCGCCGAACTTCACCCGTGTTGACCAGACCGAGCGGACGTGAGCCGGGTGGTGTAGGGCACAATTCGCAGTCGGCGCAGGGCAGTTGTACAGCGGTGTTTCCGGCATCCGGAAGGCCGGCGGTGGTTGGGTCGCGGGAAGGCGGGCGTCGGGCGTGGCGGTGCGGGAGGCGAGGCAGGGCGGCGCGGACGCGGGCGCCTGCGCCGAGGGGTACTCGGGTGGCCAGGGCGGGGGTTACCCGGCCGGTCACCCGGTCGGGTCCGGGGGCGCCCATCAGGGCGGGTGTGCCTGCGGGGACTGCCCGCACGGCGCGCGGGAGGGGCATCGGCGGGCCGTGGCCGCCTTCCTGCGCCGACGGGACGAGTTCGCCGCCGGGCTCGGACTGCCGGCCGCGGTGGCCCACTCCGCGTCGGCCTCCCGTCAGTGGATCTCGGAGGAACTGGCCCAGTCCGCCGAGCAGGTCGCGGAGTGGGGGCGGGCCGAGGGGCAGGCCTGGCTGACCGGCCTGTGGCGGCGCACGGCGGGTGTGGTGGGGGCCGCCGTGGTGCTGTTGCTGCTCGGGCAGGCCCTCACCGCGGTCGGTGCGGGCTGGACGGCGGCGCGTACGGCGGGACTGGCCGCCGCGCTGGTGACGGCCCTGTCGCTGACCGCCGCGTCCTGGTTCCACCGGGCGAAGGGCGGGGTGCTGGCGCCCCTGATCGGTGAGGACAACCGGCTGTCCACGTCCCGTACGGTCGCCGCGGCGTGGGTGCTCTTCGTGGCCTACTCGGTGCTCTTCCTCGCGGGTCGGCTGGCCGCCGCCTCCCGGCACCGGGAGCGGGACACACTGCTCTCCGGGCTGGAACTCGCCCGCGGCGCCGGGGTCGTGACCGTGCTCGCCGTGGTGTGCGGCATCGCCGTGCTCGTGCGGCGGGTGGTTGGGCTGCGGGTGCTGGGCCAACGGCTGCAGAAGGTGCGCGCCGACCGGCCACGGGCCGCCGACCTGCTGACCGACGACGCGGGGCGCGGCGCCTTCACCGACCTCCAGTACGTCGCGATCAGCGCAGTCGCCCTGGTCTTCGCGGCGGTACGGCTGGCCAGGCGGCCGGAGCAGTTGCCGGATCTGCCGTGGGGGCTGGCGGTGGTGGTGCTGGTGTCGGGCGCGACGTATCTGGCCGGCAAGTACGCGGAGGGCGGCCGGCCGGTCATCCTCTCCGTGGTCCGGTCCCGGGAGGCCGGTGACCTGGACGGGCCGATCCGCACCGGGGACGACATCGAGATCCGGGGCGCGGGGTTCGTGCCGCCGGGGGCGCAGGGGGCCGATCGGCTGGCCCGGATGGTCGTGCGCGTGGGGGCCGTGCACGTCCACGTGCCGTTGGTGCCGGTGCCCGGCGGGTTTCGCAACCCCACGGACACGCTGCTGACCGTGCCGGTGCCGGCGGACGTGGAACCGGGACGGGTGGAGGTGCAGGTGGTCACCGCGGCGGGGGTGGAAACGAACCGGTACGCGGTCGACGTGACGGAGTGAGTGCCGGCGCCCGCGCCCCTGAGGCACCCCGACCCGGCAGGACGACCTCAGCAGCACGCCCAGGACTGAGCGCGGCCCGTTCGCCGTACGTATCGTCTGTTGAGGGGGTCTCGGCACGGCGGGCGAGAGGCGGCTGGCAGCGATGACGCACAGTATGCGAACGGACACGCACATCCCCCACTTCGGCGACGGGGGAGGCTGGCGGGACAACGCCACCCGCTACGCCCTGCTGCCGCTGCGCATCTTCCTCGGCGTCACCTTCATCTACGCCGGCCTGGACAAACTCACCGACAGCGCCTTCATGAGGGACTCCGGTTCCGGGTCGATCGGCGACATGATGCGTGCCGTACGCGACTCCTCCGCCATTCCCGCCCTGGTCGACCTCTCCCTCAAGAGCCCCGTCGGTTTCGGCTACGCCATCGCCTTCGGAGAACTCGCCGTCGGTATCGGCACCCTGCTCGGCCTGCTCGCCCGTCTGGCCGCACTCGGCGGTGCGCTGATCTCCCTCAGCCTGTGGCTGACCGTGAGCTGGGCCTCCGACCCGTACTACTACGGCAACGACCTCGCCTACCTGATGGCCTGGATCCCGCTGATCCTGGCGGGTGCGCCCCTGCTCTCCCTCGACGCCGCGCTGCGGTCACGACGACGGCACGGCAGCGGCGGCTACCGGTAGGGCCGCTCACCGTCAGGCCCGGTCCGCGCCCGTACGGCCCCCCTGACGGCGCCGGCGCGCGAGTCCCGTCAGGAGCGCCACCGCACCCGCCAGGCACAGCCCGCCCATGACGAGGGGGATCGCCACGAACCACGGGGTCTGCCAGGCACCGCCCGCGTCACCGGCGTAGAGCACGCCCGCCACCACGAGGACGGTGCCGGCGACCAGCCTCCCTGGCTGGAGTTCATGACGCAGCACGGGTCACCTCCGCCTGTCCCACGCCGACCTGGAGGTCCAGGTCGATGGTGCCGGACTTCCCGACGCCCCCGGCGGGGGAGAGGGTGATCTCCTTGTGCCGTCCCGGCTGCACGTCCACGTCCTTCGGGTCGTCGCCCGGCAACTGGAGGTCACCGACGCCCACCTCCGCGTTCAGCCGCACGGTCACGTCGTCGGGCACCAGCACCCTGACCTTGCCCATGCCGATCTCCGCCCGTGTCGTGACCGTCTGCTTCCCGGACACGTCCAGCCTGCTGAGGTCCAGGGTGCCGACACCGGTGCCCAGGTCGTAGCGCTGGCGTACGTCCGCGACGGTGGCGGGCTGCCAGGTGGTGCGCACCCAGTGCGTGTCGACGCTCTTGGGCAGGGCCGCCGCGCCCGCCAGCAGACCGGCCGTGATGATCGCCAGGAAGATCGATCCCGCGCCGGTCCGGCCCAGGAAGGCGCTGACGGCTATGCCCAGGCCGAGAACGGCGAGCGCACACGACAGGCCCGTCTGCAGGCTGGTGCCGAGCGGACGCCCGTCCCAGGTGAGGCTCGTGCCCAGAGCTCCGGCGAGCAGGGCCAGCAGGAAGATCCAGCCGCCGATCCACCGGGGGCCGCGCGGCCGGGGCGGACGGGGACGCTCGGCGGGTATCTCCTGACGGTCGCCGGGCCGGATGCCGAGGCCGATGTTGACTGCTGCTGCGGCATCCAGGTCGCGGGTGTCGCGCGGGCCCCACAAGTAGCCCGTGCCGCCGATGTGGGTGCCGTCCTTGACGATCGGGTCGCGCCACCAGGAGGGGCCAGTGAGGAACACCGGCGGCGCCTGGGGCTCCGGCGGGGCGTCGGCGACGGCCTGGGCGGCCAGGGGATCGGGGCTGGGGGCGCCGCGCTGACGCGACCAGTACCCGGCTCCCGCGAGGACGACGGAGAGGACGACGGCGAAGGTCAGCACCCCGCCGTTGTGCAGCATGGTCAAGAACACCCCGCAGCCGACCAGCGCGAACAGCACGGCCGCCAGGGCCTGGCCGTCGACGCGGCCGGTGAGCAGCTTGCGGACCTCGTTCTCCTCCTCGTCGTACGGGACGAAGAGCCAGGCGAAGCCGTAGAAGATGAGACCGAGGCCGCCCGTGGCGGAGAGCACGGCGAGGGTGATGCGGAAGATCACCGGGTCCATGTCGCACTGCCGCCCGAGCCCGGCGCAGACGCCGGCCAGGGTCTTGTGACGGCGGTCGCGGCGGAACGCGTGGGGCGGCCCGGCGGGGACGGCTTCCTCGGCGGGGGCGGCCGTACCGGCTGCTCCTTCCTGTCCTGCCGCGCCCGCGCGCCCGGGTGCGGAGCCCGCGGCGGGCGCGGCGTCCCGCGGCCCTGCGCCCGGTGCGGGGCGCGGGCCGGGGCCGGGTCCCGGACCCGTCGCGGCGTGCTCGTGATCGGTCATGGGTCCATGGTGACGGGCGCGGCGCCCCGGCGGGAGTCGGAACGACCCTGGCCGGACCCTGATATCGGCCCTGAGAGGCGGCTCGGGAAGCGTTCGAGGGGCGGCCGGCGGAGATCAGGGGAGCCTCAGGGGCAGACCCTGATGCTCCCGACTCCCGCACGTGTGACCATCAATGGCATGTCGGAAGCCGCAGCAGCGCCCCTCGCCGAACCGCGGCCGCCGCGCAAGCTCTACCGCAGCAGTGACGGCCGCTGGCTCGGGGGCGTGGCGCGGGGCCTCGCCGGCCATCTCGGGCTGCCCGTGATCTGGGTACGGCTCGTCTTCGTCGGCCTGTTCATGGCCGACGGCCTCGGTGCGCTGCTGTACGCCGCGTTCTGGTTCTTCGTCCCGCTCGGCGTCGGCGGGGTCGAGGCGCAGAAGCCGCCCTCGCCCGTGGCCGCGGAGACATCGCCCGACGGCCACCGCAGACGCGTCGCGCGCAGGCCCGACAAGGGCCAGATCGTGGCCCTGCTGCTCATGGTCGTGGTGGCCATGGTCTTCGTGGGCAATGTGAACCTCAGCGGTGGGGCCCGGGCCTACCTCTGGCCGACGGTGCTCGTCGGCGCGGGCGTCGCCCTGGTCTGGCGGCAGGCGGACAACGCCCGCCGGGCCCGCTGGGCCGAGGTCGGCCGCCGCCGGCGCACGGTCACGCTGCTGCGCTCGGTGGGCGGGGTGCTGCTGGTGACGGCCGGCGTCTCCGGCATCTTCGTCCTGCAGGGCTCCGCCGCACACCTCGGTTCCGTCCTGCAGGCGGCCCTCGCGGTCCTCGTCGGGATAACGCTGCTGGCCGGGCCGTATCTGGTGCGCATGACCCAGGACCTCTCCGAGGAACGCCTGATGCGCATCCGTGCCCAGGAGCGCGCGGAGGTCGCCGCCCATGTGCACGACTCGGTGCTGCACACCCTGACCCTGATACAGCGCAACGCGGAGAACGCCGGCGAGGTCCGCCGCCTGGCCCGCGCCCAGGAACGCGATCTGCGCACCTGGCTCTACAAGCCCGAAGGCACCGGCAAGGACGAGGCCGACGAGCCCACCACCCTCGCCGACGCCGTCCGGCGCAACGCGGCCGAGGTGGAGGACAAGCACGGCGTGCCCATCGAGGTCGTGGTCGTGGGCGACTGCCCGCTCGATGAAGGGATCGCCGCACAGATGCAGGCCGCGCGGGAAGCAATGGTGAACGCCGCCAAGTACGGTGGCGAGGGCGGCGCCGTGCAGGTCTTCGCCGAGGTCGAGGGGAAGACGGTCTTCGTGTCCGTCCGGGACCGCGGCCCCGGCTTCGACCTCGATTCGATACCCGCCGACCGGATGGGTGTCAGAGAATCGATCATCGGCCGCATGGAGCGCAACGGCGGCACTGCGCGGCTGCGCGCGGTGCCGGACGGCGGCACGGAGGTCGAGCTGGAGATGGAGAGGGCGGAGAAGACGTCATGAGCGACCCGACCGAGGCGAACGGTACGGCGGGATCGGCGGAGCCGGCGGGGCCCGCGCAGGAGGGCGGCGGCCCGGGGCGTCATGTCCGCGTGGTCCTCGTGGACGACCACCGCATGTTCCGTACGGGGGTCCAGGCCGAGATCGGGCAGACCGGGCAGACCGGTGTCGAGGTCGTCGGCGAGGCCGCGGACGTCGACCAGGCCGTCACGGTCATCACCGCGACCCGCCCCGAGGTGGTCCTCCTCGACGTGCACCTGCCGGGCGGGGGCGGCGTCGAAGTGCTGCGCCGCTGCGCCCCGTTGATGGGCGACACCGAGCAGCCGGTCCGCTTCCTCGCGCTGTCCGTGTCGGACGCGGCGGAGGACGTGATCGGCGTGATCCGCGGCGGGGCCCGCGGCTACGTCACCAAGACGATCACCGGCACGGACCTGGTGAACTCCATCTTCCGCGTCCAGGAGGGCGACGCGGTCTTCTCCCCCCGGCTGGCCGGGTTCGTCCTGGACGCCTTCGCCTCCACGGACGCGCCGCCCGTCGACGAGGACCTGGACCGCCTGACCCAGCGGGAGCGCGAGGTGCTGCGGCTCATCGCGCGGGGCTACGCGTACAAGGAGATCGCCAAGCAGCTGTACATCTCCGTCAAGACGGTCGAATCGCATGTGTCGGCGGTGCTGCGGAAGCTCCAGCTGTCGAACCGGCACGAGCTGACCCGCTGGGCGACCGCGCGCCGGCTGGTGTGACACAGGGCCGGGCCCCGCGTCCGGCCCCCTGCCTGCCCGCTCACACCACCGCCGTAGCCGTCACCCACGCCGGCTCACACCACCGCCTGCCCGTAGCCGTCACCCACGCCGGCTCACACCACCGCCTGCCCGTAGCCGGCACCCACGTGCCCGCTCACACCACCCTCGCCGCCCCGGCGAACGGCATCTCGTCCAGTGGTGCGACGCGGACCGGCGCGGACGGGTTGGGGGCGTGGATCATCCGGCCGTTTCCCACGTAGATGCCGACGTGGCTGATGCCGGCGTAGAAGAAGACCAGGTCGCCGGGGAGGAGTTCGGAGCGGGGAACGCGGCGGCCGGCGGCGATCTGGGAGTACGTCGTGCGGGGCAGGGAGACGCCCGCGGCGCGGTACGCGGCCTGGACGAGGCCCGAGCAGTCGAAGGCGTTCGGTCCGGTGGCGCCCCAGACGTAGGGGCTGCCGAGTTTCCGGTGGGCGTAGGAGACCGCGGCGGCCGCACGGGCGTTGGGCGCCTGGGACGAGGCGGATCCGGGGGCCGCGAGAGTCTCTCGGATGCCGGTGCCGCGCGAGGCGCGGTCCTGCGGTACGCCCAGCCGGGAACGTTCCTGCACGTCGAGCCGGGACAGCAGCCGCCGTGCCGAGCCAAGCTTGCCCGTGATCGTCTTCTTGTGCCGCTTCAGCTCCGTCTGCCGTGACTTCAGGGAGGTCAGCTCGATGTGGGCGGCTCCGCGCAGCTGCTCGATCTCCCGGAGCTGTTTGCGCACGCCCGCGACGGCGGCGTTCTGCCGGGTGCCGGCCCGCTCGACGAACTCGGCGTTCTCGAGGTACCGGTCGGGATCGTCGGACAGGGCGAGCTGCACCGCCGGGTCGAGACCGCCGGCGCGGTACTGCGCGGCGGCGACCGATCCCAGGGCGTCACGGGCGGAGTTGAGCCGCTCCTCCTTGCGGGCCGCCCGGTCCTGGAGGTCCTTCAGCCGCTGCCCGGCCGCGTCGGCCTTCTCCTTCGCGCCGTTGTACTTCTCGGTGGCTGCCTCCGCCTCCTGGTACAGCCGGTCCACCTCGGCCTTGACCTGGCCGGGGGTGAGCTGGGGTTCGGCGTGTCCGGTCCCGTCGAAGCCCGTCGCCGTCGCCGCGCCGGCGAGGGCGATCGTGGCGGCCGTACGGGCCTTGCCGCCACCCAATGCGCGCTGTCGGGGCTTGCGGTGCGCTGCCACCTGGAGGCCACGTCCTTTCCTCGGCCGCCGAGGGGTGTGTGCGGCCGCCGGGGGAGCGGACGGGCGGCCTGCGCGTCCGGCGACGGCCCGCACAGGGGGAGCGGGTCGCCGCCGGACCTTTTCGGCGGTGGTGTCCGACTGCCGCCCCTGGCCCGGGCGGCGGTGGGGAGCCGGGCACCTGGTGGAGGACGCTAAACGTCGCCCTGGCGGGGCGGCGGCGGGTGTGCGGAAGTGTCGTGAGAGGACCGGCGGTGACCGTATGCGACCGTGCCCCCGACCCGGAGCCGTCTACTTCACTCAGCGTGATGACCGATGCGCCGAATCGGGAGCGAGTGACCGTGATCGGGTGCTATGGGGCGCATTTATGCACCCCTGGGCCGGTGTCGGGTGGCCTCGGAGCCCCTGATTAGGCTCCGGCCTCATGGACGTACTCATCCACCTCTTCGTCGGCCTCCACATCATCGGCATCGCCTCGCTCCTGGGCGGCTTCCTCACCCAGATGAAGGCGATGGGCGAGGGTACCGCCCGCTTCACCCCCGCGATGCTGCACGGCGCGCTCACGATGCTGGTCACCGGTGTGATCCTGGTCGGCCTCAACCAGGCCGACGACCAGACCGTGAACAACATCAAGATCGGCGTGAAGCTGGCCCTGCTGATCGTGATCCTCGGCCTGGTCTATGTGAAGCGGGACGACGAGAAGGTGGACAAGGGCCTCTTCGGCCTGGTCGGCCTGCTGACCACGGCGAACATCTTCATCGCCGTGCTCTGGACCTGACCCGGGAGCGCCGGGCGCCGGCCCGGGCGGAGGCGACGGCCCAGGCGGTGCACCCGAGCCAGGCGGCCACCGCGATCCACAGCAGCACCTCCCCGGCGACGTCGAGCCAGGGGACGTCGAGGGCGGCGGCGACCGCGAGGGTGGCCGCCGCCGTGACGGCCGCGGCGAACACGGTCGCCCAGCGTCGCACGTCGTAGTGGTGCCGGGGCCAGAAGAGCTCGGCGAGGAGCAGGGCCACGCAGGCGATCAGCGCGAGCACGAGCAGCGCGACGGTCGTCGTGCGCAGAGTGTCGGCGTTCTCCTCGTTCCACAGGTACAGGCGCGAACTGTCGGCGCCGAGGAGCTTCGCCCCGGCCAGCGCCGAGACGGCGAGGGCGCCTGCCGCGAGCCAGTGGTCCCCGCGCCCCTCCTCCACCTGCCGGGGCTGGAAGCGGAACAGGGCGAAGCAGTAGAGCGCGAGCCCCAGCCAGAACAGCACCAGGGCCGCATGGGCGAGCCAGGCCACCGCGTCGGCCGCGGCGAGCGTGGCGCCGAGCACGGCGAGCCCCTGGGTGGCCACGCAGCGCAGGAACACCGTCCCACGCCGCCCCTCGGCCTCCGCGGTGAGCAGCACCGCCCAGAGCACCATGGCGAGCGCCAGCAGCGCCTCGGCCAGGGGCTGCTGCCCGGCCGCGGAGAAGCCGGTGCCCAGGGCCGCGGTCGCCGCCACGGTGGTGAGCGCGGCCGGTGTCTCCCCCCGCCACTCGCCGTGCGTCCGCTGGACGAGGCCCGCGGCCGCCGCCGACCAGGCCGCGCAGGCCAGGGCCAGGGCGATGCGGGAGAGGACCGCGTACCCCGCCGAGTCCAGACCGGCCGACACGGTGCCGGTCGCCAGCGCATACGTCGCCCACCAGGCGGCAAAGGGGGAGGGACCGGACATAGCGCCGATGCTAGAGAGCGGTGCGCGCGTTACGAGAGGGGCACGCGCGCGTGCCCCTCAAAAACGTGACGCGACCTCTGGGCCCTCAGGCCTCACTCAGGCCGGGCGCACCACGCTGTGGATCGCCGACTCGCCGTCGTAGTAGATCGACTCCTCGCGCACGTACGTGCCGGGCTTCGGCGCGTGGATCATCATGCCGTTGCCGATGTAGATCCCGACGTGCGTGACGTCGTCGTAGAAGAAGACCAGGTCACCGGGCCGGGCCTGGGAGAGCGGGACCGTGGTGCCGGCGTTGACCTGGTCGTAGGTCGTGCGGGGCAGGGTGACGCCCGCGGCCTTCCAGGCGGCCTGGGTGAGGCCCGAGCAGTCGTAGGAGCCGGGTCCGACGGCGCCCCACACGTACGGCTTGCCGATCTGGGCGCGGGCGAAGGCGAGCGCCTTGTCGGCCTTGGTGGCGTACGAGGAGTCGGCCGGGACCGTCGAGGAGTCGGCCGGGACCGTCGAGGAGGACGAGCCGGAGCCCGACGATCCCGTCGATCCGGACGAGGAGGACCCGCCGTCCTGCTGCTGGGCGGCCTCCTCCGCCTGCTGCTGCGCGGCCTGTTGCCGGGCCAGCTCGTCGGCCTTGCGGGCGGCCTCCGCCTGCTTCTCCTTCTCGATCGCCGCGAGCCGGGCCTTCTCCTCGGCGGTCAGCTTCGACATCAGCTCGCGCGCGTCGGCGAGCTTGCGCTGGACGGTGGCCTTGGCGGTCTTCAGATCACCCTGCGACTCGGTGAGCGTCTCCAGGCTCTCCGTGGCCTCCTGGCGCTTCTTCATCGTCTCGGACTGCTGCGTGACGTAGTCGTCGACCGCGACCTTCTGACGGCCCGTCATGCGGTCCATCAGCTGAGTCTGGTCGAAGTAGTCCTGCGGGGTGTCCGCGAGCAGGAACGTCGCCGTGTCCGGGGCGGCGGCGCCGGTGCGGTACTGGGCGGAGGCGAAGGAACCCAGCTCCTCGCGCGCCTCGTTGAGCTTCTGGGTGCGCTGGGCGACGTCGTCGAGGAGGGTGTCGACGCGCTTGCGCTGCTTCGCGGTCTTCTCCTTGGCCGCGTTGTACTTGTCGGTCGCCGACTCGGCCTGGCGGTACAGGTCGTCGACCTTCTTCTCGACTTCCTCCAGGCTGGGCTTGTCGTCGGCCTCGGGGGCGGCGTTGGCCGACTGGGACAGCAGGGCCACGGAGGTGAGGGCCGCCGTTGCGAGGGCGGGGGTCCGTATGCCTGCCATGCGCGTACCCGTAGGACGCGACTTGCGGTGCGACGCCAAGGGAGGCGACTCCTTCCATGTTCCGCCTACCGGGTTAGCTGTCGGGTTCGGGCGGGTGGTTCGGAAGGTTTGCCCTACGGCCTTCTCCGCACAGGGAGGCGGGCCGATTCACCCCAGGTTCACGGTTGGGTCCCCGGCTCCGGCTGCCGCTGCGGCACACCGGACTCGGCGGAGGCCGCGCGGCCCGGCGACGTTCGCCGGTGGGGGTCATGCGGCCTGGTCGCACCGTAGCCAACTCGTGTGGCCCCTGTGAAGGTTGATGGGTGATATGCCCGATACATTTTCGTGACCTTATTGCCGAGCGTTGCCGAGAGTGGACGATCAAGGGGGATTGGATGGGAAAAGTCCGCACTTGACGGGCGTGTAGCAGGGTGTGATCGCGCCGTCATGGAGGGCGACAACGCGCCGCCGGGCGGTCGGCGGGGCCCCGGGCGCGCGGCGATGTTCTCAGGGCGGCGGCGGGCTGTCAGTGGGGCGCCCTAGACTCGGAGAGCGATGAGCAGCCTCTTTGACGACAGCTTCCTGGCGAACCTCCAGGCCCAGCGGGGCCCCGCGGACGAGCCCCCGCCGCCACCCGAGGACGATCACGTTCCGGAGTCGATCCCGGACGATCTGTTCGGCGGGAAGTTCGACGTGCCCCCGGACCGGGACGCCTACTACCGGGACGGAGCCCCCCGCCCGGTGGTGGACACCGCCGCCCTCCTGGAGGGGCTGAACGACAACCAGCGCGCCGCCGTCGTCCACTCCGGCTCCCCGCTGCTCATCGTGGCCGGCGCCGGCTCCGGCAAGACCCGCGTGCTCACGCACCGCATCGCCCACCTGCTCGCCGAGCGGGACGTGCACCCGGGCCAGATCCTCGCGATCACCTTCACCAACAAGGCCGCCGGCGAGATGAAGGAACGCGTCGAGCAGCTCGTCGGCCCGCGTGCGAACGCCATGTGGGTCATGACCTTCCACAGCGCGTGCGTGCGCATCCTCCGGCGCGAGAGCAAGAAGCTCGGCTTCACCTCGTCCTTCTCGATCTACGACGCCGCCGACTCCAAGCGTCTGATGGCCCTGGTCTGCCGCGACCTGGACCTCGACCCCAAGCGCTTCCCGCCGAAGTCCTTCAGCGCCAAGATCAGCAACCTGAAGAACGAGCTGATCGACGAGGAGGACTTCGCCGCCCAGGCCGCCGACGGCTTCGAGAAGACCCTCGCCCAGGCCTACGCCATGTACCAGTCGCGGCTGCGCGAGGCGAACGCCCTCGACTTCGACGACCTGATCATGACGACGGTCAACCTGCTGCGCGCCTTCCCGGACGTCGCCGAGCACTACCGCCGCCGCTTCCGGCACGTTCTGGTGGACGAGTACCAGGACACCAACCACGCGCAGTACGCCCTGGTCCGCGAGCTGGTCGGCACCTCGGAGCACCCCGTCGACGTGCCGCCCGAGGCCGAGATCCCGCCCGCCGAGCTGTGCGTGGTGGGTGACGCCGACCAGTCGATCTACGCCTTCCGCGGCGCGACGATCCGCAACATCCTCCAGTTCGAGGAGGACTACCCGGACGCGACGACGATCCTGCTCGAGCAGAACTACCGCTCCACGCAGACGATCCTCAGCGCCGCCAACGCCGTCATCGAGCGCAACGAGTCCCGCCGCCCCAAGAACCTGTGGACCAACGCGGGCACCGGCGCCCGGATCACCGGCTACGTCGCCGACACCGAGCACGACGAGGCCCAGTTCGTCGCCGAAGAGATAGACCGCCTCACGGACGCCGGCGAGGCCAAGGCCGGAGACGTCGCCGTCTTCTACCGCACCAACGCCCAGTCCCGTGTCTTCGAAGAGATCTTCATCCGCGTCGGCCTGCCCTACAAGGTCGTCGGCGGCGTCCGCTTCTACGAGCGCAAGGAGGTCCGGGACGTCCTGGCCTACCTGCGCGTGCTGGCCAACCCCGAGGACTCGGTGCCGCTGCGCCGGATCCTCAACGTCCCCAAGCGGGGCATCGGCGACCGAGCCGAGGCGATGATCGACGCCCTGTCCCAGCGGGAGAAGATCAGCTTCCCGCAGGCCCTGAAGCGCGTCGACGAGGCGTACGGCATGGCCGCGCGCTCCACCAACGCCGTCAAGCGGTTCAACACGCTGATGGAGGACCTCCGCACCGTCGTCGAGTCCGGCGCCGGACCGGCCACGGTGCTGGAGGCCGTCCTGGAGCGCACCGGCTACCTCGCCGAACTCCAGGCCTCCACCGACCCGCAGGACGAGACCCGGATCGAGAACCTCCAGGAACTCGCTGCCGTCGCCATGGAGTTCGAACAGGAGCGCGGCGAGGACGAGCAGCCCTCCCTGTCCGACTTCCTCGAACAGGTCGCGCTGGTCGCCGACTCCGACCAGATCCCCGACGAGGAGGACGGCGACGGCGTCATCACCCTGATGACCCTGCACACCGCCAAGGGTCTGGAGTTCCCGGTCGTCTTCCTCACCGGCATGGAGGACGGCGTCTTCCCGCACATGCGCGCCCTCGGCCAGACCAAGGAGCTGGAGGAGGAACGGCGCCTGGCCTACGTCGGCATCACGCGCGCGCGGGAGCGGCTGTACCTGACGCGGTCCACGCTGCGCAGCGCCTGGGGCCAGCCGTCGTACAACCCGCCCTCCCGCTTCCTGGAGGAGATCCCGCCGACCCACGTGGAGTGGAAGCGGACGGGTGCGACCGCGCCCGCGTCCTCCGGGCCGGTCTCGGCGGTGGCGGCTTCGCTGTCGTCGTCCCGCTCGCGCTCGTCGGCGTCGGGTGCCTCCGGTTTCGCCACGCGCCGCACCTCCGAGAAGCCGGTGGTGTCGCTGGCGGTCGGGGACCGCGTCACGCACGACCAGTTCGGGCTCGGAACCGTCGTCGCGGTCAAGGGCACCGGCGGCAACGCCGAGGCGACGATCGACTTCGGCGACACCAAGCCGAAGCGACTGCTGCTGCGGTACGCGCCGGTGGAGAAGCTCTAGCGCCGTGGGGTGAACCGGTGGGCCCCTGCTCGCCCGACGGGCGGGGGCTGCCGGGACGTTACGTCGGGTCGATGCCGTGGCTGCGCAGCCACGGGAGCGGGTCGATCGCCGAGCCGCCGCCCGGGCGCACCTCGAAGTGCAGGTGCGGGCCGGTGGAGTTGCCGGAATTGCCGGAGCGCGCGATCGGATCGCCGGCCTTCACGGTCGTACCCGAGGGCACCGTGTAGGTGGAGAGGTGGCAGTACCACGTCTCCGTGCCGTCCTTCGCGGTGAGGATCAGCATGTTGCCGTACGCGCTGTTCCACTGCGTGCGCACGGTGCCGTCGGTCGCGGCCATGACGGTCGTGCCGTACGAGACGGGGAAGTCGATGCCGGTGTGCAGGGACATCCAGTTGATGCCGGACTGGCCGTAGGTGGCGCTGAGTCCGTGCCGTGCGACCGGCAGGGCGAACTTGGGGCGCAGTCGCTCCTTGCGGGCCGCCTCCTCCGCCGCCCGCTTCTTCTCGGCGGCCTGCTGGGCCTTGAGGTCGATGCGCTCCTGCGTGCGGCTGGCCCGGTCGGCGAAGTCGTCGGCGCCGGCGGAGAGGCTCCGCAGCTGCGTGTCCAGCTTGTTGTTGGCCGCAGCCGGCTTGACCGGCTGCGCGTCCGCCGCGGTCGTCTGCGCCTCGGCGGCACTGTCCTCGGAGAAGGTGCCGACGGAGGCGGCGGCGATCCCGGCGACACCCATCACGCACGCCGAGGGCACCGCGATGGTCATCAGCGCCGAGCGCCTGGGAGCCGTACGGCGGCGGGAGCGCGAGCCGGCGCGCGAGGCCGCCCGCGAGGACGGGGCCGGGTCGACGTCCTCCTGGTCGTCCAGGAGCGGGGTGACGACGGGCAGTTCGCCGGTGGTGGCCGGCTCGCCGCCGTCCGCGTCGGGGGCGTGGTAGCCGGCCTCGGCGGATTCGTCGTACGTGATCTGGTCGAAGGCCGCGGTCTCGTGCTGGTCGAAGGTTTCGGCAGGGTGCTCGTAGGCGTCGGGGGCCGGTGCGGCGGTGCCGTCCAAGTTCCACTGCGTCGCGTCGTAGGCGCCCGTGTCGAAGGTCTGCGTGCCCCACTCCCACTGCTGGGTGTGGTCGGCCGGGTTGCCGGACTGGTCGGTCTGGAGCCAGGAGCCGGTTTCCCACTGCCCGGTGGCGTCGGGGGAGGGGGCCTGGGACGGGATGACCGGCATCGGCTGCTGCTCGGGCGTCCAGGAGGTCGTGTCGTAGACGCCGGTGTCGTAGGCGGCGTGGTGCTGCGCCGCGTACGCGTCGTAGTGCACGTTCTCGTGCGTGCCGGTGGGCCAGTGGCCGGTGTCGTACGTGCCCGAGTCGTGGCCGCTGCCCGGCATGTCGCCGAAGAGGGGGTCGGCCGCGAAACTCGCCGTGGCGTGGCCGGTGGCGTCCAATCCGGTGGCGGTGTGGTCGCCGTACGTGGTGAAGTCGCCGTACTGGGCTTCCTGGGTGTTGTACGACGCGTAGTGCGCGGAGGCGGCGTCGGAAGCCGGAGCCGGGGTCATGGTCCCCGACGGGTGACGGTCGTTCACCAACTTCTCTTTCGCCTCGACAACAGGGGCTGCCAGAGCAGTGCGGCGACTGTACCCGGCGGTACGCGGGCACGACAATCTTCGGCAGGTTTCGCGCGCGCAGGAAACGGGCATTCGGCCGTGTTTTGGCGGACGGCGGGCACGGGTTTGGCTCTGTGTTCGAAGTTTGTTCGAGGTTGATCGGTGTTGCGGCGTCGAGTGACCGCTGTATGACGAGTCTCAGGCGACTGTCAGATCGTCGGTGTGTTCGGCGGACGGTTCACCCGGGAGGGCCGTGTCGAGAACCTGCCGTACGCCGTTGGCGACCGCGGGGTGCACGGGCAGGGCGAGATGTCCGATGCCGGTCACGCGCACGTTCTGCGCCATCAGATCGGGATGGTCGATGCAGGCCGTCTCCAGCGGGTCCATCACATGGTCCAGATCGCTCCAGAAGCTGACGAAGTGCGTACGGCAGTCGGGGGCGGGCGCGGTGAGCTCCTCGAGCACCGGTGAGCCGGGGCGCATCTGGCGCACGATGGGGTGCGCGTTCGCGAAGGGCACCACTCGGGTTCCCGAGTGCGGCGTGCCGAGCGTGACAAGAGTCCGCACATGCCTGTCACCGCCGAGGCGCTGCACGTAGTAACGCGCTATCAGGCCGCCCAGGCTGTGCCCGACGATGTCGATCTGCCTGGCCCCCGTGCGCTCGCAGAGCTCCTCGACGCGTCGGCTGAGCAGCTCGGCGGCGGCGCGTATGTCGCAGGTCAGCGGTGAGTAGTTGAGGGACTCGATCTGCTGCCTGCCGTGCTGGGCGAGACTGCGGCGCAGCAGGACGAAGACCGAGCGGTTGTCGATGAAGCCGTGCAGCAGGAGCACCGGTGGCTTGGCCTGCGTGGGCAGTTGGGCCGCGCCGTCCGCGGGCAGGGCCGGGACGGGGGTGCGCCGCTCCTGGGTGATGCCGGACGGATAGAGCAGGAGATGCCCGGCCAGGATCGCGATCTCCAGGGCGGTGGCCTTCAGGAGGGCCAGGGAGAGTCCCGCGAGCCGGCCCGGCAGCAGGCGCTCGCAGAGCGGAAGAAGGGGCAGAGCAGCCCTGGTGACCTTCATGGCCGACCTCCTGTCGGCACGCGGCAGGACGGCTCCGCCCCCCGTGTGCCCTCGTGGAAAGCAGCTGCGAAGGCGGCCGGCCATGACCGCGAGAGCGGCGTGAGCCGCGTGAGCTGCGGGAGCAGAGCACGGCGTGTGGCGTGTGTGACGCCGGTGGTGCGACGGAGGTCCCCGATCGGTGGGGTGACGAGGCTCCCCGCCGGTGCGCCGTGTCTGCCCTGCGTGCTGTGTGTGCGGTGCTTGCCCTGCGTGCCCTCGCCGAGGTGCCCTGCCGCCGCGGTGTGTGGATGACGCGGCGGGACGGCGACCTCGATGCGGCTCCCCTTGCGCTTGTCCCATCGTGTGATTTCCCCCTCGGTATCCATCGCGAAACTGCCGGTTGCGGGATCCTGGAGATAACGTTCGTTCACTTGCCCGGACGGTTCGGGGCGGGGTGTCCGTGCGGTGCGGCGTGTACGGCTTGCCCGGTGTGTGCGGTACTTGTCGGTACGGATGGATGTAGTCGCTTCATGGAGGCAGTGATGGGTGTGGCAGCCGGTCCGATCCGCGTGGTGGTGGCCAAGCCGGGGCTCGACGGCCACGATCGCGGGGCCAAGGTGATCGCGCGGGCCCTGCGCGACGCCGGTATGGAGGTCATCTACACCGGCCTCCACCAGACTCCCGAGCAGATCGTCGACACGGCGATCCAGGAGGACGCCGACGCGATCGGGCTGTCCATCCTCTCCGGAGCGCACAACACGCTCTTCGCGGCTGTGATCGAGCTGCTCAAGGAGCGGGAGGCGGAGGACATCCTGGTCTTCGGCGGCGGGATCATCCCCGAGGCGGACATCCCTCTGCTCAAGGAGAAGGGCGTCGCGGAGATCTTCACGCCCGGCGCGACGACGGCGTCGATCGTGGAGTGGGTCAGGACGAACGCGGGCCAGCCTGCGCAGGCGTAGGCCTCCGGCGGTCCGGCTCGGGCGTCCCCGTCCGGCCGGATCCGCCCCGGGTGGCCGGTGCGGCAGGGGTGCGGCGGCGACTGCCCCCGGTGATCGTCCCGGTCGTCGGGATGCCCGGCGGCAACCGCCCACGGGAGGGCACCCGTCGCCGGATGCCGCGGGACGCCCGTAGGCAAGGAAGTCGCGGTGTCCTTCGCCGGATGAGGCCGGGTGCCCGTTGGCGAGTCCGGCGTCGGGGGCTTCGCCGGATGCCGCGTGGGGCCCGTTGGCCGGTGTGGCGTCGCGGCCCTCGCCGCATGCGCGGACAGGGGTCAGGCCGCTCCCAGCTCCTCGGCCATCGCCGCGCGCAGACGCAGGGTCGTGACCAGGCGCTGGAAAGCCTCCGCCCAGTAGCCGCCGGCTCCCGGAGAGGCGTTCTCCGGCTCGTCGGGTACGGCCAGCAGGGCGTCGAGACGGGAGGCCTCGGACGGGTCGAGGCAGCGCTCGGCCAGTCCCATCACTCCGCTGAAACTCCATGGATAACTCCCCGCGTCCCGAGCGATGTTGAGGGCGTCCACCACGGCCCGGCCGAGCGGCTGTCCCCAGGGCACCGCGCACACCCCGAGCAACTGGAAGGCCTCGGACAGACCGTGTGTGCCGATGAATCCGGCCACCCACTCGGCACGTTCGGCGGCGTCCAGCGTGCCGAGCAGCTTGGCGCGTTCGGCCAGGGACACGGCACCCGGACCGCCCGCTTCCGGCGCCGACGGATCGCCGAGCAGCGCGCGTGACCACTCGGCGTCCCGCTGGCGTACCGCCGCCCGGCACCAGGCCGCGTGCAGTTCGCCCTGCCAGTCGTCCGCCACCGGCAGCGCCACGATCTCCCGGGGCGTGCGGCCGCCGAGCCGCCGAGACCAGGTCCCGAGCGGTGCCGCCTCCACCAACTGACCGAGCCACCAGGACCGTTCTCCGCGTCCTGCGGGTGCCTTCGCCACGACACCGTCGCGTTCCATGCCCGGATCGCACTCGTGCGGTGCCTCGACGGCGATCGTCGGGGTGGCCTCCGTGGCTCCCACGGTTTCCACGGGTCCGGGGGCTCCGGTGGCGGTGGGTCCGGTGGCCGCGGTGGCTCCGGTGGCGGTGGGTCCGGTGGCTGCGGTGGCCGCCGAGGCCGGTGCGGTCCTGGTCCTCCCGGGCCCCTCGTCCTCACGGCCGGTTCGCAGGGGCCGGGGCCTCTGCATGTGGTCGAGGGCCACACACGCCTCCGCTCTGACCGCCATCCGGGCGGCGAGTGCCGAATCCGGCAGGGCCGACAGCAGTTCCGCCGCCGTCGCCCGGACGTTGCGGCTGCGGTCGGCCAGGGCCTGTTCCAGGAACGGCTCGTCGTCCGGGCCCAGGCCCGCGCGCAGCGAATCGAGGAACATCAGCCGGTCCTCGGCCCGTTCCGTCGCCCATGTCGTCGCGAGCAGATCGCGGGCGGCGGCAGGTTCGCGGGAGCGCAGGGCGGACAGCAGGGCGACGGGTTCGGCGAACAGGCCCTCCTGCCAGAGCTGCTGGACCCCGTCGCCGTCCTCGGGGTGCGGCAGGGCCGTGCCGCCGCCCGGGGTCGCGCGCAGGGCGAACCGCCAGTCCGGGTTCAGCCGTGCCAGCCACAGGGCCCGGGGCCCCGCGAACTCCAGTGCCGCCGGACGCAGGTCGGTACGCCCCCGGGCCGCGTCCAGCAACGCCGGAAGCAGCTGCGGAGGTGGTGCAAAACGACGGGAGTTCGCCACCGCGAGCCACTGGGGCAGCAGTTCCGTCAGGTCGGGCGCGGCGCCCCGCCGGCCGCCGCCGGACGGGCCGGGGCGGTCGGCCAGCAGCATCGCGAGTCTGCGGGCGGCTGCCGGCGGCAGCGCCGGCCGGGGGTCCGGCGGAGCCGGCTGCGGCCGCTCGGCCGCCCGCGCCGGGCGCAGACCGGCACGTCGTCGTACGGTCTCCGCGGCCGCCGCGTCCAGCAGGGCCGCGGGTGCGGCCGGGCCGGGGGCGGTGCCCGGCGGGGTGCGCCGGTCCGTGCCGAGCAGCGCGGTGGTGACGAGCCCCTCCCAGGCGTTCGCGCCGGGCGCGTCCACAGCAGCGGAGGTCTTGGTCATGAGCTTCCTTTCCGCGGGGCGCCCGGTAGTTGAAGGCTCGCCCTTACCGGTTGTCCCGTGATGCCTGAAAGATGCGTGGGTCTGTGGGGTGGGTGAGTCGGGGGATCGGCGACGCGGGCCGAAGTGCCGCGGGCCCGGGCCGCTGCCACCGGTTCAGCACAGCGCGACCGCGTCACCCGGGCCCTCCGGCCAAGCCGTCAGCGGGGTGAAGCCCTGGTGGCCGCACTCGCCGAAGACCCTGACCGGGGCCCCGCCCGACAGGGCGACCAGCCGCCACAGGCCCGGCCGGGAACGCGCCGCCGGAGTGAGCGGCAACGCCGCGTCCTCGTCGGCGTCCGCCAGCTGCCAGGAATCGCCGTCAGGGGCCGGAACCACCCGGTCCAGGGTCACCGGGACGGACTCCAGCCACGGGTCGTCGCGCAGGGCGTCGCCGTACCGCGCCACCGCCTCGGACGTCGTCATCCCCGGCGGACGTGTCGCCGAGGGCACGGCCGGGGCGAACTGCTCGCCCAGGGCCACCCGCGGCTGTCCGGCGCCCGGGTAGGCGGACACCTCGGCGTCCAGGGCCAGTCCCACCGGCAGCGCCTGCTCCGGGGCGCGCCCCGCGGCGCCATAGGACAGGAGCAGGACAGTGCGGTGCGAGTCGGTGCCGTGCAGCCAGATCCGGCGGGTCGTCAGGCGCGGGTCCGTCGTGTCGTACTGGGCGAGAACCAGCCAGCGGTCGCGCAGCGGCGGGCCGTCGGGGGAGGCCGGCAGGCCCACACGGGAACGGATCGTGGCGGCGAGGCCGTCCGGGAGCCGCTCGCGGCGCAGCCAGCCCTGACCGAGGAGATGCAGCAGCGCGCACTCCTCCAGCAGCCGTACCGGCCAGCCCGGGCCCGTGGACGGGATCGCCCCCAACTCCCGCACCCGGCCTGCCAGGCCCTGGGCCTGGGCGTCGACCATGCGGGCAGCCGTCTCCTCCCACAGGCCGTACCCCGACTGCTCCGCGGTCGCCAGGCCGCCGCGCAGCAGATCGGCCAGACGCTGCTCCAGCTCCACCGCGCCCGCCGTGACCCGCTCGGCCCGGCGCTCCGCCCGGCGCCGCGCCGCCTCCGGATCAGCGGCACCGGACGGCGCCCCGGAGCCGTCCGCGGCCTTCTTCTCCTCCGCGCGCCTGCGCCGCCCCGCCGTCCACTGCCCGGCCCACTCCGGCGCCTGCCCCGACGGCACCACCGCGTCGTCGGCGGCCCAGAGCAACAGCAGCCCGAGTGCGTGCTTGCACGGGAACTTGCGGCTCGGACACGTGCACTTGTACGCGGGCCCCGCGGCGTCCGCGATGTCGACGATCGTCTGACACGGCTTGCTTCCGCTGCCCTTGCACAGCCCCCACACCGTCCCCTCGTCGGAACACCCCGCCTCGGACCACGGCCCCGCCGCGCCGAGTTTGCTTCCCGCTTTGCGTGATGCCGCGTCAGGTGCCAGTGCCAGCACCTGGTCCGCGGTCCAGCGCACCCCCTGCTGAGTCATGCCGACGACGTTAGATCCCGCCACTGACAATCGGGTCCGCGAGCGGCTTCGGCGGGACGTTTTCGCAGGTCGGAACGGATTGTCAGTGGTGTGGTGCAACGTTGGTGCCAGATCCGAACCGGCCGAGCTGGAGGGGGACTTTGCCATGACTGTGTCCGTGGAGCCGACGTCCGTCGAAGCGGGGGAGACGGAATCGACCCAGGCGTTGCGACCGCACGCCGAGGACGCCTTCGCCGCGGAACTCGCCGCGCTGGCCGCCCAGGACGACCGTCCGCGCCCGGCCCGCTGGAAGCTGTCGCCGTGGGCCGTCGCGACGTACCTGCTCGGCGGGACGCTGCCCGACGGCACGGTGATCAGTCCCAAGTACGTCGGCCCGCGCCGCATCGTCGAGGTCGCCGTCACCACGCTTGCCACCGACCGCGCCCTGCTCCTGCTCGGTGTGCCGGGCACCGCGAAGACCTGGGTGTCCGAGCACCTGGCCGCGGCGGTCAGCGGCGATTCCACGCTGCTGGTGCAGGGCACCGCCGGCACCCCGGAGGAGGCCATCCGCTACGGCTGGAACTACGCGCAGCTGCTCGCCCACGGCCCGAGCCGGAACGCCCTCGTGCCCAGCCCCGTCATGCGGGCCATGGCGGAGGGCATGACGGCCCGTGTCGAGGAGCTGACGCGTATCCCGGCCGACGTGCAGGACACGCTCATCACGATTCTGTCGGAGAAGACGCTGCCGATACCGGAACTGGGCCAGGAGGTGCAGGCGGTCCGCGGCTTCAACCTGATCGCCACGGCCAACGACCGCGACCGCGGGGTCAACGACCTGTCCAGCGCCCTTCGCCGCCGCTTCAACACGGTGGTGCTGCCGCTGCCGGAGAGCCCCGAGGCAGAGGTCGACATCGTCTCGCGGCGCGTCGACCAGATCGGCCGGTCCCTCGACCTGCCGGCCGCGCCCGACGGGCTCGCCGAGATCCGCCGGGTGGTCACGGTCTTCCGCGAGCTGCGCGACGGGGTCACGGCCGACGGCCGGACGAAGCTGAAGTCGCCCAGCGGCACGCTGTCCACGGCCGAGGCGATCTCCGTCGTCACCAACGGCCTCGCCCTCGCCGCCCACTTCGGCGACGGCGTGCTGCGGCCGGGCGACGTCGCCGCGGGCATCCTCGGCGCGGTGGTCCGTGACCCGGCGGCGGACCGGGTCATCTGGCAGGAGTACCTGGAGACGGTGGTCCGCGAGCGCGACGGCTGGAAGGACTTCTACCGGGCCTGCCGCGAGGTGAGCGGGTGAGCGACGCGGGACGGAGCAGGCCTGTCGGCATCCGGGCCGCCCAGCACGCCGGGGCGGCCTCGACCCGCCGGGACCAGGGCGCCGAAGGGTGGGACGAGGGTCGCCGGTCGGACCGAGACAGCACATACGGGACGGGACGTGTGGGACCGGACGTGCGGGAACGGACGTGCGGGACGGGATGTGTGGGACCGGACATGCGGGACGGGACGTGCGGGACGGGAGGTGGGATGAAGTGACCGGTGTGGAAAGGGCCGCGGGCCAGGGGGCCGGAGCGGGCCCGGTGCTGCTCGGGGTGCGGCACCACGGGCCGGGGTCCGCGCGGGCGGTGCGGGCGGCTCTGGAGCAGACCCGGCCGCGGATCGTGCTGATCGAGGGCCCGCCCGAGGCCGATTCGCTGATCCCGCTCGCCGCCGACGAGGAGATGTGGCCACCGGTCGCTCTGCTCGCCCACGCCGTGGACGAGCCCGGCCGCTCGGCGTTCTGGCCGCTGGCCGGGTTCTCCCCGGAGTGGGTCGCCATCCGCTGGGCCCTGGAGCACGACGTCCCGGCCCGCTTCATCGATCTGCCGGCCACGCACACCCTGGCCTGGGGGAGACCGGAGGACGAGACGGGGGCGGAGCGCTCTCCGGACGCCGAGACGGCTGCCGACGGCGACGCCCAACCCGGCCCGGCCGACCCGCGGATCGACCCGATCGGAGTGCTCGCCGAAACCGCCGGTTATGACGACCCGGAGCGGTGGTGGGAGGACGTCGTGGAACACCGCGGCGCAGGGGAGGGCGACGCCCTCGCGCCGTTCACCGCGCTCGAGGAGGCCATGAGCGCGCTGCGGGAGACCTACGGCAGCGGGGGACACGACCGCGACCCGGTGCGGGAGGCGTACATGCGGCTCCAGGTGCGGGCGGCGCAGCGGGAGTTCGAGGACGGTGTCGCCGTGGTCTGCGGGGCCTGGCACGTGCCCGCACTGCGGGAGAAGACCACCGTCGCCGCCGACAAGGCACTGCTGAAGGGGCTGCCCAAGGTCAAGGCGGACATGACCTGGGTGCCGTGGACCCACCGCCGGCTGTCCCGGACGAGCGGGTACGGGGCCGGAATCGACTCCCCGGGCTGGTACGGGCACTTGTTCAGCGCCCCGGACCGGCCGGTGGAGCGGTGGCTGACCAAGGTGGCGGGGCTGCTGCGCGCCGAGGACCGGATCGTCTCCTCCGCGCACGTCATCGAAGCGGTGCGGCTGGCCCAGACGCTCGCCGCGATGCGCGGCCGTCCGCTGCCCGGCCTGAGCGAGACGACCGACGCGGTGCGGGCGGTGATGTGCGAGGGCTCGGACGTGCCGCTGGAGCTGGTGCGGGACCGGCTGGTCGTGGGGGACGTGCTGGGCGAGGTGCCCTCGTCGGCGCCGGCGGTGCCGTTGCAGCGGGACCTCACCCGGCTGCAGCGCCGGCTGCGGCTGAAGCCGGAGGCGCTGGAGCGGGAGGTGGAGCTCGACCTGCGCAAGGAGAACGACGCCGCCCGCAGCAGACTGCTGCACCGGCTGCGGCTGCTCGGCATCGCATGGGGCGAACCGGCCGCCTCACGCGGCAGCACCGGCACGTTCCGGGAGACATGGCGGCTGCGCTGGGAACCCGAGCTGTCCGTGCGGATCGCCGAGGCGGGGGTGTGGGGGACGACCGTCCTGTCCGCCGCGACCGCCAAGGCCGAAGCGGACGCCGTCACCGCGCAGGGCCTCGCCGACGTCACCGCGCTCGCCGAGCACTGCCTCCTGGCCGGACTGCCCGACGCGCTGCCGACGGTGATGCGGGTCCTCGCCGACCGGGCGGCCCTCGACACCGACGTCGGCCATCTCGCCCAGGCGCTCCCGGCCCTGGTCCGCTCCCTGCGCTACGGCGATGTGCGCGGTACCGACACCGCAGCCCTGGCGGAAGTCGCCGCGGGACTGGCCGAGCGGGTCTTCGTCGGCCTCCCCCCGGCCTGCGCCGCGCTCGACGCGGACGCCGCCGAGGAGATGAGGCGCCACGTGGACGCGGTGCACGGAGCCGTCGGCCTCCTGGGCGACGCCCCCGCCGCGGGACACACCCGCCTGAGAAACCGCTGGCAGTCGGTGCTGCGCGTGCTGTCCGGGCGGGACACCGTGCCCGGCGCCGTCCGGGGGCGGGCCGTGCGGCTCCTGCTGGACGACGGGGAGCTGGCCCAGGACGAGGCGGCACTGCTGATGGGACTCGTCCTGTCGCCGGGCACACCGCCGCAGGACGCCGCCGCGTGGATCGAGGGCTTCGTCGGAGGGGGCTCGGGGGGCGGGATGCTCCTGGTCCACGACGAGCGGCTGCTCGGCCTCGTCGACGCGTGGCTGACCGGGGTGCCGGCCGAGGCCTTCACGGACGTGCTGCCTTTGCTGCGGCGGACGTTCTCGGCGTACGAGCCCGGAGTGCGCCGCACCCTCGGAGAACTGGTCCGACGCGGACCGGGAGCCGGGGGCGGCGCGACAGCCGCCGGCTCCGGCACACCCGGATTCGCGGCCGACCTCGACACGGTGCGCGCGGCCGCCGTGCTGCCGGTCGTGCGGCTGCTGCTCGGGCTGGACGAAGCGGACGAGAACGACGAGAACGACGAGAACGACGAGAACACTGACAACCACCTGGCGGGGGTGACGGGATGACGACCGAGGCGCTGAGAGAGCGGGCGACGACACCGGGAGCGGGAGCCACCGAGGCGGGCGGGCTCCGGAAGGAAAGGCGGCCGTCGACGACCGTCCCGGTGATCCCGCTGTGGGAACGGCCCCACGAGGGAGGACGGGGATGACGCCCGGGACGACGGACCCGGCCCAGGAGCGGCTGCGGCGGTGGCGGCTCGTACTCGGCGGCGAGGCGGCGGACGGTACGGGCTGCGCGCTGTCGGGGCAGGACGCCGCGATGGACGGCGCGCTCACCGCGCTCTACGGCAGGAAGGACGGCAGGTCACAGGGGGGCCGGGACCGTTCGGCGGGGCTCGGGGCGTCGGCGCCGTCCGTGGCGCGCTGGCTCGGGGACATCCGGACGTACTTCCCCTCCTCCGTCGTGCAGGTCATGCAGCGCGACGCCATCGACCGGCTCGGTCTCGCCACGCTGCTGCTGGAGCCGGAGATGCTGGAGGCGGTGGAGGCCGACGTGCACCTCGTCGGCACGCTGCTGTCCCTCACCAAGGTGATGCCGGAGACGACGAAGGAGACGGCCCGGGCCGTGGTGCGCAAGGTCGTGGAGGACCTGGAGAAGCGGCTCGCCACCCGCACCCGGGCCACCCTCACCGGCGCCCTCGACCGCAGCGCCCGGATCAACCGGCCCCGGCACCACGACATCGACTGGAACCGCACCATCGCGGCCAACCTCAAGCACTACCTGCCCGAGCACCGGACGATCGTGCCGGAGCGGCTCATCGGATTCGGGCGGGCGACCCGGTCCACGAAGAAGGAGGTCATCCTCTGTATCGACCAGTCGGGATCCATGGCGGCATCCGTTGTGTACGCATCGGTGTTCGGGGCGGTGCTCGCCTCGATGCGGACGATCTCCACGCGACTCGTCGTCTTCGACACGGCGGTCGTCGACCTCACGGACCAGCTGGACGACCCGGTCGACGTGCTGTTCGGCACGCAGCTCGGCGGTGGCACGGACATCAACCGGGCGCTCGCGTACTGCCAGTCGCAGATCACGCGGCCCGCGGAGACGGTGGTCGTGCTGATCAGCGACCTCTACGAAGGCGGCATCCGCAACGAGATGCTCAAGCGGGTCTCCGCCATGAAGGCGTCGGGCGTGCAGTTCGTGACGCTGCTGGCACTCTCGGACGAGGGGGCGCCCGCGTACGACCGGGAGCACGCCGCCGCGCTCGGGGCGCTGGGGGCACCGGCGTTCGCGTGCACGCCCGATCTGTTTCCGGAGATCATGGCGGCGGCGATCGAGAAGCGTCCGCTCCCGATACCGGATACGGCGTGAAGGGCCCGGAACGAAGGGGCAGATGACGACCTGTCGATGCATCGTCGTCCGACGTGCGGCAGCAAAACGGACATGACGGTCCATCGGTAGTAAGGGCTTGCGCGACGTGCGCACTCCCATGCGAGGATCGGCGCCTGCCTGACGGCGTGTACGCCGACGGGCAGTTCCGCTTCCGTCGCACGGGAGGAAGCTTCCCCTCTTGACCTGGTCAGCAGCCCTGTCCGATGCCGCGTTGCGCCTGCCGCGCAGCGCGGCCGGGTGGCGTGCGCTGCAACTGGTGCTGATGGTGGGCGGGTTGCTGTTCCTCGGATTGCTGTGGGGGGAGCGGGCTTCTGCGGAGAACGGCGTAGGGGTGCTGCCGGAGGGCCGGGCGGGGCAGGTCGTCAGTGTCGTTCCCGTCCCGGGGGCGGGGGCGGGGGCGGGAGAGCGGCTCGTTCGGTCTGTGGGCGAGGCGGCGGAGCCGGCGAGTAGGAGGCCGGCTCGCACCCGGGCGACGCTGCCGCCGGCGTCGTCCCCACGGGCGTGGGCGCAGCCACAGTCGCCCGAGCGGCCGTCGCACGTGGAGCGGCCGGAGCCGGCGGAAACACCGGAATCGCCAGAGCTGCCAGAGCTGCCAGAGCTGCCCGGGCAGCTGTCGCACGTAGAGCTGCCCGCGTTGCCCGCGCTGTCGGACCTGTCGGACCTGTCGGACCTGTCGGACCTGCCGGGCCTGCCGGGCCTGCCGAGTCTGTCCACCGTTCCCGGCGACGTCGCGCTCCCGGGAAGGCCCGCTCTCCCCGCTCTCCCTCTCCCCGGGCTCCCCGACAACCCGGCACCCCCAACTGGCCCCCTCCCCGCACCGGTTACGGCCGACCCGCAGCCGGGCGGGACGGCGGCACCTGTGTCGTACACCCCGGTCCACGGCCCAGAGCCCGCAACCCTTCCCGCAAGCCCGCCGTTCTCCGTCGTCCACGCGCACCACGACAGACACGTGGACCACACCGGCCACCTCAGTCACACCGCCAGACATACGGGCCACCTCGATCACGTCCACCACGCAGACCGCCTCAGCCACCCCGCCCACCCCAGCCACCCGAGACCGTCCTCGCACGCAGGACCCGACCGGGCCGACCACTCGCCCGGTGGGCGACCCGACGGCACGCTCGGGAACCGGTCCGTGGCCGACAGCGGCTCGTCCCGTCATGGCGACGCGCACGCCGTCACCTCGGACCTCCGGGCGTCGCTCAGGCTCGTGTCCCGTGTCGCGGCCCGCACGGACACGGCGGGTGCCCGGTCCACCTGCCGGGACATCCCCCTGTTCCCCGGTTAGCACGGCTCTTCCCGGGCCGGCACGGACAGACCGCCGAGGCATCGCCGCCGTGGCCCGGCCGCAGGGGGGAGGCCGGCCGTCGACCCACGGGTGCCCACGGCACCTCCTGCCCTCTCCCCTCCCTCATGCTTCACGAGGCGTCACGCCCGGGCGGCCGAAAGCCGTCGGCGGTCCGAGGCCGAAACCTCGTGGATGGGTCGGGTGGTTCCCATAGGGGTGGGGACCACCTGACCCGCGGCCCCGGAGAGCGGGCCCTGATCAGGGCCTTCGTACTCCTCCGGGGGCGTCAGGCGGGCCTCACCGGGTCAACCCCAGCCCGGTGAGGCCCCTCACCCCCGGCACGCCGTGTCAGAGAGCGCGGCATCATGTGACAGGTATCACCGCTCAGGTGTGACCCTCGATTTAGGGGCCCCCCGCAAGCAGCGATAACCTGCGAGACGGACATGCCGCGCGCTCGGACACCGTGTGCGCCTCCCTTGTGACAGACAGCGGACGTCACGTTGCCCTCGCGGCACGCCCACGCAGACAACGAACCGCGAGATCACTGATAGGGACGGAAGCGCGTGGACCTGTTCGAGTACCAGGCGAGGGACCTCTTCGCCAAGCACGATGTACCGGTGCTGGCCGGTGAAGTCATCGACACGCCTGAGGCGGCCCGCGCAGCCACCGAGCGCCTCGGTGGCAAGTCCGTCGTCAAGGCCCAGGTGAAGGTCGGCGGCCGCGGCAAGGCCGGCGGCGTCAAGCTCGCCGCCACCCCCGACGAGGCGGTCGAGCACGCGACCAACATCCTCGGCATGGACATCAAGGGCCACACGGTCCACAAGGTGATGATCGCCGAGACGGCCCCGGAGATCGTGGAGGAGTACTACGTCTCCTTCCTCCTGGACCGTGCCAACCGCACCTTCCTCTCCATCGCCTCCGTCGAGGGCGGCATGGAGATCGAGGAGGTGGCGGCCACTCGCCCCGAGGCCGTCGCCAAGACGCCGATCGACGCCAACGAGGGTGTCACCGAGGCCAAGGCCCGCGAGATCGTCGCGGCCGCCAAGTTCCCGGCCGAGGTCGCCGACAAGGTCGTGAACGTCCTGGTCAAGCTGTGGGACACCTTCATCAAGGAGGACGCCCTCCTGGTCGAGGTCAACCCGCTGGCCAAGGTCGCCTCCGGTGAGGTCATCGCGCTGGACGGCAAGGTCTCCCTGGACGAGAACGCCGAGTTCCGTCAGCCGGAGCACGAGGCCCTCCAGGACAAGGCCGCGGCCAACCCGCTCGAGGCCGCCGCCAAGGAGAAGAACCTCAACTACGTCAAGCTCGACGGTGAGGTCGGCATCATCGGCAACGGCGCGGGTCTCGTCATGAGCACCCTGGACGTCGTCGCGTACGCCGGTGAGGCGCACGGCGGCGTGAAGCCGGCCAACTTCCTCGACATCGGCGGTGGCGCCTCCGCCGCCGTCATGGCGAACGGCCTGGAGATCATCCTCGGCGACCCGGACGTCAAGTCCGTCTTCGTCAACGTCTTCGGTGGCATCACCGCCTGTGACGAGGTCGCCAACGGCATCGTCCAGGCGCTGCAGCTGCTCGCCGACAAGGGCGAGGAAGTCACCAAGCCCCTCGTCGTCCGTCTGGACGGCAACAACGCCGAGCTGGGTCGCAAGATCCTCTCCGACGCCAACCACCCGCTGGTCCAGCGCGTGGACACCATGGACGGCGCGGCCGACAAGGCCGCCGAGCTCGCGGCTGCGAAGTAAGGGACGAGGGACTAAACAGCCATGGCTATCTTCCTCAACAAGGACAGCAAGGTCATCGTCCAGGGCATGACCGGTGCCACGGGCATGAAGCACACCAAGCTCATGCTGGCCGACGGCACGAACATCGTCGGTGGCGTGAACCCCCGCAAGGCGGGCACGTCCGTCGACATCGACGGCAACGACATCCCGGTCTTCGGCACGGTCGCCGAGGCGATCGAGAAGACGGGCGCCAACGTGTCCGTCCTCTTCGTCCCGCCGGCCTTCGCCAAGGCGGCCGTCGTCGAGGCCATCGACGCCGAGATCCCGCTCGCGGTCGTCATCACCGAGGGCATCGCCGTCCACGACTCGGCCGCGTTCTACGCGTACGCCGTGTCCAAGGGCAACAAGACCCGGATCATCGGCCCGAACTGCCCCGGTCTCATCACGCCGGGCCAGTCCAACGCCGGCATCATCCCGGGCGACATCACCAAGCCGGGCCGCATCGGCCTGGTCTCGAAGTCCGGCACGCTCACGTACCAGATGATGTACGAGCTGCGCGACATCGGCTTCTCCTCCGCCGTCGGCATCGGTGGCGACCCGGTCATCGGGACGACCCACATCGACGCCCTCGCCGCGTTCGAGGCCGACCCCGACACCGACCTGATCGTCATGATCGGTGAGATCGGCGGCGACGCCGAGGAGCGGGCCGCGGCCTTCATCAAGGAGAACGTGAAGAAGCCGGTCGTCGGCTACGTCGCGGGCTTCACCGCGCCCGAGGGCAAGACCATGGGCCACGCCGGCGCCATCGTCTCCGGCTCCTCCGGCACGGCCGCCGCGAAGAAGGAGGCCCTCGAGGCCGCCGGCGTCAAGGTCGGCAAGACCCCGACCGAGACGGCCAAGCTGGCGCGCGCCATTCTCGGCAGCTGAGGACCGCCCCGCGGGCTGAACGACGCCGTAGCGCACTGGTGGGCCCGCTCCCTACGGGGAGCGGGCCCACCGCCGTATCCGTGCACCCACCGCCGTATCCGTGCACCCGGCGCCGTATGCGTGCCCCCGCGCTATCCGTGCCCCGCCGCCGTGCCATGCCCCACCCCCGTGGCATGGCCCATCGCCGTGTACATGCCCTCACCGCGGGTATCCGCTGTCGCCGTCACCGTCACCGTCACCGTCACCGTCACCGCGGCTGCGGAAGCAGCCTGTCCGGTCCTCTCTGCTGCTCCTCGCGCAGCTTGGTGCGCAGTTTCCGTTCCTTCTCGGACAGCGGTCCTGGCGCGACGGGCGGTGGTACGCCCTGGACCGTCTCCCCCGGTGGTACCGGCGGCTCGTAGTGGGTGGGGGCCGTGCGGACGGTGAGGGCCGTGGTGCCGATCAGGGCGACCGTGAAGGCGATGGCGGCCCGGGTCCAGAAGCGGGCCCGGCGTTCCCCGCCTCTGCGCACGACCGGCGGTTTGGCGGCCCGCAGTCCCTCGGTGGAGGCCAGTTCGACCAGCCGCCAGTGCAGCGTCTCCGGGTCCGCGAGCTCCGGCAGCCGCTCGGCCAGCGCCTCGCGCGCGTGCGCCAGCCGGTTCACGGCCGCACGGGTGCTGGCCTCCGTCTCCGCCGCCGTCTCCGGCAGGCCGAGTCCGACCCCGTCGTAGAGCACCAGCGTGCGGCGGTAGGACGGCGGGAGCTGCAGCAGGGTGTCCATCAGCGCCCGGTCGAACGCGTCGGGCGGGGGCCGTTCGGGGAGCCGGAAGCGCGGCCGGAGCCGGTGCCACGGGGAGAGCGCGCACTCGTACGCCATCGCGCGCACCCACCCCGCCGGGTCGCGGTCGCGGGCCACCTCGGGCCAACGCTGCCAGGCCATCTGGAAGGCCCGCTCCACCGACACCCGGGCCAGGTCGCGACGGCCGGTCAGCAGATAGGTCTGCCGGACGAGCGCGGGGGCGCAGAAGGCGTACAGCGCGTCGAAGGCCTGATCGGGCGTCAGCGCGGTGATGGCGTCGTCCGGCCGGCGCGGCGGCGTCGTACGCGGGCGCTCGGCGAGGATGACGCGGTGTCCGTGCGGGACGGGGGTGCTGCTCCGGTCGGGGACGGTGACGGGGCCTCGGCCCCGGTCCTTCGCGGCGGGCCTTTTCCGGCCGGTGGCTGCGGCCTTGCGCCGGACCCGTGCGGACCGTCGAGCGGATGCGGATGCGGATGCGGATGCGGATGGGGATGGGGATGCGGATGGGGATGCGGCCGCGGGTGACGGTTCCGGGTCGTCGGAATTGGCGGCGTTCTCCTGAGGAGGTGTCATCTCCGCCTCGTCGCCCAGTGAGTGGAGCAGCTTCACGTACTGCTCCCCTTTTCGGCCGCGCGGGGTGGAGCGGCCGGTCTCCCACCCGCGCACCGTCTCGCCGGTCACGCCCACCCGGGAGCCCACCTGAGCCCGCGTCAGCGAGGCGGCCTCACGCAGGCGTCGGCGTTCCTTGGGTGGTGGGAGCGGGAGGGCAGGGCTCTGCGTCACAGGGCTCGCCTCCGTCCAGAAAAGTACATAAAGCGTATTTTTAGCGACACAGCGAGGGTTCGCCTGTTACGCCGGTAAAGCGCGTGTCGTTGGGACCATGGCGTCGTGATCGAGATGACCGCTCGCCGACGTTCGTCGTCACCCCTGCTCACCCGGATGCGCGACCGTTCACCCGGCCTGGGCGACGGCTTCATGGGGGGCGCGCTCGCGGCGGGCCTCGGGCTCGCGTCGTTCGCCGTGCTCGTGACGCTGCTGTGGATCAGCTCGCCGTACCCGGACAGCGGACCCGGGGGCGCCATGCATGTGGCGGCGGCGTTGTGGCTGCTGGCCCACGGTGCCGAGCTGGTCCGCACCGACACGCTCTCCGGGGTCCCCGCTCCCCTCGGCCTGCCGCCCATGCTCCTGCTCGCACTGCCGGTGTGGCTGCTGCACCGGGCGGCGCGGGACACCACGGACGGCGGGGGCGGGGACGAGGACGACGATCTCGAGGAGGATGCCGAGGGGAGCGCGAGCGCGCCCCTGGTCTCCGCCCGCATGGCTTGGGCGGGCGTGGTTCTCGGCTACCTCGCCGTCGCCGCGCCTGCCGCCCTCTATGCCGCGGGCGGTGTGCTGCGGCCGTCGTGGCTGTGGACAGGGGTGTGCGTTCCGCTGGTCGCCGTCGTGGCGGCGGGGACGGGCGTGTGGTCGGCGTACGGCCGTCCCGGCCGGCCGCTGCGGCGGCTGCTGGGCGTGCTGCCGTCGGGAGTACGTCCGCTGGTGATCGGTCCGGACAGGCGCCCGGGCATCGCCGCCCGGGCCGCGGCGGCCGGGGCGGCGATGCTCCTCGGGGGCGGTGCGCTGCTGGTGGTGGTGTCGCTGGTGGGGCACGGTGCGTCGACCCAGGCGGGGTTGCTCCGACTGACCGAGGGGTGGTCGGGGCGGTTCGCCGTACTGCTGCTGTGCGTGGCCCTCGTCCCGAACGCGGCGGTGTGGGGCGCCGCCTACGCCCTGGGCCCCGGCTTCGCCCTCGGCGCGGGCCATGCGGTCGGCCCGCTGTCCTCGGCACCGGCCCCGTTCCTGCCGCCGTTTCCGCTGCTGGCGGCGGTGCCGGAGGCAGGGGAGGGCACGCCGGTGCACTGGGCGGCCGGGGCGGTGCCGTTGGTCGCCGGGGTGGTCGTGGGCTGGACGGTGGCGAAGGGGGCGGCATCCGGGGAACGGGGCGGGACGCGACCGGGTGGTACGCGGGACGCGCCATGGTCGGCCGGCCGCACCGCCCGTGCCGCCGCACTGGCGTCGGTCCTGTGCGCGGCCGTACTCGCGGGACTGGCCGCGCTGTCGGGCGGCCCGCTCGGTTCCGACGTGCTGTCCCGCTTCGGCCCCGTGTGGTGGCAGGTCGCCGCCGCGACGCTGGCCTGGCTGGGCCTGCTGTCGATCCCCACGGCGGTGGTGGCCCGGGCCTTGCGGTGCCGGACGCCCGGGTCGGAGGAGCCGAAGATCGGCGAACAGCGGCAGAAGGCGACCGAAGGTGCCCGAGGTCAGCGGCGGACCCGGAAGGGCGGCGGCCGCGGCTCGTTCACGCGCACCGGGGTAGCGGGGATCGCGGGGGTGGCCGGGGGCCCGGAAGCCGCCGAGGACGCTTGGGGAGCGGGTCGGGCTTGGGGTGCCGGGGACCACGAGGGCGTTCGGGGTGCCAGGGACCACGAGGGCGTTCGGGGTGCCAGGGACCACGAGGGCGTTGGGGGTGCCGGTCGGCGTGGGGACCACGAGGGCGTTCGGGGTGCCAGGGCCCAAGAGGGCTTTCGGGGTGCCAGGGACCACGAGGGCGTTGGGGGTGCCGGTCGGCGCGGGGACCACGAGGGCGTTGGGGGTGCCGGTCGGCGCGGGGGAGGCGAGGGCGTTCGGGGTGCCGGTCGGCGCGGGGGAGGCGAGGATGCCGGAGGTCTCTGGGGTGGCGGCATGGATTCCGATGCCGTTCGGAGCGGCGAGGGCGGCGGGCGCCCCGGGCGCGGCGCCTCGGTGACCGGTGGGGCGTCGGCGCCGCACGCCTCGGAGCCCTCCCCGGACGCGCTCTACGCCCCGTACACGTCCTACGAGTACGACGCTCTGTACGGCCCGCGCGATCCGGACCGCGAGGCGGACGTCGAGCTGTACGACTTCCTGCCGTCCGACCCGGGCCCGGGCCCGGGCCGGCACGGAACCCAGGCCCCGCCCGACCGGCCCGCCCCGCCGGAAAACCCCTGAAGTGTCAGCCGTCCGTCCCCAGCAGCCCCCGGAGCTCCTCCGGCAGAAGCTTGGAGCAGGACTGCTTCGCCTCGTTCGTGAGGGCGTCGTTGGTGCACGTGTAGTAGTCGCGGTAGACCAGCTGCGCCGTGAAGGTCGCGGCGACCAGGGCGATCGCCAGGGACGCCGTGACCAGGCCGCTCACCGCCGCCGTCGTCTGGGGGCGGCCGCCGCCCTGCTGCTCGGGGGCGGGGGAGTCCGGGTCGGCCTTGCGGGGCCCCGCGCGCAGGGAGCTGATGGCCCAGTAGAGGGCGAGCGCGCCGAGCAGCAGCGCCACGTACGGCCAGCTGAAGAGGGCGAAGAAGAAGGCCCACATGCCCGACAGCAGGGCATAGCGCGCCCGGCGCTGCGCGGGATCCGTCGGGTCCCAGCGCATGTTCGGGCCGCCGCTCTGGGGGCCGCCGCCCTGGCCCTCGGACCCGCCGGGGCGGGGACGCTCACCGAAACCGCCGGGGGAGCGGCCGGGTTGCTGGTCGCTCCACTGGCTGCCCCAGGGCGAGCGGTCACGCCCGCCACCGTCCTGGGAGCCCGGGGAGTCCTCTCCCGACGGGCGCCGCGGCTGCCAGGGCCGGTCCGGCGTGCCCTCGGGCGGCGGGGCGAAGGGGTTGTCCTCCTGAGGCCCGCGGCCACGCCCCTCCCCGCCGTCGCCGCCCGAAGGCGCGTCGGGCGGTGAGCTGGGGCGCTCCCTCAGCAGCACGGCGCCGCGCTCCCCTCCCTGCGGCGACAGCTGGGGGAACGTGAGGAGTCGCAGGCTGCGGTCCGGCATCAAGTGAGCGTCTTCCCGTTGGTGAGGAGGAATGGGTGGACAGAACGAAACGGCGTCGGACCCGGGTCCGTCACCTCCTGAACGCACCACGTCCGGACGTCGTTCCCGAACCGGCTCCGCCCAGACGCTACCTTCCGGCCCCGCCCCCGTCCCGTGGGGGCCGTCCGGTGTGCCGGTATCGTTGCTGACGGTCGGCCGGTTCGTAGGCTTCCCCGTATCCGGGGACGCAAAGCATTTGTATGAATGCACAAAGCGTGGCGTGCCGTCCACCCTGGACAGACGCTCCCCCGAGAAAGGCCTCCACCGTGGCCGCCCCCAAGCCCGTGGCCCCGCGCGCCAAGCGCCTCGTCGTGCTGGTCTCCGGATCCGGCACCAATCTCCAGGCGCTGCTCGACGAGATCGCCACCGTCGGCGCGGAGGCCTACGGGGCCGAGGTCGTGGCCGTGGGCGCGGACCGCGAGGGCATCGAGGGGCTGGCGCGTGCCGAGCGCGCGGGGCTGCCCACCTTCGTGTGCAAGGTCAAGGACCACGCCAGCCGCGAGGAGTGGGACGCCGCCCTCGCCGAGGCCGTCGCGGCGCACGAGCCCGACCTCGTCGTCTCCGCCGGGTTCATGAAGATCGTCGGCAAGGAGTTCCTCGCACGGTTCGGCGGGCGGTTCGTCAACACGCACCCCGCGCTCCTGCCCAGTTTCCCGGGAGCCCACGGCGTGCGGGACGCGCTCGCGTACGGCGCCAAGGTCACCGGCTGCACCGTCCACTTCGTCGACGACGGCGTCGACACCGGGCCGATCATCGCGCAGGGCGTGGTGGAGATCCGGGACGAGGACGACGAAGGCGCTCTGCACGAGCGCATCAAGGAAGTCGAGCGAAGGCTGCTCGTCGAGGTCGTGGGGCGCCTCGCCCGCAACGGCTATCGCATTGAGGGACGAAAGGTAGTTATCCAGTGACCGCCGAGAGCAACAAGCGGCCCCTTCGCCGGGCGCTCGTCAGCGTCTACGACAAGACCGGGCTCGAGGACCTCGCGCGCGGGCTCCACGAGGCCGGGGTCGAGCTCGTCTCCACCGGCTCCACCGCCGCGAAGATCGCCGCTGCCGGCGTCCCCGTCACCAAGGTCGAGGAGCTCACCGGCTTCCCCGAGTGCCTGGACGGCCGGGTCAAGACCCTGCACCCGCGCGTGCACGCGGGCATCCTCGCGGACCTGCGCCTGGACAGCCACCGCGAGCAGCTCGCCGAGCTGGGTGTCGAGCCGTTCGACCTCGTCGTCGTGAACCTCTACCCGTTCCGCGAGACCGTCGCCTCCGGTGCCTCGCCCGACGAGTGCGTCGAGCAGATCGACATCGGCGGTCCGTCGATGGTCCGGGCCGCCGCGAAGAACCACCCCTCGGTCGCGGTCGTCACCAGCCCGGCCCGCTACGCCGACGTGCTCAAGGCCGTCCAGAGCGGCGGCTTCGACCTCGCCACCCGCAAGCGGCTCGCCGCCGAGGCCTTCCAGCACACGGCCGCCTACGACGTGGCCGTCGCCTCCTGGTTCGCCTCCTCCTACGCGCCCGTGGACGAGTCGCAGTTCCCCGACTTCCTCGGCGCCACCTGGGAGCGCGAGCACACCCTGCGCTACGGCGAGAACCCGCACCAGCCCGCCGCGCTCTACGTCTCCGGCACGGGCGGCCTCGCCCAGGCCGAGCAGCTGCACGGCAAGGAGATGTCGTACAACAACTACACGGACACGGACGCCGCCCGCCGTGCCGCGTACGACCACGCCGAGCCGGCCGTCGCGATCATCAAGCACGCCAACCCTTGCGGCATCGCGGTCGGCGCGGACGTCGCCGAGGCGCACCGCAAGGCGCACGCCTGCGACCCGCTGTCGGCGTTCGGCGGCGTGATCGCGGTCAACCGCCCGGTCAGCAAGGAGATGGCGGAGCAGGTCGCGGAGATCTTCACCGAGGTCATCGTCGCGCCCGGCTACGAGGAGGGCGCCCTGGAGGCCCTCACCAAGAAGAAGAACATCCGCGTGCTGCGCTGCGCCGACGGGCCGGCCGCGCCGGTCGAGGTCAAGCCGATCGACGGCGGCGCGCTGCTGCAGGTCACCGACCGCCTCCAGGCCGACGGCGACGACCCGGCCAACTGGACGCTGGCGACCGGTGAGGCGCTGAGCGCCGAGGAGCTGGCCGAGCTGGCGTTCGCCTGGAAGGCCTGCCGCGCGGTGAAGTCCAACGCGATCCTGCTCGCCAAGGACGGCGCCTCGGTGGGCGTCGGCATGGGGCAGGTCAACCGGGTGGACTCCGCGAAGCTGGCCGTCGAGCGGGCCGGTGCGGAGCGTGCCGCGGGCGCGTACGCGGCGTCCGACGCGTTCTTCCCCTTCCCGGACGGCCTGGAGATCCTCACCGAGGCCGGAGTGAAGGCCGTGGTCCAGCCCGGCGGTTCCGTCCGTGACGAGCTGGTCGTCGAGGCCGCGCAGAAGGCCGGCGTCACGATGTACTTCACCGGCACGCGGCACTTCTTCCACTGAGACCCGGTGACGGAGCGGGCCGGCGGTACCGCCGGCCCGCTCCGTCACCGCATACTCGTACGCCCGGGTCGGTGGATCACTGCCAACGGTGGGCAGTCTTCGGGCTGTGCCGTTGCCGGGTCTTGGCCGGGAGCGGGCCGACACACCCGTCACTTCGTACTGCGCAGTGCCGCCCATGTTCCGGGTCCGACCTTGCCGTCGGGGCTGAGTCCCACGGAACGCTGGAACTTCCGCACCGCCGCGTCGGTGCCCTTGCCGAACTGGCCGTCCACGCCCGTGCCGCCCAGGCCGTAGCCGCGTTCGGTCAGCATGCACTGCACCTGCACGACGCGCGGGCCACTGTCGCCGCGCCGGGTGAGTTCGGTGCCGGAGTAGTGGGTGCACCGGGCGATCCAGGGCGGGGTGGCGGGTTTCGTCGCGGTGGGGGCGGGGGCCTGGGCGCTGCCGCCGCTGTCGCTCCCGGTCTCGCCGCTGCCGGTTTCGCCGCTGCCCGAGGGGGCGGTGGCGCCACCGTCGGGGGTGGTTCCTGCTCCGCCGGGACGGCCCGCCGACCCGGACGCATCCCTGTCGGCGTCTTCCCGCGCCTCCTCCTTCACCTCTTCCGGGCCGGTCTTGTTCTCCACGGTGGCGGAGGGCGAGGCGGAGGAGCCGGGCAGGTTCGAGGCCGGTTCGTCGACGGAGGTGACGTCGCTGGAGGCCGTCGGCGCGGCCGACGCGCCGTCGGCGAGGTCCGGGCGGGTGAGGAAGAAGGCGCTCGCGGCGACGGCGGCCACGGCGATGACGGCCGCGAGGGCGAGATGCGGCACCTTTCGCCCACGGCGGTCGGCGTGCTCGCTAGTGGGGGATGCGGCGGAAGGGGTGTCCTGAACGGGCGGCGTCGCCGGGCCGCCGTGCCGTCCCGGCGGCGTGGGCGCACGGAAGTGGCCGGTCTCCTCGGCGGAGGAACGTTCCAGTAGCCGACAGCCCCGCTGCCGGGCGAACAGACGGGTGGCCAGCGGTTCCTGCCAGGAAGAGCTGCGGTCGTGGCCTGCCGCCGCGGCCGCGCCGGTCAACTGCTGCGGGGTGGGCCGCCCGCCCGGGTCCTTGGCGAGGCAGGCGGACAGCAGCGCGGCCAACGCGGGATCCGAGGCCGTCAGTTCGGCCATGACCTCTTGCTTGGGCTCTTCGAAGGCGACCCGGTGCATGACGTCCACGCCCGTGCCGTCCCCGAAGGGGGCGTGCCCGGTGGCGGCGTAGACGATCGCGCAGGCGAGGGAGAAGACGTCGGAGGCGGTGTCGCAGCGCCCCTCGCGCAGGTACTCGGGCGCCATGTAGGCCGGGGTACCGACCCGGTTTCCGGTGATGGTGATCGAGCTGCTGTCGGCGGCCTGCGCGATGCCGAAGTCGATGACGTGCGCGCCCTGCGGCGAAAGGATCACGTTGGACGGCTTGAGGTCCCGGTGTACGACCCCGGCGGCGTCCAGTGCCGACAGCGCCCGCCCCAGTTCCGCCACCAGCCGCCACACCCCGGCCGGCTCGAGAGCACCGCACTCGCGGACGGCGTCGGCGAGGTTGAGGCCGGGAAGGTACCGGGTCGCCATCCACAGCAACTCGTCCTCGAACCCGCTGCCGAGCAGGGGCGGCGCGTGCGGCGTACGCAGCCGGGCGTGCACGGAGGCCTCCCGCTCGAAACGCCGCCGGAACCGGGGGTCTTCGGCGTACTCGGGGCGGATCACCTTGGCGGCGGCGAGACCGGCGGTGCCGTCGGCGGGGCGGGCGAGGTAGACGCGGCCCATGCCGCCACTGCCGAGCAGCCCGAGCGATAAGTAGGGGCCGATCCGTCCCGGGTCCCTGGAACGTAAGGGACTCGCGCCCGCCTGCTCCAACGCGGCGTCCCCGGACGCCGGCGAGTGTGGCGGCATCGGCCGTTGGTCTGACATGGGTCCCCCGATGTGCTGCGGTCTCGCAACGAGCAATCGCACGGCAGTTTGACCGAAGGTTACCGTTCACATGAACGGCCCACCGGAGATCCGGCGGGCCGCAGATCACTTGTGTGCTTGGGGACTTGTGCCGTCAGCCGTGGACCGGGCCGGGAGTCGGCGTATCACTTCTTGCCGGGCGGTGCGTACTCCTTGAGGAAATGGGCGATGCGGTCGGCGTAGGCGGTCACGTCCGGGGGCACGCCGCCCGTCGCGTTCACCGTCCGGTACGACGTGCGGTAGGCGGCGGCGATCAGGACCCGCCGGTCACCGGGCAGGTCCTCGTGCAGGCGCGGGGCGATCCAGCACAGGTAGCGGCCCATCGCCGGGATGGACTCGGCGGGTGGGAAGGGAGGCTGGGGGACCGTCTCACCGGGGGTGCCGTCCTCGTTCATCCACCAGCGCAGGACGCGCGGCGTCCAACGGGCGATGCCGTACTCGTTGTTGTCGGGGTCCGAGAGGTCCGGGTCGAAGTCGCTCTCCACCTTCAGCATGGCGGCGATCAGGACCGGGGTGACCTCCTTCTGGTCGCAGTCGTGCGCCGTCTCGACGATCAGCAGCCGGTAGGCGGGCGGAACGCCCCGGTCGGTGCGGAGTTCGGAGGCGCCGTACGCGGCCGCGGAGACGTTCGCGGTCGCGCCGGAGCCGCTGCCACCGCTGCTCCCGGCACCGGCCCAGACGCTGATGCCGTAGGCGAGGGCGGCCAGGGCCGTCACCGCCCCGGCCAGGACGGCCGCGACGGACCGGCGGCGCAGGCGGCGGCGGTCGGGGCGCAGACGGGGCAGGCGGAAGGCGTGACCGCCCGGGCCGGCGGCCGACGTCACCCGGCGCAGCAGCGCCGCGCCGCCGATGCGCTGCTGGTGCGTCCGGGTCAGGCAGGCGCGCACGATCTCCCGCCAGTCGTCGGGCAGTTCAAACGACAGCCGCAGTTCGTCGACACCGCGGGCGTACGCCGCGGCCGCGTCGCGGCGGGCGGCCGGGGTGGCTCCGGGCAGCGGGAAGGAGCCGGTGAGCACGAGGTGGGCGAGGACACCGAAGGCCCAGATGTCGGCGGACGGGCGGATACGCCGGCCCCGTTCGCCGATCTCGGTCCACAGGAGTTCCGGCGGGGTGTAGTCGGGGGTGGAGAAGGCCGGCGTGTAGGCGTGGGTGCCCTCCAGTTCGGCGGCCATGTTGAAGTCGGCGAGGCGGACCGAACCGTCCACCATCAGCAGCACGTTGGCCGGTTTCAGGTCGCCGTGCACCCAGCCGGCGTCGTGCAGCTGGGCGAGGCCCTCGGCGATCTGCGCGAGCAGCGCGGGGCCGGCGGCGGGCCGGGGCGTGGCGGCGAGCAGGGCCGACAGGGAGCCCTCGGCCTTCTCCAGGACGAGGACGGTGGCGCCGTCCAGGTCGGGGTGGGCCGGATCGTCGACCGTCAGCGTCTGGTACATCCGCACCAGCCGCGGATGCCGCAGCCGCCGGTGGAGCTCGACCTCCCGCTCGATCAGCTCGCGCAGGTGGGTCAGCCGGCGGGGCGTGGCCGTCCCGGTGGGCAGGAACTTCAGCGCGGCCGTGGGCGGCAGTCGGGTGCCGGAGCCGTCACCGACGCGCCGGGCCGCGTACACACTGCCGAAGGCGCCCGTCGCGATGGGTTCGCGCACCTCCCAGACGCCGACCCGGTAGCCCTTGGGCACGGGTACGGCGTACGCCTCGGTCACCGGATCGCCCCGGCCCGGTCGGGACGGCCGGGGGTCCCGGCGGCGCCGTGCGCGGCTCCGCCGCGGGCGGGTCGTTCACCGGGCGCGATGTGAAGGGGGGTGCGGTTTCGCTCGTCCTCCGTGGTCGGCGGAGGTACCACGATGATGCTGTACAAGGTGCTCTCCCCGTGCCTGAACAGCTACCACCGTCAGACTAGGGCGACGCACCAGGGCCGTGCCCCCCTCGAACGGGTGAGACACGGCCCTTGGAAGTGTTTGGCGTGAACCGGTCCTGTCGACCGGGTCGGTTCAGTAACGGGGCCGGTTGAACCAGGCCTTGCCGTTGGCGTTGCCGACGAACACCGCGACCAGGATGGCCAGGACGGTGTGCACCAGGCCCACGACGACGAACGGGTAGATGCCGAGGACCGCCGTGATGATGGCGAAGACCAGGATGGTGACCCGGGCGCCGTTGCCGCCGTTCTTGAACTTCGTCGCCAGGACGGCCGCGAACACCAGCCAGGCCAGGCCGAACACCACGTAGCCCCAGATCACACCGGTCGAGTCACCGACCAGGTCCTGGAAGGCGGTGTTGTCCTTGAGGGACGCGTCGTCCTTCGCGGCGTTGAGTGCAACGGCGGCGAAGGCGAAGATGGCGATGCCCACGACCTGGAGGCCGACGATGACCCACATCATCACGCGGGCCGCGCTCACCGAGCCGGGCATCGTGGTCGGCGCGGCGGGGCCGCCGTAGGGGGACACCGGAGGGGCCTGCGGGTAGCCGTACCCGGGAGCCTGCCCCTGGTCCTGCGGGTAACCGTAGCCCGGCTGCTGCGGCTGCTGCCCCTGGGGAGCGCCGTAGGGGTTGTTCGGGTCGCCGTAGCTCATGGGGGACTTCCTCCGTTGGTCCTTGTGCGGAAACGACGCGCGACATCCGCACGGAGGAAAACCTTCAGTATTGCGACCGTCCCCCCGTTGAGCTGCCCGCGGCACTTGTCATGTCATCGTTCTGCACCACTGACCGGCTTGTCCAGCCGCATTCCCGATGTGTTGTGCAAGTGCAACATCGCTGATCATGGGCGGATACGGGACGAGGGGCCCCGCGGTGCCCGGATTGCGGTCGGATTGGAACCGTGGCGGGGTCATCCGCGAGGATGGGGTTCATGACCGCCCAGATTCTCGATGGCAAGGCCACCGCAGCCGCGATCAAGTCCGATCTGACCGCCCGCGTGGCGGCGCTGAAGGAGAAGGGCGTCACGCCCGGCCTCGGCACGATCCTGGTCGGGGACGACCCCGGCAGCCAGAAGTACGTCGCCGGCAAGCACCGCGACTGCGCGCAGGTGGGCATCGCCTCCATCCAGCGCGAACTGCCCGCCACGGCGACCCAGGAGGAGATCGAGCGGGCCGTCCGCGAGCTGAACGAGGACCCGGCCTGCACCGGGTACATCGTGCAACTGCCGCTGCCCAAGGGCATCGACGAGAACCGCATCCTCGAACTGATGGATCCGGACAAGGACGCGGACGGGCTGCACCCGATGAACCTGGGGCGCCTCGTCCTCAACGAGCCCGCCCCGCTGCCCTGCACTCCGAACGGCGTGCTGACGCTGCTGCGCCGCTACGGCGTGGAGATCAAGGGCGCCGAGGTCGTGGTCGTCGGGCGCGGTGTGACCATCGGCCGGCCGATGCCGCTGCTGCTCACCCGCCGCAGCGAGAACGCGACCGTGACGCAGTGCCACACCGGCACCCGTGACCTGTCGGCGCACCTCAAGCGCGCGGACATCATCGTCGCCGCGGCCGGCTCCGCCCATCTGATCCGCGCCGAGGACGTGAAGCCCGGCGCGGCCGTCCTCGACGTCGGCGTCTCCCGCAGCGCCGAGGGCAAGATCGTGGGCGACGTCCACCCCGACGTCGCCGAGGTCGCCGGCTGGATCTCCCCGAACCCCGGCGGAGTCGGCCCGATGACCCGTGCCCAGCTGCTCGTCAACGTGGTCGAGGCGGCGGAGCGCAGTGCCGGCTGAGCACCAGGCCCCGAGCGGGCGCACGGCCCCGAGCGGGCACGAGGCCCCGAGCGGGCGCACGGCCCCGAGCGGGCACGAGGCCCAGGGCGGGCACGAGGCCTTGACCGGGCACGAGGCCCCGGACGGACGCACGACCCCGGACGGGCGCGAAGCCGGCGGGCGCACAGCCCCGGACAGGCAAGAGGCCCCAAGCGGCCACGAGCCGCCGGAGGAGCTCACCGTCCGCGACCCCGTCAGCGCGCCCGACGCCGCAGGGCGGCCGCGGCGGGTCACCCGGCGCTTCCCGCTGTTCACCAAGGACACCGCGCGGCCCGAGGGCGGCGGCCGGGCCGCGTCCGGGGACGCTCCCGCGCCGGCGCGGCAGTGGCCCGTGCTCGCCGTGCTGGCGCTGGCCGGGGCCGGGCTGCTGGTGACCGCGTTCGGCCAGTTCCGGCTCGGGACGCTGCTGATCGGCGTCGCCCTGCTGGGCGGTGGCGCGATGCGCTGGCTGCTGCCGGACGTCGGCATGCTCGCCGTCCGCTCCCGTTTCACGGACATCGTCACCTACGGCCTGCTGGGCCTGGTGATCGTCATGCTGGCGCTGATGGCACAGCCGAAGCCGTGGCTGCAGATCCCGTTCCTGAAGGACACCCTGCACTTCACGGTCACCAACGAATGACGAGGACGGCGGTCCGTCCTCTCCCCCGAGGAAGGACGGGCCGCCGCCACGCCCCACCTTCCTGCACCGCGAACGGCCTGTTCAACGACTGTCAGTGCGCTGTGGCACGGAAGTGACAGTTCCGGTACGTCTCGCTTCCAATACCACACAACGTGGTGCGACGGCGGGGTTGGCATGGACAATCGGGACGGTCCAGGGTGTATCGCGCGCGGTCACCACGCTCCTGTGCGCCCCTCGTCAGGGAACTGAGATCCTGACTGGGCGCATCCCTGTGGGTATCCAGAACGGGGACTCGGCCGAGGCCGCCACGCGCGGGGCGAACAGCGCGAGAAATATCAGCACGTTTCGGGGGGAAGAGGGGGAGCAATGCCTCGTTGGAAGGCCTTGCCGGATGAGCTCGATCCACAGATCAGGGAGTTCACCAGCCAGCTGCGCAGGCTCGTGGACCGCGGTGGACTGAGCATCGCGTCGGTCGCGGACCGCACGGGCTACAGCAAGACGTCGTGGGAGCGTTACCTGAACGGCCGGCTGCTCGCCCCGAAGGGCGCGATCGTGGCCCTGGCCGAGGTTACCGGCACCAACCCGGTGCACCTGACCACGATGTGGGAGCTCGCCGAGCGTGCCTGGAGCCGCTCGGAGATGCGGCACGACATGACGATGGAGGCCATCCGGATCTCCCAGGCGCGCGCGGCGCTCGGGGAGTTCGGCGGGCAGGACTTCAGCGACCCCTCGGCCGGTGGCAGGACGGCCTCGGCGGGTGACGGCAGAGCGGCCTCCGCGGGCGGCGGCAAGCCCGCCGGCAGGGGCGGCGGCACCACGGTCACACCGGGCATCGCGGGACCGGCCGGTGTGGCCCCGTCCGTGCCGCCCCAGCCGACGGCCCCGGAGGTTCAGGACTCCACCGGCTCGGATCTGCGGGAGAGCGGCCGAAGCGCTGAGCCCGAGGTCAATTCGTGGGGACTGGCCGGGTACCAGGGCCCGTCGCCGACGGGCGGGCGCTCCGCCGGTTCCGGCGGGGGCAGGGGACCCCGGCCCGGCTCGGGTCCCGGAACCTCCGCCGGGCCGTCCGGCGGCCCCGGCCGGACTCCCGGTGCCGGGGCGGGTTCGTACGGCGAACCGCAGGACGCCGTCCCGTCCCGGGCGGGCGGGGCCGGTGGCGCAGGGGGGACTCGCCGCACGGGTGCCGCCTCCGCCGCGGGCAAGAAGCGGACGGTGACCTTCGTCGCGGGTGTCGTGGGCGTGCTCGTGGTGATCGCCGGCGCGTTCTACCTCACCGGCGGCGGTGGCGACGACGAGGCCAAGGGCGGTGGCCCGTCGCCCTCGCCGACCGTCAGCAGCGACCCGAAGCTGCCGCCCGGCGTGAAGTGCAGCGGCGCCGGCTGCACCGGCAAGGACGCGGAGGCCATGGGGTGCAGCGGTGAGCTGGTGACCACCGCGCAGACGGCGACCGTCGGCACGACCACGGTCGAGGTCCGTTACAGCGAGACCTGCAAGGCGGCCTGGGGACGCATCACGCAGGCCGCCCAGGGCGACGAGGTCCAGATCAGCTCGGGCAAGGCGAAGCAGACCGGCAGCATCACCGCGACCGGGGACAGCATCGCCTACACCCCGATGGTGGCCGTGAAGAGCGCCGCCGACGCCAAGGCCTGCGCGACGCTGACGGCAGGGCAGCAGGGCTGCACCGACTGACGGGGCGGCAAGGCAGCGCCCCATGACCGGGCCGGGCGGAGAAATTTCGAAAGAGGGTGGAATGCCCGCCGGAATCGGGGGCACGTGAACCGTACCCCCACGGGAGTCCGGCACGGTCGGTATCCCCCAGGCGGCCGCCTTCGTCCTCCTCTCCCGGACGGGCGGCCGCCTCTTGCATGGGGGCGGGCAGACGGGCGGACGCCTCTTGCATGAGGGCGGGCACATGCGTACCGGCCGGGACGGTGTTGTGGGCCGGGCCACACCGACCCGGACGTCCGAGATCCCGGATGCGCGGTAGCCTGACCGCTGGATCGATCTCTTGACGCCAAGAGATCGATCAAACGTCCGGGGCAGGGACCGCCCCACCGCCAGCTGTCATACGGAGAACGCCATGACCCGCACTCCCGTGAACGTCACCGTCACCGGCGCGGCCGGCCAGATCGGTTACGCCCTGCTCTTCCGCATCGCCTCCGGTCAGCTGCTCGGCGCGGACGTGCCGGTGAAGCTGCGCCTGCTGGAGATCACTCCTGCCCTGAAGGCGGCCGAGGGCACGGCCATGGAGCTGGACGACTGCGCGTTCCCGCTCCTTCAGGGCATCGAGATCACCGACGACCCGAACGTCGCCTTCGACGGCGCCAACGTCGGTCTGCTCGTCGGCGCCCGCCCCCGCACCAAGGGCATGGAGCGCGGCGACCTGCTGGAGGCCAACGGCGGCATCTTCAAGCCGCAGGGCAAGGCCATCAACGACCACGCCGCGGACGACATCAAGGTCCTGGTCGTCGGCAACCCGGCCAACACCAACGCGCTGATCGCCCAGGCCGCCGCACCGGACGTACCGGCCGAGCGGTTCACCGCGATGACCCGCCTGGACCACAACCGCGCGCTGACCCAGCTCGCGAAGAAGACGGGCTCGACGGTCGCCGACATCAAGCGTCTGACCATCTGGGGCAACCACTCCGCCACCCAGTACCCCGACATCTTCCACGCCACGGTCGCCGGCAAGAACGCCGCCGAGGTCGTGAACGACGAGAAGTGGCTGGCCGAGGACTTCATCCCGACCGTCGCCAAGCGCGGTGCGGCGATCATCGAGGCCCGTGGCGCGTCCTCCGCCGCGTCGGCCGCCAACGCCGCCATCGACCACGTCCACACCTGGGTCAACGGCACCGCCGAGGGCGACTGGACCTCCATGGGCATCCCGTCGGACGGCTCCTACGGCGTCCCGGAGGGCCTGATCTCCTCCTTCCCCGTCACCACCAAGGACGGCACGTACGAGATCGTCCAGGGCCTGGACATCAACGAGTTCTCCCGCGCCCGGATCGACGCCTCCGTCAAGGAGCTCGAGGAGGAGCGCGAGGCGGTCCGCGGCCTCGGTCTCATCTGACCGGAGCCTCTCCGCATCTCGCGCGCAGGCCCCGCACCGGCTCTCCGGTGCGGGGCCTGCGGGCTTTGTGGGGTCTGTCCGCGCGAGGTGCGCGCCGGGGGCGACGTGGGCCGGCTCGCCGCGTTCACCGTCCGTGACGGACACGCGCCGAACGTGCGGCGCATCCTCGTCGAGCTCATCGAGGAGCACGCCCGGCACGCGGGCACGCCGACCCGCCGTGCGAGTCCGTCGACGGTCGGGTGGGGGAGGACCCGCCGGAAGCACTTCCGGCCCTGGCGAGCTGTCACCGGCCAGCCGGCTTTCCGTACCTTTCGCTCCTGTTTGTCCACATCTCCCGTGACACAGCGCACTTTCGGCCAGGGGTGCGCATGCAATTGCGGGAGTAGGGCAGGCGAACTCGGTCTCTTAGTGGCACGAATGTGACACAGGGGCGCTGATCAGGAACGGAAGGCGAAGAGCGATCATGGCGGCAAGTACCGAACTTCAGGCGCGTGAAACCATCCATGCGGGAGGAGAGTGGCGGGCGGCCACCTCCGGGGCCACCCGCGAGATCCTCGACCCCGCGGACGCCCTGCCCTTCGCCGTGGTCGCGGAGGGTGACGAGAAGGACACCGATCTGGCGATCGCCGCCGCCCGGCGCGCCTTCGACGAGGGCCCGTGGCCGCACACCCCCGTCACCGAGCGGGCCTCGCTGCTGCGCCGCGTCGCCGATCTCCTCGTGCGGGACCGCGAGAAGCTGGGCCGGCTGGAGGCTCAGGACGCGGGCAAGACCGTCGAGGAGGGCCGCGTCGACATCGACTGTGTCGCCGACGCCTTCCGCTACTTCGCCGACCTGGTCGCCGGCGAGGCCCCCGGCCGGGTCGTGGACGCGGGCTCGACCGACATCCACAGCGTCGTCGTGCACGAGCCCATCGGCGTTTGCGGGATGATCACCCCCTGGAACTACCCGCTGCTCCAGGCCAGCTGGAAGGTCGCCCCCGCGCTCGCCGCCGGCAACACCTTCGTCATCAAGCCGAGCGAGATCACCCCGATGACGACGATCGCGCTCATCGAGCTGCTCGTCGAGGCCGGGCTGCCCGAGGGCGTCGCCAACATCGTCACCGGCCCGGGTCATTCGGTCGGCGCGCGCCTGTCCGAGCACCCCGACGTCGACCTGGTCTCCTTCACCGGCGGCACGGTCAGCGGTGTCAAGGTCGCCGAAGCCGCCGCCCCGACCGTCAAGAAGGTCGCCCTCGAACTCGGCGGCAAGAACCCCAACGTCGTCTTCGCCGACGCCTGCGCCACCGAGGAGGGCTTCGACACCGCCGTCGACCAGGCCCTCAACGCCGCCTTCATCCACAGCGGCCAGGTCTGCTCGGCCGGTGCCCGCCTCATCATCGAGGAGTCCGTCCGGGACCGCTTCGTCACCGAACTCGCCCGGCGCGCCGAGAAGATCCGCCTCGGCCGCGGCACCGAGGACGGCGTCGAGTGCGGCCCGCTCGTCTCCGAGCAGCAGCGCGCCAAGGTCGAGATGTACGTCGAGTCCGCCCTCAAGGAGGGCGCGGTGCTGCGCTCCGGCGGCAAGCGCCCCGAGCCGTCCCCGCAGCGTCCGGAGAGCGGCTACTTCTACGAGCCGACCGTCCTCGACCACTGCCACCGCGAGATGCGCGTCGTACGCGAGGAGGTCTTCGGGCCGGTCGTCACCGTCGAGACCTTCCGGACCGAGGACGAGGCCGTCGCCCTCGCCAACGACACCGAGTACGGACTCGCGGGCGGCGTCTGGACCTCCGACGCGGGCCGCGCCCGCCGCGTGGCCGGCCGGCTGCGCCACGGCACCATCTGGATCAACGACTTCCACCCCTACCTGCCGCAGGCGGAGTGGGGTGGCTTCGGCAAGAGCGGAGTGGGCCGCGAACTGGGCCCCGCCGGACTCGCCGAGTACCGGGAGACCAAGCACGTCTACCAGAACCTCGCTCCCAAGCCGGTGCGCTGGTTCGCGGGCTGACCCTCATTCCCCGCCGGGCCGCCGACCCCTCATCCCGGGCTGACCCCCACACCCCGGGCTGAACGTCCTCGTCCCCCGAGCCCGTTCACTTCATCCCCACTGGAGCAAGTACGCCATGTCCCACACCAGTCATGAGTACGACTATGTCGTCATAGGCGGCGGAACCGCTGGTTCCGTCATCGCCTCCCGCCTGACCGAGAACCCGGACGTCACCGTCGCCGTCATCGAGGGCGGCCCCAGTGACGTCGGCCGTGACGACGTACTGACCCTGCGCCGCTGGATGGGCCTGCTCGGCGGCGAACTCGACTACGACTACCCCACCACCGAGCAGCCACGCGGAAACTCGCATATCCGGCACAGCCGGGCCCGCGTCCTGGGCGGCTGCTCCTCGCACAACACCCTGATCGCCTTCAAGCCGCTGCCCGCCGACTGGGACGAGTGGGAGGCCGCCGGCGCCAAGGGCTGGGGCGCGGTGCAGATGGAGGCGTACTTCGCCCGGCTGCTCAACAACATCGTCCCGGTCGACGAGAAGGACCGGAACGCCATCGCCCGTGACTTCGTCGACGCGGCCCAGGAAGCCCTGGGCGTGCCGCGCGTCGACGGCTTCAACAAGAAGCCGTTCACCGAGGGCGTCGGCTTCTTCGACCTCGCCTACCACCCCGAGAACAACAAGCGGTCCTCGGCGTCGGTGGCCTACCTCCACCCGGTCATGGACGAGCGGCCCAACCTGACGATCCTGCTGGAGACCTGGGCGTACAAGCTTCAGCTGGACGGCAACCGCGCCGAGGGCGTGCACGTGCGCACCAAGGACGGCGAGGAGATCCTCGTCAAGGCACGCAACGAGGTCCTGCTGTGCGCCGGCGCCGTCGACTCGCCCCGGCTGCTGATGCACTCCGGCATCGGTCCCAAGGCCGATCTGGAGAAGCTCGGCATCCCCGTCACGCACGACCTGCCGGGCGTCGGCGAGAACCTGCTCGACCACCCCGAGTCGGTCATCGTCTGGGAGACCAACGGCCCCATCCCGGAGAACTCCGCGATGGACTCCGACGCGGGCCTGTTCGTGCGCCGCGACCCCGAACTGCCGCACCCCGACCTGATGTTCCACTTCTACCAGATCCCCTTCACCGACAACCCGGAGCGACTGGGCTACCAGCGGCCGGAGTTCGGCGTCTCCATGACCCCGAACATCCCCAAGCCGAAGAGCCGCGGCCGGCTGTACCTGACCAGCGCCGACCCCGAGGTCAAGCCCGCGCTGGACTTCCGCTACTTCACCGACGAGGACGACTACGACGGCAAGACCCTCGTCGACGGCATCAAGATCGCCCGCGAGATCGCCAAGACCGAGCCGCTGGCCGGCTGGCTCAAGCGCGAGGTCGCCCCCGGCCCGGACGTCACCGGTGACGAGGAGCTCAGCGAGTACGCCCGCAAGGTCGCGCACACCGTCTACCACCCCGCCGGCACCTGCAAGATGGGCGCCGACGACGACCGGTCGGCCGTCGTCGACCCGGAGCTGCGCATCCGAGGCCTGGAAGGCATCCGCATCGCCGACGCCTCCGTGTTCCCCACGATGACCACCGTCAACCCGATGATCGGAGTCCTCATGGTCGGTGAGAAGGCCGCCGAGCTGATCGGTGGTGGTTCCAAGTGACCGCGACCCTCGAACCCCCCACGGAGCAGACCATGGACACCGCCCCCGTCTTCTCGGTGGAGGGCCTGTGGAAGGTGTTCGGCCCCAAGGCCGACCGCGTTCCCGGCGACCCCGAGCTCACCGCACTCGACCCCGCCGAGCTGCGTTCGCGCACCGGCTGCACCGCCGCCGTCCGGGACGTCAGCTTCGACGTCCGCAAGGGCGAGGTCTTCGTCGTCATGGGCCTGTCCGGCTCCGGCAAGTCCACGCTGGTGCGCTGTCTGACCCGGCTGATCGAGCCCACGGCCGGCACCATCGCCATCGACGGCGAGGACGTCCGCGCCATGGACCGCTCCCGGCTGCGCGAACTGCGCCGCCACCGCGCCGCGATGGTCTTCCAGCACTTCGGCCTGCTGCCGCACCGCTCGGTCCTCGACAACGTCGCCTACGGCCTGGAGATCCAGGGCATGGGCAAGGCCGAGCGGCGCGAGCGGGCCGCCGAGGTCGTCGCCAAGGTCGGTCTGGAGGGCATGGAGCACCGCCGCCCCGGCCAGCTCTCCGGCGGCCAGCAGCAGCGCGTCGGCCTCGCCCGCGCGCTCGCCGCCGACCCCGAAGTCCTGCTCTTCGACGAGCCGTTCAGCGCGCTCGACCCGCTGATCCGGCGGGACATGCAGGAGGAGGTCGTCCGGCTGCACCGCGAGGAGGGCCGCACGATGGTCTTCATCACGCACGACCTCCAGGAGGCCCTCAAGCTGGGCGACCGCATCGCCCTGATGCGCGACGGCCGGATCGTCCAGCTCGGCACCCCCGAGGAGATCGTGGGCGCGCCCGCCGACGACTACGTCCGCGAGTTCGTCCGGGACGTCCCGCGCGAACAGGTCCTCACCGTCCGTACGGCCATGCGCCGCCCGGCGGCGGGCCAGGACGGCAGCGGACCGGCCGTGCGCCCCGACGCGACGGTCTCCGAGGCGATCGAGGCGGTCGCCCGCGCCGGCGCTCCGGCCCGGGTCGTGGACGAGGGCCGCTGCGTGGGCGTGGTCGACTCCGACACGCTCCTCGGTGTCGTCGCCGGGACGGAGCAGCCCGCTCCGCCCGGGACGCAGCAGCCCAAGGAGGCGGTGTGATGGCGACCATCACCGCGTCCCCGCCGCGCGTCGGCCTGCCCGCCCTCCTCAAGCACCGGGCCGTCCACAAGCTGCTGCTGCTCGCCCTCGCCGCCGCGATCCTCGTGCCCCTGGCCAACGCCCGCTGGGCGAGCGGCACCTGGCCGAGCGCCCTGACCGTGGACTTCTCCGAGCCGCTCGCCAAGGCCAGCGACTGGATCATCGACAACCGCGACAGCCACCCGCTGTTCCTCTACTTCTTCGGCCACGTCAGCAACGTCGTCGTCATCGCCGTACGGGCCGTCTACCTCACCCTCCTGGCCGTCGGCTGGGCCGGCGTCACGGCCCTGGGCGCGCTGGTCGCCTGGCGCGTGGCGGGCGTGAAGCTGGCGCTCGGCACGGCCGTCGGGTTCCTCGCCTGCGGGCTGCTCGGCATGTGGGTGCCGACCATGCAGACGCTCGCCCTGATGGTCGTCGCGGTCCTCGCGTCGGTCGTCGTCGGCGCGGTGCTCGGTCTCGCCGCCGGGCTGTCCGACCGGATGGACCGCGTGCTGCGCCCGGTCCTGGACACCATGCAGGTGCTGCCCGCCTTCGCCTACCTGCTGCCGGTCGTGCTGATCTTCGGCATCGGCGTCCCGGCGGCCGTCCTGGCCACCGTCATCTACGCCGCCCCGCCCATGGCCCGACTGACCTCGCTCGGTCTGCGCGGCGCCGACAAGGGCGTGCTGGAGGCCGTCGAGTCGCTCGGCTCCACCGCGCGCCAGCGCCTGCTGACCGCCCGCATCCCGCTGGCCCGCAAGGAACTCCTCCTCGGCCTCAACCAGACGATCATGATGGCGCTGTCCATGGCCGTCATCGCCGCCGTCATCGGCGCGGGCGGTCTCGGTGACCGCGTCTACCAGGCCCTGGCCTCGGTCGACGTCGGCGCCGCGCTCGCCGCCGGCATCCCGATCGTGCTGCTGGCCGTCGTCCTGGACCGCGTCACCGGCGCGGCGGGGGAGAAGCTCGGCGCCGAACCCGAGCCCCACAGCGGGCGCGGCTGGCTCTACGCCCTCGCCGGGGTCGTCGTCGTGGCGGTCGCCGGGCGGCTCGCGGGCCGCCTCGACTGGCCCGACGCCTGGGTCGTCGGCATCGCCGAGCCCGTCAACCGCGCAGTCGACTGGATGACCGCGCACCTGTACTCGGGCGTCCCCGTCGTCGGCGGCACCGCCGACTGGGCGGGCCACTTCACCACCTGGGTCCTCGACCCGATGCGCGACGGCCTGCAGGCGCTGCCCTGGTGGGGCGTCCTGCTGATCGTCGCCGCCCTGGCCTGGGTCATCGGCACCTGGCGCACCGCGCTCACCGCCGTCCTCGCCATGGCCGCGATCGGCGTCCTCGGCGTCTGGAAGCCGTCCCTCGACACCCTCTCCCAGGTCCTGGCGGCCGTCGCCGTCACCCTGGTCGTCGGCTTCGCCGTCGGTATCGCCGCGGCCCGCAGCGACCGCCTGGAGCGGGCGCTGCGCCCGGTCCTCGACGTGTTCCAGACGATGCCGCAGTTCGTGTACCTGATCCCGGTCGTCGCCCTGTTCGGCGTCGGCCGCGCCCCGGCCGTCGCCGCGGCGATCGTCTACGCCCTGCCGGCCGTCGTCCGGATCACCACCCAGGGCCTGCGCCAGGTCGACCCGGCCGCGCTGGAGTCGTCCAGCTCACTGGGCGCCACCAGCTGGCAGCAGCTGCGGCAGGTCCAGCTCCCGCTGGCCCGCCCGGCGCTGCTGCTCGCCGTCAACCAGGGCCTCGTGCTGGTCCTCGCCGTCGTCGTCATCGGCGGCCTGGTCGGCGGTGGCGCCCTCGGCTACGACGTGGTCTTCGGTCTCGCCCAGGGCGACCTGGCGACCGGTCTGGTGGCGGGCGGCGCGATCGTCTGCCTCGGCCTGATGCTCGACCGGGTGACGCAGCCCACCGAACGCCGCGCGAAGAAGGGAGCCTGACATGCGGATCCGTACGACCGCCGCGGTCGCCGCGGTGAGCTCCCTGGCGCTGCTCACCGGCTGCGGGGCCGCCGACATGACCAAGCAGGCCTCGCCCTTCGCCAACGCGCAGGGCTCCAAGACCGTGACCCTGTCCGTGCAGTCCTGGGTGGGCGCCCAGTCCAACGTGGCCGTCGCCCAGTACATCCTGGAGCACGAGCTGGGCTACCGCGTCGACACCGTCCAGGTCGACGAGGTGCCCGCCTGGGACGCCCTCAGCCAGGGCCGCGTCGACGCGCTCCTTGAGGACTGGGGCCACCCCGAGCAGGAGCAGCGGTACGTCAAGGACAAGAAGACGATCGCGCCCGGCGGCGAACTCGGCGTCACCGGCCACATCGGCTGGTTCGTGCCGACGTACTTCGCCAAGAAGCACCCGGACGTCACGAACTGGAAGAACCTCAACAAGTACGCCGATCAGTTCCGCACCCCGGAGAGCGGCAGCAAGGGCCAGCTGATGGACGGTTCGCCGTCCTACGTCACCAACGACAAGGCGCTGGTGAAGAATCTGAAGCTGGACTACCAGGTGGTGTTCGCCGGCTCCGAGGCGGCGCAGATCACGCAGATGAAGCAGTTCGCCAAGGAGAAGAAGCCCTTCCTCACCTACTGGTACTCCCCGCAGTGGCTCTTCAAGAAGGTCCCCATGACCGAGGTGAAGCTGCCGCCGTACAAGGAGGGCTGCGACGCCGACCCGGAGAAGGTCGCCTGCGCCTATCCGCACACCCCGCTGCAGAAGTACCTCAACTCGGACTTCGCGAAGAACGGCGGCAAGGCGGCGGCCTTCCTGAAGAAGTTCAAGTGGACGACCGAGGACCAGAACGAGGTCTCCCTGATGATCGCCGACAAGAAGATGACGCCGGAGGACGCGGCGAAGAAGTGGGTGGACAGCCACAAGTCCACGTGGAAGAAGTGGCTGTCCTGACGTTCACTGCGACAGCAGGTCGGCGATCTCCCGCAGGGCCCGGGCGGCCCGCCGCTGGAGTCCCGGCCCGAAGGTGATCCGGGTGGCCCCTCGCGCGCCGAGTTCGGCGGGTGTGGGGCCACCTTCGGTCGGAGCCCATGCGTTGACCGGCCCCTGGATCCCGGCCCGCAACAGCGGCAGCACCTCCGGCGGCGCCTTGATCGGGTACACGCAGTCGGCCCCGGCCGCCACGTACAGCGCGGCCCGCTCGATGGCCTGTCCGGGGTCGTCGACCCCGCGGGCGAAGGTGTCGATGCGCGCGTTGACGAACAGCCGGTCCCCTGCAGCCTCCCGCACCTCGGCCAGCCAATCGGCGTGCGCTCGTGGGTCCTTGAGCACCCCGTCCGCGGAGTCCTCCAGGTTGCACCCGACCGCCCCCACCTCGAGCAGCCGCTCCACCAGCTCCTTCGGCGCGAGCCCGTACCCGCCCTCCACGTCCGCGGACACGGGCACGTCGACGGCCCGGGCGATCCGGGCGACCGCCGCGAACATCTCGTCCGCCGGGACCTGCCCGTCCTCGTAGCCGAGCGAGGCGGCGACCCCGGCACTGGGTGTGGCGAGCGCGGGGAACCCGGCCTCGGCGAACACCCGCGCACTGGCCGCGTCCCACGGCCCGGGCAGGACCAGCGGGTCGCCGGGCGCCCGGTGGTGGTGCAGGGCGCGGAACACCTCGGTCTTGCCCGTCATACGTGCCCTCCCGGTCGTCACTTGTGCTGCCCCGGCTCGTAGTGCCCCGGCGCCATACGGCAGGTCACCCCGAACCGGTTCCAGGCGTTGATGACCGTGATGGCGGCGATGACCTGCGCCAGCTCGGCCTCCTCGAAGTGCTTCGCGGCGTTGTCGTAGACCTCGTCCGGCACGAAGCCGTCCGTCAGGACCGTCACCGCCTCCGTCAGCTCCAGCGCGGCGATCTCCTTCGCGGTGTAGAAGTGCCGCGACTCGTCCCAGGCGCTGAGCTGCACGATCCGTTCGACGCTCTCGCCCGACGCCAGGGCGTCCTTGGTGTGCATGTCGATGCAGAACGCGCAGCGGTTGATCTGGGAGGCGCGGATCTTCATCAGCTCCAGCAGCTTGGGATCCAGGCCCCGCCGGGCCGCCACGTCGAGCCGGACCATCGCCTTGTAGACCTCGGGCACGTGCTCGGCCCACTCCAGGCGGGCGGGCTGTTCGGGGGCGTATTCCACGGTCTTCGTTCCGTCGGTGTCCGTCGTCATGCCCTCGACCCTAGGAAGGAAGCAGCCCAGGAGTATGGTCCATTTCCATGGCAGAATCATGGGCCACTCTGGGGCTCGACCTGCACGTGGAGCCGACCGGGCCGGGCCTGCGACGGGGGCTGACCGACGCCCTGCGCGAGGCCGTGCGCTCCGGGCGGCTGGCCGCCGGCACCCGGCTGCCGTCCTCCCGCGCCCTTGCCACCGACCTGGGCATCGCCCGCAACACGGTCGCCGACGCCTACGCCGACCTGGTCGCCGAGGGCTGGCTCACCGCCCGGCAGGGCTCGGGCACCCGGGTCGCCGAGCGGAGGGTCGTCCCGCCGTCCGGCGCGGCACCCCACCCCCGCGCACCCGCCCGCCCGGCCTACGACCTGCGCCCCGGCAGCCCCGACCTCGCGTCCTTCCCGCGCGCGCAATGGCTCAAGGCCGCCCGCCGCGCCCTGACCGCGGCCCCGCACCACGCGCTCGACTACGGCGACCCCCGCGGCCGCCCCGAGCTGCGGGCCGCGCTCGCCGGGTACCTCGCCCGTGCCCGGGGCGTGCGCGCCGACCCCGAACGGATCGTGGTGTGCGCCGGGGTCGGGCACGGTCTGAAGCTGCTCGGCACGGTCCTGCGGGCGCGCGGGGCACGGACCGTCGCGGTCGAGTCGTACGGCCTCGACGTGCACACCAGGATCCTGACCGGCTCCGGCCTGGACACCGCCCCGCTGCCCTTCGACCGACTCGGCACGGACCCGGCCGGCTTGCCCGGGGCCGACGCGGTCCTCCTCACCCCCGCCCACCAGTTCCCCATGGGCGTGCCCCTGCACCGCGACCGCCGCACGGCCGTCGTGGACTGGGCGCGGCACACCGGCGGGCTGGTGCTGGAGGACGACTACGACGGCGAGTTCCGCTACGACCGGCAACCCGTCGGCGCGCTCCAGGGCCTGGACCCCGACGGGGTGGTCCACCTGGGCACGGCGAGCAAGTCCCTCGCGCCCGGGCTGCGGCTGGCCTGGATGGTGCTGCCGCCGGGCCTCGCGGAGGAGGTCGCGGCGGCCAAGGGCGGCGTCGACACGTGCGGGGTGCCGGACCAGCTGACCCTGGCCGAGTTCCTCACGTCCGGTGCCTACGACCGGCACGTCCGCTCAGCCCGCCTGCGCTACCGGCGCCGCCGGGACGCCCTGGTCGCCGCCGTCACGGACCGGGCCCCGCAAGCCCGCGTCAGCGGCATCGCGGCCGGTCTGCACGTCCTGCTGCGGCTGCCGCCGGGCACCGAGCAGTCGGTGGTCCAGGCGGCGCACTGGCGGGGTCTCGCGCTCCACGGACTCGCCCGCTACACCCACCCCGCCGCGCGGGCCGAGCCCGTCGACGCCCTGGTCGTCGGATACGGCACTCCCCCGGACCACGCCTGGTCGGGAGCGCTCGACGCGCTGTGTGCGGTACTGCCCGGATAATCGCGCCGATTCCCTTCCGGAACGCCGCCCGAAGGATGCGGTCACCCCATGGGGTCGTTCCCCTCCGTGGTGTTCACCAGGCGCCTTTGC
>NZ_JBVJSX010000002.1:511352-612430 GCF_055606225.1 Streptomyces sp. NPDC037100 | reverse complement strand
GGCGGAGCTGGATAATCGCGCCGATTCCCTTCCGGAACGCCGCCCGAAGGATGCGGTCACCCCATGGGGTCGTTCCCCTCCGTGGTGTTCACCAGGCGCCTTTGCGGACCAGATGGCGGCGGAGCTGGATAATCGCGCCGATTCCCTTCCGGAACGCCGCCCGAAGGATGCGGTCACCCCATGGGGTCGTTCCCCTCCGTGGTGTTCACCAGGCACCCTTGCGGACCAGATGGCGGCGGAGCTTGCCGGTCGGGGTGCGGGGCAGCGACGGGACGAAGCTGACGCTGCGGGGGACCTTGAACGCGGCGAGGCTCTCGCGCGCCAGGCCGGTCAACTCGTCGGCCAGAGCGCCGTGCACGGGCGCTGCGGGGACCACGAAGGCCCGCAGCCGGCTCGCGCCGCGCCCGTCGGGAACGGCCGCGACCGCCACTTCCCGCACCGCCGGATGGCCGCGCAGCACGGCCTCCACCTCCAGCGGGGAGACGGTGATGCCGCCGACCGTCTCCATGTCGTCGACGCGGCCCAGATGCCGGTAGGTGCCGTCCGGTTCGCGGCACGCCAGGTCCCGTGTCGCCAGCCAGCCGCCCACCAGGGTCCGGGCGGTCTCCTCGGGCCGGTCCAGATAGCCGGGCGTCACCGTCGGCCCGCGCACCCACATCTCACCCTCGTCGCCGTCCGGCACCGGATGTCCGTCGCGGTCGCGCAGTTCCACCTCGAAGCCGGGGACGGGAAGCCCCACGGTGCCCGGGTGGTGGTGGGCGAAGCCGTTGGCGCAGAACGCGTGACCGGCCTCGGTGGAGCCGATCTGCTCCAGCACCGGAGCGCCCAGCAGCGCGGTCACCTGCCGGGCCAGCCCCTCCGGCAGCCCCTCACCGGCCGACACCGCCGCCCGCACCGAGTCGAAGCAGCCCTCGTGCCCGTGACCCCGCTCGGCGACCAGCGCGGCGTACGCGGACGGCACGGAGTACAGCAGCGTCACCCGGTGCCGGGCGACGAGTTCGTCGATGACGGCCGGAGAAGGCCGCCGGTCCACCAGGACGGCGGACGAGCCGGAGAACAGCGGGAAGACGAACGCGTTGCCGAAGCCGTAGGCGAAGAACAGCTTCGACACCGACAGGGTGACGTCCTCGGCGGTGATCCGCAGTACCCGCCGCCCGACCAGGTCGTGGTACGTCCGTGGATCGGCGTGCGTGTGGACGACGCCCTTGGGGCGGCCCGTGGTGCCGGAGGTGTACTGCACGTAGAGCGGGGTGTGCGCGTCGACCTGACGGGCCGGGGCGGGCTCGGCGGCGGGGGCGAGGGTCATGAGCTGGTCGGCACCGAGCCCCGCCCGGCCGGGGAACCGCTCCTCCATGCCCGGCCCTGTCACACACAGCCCGGCGTCGGCGTCCTCGGCCAGGAACGCGTGGTCGGCGGCGGGGAGTTCGGGGTCGACCAGGACCGCGACGGCCCCGAGTCGGGCGGTGGCGAGGAAGGCCGTCACCCAGGCGAGGGAGTCCGGCAGCGCGATCAGCACACGGTCGCCGGGGCGCACTCCGTGGCCGGCCAGCACCGTGGCGGCGCGGGCGGCGAGGTCGTGCACCTCACCGTGGGTCCAGGCGCGGTGCCCCTGGTGGAAGGCGGTCCGCCCGGTCCATCCGCGCCGCTCGGCGAGTTCCGCCAGGTGGGCCGCGAGATTACCGGGCGCCCGGGTCCCGGCCGGGCTCAACGTGGCCTGCGGACTGGTCATCGCCGGGCCTCCCCGGCCGCACCGGCCTTCTGCCCCGGGGGCCGTCGGTGCGTCGGGTCCGCCGTGTGCCGGCGCAGGGCCCGCATGGGGGCCGCCGTCTTCAGCAGCATCTCCTCGTACTCGGCCTGCGGATCGGAGCCGAGCACGATCGCGCCGCCCGCCCCCAGATGCACCTGGCCCGCGGCGAAGACGGCGGTGCGGATCACGATGCCGAGGTCCGCTCCGCCGCCGCACCCGAAGTAGCCCAGGGCGCCGGAGTAGACGCCGCGGGCCTCGGTCTCCAGCGTGTCGATGATCTCCAGCGTGCGCAGCTTCGGCGCGCCGGTCGTCGACCCGCCCGGGAAGCAGGCCCGTACACAGTCCACCGCGTCCGTACCGGGCCGCAGTCTGCCCTCCACGGTCGACACCAGCTGGTGCACGGTGGCGTACGTCTCCGTGGCCATCAGCCGGGAGACCCGTACGGTCCCGGTCCGGCAGACCCGCCCCAGGTCGTTGCGCAGCAGGTCGACGATCATCAGGTTCTCGGCCCGGGTCTTGGCGTCCGCCGCGAGCGCGTCGCGCAGCCGGGCGTCCTCCTCCGGCCCGTCGCCCCGGGGCGCGGTGCCCTTGATGGGCCGGGCCTCGGCGGTGCCGTCCCGGCCGATCCGCAGGAACCGCTCGGGCGAGGAACCGGCCACCTCCAGCTCCCCGAACCTCAGGAACGCCGCGTACGGGGCCGGGTCGTCGCGGCGCAGCGTCCGGTAGAACTCCAGCGCGTCGGGCGGGGCGGGCAGCCGGGCGGCGTTCGTCAGGCAGATCTCGTAGCTGGTGCCCGCCCGCAACGCCTGTCGGCACGCCTCGACGTCCGCGAGGTACGTCGCCCGGTCGCGCACCAGCCACGGCTCGGCGGCGCCGGGGTCGGCAGGGGCCGGCGGCCCGGGCAGCGGCGGCCGCTCCGTCGCCACGCAGGAGAGGCCGGCCAGCACACCGTCCAGCCAGTCGGCGGCCTCCCGTGCGGCCTGTGGGGTGTCCTCCGCCAGGCACACCACGTAGGTGAAGCCCTCCTCGTGGTCCACCGCGATCACCCGGTCGGCGAACAGCCAGGCGGCGTCCGGGGCGGGGGAGCGGTGCCGGTTGGACGACCCGCAGTCGGCCTTCACCTCGTAGCCGAAGTAGCCGACGTAGCCGCCGGTGAAGTCGAACGGCAGCCCGGTCGCGTCCACCCGGCGGGTGGACAACTGCCGTTTGAGGTAGTCGAAGACACTTGCCCTGACCCGCCGCACCGGCCGGCCCGCCCGCTCGATCTCGCACTGCCCGGCGGCGACGTCGTACCGCACGAACTCGGCGAGCGGCCCCTGGTCGTCCCCGAGGAACGAGAACCGCGACCGCCCCGGCTCGACCAGCGAACTGTCCAGCCAGAAGGACCGCGGCGACCCCGCGAACATCCGCCCGAAGACCGCCTCCGCATCGACGGCACCGCCGATCCGCCGGGTATGCAGCCGATACCCGACCCTCTCGGGACGACGGGGCCTGGGGAAGTCGACGGAGGGCGCATGCACGGCGGCGGACCCACCGCCACCGACGGACGCGCCCGACGGTTTCGCCGCGCCGAGGGGGACGACGGCCGCCTGGGAGACCGCGGCGACCTGGAAGACGGCCGCCGTCGCGGGCTTGCGGGGGCGCCCGGTGTCCGAGGGGGCCGTTCCAGCCCGCCACACCCCCCTGTCGCACTCCGGGACGCCGGGCCGGCGCCGGACCCCCTCGTGCGACGGCACGGCCGTGTTCTTGGTGCGCAGCTTGCCGGCCCGCTGGGCGGTGAGGTTCCGGAAGTTCACGAGCATGCGGTGCCCGTACTCCGTGAGGACCGACTCCGGATGGAACTGCACCCCCCACAGCGGCCGGCTGCGGTGCCGGAGCCCCATCAGGACGCCGTCCTCCGCCCAGGCGGTGGCCTCCAGCGTCTCCGGCAGCGGCTCGCGCACGGCCAGGGAGTGGTAGCGGACGGCGGTGAAGTGCTGCGGCAGCCCGTGGAACAGGTCCCGTCCGTCGTGCCGGACCGTGGACAGATGCCCGTGCCGCGGCTCCGGAGCGGGCCCCACCAGACCGGCCTCGCCGAGCGCGATGCCCTGGTGCCCCAGACACACCCCGAGCACCGGGACCGGGGAGGTCGCGAGCAGCCTGCCCCCGATGCCGAAGTCACGCGCCTCGCCCGGGTGCCCGGGGCCGGGGGACACCACGAGGTTGTCGAACGCCCGGAGGTCGGGGAGCCCCTCGACGGGCGCGTCGTTCCGGACCACCACCGGCTCCTCGCCGTTGACCTCGGCGATCAGCTGGAACAGGTTGTACGTGTACGAGTCGTCATTGTCGATGAGCAGGGTCTTCACCCGCCCACCTCCCTCTGTTCGTTCGCGGGCCCATGTGGCCCGGCGTTTGTGCCGGCCTCGCAGTGCCTGGAGCGACGGGTACAGCCATTTCCTGAAGAAACGCTGGAGCCGAAACATGAGAATCCAGGTGACAAGGGCCGTCACACACAGACACAGCAACAGCGTGCGAAACAGTGCATTGAGGTCACCGAGATAGGGGAGAACCGTCAGATTGAACAGGAGCACCGGCGGGAAAACCGCGCTCATATTCACGAACCACAGTTTCCATTTCGACGGCGGCGCGGGTGGCGCGGGTGGCGCGGGTGTCAGCGTATGGGCGTCGAACCAGGCCCGGGCGCCCGGCACCCTCCGGCGCTCCGCCTGCCGGGCGACCCCTCCAGCCGGGCGTCCCACCGGTCCCGAGAGTCTGATTTCTCCCAGGCCAGGGCCGAACCCTCGCTGGCGAAGCGATGGACGACATGCCACTCCGCCCCTCCGTCGACAAGTACCCACCCCCCAGAAATCCCGGCTGCCGCGCGGTCGCGCCCAGCATGGCCCACCCCCTGGAGTGGAAGTCGGCCGCACGGCCCGGCGACACGCGATAGGCCACGGTGACCGTGACGGGATTACTGGTCACGCCGTCCTTTACGGAAAGCGCTCACCCTGCGTTCAAGATGAAACAAACAATTTTCCGGCCGTTCGCAAGATCACCCCCGAAGGTTCGGACTTTCGGCAGCCGGAAAGTGCCGTCCCGCACCGCGGTACGACGGCGCTCTCCGCCGCCTCCACCGGCGCCTCCCCGAACCGCGACAACGCCGGCGCCCCCGCCACCGCCACCGCGAAACCGAGGATCGCCGGCCGCCCCGGCCCCGCCCCCAGCTCGAGGGTCAGGGCCCGCCCCCGCTCCGGCAGCCGCCCGGCCGCCCGCGGCGCGAAGCCGAGCCCGTCCAGCGCGAGGCCGGCCAGGTACCGCCACTGCCGCAGCGCCCGCCACAGCAGCGCCACGTCCCCGCCCGGCCCGGTCGCCGCCGACCGTGCGGCGATGGCCTGCAACACCGTCGCCGTACCGAAGCAGACGGCCGCACCAAGGGCGCACACCATTCCAAAGGTCACAAATCGACGGTAGGGGAGCGTGCGCGAACGGGGGGCGATGCGCGTCCGTCCTCACCGATCTCTAGGCTGACCGTCTGTCAGTGCACGGGGAGACACGGGGAGACACGCACATGGCTGAAACACGGCGACGGCTGCGCTCGAGCACGGTGGTGCTGGGCGGCATGGGCGTCCTCGCGGCGGCTCTGTCCGCCTGCGGCTCCGACCCGGACCGCCGCTGCGTGGACCGGGACAGCTACGACTACATCAACGGCTTCAAGATCGTCGCCGACAAGAACTGCTCGTCCGGCACGTCCTCCTCGGGCAAGGGCCGCAAGAAGACCGGCAAGACCAAGAGCACCGACGCCGACTGGTACTACGACGCCGACGTCAGCGGCGGCTACGCCGACCACGGCACCTTCAGCCGCAGCGAGGCCGTCGACCGGGGCGGCTTCGGCTGCTCGGGCTCCGGCAGCGGCGGCGGCTGACGGGCGGACACGGCAGATGGAACGCAGAACCGTCGAACCCCGCCCCGGCTGGCAGCAGACCGTCGAGGAACAGGGCCTGATCTACCCCCTGACCCGCTACCCCGACGACTCCCTGCGCCCCTACTGGGACGAGAGCGCGTACTACGTCTTCTCGCTGGCGGAGATCGAGGCGCTCGAAGAGGTCGTCGAGGACCTCCACCGCATGTGCCTGGCGGCGGCCGACCACATCGTCACCGAGGACCGCTTCGCCGACCTCGGCATCACCGACCCCCGCGTGGCCCGCTCGGTCGCCGAGGCCTGGCAGCGCCGAGCCGAACTCCCCTCGGTCTACGGCCGCTTCGACCTGCGCTACGACGGCACCGGCCCGGCCAAGCTCCTGGAGTACAACGCCGACACCCCCACCTCGCTGGTCGAGGCCGCGTCACCCCAGTGGTTCTGGATGGAGGACCGCTTCCCCGGCGCCGACCAGTGGAACTCCCTGCACGAACGCCTCATCGACGCGTGGAAGAAGCAGGCCGCCCTCCTCCCGCCCGGCAGCCCCCTGTACTTCGCGTACTCCTCCGCCGACGAACTCGGCGAGGACATGATGACGGTCGCCTACCTCAAGGAGACGGCCGAGCAGGCGGGCATGGCCACCGACTGGATCGCCATGGAGGAGATCGGCTGGGACCGCCTCTCCGGCCGCTTCGTCGACAACCGCCTCCGCTTCATCCGCAGCATCTTCAAGCTCTACCCCTGGGAGTGGCTCACCACCGACCGCTTCGCGGACCACGTCCTGGACACCCTCGACAACGGCGGCGGCACGGGCTCCACCCTGTGGATAGAACCGGCCTGGAAGATGCTCCTCAGCAACAAGGCGCTCCTGGCGATCCTCTGGGAGCTGTATCCGGACCATCCGAACCTCCTCCCCGCCTACCTGGACGGCCCCCGTGACCTGCCCGCGAAGGGCTGGGCCGCCAAGCCCCTCCTGGGCCGCGAGGGCGCGGGCGTCACGATCCACGAGCCCGGATCCACCCCCACCCTCCGCGACGAGCCCTGCTGCTACCAGCAGCTGGCCCCCCTGCCCGACTTCGACGGCAACCGCGTCGTCCTGGGCGCCTGGGTGGTGGAGAACGAATCGGCGGGCCTCGGCATCCGGGAGTCCTCGGGCCTGATCACCGACGAGTACGCCCGTTTCCTGCCCCACGTGATCCTCTGAGCGGGGCGCAGCGCTTCGCCCCTCGGGGGCGCGGGGAACCGCGCGACAAGCCCCCACACACCCGCACCCGGCACCGAGGAACAACCCGGCAGACGCTCCCCGCCCACCCCACCCGGTACGCTGACCGTGGGCCGTGACTGGCGCGCTGGGATGGACGAACCATCGGGGAGCGGCCCGAGCAGAGAGTGCCGTGCGCCTGGGCCGTACCGTGAACGCTGAACGCAACGTCCGGAGGTCCACACATGTCAGCCGAGCCCCTCTCCACCGCTTCCACCGCCTACCGCGCCGCCCTCGACGTCATCCGCGCCGTCGAACCCCGCGTAGCGGACGCCATCGGCCAGGAGGTCGCCGACCAGCGCGAGATGCTCAAGCTGATCGCCTCCGAGAACTACGCCTCGCCGGCCACCCTCCTCGCGATGGGCAACTGGTTCAGCGACAAGTACGCCGAGGGCACCATCGGCCGCCGCTTCTACGCCGGCTGCCGCAACGTCGACACCGTCGAGACCCTCGCCGCCGAGCACGCCAAGGAACTCTTCGGCGCCCGCCACGCCTACGTCCAGCCGCACTCCGGCATCGACGCCAACCTCGTCGCCTTCTGGTCGGTCCTCGCCCAGCGCGTCGAGGTCCCCGCCCTGGAGAAGGCCGGTGTCCGCCAGGTCAACGACCTCTCGGAGGCCGACTGGGCCGAGCTGCGCCGCGCCTTCGGCAACCAGCGCATGCTCGGCATGTCCCTGGACGCCGGCGGCCACCTCACCCACGGCTTCCGCCCGAACATCTCCGGCAAGATGTTCGACCAGCGCTCCTACGGCACCGACCCGGCCACGGGCCTCATCGACTACGAGGCGCTGCGCACCTCCGCCCGCGAGTTCAAGCCGCTGATCATCGTCGCCGGCTACTCCGCCTACCCCCGTCTGGTGAACTTCCGGATCATGCGGGAGATCGCCGACGAGGTCGGCGCGACGCTCATGGTCGACATGGCGCACTTCGCCGGCCTGGTCGCGGGCAAGGTCCTCACCGGCGACTTCGACCCGGTCCCGCACGCCCAGATCGTGACGACGACGACCCACAAGTCGCTGCGCGGCCCCCGCGGCGGCATGGTCCTGTGCGACGACTCCCTCAAGGACCAGGTCGACCGCGGCTGCCCGATGGTCCTCGGCGGCCCGCTCCCGCACGTCATGGCCGCCAAGGCCGTGGCCCTCGCGGAGGCCCGCCAGGAGTCCTTCCGCGACTACGCCCAGCGCATCGTCGACAACTCCCGTGCCCTCGCCGAAGGCCTGATGCGGCGCGGCGCGACCCTGGTGACCGGCGGCACGGACAACCACCTGAACCTGATCGACGTCGCCTCCTCCTACGGCCTCACCGGCCGCCAGGCCGAGGCCGCCCTGCTGGAGTCGGGCATCGTCACCAACCGCAACGCCATCCCCGCCGACCCGAACGGCGCCTGGTACACCTCCGGCATCCGCATCGGCACCCCCGCCCTGACCACCCGCGGCCTGGGCACCGCCGAGATGGACGAGGTCGCCGGCCTCATCGACCGCGTCCTCACCACCACGGAGCCGGGGACGACCAAGTCGGGCGCGCCCTCCAAGGCGTCCCATGTCCTCGACGCGAAGATCGCCGACGAGATCTCCCGCCGTGCCACCGACCTCGTGGCCGGTTTCCCGCTGTACCCGGAGATCGACCTGGGCTGACGCCCCGCGGCTCGTCAGTCGTCCAGGTCGATCAACACCTGACGCGGCTCCTCCCGCGGCGGTCCGGCTTCCCGCCGGGCCGCCGCGCGGCGTATCAGCAGCGTGCCGCCGGCACCGGCCGCGAGCCCCAGCGCCCCTGCCGTCACCGCCCAGCGGACAGCACCGGGAATCGGCCCGGGCAGGTCGGCGGCGGCCGTACTTCCGACGGGCCCGCCCTCCAGCGAAGGCCGGCTGTCCCGAGCGGACCGCCGTCGTCCGCCCCGTGCCGCCCGCGACGACCATCGCCACGTCCGGCACGTCCGCGGCCGTACCGGGCGCGACGACCATCACGACGTCCGGCACGTCCGCGGCCGTACCGGGCGCGACGACCATCACGACGTCCGGCACGTCCGCGGCCGTACCGGGCGCGACGACCATCGCCACGTCCGGCACGTCCCGCGGCCGCACCGGGAGGGCCACGGCGGACGTCACCGCCCCACACCCGCCCAGAACCGGGGCCGAACGGGATCCCGTCTGTTTCCGGCCGGTTCCGGACCGGCCCCCGGGACCTGAGAGAATGGTGAGCATGGCCTCTGACCGACCTCGCGTGCTCTCCGGGATCCAGCCCACCGCCGGCTCGTTCCACCTCGGCAACTACCTCGGTGCCGTCCGCCAGTGGGTGGCCCTGCAGGAGACTCACGACGCGTTCTACATGGTCGTCGACCTGCACGCGATCACCATCCCGCAGGACCCGAAGGACCTGCGCGCGAACACGCGCCTGGCCGCGGCCCAGCTCCTCGCGGCGGGGCTCGACCCGGACCGCTGCACGCTCTTCGTGCAGAGCCACGTCCCCGAGCACGCGCAGCTCGCCTGGATCATGAACTGCCTCACCGGCTTCGGTGAGGCCGGCCGGATGACCCAGTTCAAGGACAAGTCCGCCAAGCAGGGCGCAGAGCGCGCCTCGGTCGGCCTGTTCACGTACCCGATCCTGCAGGTCGCGGACATCCTGCTCTACCAGGCCCACGAGGTCCCGGTCGGCGAGGACCAGCGCCAGCACATCGAGCTCACCCGCGACCTCGCCACGCGCTTCAACGGCCGTTTCGGCGAGACCTTCACCCTGCCGAAGCCGTACATCCTCAAGGAGACGGCGAAGATCTACGACCTCCAGGACCCGTCGATCAAGATGAGCAAGTCGGCGTCCACGCCGAAGGGCCTCATCAACCTCCTCGACGAGCCGAAGGCCACGGCCAAGAAGGTCAAGAGCGCCGTCACCGACACCGAGACGGTGATCCGCTACGACGCCGAGAATAAGCCGGGCGTCAGCAACCTGCTCACGATCTACTCGACCCTCACCGGCGAGAGCATCGGCGAGCTGGAGGAGAAGTACACCGGCAAGATGTACGGCGCGCTCAAGACGGACCTCGCCGAGGTCATGGTCGACTTCGTCACGCCGTTCCGGGAGCGCACCCAGCAGTACCTGGACGACCCCGAGACGCTCGACTCGGTCCTGGCCAAGGGCGCCGAGAAGGCCCGCGCGGTCGCCGCGGAGACCCTGGCCCAGGCCTACGACAAGGTCGGCTTCCTGCCCGCCAAGCACTGAACCGGCTCCCGCGCACAGCCGTACCGCCGAACAGCGCTGTACATCACTCCGGTTGCGCCTGCCCGTAACCCGGTCGTGGCCGTACAGTCGATAACCGGGTGGTCGTATCAGCGGCCACACTGACACGACAGGAGACGACGTGGGGACCGTAACGATCGGTGTCTCGATCGCGGTCCCGGAGCCTCACGGCAGCGAGCTCCAGCAGCTGCGCGCGGGCTTCGGCGACGCCTCTGCTCACGGCATCCCCACGCATATCACCCTGCTGCCGCCGACGGAGGTCGACGAGAGCGCCCTGCCGGCCGTCGAGGCGCATCTGGCCGAGGTCGCCGCGGCCGGCCGCGCGTTCCCCATGCGGCTGTCCGGCACCGGCACCTTCCGCCCGCTGTCGCCGGTGGTGTTCGTCCGGGTCGCCGAGGGCGCCGAGGCCTGCACGCTGCTCCAGCAGCAGGTCCGCGATCCCGCCGGGCCGACCGCACGCGAACTGCAGTTCCCGTACCACCCGCACGTCACCGTGGCGCACGGCATCGACGAGGCGGCCATGGACCGCGCCTTCGAGGAACTCTCCGGCTACGACGCCGAGTGGCCCTGCACCGGCTTCGCCCTCTACGAGCAGGGCGCCGACGCCGTCTGGCGCAAACTCCGCGACTTCCCCTTCGGCGGCTCGGTGGTCCCCCCGCAGGCCGGGCGGGTGGAGCGCGGCTCGGTCCCCACCCGCTGAGCCGCCCGCGGGTCAGACCGGCAGCCGCCGGAACACCCCGCGCGGCAGGTGCCGCAGCGCCGCCATCACCACCCGCAGCGTCCCCGGCACCCACACCGTCTCCGAGCGGCGCCGCAGCCCCAGCTCCACGGCCGTCGCGACCGCCTCGGGCGTGGTCGCCAGCGGTGCCTCGGGCAGCCCGGCGGTCATCCGCGTCCGCACGAAGCCGGGGCGTACGACCATGACGTGCACGCCGGTGCCGTGCAGCGCGTCGCCCAGACCCTGCGCGAAGGCGTCGAGGCCGGCCTTGCTGGAGCCGTAGATGAAGTTCGCGCGGCGGGCCCGCTCGCCCGCGACGGAGGACATCACGACCAGCGAGCCGTGCCCCTGGGACTGGAGCGAGCGGGCGCACACCAGACCCGCCGAGACCGCGCCGGTGTAGTTGGTCTGCGCGACCCGCACCGCCGCCTCGGGCTCCCGCTCGTCGCGGGCCTGGTCACCGAGCAGCCCGAAGGCGAGCAGCACCATGTCGACGTCGCCCTCGGCGAAGACCTTGCCGAGCACGGCCTCGTGGGAGGCCGGATCGAGGGCGTCGAAGGCGACCGTGTGCACGTCGGCCCCGAGCCCGCGCAGCTGCCCGGCGGCCTCCTCCAGGGCGGGGGACGGGCGGCCCGCCAGCCAGACCGTGCGGGTGCGGCGGGCGATCAGGCGGCGGGCGGTGGCCAGCGCGATCTCCGACGTGCCGCCGAGGACGAGCAGGGACTGGGGGAGGCCGAAGGCGTCCTTCATGACAGCAGCTCCTAGAGGTTGCTCACAGACTGAGGCGGCGGGCCAGGTCGGACACGAACACCCCGCGCGGGTCGAGTTGGGCGCGCAGCTCGCGGAAGTCGCCGAGACGCGGGTACATCGCCGCGAGCAGCTCCGGGCGCAGCCGGGCGTCCTTGGCGAGGTAGACGCGACCGCCCGCGGCGGCGACCTCCTCGTCCAACTCGTCGAGGAACGCGCCGAGGCCGGGCAGGCCCGCCGGGATGTCCAGCGCCAGCGTCCAGCCCGGCACGGGGAAGGACAGCCAGCCCGGGTCGGACTCCCCGAAGCGCTTGAGGACGGCCAGGAAGGACGGGCAGCGGCGTTCGGAGATCCGGCGCACGATGCGGCGCACGGCGTCCTCCCGGCCGTGGCCGACTACGAACTGGTACTGCACGAAGCCGCCGCGGCCGTAGACGCGGTTCCAGTGGGGAACGCCGTCCAGGGGGTGGAAGAAGCCGGAGATCCGCTGGAGTCGGCCGGTCCGCGAGCGGGGGGCCTTGCGATACCAGAGCTCGTTGAAGACGCCCACGGTCGTGCGGCTGAGCAGGCCCTCGGGGAGGATCGCGGGGGTGGCCGGGAGGCGGGGGGTGCGGAAGGCGAGCGGGTCCCGGCGCAGGCGTGCGGGGAGCGCGTCCAGCGGGGCGTGGTCGCCGCGGGTGAGAACCGCGCGGCCGGTGGCGGCGCCCCGGGCCAGCAGGTCGATCCAGGCGACCGAGTAGCGGTAGCGGTGGTCGGTGGCCGCCAGCCGGGCCAGCAGGTCGTCCAGGTCCGTCGCCCGCTCGGTGTCGACCGCCATCAGCGACGTCTCGACGGGCTGGAGCCGGATCGTCGCGGTGAGGATCACACCGGTCAGGCCCATGCCGCCGGCCGTCGCGTCGAACAGCGGCGTGCCGGGGATCACCGTGCGGATCTCGCCGTCGGCGGTGAGCAGTTCGAGAGCGAGCACGTGCCGCGCGAAGGAGCCCGAGACGTGGTGGTTCTTGCCGTGGATGTCGGCGCCGATCGCCCCGCCGACGGTGACGTAGCGGGTGCCGGGGGTGACCGGCACGAACCAGCCGAGCGGCAACAGCACCTCCATCAGCCGGTGCAGGGAGACACCCGCGTCGCACAGCACGGTGCCGCCGTCGGCGTCGATCGCGTGCACCCGGTCCAGAGCCGTCATGTCGAGCACGGACCCGCCCGCGTTCTGCGCCGCGTCCCCGTACGCCCGTCCCAGGCCCCGGGGGATCCCGCCGCGCGCCCCGCAGCCCCGGACGGCCGCCGCGGCCTCCTCGTACGTCCGTGGGCGGATCAGCCGGGCGGCGGTGGGGGCGGTGCGGCCCCAGCCCGTGACGGTGGTGCGGTCCAGGCCCATGACGTCCGGGTCGGAATCGGTGTCGGCAGACATGTCCGTGACCGTATCGCCCTACTGTGAGTGAATAGTTCGCGAACATGGCATCCCTCCCCGAAATGGGTGATTAATGGGATGTCGCTCAATATTGCCGGAGTTCAGGCCTGAAGGGCGTGAACAGTGAGTGCACATGGACGACCTCGACGACCTGCACGACATGGATCACCGGATCGTTTCGGCGCTCAGGGAGTGCGGCACCGACCCGCGCGTGGCAGGCGCCGCTCGTGCCCTGTCCTGGGCGGGGGAGCACGCGGCGCTGTGGCTGGCGGCGGGGCTCGCCGGAGCCGCCGTCGACGGCGGGCGACGCGGCGTCTGGCTGCGCGGCACCGCACTGACCGCGGGGGCGCACCTGGTCAGCATGGGTGTGAAACGGGTCGTGCGCAGGCCGCGCCCCGCGCATGTCGTGCCCCTGGTGCGTACCGCCGGCCGGCACTCCTTCCCCAGCTCGCACGCCGCCTCCGCGGCGGCCGCAGCCGTCGCCTTCGGCGCCCTGGGCGCCCACGCGGTCCCGCCGCTCGCCGGCCTGGTGTGCGTCTCACGCCTGGTCGCCGGAGTCCACTTCCCCACGGACATCGCCGCCGGCGCGGCCATCGGCGCCCTCACGGCCCGGCTCGGCGCCCGCTGGATGCGGGAAGGCGCCCACCATGGCTGAGACGGCCGTCCTGCGGCAGCGCACCCACGAGGAGCGGCCCGCACCACCCCGCAAGGGTGCTCTCCTGGCCGGTCTCCTCAGGACCGCGCGCCCCAAGCAGTGGGTCAAGAACGTCCTCGTGGTCGCCGCCCCGGCCGCCGCCGGCGAGCTCTTCTCCCGGCACGCGCTGCTGCAACTGGCCCTCGTCTTCTGCCTCTTCACCGCCTGCGCCGCCGCCGTCTACCTCGTCAACGACGCCCGCGACGCCGACGCCGACCGCGCCCACCCCACCAAACGGCACCGCCCGGTCGCCGCCGGGCAGGTCCCGGTACCCGTCGCCTACGCCGTCGGCGGCTGCCTCGGCGCCCTCGCGCCCGCCGCCGCGGCCTGGTGGTGCGGCCCCGCCGTCGCCACCCTGCTGACCGCCTACCTCGCCATGCAACTGGCCTACTGCATCAGCCTCAAGCACGTCCTGGTCGTCGACCTCGCCGTCGTGACCACCGGCTTCCTGATGCGGGCCATGGTCGGCGGACTCGCCCTCGGCATCCCGCTGTCGCGCTGGTTCCTGATCACGACCGGTTTCGGCGCACTGTTCATGGTGTCGGCCAAGCGCTACTCGGAAGCCGTCCAGATGGCCGGAAACTCGGGCGCCACCCGCGCGTTGCTCACCGAGTACACCACCGGCTACCTCCGCTTCGTCTGGCAGCTCGCGGCCGGCGTCGCCGTCCTCGGCTACTGCCTGTGGGCCATGGAGGAGGGCGGCGTCCCGCACACCAGCGTGCTGCCGTGGCGCCAACTGTCCATGGTCGCCTTCATCCTGGCGATCCTCAGGTACGCCGTCTTCGCCGACCGCGGCACGGCCGGCGAACCCGAGGACGTCGTCCTGGGCGACCGCGCCCTCGCACTCATCGGCATCGCCTGGGTGGCGATGTACGGCCTGGCCGTGGCGAACTGGTGACCAGGCGCACGCGGCGGAGCCCCACGCTCCCGGACCGTCGGGAACTGCTCGGCTTCGCCACCGTCGGTCTCCTCGCCTACGCCGTCGACCTCGCCCTGTTCACCGCCCTGCGCGGCCCCGCCGGACTCGACCCGATCACCGCCAAGTCCCTGTCGTTCCTGGCCGCCTGCACGGTCGCCTACGCGGGCAACGCCCTCGGCACCTACCGGGCCGCGCGCGCACCGGGTCTGCGGGCCTACGCCGTGTTCTTCGCGGTGAACCTGGCAGGAGCCGCCGTACAACTGCTCTGCCTGGCCGTCAGCCACTACGGCCTCGGCCTCACCTCGCAACGCGCGGACACCGTCTCCGGCGCGGTCGTCGGTATGACACTGGCCACGGTCCTGCGGTTCTGGGGTACCCGTACATGGGTGTTCCGGGCGGAGGGCAGAGTCGGATCATGGACTGGCTGAAAAAGCTACCGCTGATCGGGCCGTGGGCGGAACGGCTGATGATCACGCACGCATGGCGGTCGTACGAGCGGCTGGACCGCGTGAAGTGGACGCGGCTGGCCGCGGCGATGACCTTCACGAGTTTCGTGGCACTGTTCCCGCTGCTGACGGTGTCCGCCACCATCGCCGCCGCCACGCTCAGCACGGGGCAGGAGGCGAAGCTGCAGGACAAGCTCGCCGAGCAGGTCCCCGGCATCTCCGACCAACTGGATATCGCCGGCCTCGTGGACAACGCCGGAACGATCGGCCTCATCGCGGGCGCGCTGCTGTTCATCACGGGCGTCAGCTGGGCCGGCTCGATGCGCGAATGCCTGCGGGCGGTGTGGGACCTCGACGACGACGAGGAGAACCCCGCCCTGCGCTACGCCAAGGACGCGGGGGTCCTGCTGGGCCTCGGCGGCGCGCTCCTCGTCACCATCGCCGCCTCCGCCGTCGCCTCCGCGATGATCGGCTGGATCACCCGGGAACTCGGCATCGACGAGGGCGGCTGGAGCGGGGTCCTGCTGCACGCCGCCGCGTTCCTGATCGCCGTGCTGGCGAACTTCCTGCTCCTGCTCTACGTCCTGACGCTGCTGCCCGGCGTCGAGCCGACCCGCCACCGCCTGTTCGTGGCGGCGCTGACCGGCGCGATCGGCTTCGAACTGCTGAAACTGCTGCTCAGCGGCTATCTGCAGGGCGTGGCCGCGAAGAGCATGTACGGCGCCTTCGGGGTGCCCGTCGCGCTGCTGCTGTGGATCAACTTCACCTCGAAGCTGGTGCTGTTCTGCGCCTCCTGGACGGCGACGCAGAGCAAGGAGGACGAGGTCCCCGAGATCACGGGCGGGTCCGGCGGCGCACCAGATCCGGCAGCGGCCAGCGGCGGTTGATCAGGAACGCGCCGCCCGCGAGCAGCACCAGCACCCCACCCGTGATGCCGAGCGCGGTCCCGATGCCGCTGGAGCCGTCCGCGGCCGGGGCGCTGGCCACCGGCTTCGAACCGGTCCCGGCCACGCCGCCGCCGTCCCCGGAACCGCCCGCCTCACCGGAGGGGTTCGCACCGGGCTTGGCCTGCTCGGCGCCCTTGGGCGGCACCAGCTCGCCCACCGGCTGCACCTTCCCGGCCGCCTTGAAGCCCCAGTCGAACAGCCGGGCCGTCTCCTTGTAGACCTCGTTGTGCTCGGGCTTCTCCGGGTTCATCACCGTCACCAGCAGCACCTTGCCGCCGCGCTCGGCGACGCCGGTGAAGGTGGCACCCGCGTTGGTGGTGTTGCCGTTCTTCACGCCCGCGATGCCCTGGTAGACGGGCACGTCCGAGTCGCCGGACAGCAGCCGGTTGGTGTTCCGGATCTCGAAGGACTTGCGAACCGGCTTGCCCTTCTTGCCCTTCTTCGTCTCGCCGGGGAACTTCGCGGTGACCGTCGAGGCGTACTCGCGGAAGTCCTTCTTCTGCATTCCGGAGCGGGCGATCAGCGTCAGGTCGTAGGCCGAGGAGACCTGCCCCTGCGCGTCGTAGCCGTCCGGGCTGACGACGTGCGTGTCGAGGGCCTGGAGCTCCTCGGCGTGCTCGTTCATCTCCTGGACGGTGTTCTCGACGCCCTTGTTCATCGCGGACAGCACGTGCACGGCGTCGTTGCCGGACTGAAGGAAGACGCCCAGCCACAGGTCGTGGACCGTGTACGTCTCGTCCTCCTTTATCCCGACCATGCTGGAGCCCGAGCCGATGCCGGCCAGGTCCGCGGGCACGACCTTGTGCTCGGTGTCCCTCGGGAACTTCGGCAGCAGCGTGTCCGCGAACAGCATCTTCAGCGTGCTCGCCGGGGCGAGGCGCCAGTGCGCGTTGTGCGCGGCCAGCACGTCACCGGACTCGGCGTCCGCGACGATCCAGGAGCGGGCGCTCAGGTCCTTCGGCAGCACCGGCACGCCGCTCGCCAGGTTCACCTGCGTGCCCGGCTTCCCGAGCCGGGCGCCGCCCACGCCCGACATCGACGCCGGGGGAGTGGCCGAGGGGCTCGCGCTCGCCGACGGGCTGTCCGAGGGCTTCGGGGCGGCGACGGCGGCGGGTGCGGCCAGGGCGAGGGACGACAGGACGGCGGAGGTGACCAACAGGGATCGCCCGGTGGTCTTCTTCGGAGCGGACACGGTCGGAAACGTACATGCCGTGCCGGGGGAAGTCCCGCCCGCGGCCCCACCCCGCGAACGGAACCGGACACGGCCTGGCGATACTGGGTGCATGAAGCTCAGCCGCCCCGTCTCCTGGTTCCTGCTCGCCTTCGGGGTGTGGAGCTGGGTCATCTGGATCACTTTCGTCAAGAACCTGGTCAAGGACGGCAGCGGGCTCGCCTTCGACGACGGTCGTCCCACGGCCTACTTCTGGGTGCACCTGCTGCTCGCCGTCGTTTCCTTCGTATTGGGGACGGTCATCGGGGCCATCGGGTTGCGTGGTCTGCGCGCACTGCGCCGGACGTCATAGGGCGATCGGGAGACACGACACCGTGGTCATCGTTTTCGTAGCCGTCGCAGTGCTGGTCCTGGCCGTCGTCGTGACGGCCAACTGGTACGTGTGGCGCCGCCTGTTCCGCGACACGACAAGTGGCCCGGGTGTCGTCCGCCGGGCGGGCGCGGTCCTCATCGCGGGCGGCTGGGTCCTCGCGATCACCGCCCTGGTCGCCGAACGCTCCGGCGCCCCCTTCTGGCTCCAGCAGGTGCTGGCCTGGCCGGGCTTCCTGTGGCTGGCCCTGTCGATGTACCTGCTGCTGGCAGTGGTGGCCGGTGAAGTCGTCCGCCCGCTCCTGCGCCGCTTCCTCGAACACCGGGCGAGACGGACGGACCGCGGCCCGCAGGGGAGCGGCACCGGCGCACTCACCGCCACGACGCCCGCACCCGAACCCGTGACGGCCTCCGCAGCCGCGTCCCGGCGCGACCACGGCGCCCCTCAGACGCCCCCTCACCCGCGGACCGACCCGGCACCCGGTACCGAGGGCGCAACCAGCACCGACGGCGAACTCGGCACCGACGGCGCACCCGTCACCCAGGGCGTACCCGGCACCGACGGCGCACCCGGCACCGAGGGCGCACCCGGCACCGACGGCGTTCCCCGGCGGCTCACCACGGCGGCCCCCGCCCCAGCCCCCGCCGGCCCCTCCCGCCGTCTCTTCGTCTCCCGGGTCGTCGCCGGGGCCGCCGCGGCCGCTGCCGTCGGGACCGTGGGGTACGGGACGTACGGTGTGCTGCGCGGGCCGAAGGTCAAGCGGGTCACCGTGCCCCTGGCCAAGCTGCCGCGCGCCGCGCACGGGTACCGGATCGCCGTGGTCAGTGACGTGCACCTCGGCCCGGTCCTGGGACGCGGCTTCGCGCAGAAGGTCGTCGACACGATCAACGCGACCCAGCCCGACCTGATCGCGGTCGTCGGCGACCTGGTCGACGGCAGCGTGAAGGACCTCGGTCCCGCGGCGGCCCCGCTCGCCCAGCTCAGGGCCCGTCACGGCTCCTACTTCGTGACCGGCAACCACGAGTACTTCTCCGGCGCCGAGCAGTGGGTCGAGGAGGTGCGCCGCCTGGGCATCGACCCCCTGGAGAACGCCCGCAGGGAGATGCCGTACTTCGACCTCGCCGGAGTCAACGACGTCGCGGGCGAGGACGAGGGCCAGGGCCCCGACTTCGCGAAGGCGCTCGGCGACCGGGACACCGCCCGTGCGTGTGTCCTGCTCGCCCACCAGCCCGTCCAGATCCACGACGCCGTCGAGCACGGCGTCGACCTCCAGCTCTCCGGCCACACCCACGGCGGCCAGCTCTGGCCCGGCAACCTCATCGCCTCCGGCGCCAACCCCACCCTCGCGGGCCTGGACCGTTACGGCGACACCCAGCTCTACGTCTCACGCGGCGCCGGCGCCTGGGGCCCGCCCACCCGCGTGGGCGCACCGTCGGACATCACCCTGATCGAGCTGGCGTCGAAGCAGGCCTGAGCGCACCCCCTGTGAGAACCCTGTGAAACCGGACCGAAAGGCCCATCGGTAAGTTCTTTCCCAACTCATACGATCTCCCTTCCCCTCCGCGCGAACTCCTGTGATTGGGTGAGCCCGCCACGAAGGGGTGTGGCATTCGCACAAGGGCCCAAGCGGGCCCGGGGAGGGCAAAGCCGATGCGATCGGTTCGCATACGGATACTCGCGGCGCTGCTGGTCCTGGCCGCCGCGGGTGTGGGCGCCTGGCAGTTCCTGCCGTCGAAGGACGACGGGAGGACCATCACAGTCGGCACGACGGACGGTGTCACCTCGCTCGACCCGGCCGGTGCCTACGACGCGGGCTCCTGGGCGCTGTTCAGCAACGTCTTCCAGTCGCTGCTGACCTTCGCGCCGGGCGGCACCGCCCCCGTACCGGACGCGGCGAAGACCTGCGCGTTCGTCCGCGGCGACCTCACCACGTACCGCTGCGCGTTGCGCGAGGGCCTCACCTTCCCCGGCGGCCGGGCGATGAACGCCGAGGACGTGAAGTACTCCTTCGACCGGATCCTGAGGATCAAGGCCCCCGTCGGCCCGGCGTCCCTGCTCGGCACGCTCGGCTCCGTGGACGCCGAGGGCATGACCGTCACCTTCCACCTGACCTCGCCGGACGCGACGTTCCCCTTCAAGGTGGCCACCGGTGCCGGCTCGATCGTCGACCACACCGCGTACCCGGCCGGCAAGCTCCGCGGCGACGCCGGTGCAGACGGGACGGGCCCGTACACCCTCACCTCGTACACGAAGGACCACGACGCGGTCCTCGCGCCCAACCCGCACTACCGGGGTGCCGTCAGCGGCGCCGGCCGGCCCGTCGAGCTGCGCTACTACGCGACCCCGCAGGCCCTGGACGCCGCCTGGAAGGACAAGCAGGTCGACGTCGCCACCGACCAGCTGCCGCCCGGCGTCCTCGCCGGACTCAACCCGAGCGACCCCGCCCAGCACGTCTACGAGGCGGACGGCTCAAAGACCCGGAACCTGTACGTCAACACCCGCGCCGGCAAACCGCTGCACGACCCGAAGGTCCGGCAGGCCATGGCCTGGCTGATCGACCGCGAGGAGCTGGCCGCCACCGTCTACGACGGCACCGTCGACCCGCTGTACTCCCTGATCCCGGCAGGTCTGACCGGGCACACCGCCTCGTTCTTCGACGACTACCCGAAGCCCGACCCCGACAAGGCCCGGCAGCTCCTCACGAAGGCCGGCGTGAGCCTGCCGGTGCACTTCACCTACGGCTACGCCACAGGGCGCGGCGCCGGTGAGCAGGAGGCGGCCGAGATCAAGAAGGAGCTGGAGGCGAGCGGCCTGTTCCAGGTCACCCTCAAGGGCTACGAGTGGACCGCCTTCCAGAAGCAGTGGGCGACCGGCGAGCTCGACGCGTACGCCGTCGGCTGGGTCGCCGACTTCCCCGACCCGGACACCTTCGGCGCCGCGCTCGTCGGCACCGGCAGCGCCATGAACACCGGCTACAGCAGCAAGACCGTCGACCGGCTCATCAAGGACAGCCGGCGCTTCGCCGAGCGGACCGATGCCGAGTTGGACTTCCGCTCGGTGCAGGAGACCGTCGCCGAGGACGTCCCGGTGCTGCCGCTGTGGCAGGCCAAGGAGTACGTCGTCACCACCGAGGACGTCGGCGGCGGCCAGTACCTCTCGGACGGCACGGGCGTGTTCCGCCTGTGGAGCCTCACCTTGCTCTGACGGCCCGCCTCGCTGTCAGGAGTCGGTGCGCCGCCGCGCCGCCGGATCCGGGATGGCGTTCGTCATCCCCGGCAGGAACTCCGTGAACAGCTCGTGCACCTCGCGCACGAGCGGCCGCAGCACCCGGAAGCGGGCCAGGGCGACGCCCCGCGCGGTGAGCCGGGCACCGCGCTCGGCGAGCCGGTAGCTGCGCTCGCGCCCCTCGGTGCGGTCGAAGATCCAGTACAGGACGAGTCCCATCTGGGACAGCCACATCAACTCGGGAAGGATGTCCCGCAGTTCCTCGGGCACCTTGGTCTTCGTGGCCCCGGCGAGCACCTCCCGGTGCACGCTGATGGCCTCCTCGCGCGCGTGCTCCGACTCGGGGGAGAAGGGGCTGAGCGGGCTGTCCGGGTCGGCGGCGTTCTTGAAGAACTGCACGGCGAACTCGTGGTAGGGCGCGGCGATGTCGAGCCAGGCCCGCAGCACCCCCGCGAGGCGGGCCTCCAGTTCGCGCTCCCGGTCCAGGATCTCCCGGACCGCCACCTGGTGCTCGGCGGCGATCCGGTCGTAGAAGCCCTGGATCAGGTGCTCCTTGCCCGCGAAGTAGTAGTACGCGTTGCCGACGGAGACCCCGGCCTCCGTGGCGATGGCCCGCATCGTCGTCTTGTCGTAGCCGCGCTCCTGGAACAGCCGCATGGCCGTCTCCAGGATCAGGGCGCGGGTCTGCTCGGACTTGGTGGGGGTGGCGCCGTCGTCGGGGCCGTCGTTCTTCGCGGGCACGGGAAGAGAGCCTAACGTCAGCACCGGTGCGGTTACCGGTGCGGTTACCGGGGGGCGCAGGTGCCGTCGGCGCAGCCCGGCGCGGTGTAGCTCCATCCGCTGCCGGGGGCGTACGACCAGCCGTCCGCGCGCCGGTACACCCGCCCGCCCCACTGCGCGGCGCCGCGCTGCCCCCGGTGCGCCTGCGCCCCGCGCCACTTGGCGGCGGCGAGCACCGCGCCCTTGGCCAGCCGGGCGCCGGCCGGAGTGCTCAGCCGGTGGGCGAGCGGCCGGTGCTCGCGCAGCGCCCACAGGGTGACCACCCAGGCGGCCGGGCCCTGGTAGACCTGCCCGGCGTCGCCGACGACGGTGATCTCGTCGAGGGTGACGCCGTGGTCGAGGCCGGGAAAGCGCCGCCGGGCCTCCTCGGAGGCGGCCGGGACCAGCTCCAGCGGCACCAGCTTGGGCTGCCGCCGGAGCCAGTCCCGCAGGAACGTGCACAGGGAGCACTCGGCGTCGTACAGGACGGTGAGCCGACGGACCGGGGTGGCCGCGTCCGTGCCGGTGGTGTTCGTGCCGGTGGTGTTCGGGCCGGTGGCGTTGCCGCCGGTCGGCTTCGTGCCGGTCGCGTTCATGCCCGTCGCGTTCATGCCCGTCGCGTCCACGTGGGCCTCCGCTCAGGCCTGCGGCTGCGGGGCGACCCAGCCCTGCGGCGGGACCGGCGGCACCTGCTCCCGCTCCATGGCGCCCCGGCGCCGGATCCGGTTGAGCACGTAGACGTTGGCCAGGTGCATCACGCCGAGCACCAGCAGCACCACGCCGAGCTTGGTCGACAGGGCCTCGAAGACGCCGCGGGCGTCGGTGATGGTCCCGTCGCCGCTCAGGTACAGCGCGACGAACCCGAGGTTGACGAGGTAGAAGCCGACCACCAGCAGGTGGTTGACGGCGTCGGCGAGCTTCTCGTTGCCGTGCAGCACGTCGGCGAGGAAGACCCTTCCGTTACGGCTGAGCGTGCGGGCCACCCAGACGGTCAGACCGATGCTGACCAGCAGGTAGATGACGTAGGCGATGACCGTGCGGTCCATAGCCCCACCCTTCTTGAACACGTTCAAAACGCTGTCGGGGATGACTGTAGACCTACTTTTGAACATGTTCAACACAAGCCCGCGCGATGATGGTCGGTGGCGTCTCGCACGGTCCTCGGCACGGGAGTCGTGACGCGAGGTCTTCCAGTGGCTCGTGCAGCCCGAGGACACCGAGCGCGTCTTGAACTGCTGGGCGGTACGCATCCCCGCCGGATCGCCCCCGAGACCCAGGTGGCCCTGGTCGAGCGGGCCTTCGCGTGGAGCGGCTGGCTGGTGCTGGTGGGGGACCGTCAGGCCAAGCTGTGAACGAGGAACGGGGTCGACTTCTGAGAAGTCGACCCCGGCTCATGACGCAGCTATGTCACCCGATACCGATACGGGTCTTCCAGTAGTCGGCCCGGGCGATGACCTCCGTGCCCGAGCCGCTGAGCGCGGCCTTGCCGCCCGCATGGAATCGCACGGATCCATCGGCCAGAACGGCCCAGATGTCGGGAACGGTGTCGCCGTTGGCGCTCGGCGTGCCCATCAGATGGGGCTTGGCGCTGCTCGCCCAGCCGGATGCGCCGCCTGGCTCATCGGCCTTCCCAAGGAGCAGCGCACCACCGGCACGTCCTGCGCCGGATACGCCTCCGCCGATCCCGCGACCCAGCTGAAGTCGGCCCGGCAGTGCAGCTACGACAAGCTGGCCTACGGGGCAACGCCGACCAAGGGATCGCCCACCACCGTGGCCGAGACCGACGGCACGGGCACCTCCTACTCGGTCGCCACCGAGACCACGTACGACGACCTCGGGCGCGTTCGTACGGTCGCCAGGCCCGGCGCGGGCACCTCGGAGACGAAATACACGCCGGAGACCGGTGGCCCGGTCACCACGACAAAGACGATCAACGCCAAGGGTCACACCGTCACCACGACCTACGACCCCGGCCGAAACCTGCCGCTGACGGTCACGGACGCCAACGGCCGCTCGACACGCAGCGAGTACGACGCGCTCGGCCGTCTCGTGAAGGGCTGGACGGCTTCCCGCGCCTCCGGTGGCAAGTCGCCGAACGTCGTCGTCTCGTATCAGCCGGCAATCGCCACATCCAGCGCGAACAGGCCTGCCGCAGTGACGGTGGGAACCCTCAAGGACGACGGCTCCTACAGCCAGGAGGTCACGCTCTACGACGGCCTGGCGCGTGAAGTCTAGAAGCAGGTCGAGGCCCACGGCCCAGGCCGGATCATCGTCGACACCAAGTACAACGACCACGGCCTGGTGGCCGAGAAGACCGGCGCCTACCTGGCCAAGGGTGAACCGGACACGGCGCTCTTCAGGCCCAGGTCCACGTCGCTGATCCCTTCCTGGACCCAGTACCGCTACGACGGCCTGGAGCGTGAGGCCCGTGCCTCCGTGTACCAGGACGGCGGATACAAGTACGCGACCTTCACGTTCTACGACGCCATCAGCAAGACGGTGAACCCGCCCGGCTCCACGGCCCCTCGCACACGCACCTATTTCGACGCCCTCGGCCGGACCACCTCCGTCAAGCACTTCACCCAGGACGCCTCCAGTGCGACCGCGGGGCGCACCACCACTTACAGCTACGACGCACGAGGCAACCGCGACAAGGTCACAGATCCGGCAGGCAACGTCTGGTCCTACACCTACGACGCCCGCGGCCGGGTGACGTCCGCCACCGACCCCGACACGGGGACCACGGACACCTGGTACGACGCTGCGGACCGGCCGACCCGCGTCCGCAACGCGCGCGGTCAGGAGACCTACACCGAGTACGACATCCTCGGCAGGCCCAGATACGTCCGGCAGGGTTCGGCGAGCGCCACCCCTGTCAAGGAGTACACCTACGACGATGCGCCCGGAGGCCTCGGCCAACCGGCGACGAGCAAGCGGCACACCGCCAACGGCGACTACGTCAACCGCGTCACGGGATACGACTCCGAGTACCGAGTCACAGCCAGTGAGACGGTCGTCCCGGCCAACTCCATGACCGCGGGCCTCGCCGGCACCTACGCGTACGCCTACACGTACACGCCCACCGGCAAGCCCCAGTCGGTGACCCTTCCGGCCGTCGGTGGCCTGGCCAAGGAGAAGGTCGTCACGCGGTACAACGGCGACGGCATGCCGGAGTCGACCTCGGGCCTGACCTGGTACACCGCCGACGTCACGTACTCGCCCTACGGCGAGGTGCTGCGCACGGTCTCGGGTGCACAGCCGAACCGCGTCTGGACCACCAACTTCGTGGACCCGCACACCGGCCGCCTCCAGCGCACGGTGGCGGACCGCGAGACGGCGGGCCCGCACCGCATCACGGACAGCTACTACTCCTACGACGCGACCGGCACCATCACCTCCAACGCACGCAAGCTCAGCGAGGCGACGGGCAGCACGTGGGACACCCAGTGCTTCACGTACGACGTGTTGGGCGAACTGGCCCACGCCTGGACGTCGAAGATCGAGCCGACCGGCGGCGGTACGGGCTGCAAGGCGGCGAACGGTACCGCTTGGGGTCACCGCACCACCTACGCGACCTCCTCGGGCCCGGTCGCCGACGCCGCGGACGCGGAGTCGGACGCCTCGTCCCCCGACGACTCCCTCGCCTCGACACTCGCCGCGGCGGCCCCGGCCCCGGACACGGTGGCCACGGGCACGACGGCCTACCACCAGTCGACCACCTTCGACTGGCTCGGCAACCGCGCGACGCTCACGGAGCACGATCCGGCCGAAGCGACGAAGAACGTCACCTACTCCTACGGCTACGGCAAGACGGTCGCAGGCAGCGGCACGACGTCGTACAGGTCCCAGCCGCACACGATGACGTGGATCAGCTCCACGCCCACCGGCAAGGACAGCGCCTACACCTACGACGCCACGGGCAACACCACTGCCCGAGACCTGTACAACACCACGCAGACCCTGGACTGGACGCCGGAGAACAAGCTCGACTCCATCACGGACGACGGCAAGAAGACGACGTACGTCTACGACGCCGACGGCAACCGCCTGCTGGAGAATTCAGCGTCGGGCTCGACGCTCTACCTGGGCGAAGCCGAACTGACGACGAACGCATCAGGCACGATCACCCGCGCGTCCCGCTCCTACGCGCAGTCCGGCGCGCCCTCGGTGGTCCGCACGACGACCAACGGCTCTACGACAGGCCACAAGGTCAGCACGCTGATCACGGACCACCTCGGAACGGCGAACACCTCGGTCGACCTCGCCGCCGGCCAGCCGGTCACCCGCCGCGCGTTCAAGCCGTACGGCGAGACCCGCGGCGCGAAGCCGTCCACGTGGCCCAACAAGCGCGGCTACTTGGGTGTCGGCATCGACGACACGGCCACGGGTCTGACACACATAGGCGCCCGCGAATACGACCAGACCTCGGGCCGCTTCCTTTCAGCCGACCCGGTCATCGACATAGCGGACCCGCTGCAGATGAACGGGTACGCCTACGCCAACAACAGTCCGGTTTCCCATTCCGACCCCACAGGGTTGTGGATCGACGACGGAACGGGCCACAGCGAGCCGCGCCGCGACGGTGGTCCCACGGGCCCGCAGAACCCGAGGGGGCCCGGCGTGCCCAGGGGCGGCACGGGTCCGGGGGGCTGCTACTACAGCTGTAAGCAAAAGCCCGGTTGGGTGCAAACACACACTCCGGTCACGAACAGTCGCCAGCGGCTGTTGGACCTCTTCGACGGCTACAGCCCGAACGGCCGCTTCCCGGACGGAACGTATTGGCAAACGCCCATCATCGAGGAGAGCGGCACGAACAACGTGTGCTTCGGGCGGGAAGGCTGCCGCCTGGCGTACAGGTTCCTGCTGAAGAGCGACGACGTCGCAGAGGCCAAGCGCATAGCCGCCAACTACTGCCTCCAGAACTTCAAGAGATGCCAGGACGACGCCGAGTCCTACGAGCGGGGTAAGCGGTGGGAAACCCTCCCGTACGCCTTCATCCCCGGAGGCAGGGCCGCCAAGGGAGGAGCGCTGGGCGGCTGCGCCAAGTGTTTCCTTGCAGGTACCGACGTCCTCATGGCGGACGGCACCAGCAAGGACATCGAAGACATTGCAGTCGGTGACCTGGTCCAAGCCACTGACCCTGAAACGGGTGAGACCGGCCCCCGAAAAGTGACCAGGCTCATCCGGACCGAGGGTGACAAGTTCTTCAATGAACTGTCCATTGCCACTGAGGACGGCGTCGAGAAACTCACCGCCACCTACGAGCACCCTTTCTGGTCGCCTTCGGAACGGGACTGGATCGAAGCAGGCGATCTGAAACCGGGCATGACCCTGCGCACCGACGACGGCGACACCGTCATCGTCACAGGCAACCGCCCGTTCACGAAGCGGGCACGTACGTACAACCTGACAGTTGATGACCTGCATACGTACTATGTGCTGGCGGGCGAGACTCCGGTTCTCGTTCACAACAGCAACTGTGGCCCGTCCCTGAAGGATTTGCAGAAGGACTACCCCCGGCGCACTGTGGGAATTCTTGATGGCGGGGGTGATCAACTGCCGATGATCAGTGGTCCAGGCGGTCAGTCCGGACTCCTCAAGAACCTCCCAGGTCGTACGAAGGCCAACGGGGAGCACGTGGAGGCTCACGCAGCAGCGTTCTTGCGTATGAACCCGGGTGTCAGAAAGGCCGTGCTCTATATCGACTACCCGACGGGGACCTGCGGAACATGCAGAAGTACATTGCCTGACATGCTGCCCGAAGGCGCTCAGCTGTGGGTGATCTCACCGCGTAGGACTGAAAAATTCACGGGACTTCCTGACTGAGTTAGGAAAGGAATCGGCGGCCGATCCAGGTGGATCGGCCGCCGATTCGTGTTTCACTGCCTACCAGGGCAGTGGTTCATCGGTCGTGTAGTCCTGAGCATCGGAGTATGAGCGCCACTTGACTCCTGGCATATTCTCCGCCCAAGAGAGATCACCTGGCGCTCTTGCTGCCAGGGTGATGTCATGACCTTCGCCGGGATCGTCGCTCGGGTGGACGAGAGCCAGCCAGCTCTCGCCGAGGAGGATCCGCGAATCGTTGGCCGGCCAGTTCCACGCAGGGAAGGGGAGCTCATGGCTTCCTTCCCGAGCCCAGAGCCAATCTGCCGGGACTCCTTGCGCGACTTTCGTCGCAGGAGCCCCCAGGATTGCCTCCAGGATTGTGGCGTGAATCAAGAAATCTGAGAGCTGCTCGCCCGTCTGCCGCCACGGGGTCGGTTCGTCGGACGGCTCTCGCTCATACACGGAGCGATCTTCACTTTTCGGGTCGAATGCCCAAACCCGAGTTCCTTGGTTCTCAACCCAGAACGGAATCATTCCGTCTTCTGCTACGAGTTCCGCGATGGGGATGGCGTAGTTGTGTGAAGTGATCTCTCCGCCCCACTGGGCGGAGATTTCATGCCACTCGGCAAGCTCCCTGGGTGCATCAGGCGATTCCCCCAGTCTCACATTGGGTGATTTCGGGGCGCCGTACCACCTCCGCAGAAATCGCAGCAGGTCCGGGCTGTCCGTGAGGGCGAGAGAGTTCATGTGGGACATTATGCGCTACATGCCGGGCGCCGACGGAGACTGATCGGCAAATCGCTAAAGCAAAACGGGAGCCCCATTGGTGGGGCTCCCGTGGGTCATGACGGCAGTAGTTGACAGCAACGTCAGCGGACGAGTGAGGCGCAGGGCGGCCGTTCGTCGCTGTCGGAGCGTGCTGTCTCGGTGGTCTCCCGGCCGACGAGCGCGGTGCCGAGGGCGTCGATGGCGTCGCGCTGAAGGCGGAGCCTGACGTGGGCGTAGACGGTGGCGGTGACGCCGATGTGGGCGTGGCCGAGGAGTTCCTTGATCACGACGAGTTTGACGCCCTGTTCCAGGAGCAGGGTTGCGGCCGAGTGTCGAAGGTCGTGGAATCGGACTCGCCGTAGTCCGGCCCGGCCGAGGAAACTGCGGAAGCGCGTGTGAGGTTCGCCGGGTCGAGGGGGCGGCCGTTGGACTTGGTGAAGGCCGCTGTCTCTCCAGTTCTGTCCTGCCGTCTCGCGTTCCTTCTCCTGCCGTTGCCCGAACGGCCGGGCCAGCGTACGGCCCCCTGACCATGCCCGACCCCAAGCCGGGCAGGATACCGGCCAAAACCCACACCACCTCCCTCACGCGCGTGAGCGTCTGACGGCAACGCCGACGGTAATACGGGCGCACAGCATGACACTCCATGCACTCTCACGGGCCGGAATTCGCTGACCAGCGAAAATGCAGGTGACGCCCGTCCGGCGTGCGCAAGCGTTTTGGAAGCACGAAGCGGCGGAGTCGGGCGCCGCAGACCAATATGGTGCCGCAAAGGCGCGGCCGTTCACGGCCGTGCCCGCTGACGAACGGACGATCGTGAGTGTGTCGTTGGACGTCTCAGCGGTCCACCCGCGGCCTTTGGTGACCGGGCCGAGGGGAAGGTGGTCGAAGGTCTCGCGTGCGAGGAGTGGGAGAGGGGCTTGCCGGGGAGGCAGTGAGGGACACCGGCAGCAGCACGGCAGTCATGGCTACGAGCGCGACGGCGGATTTCCTCAGGGGCGTCACGGGCGCCAGTCTGGTGGCACCCCGCACCGGTCCCAGGAGCCCTACGACAGGCGGCCGGAACATGCCTGAATCTGGCCAGTTCCGGGTTCTGCGGCTCAATCGCTCGTCTTCGGCCGGCCCGCGTTGAGGATCTCGGCCACGTCGAGGGTCACCTTCGCGCCGATGGAGTCGGGGAGGGTGACGAGCTCGCCGGAGGCATGCGGACGGTGGTTCTCGTAGCTGCTTCCGACCGGGTCGGTCAGGACGTGGAGGCGTTGGTGCTTGCGGTCCACGACGACGTAGACCGGGACCTTCGCCTCGGCGTAGGCGGCGACCTTCGTCTTCAGGTCGTTCTTCCAATTGATGGAGGTGACCTCCAGCACCAGGCGGAAGCAGACAGGGTCGTAGGCGTTGTTCTCAACGTGGTGATCCTCGAAGTCGGCGTCCACGACCGCAAGGTCGGGGATGGCGTAGTCCTCTGGCTCCATGGGCAACCAGAGACCGACGCCCTGAAGGACCTCGGTTTCGCCTCCATCCAGGTCGGCTGCCATGAAGGGACGCATGAGCTTGGTCAGCGCACGAGCATGGGCGCCGTCAGGGGACGGGGTCACGAGGAGATGGCCTCCGATGATCTCGACGCGGTAGCCCGGATGGCGCTCCATGATCTCGTCGGCGATGGTCGTGAGGGTGACCGGCTCTTCTTCGTGGAAGGGCTGCTCGACGGAAGCTGCGGACATCAGGTGCCTCCTGGGAACTGGTGTCGAGAGCATCATCGTAGGTCGGACGACGCCTGCGCGGCCTTCACAGGCTCCTTCACCCGAAGGTGTGGCATATGCCAGAAGGCCCCGTCACCAGCGGTGACAGGGCCTTCTTGGTCGAGCCGGTCGACCTCAGAAGCGGCGCGTGATCAGCGCCCGCTTCACCTCCGCGATCGCCTTCGTGACCTCGATGCCGCGCGGGCACGCGTCGGTGCAGTTGAAGGTCGTGCGGCAGCGCCACACGCCGTCGCGGTCGTTGAGGATCTCCAGGCGCTGCTCGCCGGCCTCGTCACGCGAGTCGAAGATGAAGCGGTGCGCGTTGACGATGGCGGCCGGGCCGAAGTACTGGCCGTCGTTCCAGAAGACCGGGCACGACGTGGTGCAGGCCGCGCAGAGGATGCACTTCGTCGTGTCGTCGAAGCGCTCGCGGTCCTCGGCCGTCTGGAAGCGCTCACGCGTCGGCTCGTTCGTGTCCTTCGTGATGAGGAAGGGCATGACGTCGCGGTACGCCTGGAAGAACGGCTCCATGTCGACCACGAGGTCCTTCAGGACCGTGAGGCCCTTGATGGCCTCGACCGTGATCGGCTTCTCGGGGTTGATGTCCTTGATCAGCGTCTTGCAGGCAAGACGGTTCTTGCCGTTGATCCGCATGGCGTCCGAGCCGCAGATGCCGTGCGCGCAGGAGCGGCGGAACGTCAGCGTGCCGTCCAGGTCCCACTTGATCTTGTGGAGGGCGTCGAGGACGCGCTCCTTGGGGTCGATCTCCACCTGGAAGTCTTCCCAGACCGCCTCCGCCGCGACCTCCGGGTTGAAGCGGCGGATGCGGAAGGTGACCGTGATGTAGGGGGAGTCGGCGAAACCGGGCTCGGGCTTGCCGGCCGCGTCTTCCTTGTCCAGAACAGGGGTAGCCATCAGTACTTACGCTCCATCGGCTGGTAGCGGGTCTGGACGACCGGCTTGTAGTCGAGACGGACGGTTTCGGAGCCGTCGGCGCCGACCTCGCGGTACGCCATGGTGTGCCGCATGAAGTTGACGTCGTCGCGGTTCGGGTAGTCCTCGCGGTAGTGACCGCCGCGGGACTCCTTGCGGGCGAGCGCGGAGACGGCCATGACCTCGGCGAGGTCGAGCAGGTTGCCCAGCTCGATGGCCTCCAGCAGGTCCGTGTTGAACCGCTTGCCCTTGTCCTGGATCGACACGTTCCGGTAGCGCTCGCGCAGCTCCGCGATCTTCTCGACCGCCGTCTTGATCGTCTGCTCGGTGCGGAACACCATGACGTTGGCGTCCATGGTCTCCTGCAGCTCGCGCCGCAGCTCCGCCACCCGCTCGTTGCCGGTGGCGTCGCGCAGCCGCTCCACCTGCTCGACCACGAGCTCCGCCGGGTTCTCCGGCAGCTCGACGAACTCCGCCTTCTGCGCGTACTCCGCGGCGGCGATGCCCGCTCGCTTGCCGAAGACGTTGATGTCCAGCAGCGAGTTCGTGCCGAGGCGGTTGGCGCCGTGGACGGACACGCAGGCGACCTCGCCGGCCGCGTACAGGCCCGGGACGACCGTGGTGTTGTCCGCCAGGACCTCACCCTCGACGTTCGTCGGGATGCCGCCCATGGCGTAGTGCGCGGTCGGCTGGATCGGGATCGGGTCCGTGTAGGGCTCGATGCCGAGGTAGGTGCGGGCGAACTCCGTGATGTCGGGCAGCTTCGCGTCCAGCTGCTCCGGCGGGAGGTGCGTGAGGTCGAGGTAGACGTGGTCGCCCTCGGGACCGCAGCCGCGGCCCTCACGGATCTCCGTGTAGATGGAGCGGGACACGACGTCACGGGACGCGAGGTCCTTCATGACCGGCGCGTACTTCTCCATGAAGCGCTCGCCGTCCTTGTTGCGGAGGATGCCGCCCTCACCGCGGGCGCCCTCCGTCAGCAGGATGCCCATGCGCCAGATGCCGGTCGGGTGGAACTGGAAGAACTCCATGTCCTCCAGCGGCAGACCGCGGCGGTAGACCGCCGCCTGGCCGTCACCGGTCAGCGTGTGCGCGTTCGACGTCACCTTGAAGAACTTGCCGCAGCCGCCGGACGCGTAGACCACGGATTTCGCCTGGAAGACGTGGATCTCGCCGGTGGCGAGTTCGTACGCCACGACGCCCGCCGACTTCTTGACGCCGTCGACCTCGGTGATCAGCTGGTCCAGGACGTAGAACTCGTTGAAGAACTCCACGCCGTGCTTGACGCAGTTCTGGTACAGCGTCTGGAGGATCATGTGGCCGGTGCGGTCGGCCGCGTAGCAGGAGCGGCGGACCGGGGCCTCGCCGTGGTTGCGGCTGTGGCCGCCGAAGCGGCGCTGGTCGATGGTGCCGTTCGGGGTGCGGTTGAACGGCAGGCCCATCTTCTCGAGGTCGAGGACCGAGTCGATGGCCTCCTTCGCCAGGATCTCGGCGGCGTCCTGGTCGACCAGGTAGTCACCGCCCTTGACCGTGTCGAAGGTGTGCCACTCCCAGTTGTCCTCCTCCACGTTGGCGAGCGCGGCGGCCATGCCGCCCTGCGCGGCGCCCGTGTGGGAGCGGGTGGGGTAGAGCTTGGTCAGCACGGCGGTGCGGCTGCGCTTCGTGGACTCGATGGCCGCGCGCATGCCCGCGCCACCGGCGCCGACGATGACGGTGTCGTACTTGTGGATCTTCATGATTCTCGCAACCCCGTGCCTAGCGGATGTTCGGGTCGAAGGTGAAGATCACCAGCGTGCCCAGCAGGATGGTGAACACCGTGGCGGTGTAGAGCAGGCCCTTGAGCCACAGCCGGGTGTTCGCGCGCTCCGCGTAGTCGTTGATGACCGTGCGCAGGCCGTTGGCGCCGTGCAGCATGGCGAGCCACAGCATCAGCAGGTCCCAGACCTGCCAGAACGGGGACGCCCAGCGGCCCGCCACGAAGGCGAAGCCGATCTTGGAGACGCCGCCGTCCAGCACGAGCTGGATCAGCAGGTGGCCGAGGACGAGGACGACCAGCACGACGCCGGACAGGCGCATGAACAGCCAGGCCGCCAGCTCGAAGTTGCCCCGGGTGCTCTTCGGGGTCTTCTTGGTGCGCTGGCGCGGGGCCTCGATGAAGGGCGCCGGGTTGTCGACGGTGTAGACGGGGCCGCCCTCGACGGGGCCGACGCCCGCAGCGGTCTTGTCAGTCGTGGACATTGGCGTCAGCTCCCGAACAGTTCACGAGCGGCGTGGCCGAGGACGGGGTAGATCGCCCCGAGCATCAGCACGACCCACAGGGCGACGACGGTCCAGAGCATCTGCTTCTGGTACCGGGCGCCCTTGATCCAGAAGTCGACGGCGATGACACGCAGGCCGTTGAGCGCGTGGAAGAGGATGGCGGCGACGAGGCCGTACTCCAGCAGCGCGACGATCGGCGTCTTGTACGTGGCCACGACGGTGTCGTAGGCCTCAGGGGACACACGGACGAGAGCGGTGTCCAGCACGTGGACGAACAGGAAGAAGAAGATGAGGACGCCGGTGACTCGATGAGCCACCCAGGACCACATTCCTTCCCGGCCGCGGTACAGCGTTCCAGCCGGCACGGAAGTTTCCTCCGGGAGCGGGGATTGGGGCCGCGCCGGCTTGGTGTGTCGGTCGGGCCCGGCCGGGTACGGTCCACCGGCCCCCAGCATCGTAGCGATGCGCTGCGGCTGGGCTGAGCGGGGGTCCCTCGGTGTGATCAAACTGGCACGCAAAGGGGTACGGGTGGGCTAGTGCGACCCAGGGGGCAGGGGGTGTCTCCGGGACGCCGGGTGTGAGTCGTCAGTGGTTGCTCGCGCAGTTCCCCGCACCTCTCAGGGCGCTGACCAGCCGTACGCTCGCCAGACGCCGGAGTTCGTCCGCCACGACCGTCCGTTCCTCCTCGGGATCGTTGGTCAATCGTGACCGGATGGCCGCGAGGAGCCGGTCCAGGGTCTCCGAGGGGGACAGGCCGTCCAGGCAGATGACGAACACGTGTCCGAAGCGGGCCTCGTAGGCGGCGTGCGCCGCGCTCAGGGCGGTGTGGGCCGCGGAGTAGGTGTCCGGCGGGAGTGTGGGCAGGCGCTCGGCCGCCAGTGCCTCCGTGAGGTCGGGCCAGGCCAGGTCGTAGGCCGCCTCGTCCGCCGCGGCCAGCAGGGAGTCCAGATCCGGGTAGGGGCGGTGGTTCGCGACGCGCCGGGCCCAGCGGAGGCTGCGCAGGCAGGAGAGGAGGGCCTGCTCCAGGTCCTCCTCGGAGGCGGCGTTGAAGTGCTCCACCGGTATGGCGAGGCGGCCGGGGAGATCTGGGAGATGGTGCGCGGGCAGCGTGGGTCCTCGTGGGCGTCACGTGTGTCGGCAGGGCAAGTTGTGAGAGATGTGACGTCACGCTATCGAGTGCGACCGTGATGTGTCCGAGGGATGCGCGAATTTCACCCGGGAGGGAGAGTTTCGGCATGCTCGGTGGACGCGCGCCGGACGGCCCAGGGTTTTAGGTTGGCTGAGTGAGTCAGCACAGGCGCCGGACTTCGGCGAAGCAGGAGAAACAGCGGCAGGTGCTGGTCGTGGCCATGGCTGTAGCGCTGGTCGTGGTCGCGGCCGGGGTGAGTCTCGGGCTCTGGGCGGCCTCGGGCGGTGACGGCGGCCCCACGGCCTCGGAGGCGGGATCCTCGCGGGGGGCCTCAGCGGCGGCGCCCCCGGACAGAGCGCCGGAGGCGAGCCCCAGCCCGACCCGCTCCTATCCCCTGTCCGAGGCACCCCGCACCATACCCGCCGTGCGCGACCACGAGCCGGCGCGCGGCCCGGGCTGGCGTCCTGAGAAGGGCAACCGGGTGGTCGTGGACGACCCGGCACTGGCCGACGAGGGGCGGCTGGTCGCCGGCGAGCTGGGCATGGCGTACGCCGGCGAGAAGAGCGACAAGCGGGCCGGGGACCTGCGGCTGGCGCTGAACGACGACGAGGGGGCGAACCCGGAGTCGTACGTGATGACCGTGCGCGACGGGCGGGTGGAGATCGACGGGCCGTCCGACACCGGGGTCTTCTACGGCACCCGCACGCTGAAGCAGGAGACGCACGACGGCGGCACGGCCCCCGAGGGGGTCGTGAAGGACGAACCGGCCAAACCGCAGCGCGGCTTCATGCTGGACATCGCGCGCAAGAACTTCACGGCCGGCTGGATCGAGGACCGCGTCCGCGAACTGGGCGATCTGAAGTTCAACCAGCTGGGGCTGCACTTCTCCGACGACCAGGGCTTCCGGATCGAGTCGTCCTCGCATCCCGAGATCGTCTCGCAGCAGCATCTGACCAAGGCGCAGGTGCGCGAGATCATCGACCTCGCGCGGACCCGGCACATCACCATCGTCCCCGAGATCGACTCGCCCGGGCACCTCGGCGCGGTCCTCGACGCCCACCCCGACCTGCAGCTGCGCACCGCGCAGGGGTCGGCGGTGCAGGGCGCCATCGACATCTCCAAGGCCGAGAGCGCCGGCATCGTCGACGACCTGCTGAACGAGTACGCGGACCTCTTCCCCGGCGGGCCGTGGCACCTCGGCGGCGACGAGTACCAGGCGCTGACCCGGTCGAACCCGGAGGCGTCGTTCCCGCAGCTGGCTGCCGCCGCCCGGGAGAAGTACGGCTCCGGCGCGACGGTCGCCGACCTCACCACCGGCTGGCTGAACGACCGGGCCGACACCGTCCGCAAGCACCAGCGCGTCCCGCGCGCCTGGAACGACGGCTTCTTCCGCGGTACCTCCGTGCAGGCCGCCGAGGACATCCAGGTCGCCTACTGGACGGGCAAGGAGATCGGCGCCCGGGCGCCCCTGGAGTATCTGCAGGCGGGCCGCAAGGTGATCAACTACAACGACGAGTTCCTGTACTACGTGCTCGGCGAGCCGCAGACCTTCGTCTACCCGACGGGGCAGCGGATCTACGAGCAGTGGACGCCCCGCGTGCTGCGCGGCACCGCGGCCGTCCCGGCGCGCTACGACGGGCAGATCCTCGGCGGGTCCTTCGCGGTGTGGTGCGACCTCGCGAACTCCCAGACGCAGGAGCAGGTGGCGGCCGGGATACGGATGCCGCTGCGCGCGACCGTCCAGAAGCTCTGGGACCCGGGCGGGCCGGAGCTGTCCTGGGCGGAGTTCCGGGCGCTGGCGGACAGGCTCGGCTGACCCGGAACGAATTGGCCCGTACGGCTGCGAACTCCCGTAGGGCTGTGGTGGTGTTCTGACGCGACCGCAATCGAACATGCCGGGGGGAACCGGGACATGGGCTACTGGGGGTATTTCGTCGTGGGCCGGGGGGAGCGGCCGCTGCCGGAGCTGGACGCGCTGGCTGGGGCCGGGGACGGTCCGACGCAGCGCGTCTCGGCGCCGGGCGGATGGCAGGTGTGGGAGTACCCGAGCAGCGACGGCGACATCGGGAACATGAACGCCCTCGCCCGGGAGACCGGGGCGCCGGCGCTCTTCGGGTACGTCATGAACAGCGAGTGCGTCGTGCTGGAGGCCGCGGCTCCGGAGAGCGGGACGTGGACGACCTGCCTGGCGCGCTCCGCGATGGCCGGGTACCTGGGGGCGGACCGGGAGGGCCTCGCGCTGGAGGACTACTTCCTGGAACCCGGCGACGCCGCCGAGCACGCCGTGCGCTGGGCCGCCGAGGCCGGGTGTGAGGTGAACGCCGACGCACTGATGGACGTACTGACGTCAGACCCTGATCCTCCCCCGCTCTCGGCTTCGCTCGAGCGGGGGGACCCCCAGGCTGAAAACCTCCTGTTCCGCTTCCTCGACAGACTGGGCGTCGTGCCCCTGTGACACTCCGGGCCCGTTGCACGCAGTAAGGGGAAGTGCGGGTTCCGTAAGGGGTGAGGGCTGGCAGCGGCCTGATCGGGCCCCGGAGAAGGCCCGCGGAGGGAGGCGTGGATGAGCCTGGTGGAGTTGATCGCACAGGCCGACGAACGCGGGCTGGCCGCGAGCGGGCTGGCTTGTTTGGATCGGTGCGTGCCCCTGCTGGGCGGCGACGACGAGGTCCTCAGGCCGGTGTGGGCGAGTCTCAGTGACGGCGCCGGTGCCGAGGAGTGGGGCGAGCGGCTGGAGCAGGCGCGCGGCAAGCTGGACGCGGCCGGCGCCGGGGACGAGGCGACCGCGCTCGCCCACCGGATGCTCGAGGCCGCTCCCGCCGAGCGGTCCGCGGGCGCGGTCCGCGTGTGGGCCGACGCCTGCTCCGTCGCCTCCCTCCAGATCCACCGGCTCTTGGACACCGCCGAGGACGAGGCCTCGTCCGTCGACTCCCGCCGCGAGGGCCGTACGGAGGGCATGTCGCCCCTCGTCGCCGCCGAACTGCGCCGCCAGATCACCGTCCTGGAGGTCCTGGCCGGACACGGCCCGGCCGGGCTGCGCCGGGCCCTGGAGCTGTCGGTCGAGGGGCGGCGGGTCCTGCGCGCGGTGGTGTCCCGCCGGAGCCGGCAGCGGACCTGAACGGTGCTGCCGATGGTCCGACCGGCCTAAACCCCCCTTCCTGGAAGAGTCCTGTGACTGTCCCTTGGGTGAGGTGGGGTGGTCCTGCGCCGCTTCGGGGAAGCCGCCGATTCCGGGTGACGAAACGCTTCGCCGCAGCGCTTTCCGGGATGTGACGACTCAAGCGGAGACCAGGCCATCGGCGGCTGCGAAGCCGCTGCGATGGGCGGCGGACACAGTGGCGACGATGCGCGAGGGAGCACGACTGCGCCTCGACTACTCGGCGCAGAGCCTGTGGAGCATCGACCGGATGATCGAGGGGATACGTCGGGAGGGAGCACCCGACGCGGCGGTCCAGCAGGTGCTGCGCGGCTTCGGCGCGTACGCGGGTGAGGTGATGGCGCGTCAGACCGGCGCCGAGTGGTGGGCGACCGGCGGAGACCACTGGATCCGCACCCCCGACGGGCGCCTGTGGGACCCCATCGACGAGGCCCGCCGGTGCTACGGCGGACATGGGTCGCTGCGGCTGCTGTGCCGGGACGCGATGAGCACCGCGCCCCGGCGTTAGCGTCAGCCGGCGCGGAGGTGCTCGCCCTCGCCCACGTCCCCGCCCTCGCCCACGCTCACGTCCGCGCCCTCGCCCTCGCCCGCGCCCTCGCTCACGTCGAGGGGGCCGCCGGACGGCTCGGCAGCGGGCGCGGCCGTCGTTGCGGCGTTCGCGGCCAGGGTGCGGATCTCGGGCAGGTCGTCGTAGAGGTTCTGTCCGGGGCACTCGGTCGGGTAGCCGTCGCGGTGACCGGAGATGCGGTGGAACGTGACCTTCTGGCCCAGCTTGTACTTGCCGTTGTCGGCACCGGAGGTCAGTACGACCGTCCCGGTCGGGTCGATGCCGTAGAGGCCGAGCTTCCACGCCGCGACCTTCGCGACCGACTCGCGCACCGCGGCGTTCGTGGCCGCCGTGGAGTAGTCGCCGAGCACCGAGACGCTGCTGGTGGCGGTGTTGAACCCGTAGGTGTGCGCGCCGAGGACTGGGTTGTCGATGCCGCCCGCGCGCCCCTCGAAGACGGTGCCGCACTTGTCGACGAGGAAGTGGTAGCCGATGTCGTTCCAGCCGTTGCTCTGCACGTGGTAGAGGAACACGCCGCGCACGATCGACGCCGACTGGGAGCAGCTGTAGTCGTTGGTGCCCGCCGTGTGGTGGACGAACATCGCCTTCGTGTCGCCCGTCAGGGTGGGCGGGTCCTTCACCAGGGACTCGTCGGCGCCCCAGGCGGAGCGCGACGTCACGGTGGGACGCTGGGCCGCGAGCGGACCGGCGGCAGGACCGACCGCGTCCGGCTCGGTGGCAGGACCGACCGCGTCCGGACCGGCGGCAGGACCGACCGCGTCCGGCTCGGTGGCAGGACCGACCGCGTCCGGCTCGACGGCCGCGGTGTGCACGGCGTCCGACCCGGCCTCGGGGTCGACCAGTTCGACCCGCAGGCCCTCCGGCAGGCGCGAGCCCGTCACGCGCACCTGGACACCGTCCGAGGGCCCGGTCCACAGCGGCTGGGTGCTGCCGCGCACGCCGGCCCCATCGCGGTCGGGGCCGGCCTCGGGCGTACGGCCGTCGGTCTCCAGAGTCCGCCACGCGGTCCACGCGCCGCTCTCCCGGGAGCGGGTGCGCACCTGGGCGGTGCCGGCGAAGGCCGCGTCCGGGTCGTCCCAGGTGATGCCGATCAGGCTGAACGGCTCTGTGGTGCGCGGGGCGAGCGACCGGTCGTGGGGGTCGCCGTCCGGCACCCGGACGGTGTGCACCCCGTCCGAGGGGGTGGCCCGGGCGGGCTGGGCCAGGCCGAGGGCACCGAGGGCCAGAGCGGTGGCGACGGCGGTGCGCAGGAGGGGGTGTGTCATACGGCGCTCGCCTTTCATGGGCGGTGGCATCGCGAGCAGAGCTCCCCGGTACGTCACTTGGCCGAAACCTCTGCGGGGCCGGGCTCCCGAGGACGGCGGGCCGGGTTGACCCGAACGGTCCTCGGGCCCGGCGCCCGACGCGCTGTGACACTTCCGCGCGGACCGGCGCTGATCACCGTGGGAGGGCGCGCACTCGGCACGGACGAGGACGGTACTTGGGTCAGGGAGCGGAACCCCGGCGCGGGCAGGTGTACGACGGGGAACTGGGCGCGGCCGTCGCGCGGGCCCAGCAGGGTGACGAGGCGGCCTTCGCGGCCGCCTACCGGTTCGTGCAGCCCGGGCTGCTCGGCTATCTGCGCGGCCTGGTCGGGGACGACGCGGAGGACGTGGCGTCCGACGCCTGGCTGGAGATCGCCCGGGACCTCGGGCGGTTCCGGGGCGACGGGGCCGGCTTCCGCGGCTGGACGGCGACCATCGCCCGGCACCGGGCGCTGGACCACCTGCGCCGGCAGCGGGTACGGCCCCGGTCGTCAGCGCTGGAGCAGGACGTCCTGGACCTGCCCGGACCGCAGAGCACGCACGACCAGGCGCTGGAGGCCATTTCCACCGCGCACGCCCTGGAACTGGTCCGGGGGTTGCCGCGGGACCAGGCCGAGGCCGTGCTGCTGCGGGTCGTGGTCGGCCTCGACGGCCCTGCCGCCGCGCGGGTCCTGGGCAAGCGGCCGGGTGCCGTACGCACGGCCGCCCACCGGGGTCTGAAACGCCTCGCCGGGCAGCTGGGCGCGGAGAGTGTGACGGATGAGGCTCCCCGGACGCTGGGTGAGTCGACGTAGCGGAATCGGTGGTTTCGCTGACGGCCCGGCCGGGTCGCGCGGACCCGGCGCCCTGAACAGGGCGGACCGGCGGGACGTACTGGGGCCCGGCGCCGGAGTGGCAGCGGGATCGATCGGATCGAGCAGGGACGGAAACGGACATGGGTGAACGGCCGAGCGACGGCGGGCTTTCCGGCCGTGGTTCCCGCCATGCCCTCCTCGACTCCGGTGTGGAGGCGCTGATCATCGCCTCCCTCGTCCGGGACGGTGTCGACGCCGAGGCCGAGCAGCGGGCCGTGGCCGCCTTCCGGGCCGCCCGCGACGCCGGGGCCCAGCGCACCCGCCGCCGGGACGACTGGCGTGCCCGCGAGCGGCGTCCCCTGGGGCGGTCCCTGAAGACGACGCTCTCCGTGCTGCTCGCCAGCCTCACGCTGGGCGGCGTCGCCGTGGCGGCGATCGGCGTGGCGGGATCGCCGCAGGAAGGTACGAAGGACGCCCCGGAGCGCCGGCCCGCCCCGAGCAGCACCCCGCGCGACCCGGCGGGACAGCCTCCCAGCGGCGGCCACAGTCACAGCCCAGGCGCCGGCACCGGACCCGGATCGGTCCCGGCGCACTCCGCGCGGCCCAGCCCCGCTCAGGACACCGAAGCGCAGTGCCGCGCCTACGAGGAGGTCCGGCAACGGGGCAAGGCGATGGAGGCGTCGGCCTGGCGGCGCCTGGTGGCTGCCGCGGGCGGTGAGAGCAACGTCACGGCGTACTGCTCCGAACAACTGGGCGAGCCGCAGGGCAAGGGCGGTGGCTCCGGGAACGGCGGTGCCGTCGAGGACGACGTCACACCCACCGCGAACAGCGGCGCGGGCAACGAGTCGGACAACGCATCGGACAAGAGCGCGGACGCCGACGCGGGCAAGACCCGGAGCGAGGACAAGCGCTCACGGCCCAACAGCCGTCGCCCGTAGAGGATTCCGCGAACGCGGGCCGTCATGGCCGAGCGCTGCTGCGACCCCCACGCTCCCCGCCATGGCAACGGCCGAGGCCGCCACCCCCCACAGGAGAGGCCCCGGCCGTCGCGCGGCACGGGCCGCGCGGCGGCCCGTACTCCCTACAGCGCCCGGTGTGCGTTTTCTGTCACACCCCTCCGCGTCACGGCTTAGTTGCATCCTGGACGGACATGGACGGGGAGTGGTTTGAGGTCGTAACGTGCCGTTCGCGCCAAGGCGAAGGCGGTACGACCACCGCAACCACCTGCGGGCTTGTGACCGCAACCACCAATTGAGCAGACAACGGCGAGAACCCGGTCCGCGAAGGCGGCGCCGGTTCAGGCGCAGAAGGGCGCGCGGTGCTGGGGGACGACGCGGAGCTGACCGCCGCGGTGCGCGCGGCACAGGACGGAGACGAGAACGCGTTCCGGACTGTGTACCGCACCGTGCATCCGCGGCTGCTCGGGTACGTACGGACGCTGGTCGGCGACCCCGACGCCGAGGACGTGACGTCCGAGGCGTGGCTCCAGATAGCCCGCGATCTGGAGCGGTTCACCGGCGACGCGGACCGCTTCCGCGGCTGGGCCGCCCGGATCGCCCGCAACCGCGCCCTGGACCACATACGCATGCGTGGTCGCCGGCCCGCGATCGGCGGCGACGAGACCGAGCTGACCGGCCGCGCCGCCGAGTCGGACACCGCCGGTGAGGCCATCGAGGCGCTCGCCACGAACGGCGCGTTCTCCCTGATATCCCGGCTGCCGCAGGACCAGGCCGAAGCAGTCGTGCTGCGTGTGGTGGTGGGGCTCGACGCGAAGACCGCCGCCGAGACGCTCGGAAAGCGCCCGGGCGCGGTCCGCACGGCGGCGCACCGGGGCCTGAAGCGGCTCGCCGAGCTGCTCGGCGGCGATCCGCAGGCCGATCCGGAATCGGCCGGGGTGCTCGACGCCCTGCCGCCCCAGAGAGAACCGCGCGGCGGTGCGGTGACGTCCGCCGGTGTGACGCACAGCGTCGCGCGGACGCAGAAGGATGTGTGATGGCCGACGAGCAGTACAGGTGGCTGGACCGCGAAACGGCGGAGCGTTTGCTGAGCGGAGAGCCACCCGCAGCTGTCGAAGGCGCCGGCCGGGAGCAGGCCGAACACCTGGCCAGGACCCTCGGCGCGCTGTCCGCCACACCCCCGCTGACCAGCGATGAACTCCCTGGCGAGGCCGCCGCGGTGGCCGCTTTCCGCAAGGTCCGCGCGGAACGCGCCGACGCGGCCGCAGCCCGTACGGACACCGGGGGACAGGCCGTCGCCCCGGTCACCGACGCCGGGCTGGTCCGGATAGGAGCCCCCGGTGACAGCGGCACCGGCACCGTCCGGCCGCCCCGCTGGGCCCGCCCCGTACGCCTTGCCCTGGCCGCCGCGCTGGCCGTCGGCATGGCCGGCGGGGTCGCCCTCGCCGCCGGAACCGGAGTCCTGAGGGCACCGTTCGGCGGCGACGAGCCGCAGCCCGGCGCCTCCGTCTCGGCCTCTGTCACTCATTCGGAGCGCCCGCTGGTGTCGCCGTCGCCGAGCGGCGCCGTCCAGGGGGGTTCCACCCCTGACGACGCCCCTGCGCAGGGCCGGGACGAGCAGCGCGACGACGCCGCCCCGGCGCCGGACGAGCAGAAGGACCGCTCCGGCGACCGCCGCAGCGAGATCACCGCCGCCTGCCGCGACCTGCGCGACGGAAAGCGGCCGGACCCCGACCGCAGGCGAGCCCTGCGGGACGCGGCGGGCGACCTGCGGGTGTCGCGGTACTGCAAGGGCGTCCTGTCCTCGGCCGGCCCCCGCTCGAAGGAGCGCCGGAACGACGACCGCGCGGACCAGGGACAGCAGCAGGGCAAGGGCGCGGACCGCGACCGGCAGCAGGACCGTCAGCAGGACCGGAAGCAGGACCGTCAGCAGGACCGGCAGCAGGACCGTCAGCAGGACCGGCAGCAGGACCGTAAGCAGGACCGTCAGCAGGACCGGAAGCAGGACCGTCAGCAGGACCGGAAGCAGGACCGTCAGCAGGACCGGAAGCAGGACAAGGCCGAGCAGAAGGCCGAGCGGCAGGCCGAGCGGCAGGCCGAGCCGAGGTCCCAGAAGCGGGCCGGAAAAGGTTGGGACGACGGTGACGACGCGGGCCGTGACCGGATCCGGCCGGCCGGGACCACTCCTGCGACGCTGTGACCTGCGGTTTCGTACTCCATGAAAATGGCCCGGCCGAGGGTGTGACGTTTTCGGCCGCCCTGGCGCAGTAATGAGTGAGCCGACTGGTCATCGGCCGTCGCACAGAGCCGGGGTTCCCCCCGTACCTACGGCTCGTGCACTGAGCGCGGGCGGGACACGTTCCCCCGGTCCCGCCCGCGCCCCAACTTCCTCTCCCCGCCGTCACCAGGACACGACGACCTTGTCGCCGTTGCGGACCTGCGCGTACAGCTGTGCGATCGCCACCTCGTCCCGTACGTTGACGCAGCCGTGCGAGGCGCCCGCGTAGCCCCGGGCGGCGAAGTCCGCCGAGAAGTGCACGGCCTGGCCGCCGCTGAAGAACATCGCGTACGGCATGGGCGAGTCGTAGAGCGTCGAGACGTGGTCGCGGGACTTCCAGTAGACGGAGAAGACGCCCTCCCGGGTCGGCGTGCCCTGCGAGCCGAAGCGGACCGCCATCGTCGACACGGTCCGCCCGTCGATCATCCAGCGCAGTGTCCTGCTGGTCTTGTCGATGCACAGCACCCGGCCGGACCGGCAGCGCGGGTCCGGCGGGTCGGCCGACTGGCCGCCCATCAGGTACAGGTCCCAGTGGCCCGGCTCGCGCGTCATGCCCAGCAGCCGCTGCCAGGTGACGGCGTCGGTCGTCCCGGTGCGCGGCAGCCCGCGCTTGCCCTGGAAGCCGCTGACCGCCCGTCGCGTCGGCTCGTCGTACCTCCCGGTCGGGCCCTCGAAGAGCCAGGCGACCTGGCGCAGCCGGGCCTGGAGCTCCCGGACGCCGCGGCCGGTGTCGCCGCGTGACCACAGCACGCGGGGCGGGGTGGGAGCGGCACGGGGCTTGTCGTCGCCCGACGGCGGCGCGGAACGCGGCGTGGCGCCGCCACCGGCGGGCGTACGGCCCTGCGACGGGGTGCTGCTGGGCAGCTCGATGTGCACCGGCGAGCGGCGCTTGCCCTCGCCGTCGGGCGTCTGCACCGTGCAGCCGGTCAGCGCGGCCAGTACGGCGAGTCCCGCTACGAACGCTCTCCCCATGCCCGTACTACGCACACGGCCCCCCGCTCGTCTCACCGGCACGCCCGGATGTCACCTGAGATGTTCCCCGGGCGTGACCCGCCGCGAACCAGGGGGCATGGTGGTGAGCGAGGTCACTGCTCTGCGGGAGGCAACCCACCATGGCGCGTGAGTCGGAGTCCGGACTGCCCATCGAGCCGCTCTACGGTCCGCAGGACCTGGAGGGCTGGGATCCGGCGGAGAAGCTCGGGGAGCCGGGGGCGTACCCGTACACCCGTGGTGTGTATCCGTCGATGTACACCGGCCGGCCCTGGACCATGCGCCAGTACGCCGGTTTCGGCACGGCCGCGGAGTCCAACGCCCGCTACCGGCAGCTGATCGCCCATGGCACGACGGGGCTGTCGGTCGCCTTCGACCTGCCCACCCAGATGGGCCACGACTCCGACGCGCCGATCGCCCACGGCGAGGTCGGCAAGGTGGGGGTGGCCATCGACTCGATCGAGGACATGCGGGTGCTGTTCGGCGGGATCCCGCTCGACCAGGTCTCGACGTCGATGACGATCAACGCCCCGGCGGCCCTGCTGCTGCTTCTGTACCAGCTGGTGGCCGAGGAGCAGGGGGTCCCGGCGGACCGGTTGACGGGCACGATCCAGAACGACGTGCTGAAGGAGTACATCGCCCGGGGCACCTACATCTTCCCGCCCAAGCCGTCACTGCGGCTGATCGCGGACATCTTCAAGTACTGCCGGGCCGAGATCCCGAAGTGGAACACCATCTCGATCTCCGGCTACCACATGGCCGAGGCGGGTGCCTCGCCCACGCAGGAGATCGCCTTCACTCTGGCCGACGGCATCGAGTACGTGCGCACCGCGGTCGCGGCCGGCATGGACGTCGACGACTTCGCGCCCCGCCTGTCGTTCTTCTTCGTGGCCCGCACGACGTTGCTGGAGGAGGTGGCGAAGTTCCGTGCGGCGCGGCGGATCTGGGCGCGGGTGATGCGTGAGGAGTTCGGCGCGAGGAACCCCAAGTCGCTGATGCTGCGCTTCCACACCCAGACGGCCGGGGTGCAGCTGACGGCCCAGCAGCCCGAGGTCAACCTGGTCCGCGTCGCCGTGCAGGGGCTGGCCGCGGTGCTGGGCGGGACGCAGTCGCTGCACACCAACTCCTTCGACGAGGCCATCGCCCTGCCCACCGCCACATCCGCCCGCCTCGCGCTGCGCACCCAGCAGGTCCTCGCCCACGAAACCGATGTGACCGCCACCGTCGACCCCTTCGCCGGGTCCTACGTCATCGAGAAGATGACCGACGACGTCGAAGCCGCCGCCGTGGAGCTGATGGCCAAGGTCGAGGAACTCGGTGGCGCCGTCGACGCCATCGAGCACGGCTTCCAGAAGAACGAGATCGAGCGCAACGCCTACCGCATCGCCCAGGAGACGGACTCCGGCGAGCGGGTCGTGGTCGGCGTCAACCGCTTCCAGCTCGACGAGGAAGAGCCCTACGAGCCGCTGCGCGTCGACCCCGCCATCGAGGCCCGGCAGGCCGAACGCCTGGCCACCCTGCGCGCGGAGCGCGACCAGCCGGCCGTGGACGCGGCCCTGGCCGCCCTGAGGAAGGCCGCCGAGGGCGAGGACAACGTCCTCTACCCCATGAAGGAGGCACTCAGGGCGAGGGCCACCGTGGGCGAGGTGTGCAACGCGCTGCGCGAGGTGTGGGGGGCGTACGTCCCGTCCGACGTCTTCTGACCCGCAGCCGGGCGGGGATGTCTGACCTGCGTGCGACACTCATTCGCATGTTCGGTGTCGTCGATCTGCCCACCTACCTGGCGGGCCTCGTCCTGATCGTTCTGCTGCCCGGTCCCAACTCGCTGTACGTGCTGTCCGTGGCCGCCCGCCGTGGCGTGCGCGCCGGGTACACCGCCTCGGCCGGAGTCTGGTGCGGGGACACGGTGTTGATGACGCTGTCCGCGGCCGGAGTCGCCTCGCTGCTCCAGGCGAACGCCGTGTTGTTCGCGGTCGTCAAATACGCGGGGGCCGGATATCTGACCTGGCTCGCCATCGGCATGCTGCGGGCCGCGTGGGGCATGTGGCGGACACGTGCGGAGCGGACCGCCGGCGACGAGGCGCCCGCGCCCGCCGAGGAGCGGCCCTTCCGCCGTGCCTTCGTCGTCAGCCTGTTCAACCCCAAGGCGATCCTCTTCTTCGTCGCCTTCTTCGTGCAGTTCGTGGACCCGGGGTACGCCTACCCCGCCCTGTCCTTCGTCGTCCTCGGCGCCCTCGCCCAGTTCGCCAGCGTGCTCTACCTCAGCGCGCTGATTTTCGGCGGCACCCGGCTGGCCGCCGCCTTCCGCCGCCGCAGGCGCCTGTCGGCGGGGGCGACCTCGGCGGCGGGTGCGCTGTTCCTGGGGTTCGCGGTGAAGCTGTCGCTGGCGAGTTCGTAGCGCGCCCGGACTAGCCCTGGCCGAAGCGGGCCAGGTGGTCCGGGAGCCCGGCCGCCGTGTCCCCGGCCCAGCCGACATGGCCGTCGGGGCGGACGAGGTACAGGCCGGGCCCGTACACGGCGGGTGCGGGGCCCCGTACGACCGGGATGCGTGCGCCGAGGTCCGGTGCCTGCGTGTCCCCGAGCGCCAGCAGTGTCCAGTGCGGGCCGCGGAACGCGTCGAAGAGCCGGACACCGGCCACCCTCCCGTCGGGTGCGCGGTCGCCCGCCCGCAGCGGGCCCGGGTGCGTCCGGGTCTCGCGGGTGAGCGGTGACTCCCGGTAGCCGATCCCCAGTTGGCGGGTCGCCTCGCCGCGCCGGGTCTCGCCGCGGTGCACGCGCGTGGACAGACCGAGCACATCGGCGGCTATGGGCCGACGCTCCTCCTCGTAGGAGTCGAGCAGGGCCGGGTCCGCGCCGTCGCGCAGCACCGCGCCCAGCTTCCAGCCCAGGTTGTAGGCGTCCTGGACGCTGGTGTTGAGGCCCTGGCCGCCCGCGGGGGAGTGCACGTGCGCCGCGTCACCGGCGAGGAAGACCCGCCCGGAACGGAAGCGGTCCGCGAGGGCCGCCCGGGGGCGGAAGTCCGAGGCCCAGCGCAGCTGCGTGACGGACTCCGGTGCGAGGTGCGAACGTGCGGCGACGACCTTGCGTACGCCCTCCAGCGAGAGGTCCGGGGCCGTCCCCTCCGGGAACTGCGCCACCAGTTGGAAGTCCTCGGTGCCGGCCAGCGGGCAGATCGCGAGGAAGCCGTAGCCCTCGCCGGGCGGGAAGATGTGCCAGTCGTCCCGGCCCAGGCCGCTGATCCGGACGTCCGCCACCAGCGTCGGGTTCGGGTCGACCAGCTCGCCCGTCATGCCGATGCCGAGCAGCCTGCGCACGGTCGAGCGGCCGCCGTCCGCCGCCACGGTGTACCGGGCGGTGACGGCCTCGCCCGAGGCGAACTCGGCACGCACCCCGTCCACGTCCTGGGTCAGCCCGACGACCTCCCGGCCGAACGCCACCTGTCCGCCCAGCTCCTCCAGCCGCGCCCGCAGAATCTGCTGCGTGCGCCACTGCGGCACCATCCACGGCTCGGTGTACGGCGCGTCCTCGCTCGGCTCGGCCGCGTCGAACATCCGTTGCTCGCCGACCCGTTCGCCGTCCTGCCAGATCACCCCCATCGGGTAGGGGCCGCCCGCCGCCCGGATCGCGTCGAGCACGCCCAGGTCGTCGAAGACCTCCATCGTGCGCGGCTGGATCCCCTTGCCGCGCGAGCCGGGGAACAACGCCCCTGCCCGCTCGACGACCAGCGCGGCCACGCCCCGCCGGGCGAGGTCGATCCCGAGTGCCAGGCCCGTCGGGCCCGCGCCCACCACCAGCACGTCCGTGTCCATCGGCCCCACTCTCCTTAACGTTGTTAAGTAACCTCGCTCCCGAGGATTGCCTTAACGGTGTTAAGTTGTCAAGCGTGAGTACAGAACGACGCGAGCCCCTCGACCGCCGCCGGGTCGCGGACACCGCGCTGCGGCTGCTGAACGAGGTGGGCCTCGACGGCCTGACCCTGCGCGCCATCGCCCGCGAGCTGGACGTGAAGGCGCCCGCCCTCTACTGGCACTTCAAGGACAAGCAGGCGCTGCTCGACGAGATGGCGACGGAGATGTACCGCCGGATGGTCGCCGGGACCGCCCTCGACCCGGCCGACACCTGGCAGGACCGGCTGCTCAAGGCCAACCGGGGCCTGCGCGCGGCCCTGCTCGGGTACCGGGACGGCGCGAAGGTCTTCAGCGGCTCACGCTTCACCGGCATCGAGCACGCCGGACCGATGGAGGACAACCTGCGCCTGCTCACCACCGCCGGGTTCACCCTCGCCCAGGCGGCCCGCGCGCTCACCACGGCGTACCTGTACACGCTGGGCTTCGTCACCGAGGAGCAGGGCGTCCAGCCGCTGCCGGGTGAGCGCTGCGAGGGCTACGACACGGACGAACGCGCCCGCCTGATGGCCGACTTTCCCTTGTCGGCCCAGGCGGGCGCGGAGATCTTCGAGGACTACGACCGGCACTTCGAGGAGGGACTCGCCCTCGTGATCGACGGGATCGGGGCGCGCTACGGCATCCCATGACGCGGTCCGGCGGGTCAGGACCGTTTCGCGCGGGCCCGTCGTACGGCCCGGGTGATGACGGGCGGCAGCAGGTCCTTGGCGAGCCGGCGGGCCGCGGACGGGGCGGGCCGGGCCGGCCGCGCCGCACGCGCATCGCTGACGTCGGGGGCGGGGACCGGTGCGGGCGCGGGCTCCACGTAGTGTCGCGAGGGCGGGAAGGCCGGTGGCTTCATGCCCCGGGAACGGGTCCGGATCAGCCGGTGCCCGGCAGCCTCCTGCACGCTCAGCCCGACGTCCGTGCGCAACCGGAGCATGGCGAGCAGCTCCTCCTGGAGCGGCTCGGGGTCACCCCAGGTCGCGTACAGCTTCTGCGTGCTGAGGCAGATCGGGCGCAGACCGCGGTTGAGGACGGCCTCCCAGGCGGCGACCGAGACACCCGGGGTGTGCTCGGACCGGAAGTCGTCCAGGACCACGATGCCCTCGGGCAGCAGGATGTCGTGGGCCGCGCCGATGTCGCCGTACACGTGCTCGTACAGGTGCGAGGCGTCGATGTGGATGAAGCGGCAGGAGTCCGGGGCCACCTTCTCCTCCACCAGGGAACTGGGACCGGTGATCACCGTGGGCAGGGTGTCGTGGAAGGAGAGGTAGTTCCGCTCGAACGCCTGCTGGGTGAGGGAGGCGTACGACTTGGCCGACTCCGCCTTGTTGGCGTCGTCCGGGGCGTCGCCCTCGAACAGGTCGCAGACCGTGAACCGCTCGCCGTCCTGAAGGTGGTGGCCGAGGAGGATCGCGCTCTTGCCCAGGTAGACGCCGAGCTCCAGCAGGTCACCCTTTATGCCGGACTTCTTCTGCTGTTCGAGGAGCCAGGTGAACAGCGTCTGGTCCAGGGCCGGGAACCAGCCCGGGACGTCTGCGAGTTCGCCGGGGTGCGCTTCGGTCGCTTGTGCGTGGGTCATGAGACGAGCCTTCTCCTTGAGCGTTGCCCCGATCGACGGCCTGCTGAACGTCCCGTGAACAGCGTCAGCGGGTCTTCGTCAGAGCCGCCCGGAGCCGGGGCGTCAGCGGCTTCTCCACATATTTGTGCAGCAGCCACGCCAGCAGCAGCATTGACGCCACCGTCAGCCCGAAGGTCACCCCGGAAGCCAGCCCCAGACCACGGTGCAGGGCCTGGATCACCACCCAGCCGAGATGCTCGTGGACCAGATAGAAGGGGTACGTCAGCGCGCCCGCGACCGTCAGCCACCGCCAGTTCACCCGGCCCAGCAGGCCCAGCGCGATCGCGGCGACCGCCACGAAGCCGAACGTGACGACGGCGACGATCCCGAACGACGAGCGGTAGGAGAAGGCCTCCGGGTCGGGGGCGTGCCACAGCGACTGCACCGCGTAGTGCTGGCCGATCAGCCAGCTGACGGCCACGATGCCCCACCCGTGGACGTCCCGCCGGTCGCGGTGCACGAGGTAGAGGCCGACGCCGCCGATGAAGAAGGGCGCGTACTCGGGCATCAGGACGATGTCGAGCAGGGGCATGTTCGCGTTCTCGGCTATCACGGCCGCCAGCATCCAGCCCGCGCAGAACATGACCACCCGGCGGCGGTTCGCCCCGGGCAGCACGACGCACAGGGCGAACAGGGCGTAGAAGCGGACCTCAGCCCACAGGGTCCAGCACACGCCGAGCACCCGGTCCACGCCCAGGGGCATCTGCAGCATCGTCAGGTTCACCAGGGCGTCGCTCGGCGAGACCGCCTTGTAGGCGACCACCGGCAGTGCGAAGACGCCGGTCACCAGCAGGACCGCCGCCCAGTAGGCGGGCAGCAGCCGGGAGGCACGGGAGGCGAAGAACGACTTCAGGGGCCGGCCCCAGCCGCTCATGCAGATCACGAACCCGCTGATCACGAAGAAGACCTGGACGCCGAGGCAGCCGTAGGCGAACAGGGAGTGCAGGGTCGGGAACTGCTCCCTCGGCGAGGTGCCCCAGGCCTGGGCGACCTCACCGCCGCGCCCGCCGTAGTGGTACAGCGCCACCATCAGCGCCGCCACCAGCCGCAGTCCGTCGAGGGCGCGCAGCCGGCCCCCGGACTCCCTTCTGCGCCGTGGGACGGTCGTGGCGCCCGGTGGTTCGACCAGCACGGCGACGCCGGGCTGTGGCTTGTGGGTGCTGACGACCGTCTCGGTCACGCTGAAAACCTCTGTGTGGCTCGTATGTCCTTTGCCTGAGCCGCCTGTGGGCGGGCGCCTGTCACCCTAGGACGAGAGTTGACGGAATCATGTTCGATGGCGACAGGCTTCGCCTGCCGGTCCCCATGGGTTCATCTGGATGTCGCCGGGGCCGGCCGGGCCGCCGGGCGGGACCGGCTCAGCGGCGTACCGCCTTGCGCAGGGCCCGGGCCCGCCGGACCACCCGGCGTGCCGTGGAATTGCGCGGCAGGAACGCCAGCCGCTGCGGAATGCCCCCGGGTAGCCCGAGCGCGGTGAGGCGGCGCTTCTTGAAGTAGCGCCGGGTACGGGGGCCGAGGTGCCGGGCGAGGAACTGTTCGGCCTGCGCGCGCTGGTCCGGGTAGATCTGCGGCTGCATGGTGAACCCGAGAGTCGTCAGGAGGGCCGACAGCCGCTCGGCCGGCGGGACGTCACCGTCCTCGCCGCTCTCCAGGTCGGGCAGCAGAGCGTCCGCCAGCGTGGTCGGTACCCGGTTGCTGTTCTGATACGGCGTCAGCCGCTCCAGCAGCAGCTCGGTCCCGATGCGCGCGACCGGCAGGTCGTAGAACGCGGAGGCCGTGAACAGCGCGGTGGAGAAGCAGCCGACGACCAGCGCGGGCCGGGTCCGGTCGAACAGCACCTCGGCGAGCACGGGCGTGTCCAGGACCGTGAGGTCGACGCCGAGCTTCTCCGCCTCGGTCTCCAGGGCGCGGCTGTACCGGGCCGGTGCGGTCGGGTGGGGCTTGAAGACGACCGTGCGGTGGCCGCGGGCGACCGCGCCCCGCATCATCCGCACGTGCAGGTCCTCCTCCTCCTCGGGGGAGAGGATGTTCAGCGCCGACAGATACTGGCCGAGCAGCAGCGCCGAATCGCCGGGCAGGGCGGGCAGTTCGGACACGGTCTCGGTGACCTCGCCGAGCACCTTCAGGAAGGCCGGCGTCGGCACCAAGTGCGCCGGCACGCCGAACTCGGTGAGCAGCATCGGCGTGAGTCCCGGCACCAGGTCGAGGTGCAGCAGCCTGCGCACGCGCGTGCCGACCAGCGGATCGAGCTTGTTGCGGGTGGGGCCGTAGCTCATCAGCCCGTCGGCGTAGACGTCGACGGGAGCGTCGGTGAACAGCTGGGCCACTGTCAGGGCGGGCGCCACCTGGATGGATTCGAGCACCAGACTCACCCGGTCGTCGCCGAGGCCCCACAGCAGCCGCAGATAGCGCTCGAAGAGCGGGATGTCGTCGGCGCGCGGCGTCCAGGCCCCGGGGTGGAAGGGACGGATGGCCTCGTTCCAGGACAGCACCTCGTCGAAGTGCTCGCGCAGCGGGGCGAAGCCCGGCATCTCGTCGAGGGCCGGAGTGGTCTCCGGGGTCGCGGAGTTGTTGAACACCAGCAGCACCCGGCGGTCCGGCTCCTCGAAGAGATCGGAGTCGATCGCGGCGGCCAGGGTGGCGACGCCGTACAGCGTCGAGGCGCAGAAGATCTGAGTGGTCCCGGGCATCAGGCGGCCGCTCCCGTCGTGGTCACCCGGCGTCGCAGCCGCCGCAGCTTGGACGAGCGGTCCATGTCCATGGCCTCCAGTGCGTCGGCGAGTGCGTCCTGCGGCATGCGCCTGATGGCCGCCGCGCTCATCGACCGCAGCTGCCTGGCCACGGCCGGTTCGAACCGGTCCTCGTTGGAAAGGTGGTGGGCGATGATCGCGCAGTAGGTACGCACCGCCTTGGGCAGCAGCCGGTCGGCGTCGCGGTCCGCGGCCGTCTCCTCGATCACCTGGTCGAAGGCCCGGATGAAGTCGAGCTGGCGCACATCACCGATCTGCGTCAGGGACGAGGCCACCCCGCGCCGGTAGAACACGCCCAGCAGGCTCACCACGGCGAACGACTCCGCCTCGCGGTGCAGCTTCCAGATCCACGGCCGGTCCTCGGCCGTGCGCAGCCCGTCGGTGAAGTGGAGCACGCCCTTGTCGGCCAAGCGGCGGTGATAGGCGCCGGCCCAGGCGTAGGCGTAGTCGACGGAGGTGGAGCGGTGGGCGGGGAGGATCGCCTCCCGCGGGTCGAACGCCTCCCAGCGCCGCCCGACCGGGACCCGGTGCACGGAACGGGCGCGCGCGGTGGCCTGCACATGGTCGGTGCGCACGAAGTCGCACCCCAAGTCGTCCATGGCGGACACCAGTTCGGCGAGGTAACCGGGGGCCAGCCAGTCGTCGCCGTCCAGGAACGTCAGGTACTCGCCCTGCGCCGCGTCCAGGCCGGTGTTGCGCGCGGTGGCGAGCCCGCCGTTCTGCTCGTGGCGGATGTACCGCACCTGAGCCACGTCCGAAAGCTCCTCGGCCGCTCGTTCGAGAATGGCCGGAGTTTCGTCCTTGGAATGGTCGTCGACCAGGATGAACTCGAAATCTCGGTCGGCGTTCGACCGCAGACTTCTGAGCGTGTCCGGGGCATATTGCTGCACGTTGTAGAACGGCACGATCACGGAAAGCTTAGGCACCCGCAAAACGTTAGGAGGCCGCCCGGCAGCTGAACTTTCCGATGAAGGTACACCGGGTGAACTCCATGTGTCAGAACGGTGCACCCCGTGTACTTCCCGCCTTCCAGCAGGCCAGTTCGGCTCTCGGTGGGCTGTTGTTAACTTTTCGTTGAGTCGCGGTTCCGCCATACCTAGGATTCGCTTCCTAGCGTCTTCGACGTGCCAGTAAGTACACCGAAGCGCCCGCGAATCGCCGTCCTCGCGGACAGCGACACCCGATGGAAATGGGGTGCGCTGACCGCGGACCGCATCGCCCCGGGACCGTCCATGGAAGCCGCACCGCGCGAAGGCGCGCAAGCCGGCCCCCTTCTCGACGGATTCCTGCTGCGCGGCCGGGCGACGCCCACCCCGCGTCAGCTTCAGGAAGTGGGCGTGCGCGCCGACTCGCTGCGGGAGGTCACCGCCGTCGAGTTCCTGCGCGCCATGGGCGAGGGGTCCTACGACGTCCTGGTCCTCTCCCTGGTCGGCGGCGGTGTGCAGGCGATGCTGCACGGCCTGGCACGCGTCTGGGAGCACCGCGCATCCCGGCCCGTCGTCGTCACCGGCTACGTCGGTGTCGTCTACGAGAAGCTCGCCGACGGCCTGCTGCTGCGGCACGGCGCGGACCTGGTCCTCGCCAACTCCCGCCAGGACGCGGACCGTTTCCGGGCCGTCTACGAAGGGGTCGGCGCCGACGCCTCCGCGGTGACCGAGGTGGCCCTGCCGTTCCTCGGCGGCGCGGCCTACGAAGGCGAACACGACCCCTCTGCGCAGCAAGGACGCAGGCCCTACACGGTCGTCTTCGCCGCCCAGCCCTCCGTCCCGGACAGCCGCAAGGACCGTACGTACCTGCTGAACCGGCTGGTGCAGCACGCCCGCAGGCACCCCGAACGGCAGGTGCTGCTGAAGCTGCGCTCCAAGCCGGGCGAACACACCACCCACATCGAGGAGCTGCCGTACCAGAAGCTGGTGCAGCGCCTCGATCCGCCCGCCAACTTCAGCCTGGTGTACGGCAACATGGGCGAGGTTCTCGACCGGACCGACCTGCTGGTGACGGTCAGTTCCACGGCCGCCCTGGAGTCGCTGCACCGCCGTGTCCCGACCGTCGTGCTGACGGATCTCGGCATCCGCGAGTCGCTCGGCAACCACCACTTCGTGGGCTCCGGCTGCCTCGCCTCCTGGGACCAGCTCGACGCCGGGCACCGGCCCGTGCCCGACCAGGAGTGGGTCTCCCGCCAGGGCGTCGCCGCGGACGGCTCCTACGACTCCGCCTTCGACGCGGCCCGCGAACGCATCGCCGAGCTGCTCGGCCGGCCCGGCGGCCTGCCCCCGCTGACCCCGTACTACACCCCCGTCACCGCCCCCGGATATCTGCCCGGGATCCTCGCCCGCCACCACCTCGGCCCGGACGGCACCCCGCTGCCCGGCGCGCCGGCCGCCGACAAGGACCCCGGACCGGTCCGGCAGATCGTGCGCCGGGCGGCGCGCGGCGCCTACCGCCACGGCGTGCAGCGCGTGGCGCCCGTCATCCGGCGGATGGGGGAGCTGTGAGCCGCCCCGAGACCCCAGCCCAAGGAGTAGACCCCATGTCCCACCCGGAAGCGGGCAAAGGCGCCTCGGTGCGCCGTGTGCTCGCGGTGATCCCCGCGCGCGGCGGCTCCAAGGGCGTACCCGCGAAGAACCTCCTTCCCGTCGGCGGCGTCCCGCTGGTGGCCCGGGCGGTGCGCGAGTGCCGGGCGGCCCGGCTGGTGACGGACGTCGTCGTCTCCACCGACGACCAGGCCATCGCGGCCGCCGCCCGCGAGGCCGGTGCCGAGGTCGTGCTGCGGCCCGCCGCCATCGCCGGCGACACCGCCACCTCCGAGGCCGCCGTCCTGCACGCCATGGACGCCCACGAGGCCCTGCACGGGGCGCCGGTGGACGTGGTCCTGCTCGTGCAGTGCACCAGCCCGTTCATCGTCCGCGAGGACATCGACGGGGTGGCGGGCGCGATCGCCGAGAACGGCGCCGACACCGCGGTGACCGTGGCGCCCTTCCACGGGTTCGTCTGGCGGGACGCGGAGGACGAGATCGCGGCCGGCACCGTCGCGGAGAGCGACGCCGCCGTCGGCGGCGGCTACGGCGTCAACCACGACAAGTCCTTCCGGCCCCGCCGCCAGGACCGCCCCCAGGACCTGCTGGAGACCGGCGCCGCCTACGCCATGGAGGCGTCCGGCTTCCGCACGCACCAGCACCGCTTCTTCGGCCGCACCGAGCTGGTCCGCACGGACCCCGCGCGCGTGCTGGAGATCGACGACCCGCACGACCTCGCCCGCGCCCGGGCCCTCGCGCCGCTCTTCGACGCGGACCGCCCCGGCGCCCTCCCGACCGCCGACGACATCGACGCGGTCGTCCTCGACTTCGACGGCACCCAGACCGACGACCGGGTGCTGGTCGACTCCGACGGACGGGAGTTCGTCTCCGTGCACCGCGGGGACGGACTCGGTATCGCAGCCCTGCGCAACAGCGGCCTGAAGATGCTGATCCTGTCCACGGAACAGAACCCTGTGGTCGCCGCCAGGGCCCGGAAGCTCAAGCTCCCGGTGCTGCACGGCATCGACCGCAAGGACCTCGCCCTCAAGCAGTGGTGCGAGGAGCAGGGCATCGCGCCGGAGCGCGTGCTCTACGTCGGCAACGACGTCAATGACCTCCCGTGCTTCGCCCTCGTGGGCTGGCCCGTGGCGGTCGCGAGCGCCCACGACGTCGTGCGCGGCGCCGCACGCGCGGTCACCACCGTCCCCGGCGGTGACGGCGCGATCCGGGAGATCGCCAGCTGGATCCTCGGCCCCTCTCTCGATTCCCTCACCAAGTAAGGAACTCTTCGCCATGAGCAACAACTCCCGCATCCGCAAGTTCGGTTCGCGCGAGGCCGGCCCCGGCCGCCCCGTCTACGTCACCGGCGAGATCGGCATCAACCACAACGGCGACATCGAGAACGCCTTCAAGCTCATCGACGCCGCCGCCGAGGCCGGCTGCGACGCGGTCAAGTTCCAGAAGCGCACCCCGGAGATCTGCACCCCGCGCGACCAGTGGGACATCGAGCGCGACACCCCCTGGGGCCGCATGACGTACATCGACTACCGCCACCGCGTGGAGTTCGGTGAGGAGGAGTACGGCCAGATCGACGCCTACTGCAAGAAGAAGGGCATCGACTGGTTCGCCTCCCCGTGGGACACCGAGGCCGTCGCCTTCCTGGAGAAGTTCGACGTCCCCGCCCACAAGGTCGCCTCCGCCTCCCTCACGGACGACGAGCTGCTGCGCGCCCTGCGCGCCACCGGCCGCACGATCATCCTCTCCACCGGCATGTCGACGCCGAAGCAGATCCGGCACGCCGTCGAGGTCCTGGGCAGCGAGAACATCCTGCTCTGCCACGCCACCTCGACGTACCCGGCGAAGGCCGAGGAGCTCAACCTCCGGGTCATCAACACCCTCCAGGCCGAATACCCGAACGTCCCGATCGGCTACTCCGGCCACGAGACCGGCCTGCAGACCACCCTCGCCGCCGTCGCCCTCGGCGCCACCTTCGTCGAGCGCCACATCACCCTCGACCGCGCCATGTGGGGCTCCGACCAGGCCGCCTCCGTGGAGCCGCAGGGCCTCACGCGTCTCGTCCGCGACATCCGCACCATCGAGGCCTCCCTCGGCGACGGCGTCAAGAAGGTCTACGAGTCCGAGCTGGGCCCGATGAAGAAGCTGCGCCGCGTCGCCGGTGTGGTCGCCGAGGCGGAGATCGCCACGGCGGCGGGCGAGCCGGTCGGCGTCTGAACCCACCACCCCCACAACCCCCCTTACGACGGGACGGTCGTACGTCGATGAGCCCCCGCGCCGGGAACGCCGGCCCCCACACTCTCGCCTTCGTCGAGAGCCCGGTACAGCTGCTGAACGTGCTGGAGTGGGCGCACGCGCACGCCCCCGGCGTGGGGCTCACCCTCGTGGTGCTGTCGCCCGTCGACCCGATGACCCGCGGCCAGCTGCGGCGGATGTCCGACCTGGCCCGCGACGAGGGGCACCAGGTCCGCTGGGAGGAAGCGCGCGGCGGGCCCCTGGCGCCCTTCCAGACCATCGGCGGCCTGACCGGCCCGCTCCGCAGGGCACGCCGGGTCGTGCTGGGGGACCCCTTCTCCCGCTACGTCCAGCTGCTGCTGACGATCACCCGCGCCCGTGACCTGGTCGTCGTCGACGACGGCACGGCGACGATGGAGTTCGTCGGGCAGCTGGCCCGTGGCGAGCGGCTGGTGCGCTGGCACCGCAAGGGCGGCCGCCCCGGCCCGCGGGACGTGGTCTTCGCACCGGTGTCGGCCTCCGCCCGCCGTCGGCTGACCCCCGGGCACCGTCGCCGCATCGAGATCTTCTCCTCCATGCCGATGGAGGAGACCCCGGCGGGCGTCACGGTCAGCGCCAACGCCTTCGCCTGGACCCGGGCCCGTTTCGGCCCGCCCCGGATCACCAAGGGCGCCGACATGGTCGGCACGTCCCTGGTGGAGACCGGCGTGGTCGACGACGGCCGCTATCTGGAGGCCGTCCACGCCCTGGCCAGGGCGCACGGCGCCACCCGCTACTTCGCCCACCGCCGCGAGAGCACGGACAAGCTCCACCGCCTCGCGGTCGAGACGGGTCTGGAGATCGTCCGCCCCGAACTCCCCCTCGAACTGATCGCCCGCCGGGGCCCCATCGGCCGGACGATCCTGAGCTTCCCCTCCACCGTCGTTCACACCCTCCCTCTCGCCCTGTCCGGCACGGAGGTACGCGTCGCGGTCTGCGACATCGACCCCGCCTGGCTGACCGAGAACGCCTCCCCACGGGCCCAGGGCTTCCTGTCCGGGGTGACGGGAACGGCCCGGGACGTGCACCGGCTGTCGCCGACGGCCCCGGCGCCTCCGCCGGGCCCGCCACACCCGGGCACGGCGGATCCGGCCGGCCCCACGGGACCGGCGGGCACGGCACGCTTCACCACCCCACCCTCCACGTCGGGCCTGCCGGGCCCGACCGGGACACCGGGAGCGGTGGCGGCCGGCTAGGAAGCGGAACCGGCCCGGCCGCCGGACCGACGACAGGCCTCAGAGCTCCCAACGAAATGATCTTCGAGCCCCGATGGGGCGGATCAGTGGGTGAAGGCGACGGATTCAGCGAGATCCTTCTGAGTCTCGAGCGCGGTGAGACGTTCGGTGAGTGCCGCGTGGATTGCGCTATAGGTGTCGGAGCCGAGAGTCAGGCGCAGTGGCGGGCTCGGGTGGCGGGTCGTGTCGTAGATGGCGGCGGCGAGCTTGGCCGGGTCGCCGGTGAAGACGCTCTCGTCCGCGGTCTCCAGGTAGTGCCGGGTCCGGCCGACGGCGTTGTCGCGGTAGACGGTCGTTTCGGTGGTGTATTGCAAGGCCGAGGCGAAGCCGGTGCGCGTGGCGCCGGGCTCGACCAGAGTGAGGTGAATGTTGAAGTCGCAGACCTCGCGGCTGACGCTCTCGGTGAAGCCCTCCAGCCCCCACTTGCCCGCGTGATAGCAGCTGTGAGTGGGGATACCGACCTGGCCGCCCACGCTGGAGATCTGGATGATCCGGCCACCGCCCTGCTCACGCATCGGCTCCTGAAAGACGCGGGTGATCACCATCGGCGCGAGCAGGAGGAACCGGGAGCGTCTGCTGGAGGTCGCCGCGCAGGTTTTCGCCGAGCAGGGGCTGGACACCGCGCCGGCCGCCATCGCCAAGCAGGCGGGCGTCGGTGTCGGCACGCTCTACCGGCACTTCCCGACTCGGGAAGTCCTCATCGACGCCGCCTACCGGCGCCAACTCACCCAGGTGTGCGAGAAGGTGAACGACCTTCTCGCCCAGCACCCGGCCGCCGAGGCCACCCGGATGTGGATGGAACACTTCATCCACTACGCCACGGCGAAGAGCGGAATGTCCGAAGCCCTCAACGCGGTCATCGCCTCAGGTGTCGATCCATACTCCGACAGCCGCGCACTCCTCACCGACGCTGTCGCCACCCTCCTCGCGGCCGGCGCCCGAGACGGAAGCCTGCGAACGGACGTCGCCCCGGACAATGTCCTCCTCCTCATGGGTGGCATCGCCTATGCCGTGCGGCACGGAACCGAAGAGCAAGCCCGCCCGCTCGTCGACCTCTTCATGGACGCGATGACCAAGGACTCGACCGCGAGCTGAACCCGAGCTCCCGGACCGGCACGCCGACGCGAGCGCAGCCACGGTCAATGCGGCGAGTGGCTCGTCGGCACTCACGAGGTCCTGGACGCATGCCGCTCACCGAGTTCCGAGGGCATTCCGTCAGGAGTTCTCAGTCGGCCGCCGCAGGCGCCCCGTCCACCGGCGGCCTGCGCGCCAGCAGAAACGCGCGCGGCAGCTTCTCCCCGGCCTCCGGCTCGCGCAGGACGCGGGCGTGGAGGTCGAGGCCCGCCCTCGTGAGGTGCCCGGCGACCGTGTCGGGGGTGCGCCAGTAGTAGTCGAGCGAGATCTCCTGCCCGAAGCGCTCGGTCAGACGCTGATGCCCGTCCTCGTCCCCGGACTGGAAGCCGAGCAGCACCGGCGCCCCCGGCAGCAGGACGCGGCGGAACTCGGCGAACACGGACGGCAGGTGATCGTCGGGCACCTGGATGATCGAGTAGAGCGCGACGATGCCGCCGAGCGTCGCCTCCGGCAGGTCCAGGGCCGTCATCGAACCGACGTGGAAGCGCAGCTCCGGGTGCGCCCGGCGGGCCAGGGCCACCATGCGGGGCGACGCGTCGACCCCGAACACCGGCAACCCGGCCTCGTGCAGCCGCGCCGTCACGTATCCCGGCCCGCTGCCGATGTCCGCGACCGGCGGCCGGCCGGGCACCCCCGGCGCCCGGGCCAGCTCCACGAAGGCCTACAGCAGCGCCCGCTCCAGCGGTCTTCCGGCCAGGCTGTCGGGGTGCTCGGCGGCATAGGCCTCGGCGATGGCGTCGTACGAGGCCTGCGTGGACTCGACAAACTCGGGGGCGCGCACGAAGCGCACACTAGCGGGGGCGCGCGTCCGGCAGATGAACATGCCGGTGTTCGCCGCGCACGGCGTGGTATCCGTGGAGAGGATGGATGGATACCGGAGTCGTGGCGTCGATGTGGTCGAAGTCACACTCCGGGAGGTGGATGGCCCGGTCCGGCCCAAAAGGCAGGCGAGTTTACCCATCTCATTTGATAGCTATGCGCCGGGCGATCATATTTTCTGCCCCTATCGGGTTGAAGTTTTGTTGATCCAGGGTCGGTCGACCGCCCCGGCGCCCTACCCTTCAAAGGGTGAAGCCACTGATGTCACTGGAGTCCGAGGTCGATCTTCCCGGCGGAGCCGTACTTCCCGGTGCACTGCCCGACGCTCTGCGGGCCGAGCTCATCGCGTTCCGGCGCGACCTCCACATGCACCCGGAGCTCGGCAACCAGGAGTTCCGCACGACCGCCGCGATCAAGGAGCGGCTCGAGCGGGCCGGCCTCAAGCCGCGCGTCCTCGCCGTGGGGACGGGACTCGTCTGTGACATCGGCGTGGAGGGCGAGCAGTGGGACGGCGGTCCCAGCATGCTCGCCCTGCGGGCCGACATCGACGGCCTGCCCATTCCGGACACCAAGGCGGAGTGCCCCTACCGCTCGACCGTGCCCGACCGTGCGCACGCCTGCGGTCACGACGTGCACACCACCGTCGTCCTGGGCGCCGGCCTCGTCCTCGCCGAACTGCACCGGCGGGGCGCCCTGCCCCGCCCCGTCCGGCTGATCTTCCAGCCCGCCGAGGAGGTGCTGCCCGGCGGTGCCGCCGACGTCATCAAGTGCGGGGCGCTGGAAGGCGTCGGCGCGATCATCGCCGTGCACTGCGACCCCCGGGTGGACGCCGGCAAGATCGGACTCCGCGAGGGGCCCATCACCTCCGCCTGCGACCGGCTGGAGATCGGCCTCGACGGCCCGGGCGGCCACACCGCCCGCCCCCACCTCACGACCGACCTGGTCACCGCCGCCGCCCGCGTCGTCACCGACGTGCCCGCGCTGGTCGGCCGTCGCTTCGACAGCCGCAGCGGGCTCGCCATCACCTGGGGCCGCGTCGAGTCCGGGCACGCGCCGAACGTGATTCCGCAGCACGCCGAGCTCTCCGGCACCGTTCGCTGCCTCGACCTGGAGGCGTGGCGGCAGGCCCCCGACGTCGTGGTCGCGGCCATCGACGAGATCGCCAACCTGCACCGCGCCAAGTCGGAGATCAACTACGTGCGCGGCGTGCCGCCCGTCGTCAACGAGCCCGGCGTCACCGAGCTGCTGCGCGAGGCGATGATCGCCCGGCGCGGGGTCGAGTCCGTCGAGGGCACCGAGCAGAGCCTCGGCGGCGAGGACTTCTCCTGGTACCTGGAGCACGTCCCCGGCGCGATGGCCCGCCTGGGCGTCCGCACTCCCGGCGAACGCCATGTGCGCGACCTCCACCAGGGCGACTTCGACGTCGACGAATCGGCCATCACGGTAGGCGTGGAACTCTTCACGGCCGCGGCCCTGGTCAACGGCCTCCGCTAGCGCCTCCTGATCGGTGCCCCCTTGGGGCGCGGTGCCCCTGCCTTCTTCCGGGCGGGGCGGTCGTGCCCCTTTTTCGCGGGCGCCGGGGCTGCGGGACAGGGCACGGTGGCGCTGCTCGTGTTGTGGGGGCGCGGGGAGCTGCGCGACAGGCCGCGATGGCGCTGCTTGTCTTGGGGGCGCGGGGAACTGCGCGACAAGCCACGACGCCGCCGCACGGCCCGACGACCTTGAGCCGCACGGCCCGCCCGGGTGATGGCGCTGTTCGTGTTCTGGGGGCGCGGGGAACTGCGCGACAGGCCGCGATGGCGCTGCTTGTCTTGGGGGCGCGGGGAACTGCGCGACAAGCCACGACGCCGCCGCACGGCCCGATGACCTCGAGCCGCACGGCCCGACGACCTTGAGCCGCACGGCCCGACGACCTCGAGCCGCACGGCCCGACGGCCTCGAGCCCCACGGCCCGCCCCGCCGGCAGCCACAGCCCAGGCCCCCGAAGCCAACCGGCCGACCCTCCGGTTGCGAGCGGCGCAGCCTCACGGCAGCCTGGTGCGCGTCACGAGGTAGGCACACGCCGTGTCCCCGAGTACACCTTTCGACCCCGTTCGAACCCGTGGTTCACAAGGGCGTAACCGGCCATCGGCACGAATGGATAACGGCCCCGCGGCGAACCGTTCCCAGGAGTGTCTACGCGCGTTAATGTGCGCCGAACCGAGCACCCATCGCGGGGCTTTGGAGAATGGGGAACTTCAGATGCGTCGGATTTCCAAACTGACCCGTGTCGCGGTGGGGGTCGCGTCGCTCGGGCTCGTCGCCACGGCCTGCGGCGGCACCAGCAGTGACAGCGGCGACAGCGACAGCAACGACAAGGGCGTCGCCATCGCGTACGACGTCGGCGGCAAGGGCGACCAGTCCTTCAACGACGCCGCCTACGCCGGCCTGACGAAGGCCAAGGACGAGTTCGGCTACAAGACGGCCGACATCGAGCCCACCGAGGGCGAGACGGACGCCGACAAGGAGCAGCGCCTGGCGTCGCTGGCCAAGCAGGGCTACAACCCGGTCATCGGCGTCGGGTTCGCCTACGGCCCGGCGATGGAGGCCGTTGCCGCCAAGTACCCGAAGACCACCTTCGGCATCGTGGACTCGGTCGTCGAGGGCAAGAACGTCGCGTCCCTCGTCTTCGCCGAGGAGCAGGCCTCGTACCTCGCCGGTGTCGCCGCCGCCAAGGCCACGAAGACCGACGTCGTCGGCTTCGTCGGCGGTGTCGACGTCCCGCTGATCCACAAGTTCGAGGCCGGCTACAAGCAGGGCGTGCAGGACACCAACTCCAAGGTGAAGGTCCTGTCGCAGTACCTGACGCAGACGGCCGAGGAGGGCGGCTTCTCCAGCCCCGACAAGGGCAAGGCCGCCGCCGAGGGCCAGATCGAGAAGAAGGCCGACGTGCTCTACGCGGCCGCCGGCCTGTCCGGCCAGGGTGTCATCGAGGCCGCGGCCAAGGCGAAGGTCTGGGCCGTCGGCGTCGACTCCGACCAGTACAAGCAGGCCGCCCTGGCCCCGTACAAGAACTACATCCTGACCTCCGCGCTGAAGGACGTCGGCGGTGCGGTCTACGCCCTGTCCAAGTCGGTCCACGACGACAAGCCGCTGACCGGCACCCAGACGTTCGACCTGAAGGTCAACGGCGTGGGCCTGTCGGAGTCCAACCCGGAGTACGCGAAGGTCGCGGGTCTCCAGGACGCCGTGAACAAGGCCAAGCAGGAGATCATCGACGGCAAGATCAAGGTCAACACCGAGTGAGCAGACCGGTCTGACCAGCCGAAGCGGGCGGGCACCCTCTGGGTGTCCGCCCGCTTCGCGCTGTCCGGAACGGATCACCCGGCCCCGTCCGGAACGGATCACCCAGCGCCACGCCCCGTTTGCGGTCGGCAACCCCCCGGCCAAGGCCCGGTGATGGCTTGGCCACGGGCGCATAACAAGGTGGACAGAAGGGGTTTTCAGGCAGGTCTACGCGCGTTAATCTGCGGCGAAGCCAGCGCTGAAGCTGAACCGTCCCGGCGCTGTGCGACCTCGTTGTACGACAGGAGCACCCACACATGCGCCGGATTTCCCGGATCACGGTCGCAGGCGCAGCGACCGCCTCCCTGGCCCTCGCGCTCTCCGCCTGCGGCGGCACCTCGACCTCCGCCGGGTCGTCGGACTCGAAGGGCGACAAGGGTCTCGCCATCGCCTACGACGTCGGCGGCAAGGGCGACCAGTCCTTCAACGACGCCGCGTACGCGGGCCTGGAGCAGGCGAAGAAGGAGTTCGGGTACCAGACGGCCGACGTGGAGCCCACCGAGGGCGAGACGGACGCCGACAAGGAGCAGCGCCTGGTCTCCCTGGCCAAGCAGGGCCACAACCCGGTCATCGGTGTCGGCTACGCGTACGCCGCGGCCGTCAAGGGTGCCGCGGAGAAGTTCCCGGACACCACCTTCGGCATCGTCGACGACGCCACGATCAACACCAAGAACGTGGCCGACCTGGTCTTCAACGAGGAGCAGGCCTCCTACCTGGCCGGTGTCGCCGCCGCCAAGACCTCCAAGTCGAAGGTCGTCGGCTTCGTCGGCGGTGTGGACATCCCGCTGATCCACAAGTTCCAGGCGGGCTTCGCGCAGGGCGTCAAGGACACCGACCCCAAGGTCAAGGTGCTCTCGCAGTACCTCACCCAGACTGCCGAGGAGGGCGGCTTCGCCAGCCCCGACAAGGGCAAGACGGCTGCCGAGGGTCAGATCGAGAAGAAGGCCGACGTCGTCTACGCGGCCGCCGGTCTGTCCGGCCAGGGTGTCATCGAGGCCGCCGCCGCCAAGAAGGTGTGGGCCATCGGCGTCGACTCCGACCAGTACGAGCAGGAAGCCCTTGCCAAGTACAAGGACTCCATCCTGACGTCGGCGATGAAGGACGTCGCCAAGGCGGTGTACAACCTGGCGAAGTCGGTCGAGGACGGCAAGCCCGAGACCGGTATCGTTCGTGGCGATCTGAAGTCCGGCGAGGTGAGCCTGTCGAACTCCAACCCGAAGTTCGCGGACGACGCCGAGCTCCAGGCAGCCATCAAGACGGCCAAGGAGAAGATCATCAGCGGCGAGATCAAGGTCAAGAGCAGCTGACGAGCGACTGCCTCGAAGCAGGCGGTAACCCCCGGGGTTACGTCCGCTCGACGGGGTACGGGGAGCTGCTCCTCGTGCCCCGTTGCCGCGGGGCGTCGGCCCCTTTGTATGCCGTAGGGGCGCTACGCGCGTAGACGGCCCCCGTCCCCAGGAGAGTGCGCCATCAACGCGTCCAGCAGCCCTCCGGCCGGAGCGGCGGTCAACGAATCGGTGACCGCCGTCGAACTCGCCGGGATCACCAAGCGTTTCCCCGGAGTCGTGGCCAACCACGACATCCACCTCAGCGTCCGCAAGGGCACCGTGCACGCCCTGGTCGGCGAGAACGGCGCCGGCAAGTCCACGCTGATGAAGATCCTCTACGGCATGCAGAAGCCGGACGAGGGCACCATCGCCGTCAACGGAGAGCAGGTCACCTTCTCGTCGCCGGCCGACGCCATCGTCCGCGGCATCGGCATGGTCCACCAGCACTTCATGCTCGCCGACAACCTCACGGTCCTCGAGAACGTGGTCCTCGGCAGCGAGAAGCTCTACGGCATCGGCGCCAAGGCCCGCCGCAAGATCAAGGAGCTCTCCGAGCGCTACGGCCTCGACGTCAGGCCCGACCTCCTCGTCGAGGAGCTCGGCGTCGCCGCCCGCCAGCGCGTGGAGATCCTCAAGGTCCTCTACCGCGGCGCCACCACCCTCATCCTCGACGAGCCGACCGCCGTGCTCGTGCCGCAGGAAGTGGACGCGCTCTTCGCCAACCTGCGCGAACTGCGCGCCGAGGGCCTGTCGGTCATCTTCATCTCGCACAAGCTCGGCGAGGTGCTCTCCGTCGCCGACGAGATCACCGTCATCCGCCGCGGCACCACCGTCGGCACGGCCGTCCCGGCCGAGACGACGCCCCGTCAGCTCGCCGAGATGATGGTCGGCAGCGAGCTGCCCACGCCCGAGACGGCCGAGTCCACGGTCACCGACCGCCCGGTCATCACCGTCGACCAGGTGCGCCTCGCGGCCCCCGGCGGCAAGGCCCTCCTCGACGACATCAGCTTCACCATCCACGCGGGCGAGGTCCTCGGCATCGCCGGCGTCGAGGGCAACGGCCAGACCGAACTGGTCGACGCACTCATCGGCCTGCGGTCCGCCGACAGCGGCACCATCCGGCTCGCCGACGAGGAGATCACCGCCTGGCCCACCCGCCGGCGCCGCGAGCAGGGCATCGGCTACATCCCCGAGGACCGCCACCGCCACGGCCTCCTCCTGGAGGCGCCCCTCTGGGAGAACCGTATCCTCGGCCACGTCACCGAGAAGCCCCTCGCCAAGGGCGTCTGGCTGGACCCGAAGGCGGCCCAGGAGGACACCCGCCGGATCGTGACGGAGTACGACGTCCGCACCCCCGGCATCGACGTCACCGCGGCTTCCCTGTCGGGCGGCAACCAGCAGAAGCTGATCGTCGGCCGCGAGATGAGCCACAAGCCGCGCTTCCTCATCGCCGCGCACCCCACCCGGGGCGTGGACGTCGGCGCCCAGGCCGCCATCTGGGACCACATCCGCGAGGCGCGCCGCGAGGGTCTGGCCGTGCTGCTGATCTCCGCCGACCTGGACGAGCTGATCGGCCTGTCCGACACGCTGCGCGTGATCTACAACGGCAAGCTGGTCGCGGACGCCGACCCGGCCACCATCACCCCCGAGGAGCTCGGCTCGGCCATGACCGGTGCCGCCACCGGGCACCTCGCGCACGAAGAGACCCCCGAGATCTCGAAGGCCGACGCCCCCGAGTCTCCGGAAGACGAGGCCCGCTGATGAAGAAGTTCGACAAGGAGCGCGTGCTCCTCGCGGTGGCCGGACCGGTCATCGCGCTGGCCGTGGCCTTCGCCCTGACCTCGATCGTGCTGCTCGCGTCGGGCCAGAACCCGGTCGAGCCGTACGCCTTGATGTTCGAGCAGCTCGGCTTCTCCGACATCCAGGTCCTGATCATCAACCAGGCCTCGATGTACTACATCGCGGCCCTCGCCGTGGCCATCGGCTTCCGGATGAACCTGTTCAACATCGGCGTCGACGGCCAGTACCAGCTCGGCGCCATGATGGCCGCCGTCGTCGGCGCCCACGTGAACCTGCCGGCCGCCCTCCAGGTCCCGCTGCTGCTCCTGACGGCCGTCCTCACCGGCGCCTTCTGGTCCGGCATCGCCGGTGTCCTCAAGGTCACCCGCGGCGTCAGCGAGGTCGTCGCCACGATCATGCTCAACGCGATCGCGACCTCCGTGATCGCCTACCTGTGGCTGCCGAACGTCTTCGGTGTGAAGGTCGGCAACAACAACACCACCGGCGAGATGTACGAGTCCGGCTGGATCCCCGGCATCCCCATGGGCGACGCCGGTGAGATCTACGGCCTGGTCCTGCTCGCCGTCCTGCTCGGCATCGGCTACTGGATCGTCCTCAGCCGCACCCGCTTCGGCTTCGACCTGCGCGCCTCCGGCGCCTCGCAGACCGCCGCCGCGGCCAGTGGCGTGGACCCCAAGCGCATGGTGCTCAGCGCCATGCTGATCTCCGGCGGCATCGCGGGCCTCGCCGGCCTGCCGATCCTGCTCGGCGACACCCACACCTACAGCCTGAACTTCCCCACCGGCATCGGCTTCCTCGGTATCGGCATCGCCCTGCTCGGCCGCAACAGCCCCGTCGGCATCGCCTTCGCCGCCCTGCTGTGGGCCTGGCTCGACAAGGCCTCGCCCGAGCTGGACTTCCACGGCTACGACAAGGAGATCGCGGTCATCATGCAGGGCCTGATCGTCCTCTCGGTCGTCGTCTCCTACGAGGCCGTCCGCGAATGGGGTCTGCGCCGCCAGCAGCGTCGCGTCGGCGCCGAACTCGCCGCCGGACACGTCCTCGGCGCTCAGAACACGAAGGAGGTGGCTGGCCGATGACCACCGCGACCGACGTCAACCAGCCCACGCTGCAGCCCGCGGCGCCGACCGGCCGCCGCCTGTCGTGGCCCGTGCTGCTGCTCATCATCGCCGGAGGCCTGGCGCTCACCTCGATCGTCCGCCTCATCACCGGCGCCGACGGCATCACCAACGTCAGCCAGATGTCCACCGCGCTCCAGCTCGCCGTGCCGATCGGCCTCGCCGGTCTCGGCGGCCTGTGGGCCGAGCGCGCGGGCGTGGTCAACATCGGCCTCGAGGGCATGATGATCCTCGGCACCTGGTTCGGCGCCTGGGCCGGCTTCCAGTGGGGCCCGTGGACGGGTGTCCTGGTCGGCATCCTCGGCGGTGCGATCGGCGGTCTGCTGCACGCCTTCGTGACCGTCACGTTCAACGTCAACCACATCGTCTCCGGTGTGGCCATCAACATCCTCGCCCTCGGCGCCACCCGCTACCTCGCGCCCCTCGCCTTCGAGGGCCACACGGGTGGCTCCGCCAAGCAGTCGCCGGCGGTGGAGTCCCTCGGCAACTTCACCGTGCCGGGGCTGTCCGACGCGCTGCGGGACCTGAACAACCAGGGCTGGTTCTTCGTCTCCGACATCGCCGGCCTGCTCGGCGGCCTGGTCACCAACGTGTCCTGGCTGACCCTGATCGCCATCGCGCTGATCCCCGCCACCTGGTGGATCCTGTGGCGCACCGCGTTCGGCCTGCGCCTGCGCTCCTGCGGAGAGAACCCGGTGGCCGCCGAGTCCCTCGGCGTCAACGTCTACAAGTACAAGTACATCGCCGTCGTCATCTCCGGCGGTCTGGCCGGCCTCGGCGGTGTTTTCCTGTCCATCGTCGCCAACCCCTTCTACCTGGAGGGCCAGGTCAGCGGACGCGGCTTCATCGGCCTCGCGGCGATGATCTTCGGCAACTGGATGCCGGGCGGCCTCGCCCTCGGCGCGGGCCTGTTCGGCTACACCGACAGCCTCAACCTGCGCGGCGGCTCCGCAAACGTCCACGCGTTGCTGCTGCTCGGCGCGCTGCTGCTGATCATCGGGGCGATCTTCCTGGTGGTCCGCAAGAAGTACGCCCCGTCGATGATCACCGCGGTCGTCGCCGCCCTGGTGTTCGCCTGGTACGCCACCACCGACGAGGTCCCGAACCAGGTCGTCTCCGCCACGCCGTACGTCATCACCCTGGTGGTCCTCGCCATGTCGGCCCAGCGGCTGCGCATGCCCAAGGCGGACGGGCTGCCGTACCGGAAGGGGCAGGGCAAGTGACCGGCTCCGGCCCGGCCGTCGACTGGGAGAAGCTGCGCGCGGTGGCCCGGGACGCCATGTCCCGGGCGTACGCCCCGTACTCCGGCTACCCGGTCGGAGTGGCGGCCCTGGTCGACGACGGCCGGATCGTCTCCGGCTGCAACGTCGAGAACGCCTCGTACGGGCTCGGACTGTGCGCCGAGTGCGGCCTGGTGTCCGAGCTGCACAACACCGGCGGTGGCCGGCTGACGCACTTCACCTGCGTCGACCGCAACGGCGACACGCTCGTCCCGTGCGGCCGCTGCCGTCAGCTGCTCCACGAGTTCGGCGGCCCGGAGCTCCTGCTGGAGACCCCCGCGGGGATCCTGCCGCTCTCGGAGATGCTGCCCCAGGCCTTCGGCCCGGAACACCTCAGCAAGTAACCACCGTGCGGCCCCTCTGAGTTGCTCACGCGACCGGCTCAGGGGGGCCGTACGGCTTCTGGAATCCTCGGAAGGAAGCCAAGCCATGGCCATGGACGTCATCTCCGTCATCCGCACCAAGCGGGACCGCGGTGAGCTCAGCGACGCGCAGATCGACTGGGTCATCGACGCGTACACCCGCGGGGAGGTCGCCGACGAGCAGATGTCCGCCCTCGCCATGGCGATCCTGCTGAACGGCATGAACCGCCGCGAGATCGCCCGCTGGACCGCCGCGATGATCGCATCCGGCGAGCGCATGGACTTCTCGTCCCTGTCCCGCCCGACCGCCGACAAGCACTCCACGGGCGGCGTCGGCGACAAGATCACATTGCCCCTGGCCCCCCTGGTGGCGGCCTGCGGCGCGGCCGTCCCCCAGCTGTCGGGCCGCGGCCTCGGCCACACCGGTGGCACGCTCGACAAGCTGGAGTCGATCCCCGGCTGGCGTGCGCTGCTGTCCAACGAGGAGATGCTGAACGTCCTCGACACCACCGGCGCGGTGATATGCGCCGCCGGTGACGGCCTGGCCCCCGCCGACAAGAAGCTCTACGCGCTGCGGGACGTCACCGGCACCGTCGAGGCGATCCCGCTGATCGCCTCCTCGATCATGTCCAAGAAGATCGCGGAGGGCACGGGCTCGCTGGTCCTGGACGTGAAGGTCGGCACCGGCGCCTTCATGAAGACCATCGAGGACGCCCGCGAACTGGCCTCCACGATGGTCGGCCTGGGCACCGACCACGGCGTGAAGACGGTCGCGCTCCTCACGGACATGGCCACACCCCTCGGCCTGACCGCCGGCAACGCCCTGGAGGTCCGCGAGTCGGTGGAGGTCCTGGCGGGCGGCGGCCCCGCGGACGTGGTCGAGCTGACGATCGCCCTGGCCCGCGAGATGCTGGACGCCGCCGGGGTGAAGGACGCCGACCCGGCCAAGGCCCTGGCCGACGGCTCCGCGATGGACGTCTGGCGCCGCATGATCGCGGCCCAGGGCGGCGACCCGGACGCGGCGCTTCCGGTGGCCCGCGAGCAGCACGTGATCAAGGCCCCGGCCTCGGGCGTCCTGACCCGCCTCGACGCCTACGACATCGGCGTCGCCGCCTGGCGCCTCGGTGCGGGCCGGGCCCGCAAGGAGGACCCGGTGCAGGCGGGCGCGGGCGTCGAGATGCACGCCAAGCCGGGTGACACGGTGACCGAGGGCCAGCCCCTGCTGACCCTCCACACGGACACCCCCGAGCGCTTCGAGTACGCCCTCCAGTCGATCGAGGGCTCCTACGACGTGGCGGCCCCCGGCACGGACTTCACGCCGTCGCCGGTGGTGCTGGAACGTATCGCCTGACCTGGGGTTTCCTCCCTCGGATGAACGGGATCGGTGGACTGCCGCCGGTCCCGTTCGGCATGCTGGGATCGGTGACGCACTGATTGGAGAACCGCCATGAGCGCACTCACCGTCGACCACTCGACGGCCAACGGCCACGAGTGGGACGACCTCGTCCGGATCTGGCAGGAGACGGACGCTCCAGAGGGCTGCAGGGTGGAGATCATCGAGGGGATCGTCACCGTGGCACCACCGCCTTCCAATGCCCACAACGACATCGCTGATCTGGTTCAGCGAGCCCTGTACGAAGTCATCCCCAGGAACTGGGGCATCTACCAGACTCTGGGTACGGCGGTTCCGTCCCGTGACGGGCTCTACATCCCTGATCTCGCCGTCGCCCCCAGGCAGGTGCTGCGTGACGAGGGCGGCAACTTCATCCCAGCGGCCGCCGCTGAACTCATCGTCGAGATCACGTCCAAGTCGAACGCGGCGCACGACCGGATCAAAAAGGCCGCAGGCTACGCCCAGGCGGGTGTCCCGCTGTATCTGCTCATCGACGGCTGGGCTCCTGGCGGTCCCACCATCACGCTTTACGGCGAACCGCAGAGGGACGTCTACCGGGTTCTGCACGCAGGCAAGTTCGGGGAACGCATCACCCTGCCGGAGCCCTTCGCCCTCGAACTCGACACCGGCGAGTTCCCGGGGAGCTGAGTCACCCCAGCACCGCCGCCACGACCACCAGCACCGGCACCGCCAGTACCGTCGACAGCAGGATCGCCTCCCGCGCCAGCACCTCTCCCACCCGGTAGCTGCTCGCGTACGTGAAGAGGTTCTGCGCCGCCGGCAGCGCGGACGTCACCACCACGTCGAGCAGCAGGGCGCCGCGCAGACCGAAGACGCCTGCCGCCAGGGCCCAGGCGACCAGGGGCTGGACCACGGACTTCAGGACCACGGCGAGAAGCACCGGGGCCCGTTCCGCGCCGCGCAGCGGGAGGGTGCTGCCGCGCAGGGAGATGCCGAACGCCAGCAGGACCGCCGGGACCGACATGTTGCCGATCAGGGTCAGGGGGTCCATCAGGGGGCCCGGCACAACGAGGCCCGACGCCGAGACCGCCACCCCGGCCAGGGAGCCCAGCGCTATCGGATTGCGCAGCGGCGTGAGCAGCCGCTGCCACAGGGGCCGCTTCTGCCCGCCGCTCGCCAGGTCCAGGACCGTCAGCGCCACCGGTGTGACACCGACCAGCTGGAACAGCAGCACCGGCGCGACCAGCGACGCGTCGCCCAGCACGTACACGGCGATCGGGATGCCCAGGTTCCCGGAGTTGACGTAACTGGAGCACAGCGCGCCGATCGTCGTCCGGCCCACGCCCCACCCCCGCGCCGCGCCCACCGCCACGAAGACACCCGCCGCCGCTGCCGTGCTCATCGCAGTGACCAGCAGCCGATCGGAGAAGATCACCGACAGGTCGGCCTGCGCGAGGGTCGTGAAGAGCAGCGCCGGGGACGCCACGTGGAAGGCGAGCTTGGTGAGGACCTCGCGGCCGCCGTCGCCCAGATACCCCCGGCGGCCGATCAGATAGCCGACGCCGATGACGACGGCGATGACCGCGAACCCGCTCAGCACCCCCCGCACGACACCTCCTCGCCGGCGAAGAAGGCGTCGGGCAGCGCGGCAGAGGCAGATGGTTGGGGCATACAGCCAACCCTCCGGGGAAGGCGCTGCCCCGGTCAATGTGATCCTTTCGGCGCCGAGCCGAGCCACGGTGCCGAGCCGAGCCACGGTGCCGAGCCGAGCCACGGTGCCGAGCCGAGCCACGGTGCCGACGGGACAGCCGGCCGCGATGAGTTAAGGCTGCCCGCCCGGTCTACCGATCGTGGACGCCATGACACCGCCCGTGCTCGTACTGCCCGGCCCTGTCACCCGGGACGAGGTGAGAGGGCTCAGCGACGATGTGCGGGCACTGCTGCACGGCAGCGGCGCCCGGGTCGTGGTGTGCGATGTCGCGGGCCTGGGGCCGCCGGGTCTCGCCGCCGTCGACCTGCTGGCGAGGCTCCAGCTGGCCGCCCGCCGGGCCGGGGGACGGATCCGGCTGCGCGACCCCGCCCCGGCCCTATGCGCCCTGCTCGACCTGGTCGGTCTCCGCTTCGAGGTGGAGGGGGAGATCGAAGAGCGGGAACCAGCGCTGGGTGTCGAGGAAGCAGTGGAACCCGGTGATCCGGCCGTCTGAGATCTCCAGCACCTGGACCGCCCACGGCATGAAGCCGCCGTTGTCCGGGTCCGGCTTGTACTGGGCGAACCCCGGCAGGCCGTTGACCTGGACGGGCACCAGCCGGGAGCCCGCGCAGGGAGCGCCGAGCGTGGTCATGAAGCCGGTGATGTCCCGCGTGCCGCTCAGCCACAGGTCGAACGGCGGCATCGTCATGACCGCGTCCTCGTGCAGCAGGGCCGTCAGCGCCGTCATGTCGTAGCCCTCGAAGGCCGCGACGTAGCGGTCCAGCAGCTTCTTCTGGTCCTCGTCCAGCGGGTCGGAGACGGCCGCGTCGGCGCCCGGCTCCTGCCGGTCGGCCAGGGTGGCGCGGGCCCGCTGGAGGGCGCTGTTCACCGACGCCACCGAGGTGTCCAGCAGCTCGGCGACCTCACTGGCCTTCCAGGCCAGGACCTCGCGCAGGATCAGCACGGCCCGCTGCTTGGCCGGAAGCTGCTGCAGGGCGGCCATGAAGGCGAGCCGCACGGACTCCTTGGCGACCGCCGCCTCCGCCGGATCGCCGGTGGTGGGCAGCACACGGGCGTCCGGCATGGGCTCCAGCCAGGTGTTGTCCGGTCGGGGGGAGAGCGCGGCCTGGGCGAGCGGGGTGGACTCGGTCAGGTCCATCGGCCGGGCGCGCTTGTTGCCCGCGTTCAGCATGTCCAGGCACACGTTGGTCGCGATCCGGTAGAGCCAGGAGCGCAGGCTGGAGCGGCCCTCGAACTTGTCGTAGCTGCGCCAGGCGCGGACCATCGTGTCCTGCACCGCGTCCTCGGCCTCGAAGGAGGAGCCGAGCATCCGGTAGCAGTACCCCGTCAGCTCCGTCCGGTGTGCCTCCAGCATGGTGTCCAGGTCCGTCGATGTCGCCGTGCCGTTCGCCATCTCCACCCACCCCTGTGGACGTTCTGTTCACGCGCCGTTGCGCCCCAGCACTTCGGAAGCTACCGCAGCCCACTGACAACGGCCCCCCGAGACCACGAAAGCGCAGGTGGAAGCGGGTGATCCAGACCGGCCGCGACGGGCCCGCCGGCCTTCACAGGAGCTCCTCGACCGACATGAGCAGATGCCGGTGTTCCCCGGCTCCCGGAGCAGCGCCCGTCCCCGTCGCCACTCCATGAGAAATCCCCCTGCCCGGCCCGGTGGTCAGCCGACGCGGACGGTATCCGCACCCACTGACAACCGGCCCCTGACAGGGGGACCGACGTCGAAGCTCAGGCAGCCGTGGCCAGTGCCCGGCGCTGCAGTCGGGCCGCCCGGGTCCCGAAGACGGTGATCGTCACGACGCCCAGGACCGCCAGCAGTCCGACCCCGACCGTCCCGGCCCAGCCGCCCGCGTGGAAGGCGATCGCGCCGACCGTGCTGCCCGCGCTGGAGCCGATGTAGTAGGCGGACTGGTACAGCGCCGAGGCCTGGGCGCGGCCGTGCGTGGCCGTCTTGCTGACCGCCGAGGAGGCGACCGCGTGGCCCGCGAAGAAGCCCGCCGTGATCAGGACCAGGCCCAGCAGGACCAGCGGGAGGGTGCCCGCCAGGGACAGCAGCAGGCCCGCCGCCGTCGTGCCCCCGCCCGCGTACAGCGCGCCCCGGCGGCCCAGCCGGCCGACCAGCCGGCCCGCGGTCGACGCCGACGCCGTGCCGACCAGGTACACCAGGAAGATGGAGCCGATGATGCCCTGCGGCAGGGAGAAAGGGGCCTCGGTCAGCCGGTAGCCGATGACCGTGTACACGCCGCCGAACACCGTCATGAACAGCGCGCCGATCGCGTAGAGCCGGCACAGCAGCGGGTTGGACAGGTGGTCACGGACCGTCCGGGCCAGGACGCGCGGTCGCAGCGAACCGGCCCTGAAGTGCTTCGGGGCGGGGAGCAGCAGCCGGAAGGCCACCGCGCACGCCACCGCGATCACACCGATGACCCCGACGGCGACCCGCCAGCCCCACTCCTGCGCGACCCAGCCGGTGATGACCCGGCCGCTCATCCCGCCGACGCTGTTGCCGGCGACGAACAGGCCGATGGCGGTGACCAGAGCCCTGGGAGTGACCTCCTCCGCGAGGTACGCGGTCGCCGACGCCGGCAGGCCGGCCAGGGCGGCGCCCTGCAGGGCCCGCAGCGCGATCAGCACGCCGAGGGAGGGAGCGAAGGGCACCAGCAGCCCGAGCGTGACGGCCACGGCCAGCGACGCGGTCATGACCGCCCGGCGTCCGAAGCGCTCCGACAGGGCGCTCATCGGCAGTACGAACAGCGCCAGCCCGCCGGTCGCCGCCGCCACGGTCCAGCTCGCGTCGCTCGCCGCCACCCCGAACTCGCCGGAGATCAGCGGGAGCAGCGCCTGGGTGGAGTACAGCAGCGCGAAGGTCGCGACACCCGCGAGGAAGAGGGCGAAGCTCATCCGGCGGTAGCCGGGGCCGCCCGGGGAGACACGTGAATCGGAGGTGGGAACAGAGGCATCGGCGTCCACGATCGTGGACGCCCCGGTACTGGCGGGAGACATGCCTCGAACCTACGTACGCCGCACTCATCCGTCCAATGCATGGAACGGTCATAATCGTTCCCATGGTGCATCAACCGAGCTCACAGGGTCGCCTGTCACCAAGCAGTGACACAGAAGACATGGCAGAGATGTCGAAGGTGCTGGCGCCGCGCCTCGCGTACTTCGCGGGGGTCGCCCGCACCGAGCACGTCACCCGCGCCGCCCAGGAGATGAACGTCCCCCAGTCGACTCTCTCCCGCTCCATGGCCCGCCTGGAGCAGGACCTGGGCGTCGACCTGTTCGCCCGGCACGGCCGCACGGTCTCCCTCACCCCGGCCGGCCGCACCTTCCTCGCCTCCGTGGAACGCGCCCTGGCCGAGGTGGAGCGCGCCGCCGAGGAGGTGCGCGCCGACGCCGACCCGACCACCGGCAAGGTCGCCTTCGGCTTCCTGCACACCATGGGCGCCGAGACCGTCCCGGGCCTCCTGCACGCCTTCCGCGCCGACCACCCGCGCGTCCGCTTCAGCCTCGTCCAGAACTACGGCGAGGCCATGCTGGAACGCCTGCGCGCCGGCGAGCTCGACCTGTGTCTGACGTCCCCGGTGCCGGACGCCCCCGACCTGGTGGCCCGCCGCCTGGACGAGCAGAAGCTGCGCCTGGTGGTCCCCGCCGACCACTCCCTCGCCGGGCGCCGCCGCATCCGCCTCGCCGAGGCGGCCGACGAAACCTTCGTGACCCTGGAGCCCGGCTACGGCCTGCGCCGCATCACCGACGACCTGTGCAAGGAGGCCGGCTTCAAGCCCCGCATCGCCTTCGAGGGCGAGGAGGCGGAAACCCTGCGGGGCCTGGTGGCGGCGGGCCTTGGCGTGGCCCTCCTGCCCCCGCCGGCCGTTCCCCGCCCAGGAGTCGTCGAACTGACGGTCACGGCCCCCCGCGCGGCCCGCGAGATCGGCGTGGCCTGGCTGGAGGGCCGCCCGGACACACCCCCGGTGGCGGCCTTCAAGAAGTTCCTGCTCTCGAGAAGGGGCAGCCTGTTGCCCACCTGAAGGGGTGCGGGTCTGTATCGATCTGCGGCTCCGCCGCGTGGGCGCGATCAGCCACGACGCACCGGCACCCGAGACCACAAGTGCCCCTACGGCGCTACCGTCGCGAAGGACTGAACCCCGCAGCCAACGGCATCCGCAACCCCAACGGCGGCGGCGCGGCGAACGCGTCCCGCACGGGCCGCGACACCGGCCGCCCGAACAACGCGCCCATCACGAAGTCCTCGGCCAGAGCCAGCACTTCGTCCCGGTACTGGCTCAACCCGTGTCCGTCCGCGTGCACTTCGAACCGGCACACGTCCCGGTTCGCCTTCTTCGCCCGTGCCGCCAGCCGGAACGACAGCTCGGGATCCGTCCGCCCGTCGTTCGTGCCGTGCACGATCAGCACCTGGCGCCCGACCAGCTGCTTCACCGGTTCGGGTGGCGCCGCGGCATCCTCATCCGGCAGCCAGGGGGCAAGAGCCAGCACGGAGTTGACGGCTTCGTGCCCGGCCGCCCGCAGCCCCGCCCGGCCGCCCATCCCGACGCCGACGAGGCAGACCGGGACGTCCCCGTACCGCCGCACGACCTCGTCGGCCGCCCAGGTCGCGTCCTGCGCGAGATTGGCCTCGTCGCCGTTCCAGCCGCGGCAGCGGTAGTGCACGACGTGCGCGGCGAGCCCCTCGTCCCGGCCCGCGCGAGCCAGGCGGCGCCCGACGGCACGCACGGAAGCGGCCGCCACCAGGGGCGACGGTCTGCGGCCGCTGACCTCGTCGCCGCCGGGGAGCAGCAGCACCACGCCGCTCACCGCCGTCGGTTCCGGACCGAGTGCCCTGCCCAGCCGGGCCCTGCGCACCGGCGTCGCTTGGTGTGCCATGACAGAACAGTGTCAGAAGCGTGGGTGTACTCGACCCGTCCTCGGGGTCACCGTTACGTATCGACGAAAACGTCAAGCGTCCGGAAACGCGCCGTCTACGCGCGTAGGAGTTACAGTGCGGAAATGACGAGCCAGACCATTGCGAACACCCCGACACCGGACCAGATCCGCCGGGCACCCAAGGTTCTGCTGCACGACCACCTCGACGGCGGTCTGCGCCCCGGCACGATCGTCGAACTCGCCCGCGCCTGCGGCTATACCCAGCTCCCCGACACCGACCCCGAGAAACTCGGCGTGTGGTTCCGCGAGGCCGCCGACTCCGGTTCCCTGGAACGGTACTTGGAGACGTTCTCGCACACCGTCGGCGTCATGCAGACCCGTGACGCCCTGGTCCGGGTCGCCGCCGAGTGCGCCGAGGACCTGGCCGCGGACGGCGTCGTCTACGCCGAGGTGCGCTACGCCCCCGAGCAGCACCTGGAGGGCGGCCTCACGCTCGAAGAGGTCGTCGAGGCCGTCAACGAGGGCTTCAGGGAAGGGGAGCGGCGCGCGCGGGAGAACGGCCTGCGCATCCGCGTCGGCGCGCTGCTCACCGCCATGCGGCACGCGGCCCGTGCCCTGGAGATCGCCGAACTCGCCAACCGTCACCGCGATCTGGGAGTCGTCGGCTTCGACATCGCCGGTGCCGAGGCCGGCTACCCGCCCACCCGGCACCTGGACGCCTTCGAGTACCTCAAGCGCGAGAACAACCACTTCACCATCCACGCCGGCGAGGCCTTCGGCCTGCCCTCCATCTGGCAGGCGCTGCAGTGGTGCGGCGCCGACCGGCTCGGCCACGGCGTGCGGATCATCGACGACATCCAGGTCCATGAGGACGGCCGGGTCGAACTCGGGCGGCTCGCCTCCTACGTCCGGGACAAGCGCATCCCGCTGGAGCTGTGCCCGAGCTCCAACCTGCAGACCGGGGCCGCGTCCTCGTACGCCGAGCACCCCATCGGTCTGCTGCGCCGGCTGCACTTCCGGGCCACGGTCAACACGGACAACCGCCTGATGTCCCACACCAGCATGAGCCGGGAATTCGAGCACCTTGTCGAGGCGTTCGGTTACACGCTCGACGACATGCAATGGTTCTCCGTCAATGCGATGAAATCATCTTTCATTCCTTTCGATGAACGGCTGGCCATGATCAATGACGTGATCAAGCCCGGATATGCCGAGCTGAAATCCGAATGGCTGTTCCGCCAGACCGCTTCCACCAGCGGTTCTGACGCCTCCTAGCGCTGCTTCAGGGGTATTCGGCGCACAGCGAATGCGGGCGGTGTTCACCTGCCGTCCGCATTTCGATGTTTGCGGCGGACGGGGCCGCCTGATTACGGTCGCTGAACCGCTCACACCCGTCATCCCGTTACGAGGACGCATTTCATGAAGCAGTCTGCTGCCAAGACCCTCGGTGTCGCCGCTCTCGGTGCCGCCTTCGCCGCCGCCGGTGCGGGTGCCGCCAACGCCGCCCCGGCCCTCCCGGAGCCCGCCCAGACGCTGGAGACCGTCACCGCGGTGCTCCCGGCGGAGCAGCTCTCCCAGACGCTGCCGGCGGGCTCGGGTGAGGCGGTGGGCCAGGGGCAGACCCTGGCCGGCACCGGTCTCGCCGCCGCCCAGCCGGTCGCCGGGCAGCTGCTCGCCCAGGGCCCGACCGGCCCGGCCGCCAAGCTGCTCGGCGGGCTCCCGACGCAGGGTCTGCCGGTGAACGGCGTGCCGGTCGTCTGACCCTCTCGTCGAGGCGGACGCACACGCCGATGGGGCGCACCCGCACGGGGTGCGCCCCATCGGCGTTGTCGCGCACGAGGCGCACCCGCACGGGGTGCGCCCATCGGCGTTCTCGCACCCGGGCGTTACCAGGCCGTTTGGGCCTTGCCGTGTGTCTTGTCCTCCGAGGGCAGCAGGATCCACAGCGCGATGTACAGCAGGAACTGCGGGCCGGGCAGCAGACACGAGATCAGGAAGATCACCCGCATCGTCGTCGCGGAGGTGCCGAAGCGCCGGGCCAGCGCGGCGCACACTCCGCCGATCATGCGGCCGTGGGTGGGGCGGGCGAGGCGGGACATGTGCGACTCCTTCAGTCTCGGTGCGTGAGGCCTCTCGTCCGAGTACCCCATCTGCACTCCACGCTACGGAGACGAAGGGGGCAAAGCGTCGCTCCACGGGGCGATCCCGACCCTGGGAATCGTCGGGGTCCGACCCTGAGCCGGCTCCTCCGGGGGGAGGGGCGTGCGCAGCAGCCGGGCGGTGCTGCGGCGGCGCAGCCAGGAGCGGCCCGCCGGGACCAGCGCGAGATGCGCGAGGGCCACGCCCACGGTGTTCAGCAACAGCGAGTCGACGTCGACGACCTGACCGGGCACGCCGGTCTGCAGCAGTTCGATGCCCCAGGAGAGCAGGGCCCCGGCCGCGACGGTGCGCAGCAGGGACGCCAGCGGCGAGACGACCAGCCTGCCGCCCGCCAGCGGCAGCAGGACACCGAGCGGGGCGAGCAGGGCCAGCCCCTCCCCGATCCGGCGGGCCGCCTCGGGCCAGCCCAGGGCGAGATCGGCCCGGATGCCGGCGAACGGCCGGAGATTGGCGGGCATCACCCAGGGCACGTCCAGCGGCCGCAGCGTGAACCAGGCGACGAACGCCAGATGTGCGACGAGGAGGACACCTCCTGTCACACGGATGCGGAACGCGGCGCTGCCGCCGATGGAGCCTTGACGCTGCACGCCCCCCTAGACGCGGCCTCCGGCGCCTTCGGTTCCGGGATGGGCCCCGTCGGTCCTGTGAGGCATACGCCACAGCCCCGGGCGGATCACTCCCCGGCCGCTTCCTTCGACGGCGGTTCCGTGCTGCCCGGCCGGGCCCGCACCTCGTCGGTGCACTCGTAGCGGCGCGGGCCCTCGGAGCCGGGACCGCCCAGGACCACCGAGCCGTCGCCCTCGGCCGCGGCCGAGTCGGAGAAGGTGCACACGATCTGCGCGAGGGCGTACGAGGTGAGGCCGGCCGGTGCCGTGCTCAGCCGCAGTGTGTCCTCCGGGTCGCCGGGGCGCGGCCGGCCGACCGTGATGCCGCCGCGGACGTCCGTGCTGTAGCCGGCTTCCTTCTCGGCGGTCGACGGCGGTGTGGCGAGCTGGTCCAGCAGGCCCTGAGCGACGAGCATGCGCCGCTCGGAGTCGGCCGCGCCGTCCGGGACCCGCACGGTCCGGTCGACGGTCACCAGCGAGGACCCGCACAGCAGGAACACCTGCACCGGCAACCCTGGGGCGGCCTGGGTGGAGACGTCCGACTCGGCGAGGGAGCACTGCACCCGCGAGGGCGCGGGCCCGAAGTTCGTCGGCACCTCCGTGGCCCGGATCCCGCAGCCGGCCAGCAGCACGGCGAGCGCCGGAACGGCGAGCAGCCGGGACACGGCCGCCAGACGCGCGGTCATCATGCGTCCCCCTTCGAGTCCTCGCCCTGCGGCCGGTCGGTGCCGCTCTCCCGCCTCAGCTCGTCCTCGGCGGGCTGCTCCTCCGCGGGGGAGGTGCCGCGCGGCAGCCGCAGGGTGAACACCGCGCCCGAGTCGGGCGAGTTGGCCGCGGTGATCTCACCGCCGTGGATGTGGGCGTTCTCCAGTGCGATGGACAGCCCGAGGCCACTGCCCTCGGAGCGCGGCCGGGAGGCGCTGGCCTTGTAGAAGCGGTCGAAGACGTGCGGCAGGACGTCCTCCGGAATGCCGGGCCCATGGTCCCGCACCGCGATGACGATCGAGTCGTCCGCCTCCCGCACGGACACCCGCACCGGGGAGCCGCCGTGCTTGAGCGCGTTGCCGATGAGGTTGGCCAGGATGACGTCCAGGCGGCGCGGGTCCAGCCGGGCGTGCAGGCCGCGCTCGGCGTCCAGCTCGACCGCGTCCAGCCAGGCCCTGGCGTCGATGCAGGCGGTGATCTGGTCGGCGAGGTCGACGTCGTCCAGGACGAGCCGCGCGGTGCCCGCGTCGAAACGCGTGACCTCCATCAGGTTCTCGACGAGGTCGTTCAGCCGCCGCGTCTCGCTGACCACCAGCCGGACGGCGGGCTCGATCATCGGGTCCATGCTGCCGGTCTCGGCCTCCAGCTCCTCCTCGAGCACCTCCGTCACGGCGGTGATCGCGGTGAGCGGCGTGCGCAGCTCGTGGCTCATGTCCGCCACGAACCGCCGGGACGCCTCGTCGCGCGCGGCCATGTCGGCGACCCGCTTCTCCAGCGCCTCGGCCGCGTTGTTGAACGTCCGCGACAGATCGGCGAGTTCATCGGTCCCCGACACCCTCAGCCGGGTGTCGAGCTTGCCCTCGCCGAGCCGCCGCGCGGCCGTCCCGAGCCGCTGCACCGGCTTCAGCACGGTCGTCGCCGCGGCCTGGGCCAGCAGCGCCGAGCCGATCAGAGCGAGCCCCGTGGCGATGCCCAGCGACCAGGCCAGCGAGTTGAGGTCCTTGGCCTCCGGCTCCAGCGACTTGAGCATGTAACCGGTCGGACCGCCGCCGATCACCCGCGTACCGGCCACCAGGTACGGGGTGTCGTGGTCGACTATCCGCTGCCAGTACAGGTGGTACGGGCGTTTGTCGGCCCCGTCGACCTTCTGCTTCCTGTTCACCGCCGTGCGCAGCGACTTCGGCACGTCCTGCAGCGAGAAGCCGTTCAGCCCGCCGGAGCTGCCGTAGACGGTCCTGCCCTCGGTGTCGCGGCCGACCAGCAGCACGCTGAAGCGCTGGTCGCTGCCCGCCATCTGGCCCGCGGTGTGCTGCAGCTCGTCCTGCGTGGGACGCTCGGGCAGCGCGCCCGCCCGGTTCTGCATCTCCTGCTCGAAGTCCCGCAGCACTGCGTCCTGGGTGCGGGTGAGCACGGCCTCGCGGTTGAGCCAGTAGGCGATGGCGGACGCGGACACGGCGGCCGTCAGGGCCACCAGTCCGAAGACGACGACCAGCCGCAGCCGCAGGCTGGTGAAGCGCAGCCGCGACAGAACTCCCTTGCGCGCCCCGGTCCAGCCGCGGGCCCCCCCTTGGTGCGCCTGTGTCACTGAGGCGCGTCCAGCCGGTAGCCGACACCCCGCACGGTACGGATCAGCGTCGGGGACGACGGCACGTCCTCGACCTTGGCACGCAGCCGCTGCACGCAGGCGTCCACGAGACGCGAGTCGCCCAGGTAGTCGTGCTCCCACACCAGCCGCAGCAGTTGCTGCCGGGACAGCGCCTGGCCCGGCCGCCGGCTCAGCTCCAGCAGCAGCCGCAGCTCGGTCGGCGTGAGCTGGAGGTCCTCGCCGTTCTTCGTCACGGTCATCGCCGAGCGGTCGATGACGAGGCTGCCGAAGCTCGCCGCGTCGTTCGACTCCCGCTCGCCGCGCCGCAGCACGGCCCGGATCCGGGCGTCGAGCACCCGTCCCTGCACCGGTTTGACGACATAGTCGTCGGCGCCGGACTCCAGGCCGACCACCACGTCGATGTCGTCGCTGCGCGCGGTCAGCAGGATGATCGGCAACTGGTCCGTGCGCCGGATGCGCCGGCACACCTCGAACCCGTCGATGCCGGGCAGCATCACGTCCAGCACGATCAGATCCGGCCGCTGCTCACGGAGCAGCTTCAGACCGTCCTCACCGCTGGCAGCGGTCGCCACGCGATGGCCCTGGCGCGTCAGTGAGAGCTCCAGGGCCGTCCGGATGGCGTCGTCGTCCTCGATCAGCAACAGGGAAGGCACGCGCTCATTCTGGCCCATGGAGGGGTCGGGGTTCGACCGCTGGGGCCCAGTCGGTGCGGGCGGGTACCGCCGAGGCGTGTGCACGGCCTGTGGCCGGCCTGTGGCGGACCCCTGTGACAGGTCTGTGACAGTCGGCGGACACGGCCATGAAAGTGCCGCGGCAATCTTTTCGGCACAGGCAAGGAAGCCCGCCCGAACAGGCGGGCCGCACATCGGAAGTCCACGACGGGGGGCGCGAGATGAACACGCTGCACGGCATCAGCACCAGCGCAGTTGTCACGCGTCTGCACGACGTGCACAGGGTTTCCGAGAAGTCCGGGGCCGATGGGGGTGCCTCCCTGCTCGAGCGCAGCCGAGAGCTCGGGGGAGGGCGGGGGTGCGCTCGCGGTACCGGGCGTCAGCACACCGTGTTCATGACGGTGGTTGACGCGCACACGGGGGAGAACAAGGGAACGGGGGAGGCTCACGGGGGAGCCGCGTACGGGGAGGGCTCGGGGGAGCGCCGCTCGCCGGCGGAGGCGGAGTTCACCGCCTACGTCCAGGAGCGCCGCGCCTCCCTGTACGCAACCGCCTACCACCTCACCGGTGACCGCTTCGAGGCCGAGGACCTGCTGCAGAGCGCGCTGTTCTCGACGTACAAGGCGTGGGACCGGATCAGCGACAAGGCCGCGGTCGGCGGATACCTCCGCCGCACCATGACCAACCTGCACATCAGCGCCTGGCGGCGCCGCAAGCTCAACGAATACCCGACCGAGGAACTGCCGGAGACGCCCGGTGACACGGACGCGATGCGCGGCACCGAGCTGCGCGCGGTCCTGTGGCAGGCGCTGGCCCGGCTGCCCGAACTCCAGCGCACCATGCTGGTCCTGCGCTACTACGAGGGCCGCACGGACCCGGAGATCGCGGAGATCCTCGACATCAGTGTCGGCACGGTGAAGTCCAGCATCTGGCGGTCGCTCCGCCGGCTGCGCGAGGACGAGGTCCTCAGCTTCGGCCGTGACGAGGAGGACGCCTTCGGCGAGCTCGTCGCCTGAAGGTCGGGGGGGGGAGCACCACAAGGGGGCCCACGGGGGAACTGCAGGGACGCTGGGGGGCGTCTTCGCGGGAGAGTGGGGGACTGCGGGGACGCCGGGGGGCGTCATCGCGGGAGAGTGGGGGACTGCGGGGACGCCGGGGGCGTCATCGCGGGAGAGCGGGGGACTCGGGGGAGGACAACGGGGGAGTACGGAAGCGGGACTGGAGGGCCGGGGGGGCCGTCCAGTCCCGCTTTTCGTGCCGTGTGCTCCCCTCGCCCGCCGGGCGGCTCAGTCCCACCAGAAGAGCCAGAACGGTGCCGGCGCCTGGTGAGCGGCGATCTCCGGCAGCCCGCCGATGAGCTGGTCGAAGTCGGGGCAGTACGCGTACTGCTCGATCGCGACCCGCGCCGCCTGGAGCGGATCCGTAGGAGGACTCCCGACCGACAGCAGGAGCGCGTCGGTGTCGAGGTAGCAGATCTCGGCCCCGAACCGGTCGTGCCACTCGCGCAGGACGTCGGCGTGATCCTGGTAGGAGAGGGACTCCCGGCCGGGGAACGGGGTGTGGTTCGGTGTGTCGGGTGCGTCCAGGAGTTCCGGCAGGCCGGCCGGGTCATCGGTGGGGACGAGACAGATCCACTCCGGGGGCCCCACGGAGAAGGTGGCGAGGCGTGTTTCCGCGGGGCGGGGCGGCGCGGGGTGCGGAACGGTGGCGGTGAGACGTCGGGCCAGGTCGTCCAGGTCCCGCACGGGGAGGTGTCCCGTCGGTGGCCGGAACGTCTCCGCCTCCTGGAGCAGCTCCCCCGCCTGAAGCTCCACCAGTCCGGCGATGAACGGCACGTCCGTCTCGCCGCGGTGACTGCCGCCCGGCAGTTCCGCCCACTCCCAGTCCGACGGAGGGGTGTGGGTGATGAACGGCCACCACCCCGTGGCCGGGTGGCGCTCACGGGCGCGCCGCCACACGTCCAGGCACGCGTCCGACGCGCACCGGAAGCCCAGGAGGGTGCCCCCGCGCGGGGTGCGCACCCGTTGGACGTCCTCCGCCCGCGCGCCCAGCTCGGCCGCGAGGGCGGCTCCGGCGTCCGCCCGGGGCATCAGGCCGCCGTGCCCAGCCCCGCGCACCGGCCGGCCGCCGCTGCCGCCAGCCGGCCCATCGCCTCGTCGCGGTCGCAGGCGTGCGCGCCCAGCGACGTTTGGCGGGCGACGATCGTGCGCTCCTGCCGCATCAGCCGCCAGCCGCGGCGCAGCAGGAACGGCACCGACTTGCGGCCCTCCTTCAGGTCCCGCAGGAAGCGGCGGCGGAACGTCTTCACCGGGCCCCGGCTCAGGCACAGCGCGTCGGCGAGGACGCCGAGTTCACGGCAGCGCGTGACGATCTCCGCGGCGAAGACGCCCTCAGCGATGAACAGCGGGGTCCGTCCGATGTCGACCGTCTCGTCGCCGGTGCGGGCGCTGAGCGAGAGGTCGTAGACGGGAATCTCCGTACGGCCCGTGCGGCACAGGTCGGTGATCGCGGCGACGGCGGTGTCCGCGTCCCAGGAGTCCGGGTGGTCCCAGTCGATGTCGGAGCTCCCCGCCACCAGGGGCAGTGTCGGGTCGTCGCCCTCCTTGTAGAAGTCGTCGAGCCGCAGCACCGGGAGACCGGAGCGGGCCGCGAGGAGGGACTTGCCGGAGCCGGAAGGGCCGCAGAGCAGCACGACTCGCGTCGGTATGGGCAGAGGAGAACTCACGGGACACCAGTGTGAGGCATCGACCGGGGGCCGTACGACCCCGCGGGTCGGCTTTGATGCGCGCGTCACATCTCAACTACCCTTCGTGTCGTTCCGATTACCCACAGCGTCAAAAGGTGGCAGTGATGGCCCGACACGACTCACCCATGAAGCCGACCGCCCAGCGCGCCCTGGCCGTCCTCGCGACCGCGGGCGTGGCGCTGGGAGCGGGTGCGGCGACGGCGGCCGCGGCGGGCACCGGCTCGGTCCTGGATGTGGTGCACACCTCTGTGGGGAAGACCGACCCCCGGGCCGGCCTCCAGGCGGCGGGCGACACCCTCGCCTACGCCACCGGCACGGTCACGGGCCTCAAGCCCAACCCCCTCGCCGGCACGGGAGTCGACCCGCTCGACAACAGCGTCGGAACCGAGGTCGCCGACTTCAAGCCGATGACGTCCCGCGAGGTGACGGGGCCGGTGGCCCAGGCGCCGTCGATCGGGGGCATCCCGGTGGTGAAGCGCCTGATCGAGCCGCTCTCGCGGTAACTCACCGCCCTCGCAACGGGATCTCCCGGACCAGCGACGCCACCGCGAACGCCACGGCGCACAGCACGGCCTTGCCGAGCGCGACACCGTGCAGGCCGTCCACCACACCGGACCGGAACGCGTCCTGGACCGGTTCCGGCAGGTCCGTCAACAGTCCGGGTGTCAGCTCGGGCAGCGCCTCGGGATCTGAGGCGGAGCGGGCGCGGAGAAGCCCCGGGCCTCCTGGACGGAGGAGGGCCGGGGCTTCCGTATGAGGGGGCGGGCTAGTACGAGGAGCCCGACGCGCCCAGTGACCCCGTGGGGTGCCAGACCGTCTTGGTCTCCAGGAAGGCGGTCATGCGGTCGATGCCGGGTGTCTGCGTGTAATCCACAGGCTGTGGACGGACGACCCGCTTCAGATTGTCGGCCGCCGCGATCTCCAGTTCCTTCGCCAGCACCTCATCGGCACCCGCGAGGTCGATCGCGTTGACGTCCTGGTGGGACGCCAGCGGGGTCGCGATCTCGGCCGTACGGCCCGACAGGACGTTGACCACGCCGCCGGGGACGTCCGAGGTGGCCAGGACCTCGGCCAGGGACAGGGCGGGCAGCGGGGACTTCTCGCTCGCCACCACGACCGCCGTGTTGCCCGTCGCGATCACCGGGGCGAGCACCGACACCAGGCCCAGGAACGACGACTCCTGCGGCGCCAGGACGGCGACCACGCCCGTCGGCTCGGGTGAGGACAGGTTGAAGAACGGGCCCGCGACCGGGTTGCCGCCGCCGACCACCTGGGCGATCTTGTCGGTCCACCCCGCGTACCAGACCCAGCGGTCGATCGTCGCGTCCACGACCGCCGCGGACTTGGACTTCGACAGCCCTTCCGCCTCGGCCACCTCGCGCACGAACTGGTCCCGGCGTCCCTCCAGCATCTCGGCCACGCGGTAGAGCACCTGGCCGCGGTTGTACGCCGTCGCCCCGGACCAGCCGCCGAACGCCTTGCGGGCCGCGACGACCGCGTCCCGGGCGTCCTTGCGGGAGGACAGGGGGGCGTTGGCCAGCCACTTGCCCTTTGCGTCGGTCACCTCGTACACCCGGCCGCTCTCGGAACGCGGGAACTTCCCGCCGACGTACAGCTTGTAGGTCTTCAGGACGTTGAGCCGATCAACTGCATTCATTTAACGCTCGCCCTCCGGGCTCGACGGGGCGAGGTACGCCTCCAGGCCGTGGCGGCCGCCCTCGCGGCCGAAGCCCGACTCCTTGTAACCGCCGAACGGCGACGTCGGGTCGAACTTGTTGAACGTGTTGGACCAGACGACCCCCGCGCGGAGCTTGTTCGCGACCGCCAGGATGCGCGAGCCCTTCTCCGTCCAGATGCCGGCGGACAGGCCGTACGGGGTGTTGTTGGCCTTGGCGACCGCCTCGTCCGGTGTGCGGAAGGTCAGCACCGACAGCACCGGGCCGAAGATCTCGTCGCGGGCGATCCGGTGCGCCTGGGTGACGTTCGTGAACAGCGTCGGGGCGAACCAGTAGCCGCTCTCCGGCAGTTCGCACGCCGGCGACCAGCGCTCGGCGCCCTCCGCCTCGCCCTCCTCGACGAGCGAAGTGATGCGGGTGAGCTGCTCCTCGGAGTTGATCGCGCCGATGTCGGTGTTCTTGTCCAGCGGGTCGCCGAGGCGCAGCGTCGACAGGCGGCGCTTGAGGGAGTCCAGGAGCTCCTCCTGGATCGACTCCTGGACCAGCAGGCGGGAGCCCGCGCAGCAGACCTGGCCCTGGTTGAAGAAGATGCCGTTGACGATGCCCTCGACGGCCTGGTCGATGGGGGCGTCGTCGAAGACGATGTTGGCGCCCTTGCCGCCCAGTTCCAGCGTGACCTTCTTGCGGGTCCCGGCGACCGTGCGGGCGATCTCCTTGCCGACGGCCGTGGAGCCGGTGAAGGCGACCTTGTTCACATCGGGGTGGGCGATCAGCGCGGCGCCGGCGTCGCCGTAGCCCGGGAGGATGTTGACGACGCCCTTGGGCAGGCCCGCCTGGCGGCAGATGTCCGCGAAGAACAGCGCCGAGAGAGGGGTGGTCTCGGCCGGCTTCAGCACGACCGTGTTGCCGGTCGCCAGCGCCGGGGCGATCTTCCACGCCAGCATCAGGAGGGGGAAGTTCCAGGGGATGACCTGGCCCGCCACACCGAGGGGCCTCGGGTTCGCGCCGAAGCCGGCGTGGTCGAGCTTGTCGGCCCAGCCCGCGTAGTAGAAGAAGTGCGCGGCGACCAGGGGCAGGTCCGCGTCGCGGGTCTCCTTGATCGGCTTGCCGTTGTCCAGGGTCTCGAGGACGGCGAGCTCGCGGGAGCGCTCCTGGATGATGCGGGCGATGCGGAAGAGGTACTTCGCGCGCTCCGCGCCCGGGAGCGCCGACCACTTCTCGAAGGCCCGGCGCGCGGCCTTCACCGCGCGGTCGACGTCCTCGGAACCGGCCCGGGCGACCTCGGAGAGGACCTCCTCGGTGGACGGGGAGACGGTCTTGAAGACCTTGCCGTCCGCCGCTTCGACGAACTCGCCGTCGATGAACAGGCCGTACGAGGGAGCGATGTCGGCGATCGCGCGCGACTCGGGAGCCGGGGCGTATTCGAATACCGAAGACACGTTTTCCATAGTCATGAGGTCTCAGTCCACCGTCACGTAGTCGGGACCGGAGTAGCGGCCGGTGGCCAGCTTCTGCCGCTGCATCAGCAGGTCGTTCAGCAGCGAGGAGGCGCCGAAGCGGAACCAGTGGTTGTCCAGCCAGTCCGCGCCCGCGGTCTCGTTGACCAGCACGAGGAACTTGATGGCGTCCTTGGAGGTGCGGATGCCGCCGGCCGGCTTCACACCGACCTGGATGCCGGTCTGCGCGCGGAAGTCCCGCACCGCCTCCAGCATGAGCAGCGTGTTCGCCGGGGTCGCGTTGACGGCGACCTTCCCGGTGGAGGTCTTGATGAAGTCCGCGCCCGCCAGCATGCCGAGCCAGCTCGCGCGGCGGATGTTGTCGTACGTCGAGAGCTCGCCGGTCTCGAAGATGACCTTCAGGCGCGCGGAGGTCCCGCACGCCTCCTTCACGGCGGTGATCTCGTCGTACACCTTCAAGTATCGACCCGCGAGGAACGCCCCGCGGTCGATGACCATGTCGATCTCGTCGGCACCGGCGGCGATCGCGTCGCGCACGTCGGCCAGCTTGACGTCGAGCGCGGCGCGTCCGGCCGGGAACGCCGTGGCCACCGAGGCGACCTTCACGCCGGAGCCGGCGACGGCCTCCTTGGCCACGGCCACCATGTCGGGGTAGACGCAGACCGCCGCGGTGGCGGGCGTCGTACGGTCCGTCGGGTCGGGCTTGACCGCCTTCGCGCCGAGCGCCCGGACCTTGCCCGGGGTGTCCGCGCCTTCCAGCGTCGTCAGGTCGACCATCGAGATGGCGAGGTCGATGGCATACGCCTTGGCGGTCGTCTTGATCGAACGGGTGCCGAGGGAGGCCGCGCGGCCCTCGAGTCCGACCGCGTCGACGCCGGGGAGCCCGTGGAGGAAGCGGCGCAGCGCGCTGTCGGACGCGGCGACGTCCTTGAGGGGGTGAGCTGCGGTGAGTGCAGAACTGGGCATGGTCACCAGACGAGCATATCTACGCGCGTAGCGGCTGTACAGTCCCCGGTTCTCTCCCGGGCGGATCCGACGCTTGCCCTCGGGCGGATGAGGGACGCGCGGAAGGGTCCGGCAGAATCGAGACATGACGAGCCCCGAACCCCAGCCGCCGGCACCGCAGCCCTCGGAATCCGAGTACTCCGAGTACAAGGACCGGGTGTACCGGTCGGTCCCGGCCATCGCCGGTGGCGTGCTGCTGCTCGCCATCGCCGGGTGGCTCGGTATCGACGCGGCGCTCTCCGGGGAGGGGCGCACGCCGTGGCTCGCGCTCGCCGTGCTGCTCCTCGTCGCGCCGCTGGTCGTCGCCTTCACCCTGCGGCCGGCCGTGTACGCCGGCGACGACCGGCTGCGGATCCGCAACCCCTTCCGGCTCGTCGTCGTGCCCTGGGGCCAGGTCGCCTCGCTGCGCTCCGCCTACTCGAACGAGGTCCTCACCGAGTCCGGTACGAAGTACCAGCTGTGGGCCGTGCCCGTCTCGCTGCGTGCGCGCAAGAAGGCCGCGCGACGCGAGATGCGGGCGACGGCGCAGGCACGCCGGGAGATGGGCCGGGACGAGGGCCGCGGCAGTGCGCTCGGGATGCGGGCGGGCCTGGGCGACGGCCTCGGCGGGGATTCCGTTCCCGAGGGGCCCGTCCGGGCCGAGACCGACCGGATCATGGACGAGCTGCGCGGGCTGCGCGATGCGCGGCACCAGGCGGAGTCGGCGCAGGGAGCAGTGACCGTGCGGTGGGCCTACGAGGTGCTGGCGCCGGCCGTCGCCGGGGCGGTCCTCGTGTTGATCCTGGTGGTGATGGGCTGACCGCCGCGAAAAGCGGTGGAGGCGGTGCGATCCCCGCGCCTGGGTTCGGGGCATGAGCACCCGTACCTTCCGAGTCAACCTCAGGTCCACCGCCGAGGACCTCTCCCGGGCGCCTCTCGGCACGCGGCAGCGGCGGGAGGCCGCCCGGAAGAGTTCCTGAGCCCTCGGCGGGGGGCGGTGGTGCGGGTCCTCGGCCTCAGATGCCCGCCGCCGTCGACAGGTCGCGCTTGATCGACTCCAGCAGCGCCGTGGCCTTCGCGCGGGCTTCTGGAAGGTCCTTGTGCGACCCGACCGGGATCACGACCTCCAGATAGCACTTCAGCTTCGGCTCCGTACCGCTCGGGCGGACGATCACCCGCGCGCCGTCCAGGGTGTAGCGCAGACCGTCCGTGGGCGGGAGGCCGGCCGTGCCCTTGGTGAGGTCGTCGGTACGGGTGATCGGCAGGCCGGCCAGTTCCGTCGGGGGCTGTTCGCGCAGGCGGCGCATCGCGGCGGCGATGAGGGAGAGGTCCTCCACGCGGACCGAGAGCTGGTCCGTCGCGTGCAGGCCGTGCTCCACCGCCAGGTCGTCCAGCAGGTCGAGGAGCGTGCGGCCCTCCTCCTTGAGCTGGGAGGCCAGTTCCGTGATCAGCAGCGCGGCGGTGATGCCGTCCTTGTCGCGTACGCCGTCGGGGTCCACGCAGTAGCCGAGGGCCTCCTCGTAGCCGAAGCGCAGGCCCTCGGCGCGGGCGATCCACTTGAAGCCGGTGAGGGTCTCGACGTGGGGGAGGCCCGCCTTCTCGGCGATCCGGCCGAGGAGGGACGACGAGACGATCGACTCCGCGAAGGTGCCGGTCGCTCCGCGGCGGACCAGATGGGCGGCGAGCAGGGCACCGACCTCGTCGCCGCGCAGCATGCGCCAGTCTGTGCCGTCTGTGGCGTCCTGTACGGCGACGGCGCAGCGGTCCGCGTCCGGGTCGTTGGCGATGATCAGGTCCGGGGCGGTCTCACCGGCGCGGGCCGTCGCGAAGGCCAGGTCCATCGCGCCGGGTTCCTCCGGGTTGGGGAACGCGACGGTCGGGAACTCCGGGTCGGGTTCGGCCTGCTCCGCGACGAGGACCGGCTCCGGGAAGCCGGCACGGGCGAAAGCGGCCAGGAGGACGTCCTTGCCGACGCCGTGCATCGCCGTGTACACCGTGCGGGCCGTGCGGGGGGAGCCCTCGGACAGGACGGCGTCGGTGCGGGCGAGGTAGGCGTCGAGGACGCTGTCGTCGAGGGTGTCCCAGCCTTCGGTGGGGCGCCGGACGGTGGTGAGGGACGGGACGGCGGCGATCTCCGCCGCGATGTCGACGTCCGCCGGGGGGACGATCTGCGAGCCGTCGCCGAGGTAGACCTTGTAGCCGTTGTCGCGGGGCGGGTTGTGGCTGGCGGTGACCTCCACGCCCGCGACCGCGCCGAGGTGCCTTATCGCGAAGGCGAGCACGGGGGTCGGCAGGGGGCGGGGGAGGACGGCCGCGCGCAGGCCCGCGCCGGTCATGACGGCGGCGGTGTCCTGGGCGAAGTCGTGGGACTTGTGGCGGGCGTCGTAGCCGATGACGACGAGACCGTTGTCGTGGCCCTGCTTCTTGAGGTACGCGGCGAGGCCGGCGGCGGCGCGGATGACGACCGAGCGGTTCATGCGCATGGGGCCGGCGCCGAGTTCGCCGCGGAGGCCGGCGGTGCCGAACTGGAGCGTGCCGCTGAAGCGGGCGGCGAGTTCGGTGTGGTCCCGGGCGTCGATGAGGCGGGCCAGTTCGGTGCGGGTGTCCGGGTCGGGGTCCTCGGTGAGCCACGCCTGGGCCTGTGCGATGAGTTCTTCGTGCACGGTGTGGGGTCAGCCTCTCCGGTGTGGTGTGGGTGTGCGGCGGTCTGCGGCGGCCTGTGGGGTCTGAGGTGTCCAGTAACTGTCTGCGGGAGTCTGCAGGGGTCTGCGGCGGCGAGAGTGGTGGGGGTGCGCGTCTTTCGCCTTGCGCCGGGTGGGGGTCGGGGCCGCGGGGGTGTCCGTCCTCGGAACGGCGCGATGGGGTTGCGTGCCGACTGCCCCCCCCGTTGACGCACCAACCGCTGCGGGCGGACGCCCCCCGACACGTCCCCTTGCGTCGTCCGGCGGGTGCCGGCTCGTCCCATGCCGCTGTCGCGAACGCGGTCACGGCCCCTTGGGGCGGCTGCGGGCGGCCGCGGATTGCGGGTCGCGCAGGGCGACTGCGACCCCCTGGGGGCGCGGGGAACCGCGCGACCAGCCACTACGGGCCCGCAGCCGCCGGACGACAGGCGCAGCCTTGCCGGCCGCGAAGCCTTCTTACAGGCGGTCCAGGACCTGCGCGAGCAGGGATCCCATGCGCGCGGCGGAGTCGCGGCCCGCCTGGAGGACCTCCTCGTGGTTCAGGGGCTCGCCCGTCATGCCCGCCGCCAGGTTGGTGACGAGGGAGATACCCAGGACCTCCGCGCCCGCCTCGCGTGCGGCGATCGCCTCGAGGACCGTCGACATGCCCACCAGGTCCGCACCGATGACCCGGGCCATGCGGATCTCGGCCGGAGTCTCGTAGTGCGGGCCGGGGAACTGGGCGTAGACGCCCTCCTCCAGCGTGGCGTCGACCTCCTTGCACAGGGCCCGCAGACGCGGGGAGTACAGGTCGGTGAGGTCGACGAAGTTCGCGCCGATGATGGGGGAGGTGGCGGTGAGGTTGATGTGGTCGCTGATGAGGACCGGCTGGCCGGGGCGCATGCCCTCGCGCAGGCCGCCGCACCCGTTGGTGAGGACGACCGTCTTGCAGCCGGCCGAGACCGCGGTGCGGACACCGTGGGCGACCGCCGCCACCCCGCGGCCCTCGTAGTAGTGCGTACGGCCCAGGAAGACCAGGGCGCGCTTGTTGCCGATCCGGTACGAGCGGATCTTGCCCCCGTGGCCCTCCACCGCCGGCGGCGGGAAACCGGGGAGCTCGGTGACCTGGAACTCGGCCTCGGGGGCGCCCAGGGCGTCCACGGCCGGGGCCCAGCCGGAGCCCATCACGAGGGCGACGTCGTGGGTCTCGGCGCCCGTCAGTTCGCGCAGGCGGGCCGCGGCGGCGTCGGCGGCCGCGTGAGGGTCGCCCTGGATGTCGTCCGGAAGAAGAGATGCGTTCACGCCGACGAGGGTAGCCGCTGTTTGCCTACGCGCGTAGATGGCGGAGCTCACGGGGTGGCGATCGTTGTCTTGTCGTTTCCGACGGGCGGCCCCGCGCGGACGGCCCCTCAGCAGGGGCGCTTGCGGAGCTCCATCACGTAGTCGTGGGGAGCACCGGCCGACTCGGCCGCGTCGGCGATCTCGCCCAGGTAGCGGGCGGAGGGCAGGCCGCCCTCGTAGGCGTTCAGGGCGAAGGCCCAGGCGGTGTCCTCACCGTCCAGGGTGTGGACCCGTACGCGCGTACGGCGGTAGATGTCGAGGCCCACGCCCTCCCAGCGGTCGAGGGACTCCTCGTCCATCGGGGCGATGTCGTACAGGGAGACGAAGACCTGGGAGAGCGGGTCCTCCACGATCGTCGGCAGCGCGCCCTCCCAGCCCATGTGCTCGCCGCCGAAGGTCAGCCGCCATCCGTTCAGCCAGCCGGTGGCGCGCAGCGGCGAGTGCGGGGCGCGGCGGGACATCAGCCGCGCGTCGAGGTTGCCGGCGTACGCGGCGTAGAGCGACATGGGGGAAGGGTACGGCAGGCGGCCCCGGCGTCACTGTCGTAACAACAGGCGCATCGGCGGGGCCCCGGGGCGGTGGCAGGTTGAGCGGTGCGGGACAATGGAGTACGTGACTCGGATCGTGATCATCGGTGGCGGACCCGGCGGATACGAAGCGGCGCTGGTCGCCGCTCAACTCGGCGCGGAGGTGACCGTCGTCGACAGCGACGGTCTGGGCGGGGCGTCGGTGCTCACCGACTGCGTACCGTCGAAGACCCTGATCGCCACGGCCGAGGTGATGACCACCTTCGACTCCTCGTACGAGGAGCTGGGGATCATCGTCGCCGACGACACCCCGCACGTGGAGCAGGCCGCCCGGGTGGTGGGCGTGGACCTCGGGAAGGTCAACCGGCGTGTGAAGCGTCTCGCGCTCGCCCAGTCGCATGACATCACCGCCTCCGTGACCCGTGCCGGGGCGCGCGTCATGCGCGGGCGCGGGCGGCTGGAGGGCATGCAGGCGCTCGACGGGTCGCGCAAGGTCGTGGTGCGTGCCGCCGACGGGAGCGAGGAGACCCTGACGGCGGACGCCGTGCTCATCGCGACCGGTGGACATCCTCGTGAGCTGCCCGACGCCCAGCCGGACGGCGAGCGGATCCTGAACTGGACCCAGGTGTACGACCTCGACGAGCTCCCCGAGGAGCTGATCGTGGTCGGGTCCGGTGTGACCGGCGCCGAGTTCGCCGGTGCCTACCAGGCGCTGGGTTCCAGGGTGACGCTCGTGTCGTCGCGCGACCGCGTGCTGCCCGGCGAGGACCCGGACGCGGCGGCCGTGCTGGAGGACGTCTTCCGGCGGCGCGGCATGAACGTCATGGGGCGTTCCCGCGCGCAGTCCGCCAAGCGGGTGGGTGACCGGGTCGAGGTGACCCTCGCCGACGGGCGGGTCATCACCGGGTCGCACTGCCTCATGGCCGTCGGTGCCGTGCCCAACAGCGCGGGCATGGGACTGGAGGACGCCGGCGTCCGGCTGCGCGAGTCCGGCCACATCTGGACCGACAGGGTCTCCCGTACGACCGCTCCCGGCGTGTACGCGGCCGGTGACGTGACCGGCGTGTTCGCCCTCGCGTCCGTGGCCGCCATGCAAGGCCGCATCGCCATGTACCACTTCCTGGGCGACGCCGTGGCCCCGCTGAACCTGAAGACGGTCTCCTCGAACGTCTTCACCGACCCGGAGATCGCCACCGTCGGATACACCCAGGCCGACGTGGACGGCGGGAAGATCGACGCCCGGGTCGTGAAGCTGCCGTTGCTGCGCAACCCGCGGGCCAAGATGCAGGGCATCCGCGACGGCTTCGTCAAGATCTTCTGCCGGCCGGGCACGGGCATCGTGGTCGGCGGTGTCGTCGTGGCGCCTCGCGCCTCGGAACTGATCCACCCCATCTCGATCGCGGTCGACAACAATCTGACCGTCGAACAGATCGCGAAGGCCTTCACCGTCTACCCCTCCCTGTCGGGCTCGATCGCCGAGGTGGCACGGCAGTTGCACACCCGCAAGGAGAACGGCGAGGGCTGAGGCCGAAACCGACTCTTCGCTGGTCACGGGGAGTGTTCGACCATTCGTACGGCATAGGCGGCGGGACTAGGCCCTATACCACTTCCCGCCGCTGGGTGCGAACATCTTCTGCTATTCAGCGCAAACTGCTGAAAGCAGACGGTCACTGGCGTTACTGTCAGTTTCGTGTTCGCTGCAGAACGTCGCCAATTGATCCTCGAAATGGTGCGAGCGAACGGGGCCGTGTCGCTCCGTGAGCTCGCCCGCGTCGTCCAGACCTCCGAAGTGACCGTACGGCGGGACGTGCGCGCGCTGGAGGCAGAAGGACTCCTCGACCGCCGGCACGGCGGTGCGGTACTGCCGGGCGGTTTCACGCGGGAGTCCGGCTTTCCGCAGAAGTCTCATCTCGCGACCGCCGAGAAGACCGCCATCGCCGACCTCGCCGCGAACTTCGTGGAAGAGGGAGAGGCGATCGTGGTCGGGGCGGGTACGACGACCCAGGAGCTGGCCCGCCGGCTCGCCCGGGTGCCCGGGCTCACCGTCGTCACCAACTCCCTCCTCGTCGCCCAGGCGCTGGCCCATGCCAACCGGGTCGAGGTCGTGATGACCGGCGGTACGCTCCGCGGTTCGAACTACGCGCTGGTCGGGAGCGGGGCGGAGCAGTCCCTGCACGGGCTGCGGGTGTCGCGGGCGTTCCTGTCCGGGGCGGGGCTGACCGCCGAGCGCGGGCTGTCCACGTCCAACATGCTGTCGGCGTCCGTCGACCGGGCGCTGGTGCAGGCCGCGGCGGAAGTGGTGGTGCTCGCCGACCACACGAAGCTCGGAACCGACACCATGTTCCAGACCGTGCCCACGGATCTCATCACACGCCTCGTCACGGACGAGCCGCCCGCCCATGACGACCGTGCGGCCACGGAACTCCAGGCGCTGGCCGACCAGGGCGTGCAGATTGCCGTGACCGGGGGGCAGGGGGGGTCGGCCGGGTCGGGTGCGGGGGGCCCGGGGGGTGATTCCGCCCCGGCGCGTCAGCAGCGCCGAGACGTTCCGGTGCCCGGGCCTCGGCGGCAGGTGCCGGGGGGCGGGGGGCAGTTGAGGTCTGCCTCCGCATCGATGCTGGGTGATCAGGGGCCCGGGGCGGAGCGGGCGCGGGTGGCTGACCTGCGACGGCGTTGACGTCGACGGTGGGCTGAGCCGCGGGTTGCTCTTCCGGTGGCAGGCATGCCCGTTGCCGGGTGCACCTCCGGCGCGGCCCCGACTTCTTGAGGGCCGCGCCGGAGGGTTCGTCCGTTACCGGCTGCGCGTCAGTCCTTGATCTCGCAGATCGCCGCGCCCGACGTCACCGACGCGCCGATTTCCGCGCTCAGGGCCTTGATCGTGCCCGAACGGTGCGCGTTGAGGGGCTGCTCCATCTTCATGGCCTCCAGGACGACGACCAGGTCGCCTTCCTTGACCTCCTGGCCCTCCTCGACGGCGACCTTGACGATGGTGCCCTGCATCGGGGAGGCGAGGGTGTCACCGGACGCCGCGGGGCCCGACTTCTTCGCCGCGCGGCGCTTCGGCTTGGCGCCGGCCGCGAGGCCCGTACGGGCCAGCGACATGCCCAGCGACGACGGCAGGGAGACCTCGAGGCGCTTGCCGCCGACCTCGACGACGACCGTCTCGCGGCCCGGCTCCTCGTCCGCGTCCGTGTCGGCCGGCGCGGCGAACGGCTTGATCTCGTTGACGAACTCCGTCTCGATCCAGCGGGTGTGCACCGTGAACGGGTCGGACGAGTCCGTGAGCTCCGGCGCGAACGCCGGGTCCTTCACCACCGCACGGTGGAACGGGATCGCCGTCGCCATGCCCTCGACCTGGAACTCCTCCAGCGCACGGGCGGCCCGCTGGAGGGCCTCCTTGCGGGTGCGGCCGGTGACGATCAGCTTGGCCAGCAGGGAGTCCCACGCCGGGCCGATGACCGAACCGGACTCCACGCCCGCGTCCAGACGGACACCCGGGCCGGACGGCGGGGCGAACGTCGTGACCGTGCCGGGAGCCGGGAGGAAGTTGCGGCCCGGGTCCTCGCCGTTGATGCGGAACTCGAAGGAGTGGCCGCGCAGCTCCGGGTCGCCGTAGCCGAGCTCCTCGCCGTCGGCGATGCGGAACATCTCGCGCACGAGGTCGATGCCGGCGACCTCCTCGGTGACCGGGTGCTCCACCTGGAGACGGGTGTTGACCTCCAGGAAGGAGATCGTGCCGTCGAGGCCGACGAGGAACTCGACCGTGCCGGCGCCGACGTAGCCGGCCTCCTTCAGGATCGCCTTGGAGGCGGAGTACAGCTCCTCCATTTGCGCGTCGGACAGGAAGGGGGCCGGGGCCTCCTCCACCAGTTTCTGGTGACGGCGCTGCAGGGAGCAGTCACGGGTGGAGACGACGACCACGTTGCCGTGCTGGTCGGCCAGGCACTGCGTCTCCACGTGCCGCGGCTTGTCCAGGTACCGCTCGACGAAGCACTCGCCCCGGCCGAAGGCGGCGACGGCCTCACGGACCGCCGAGTCGTAAAGCTCCGGCACCTCTTCGAGGGTGCGGGCGACCTTCAGACCGCGACCGCCACCGCCGAACGCGGCCTTGATCGCGATCGGCAGGCCGTGCTGCTCGGCGAACGCGACGACCTCGTCGGCACCGGACACCGGGTCGGGCGTGCCGGCCACCAGCGGGGCGCCCGCGCGCTGCGCGATGTGCCGGGCGGCGACCTTGTCACCGAGGTCGCGGATCGCCTGCGGCGGCGGACCGATCCAGATCAGGCCCGCGTCCAGGACCGCCTGAGCGAACTCGGCGTTCTCGGAGAGGAAGCCGTAGCCGGGATGGATCGCGTCCGCGCCCGACTCACGGGCGGCGCCCAGCACCTTCTCGATGTCGAGGTAGCTGGTGCCCGGCGTGTCACCGCCCAGGGCGAACGCCTCATCCGCGGCGCGGACATGCAGAGCGTCCCGGTCCGGGTCGGCGTAGACGGCCACGCTCGCGATACCGGCATCCCGGCAGGCCCGGGCCACGCGGACAGCGATTTCGCCACGGTTGGCGATGAGCACCTTGCGCACGATTGAGGCTCCCTCCTTGAAACAAGCCGAGTTTAGGGACAGCCGACACGACACTTCGACCCGTCCCCCGTGGTGAGCTTGCCCACACGGAGCGTGATGCGTGGCTCGCTCGACCCGCGAAATCCCTTGTCGCACCGCGGTACGCAGTACTCCTGCGGGAAACCCTAGCCGTCTCCTGTGGTCAAGGTCTCTGTCTTCACGTGCTGCGGGCCACTCGGTTTCTTTGTCGAGTCCCTACGAATGGCCCAATGATTCTTTGCCCGCTACCGGACCCTTGTCCCCCGGTTTACCGTCCCCCAAGCTCAGACGAGCAGGGGGTGCCCCCATGTAGCGTTCGCGATGTCTTCAGAGGGAAGAGGGTGGGCCCGGTGATACGCAGGCCGGTGGCGTGGGTCGTGGCGGTGGTGCTGTTCGCGGAGGCGTTCGGCATCGCGGCGCTCAACTGGCTCCTGGGGATGGTCGTCGACCGGCAGGACATGTCGCTGGCCGGTCTGGACCCGCACATGATGTCGGTGTCGTCGAAGATCGGCGGGATCGCCTTCGGCCTCTACTTCGCCCTGTGCGGCCTGGTCGCGCTGCTCGTGGCGCTGCGGGACCGGCCCCCGGCGGGTTTCGGACGCGTGCTGCTGATCAGCGCTGCCGTCGTGCACGCACTGCTGGGTGCGTTCACCTGGGGACCCGTCGGCTGGCCCGCGTTCCTGTTCATGGAACTGGTGCTCGCCCTGATCGTGCTGCTGCTGATGACCTACGACCGCCCGGCGGAGCCCGCCGACGCCGCCCCCGGGGGCGGGAAGAGCGGCGACGGGTCCCCGGTCACTTCTCCGCCGGCGCCCACAACTCCGTGATGCCGACGCCCAGGCCGGCCAGCAGCCGCCGGACCAGGGGGAGGCTGATGCCGATGACGTTGCCGTGGTCGCCGTCGATGCCGTCGATGAACGGCGCCGAGCGGCCGTCCAGGGTGAACGCCCCGGCGACGTAGAGGGGTTCGCCGGAGGCGACGTAGGCGGCGATCTCCTCGTCGGTGGGCTCGCCGAAGTGGACGACCGTGGACGCGGTGGCCGAGACGTACCGGCCGGTGAGCGTGTCGTAGACGCAGTGGCCGGTCTGGAGGGTGCCGGCCCGGCCGCGCATCGACTTCCAGCGCGCGGTGGCCTCCTCCGCGTCGGCGGGCTTGCCGAGGGCCTGACCGTCCAGGTCGAGCACCGAGTCGCAGCCGATGACGAGCGCCCCCTTGACCTCCGGCCGGGCCGCAACGACGGAGGCCTTCGCCTCGGCCAGGGCCAGCGCCAGCTCGGCGGGGGTGGGAGCGGTGACGGCGTCCTCGTCGACGCCGCTCACGATCACCTCGGGGGCGAGGCCGGCCTGGCGGAGCAGCCCGAGCCGGGCGGGGGACTGGGAGGCGAGGACGAGTCGGCGGCGCGGCTGATCTGTCATGCGTTCAGCGTATCGGCGTCACCCGGCGCGTCTCACCTCACGCCGATCACGATCATCGCCAGCACCATGGCCAGGGCCAGGAGAACGCTCAGCCGCCGCAGCATGACCTGCATGTCACGCAGTTCTTCGGGCGGTTCGTTCTCGGGGTCGGACCACAGCATGTCACCAGCGTGCGGCGGGCTTGCACCTGATCGCCTGAGTACGGGTACTCAACTTCCGCGTCCCGGAGCCGGGGGAGCGCCCGGAGAGGGGGAAGCGGGGGGTTGTTTGGTCCATGGGCGGAGACGAA
>NZ_JBVJSX010000002.1:61119-511342 GCF_055606225.1 Streptomyces sp. NPDC037100 | reverse complement strand
TTTGGGGGGCGGACAAAAAGTTGCCACCATTGGGGGGTTGTTTTCCCTTTGCCCGCGGGAGTCCGGTCCCCCCCCCCCCCCCCCCCAAAACCGCCCCCCCCCCCGCCCCCGGGACGGTGGGGGCTTGTCGCGCCCGCGGGCGGAGCCGCACAGCGACACCGCCCGCGCCCCAGGGAAAGTGCGCTGCCGCTCAGGCCGGCCAGTACGTGCGGCCCCACGCCGACGGCCCCGGCCGGGGCAGGCGGTGGGCCGCGATGCGGGACGGGTCGGACCAGGAATCGCGGGACGTCGGCGCGCCGGGCGGGGCGGCTGCCGCCGCCGCGGCGCGGACCCTGACCACCGCCAGGGCGGCGGCCAGCTCCTCCGGGGTCGGGTTGCCCCGTACGACCTTGATCGTCATGTGGGCCTCCTGGGCTCGCTGCGGGCTAGAGGGGGATGTTGCCGTGCTTCTTCGGAGGCAGGGATTCCCGCTTCGTACGCAGTTGACGCAGACCCCGTACGACGTGCCGGCGGGTCTCGGACGGCAGGATCACGGCGTCGATGTAACCGCGCTCGGCCGCGACGTAGGGGTTGAGGAGGGCGTCCTCGTACTCCTGGATCAGCCGGGCCCGGACCGCCTCCAGGTCCTCGCCGTTCGCCTCGGCCTCCGCGATCGTGCGGCGGTGCAGGATGTTGACCGCGCCCTGGGCGCCCATGACGGCGATCTGGGCGGTGGGCCAGGCGAGGTTGAGGTCCGCGCCCAGGTGCTTCGAGCCCATGACGTCGTAGGCGCCGCCGAAGGCCTTGCGCGTGATGATCGTGATGAGCGGGACGGTCGCCTCGGCGTAGGCGTAGATCAGCTTGGCGCCGCGGCGGATGATGCCGTCGTGCTCCTGGCCGACGCCGGGCAGGAAGCCGGGGACGTCGACGAACGTGATCACCGGGACGTTGAAGGCGTCGCAGGTCCGCACGAAGCGGGCGGCCTTCTCACTGGCCTTGATGTCCAGACAGCCGGCGAGCTGCGTCGGCTGGTTGGCGATGATGCCGACCGGGTGGCCCTCGACCCGGCCGAAGCCGGTGACGATGTTCGGCGCGTACAGCGGCTGCGTCTCGAAGAACTCGGCGTCGTCCAGGACGTGTTCGATCACCGCGTGCATGTCGTACGGCTGGTTCGCGCTGTCCGGGACGATCACGTCCAGCTCGCGGTCCTCGTCGCTGACCTCGAGGTCGGCCTCCTCGGGGAAGACCGGGGCCTCCGAGAGGTTGTTGGACGGCAGGTAGGACAGCAGCTGCTTGATGTACTCGATGGCGTCCTTCTCGTCACCCGCCATGTGGTGGGCGACACCGGAGGTCGCGTTGTGGGTCCGGGCGCCGCCCAGCTCCTCGAAGCCGACGTCCTCGCCGGTGACGGTCTTGATGACGTCGGGGCCGGTGATGAACATGTGCGAGGTCTGGTCGACCATGACCGTGAAGTCGGTGATGGCCGGGGAGTAGACCGCGCCGCCCGCGCACGGCCCGACGACCAGGCTGATCTGCGGGATGACACCGGAGGCGTGGGTGTTGCGGCGGAAGATCTCGCCGTAGGCGCCGAGCGAGGCGACGCCCTCCTGGATCCTCGCCCCGCCGGAGTCGTTGATCCCGATGACCGGGCAGCCGGTCTTCAGGGCGAAGTCCATGACCTTGACGATCTTCTGGCCGTAGACCTCGCCGAGGGCACCGCCGAAGACGGTGAAGTCCTGCGAGAACACGGCGACCGGGCGGCCGTCGACGGTGCCGTACCCGGTGACGACCCCGTCGCCGTACGGGCGGTTCTTGTCGAGGCCGAAGTTCGTGGAGCGGTGCCGGGCGAACTCGTCCAGCTCGACGAAGGAGCCCTCGTCGAGCAGGAGCTCGATCCGCTCACGGGCCGTCAGCTTGCCCTTGGCGTGCTGCTTTTCGACGGCACGAGCGGAGCCGGCGTGTGTCGCTTCCTCGATGCGTCGCTTCAGATCCGCGAGCTTGCCCGCGGTCGTGTGAATGTCGGGCTGCTGCTGCTCTTCCGGCTCGGACATCGGGATGCGGCTCCCTGCCTGCTCAAAAGGGGGGACGGTTACTCATCCGTAGACTAGTGGGGTGCCTCCGCATCGGCAGTGCGGCGTTTACCACACCGCCCCTGCCTTCCCAGGATCGCCGATGAGATCTACGGAATCGGCGGCGCGGCGCCAACGTGGCGCATACGATCAAGCTGTCGCGGCGGGACACGCCGGAGGGGCGACGCCACGAAGTGGCCGAGCGCCCGTGAACCTCAGCCCCTTCGGGCTGGAATCCACTCCCTCTGCGGGATGGAGGATGTCAAACCTAGGGTGGCTTGCATGAAGACGCCACCAGGTGCAGATGGAAACCCGTCCGACGGGCCCCGTGAGCCGAGGTCGAGCCGATGGTCCGACCTCGACCGCCCGCCCCTCAACGTCACCGCCCTGCGCCGCGGTCTGGTGCGGCCGGGAGGGCTGTGGTCGGAGGTGGACGTGGTGCAGCGCACCGGCTCCACGAACTCCGATCTGGTGGCCCGGGCGGCGAAGGGCGAGGTGACCGAGGGCGCGGTGCTGGTCGCCGAGGAACAGACGGCGGGCCGCGGCCGGCTCGACCGCCGGTGGACGGCGCCGCCGCGCTCCGGCCTCTTCTTCTCCGTCCTGCTCACGCCGAGCGAGGTGCCGGTGGCGCGGTGGGGCTGGCTGCCGCTGCTCACGGGTGTCGCGGTGGCGACGGGCCTGTCGCGGGCGGCGGGCGTCGACACGGCCCTGAAGTGGCCGAACGATCTGCTGGTCACGGTCGGGGGAGCGGAGCGCAAGGCCGGCGGGATCCTGGCCGAGCGGGCCGGCGACGACGGGGTCGTCATCGGGGTCGGCATCAACGTCTCCCTCAAGGACGAAGAGCTGCCCGTGCCGACGGCGGGGTCGCTGGGCCTGGCGGGAGCGGTGAGCACGGACCGGGACACGCTGCTGCGGGGGGTGCTGCGCTCGCTGGAGGACTGGTACGGCAAGTGGCGTGCCGCCGGAGGCGACGCGGGCCCCTGCGGGTTGCAGGAGGCATATGTGGCGGGATGCGCGACGCTCGGGCGAGTGGTGCGGGCGGAGCTTCCGGGGGATCGGGCGGTGGTGGGGGAGGCCGTGGCTCTGGACGGGGACGGGCGATTGGTGCTGGCGACGGAGGAGGGGGTGCAGGAGCCCGTCGGGGCCGGGGACATCGTGCACCTGAGACCGGCGTGAGCCGAGGTGGGGGCCGGGCGCGGGCCAGATGCTTCCAGCCCGTCCGGCGCTTGAGGGCCCCGTTCCGGCCGCGCGGGCCATGGGATGCCCGGGTGCCCTCCCACAGGTCCCACAGCGCTTCCTCGGCCGAGGAAGCGCCGGCCGAAGCGGGGTTCTGGGGCGGCAGCCCCCAGCGGGGCCGTGGCAGCAATGCCGGCTGCCGGAAAACGCCGGGCTCTCAACCCGTCGGCTGAACCTGACGGAGTGAGCTGGCGCACACCTGCCGTAGAGTTGAGGCCGGTCGATACATGACCGTGACAGATCGGAAGGGCAACACGCGTGACCGTCGACGACTCGGGTTCCGGCGAGGACGCGCAGGGCGCCGACTCCGGCGAGGATCCGCTCGCCCTGCGCCTCGAAGGGCTCATCCTGGGCGCCGAGCGCCGCTACACCCCGTTTCAGGCGGCCCGCAGCGCCGGTGTCTCCATGGAACTGGCCTCCCGCTTCTGGCGGGCCATGGGCTTCGCCGACATAGGTCAGGCCAAGGCCCTCACCGAGGCCGACGTCCTCGCGCTACGGCGCCTGGCCGGCCTCGTCGAGGCGGGGCTGCTGAGCGAGGCGATGGCCGTACAGGTGGCCCGGTCCACGGGGCAGACCACCGCGCGGCTCGCAGAGTGGCAGATCGACTCCTTCCTGGAGGGGCTGACCGAGCCGCCCGAGCCGGGCATGACCCGCACCGAGGTGACGTACCCGATCGTCGAGCTGCTCCTGCCCGAGCTGGAGGAGTTCCTCGTCTACGTCTGGCGCCGGCAGCTCGCCGCCTCGGCCGGGCGGGTCGTCCAGGCGGCCGACGACGAGGAGATGGTCGACCGGCGCCTCGCCGTGGGCTTCGCCGACCTGGTCGGGTTCACGCGGCTGACCCGCCGCATGGAGGAGGAGGAGCTCGGCGAGCTGGTCGAGGCCTTCGAGACCACGGCCGCAGACCTGGTGGCCGCGAACGGCGGGCGGCTGATCAAGACCCTCGGCGACGAGGTTCTCTACGCCGCGGACGACGCGGGCACGGCCGCCGAGATCGCCCTGCGGCTGATCGAGACCATGGCGCACGACGAGACGATGCCGGAGCTGCGCGTCGGCATGGCGTTCGGCACGGTGACCACCCGAATGGGTGATGTGTTCGGTACGACCGTCAACCTGGCCTCCCGGCTCACGTCGATAGCTCCGAAGGACGCCGTCCTCGTCGACACCGCCTTCGCCGAGGAGCTGATCCGTACGCAGGACGCCCCGGCCTCGGAGGCGGAGGCGGCCGAGGAGGCCGCGGCGGCGGAGAAGGAGGGCGAGGAGCCCCCGGTGTACCGGTTCGGGCTGCAGCCGATGTGGCAGCGGCCGGTGCGCGGCCTGGGCGTCGTGGAGCCGTGGCTGCTCACGCGGCGCGACGGGGCACCGTAGCCGCTCGTCGAGTCCCTGGCCGGAGTCGTCGGGGTCTCGTGCCGGGGGCGCGGGTCCCTGTGCCGGAGCGTCCGGTCCCTGGCCGGAGTCGTTGGGTCCCTGGGCCGGAGTGTCGAGTCCCTGGCCGGTGCCGCAGGTCCCTGTGCCGGAGTGTCGAGTCCCTGGCCGGAGTCGTCGGCCCCCCGTGCCGGAGCGCCCAGTCCCCGTGCCGGAACGCCTCGCCTCGCTCGTCATGGCCGGTCGACCGGCGAGTCCACGCACAGGCCGATGACCGGCACACACAGGTCCGGGTCGTGGGGCTTCTTCGGCTCCTCGCGTGCGGGTGCCGGGGCCGGTGGGGTCCGGGTCGGCGGTGCGGGTGGAGAAGGGGCCGGGCTCGGCGCGTCGCCGGCTTCCGGGGCCGTCGTCGAGGGGGCGGGGGCGTTCGGCGTGCCGGGGATGGTGGTGGGTGCCGGGGCAGCGGCCGTGACGGTCCCCGGGGCGCCGGCCGTGGCGGGCGGGGACGGCCGGGAGCCCTTGGTGACCGGTGACGGGGTCAGGCCACCCAGGGCCGTGGGCGAGGAGGGGCTCGCGTCGGGGGTGGCCGGGAGGGTCGCGGCGGTGCGGGCGGCATCGTCCGTGGAGGTGGTGGCCGGGTCCGGGCGGGTTCCGGCCTCGAGGGTGCCGCCCTCGGAGCCCGGGCCGGAGGTCAGTCGCAGGAGGCTCAGGGCACCCGCGGCGAGGGCGAGGCCGCCGGCGGCGAGCAGGACCTTGCGGGGGCGGGGCTTGCGGTGACGGCCCCGGACGCGGGGCGCGAAGGGGCCGGTCCCGGCCGGGGCCGGCTCGTGGGGCACGGGCGGCTCACGCCGATGTGGTGTCGTCGTGGTCTGGTGGGGTGCGGGGTCAGGGCGGTGTGGTGGTGTCGTCGTGGTCTGGTGGGGCCCGGGGTCAGGGCGGTGTGGTGGTGTCGTCGTGGCCTGATGGGGCCCGGGGTCAGGGCGGTGTGGTGGTGCCGTCGTGGCCCGGCCGGGCGTGGGCTCACGTCGGGGCGGTGCCGTGGCGGCTCCGGCGTCCCCTCGCGGCCTCGCCGGCGTGTTCGTCGTCATCGCGGTCCCTCCCCGAAACGGTCCCTCCCCGCAGCACCCGCGCCCCCTGTGCGCCGTGGGGGACGCACGCTATGCGCTCCCATGGGCGGTTGGGCCGGGGTTGGGGTGATGTCACTCGAACGGGTGGGCGGGGGGTGGTGGAAGCAGGGCGAGTCCGCCCTTTTCGCGGGCCGGGTGCGGCTGCGATGATCGAAGCGTCGACCTTGTTAACCCGCGTTAACCGGAGGGTGTCATGAGTGAGGAACGGTTCGGGGAGTTCGTGCTGGTGCGGCGGCATGAGCAGGGGCATGTCGCGGAGCTCGTCCTCGACCGGCCGAAGGCCATGAACGCGGTGTCGACGGAGATGGCGCGGTCCATCGCCGGGGCCTGTGCGGCGCTGGGGGAGGACCGGGACGTACGGGCGGTCGTGCTGACCTCGACGCATGAGCGGGCCTTCTGTGTCGGGGCGGATCTGAAGGAGCGGAACTCCTTCAGCGACGCGGATCTGCTGCGGCAGCGGCCGGTGACGCGGGGGGCGTACACCGGCGTGCTGGAGCTGCCGGTGCCGACGGTGGCGGCGGTCCACGGGTTCGCGCTCGGCGGCGGGTTCGAGCTGGCGCTGGCGTGCGACGTGATCGTGGCGGACCGGACGGTGGTGGTGGGGCTGCCGGAGGTGTCGGTCGGGGTGATCCCCGGGGGCGGGGGCACGCAGTTGCTGCCGCGGCGCGTCGGGGCGGCGCGGGCGGCCGAACTGATCTTCTCCGCGCGACGGGTGGAGGCCGTCGAGGCGGGCGAGTTGGGGCTGGTCGATCAGCTGGTCGAAGAGGGGCGGGACCGGGAGGAGGCGCTGGCGCTGGCGGCGCGGATCGCCGGGAACTCGCCGGTGGGCCTGCGGGCGGCGAAGCGGGCCTTGCGGCTCGGGCAGGGGCTTGACCTGCGGGCCGGGCTGGAGGTCGAGGACGCGGCGTGGCGGGCGACGGCCTTCTCGGGTGACCGGGCGGAGGGGGTCGCGGCCTTCAACGAGCGGCGTAAGCCGCAGTGGCCGGGGGAGTAGCGGCCGAAGGGAGCCGGGCGAAATCGTCGTCCCCGTTCGCGTCGTAAACAGGTCAGTCTGGCTGGAAACTCCCTAGCCTGGAGGGATGGGTGAGGACAGACGGCTCGCGGCCGTCGTCGCGTTGGCTCAGGGGATGGCGGCCGCGCACGGGTCACGTGAGGCGTGGCGCGCCGCGGCGGCCGGGGCGTGCCGGGCGTTGGGCGGGAGTTTCGCCGCGCTGTCGGTGTGGGAGCGCGAGCTCGGGCGGCTGCGGGTCCTGGTGAACGTGGGCGAGCTGGCGGAGGGGGAGGAGGAGTTCCCGGAGGACGAGGCCTACCCGGTGCACCAGTTCGCGGAGATCACCGAGTTCCTGCACGAACAGTGGGCCGGTGGCGGGGAGCCCGACGCGTGGGTGGAGACCGCCGAGGGGCCCGCCGCGGGACGGCCCGGGTACTGCCATCAGCGGGTCGCCACCCTGCGGCGCCGCGGTCGCGGCTGCTGCGTGGTCGCGCCCATCGTGCTGCACGGGCGGGCCTGGGGCGAACTGTATGTCGCACGCCCGGTCGGTGAGGCCGTCTTCGGGCGGGACGACGCCGACTTCGCCACCGTCCTGGCCTCCGTCGTGGCCGCCGGCATCGCCCAGACCGAGCGGCTGGAGGAGGTCCGGCGGCTCGCCTTCACCGACTCCCTCACCGGGCTCGCCAACCGCCGCGCCGTGGACGTACGACTGGAGCGGGCGATCGAGCGGCACCGCCGGGACGACGCGGTGGTGAGTCTGGTCGTCTGCGATCTGAACGGGCTCAAGCGGGTCAACGACACCCATGGGCACGCCGCCGGCGACCGGCTCCTGGAGCGGTTCGGATCGGTGCTGTCGCTGTGCGGGGCCATGCTGCCGGGGGCGCTGGCCGCGCGGCTGGGCGGGGACGAGTTCTGTCTGCTCGCGGTCGGGCCGCCCGCCGACCAGGTCGTGAAGGCGGCCGACGAACTGTGCCGCAGGGCCGCCGAGTTGGAGCTCGGGGACGGGGTGGCCTGCGGAGTCGCCTCCACCGAGGACCCGATCGGGCCGGTGCGCTCCGCCCGTCGGCTGTTCCGGCTCGCCGACGCCGCCCAGTACCGGGCCAAGGCCGAGCGGGCGGCCAGGCCGGTCGTCGCGGGGCGCGCCGGGCCCGACGATCCCGTCGTGCGGCTCGCGGACGAACCGTCCCAGGAGGCCGGCGGTGAGCGCCGGCGGTTCCGGGGTCGGCACGCACCCTGATCCCGCACGGCTCCTTGATCCCGTACGGCTCCTGACCCCGTACGGCGCCCTGCTCCCGTACGGCGCTCTGATCCGGGACGCGCTCTGCCTCCGGGCCGGGCGGTGTGACGCATTCGGTAAGGGGTGAAGGCCGCCCCCAGTGGTGACATCATCGAATTCACTGCGTACGCTCCTGAATATGGATATGCACACTGTGGTGGTGGGGACGGCCGGGGTGACGGCGTCCGACGTGCTCGCCGTGGCGCGCGGCGGCGCCCGCGTCGAGCTCTCCGAGGAGGCCGTGGCCGCCCTCGCCGCGGCCCGCGAGATCGTGGACGCGCTGGCGGCCAAGCCGGACCCCGTGTACGGCGTGAGCACCGGCTTCGGTGCCCTGGCGACCCGGCACATCAGCCCGGAGCTGCGCGCGCAGCTGCAGCGCAACATCGTCCGCTCGCACGCCGCCGGGATGGGCCCGGCCGTGGAGCGGGAAGTCGTCCGCGCCCTGATGTTCCTGCGGCTGAAGACCCTCTGCTCCGGGCACACCGGCGTCCGGCCCGAGGTCGCGCAGACCATGGCCGACCTCCTCAACGCCGGGATCACCCCGGTCGTGCACGAGTACGGCTCCCTCGGCTGCTCCGGCGACCTCGCGCCGCTCTCCCACTGCGCGCTCGCGCTGATGGGCGAGGGCGACGCCGAGGGCCCCGACGGTGTCGTGCGCCCGGCCGCCGAACTCCTCGCCGCGCACGGCATCCAGCCGGTCGAACTGCGCGAGAAGGAGGGCCTGGCCCTCCTCAACGGCACCGACGGCATGCTCGGCATGCTGGTGATGGCCCTGGCCGACCTGGAGACGCTCTACCGGTCCGCCGACGTCACCGCCGCCCTGTCGCTGGAGGCCCTGCTCGGCACCGACAAGGTCCTCGCGCCCGAGCTGCACGCCATCCGGCCGCACCCGGGCCAGGCCGCCAGCGCCGCCAACATGCTGGCCGTGCTGAAGGGCTCGGGCCTGACCGGGCATCACCAGGACGACGCCCCGCGCGTGCAGGACGCCTACTCGGTGCGCTGCGCCCCCCAGGTCGCCGGCGCCGGCCGGGACACCATGACCCACGCCCGGCTGGTCGCCGACCGCGAGCTGGCGTCCGCCGTGGACAACCCCGTCGTCCTGCCCGACGGCCGGGTGGAGTCCAACGGCAACTTCCACGGGGCGCCCGTCGCCTACGTCCTGGACTTCCTGGCCGTCGCCGCCGCCGACCTCGGCTCGATCGCCGAGCGGCGCACCGACCGGCTGCTCGACAAGAACCGCAGCCACGGCCTGCCGCCGTTCCTCGCCGACGACGCCGGTGTGGACTCGGGTCTGATGATCGCTCAGTACACGCAGGCCGCGCTGGTGAGCGAACTGAAGCGGCTCGCCGTGCCGGCGTCCGCCGACTCGATCCCGTCCTCCGCCATGCAGGAGGACCACGTCTCGATGGGCTGGTCGGCGGCGCGCAAGCTGCGCACGGCCGTCGACAACCTCACGCGCGTGATCGCCATCGAGTTCTACGCCGCCGCGCGCGCAGTGGAGTTGCGCGAGGGACTGACCCCGGCGCCCGCGACGCGGGCGGCCATCGACGCCGCACGGGAGGCCGGAGTCGAGGGAGCCGGACCGGACCGGTTCCTCGCGCCCGATCTCGCCGCGGCGGACGCGTTCGTGCGCGACGGACGGCTGCTGGCCGCGGTGGAGAAGGTCACCGGGCCGCTCCAGTAGGGCAGAGAAGGGGCCCTGTCGTTGAGGCGGGGCCCCTTCTCAACGACCCTCAGAGACCCAGGCGTTCCCGGCGCACCGAGTACACGACGAACCCGGCGCCCAGCGTCAGGCAGAAGGTCCCGCCGAGCACGTACGGGGTGCTGTCGAAGGTGCCGGTGTCGGCGAGGCGTGCGCCGGTGACGGAGGCGTCGGCGGTCGTGGCCGCGATCCGGGCCTGCTCCGTGACCTGCGGTGACGGGCTCGTCGAGACGGCGTCTCTCACCGGGGAGTCCGGCGTCGCGTTCGCGGACGGGACGAACCACATGGCGCCCAGCAGGGACGCCGCGGCGGTGGCGGTCAGCAACGGGCGGCGAGCGGATGACACGGAATATCGATCCCCTTGTGACGTCGGCGAATTGGCCGTGTGGGGCGATGTTAGTGAAAGTCGCGGGTCACGGGAAAGTCACGGGAGGGCCCGGACGTACGCTCGCGCCATGAGCACTCCAGAGACATCACGTTTTGTACGGCTTCGGGTGGAACTCGTTCTCGAGGTCAACGACGTGGACGCGGTCACCAAGTCCGCGCTGCGCCGGATCGCCGACGAGGCGGAGATGCCCGCGGCGGAGCGGGCCCACGCCGAGAGCGCTGTGACGGACGACACGGCGGAAGCCCTTGCCTACCTCGTGGACCCCTTCGACCTGGTGAGCGAGGTGCCCGGGGTGGAACTCCAGCAGGCCTCCTGGAGCAGCGAGCGGGTCGACTACGACCCCGATTCGCCGGACTGGGACCTCGACGAGGATGATGGCGACGACAGCGACGGCTGAGCTGTCCGGGAAGTCGTGCCCCCGGGCGGCAACCGCCGCCCGGGGTCTTCGCGTCTCAACCGACGCACCGACCGCACCCGTATCGACCGGCCACGTCCGTCACGGACGTGGTGATCCCCACACCTGCGCGACCTGGGGAACCGGATGAACCGGTCGTAGCGTTGAAAGTTCCGGATGAGGACTCACGAGTCCTGGCGAGGACTTACGAGTCCCGGCGAGGACTCACGGGTCCCGACGGGGGCACTCAGGTTTCTGACGGGGACACTCGGGGTTTGGGGAAATCGGCAACGATGGAGAAGCGTGTGATGACGGTCAGTAAGCGGCGCAAGGGCCTGACGGTCGCGTCCGCACTGCTCGGCGGAGTGCTGATGCTCTCGGCGTGTTCCGGCGGCGACGACAGCGCCTCCGGGGGAGACGGAGGCGACAGCTCCCAGTCGAAGGTCGACGAGGCCGCGGCGAAGAAGACCTCCGAGGCCCAGATCAAGATCACACCCGAGGACGGCTCCGACAACGCCTCCATCAACAACTCCGCCGCCGTCACCGTGAGCAAGGGCACGCTCACGGACGTCAAGATGACGACGTCCGAGGGCACCGAGGTGAGCGGCCAGATATCCGCCGACAAGACCAGCTGGAAGCCCACCACGCAGCTGGAGCGGTCCACCACCTACAAGCTGGCGGCCGAGGCGAAGGACTCCGACGGGCGCGTCGCCCACGAGAACGCCTCGTTCACCACGGTCTCCCCGGCCAACAGCTTCATCGGCAACTTCACGCCGGACGACGGCACCACCGTCGGCGTCGGCATGCCGGTCTCGATCAACTTCGACAAGGCGATCACCAACAAGGCGGCGGTCCAGAAGGGCGTCAAGGTCAGCACGACCGGCGGCCAGGAGGTCGCCTGCCACTGGTTCAACGCCAACCGCATGGACTGCCGGCCCGAGGACTACTGGAAGGAAGGCTCCACCGTCACGCTGAAGCTCGCGCTCGACGGCGTCGAGGGAGCCAAGGGCGTCTTCGGCGTCCAGCAGAAGACGGTCACCTTCAAGATCGGGCGCAACCAGGTCTCGTACGTCGACGCGAAGACCAAGAAGATGAAGATCACGCAGGACGGCAAGGTCGTCCGCACGATCCCGATCTCCGCCGGTTCGCCCGAGAACAAGACCTACGAAGGCGTCATGGTGATGTCCGAGAAGTTCAAGGAGACGCGCATGAACGGCGCGACCGTGGGCTTCACGGACGACGACGGCAAGGGCGAGTACGACATCAAGGACGTGCCGCACGCCATCCGCCTGTCCAGCTCCGGCACGTTCATCCACGGCAACTACTGGGGCGCGAAGTCCATCTTCGGCAGCGTGAACACCAGTCACGGCTGCGTCGGCCTGCAGGACGCCAAGGGCGCCGACGACCCGAACACCCCGGGCGCGTGGTTCTTCAACAACTCGATCCTCGGTGACGTGGTGGTCGTCGAGAACACCGGCGACAAGACGATCGCGCCGGACAACGGCCTCAACGGCTGGAACATGAGCTGGGCCGACTGGAAGGCCGGTTCGGCGGTCTGACGGCGCGCCGGTTCTCACCGCTTTGCTGACGAAAGGCCGCCGCCCACCTCGGACGAGGGGTGGGCGGCGGCCTTTCGGCTGTTCTCATCCACCTCTCAGGCGTGGCTCAAGCCCTCATCACAGACCGTCCCCAGCTTGCGGCCATGTTCTTCACCTACCTGAGGCGCGAGTTGCGCCGTCGGTCGGCCTCGGCGAGCGCCTCGCCCATCTGCCCGGCGAGATGTCCGGTGGTCAGCAACAACGCGTGGCCATCGCCCGGGCCCTGGTGAAACAGCCGAAAGTGCTCCTCGCCGACGAACCCACCGGAAATCTCGACGAATCCATGCGCGACGAGATCATGGACGTACTCGAACGCATGTGGGAGGAGCTCGGCCTGACCTTCGTGATGGTCACCCACGACTCGGCGACAGCGCGGAAGGCCCCGCGCCTGGCGACGATCCGCAAGGGCCGGATCACCGTCAAGGAGAACGCGCGTGCGTAACCACCGCTCCCTGTAACGGAGTTCCGACGGCCTTGTAACAGTCGGCCGACGGATTTCTTGCCTTCCTCTCATCTATTGAGCACCTGATCACCCCTCGGCATACTGCGTATTCCGGGGGGTGTACGTGCATGCGTACGAGACCACCCCCGGCCGGGTGAACGGGGAATTCACCCGGTTCTTCTGCAAGGGGGAAACTTGCGCAGACAAGTGAAAAGGGCGTGCGCGGCCACGGTCGCCACAGCGGCGGCCGTGGCCCTGGCGGCGGGCATGACCAGCCCGGCGTCGGCCAACGGCGAGCAGGCGGCAGCGGCCGCCAAGCCGGCGTCCCTGACCGCCAAGCACCGCATCACACTGATCACCGGCGACCGGGTCGTCCTCGACGCCAAGGGCCGTGTCATCGGCCTGGAGCACGCCAAGGGCCGTGAGAACGTACCCGCCCAGGTCCGCAAGGTCGACGGCCACACCCTCGTCATCCCGGCCGACGCCGCCCGCCTGGTCGCCACGGGCAAGCTCGACCAGCGGCTCTTCGACGTCACCGAGCTGAACAAGTCCGCGACCCGCAAGGCCCAGAAGAAGGGCCTGAAGGTCATCGTCGGCTACCAGGGCAGCGCCGCCGCCACCAAGGCCGACGTCCGCGAGGCCGGCACCCTGAGCCGCGCGCTGAAGTCCGTGAACGCGGACGCGGTGCAGACGCCGCAGAAGGACACGCCCGAGCTCTGGGACGCGGTCACCAACGGCGAGAAGACCGCCTCCGGTATCGCGCACGTCTGGCTCGACGGCGTCCGCAAGGCCAGCCTCGACAAGTCCGTCCCGCAGATCGGCGCGCCCAAGGCGTGGTCGGCCGGCTACGACGGCAAGGGCACCAAGATCGCCGTCCTGGACACCGGTGTCGACGCCACCCACGACGACCTCAAGGGTCAGGTGGTCGGCGCCAAGAACTTCACCACCGCGCCCGACGCCTCCGACAAGGTGGGCCACGGCACGCACGTCGCCTCCACCGCGGCCGGCACCGGCAAGAAGTCAGGCGGCACGTACAAGGGTGTCGCGCCCGGCGCGAAGATCCTCAACGGCAAGGTCCTCGACGACGGCGGCTTCGGCAGCGACTCCGAGATCGTCGCCGGCATGGAGTGGGCCGTCGCCGAGGGCGCCGACGTCGTCAACCTGAGCCTGGGCGGCGGCGACACGCCCGCGATCGACCCGCTGGAAGCGGCGGTGAACAAGCTGTCCGAGGAGAAGGGCGTCCTGTTCGCCATCGCGGCGGGCAACGAGGGCGACTTCGGCGAGCAGACCATCGGCTCCCCGGGCAGCGCCGCCGCGGCCCTGACCGTCGGCGCGGTCGACGACAAGGACAAGCTCGCCGACTTCTCCAGCCGCGGTCCCGGCATGGACGGTGCCCTCAAGCCGGACGTGACCGCGCCCGGCGTGGACATCACGGCGGCCTCCGCCCCCGGCAACCAGATAGCCCAGGAGGTCGGCGAGAAGCCGGCCGGCTACATGACGATCTCCGGTACGTCGATGGCGACCCCGCATGTCGCGGGCGCGGCGGCGATCCTCAAGCAGCAGCACCCGGACTGGAAGTACGCCGAGCTGAAGGGCGCCCTCACCGGCTCCACCAAGGGCGGCAAGTACACCCCGTTCCAGCAGGGTTCGGGCCGGATCCAGGTCGACAAGGCCATCAAGCAGTCCGTGATCGCCGATCCGGCCTCGGTGAGCTTCGGGGTGCAGCAGTGGCCCCACACCGACGACAAGCCGGTCACCAAGGAGCTGACGTACCGCAACCTCGGTACGAAGGACGTCACGCTGAAGCTTTCGTCGACGGCCACCAACCCGAAGGGCCAGGCCGTCCCGGCCGGCTTCTTCAAACTCGGCGCCACCTCGGTGACGGTCCCGGCCGGCGGCAAGGCCTCGGTGCCGTTCACCGTCGACACCAAGCTGGGCGGCACCGTCGACGGCGCGTACTCGGCGTACGTGACGGCGACGGGCGACGGGCAGACCGTCCGCACGGCGGCGGCGGTGCAGCGTGAGGTCGAGTCGTACGACGTGACGCTGAAGTTCCTGGACCGCGACGGCAAGGCGGCGAAGAACTACAACGCCGACCTGACCGGCATAGCCGGCCTGGGCAAGGGCAAGGGGGCCATGCCGTACGACGAGGACGGCACGGTCACCGCCCGCCTCCCCAAGGGCACCTACATCCTCAACACGAGCGTCTTCGTGGGCGACGACCCGCAGACGTTCGAGGGTGTCGACTGGCTCGCCCAGCCCAAGCTGAACCTCACCAAGAACACGACGGTCACGCTGGACGCCCGCAAGGCCAAGCCGGTGGACATCACCGTCCCGGCCACCGGCGTCAAGTCGGAGTTCGCCTCGGCCGACTACACGGTGGAATCCGGTGACAGCAGCTGGGGCTTCGGCTGGTGGCTGGACTCCTACGACAAGTTCCGCAGCGCCCACGTCGGCCCGCAGATCACCGACGGCTCGGTGACCCAGCAGTGGGACGGCCACTGGTCCAAGGGCGACAAGGAGGAGTACGACGTCATCGCCGGCGGCCCGGTCAAGCAGCTCGCCACCGGTTTCACCAAGCACTACAAGGCGAGCGAGCTGGCCACGGTGAAGGCCGGCCTCGGCGCCTCGGCGAGCGGCAAGAAGGGCGCGATCAACGCGGTGGGCTGGATGCCGTGGAGCTCCGGCGCCTCCTCGATCGGCATCCCGCAGACCCTGCCCGGCACCCGGACGCTGCACCTGTCCGCCCAGGGCGGCGTGCAGTGGCAGCTCGAGTTCGCCCAGTCCGGCGGTGTGGACGCGGACGGGTTCCCGGTCGACGAGGCCGCCTACGCGATGGGCACGCACAAGTTCGCCGCGGGCAAGAGCTACTCCAAGACCGTCAACACGGCCGTCTTCGGGCCGCGTCTGAGCGGTGACTTCGGGGTCTTCCGCGAGGGCAACCAGATCTACGGTTCCCTGCCGCTGTTCGCCGACGGCAAGGGCAACGTGGGCTACTCGAAGTTCTCCGCGGTCGACACGACCCTCTACCGCAACGGCACCAAGGTCGGCAGCAACGACGACCCGCTCTTCGGCGACAAGCAGTTCAAGGTGCCGGCCGGTGACGCCGCGTACAAGCTGACGACGTCGGTCAAGCGCAGCGTCAAGGTCGCGGCGGCCTCCACCCGGGTCGACGCCAGCTGGACCTTCCGCTCGAAGAAGACCAGCGACATCACCAAGCTGCCCGTCTCCACGGCCCGCTTCCACGCGGCCACGGGTCTGGACAGCAAGGCCCCGGCCGACAAGACCGTCAAGGTCCCGGTCACCGTCGAGGGCGCGGCCAAGGGCAGCAACCTGAAGTCGCTGTCGGTCTACGTCTCGTACGACTACGGCAAGACCTGGAAGAAGCTCACCGTCAAGGACGGCAAGGTGAGCGTGAAGAACCCGGCGAAGGGCAAGGGCATCTCCTTCCACGCCAAGATCGCCGACAAGAAGGGCAACAAGTCGACGATCTCGATCTACAACGCGTACTACGGCAAGTAGCACCTGCGGCAAGCAAGCCGTAGTGCAAGCACGTTGACGGCCCGTCGGGAGCTTCGGCTTCCGGCGGGCCCGCCGCGTCAGCAGGGTCCTCGCACGACCGCCGCGGGGACCTCGGTCAAGCGGCTCGACCGGGGCGTGACCCGGGCCGGCGAGAGCGCGGAGGGGGCTCTTCGCGCGCTCAAGGAGGCCGGGCCGAGGCTGTCCGCGATGCGGAGGCTGATGCGGGAGGACCTCGGCGCAGCGGACTGATACGCCGGCCCGCCTACTCCGACGACGTCGACGCCCTGGTCCCGGAGCGCGTCGCGTCCGTCCCCCAGCTCGCCAGCAGCCGCAGGGCCTCCGCCGACGGGGTGTCCGGCTCCGCGTGGTACGTGATCAGGGACTGCTCGGCGTCGTCGACCAGACGGAACGTCTCGAAGGACAGGGTCAGGTCGCCGACCAGGGGATGGCGCATGTGCTTGACGCCGTAGCTCTTCTCCTTGACGTCGTGGGCGGCCCACAGGCGGCGGAAGTCCTCGCTCTTCACCGACAGCTCGCCCACCAGCGCCGACAGCCGCGGGTCGTCCGGGTGGCAGCCCGCGTCCATGCGCAGATAGCCGACCATGTCGGACGCCTTCTGCTCCCACTCCAGGTACAGCTCGCGGTACTCCGGCCTCAGGAACACCATCCGCGCCCAGTTGCGCTCCTGGGCCGGCACCTCCGCCCAGTCGCCGAAGAGGGCCGACGCCATCCGGTTCCAGGCCAGGATGTCGGAGCGGCGTCCGACGATGTACGCCGGGACCCCCTCGATCGAGTCCAGCAGATGCCGCAGCGTCGGCCGCACCTGCTGGCCGCGTGTCACCGGCTTCTTCTTGTGCTGCTTCGGCTTCGCCAGATGCATCAGGTGCGCGTGCTCGGCGTCGCTCAGCCGCAGGGCCCGCGCGATCGCGTCCAGCACCTCCGCCGAGACGTTGCGGCCGTTGCCCTGCTCCAGCCGCGTGTAGTACGCCACGGACACCCCGGCCAGCTGCGCCAGCTCCTCGCGGCGCAGCCCGGGCACACGCCGCCGCCCGAAGTCGGGCAGCCCCACGTCCTCGGGCTTCAGCCGGGCCCGCCGGGTGCGCAGGAACTCACTGAGCTCGGCGCGCCGGTCCAGGCCGCCGCCGGCCGTCTGTGCGGGTTCGGGCTGTTCGTCCATGCGTTCCAGTATTCACGGTCGTACGCACACCAGCCTGACCCCGCCAGTGGTACGCACCGTGTGCGTACGCAAAACGGTGGTCTGGGTGAGACCTCGGAAGTCGGGCACGCTGGTGATCGTGCCCGGTCGAGAAGATCCAGAAGGCAGCCGGGCACACAACCCCGCTAGGAGAACCCCCGGCATGACCACTGTTGCTGCGTACGCCGCTCCCGCCCCCAAGGCCCCGCTGGAGCGCACCACCATCGAGCGCCGCGAGGTCCGCGAGTTCGACGTCCTGATCGACATCAAGTTCGCCGGCATCTGCCACTCCGACATCCACCAGGCCCAGGAAGGCTGGGGTGAGGCGATCTTCCCGATGGTCCCCGGCCACGAGATAGCCGGTGTCGTCTCCGCGGTCGGCCCGGGCGTCACGAAGTTCGCCGTCGGCGACCGCGTGGGCGTCGGCTGCATGGTCGACTCCTGCCGCGAGTGCGAGAACTGCAAGGCCGGACGCGAGCAGTACTGCGTGCGGGGCAACGTCCCGACGTACAACGGCATCGGCCGTGACGGCGAGCCGACCTACGGCGGCTACTCGCAGAACGTCGTCGTCGACGAGAACTTCGTCGTGCGCATCCCCGACGGCCTCTCCCTCGACGTCGCCGCGCCGCTGCTCTGCGCCGGCATCACCCTCTACTCCCCGCTCCGCCGCTTCGGCGCCGGCCCCGGCAAGAAGGTCGCGATCGTCGGTCTGGGCGGCCTCGGCCACATGGGCGTCAAGATCGCCCACGCGCTCGGCGCCGAGGTGACCGTGCTGTCGCAGTCCCTGCGCAAGCAGGAGGACGGCCTGCGGCTGGGCGCGGACCACTACTACGCCACCAGCGACCCGAAGACCTTCGAGGAGCTGGCCGGTACGTTCGACCTGATCGTGTCCACGGTGTCCGCCCCGCTGGACTTCAACGCCTACCTGTCGCTGCTGAAGACCGAGGGCACGCTGGCCAACGTCGGCGCCCCCGAGGAGCCCGTCTCCCTCAACCTCTTCTCGGTGATCGGCGGTGGCAAGACCCTCGCCGGTTCCATGATCGGCGGTATCGCCGAGACCCAGGAGATGCTGGACTTCTGCGCCGAGCACGGCCTCGGCGCCGAGATCGAGCTGATCCGCGGCGACCAGATCAACGAGGCGTACGAGCGGGTCCAGGCCAGCGACGTGCGCTACCGGTTCGTGATCGACACGGCGACGATCTGACCTCCCCCTGTGTGCAGCAGCCCTGAGGGCCCCGGCCGCGTGCCGGGGCCCTCAGGGCTTTCGGGATGCACGGCGGGCCACACGCGGGGTACACGTGGGGGAGTGCACCACAGGGGTTCGCCGGGTACGTCAGGGGAGGCCCGTCATGACCGTGCAGCTGAACCACACCATCGTCGTCGCCCACGACAAGCGCGCATCGGCCCGATTCCTCGCCGACCTCCTGGGGCTCGACGTGAGTCCGCCCTACGGCCCGTTCCTCCCGGTCGAGATCTCCAACGGCGTGACGCTCGACTTCATGGACAGCCCCGGAGCCATCACGCCGCAGCACTACGCCTTCCTCGTCTCGGAGGACGAGTTCGACGAGATCTTCGGCCGCATCCAGGAGGCCGGCCTGACCTACTGGGCGGATCCGTTCCACAGCCGCCCCGGGGAGATCAACCACAACGACGGCGGCCGCGGGGCCTACTTCGACGACCCCGACGGCCACCGCCTGGAGATCATCACGAGGCCCTACGGCAGCGGCGGCTGAGCCGCCCGCACCCCGCCCGCACCCCGGCTCGTCACATCGTCGCGCCGCCGCCCGCCATACCGGCGAAGGCGAAACGCCCGACAGCGCCGACGAGACGCCCGACAGCGATGACGAAACACCCCACAGCGCTGACGAAGCCGACGAAGAGCTGGGGCCCAGTCATGACATCACCGATCCTGGTCACCGGCGGCACGGGCACCCTGGGAGCGCACGTCGTCCCGCTGCTGCGCGCGTCCGTCAACGACCTGCGGATCCTCACCCGCAGCGCCCGCCCCGCCGCGGACGGCGCCGAGTACGTCACCGGGGACCTGCTGAAGGGCGACGGGGCCGAGGCCGCCGTACGGGGCGCCGGTCAGGCCGTTGGGCCCTGGTCCTGCCCGGCGCTCGGCCGGTCCTGGTCCTCGAAGGTCCACACCGCTCGCGACCCCGGGCCGACCACGAGGGCCGAGTGGCCGATCCGCTCCACGTGCCGGTACGACACCGGGTGGTTCAGCACCATCTCGACCTCCTTGAGACCCACCTGGTCCAGGGGCACGGAGTCGAACCGGATCGTGGTGCCGCCGCCCTTGGCGAGGACGCCCCCGTCCGGCAGGGACCGGACCGCGAAACCGCCGGCCTTCAGCAGCGGCACCGTGGCGGCGAGGTCGCGTGCGGTCACCGCGAGCCGGATGCCGGTCACGTCCCGCATCAGGTGGTCGCGGTAGGCGTCCGACAGGTAGCGCTCCCGGCCCACGTCACCCGGGTGGGAGGCGGGCTCGGTGTTGCTGCGCGGGTCGGCGAAGTACTCCGGCCGGTACTCCATGCCCCAGGCGCCGAAGAGGTCGTACTGGTCGGTGGTGAAGACCGCGTCGAACCAGGGCACGGGGACGCCGTCGCCGAAGTCGCGCGTCTGCGGGAACTCGACCGGGTCGCTGATCCCGGCCTCGCGCAGCCGCTCGACCACCGTGGGCAGGTCGCCGGCGCGTTCGGTGGACACGCCCAGGCCGGCGGAGCCGAGGGTGCCGTCCTTGCCCGGTACATCGCCCACTCCGAACAGCTCGAAGTAGGTCTCGCGCCCCATCAGATAGCGGCCGGTCCAGGTCTGCCCGCCGGAGCCGGTCGTGGTGCGGACCTGGAAGTCGGCGAAGTCCCGCAGGTAGGAGGAGTGCTCGATGGCGTCTGCGGTCTGCCGGTCGAACACGCCGTAGGCGTGGTTGTAGAACAGCAGTTGCCGCCCGTCCGAGGTTCCTGGCTCCGCGGCCCGTGCCGTGCTCGCGCCGCCCTGGACCGCCCCCGCGAGGGCCAGAGCGATGACCATGATCAGCTGTAACGCTCGTCTGAGAACCATGCGAGGGAGCGTAGGGCGGGAGGAAACGGTTCCGCTGCGGATTGTTCCCTTGCGGGGTCAGGTCTTGCTCAGTGGGTCCGCTGGTGGCGGCGGTGAGGCCGCTGGTGACTCCGGTGAGGGCTCCTGCCCGCCCTGGTCGAGCCGGAAGGGCGGGTACTGGTCCGTCATCAGCGTGACGTAGGCCGTCACCCGGGCCGCCCAGCGGGCGAGGCCGATCAGGAAGTCGAAGAGGTGCCGCGGGTAGCGGGCGGTGAAGAGCAGGATGACGACGGCGACCAGGGAGAGGAAGGGCAGCAGCCCGCTGCCCCGCCAGTCGTCCCCGCCCCAGCCGCCCCCGACGAACATACTGACCACGATGTACTGCGGGATCGCCAGCAGCCACCACTTCACCAGGACCAGTCCGCGCGACAGCCGCTCGGGATACGCGACGTCGAAGTGCGCCGGGTAGTCGGGCACGTCGGCGAGGGTGAAGGGCGGGTACCGGTCGGTCCCGAGCGCGGTGTGCGCGTAGTAACCGACCCGCCAGTTCCAGCGCAGTACGCCGACGCTGAAGTCGAAGAGCGACCGCGGATAGCGGGCGGTGAACAGGATGGCGAAGAAGGCGATCACCGTCACGACGGTGAACGCGATCCACAGGAACACCAGCACGATGTAATGCGGGATGGCGAGCAGCCATTTCACCAGCCACATCCACCGGGACAGGCGGGGATCGACGGACGCCTCCAGACGAACGGGTGACGCGGCGACTGCACTCATATGGCGGTTCTCCTCTCGCCTGCAGACTCGCAAGCGAGGAGGAGCCCCGCGACCCGGGCGGGGCCGTTCGCGCGTCGGTGACCTCGGGCCGCCGCGGCCGGGCCGCTACGACGGGACGGCCGCTCCGGCATCCGGCTCGGCGGTGCCCGGCTCGTCGGACGCCGCTTCGCCCGCCGGATCGACGAGCTGCTCGCGCACGTAGTTCCACACCACCGCGATCAGCGCGGCCACGGGCACGGCGAGCAGGCTGCCCACGATGCCGGCCAGGTTGCCGCCCAGCGTCACGGCCAGCAGGACGACGGCCGCGTGCAGACCCAGACCACGGCTCTGGATCATGGGCTGGAAGACGTTGCCCTCCAGCTGCTGCACCACGACGATGATCGCCAGCACGATCAACGCGTCCGTCAGGCCGTTGGACACCAAGGCGATGAGCACCGCCACGAAGCCGGCGAACAGGGCGCCGATGATCGGCACGAACGCCGAGACGAAGGTCAGCACCGCGAGCGGGAGCACCAGCGGGACGCCCAGGATCCACAGGCCGAGCCCGATCAGGACGGCGTCGAGCAGGCCGACGGCCGCCTGGGACCGTACGAAGGAACCCAGGGTGTCCCAGCTCCGGGCGCACACGGTGGGCACGTCGGCGGCGAGCCGGCCGGGCAGCTGCCGGGACAGCCACGGCAGGAACCGCGGTCCGTCCTTCAGGAAGAAGAACATCAGGAAGAGCGCGAGGACGGCGGTGACGACACCGTTCACCACGGTGCTCACCCCTGTGACGACCGCGCCCACCATGCTGCCGACGCCCTCCTGGGCGCGGGAGACCGCACTGTCGAAGGCCTGGTTGATCTGTGCGTCCCCGATGTTCAACGGCGGCCCGGCGGCCCACTCGCGCAGCCGCTGGATCCCCTCCACGACACCGTCGGTCAGCTCCCCGGACTGGGACGCCACCGGCACGGCGATCAGCGCCACCACACCGGCGGCGACCAGCAGGAACAGCACGGTCACCACGGACGCGGCCAGCGCGGGCGGCCACCCGCGACGACGCAGCAGCCGGGCCGCGGGCCAGGTCAGCGTGGTCAGCAGCAGCCCGACCACGAGCGGCCACACCACGGACCACATCCGGCCCAGCAACCACAACGCCACGGCCGACATGGCGAGCACCAGCAGCAACTCGGCGGAAACCCGCGCGGATGTCCGCAGCGCGGCACGGGATCTCTCGGAACTCAGGGGCGCAGTCACGTGGGCACCCTATTGGCTGCGCGCACCCTCCCAGCAGCCCCCCGTCCTCGGAAGGCGGGCCGTCAGCGGACGGTGTACATGCTGAAGATGTGCAGGGCCGCCTCGATCTGTGCCCGTGTGCGGTCGTCGGGATTCCCCGTGACCCGCACGAAGACCACGGACGAGCCGGGGTCGTCCGCGACCAGCAGCGTCAGCGGCACCCGGCCCGAGAGCGGGTAGTCGTACCAACCATCGGGCTTCTCGACGTCGGTGTGGGGCAGGGCGTTGCCGACGGCCTGCCAGTCCGAGTCGTCGAACTCGCAGCCCGAGAACTCCGCGATGGTCTCGCAGAACGGCCGCAGTCCCTCCTCGAAGATCCAGCCGCCGCCGAAGCTCGCGGCGGAGCCCGCGGGGTCAGCCACCGGCCCTCGCCACACCGATCGGGCAGGACACCCCCGTGCCGCCGATGCCGCAGTAACCCGCCGGGTTCTTGTCGAGGTACTGCTGGTGGTAGCCCTCCGCCGGGTAGAAGGGGCGGCCCTCCGTCGTGACGATCTCCGTGGTGATGTCGCCGTAGCCGGAGGACGTCAGGACCTTCTGGTACGCCGCGCGGGAGGCCTTGGCGGTGGCCTCCTGCTCGGGGGTGTGGGTGTAGACCGCTGAGCGGTACTGCGTGCCCACGTCGTTGCCCTGGCGGAAGCCCTGCGTGGGGTCGTGGGACTCCCAGAACGTCTTCAGCAGGCGCTCGTACGAGACCTGCTCCGGGTCGAAGACCACGCGCACGACCTCCGTGTGGCCGGTCAGGCCCGAGCAGACCTCCTCGTACGTGGGGTTCTCGGTGTGGCCGCCCTGGTAGCCGACGAGGGTCGTCCAGACGCCGGCCGGGAGCTGCCAGAAGGTGCGCTCGGCGCCCCAGAAGCAGCCCAGGCCGAAGTCGGCGGTCTGCAGACCCTCGGGGTAGGGGCCGAGCAGCGGGTTGCCGAGGACGGTGTGGCGGTCGGGGACCGTGAACGCCGGCTCCGGGCGGCCTCGCAGCGCCTGCTCGGAAGTCGGCAGCTGGGGCGTACGGCTGTGCAGGAACATGCGGTCTCCAATCGGGGCGACGCCCACTGCAACGTGCAGGTGCGGCCCCGAATTCCGGCGGGCCCCGGGCGGGCCCGCGCCGCGGCCCGGACGCGGTTCAGTGCGGCAGGCTCGCCGGGCTGCCGCCGTTCGCCTCGTAGCCCGCCACCGCCAGCGCCCGGTACACCGCGAACTCCGCCGCCGGGTCGGCCGACAGCGTCCAGGGCAGGGCGCCCACATGGCCGTCGATGTGCACCAGCTGGTTCATGGCCTCCGACCAGCGCTCGCCGCGGACCAGGAAGAACACCAGCATGTGCCGGACATGGGCCAGCATCGGGTCGTCGGGGCGGGCCGAGTGCACCGCGTGCAACGCGCCGTGGACCGCCTTCGTGACGACCTCGCTCTGCCAGAAACTCGCGACGAGGGTCACCTCGGGAAGGTGCTCGAACACCGCGAACAGCGGCATCGCCGAGAGGAGGGAGCCCCGGGGCGCCCGGGCCGCCGCGGCCTCGGCGAACGAGTAGGCCTCCGCACGGGAGCCGTGCCACTTCTCGCACCAGTAGTGCAGCGCCGCCAGGTGCGCCCCCATGTGGGCCGGGGCGCGGTCCAGGATCTTCAGCCAGACCTGCTCGAAGTCCTTCTGGGAGTAGCCGAGACCGCGGGCCACCGACAGCTCGACGATGTACGGGATCGGGTCACCGGGGGCGAGCAGCGCCGCCTCACCGCACGCCGCCCTCGCCTCCTCCATGATGATCCGGAACTCGTCCGTGCCGGGCGTGGCCGTACGCCAGGCCTGCTGCACCAGGAACTCGGCGTGCACCGCCGCGCCGCCCGCGTCCTTGGGCGCCTCGGACCGCCACACGCGCAGCCACTGCCCGCCCGGCGCCTCGGACACCCCGCCGGGCCGCCGCGAGAGCTCCAGCGAGGCGGCGCCCGCGAAGGCCTGGACGCGCTGCCAGCGCCGCTCGCCCTCGGTCTCCGTGCCCGCCAGGAGCTGCTGCGCGGCGCGGTAGTCCTGCGTGCGCTGCACCACGTCCAGGACGTCCAGCAGGTCCTGGTCGGGGCCCGGCATGCGGATGTCGAGCTCCTCCTCCAGGACGAAGCCGTAGTTCGCCGGGTCCGCCGCGTCCGGGTGGTCGGGCGAGACCAGCCCTATCGCACCACCGCGCCTGCGCCGCAGGAAGGGGAGCAGCACGAAGCCCAGCATGACCAGCGCGATCAGGACCCAGAGAATCTCCATGCAACAAGCGAACCAGACCACGCCGACAATTGGCCAACCTGCTCCCGGAACCTGTGGAAAACCCCGGCTCACGCCGTCCCCCGGCACGCGTCGCCCCGGCGCACTACCCTCGGTGCTCATGAGCGACAGGCACATCAGTCAGCACTTCGAGACGCTCGCGATCCACGCGGGCAACACCGCCGACCCCCTGACGGGCGCGGTCGTCCCGCCGATCTACCAGGTCTCGACCTACAAGCAGGACGGCGTCGGCGGTCTGCGCGGCGGCTACGAATACAGCCGCAGCGCCAACCCCACCAGGACCGCGCTGGAGGAGAACCTCGCCGCCCTGGAGGGCGGCCGTCGCGGGCTCGCGTTCGCGTCCGGGCTGGCGGCCGAGGACTGCCTGCTGCGTACGCTGCTCAGCCCCGGCGACCACGTGGTCATCCCGAACGACGCGTACGGCGGCACGTTCCGCCTGTTCGCCAAGGTCGTCGCCCGCTGGGGCATCGAGTGGTCGGTCGCCGACACCGGTGATCCGGCCGCCGTACGGGCCGCCATCACCCCGAAGACCAAGGTCGTCTGGGTGGAGACGCCCTCCAACCCGCTGCTCGGCATCACCGACATCGCCGCCGTCGCGCAGGTCGCCCGGGACGCCGGCGCCCGCCTCGTCGTCGACAACACCTTCGCCACGCCCTACCTCCAGCAGCCGCTGTCGCTGGGCGCGGACGTCGTCGTGCACTCCCTGACCAAGTACATGGGCGGTCACTCCGACGTCGTCGGCGGCGCCCTGATCACCGGTGACGCCGGCCTCGGCGAGGAACTGGCCTTCCACCAGAACGCGATGGGCGCGGTCGCCGGGCCCTTCGACTCCTGGCTGGTGCTGCGCGGCACCAAGACCCTCTCCGTGCGCATGGACCGGCACAGCGAGAACGCGGTCAAGGTCGCCGACATGCTCACCCGGCACGCGCGCGTGACGAGCGTGCTGTACCCGGGCCTGCCGGAGCACCCCGGTCACGAGGTCGCCGCCAAGCAGATGAAGTCGTTCGGCGGCATGGTCTCCTTCCGCGTCGAGGGCGGCGAGGAGGCGGCCGTCGAGGTCTGCAACCGCGCCAAGATCTTCACGCTGGGCGAGTCCCTGGGCGGCGTCGAGTCGCTGATCGAGCACCCCGGCCGCATGACGCACGCCTCCGTGGCCGGCTCGGCCCTGGAGGTCCCCGCCGACCTGGTGCGGCTGTCCGTCGGCATCGAGAACGCCGAGGACCTGGTGGACGACCTCAAGCAGGCGCTCGGCTAGACCGGTACGGCCCCTGGCGGGGTCACCAGCCGGTGAGGGGTGGAGTCGTGTCGGACGGCGGCTCCACCCATGGGCGGGCCGTCAGCGCCCACACCGTGAACGCCACGGCCGCCGCGCACAGCAGCAGCCACATGAGACGGCGGGCGAGCGTCCTGCGTCGCAGCATGCGGCCGCCGCGGCGCACCGCCTCCGTGTGGATCTCGGGCGGCACCGGCCGCGCCGGCTGCTCCAGCAGCCTGCGTACGGTCGCCTCGCGGTCGTTCCCGCTCATGCCGCCCTCCGGCCGGCCGGGCTCACGGCACCGCCTTCGTCGCCGTCACCGTCGGGGCCGGGCCCCGCGAGCGGTGCAGCAGGGCCGAGGTCGCCCGGTGGCAGATCGCCCGTACGCGCTCCGGGGACAGACCGAGCAGGGCGGCCGCCTGCTCCTCGGCGACACCTTCGTGGAGCCGGAGCACCAGGATCAGCCGTTCCTGCGGGGTGAGCGGGGCCAGAGGGCTCGCGGGGTGCGGCCGGGCGCGGCCGAGTGCGCCGTGCTGGTGCCAGGCGCTGCGCGCGAAGCGGGTGGCCAGCTGCCGGCGGGTGCGGTCGTACGGATCCTCGCCGTGCAGCCGGTCCCAGCACGCGTACGTGTGCGCCAGCGACCGTGTCAGCAGGCGCCGCGCGCGGGGGTTGTCGTCGGGGGACTCGGCGGTGAGCAGTGTGGCGGCGTGCAGCAGCCGCCCGGCCGCGCCCGCGACGAACGCCTCGAACTCCCGGGCGCGACGGGCTGCCCGGGACGCATGCCGCTCCAGCACCGCACCTCCCGCCCGACGGCGACCCTGAGGACGCGGGCCCCGGCCACGCGCGACGGGGCCCGGTCTCATATCAGGCCAGGGGCGGCCCCGAGGTCAAGAGCCGCGCACGGCTCGGCCGGTGCTCCGAACGGTCGGTCGGTGCCGCGAACGGTCGGCCGGTGCTCCGAACGGTCGGTCGGTGCCGCGAACGGTCGGCCGGTGCTCCGAACGGTCGGTCGGTGCCGCGAACGGTTGGGCAGTGCTCCGAACGGTCGGCCAGTGCCGCGAACGGTCGGCCGGTGCCCCGCACGCGTGCGGGCCCGGTCGTCCGTGTGCGGGCCCGGGGGGCGCGCCGACACGGTCAGGAGCCGGGCCGCCGGGCGCTCAGGATGCCGACTGCGCCTCCGGCCCCGGGACCCCCTGCGCCGACATCCGGGAGGACAGCGCGGTGTTGAACCGCGTGAGGAGGTCGCAGAACGCCTCGCGCTCGTCGGGCTCCCAGTCGTGCGTCAGCTCGGCCATCAACTGACGCCGCGAGGAGCGCACTTCCTCCAGCCGGGCCTGCCCGCGCGGGGACAGCTGCAGCACCACCGCGCGTCCGTCCTCGGGGTGGGAGGTGCGTTTGACCAGGCCGGTGTCGACGAGCGGAGCCACCTGCCGGGTGACCGTCGACGAGTCGATCCCCATGCTCGCCGCGAGCGCCTTGACGCCCATCGGGCCTTCCTTGTCGAGGCGGTTGAGCAGCAGGTAGGCGGCGCGGTCCATGGAGTTGCGCACCTGCCCGACTCCGCCGAGCCGGGTCTGTTCGGCACGGCGGGCGAACAGCGCCACCTCGTGCTGCAGCGTGTCGAGGAGACCGGTGTCACCGACGGTCGTCATGTCCATCGACATTTCAGGTGTTGTGGGCATGGCCGGGGGCTCACTTCGTGGAGGGCTGGCAGATTGGGGGACAGGGTACGCGGCCGGAGGGCAGGCCGTACCGGCGCTGCGCAAAGCGGGTCTCGGAGGTTGGTCACAACGGCCGTTCCCGCCTGTGAACTGCGATGCTGGAGTCATGAGCTACAGCACGGCTGACTCCTTTCGGACCGTCACCCTCGACGACGTGCGCGGCGCGCAGAAGATGCTCTCGGGTGTGGCGCGGGTGACCGCGATGGAGGGCAGCAGGCACCTGTCCCAGATGGTCGGTGCGCCGGTGCACCTCAAGTGCGAGAACCTCCAGCGGACGGGGTCGTTCAAGCTGCGCGGCGCGTACGTCCGGATCGCCGGTCTGCTTCCGGAGGAGCGTGCCGCCGGTGTCGTCGCCGCGAGCGCCGGCAACCACGCGCAGGGCGTCGCCCTCGCGTCCTCCCTGCTGGGCGTGCGCTCCACGGTGTTCATGCCGAAGGGCGCCCCGCTGCCCAAGGTGAGCGCCACCCGGGACTACGGGGCGGAGGTGCGGCTGCACGGCCAGGTGGTCGACGAGACGCTGGCCGCCGCGCAGGAGTACGCGGCCGAGACGGGCGCGGTGTTCATCCACCCCTTCGACCACCCCGACATCATCGCGGGCCAGGGCACGGTCGGCCTGGAGATCCTTGAGCAGTGCCCCGAGGCGCGCACGGTCCTCGTCGGCATCGGCGGGGGCGGGCTGGCCGCCGGGATCGCCGTGGCGGTGAAGGCGCTGCGCCCGGAGGTGCGGGTCGTGGGCGTACAGGCGTCGGGCGCGGCGGCCTACCCGCCCTCGCTGGCCGCGGGCAGGCCGGTGTCGGTGGAGAATCCCGCGACGATGGCCGACGGCATCAAGGTAGGGCGGCCGGGCGACGTGCCGTTCAGGATCGTCGGCGAGCTGGTCGACGAGGTGCGCACGGTCAGCGAGGACGAGCTGTCCGCCGCGCTGCTGCTGTGCCTGGAGCGGGCCAAGCTGGTCGTGGAGCCGGCCGGGGCGAGCCCGGTCGCGGCGCTGCTGAGCGACCCCGGCGCCTTCGAGGGCCCGGTCGTCGCGGTGCTGTCGGGCGGCAACGTCGATCCGGTGCTGATGGAGCGGGTGCTGCGGCACGGCATGGCCGCGCAGGGCCGCTACCTGGCGGTCCGGCTGCGGCTGACGGACCGGCCCGGTGCCCTTGCCACACTTCTGGGCGCGTTGTCGGTGGTCGACGCTAACGTCCTCGATGTGAGCCATGTGCGAACCGACCCACGGCTCGGGCTCACGGAGGCGGAGGTCGAGCTGCACCTGGAGACGAAGGGCCCGGCGCACTGCGCCGAGGTGGGTCAGGCGCTGCGCGAGGCGGGCTACACCGTCATCGGCTGAGCCTGCTCCCAGGCCGGTCGAAGATCCTTTCGTCTCACGGAGAGTGACGCGCTAAAACTCATTGTGAGACGCGATACATCGCGTTATGGTGTGTCGGGTGAGAAGCCTCGCCGGACATCCGTCCGGTCATCCCCGAAGACGTGGAGACTCATATGCCAGGCGCCATCTATGCCGAAGGTCTGGTCAAGACCTTCGGTGATGTAAAGGCCTTGGACGGCGTCGACCTCGACGTGCCCGAGGGCACGGTCCTCGGCCTGCTCGGGCCGAACGGCGCGGGCAAGACCACCACCGTCCGCTGCCTGACCACCCTGCTGCGGCCCGACAGCGGGCGAGCGGTCGTCGCGGGCATCGACGTGCTCAAACAGCCCGACGCGGTCCGCCGCTCCATCGGCCTGTCCGGCCAGTTCGCGGCCGTCGACGAATACCTCACCGGCCGGGAGAACCTCCAGATGGTCGGCCAGCTGTACCAGATGCGCGCGAAGGCGGCGAAGGCGCGCGCGGCCGAACTGCTGGAGCAGTTCCACCTCGCCGACGCCGCCGACCGCCCCACCAAGACCTACTCGGGCGGTATGCGCCGCCGCCTCGACCTCGCGGCGGCCCTGGTCGTCTCGCCGCCCGTGATGTTCATGGACGAGCCGACGACCGGCCTCGACCCCCGCAACCGCCAGCAGTTGTGGGAGGTCATCAAACAACTGGTCTCCGGCGGCACCACCCTGCTGCTCACCACGCAGTACCTGGAGGAGGCCGACCACCTGGCCCACGACATCGCGGTGGTCGACCACGGCAAGGTCATCGCCAAGGGCACCTCCGACCAGCTCAAGGCCCGCACCGGCGGCGAGCGCGTCGAGGTCGTGGTGCACCAGCGCGAGCACATCCGGTCCGCCGCCGAGATCCTCGCCGGCTTCGGCAAGGGCGAGACCACGGTCGAGGAGCACATGCGCAAGCTCACCGCGCCCGTGACCGGCGGCGCCAAGCTCCTCGCCGAGGTCATCCGTGAACTGGACACCCGCGGCATCGAGATCGACGACATCGGCCTGCGCAGGCCGACCCTCGACGACGTCTTCCTGTCCCTGACGGGGCACGTGGCCGAGATCAAGGACCAGGAGAACGACAAGGAGGCCGCCCAGTGAGCGCCGTCACCGACACCGTGCGGGTCGCGCCTGCCGCGAACCCGGTCAGCCAGTCGATCCGGGACTCGATGGTCGTCGCCAAGCGCAACCTGATCCGCATGTCCCGGATCCCCGAGATGATCATCTACGGGCTGATCCAGCCGATCATGTTCGTGGTGCTGTTCACCTACGTCTTCGGCGGCTCCATGCAGATCGGCGACAGCACCAGTGCCGCCGACTACAAGAACTTCCTGATGGCGGGCATCTTCGCGCAGACCGTCACGTTCGCCACCGCCAGCTCCGGCGCCGGCATCGCCGACGACATGCACAAGGGCCTCATCGACCGCTTCCGCTCCCTGCCGATGGCGCGCGGCGCGGTGCTCACCGGCCGTACCCTCGCCGACTCCGTACAGACGGCCCTCACCCTGGTCGTCCTCGCCGTCGTCGCCCTGATGGTCGGCTGGCGCGTCGGGTCGGACGGCAGCACCAATGCCGCCAAGGTCCTCGCCGCCTTCGGCCTGCTGCTCCTGCTCGGCTACGCGTTCACCTGGATCGGCGCCCTGATCGGCATGTCGGTGAAGACCCCCGAGGCGGCCACCTCCAGCGGCCTGATCTGGCTCTTCCCGGTCACGTTCATCTCCAACGCCTTCGTGGACACCAGCCACATGACCCCGTGGCTGCGCCACATCGCGGAGTGGAACCCCTTCAGCGCCACGGTCCAGGCCTGCCGTGTGCTGTTCGCCAACCCGGGCCAGTCCCCGTCCGACGCCTGGCCCATGCAGCACCCCGTGTGGGCCTCGCTGATCTACTCGATCCTGATCCTGGTGATCTTCCGGACCCTGGCGGTCCGCAAGTACCGCTCGGCGACGGCATGACGAAGCCCCCGGCGCCGCAGCGGCACCGGGGGCACTTCAGGGACCGGGAGGCCGGTCAGCCCTCGTACGGCTCGGCCTTGAGGATCTTCACCAGGGCCTTCTTGCCGTTCGGCAGCTCGTACTCCGCGTCCTCGCCGACCTTGTGGCCGATCACGCCGGTGCCCAGCGGGGACTGCGGCGAGTACGTCTCGATGTCGGAGCTCGCGTACTCGCGGGACGCGAGCAGGAACGTCAGCGTGTCGTCCTCGTCACCGTCGAACGCGATCGTGACGACCATGCCGGGCGCCACCGCACCGTCCGCCGCGGGCGCTTCGCCGACCTTGGCGTTCTCGAGGAGCTGGGTGAGCTGGCGCACACGGAGCTCCTGCTTGCCCTGCTCCTCCTTGGCCGCGTGGTACCCGCCGTTCTCACGCAGGTCGCCCTCCTCGCGCGCCGCGGCGATCTTCGCGGAGATCTCCGCGCGCGCGGGACCAGTAAGGTACTCAAGCTCAGCCTTGAGCTTGTTGTACGCCTCCTGGGTCAGCCAGGTGACGTTCTCGCTGGTCTGGGTCACAGGTGCTCCTCGTAGGTACTGGGAATACAAAGCATCGCCCTACCCAGAAGAATGTTCCTTCACGGAAGGGCGAAACCACGAGCCTAACAATTCAGGGGCCCGAGGGGGAGGACATATGCGACGACAATCACGTCAATGCAGGTCAGGCTCCAGGTATTCCAGGTGACGCCGAGTTGTTGTCAGCCGGCGTGGCAGCCCAGCAGCTCGGCCGTCGTCCCCGGGGAGGTCGTACGGAGCGTGACGACCTTGTCGATGCGGGTCCCGTCCCCGTCGAAGCGGAAGTCGGCCCGGCCCACCTCGGCCCCGTTCTCCGCCTGCGAGCGCACGGTGCAGTAGCCCTCGGCGCCGGCGTCCTTGCGGACCTCCAGATGCACCTGCACGGACTCCTTGCCCGGCTCGAAGCTGATCACCTCGGCGCTGATCTCGTTCTGGGCGACGTAGTGGTAGCCGAACCAGCCGACGAGCCCCAGCAGTGCCACCGCGAGGACGGCGCCCACGACCTTGAGCGTGCGGTCGGCGCGCTCGTCCGAGGAACGGCCGTAACGGCCCTCGGGCAGTCGCGTGCTCGCCGAACTCATGATCGTCCTCCAGGCAGGGCCGGAACGAAGGTCCCGGAAGGGGCTCCAGGACCGGGCCCCGGAATTATTCGCCCCCCGATTCGGTCACTATAGAAGCCGCTGATTGCGCCGACGCACACCGGGCGCCGACTTACTGAGGATTGAGTCTTGACTGACCAGTTGCGACTGATGGCCGTTCACGCCCACCCCGACGACGAGTCGAGCAAGGGCGCCGCGACCATGGCGAAGTACGTGTCCGAGGGGGTGGACGTGCTGGTCGTGACCTGCACGGGCGGGGAACGCGGCTCCATCCTCAATCCGAAGCTCCAGGGCGACGCGTACATCGAGGAGCACATCCACGAGGTACGCAAGAAGGAGATGGACGAGGCCCGGGAGATCCTGGGCGTCAAGCAGGAGTGGCTCGGCTTCGTCGACTCGGGCCTGCCCGAGGGCGACCCGCTGCCGCCGCTGCCGGAGGGCTGCTTCGCCCTGGAGGACGTGGACCACGCGGCCGGTGAGCTGGTGCGCAAGATCCGCGCCTTCCGGCCGCAGGTGATCACCACCTACGACGAGAACGGTGGTTACCCGCACCCCGACCACATCATGACCCACAAGATCTCCATGGTGGCGTTCGAGTCGGCCGCGGACACCGAGAAGTACCCCGAGGCCGAGTACGGCCCCGCCTACCAGCCGCAGAAGCTCTACTACAACCAGGGCTTCAACCGCCCGCGCACCGAGGCCCTGCACCAGGCGATGCTCGACCGCGGGCTGGAGTCCCCCTACGGGGACTGGCTCAAGCGCTGGGAGGAGTTCGGCATGAAGCAGCGCACCCTCACCACGCACATCCCGTGCGCCGAGTTCTTCGAGATCCGCGACAAGGCGCTGATCGCCCACGCCACGCAGATCGACCCGGACGGGGGCTGGTTCAAGGTGCCCATGGAGATCCAGCAGGAGGTCTGGCCGACGGAGGAGTACGAGCTGGCGAAGGCCCTCGTCGATACCTCCCTCCCCGAGGACGACCTCTTTGCGGGCATCCGCGACAATGCCTGACATGAGCGCAAGCGCAAGCCTGGCAATGACGCACCTCGTCTCCTTCGCCAAGGAGGTCGACGAGGACAAGGTCACCCCCGGCGTCCTCGGCTTCATCGTCTTCGCGGCGATGGCCCTGGCGGTGTGGGCCCTGATGAAGTCCATGAGCCGGCACATGAACCGGGTCGACTTCGCCCAGGCCCCGGACCCGGAGGCCGAGCAGCCGGAGCAGCCGGCGGCGGAGCCGTCCCGGACACAAGCGGAAGCCGCGCAAGCGGAGCCCTCCGGCCAGGGCGGCAAGAAGCAGGGCTGACGCCCCCACCCGGGGAACGCCACCCGTCGGTGGCCGGCGGGGACCGCCGCCGACGGGTAGCCCGGCTGTCTCCTGGCGTGTCGTGTCCGAAGAGGCGCGCTGGGCGGCGACGGCTGCCGCCCGCGATGCGTGCCGTGGGCGACGGCTGGCGGCCGTGATGCGTGCTGTGGGCGACGGGTGGCGGCCGTGATGCGTGCTGTCGGCGACGACTGCCGCCCGCGATGCGTGCCATGGGCGACGGGGGGGCGCCCGTGATGCGTGCCATGGGCGACGGGGGAGGGGCGCCCGTGGTGTGTGCCGCCGCCATGGGAGCCGCCGGCGACACACACCCTGCACGCGCCGGGCGGCGCCTACGCCTTCGGCTCCACCGCCACCCCCATCACCTCCCGCGCATGCCGGTTCGGCACCATGCCGAGGCGCCAGGCCTGCCAGCCCGCCTCCAGGGTGACGCCCCGCTCCAGCAGCAGCCCGTACGCGTCGAGGTAGTCGTCCAGCTTGTCGTCACGCAGGCCGTGGCTCGCGCGGGACAACTGCGCCAGTTCCTCCTGAGCCACCGCCGTACCCACCTCCATGCCGCCCGGGGCCGCGTAGGGGAGGAGCGTGCAACGCAGGAAACGGGCCCAGTCCTCGCCCCGACGGTCGCCGTAGGACGCGAAGAGCTCCACCGCCTCGTCGCACAGGGCCATCGCCTGCTGGGTACGGGCGTTGCCCGCGTCCACGACCGCCAGCTCCAGACACGTCCAGGCCTCGCCGTGGGCGACGCCGATGCGCTGGAAGTCGGCCCGGGCGTCGACGAGCAGCTGACGGGCGAAGCCCGAGTTGCGCAGCGAGCCCGTCTGGGCCGCCCGCTGGTCCCGGGTGACGCGGGCCGAGTGGTGGCGTGCGCAGGCCAGCCCGTACACGTCCCGCATACGGGAGAACATCGTGCGGGCCCGTTCCAGCTCGCGGACCGCCTGGTCGAGGTCGCCCGTCTCCTCCAGGGCCTGCCCCAGGTAGTACAGCGTCCAGGCCTCGCCGCGCGCATCCTCGTTGTCCCGGTGGCGCGCAGCCGCCCCGCGCAGCTCCTCCACCGCCGGGGAAGCGTCCCCTGCGACCAGCAGCGCCCGGGCCAGCTGGGTCAGCGCCCAGGCCTCACCGCGGGCGTCACGGGTCCGCCCGTACAGCTCCAGGGCCGCCCGCAGCTCGGCCTCGGCACGCGGGACGTCACCCATGCGCAGCCCGAGCTGACCGAGCTGGAAGTGCGCCCACGCCTGGCCGTGCACGGACTCGCCCGCGCGGTGCAGGACCAAGGACTCGGTCAGCAGCTCCAGGGCCTCTCCCACCCGGGCGCGGTCGCGCTCGACGGCCGCCAGGGCGTGCATCGTCCAGGCCCGGTCCGTCGCAAGTTCGGGGGAGGCCTGCAGTGCCAGGGCCTCGCGGAGCTTCTCCGACGCCTCCGTCAGATTGCCCTGGTGGTGCAGGGTGATGCCGAGGGAGCACAGCGCGCGGGCGGCACCGGCGTCATGGTGGGCCTCCCGGTAGAGGTCCACGACCGACGCGAGGGTGGTGCGGGCCTTGTCCAGCTCGCCCAGCTGCCGTGCCGCGATACCCGTGCGCCACTGCACCGAGCGGACCAGCAGCCCCTCGTCCACCGCCTGGGCCAGCTCACTGATCTCACCCAGCCGGTACAGGTCGCCCCGCAGCAGGCAGTAGTCGCACAGCGCACCCAGCAGGTTCAGCACCGCCGCCTGGTCCACTCCCTCGGCATGCCGCAGCGCCGCCGTGATGAAGCTCGACTCGTCGTCCAGCCAGCGCAGCGCCTCGTCGAGGGAGGTGAAGCCGTACGGGCTGAAGCGGTTGGTGCGGGTCGACATGTTGCCGTCGACCATCCGCAGCACCGAGTCGGCCAGCTCGGCGTAGTTCACGATCAGCCGCTCCTGCGCCGCCGTGCGCTCGGCGGGCTCCTCCTCGTCGAGGAGGCGGGCTTGGGCGAAGGAGCGGACCAGGTCGTGCAGCCGGTAGCGGTCGCCCCGGACGTGGTCGATCAGGCCGGCCCGGGTCAGCGCCTGCAGATGGCGCTTGGCCTCCGCCTCGTCTGTGGCCAGCAGCGCGGCGGCCGCCGCGGCGCCCAGCGAGGCACGTCCGGCCAGGGCCAGCCGGCGCAGCAGCCGCCGTACGGTCTCCGGCTGGTCCGTATAGCGCAGCCACAGGGCGCGTTCGACCGGCTCCACCGGACCGTAGGCGTCGAGATCCGTGGCCAGCGCGCGGGGGGAGCGCGGGCCGAGACCCGAGCCCGCGATGCGCAGCGCCAGCGGCAGCCCGCCGCACAGCTCCCGGACCCGGTCCGCGGACTCCGCGTCGTACGGCCCGGAGCGGTCCTGGGCCGCCGCGCCCAGCAGTTCCTCCGCACCGGCGGCGTCCAGCGGCTCCACCGCCAGCCGGTGCACCCGCGCGGGCAGGCCCTCCAGCTCCAGCGGGCCCCGCGCGGTCACCAGCACCAGACTGTCGGACCGCTCCGGGATCAGCGCGCGGATCTGCTCCGCCTCCGAGGCGTCGTCGAGGACGACGGTGACCGGCAGGCCCGTCAGATGCTGGTGATACAGCTCGCTCAGCCGCTTGACCTGCTGGTCCGGCGAAGAGCGCTCGCGGAACAGCAGCTGCTCGCGGGGTGCGCCGAGCCGGTTCAGCAGATGCAGCAGGGCGTCACGGGTGGACAGCGGGGACCCGCCCGGCCCCTCGGCGCGCAGGTCGACGACGCAGGCACCGCGGAAGTAGTCCTTCAGATCATGCGCGGCGTGCACCGCGAGCGCCGTACGGCCGCTGCCGGACGGGCCATGCAGCACGACCACGGTGGGCTGCGTCTCCGTGCTCGCGCGGGCCGCCTGCACCCACTGCCGGATCTGCGCCAGCTCGTGCCGCCGCCCCGCGAACGGCTCCGCCGGTTGCGGGAGCTGGCCGAAGGACTGCTCCAGCACGTTGCGCCCACGCGCCGCCGCGCTCTTGTCCGCGCCCCGCAGCCGCGGGCCGCCCGTCTTCTTCGGCCCGGTCGAGGCCGCGAGCACCCGCTGCTGGTCCAGGAACGGCCGGATGCCCCGCACCTCCAGCGCCGTCAGCCACTGCAGCCGCAGCTGTTCGGCCCCGCCCGGCTGGCTCGCGGCCCCGGCGCGACGACTCGCGGCCGGCACATGCGACCCGACCACTTTCACCACCGTCGCCGCTGCCCCCACGACACCCACCGTCACACCCGCCCCGAGAGCGGTCCCCGTCCCCGTGCCCAGCGCCATGTCGGCGACCACGGCCGCGACCGCCGCGACCCCGGCCACCAGCAGCGGCGTCCCGGCGCCCTCCCGGGCGTAACGCTGCCCGAAAGTCAGCTGCCCGGCCGCCGCCTCGTCCAGGGCGCGCGTGTACGCCTCGTACTCCTCGGACGCGCTCCGCGCCATCACATCGAGCGCGCCGCGCGCCCGCGCGAGCAGCACCTTCCCGTCGGTGCGGCCACCCGAGCGCCGCACCTCCTCCTCCACGGCCCGCCCCAACAGCCGCTCGGCCTCGGCCCGATGACCGTCCCGCATGTCAAGGTCCCCCTTAGGCCACAACTCCTTTGCCTAAGAGTGTCCTTGGTGGGAGGCGCGAGCGCGAGGGGGCGACGATCAACGTTTGCGGTCCGGTGACCTACGAGCCGCCCCTCGCGCGAGGGGGCGCGTTCCGTGGCCGGGTGGCCGCTGTGAGGCAGGATGGAAGCATGCCGAACCGACTGGCTCATGAGACGTCCCCGTACCTGCTCCAGCACGCCGACAACCCCGTCGACTGGTGGCCTTGGTCGGAAGAGGCTTTCGAGGAGGCCCGGAAGCGGAATGTGCCCGTGCTGCTCAGCGTCGGATACAGCAGCTGTCACTGGTGCCACGTCATGGCGCACGAGTCCTTCGAGGACCAGGAGACCGCCGAGTACCTCAACGCGCACTACGTGAGCGTGAAGGTCGACCGCGAAGAGCGCCCCGACGTAGACGCCGTCTACATGGAGGCCGTGCAGGCGGCGACCGGGCAGGGCGGCTGGCCCATGACCGTCTTCCTCACCCCGGACGCCGAGCCGTTCTACTTCGGTACGTACTTCCCGCCCGCCCCCCGCCAGGGCATGCCCTCGTTCCGGCAGGTGCTCCAGGGCGTGCACCAGGCGTGGGACGAGCGGCGGGACGAGGTGACCGAGGTCGCGGGGAAGATCGTCCGGGATCTGGCCGGACGGGAGATCTCCTACGGCGACGCGCGGACCCCCGGCGAGGAGGAGCTCGCGCAGGCGCTGCTCGGGCTCACCCGGGAGTACGACCCGCAGCGCGGCGGATTCGGCGGGGCGCCGAAGTTCCCGCCGTCCATGGTGCTGGAGTTCCTGCTGCGCCACCACGCCCGCACCGGCGCCGAGGGGGCCCTGCAGATGGCGCAGGACACCTGCGAGCGCATGGCCCGGGGCGGTATGTACGACCAGCTCGGGGGCGGCTTCGCCCGCTACTCCGTCGACCGCGACTGGGTCGTGCCGCACTTCGAGAAGATGCTGTACGACAACGCCCTGCTGTGCCGGGTGTACGCCCACCTCTGGCGCTCCACCGGCTCGGAGCTCGCGCGGCGCGTCGCCCTGGAGACCGCCGACTTCATGGTGCGTGAACTGCGCACGACCGAGGGCGGGTTCGCCTCCGCGCTGGACGCCGACAGCGACGACGGCACGGGCCGGCACGTCGAGGGCGCGTACTACGTGTGGACGCCGGAGCAGTTGCGGGAGGTCCTCGGCGAGCAGGACGCCGAGCTGGCGGCCCAGTACTTCGGGGTGACCGAGGAGGGGACCTTCGAGGAGGGCGCGTCCGTCCTCCAACTGCCCGTGCGGGACGGTTTCGTCGACGCGGGGAGGGTCGCCTCCATCCGGGAGCGGCTGCTGGCGCACCGGAGCGGGCGGCCCGCGCCCGGCCGGGACGACAAGGTCGTCGCCGCCTGGAACGGCCTCGCGATCGCCGCGCTCGCCGAGACCGGCGCCTACTTCGACCGGCCCGACCTGGTCGAGGCCGCCGTCGCCGCCGCCGACCTCCTCGTCCGGCTGCACCTGGACGAGCAGGCCCGGCTCACCCGCACCAGCAAGGACGGCCACGCCGGCGCCAACGCAGGTGTCCTGGAGGACTACGCGGATGTGGCGGAGGGCTTCCTCGCGCTCGCGTCGGTCACCGGGGAGGGCGTCTGGCTGGAGTTCGCCGGGTTCCTCCTCGATCACGTCGTGGTCCGTTTCACCGACCCCGAGTCGGGTGCGCTGTACGACACCGCGGCCGACGCCGAGCGGCTGATCCGCCGCCCGCAGGACCCGACCGACAACGCGGCCCCGTCCGGATGGACCGCGGCGGCGAACGCCCTGCTGAGTTACGCCGCGCACACGGGGTCCGAGCCTCACCGCACCGCCGCCGAGAGGGCGTTGGGTGTCGTGAAGGCGCTGGGGCCGAGGGTGCCGCGCTTCATCGGCTGGGGGCTGGCCGCGGCGGAGGCGGTGCTGGACGGGCCGCGCGAGGTGGCGATCGTGGGTCCGGCCCTCGACGACGAGGGCACGAGGACCCTGCACCGCACGGCACTTCTGGGCACCGCGCCCGGTGCGGTGGTCGCGGTGGGTGTCGCGGGGAGCGAGGAGTTTCCCCTGCTCGCGGACCGTCCGCTGGTCGGTGGTGAACCGGCCGCGTACGTCTGCCGTAACTTCACCTGTGACGCCCCCACAACCGAGCCTGACCGGCTCAGTACGGTCTTGAGTGGCTGAAGTCACGTATCAACGGAAACATGCTCTTTATCCGAACAGCCTCCAGGCTTCACAGTTCCCCCCTAATCTCTGCACGGTGACGTGGCGGGCGAGGCCGTACCGGCCCACCGTCACGACCGGGGGTTCTGAGATCTGGGGGGATCTGTTTGCTGACGTCTGTCTTCATCGCTGCCGTTTCGCTTGCCTTGTTCTGGATGGCGGCGTTCACCCTGTGGTGGCAGATGCACGCCTGGCGTACGCCGGAAGTGCTCGCCTCCACCCGGTTCAGCAGTCCGGACGGGGACGAGCACGTCTCCTTCTCGCTGCTGCTGCCCGCGCGGCACGAACAGGCGGTGCTGGACCACACCATCCAGCGGCTGCTGGAGTCGAGCCACACCGACTTCGAGATCATCGTGATCGTCGGTCACGACGACCCGGAGACCACCGCGGTGGCCGAGACGGCCGCCGCGCGTGACCCACGGGTCCGGGTCGTGGTCGACACCCACGAGAAGAAGAACAAGCCGAAGGCCATGAACACGGCGCTGCCGCACTGCCGCGGCGACGTCGTCGGGGTCTTCGACGCGGAGGACCAGGTCCATCCCGAGCTCCTCGCCCACGTCGACCACGCCTTCCTCACCACCGGCGCGGACGTCGTGCAGGGCGGGGTGCAGCTGATCAACTTCCACTCCAGCTGGTACAGCCTGCGCAACTGTCTGGAGTACTTCTTCTGGTTCCGCTCGCGGCTCCATCTGCACGCGCAGAAAGGTTTCATTCCGCTCGGCGGAAACACCGTCTTCGTCCGCACGGACGTCCTCAGGGAAGCCGGCGGCTGGGATCCGAACTGCCTCGCCGAGGACTGCGATTTGGGCGTGCGCCTGTCCAGCGTCGGCAAGAAGGTCGTCGTCGCCTACGACTCCGACATGGTGACCCGGGAGGAGACCCCGGGCTCGCTGATGTCCCTGCTGAAGCAGCGCACCCGTTGGAACCAGGGCTTCCTGCAGGTGTACCGGAAGAAGGACTGGAAGCAACTGCCCACCCTCGGGCAGCGGCTGCTCGCCCGCTACACCCTGATGACGCCGTTCATGCAGGCCTTCACCGGCCTGATCATCCCGCTCAACGTGGCGATCGCCCTGTTCCTGGACGTGCCCGTCGGCATCGCCTTCGTCACCTTCCTGCCGGCCGTCACCGCCCTGGTCACCTTCGTCTTCGAGATCGTCGGACTGCACGACTTCGGCAAGCAGTACGGGCTGCGCGTCCGCTTCACGCACTACCTGAAGCTGATCGTGGGCGGCCCCTTCTACCAGGTCCTTCTCGCCGGTGCGGCCGTGCGGGCCGTGTGGCGTGAGCAACGCGGCCGCAACGACTGGGAGTTGACGACCCACGTCGGCGCGCACCTCGACGAGACGGCCGTGACCCGGCCGGAAGCGACCCGAGAGGACGTTCCCGCGTGACCTCCACCCTTCCCGCGGTGACCACTCCGAAAGTCCCCGCGCAGCGCGGGCCTGCGCCCCGCACCGGTGCGCACCGGCGACTCGAGCCGCCGAACCGGCTGCGCTCCTCGCGTCCCGACCTGCTCCTGTGCGGCGTCCTCCTCCTGGCGATCCTCGTCGTGCAGGGCTGGAACATCGCCGACTACCCGGCCCTCAGCGACGACGAGGGCACCTACCTCGCCCAGGCCTGGTCGGTCCAGCAGGGCGAAGGACTCGCGCACTACACCTACTGGTACGACCATCCGCCGCTCGGCTGGATACAGATCGCCGTACTGACCTGGATCCCCGCGCTGATCAGTCCCGAGTCGATGACGGTGGGCACCATGCGCGCCGCGATGCTGGTGATCAGTGGCATCAGCGCGGTCCTGGTGTTCGTGCTGGGCCGGCGCCTCGCGCTGCCCCGCTGGGCGGCCGCGCTCGGCATGGTGTTCTTCGGGCTCTCGCCGCTGTCGGTCGTCCTCCAGCGGGAGATCTTCCTCGACAACCTCGCGGTGATGTGGACGCTGCTGGCCTTCACACTGGCCGCCTCCCCGAGCCGCCACCTCTGGCACCACTTCGGTGCGGGCATCGCGGCCGCCACGGCCGTGCTCACCAAGGAGACGATGCTCGTCGTCCTGCCTGCGCTGTTCCTTACCATGTGGCGCCACAGCCACCGGGACACCCGCAAGTTCGCCCTCACCGGAGCCGTCACGGCCTGCACCCTGATCGGCTTCGCCTACCCCCTGTTCGCCCTGCTCAAGGGCGAGTTGCTGCCGGGTGCCGGGCACGTGTCCCTCTGGGACGGCGTCAAGTACCAGATGACCAGACCCGGTTCGGGGTTCATCCTCGACCAGGGCTCGGGCTCCTGGGGCGTGCTCCAGTCGTGGCTGTACTACGACAGGATCCTGCCCCTCGGGGGCCTCGCGGGCGCCCTGCTGCTGCTCGTCACCTGGCGCTGGTCGGTCACCGCCCGCGCCCTGGCCGGACCGGCCCTGGCCGTGGCGGTCTTCGCCGCGCTGGCCCTGCGCCCGAACGGCTACCTGCCCGCGATGTACGTCATCCAGGCCCTGCCGTTCCTCGCGCTGGTCCTCGCCGGAGGCACCGCCTCCGTCGCCCACGCCGTGCTGAGCCGCTGGCGCTCCGAGGCGGAGAAACGGTACGTCAGCGTGGGCCGGTACGCGCTCGCCGCCGTCCTCGCCCTGGCCGCCGGCGCCTACGTCGTCCCGCACTGGTACGACGGTGCCCGCACGGCCGTCACCACCGACGCCAACGCCCCCTACAAGGCCGCGTCGAAGTGGCTGGCCACGGAGGTCGAGGACCCGGAGCGCACCCGGGTGCTGGTCGACGACGCGCTCTGGCTGGACCTGGTCCACCAGGGCTACCGGCCCGGCCTCGGCGTCATCTGGTTCTACAAGGCCGACCTCGACCCGGCGGTGACGAAGACGATGCCGCGCGGCTGGAAGGACCTCGACTACGTCGTCGCCTCGCCGACCGTGCGACGGGACGCCGCCGACCTGCCCAACGTCAAGGCCGCCATGGAGCACTCGGAGCCGGTCGCCACCTTCGGCACCGGCGAGGACCGCATCGAGATCCGCCAGATCCAGACGTCCGCCGGAGGCGCGCGATGAGCCAGGAGTCCACCGTCCCCAGCGAGGTCGTCGAGACCGCCGAGATCCCCGAGCCGGGCGCCGTCACCATCGTCGTACCCACGTTCAACGAGTCGGCGAACGTCCGGCAGCTGCTGCGCCAGATCACCGAGGCCGTCCCGGCCCGGCTGCCCTGCGAGGTCGTCTTCGTGGACGACTCCACCGACGACACGCCGGAGGTCATCGAGGAGGCCGCGCAGGACTGCCCGTTCCCCGTGACCGTCCTGCACCGCGAGGAGCCGGTGGGCGGGCTCGGCGGCGCTGTCGTCGAGGGCCTGAAGGCGGCCACGTCCGACTGGATCGTCGTCATGGACGGCGACTGCCAGCACCCGCCGTCCCTCGTGCCCGACCTGGTCGCCACCGGCGAACGCGCCAACGCCGGGCTGGTCGTGGCTTCCCGGTACATCAAGGGCGGCAGCCGGGCCGGGCTCGCGGGCAGCTACCGGGTGGCCGTCTCGCGCGGGGCGACCTGGCTGACCAAGGCGCTGTTCCCGCGCCGGCTGCACGGCATCAGCGACCCGATGAGCGGCTTCTTCGCGATCCGCCGCAGCGCGGTCACCGCCGAGGTCCTCCAGCCGCTCGGCTACAAGATCCTCCTCGAACTCGCCGTCCGCAGCCGCCCGCGCACGGTCACCGAGGTGCCGTTCGTCTTCCAGGACCGGTTCGCCGGGGAGTCCAAGTCGACCGCGCAGGAGGGCCTGCGCTTCCTGCGCCACCTGGCCGGGCTGCGCGCCGCCTCGCCGGTCGCGCGGATGATCGGGTTCGGCCTGATCGGGCTGACCGGCTTCGTGCCGAACCTGGTCGGCCTGTGGGCGCTGACCGCCGCCGGCATGCACTACGTACCGGCGGAGATCCTCGCCAACCAGCTCGGCGTCGCCTGGAACTTCGTGCTCATCGAGCACCTGCTGTTCCGCGAGCGGCGCCGGCACCGGCGCTGGTGGGACCGGGCCGGGAGGTTCGCGCTGCTCGCCAACGCCGATCTGGTGCTGCGCATCCCGCTGATCGCCCTGTTCGTGCACCAGTTCCACCTGGGCGTGCTGTCGGCCACCGCGCTCGCGCTGGTGACGACGTTCGTCCTGCGCTTCGCCGCGACCGAAGCGCTGGTCTACCTGCCGCGCCGGGGACGTGAGAAGCCCGCGCGCGGGAGCACCGCACAGCAAGGAGAGCCGTGTGAACAGACGTCGTAGAAGTACCGCACTCCTGGCCGTGGCGGGCCTCACCTCGGGCCTGCTCCTGACCGCACCCCAGTCCGCCTCCGCCGCCAACCTCATCAAGAACCCGGGCTTCGAGACCGCCGGCACCGGCGACATGCCGTACTGCTGGGAGAAGTCCGGCTGGGGCGACAACGACTTCACCTTCACCACCACGGCCGACGCGCACTCCGGCTCCAAGGCCATGAAGGTCGAGCTGACCCGCCGGATCGACGGCGACCGCAAGGCGCTGATCACCGAGTCCGCCGCGTGCGCGCCGGTGGTGACGCCGGGCAAGCAGTACGACCTCGGCCTCTGGTACAAGACGACGACCCCGGACGCGGCGATCACCCTGTTCCGGCACGACACGACCGCCGGCTGGCAGTACTGGACCGACCTCAAGACGCTGGACATGGCCGGGACCTGGACCGAGGCCACCGTCCGCACCCCCGAGGTCCCGGCCGGCACGGACCGCATCTCCTGGGGCGTCTCCGTCTACGGCACCGGCTCGGCCACCACCGACGACTACACGATGGACCAGGTCCCCGACCCGGTCCTGCCGCCCGCGTGCACCGGCACCGCCGAGCAGTGCGCCAACGGCAAGTGGGACGTGCTGCCCACGCAGAACCCGGTGCGTTCCATGCACTCGGTCGTGCTGCAGGGCGGCAAGGTGCTGCTGATCGCGGGCTCCGGCAACGACGAGTCGATGTTCGAGGCCGGCACCTTCACCTCGGCGGTGTACGACCCGCAGAAGGGCACCTACAAGGTCATCCCCACGCCGAAGGACATGTTCTGCGCCGGCCATGTGCAGCTCCAGGACGGCCGCGTGCTGGTGATGAGCGGAAACAAGGCGTATCCGGTGCCGGGCGGACACGGCTACGAGGGCTTCAAGGACTCGTACGTCTTCGACCCGGAGACCGAGACCTACTCCAGGACCAACGACATGAACGACGGGCACTGGTACCCGTCGGCGACGATCCTCGGCAACGGTGACGTCATCTCCTTCGGCGGTCTGCGCGAGGACTCCACCGGATCGGTCACCGCCGAGCTGTTCTCCGAGGCCGAGCAGCAGTGGCAGCCGCTGTGGAAGGTCAACCAGACCTGGTCGTACTGGGGCCTGTACCCGTCGATGATCCTCATGCAGGACGGCCGCCTCTTCTACTCGGGCAGCCACGTCTTCGGCAACAACATCCCCGGCACCGGCTCCGCGATCTACGACTACGACGCCAACACCACCACCCAGGTGCCGGGCCTGCGGAACAAGGACGAGCGCGACCAGTCGGCGAGCGTGCTGCTGCCTCCGGCGCAGGACCAGAAGGTGCTCACCCTCGGCGGCGGCAACATCGACTCCAACCCGGAGGCGAACCGCCTGACCGACATCATCGACCTCAAGCAGCCGAACCCGTCGTACGTCGCCGGTCCGCCGATCCCGCAGGGCGCGGTCGACCTCGGCAACGGTCCGGTCCCGCAGACCGGGAACCAGGGCAAGATGTACGTCTCCGCGGTGCTGATGCCCGACGGCAAGGTGCTGGAGACGGGCGGCGCGCTGCACAACCGCGCCGACCCGGTGTACGAGACGTCGATCTTCGACCCCGCGTCGGAGACCTTCGACCCGGTGGCCGTCGACCCCGAGGCACGCGGCTACCACTCCTCGGCGTTCCTGCTCCCCGACGGCCGTGTGATGACGACCGGCGACAACCCGGGCAACGGCACGTGGAACCACGACGTGTCGGTCTACAGCCCGCCCTACCTGTTCAAGGGCCCGCGTCCGGCGATCACTTCCGTCATCGACACCGAGTGGAACTACGGCGACACCCAGCGGATCACCGTCGACCGGCCCATCGCCAAGGCAGAGCTGATCCGCCCGGCCGCCGTCACGCACTCCTCGGACCCGAACCAGCGGTTCGTGGACCTGCCGCTGTCCGTCGACGGCAACAACGTCGACCTGAACGTGACGAGCAACCCCAACCTGGCCCCGCCCGGCTGGTACATGCTCTTCGCGGTCGACGCGAACGGGGTGCCGTCGGTGGCGAAGTGGGTGCACCTCCGGGGCCCCCAGGCCCTCAAGGCGACGGACGCCTCGGCCCACGTCCACGACTTCGCGGACGCGCCCACGGGCAGGGTGGTCAGGCCCGGAAAGAAGCGGGCCTCCCAGAAGGTCAGCCCGACGATCTCGGGCTGCGACCGCCACTACGGCTCGATCAACGTCTGCGTGCCGACGGACTTCCCGGCGGAGGTGAAGAAGACGACGGCGGCCCGCTGCGAGTGGCTCAAGACGAACGACTACGGCCGCCTGAAGGTCAACGGCAAGGACGACCCGCTGGGCCTGGACAGGAACAGGGACGGAATCGCCTGCGGCAAGGGGGACCCGGCGAAGCGCTAGAGGGACGCCCCTTCAGGGGCGTGGGGGACTGTGCGACGGGCCACGACGGCCGCGCAGTCCCCCACGGCGCTCAACCGTCGACGGCGCTCCGGGCGAACGCGACCGCCTGCTCCACGATCGCCTCCAGCTGCTCGTGGTGCGCACCCCGCCAATAGGCCCGGCCGCACGCCGTGCACTGCGCGAACACGTCGTACGTCGCATGCGTCCCGTGCTTCAGCTGGTCGGCGACCTCATCCTTGGTCGCCTCACGCAGCACCCCGTTACAGGCGGTGCAGCGCGTCCAGGGCAGCAGCTCGGGCCGGAACCGCTCCAGCACGTCCCGCAGCTGCTCCTCGGGCCGCGTGCTGTACACGAACGCCCCCGCCCACAGCTCGCGCCGCCGCAGCAGCCCCCGGTCGCGGCTCAGCATCACCCGCTGCTCGGCGGCCGAACGCGCCGCGAGGGCCGGGTCGCCGATGTCGGTCGATTCGTAGGCCGTGTCCACACCGAGCAGCCGCAGCCGCCGGGCCAGCGTGCCGAGGTGGACGTCGAGGAGGAAGCGCAGGGGAGCGCCCGGGACCTGCTGCGGGCGTGCCACGGTGCGCACGGCCACCGACTCGCCGGCCGCGGGGACGTGCGCGAAGGGCACCTCGCGGCCGTCCACGACCAGCGCGCCCACCTCGGTCAGCGGTACGCCCAGCGACTCGATGACATGGCCGAGGCTGGAGACGCCGTCGGTGGCGGCCCGCACGGCGCCGTCCGCTCGGGCCCTGGGCACGAACACGTGCAGCTCGGGTGCGAACTCGACCTGGATCTCGGGACCGTTCACCCGGTCAGGATGCCATGGCGCGGTGCGCCGGCCTCAGGGTTTTCCGGTCGGCGGGCCGTGCTCCGGGACGCCCAGGACGCGGCCGGCGAGATCCCGGATTCCGCTCCCGGAGCCCCCGCTGGGGGTGGTCGGCGGCGGTGGTGCGGGGGCCGCCGTGGGGGCATTGTCGGCCATCGGAGTGATCCGGGCATGCGTCGGGCCACGACCGGAAGCCGTGGCCCGAAGGGGTGAGAGGGAGCTATCCGTGCTGGTACGCCACCAGCGAGATGCCCACGTAGTGCGTGATGAAGGCCGCCAGGGTGAGGGAGTGGAACACCTCGTGGAAGCCGAACCAGCGCGGTGACGGGTTGGGCCGCTTGATCCCGTAGACCACGCCGCCCGCGCTGTAGAGCAGGCCGCCGACGACGACCAGGACCAAGACGGCGATGCCGCCGGTCCGCATGAAGTCCGGCAGGTAGAAGACCGCCGCCCAGCCCATCGCGATGTAGCAGGGCGTGTAGAGCCAGCGCGGGGCGCCGACCCAGAAGACGCGGAAGAGGATGCCGGCCACGGCCGCGGCCCAGATGCCCCACAGCAGCCACTGCCCCTTGGCGCCGGGCAGGAGCAGCATGGTCAGCGGCGTGTACGTGCCCGCGATGATCAGGAAGATGTTGGCGTGGTCCAGCCGCCGCAGGACGCCGTCCATGCGGGGGCTCCAGTCGCCCCGGTGGTACAGCGCGCTCACACCGAACAGCAGGCAGGCGGTCAGGGCGAAGATGCCGCAGGCGATACGTCCTCTGGTGGAGTCGGCGAGGGCCGTGAGCACCAGACCCGCGATCAGTGCGGCCGGGAACATGCCGAGGTGCAGCCAGCCGCGCAGCTTCGGCTTCACCGGGTGTGGCAGGGAGAGCGCCTTCGGACCGTGGCCGTCGGCCGCCGAGTCCGTGGGCGCGTCGGGGACGAACGCAGTCATGGCCGAATGGTAGCTACGGAACCGTAAGTCACGTATCAGTGCCGCCGATTGATGGGCGAAGAGTGGCCATCCTCTCACCCTGGTCCGGCGACGGTCACGCAAACGGACTGCCAGGTGAACGCAACGTGCACGTAAAGCGGCCGTCGGAAACCGTGGCGAGCCTCACGTTGCTCACCTGTGCGCTCCTCTGGACAGATGGGCGCGTACGTCGGATGATCAAATGAGTGCGGTCGGCACCGGATGAGCGCCAAGATCCACCCTGAAGCATCCGGGTCGCAGCCCCCACGGGGCCTCCACATCAAAAAATCCCTCATTTAGGAGCAATCGTGGCGCGCGACATCGCGGCTCCCACCGTCCCCACCACCCATCAGGGACTGATCTCGTGGGTCAACGAGATCGCCGAACTGACGCAGCCGGACAACGTGGTCTGGTGTGACGGATCCGAGGCCGAGTACGAGCGCCTGTGCGGGGAGCTCGTCGAGAAGGGCACCTTCCGCAAACTCGACCCGATCAAGCGCCCCCACTCCTACTACGCCGCCTCCGACCCCACCGACGTCGCACGCGTGGAGGACCGGACCTTCATCTGCTCCGAGAAGGAGGCTGACGCCGGCCCGACCAACCACTGGAAGGCCCCCGCCGAGATGCGGGAGATCTTCCAGGGCTCCGGAGGCCAGGGCGGTCTGTTCCGCGGCTCGATGCGTGGCCGGACCATGTACGTCGTGCCCTTCTGCATGGGCCCGCTCGGCTCGCCGCTGTCCGCGCTCGGTGTGGAGATCACGGACTCGGCCTACGTCGCCGTCTCGATGCGCACCATGACCCGCATGGGCCAGGCCGTCCTCGACGAGCTCGGCTCCGACGGCTTCTTCGTCAAGGCCGTCCACACCCTGGGCGCCCCGCTGGAGCCCGGCCAGGCGGACGTCCCCTGGCCCTGCAACCAGACCAAGTACATCTCGCACTTCCCCGAGGACCGCGAGATCTGGTCCTACGGCTCGGGCTACGGCGGCAACGCCCTGCTCGGCAAGAAGTGCTACGCCCTGCGCATCGCCTCCGTCATGGCCCGTGACGAGGGCTGGCTCGCCGAGCACATGCTCGTCCTGAAACTGACCCCGCCGCGCGGCGAGGCCAAGTACGTCGCCGCCGCCTTCCCGAGCGCCTGCGGCAAGACCAACCTCGCCATGCTGGAGCCGACCATCCCCGGCTGGACGGTCGAGACCATCGGCGACGACATCGCCTGGATGCGCTTCGGCGAGGACGGCCGCCTCTACGCCATCAACCCCGAGGCCGGCTTCTTCGGCGTCGCGCCCGGCACCGGCGAGCACACCAACGCCAACGCGATGAAGACGCTGTGGGGCAACTCCGTCTTCACGAACGTGGCGCTGACGGACGACGGTGACATCTGGTGGGAGGGCATGACGGAGGAGACCCCGGCCCACCTCACGGACTGGAAGGGCAACGACTGGACACCCGAGTCGGGCGTCCCGGCCGCGCACCCCAACGCCCGCTTCACCGTCCCGGCCTCGCAGTGCCCGATCATCGCGCCCGAGTGGGAGGACCCCAAGGGCGTGCCGATCTCGGCGATCCTCTTCGGCGGCCGCCGCGCCACCGCCGTGCCGCTGGTGACCGAGTCCTTCGACTGGAACCACGGTGTGTTCCTCGGCGCCAACGTGGCCTCCGAGAAGACCGCCGCCGCCGAGGGCAAGGTCGGCGAGCTGCGCCGCGACCCGTTCGCGATGCTGCCGTTCTGCGGCTACAACATGGGCGACTACATGGCCCACTGGGTCGACGTGGCCAAGGACAAGGACCAGTCCAAGCTGCCGAAGATCTACTACGTCAACTGGTTCCGCAAGGACGACGAGGGCAAGTTCGTCTGGCCCGGCTTCGGTGAGAACAGCCGCGTCCTGAAGTGGATCGTGGAGCGCCTGGACGGCAAGGCCGAGGGCGTCGAGACGCCGATCGGCATCCTGCCGACCAAGGAGGCCCTCGACACCGACGGCCTGGAACTGGCCGACTCCGACCTGGAGTTCCTCCTCACGGTCGACAAGGAGGTCTGGCGCGAGGAGGCCGCCCTGGTCCCCGAGCACCTCAACACCTTCGGCGACCACACCCCGAAGGAACTGTGGGACGAGTACCGCGCCCTGGTGGAGCGCCTCGGCTGATCCCACCCCCTGTACTCCGCGGCCGGCTGGAACCGACAGTGCCCTGACCAGCAATATCGTCACGGCCGGCCGCGGAACCGACTGGCGGGGCCCGCACAACGGCGTGCGGGGTTTTCCGGGCCGGTCGTCGCCCTCCGTCCGCCCCGACGGAACCAGGCTTCGACAGGCCCACTCCCGCCCGCTTCGGCGCGGCCCGCCCCGCGGGCTCACGAACGTGCCGATGGATGACCGAGCGCTCCGGCCGACCGCCTACGTCGACCGGGGCGCTCGGGCGTGTTCGGGGTGTCGGCAGCGGTGACGGCGATGGTGTCGGCGCCGGTGAACAGCTCGCACCACACGGTCTTGCGGCCGGCCTCCTGCTCCACCCCCCACCGCACGGCCAGCGCGTCGAGCAGCGCCAGCCCTCGGCCGGATTCCGCCCCGGCCCCGGCGCCGGCCGCTCCGACCCTTCCGACCAGGACGGGCAGCGCCCGGGGGTCGGGATCGGTGACCCCTGCGTGGAGGTAGCCGAGGCCTTCCCCGGCGCCGCCCGCTGGCGCAAGAGCACCTATGGCAACGGCGACGGCGGCAACTGCGTCGAAGTGTGCGACGCCCACACCGCCGTCGTTCCCGTCCGTGATTCCAAGGTCCCTCACGGCCCGCTCCTCACCATCACCGCCCCGGCCTGGACGTCCTTCGTCATGTCCCTCAAGTCGGCACCTGCCGCATGACCCCTTCGGCTCACCAAGGCGGAGTCGGTGCCCGCTCATCACCGGCGTGTGCGGAGGCCCTGCACCAAGCAGATGACAGCCATCAAGCCAGAGAGGATCGCCACGCGATAGAGAGGGCCGCTGTTCGATCCCGGAGTGAGCAGGCACAGGACGCACGCGATCGCGCACAGGGCCGCAACGGTGAACGCGGCGGCGTGGGACATCGCGCTCACCTCCTCGGTCTCCGGCGGGCCATGGTCATGGCGGTCAGTACCAGCCCGCCGAGAGCGGCAAGTACGCTCGTTCGACGGGCCCGCACCAGAGCGTAAGAGACTTAATCGACTGTCAAGATACCGACGATGATGCCAGCTGTTATCGCGATCACCCAGAGAGCAATTTGTATCTTTCTGGAATTCGTCATGACCCGGTTGCCCTTCCCGTTGTTGCAGCACTGTACGGAGAGGTCAGAAGGGCGGGTGTTTCATACCCGCCCTTCTGACTTCACTCTGGTCAGTCGGGGATGAACCCGCCGGTGGGATCAGCGCAGGCCCACAGATCCCCCATTTCTTCGCCCCAGTCACTGCCGTCTTCGTCCAGTATTGAATTTGTGGTGTAGCAGGCAGCGACATAACCGGGCGCCGGCTTCACCCAGCGTCCCACCGTCTTCGCTCCCGACTTCAGCGCCCCGGTGATGTCGTCCCACAGCAGCCCGGTGGGGTCAGTCCGATTGATGGGGTCGCCGCCCGCATAGAGGTAGGGGTTGGCTTCCTGCCCCGACGGGTCCGGCTGGGTGAAGCGGCCGAGGGACGGGTCGTAGTAGCGGTGGCCCATCTTGTACAGGCCCGTCGGATCCAGGTAGGCGCCGGTGTAGCGGTGCGGCTGGGGGACTGCCTCGGTGGTCGTGCCGCGGGGGAGGCCGGTGGGGCCGTAGGCGTAGGTGTGGGTGCGCTTGCCCGCGCCGTCGGCCAGGCCGAGGACGTTGCCCGTGGCGTCGGTGAGGTAGTAGTAGGACTTCCCCCCAGTCGTCATGGAGTTCAAGGTGCCCGCCGGTTCGCGGATGAATCCGGTGTCGACGCCGTTCGTGGTCGTGGAGGCCAGGCCGAGTGCGGTGTGGTGGAACCAGGTCGAACCCAGCTTGGTGCGCTCGGAGTTGTCCGTGCCCGCGTGGACCAGGTCGTAGGACTTGCCGCCCGCGGTGATGCCGGAGAGCTGGCTGTGGTCCGTCCACGTCTCGTTCGTGCGGGCGGTGCTGCCGGCGCCTGCCGTCTCGTTGCCGAGCCTGTCGTAGGACCAGCCCGTGGTGGAGCCGTTCTTGCCGGTCAGTTCGCTCGCGTCGTCGTAGGTGTAGGTGGTGCCGCCGGGGCAGGCGTTCTTCGTGCCGTCCTGGGAGGTGAGGTTGCCGGCCTTGTCCCAGCAGTACAGCCACGATGCCTTGCGCGTGCCCGCGGAGTCGGCTTCCAGGGCGTAGCGCAGGCGGTCCTGGGAGTCGTAGTCGTAGGTGGTCTTGTACTTGGTGAGGTTGTCGGTGCGGGTGCGGATCTTGGTGGTGTCCTTGCCCGCGGTGTTCTTGTAGCCGTAGGCCAGGTCGATCAGTGTGGTCGTACCCGAGGTGGTCTTGACGGCTTCGGGGCGGCCGTTGTCGTCGATCGTGACCGACTGGGTGGTGCCGCCGGGATAGACGGTTTTGGTGCGCTTGTCGTTGTTGTTGTAGTCGAAGTCGGTCTTCTTGCCGTCCGGGGTGGTCAGGTAGTCCAGGCGGCCGGCTTTGTCCCAGGTGTAGTCGGTCTTGCCGGTCGGGTCGATGTAGTGGTCGACCTCGCCGCCCGGGGTGTAGGCCAGCGCCGTCTGGGCGCCGTTCTGCAGGGTGCGGACGCTTTCGCGGTTGAGCTTGTCGTAGTCCCAGCCCGTGGTGCCGGAGGCGTCGGTGCGGGTCCTGACGTTGCCGTCGCCGTCGTAGGAGTAGGTGACCGTGGCGTTGGTGGCGGACACCTTGGTCACGCGGTCGCGGTTGTCGTAGACGTAGACCGTCGTGATGCCGCGTCCGTCGGTGGCGGTCGCCACCCGGCCGAGTGCGTCGTAGGTGTAATTCGTTGTGCCCTGCGGTGCGGGCGGGGTGACCGTCTTGAGGTTGCCCTTGGCGTCGTACGTGAACGAGGTGACCTTGCCGTTGGCGTCTTCGGCGGTGCAGCGCTGGCCTTCGAAGCCGCCGCAGGTCGGGGTGTCCTTGTTGTAGGTGTACTCGCGGGTGCCGCCGGCCGTGCCCGAGGTGGTCACCGACATCGTGTTGCCGTTGGTGTCGTACTTGAAGGTGTCCTTGCGGCCGTCCGCGGTGGTGAAGTCGTTGGGCAGGTCCGTGCCGGCGACCGTCTGGTACGCCGTCACCGAAGCCGTCGCACCGAGCGGGAGCTTCTGGGAGAGGGCGTTGTTGCGGCCGTCCCAGCCGTAGGTGATGGTGTTGCCGCCGGTGCCGTCCGCTCCCGTGCCCATCGCGTCGATCGCGGTCTGCACGAGGTGATTGGTGTACTTCGAATGGCGGGAGTGGCCGAGCGGGTCGGTGACCTTGGTGACCTCACCGTCCGCGTTGTGCAGGTACTTGGTGGTGTCGCCGTCGGGGTCGGTCACCGTCGTCGTGCCCGCGTCCGACGGGGTGGCGGCCGTGTAGTCGTAGCGCCAGGTCGGACCGATGTGGCCGCTGCCCGTCACCTCGGTGGCGCGCTGCATGGACCTGACGCGATTGTGGGCGTCGTAGGTGAACAGCGTGACGGTGCCCTCGGGCGTGGTCACCTTGGTCAGGCGGCGTGAGGAGTCGTACGCGTAGGCGGTGGCCTTGCCCTCGGTGTCGGTGACCTTCGCCAGGTTGCCCGCCGGGTCCAGGTCGAACACGGCCGTGCGGCCCGAGTGGTCCTTGGCCTGCCACTGGCTGGCATTCGTCTTCAGCAGGTCGATCCAGCGGCCCGAGCGGGTTTCGGTGAGCTTGAAGCCCTTGTGCTCGCTGCCCTCGTCGTGCTGGCCGACGGTGATCGTGCCGTCGTTCTTGTCCGTGACCTTCGTCAGGGTGCCGTGCTCGTCGTAGGTGTCCTTCGTGCCGGACTTGCGGTCGGTGAGGGTGTAGGTGCCGTCCGCGTTCTTCTTCAGGTCCTTGGAGTAGCCCGTCGGCGTGGTGTAGCCGCCGGTGGACGTCTCCTTGAAGCGCAGGGCGTCGCTGGTGGCGTCGTAGACGACCACCTCACCGTCGCCGGTCTGGAGGTAACGCTCGTAGGCCTGCCACCAGCGCTGCGACACCTTCCCCCACGGCGCTTCCAGGGAGTTGTACGTCCGCGTCAGCTGCAGCCTCTGACCGACACCGGCGATGTCGAAGTCCGTCGCGGCGAGCATCAGGTTGCCGTTGGAGACGTTCACCCGCGCCACCAGCGCGTCGTTCAGACGCGTGTCGATGATGCGGTGCCAGGGCACCTCGCCCTGCCCCTCGGGAACGAACGGCGTGGCCTCGACGGCGGCCCCCGCGCGCTGGGCGCCGGACTTGCCGCCCGCGCGGGCCTGCTGCGCCGCCCGCCAGGCGGCGACCTCCGCCGACGGCTTGGCCTCCGCCTGCGACTCCGGCGCCTTCACCGACCCGGCCGGTGTCGCGGGAACCTCCACCTTGGTCGGTCTCGTCCAGGGGCTCTCCGGCTCCGGTAACTCCGGCTTCGGCGCCGCCGCCAGCCCCGGTGCCGCCGAGAGCACCACGGCGGCGGTCGTGATCGCGGACAGGAGAGCGGTTCTGTGTGTTCTTCGGGCACGCCAAAGTGACGTGCTTCCCGCACGTGAATGCATCAGCTTCCCCCACGGAAGTCAGGCAGAACGCGTGACCGATACGGTCACTTCGGCCACACAAGTTGTCACAGGAAGCGCACAAATCGGCGCGGTGTGCCCTTGAACGTCCACTGCATGCGGGCTGGAATCAGCCCCGCCGCTTCTCCGCGCCAAACCGGGGCGATACGGCCGCAACTGCCGCGTGGCATGGCGGAATGCACGGTTCTGTGCCGACTTGTAAGGGGTACGTTGACCGAAAGTCACCGCAGGCGGCCGACCGCTGGGGGCGGGTGCTCCCGTGCGCGGCAGGCATGACGGGCTTCGGGTGCGGGTACCCGATGGCCCTCACGGAGGGGCTAGTGGCGCCCGGTCCGCGCGTCGCTGCGGGTGCGCGCGGACCGGGGCCGTCAGGGGGAGCCCCGCAGGGCTCAGTGGGACGCGAGTTCGCGCGGCTCCAGGGCCGCCGTGTGGGCGTCCATCCGCTCGGCGGCCAGGATCGCGGCCGCGGTGTCGGCGCGGGAGGCGGCGACGACCAGCGCGCGGCCCGCCAGGGCGTGCGCCCGCCGGTGCAGGGCCGCGGTGCCGCGCTCGCGACGGCCGCTCATCGGCGCACGAACCGGGGTGCGTCCCCCGCGCAGCCGGCTCACCTGCTCCGCGAGCCGCTCCGCCGCCGTGTCCAGGTCGGCCGAGGCCTGCGTCGCGCGCAGTTCGTCAGTGACGGCGAGCAGGGCGGCGAGATGGCCCGCGAGCTGGATGTCCAGCTCTTCCTCGCGGGAACGGTGCGGGAAGTCGGGGGTGGGGCCGTCCACCGCGCTGTGGACCGACTTGGTGCGGATCGGTTCGTACATGGGAGGGCCTCCTGGATGCTTACAGGAAACCATCCTAGCTTAGATTTCGTCTAAAGTTGAGCTGCTCACAAAACAGGACTGCCTGCACACAAAGCGTGAGCAGGCAGTCCCGTCTTCGGCTCGGCGTGGTCAGGGCTGGCTGTAGCCGTCCAGGAAGTGGCCGATCCGCCCCACCGCGTCGGTCAGGTCCCCGACCGTCGGCAGGGTCACCACCCGGAAGTGGTCCGGCTCCGGCCAGTTGAAGCCCGTCCCCTGGACCACCATGATCTTCTCGCGCCGGAGCAGGTCCAGGACCATGCGGCGGTCGTCCTTGATCTTGAAGACCTTGGGGTCGAGGCGCGGGAAGAGGTACAGCGCCCCCTTGGGCTTCACACAGGTCACGCCGGGGATCTGGGTCAGCAGCTCGTACGCCGTGTCCCGCTGCTCGCGCAGCCGTCCGCCCGGCAGCACCAGGTCGTTGATCGTCTGGCGCCCGCTGAGGGCCGCGACGACTCCGTGCTGCCCCGGCATGTTGGCGCACAGGCGCATGTTCGCCAGGATCGTCAGACCCTCGATGTAGGAGTCGGCGTGGGCGCGCGGACCGGAGATCGACATCCAGCCGACGCGGTAGCCGGCGACCCGGTAGGCCTTCGACATGCCGTTGAAGGTGAGGGTGAGCAGGTCCGGGGCGACGGAGGCGGTCGGGGTGTGCGTGGCGCCGTCGTAGAGGATCTTGTCGTAGATCTCGTCGGAGCAGACGAGGAGGTTGTGCCGGCGGGCGATGTCGGTCAGGCCCTTGATCATCGCCTCGTCGTACACGGCCCCGGTGGGGTTGTTCGGGTTGATGATCACGAGCGCCTTGGTGCGGTCGGTGACCTTGCGCTCGATGTCGGCGAGGTCCGGCATCCAGTCGGCCTGCTCGTCGCAGCGGTAGTGCACGGCGGTGCCGCCGGACAGGGAGACGGCGGCGGTCCACAGCGGGTAGTCGGGCGCGGGCACGAGGACCTCGTCGCCGTCGTCCAGCAGGCCCTGCATCGCCATCACGATCAGCTCGGAGACGCCGTTGCCGATGAAGACGTGCTCGACGTCCGTCTCGATGCCGAGGGTCTGGTTGTGCATCACGACGGCACGGCGCGCGGCCAGCAGGCCCTTGGCGTCGCCGTAGCCGTGCGCCGACGACACGTTCCGGAGTATGTCCTCAAGGATCTCCGGCGGGCACTCGAAGCCGAACGCGGCCGGGTTGCCGGTGTTGAGCTTGAGGATGCGGTGCCCTGCCGCTTCCAGGCGCATCGCCTCCTCGAGAACCGGGCCCCGGATCTCGTAACAGACATTGGCGAGCTTGGTCGACTGGATCACCTGCATGACTGGGAGCTTACGGCCCGGTAACGCCTCCCGGGCCGTGTTTTCCGCCACGTGAGACGCGGGGATTTGGGGCGATATCGCCGCGCGCTGTCCCACCAGCCCCTTCGGTCCCTAGAATTCCCCGCCATGTCCAAGCCATTCGATTACGCCGACGGAGTGACGGGCGGTGAGCCGCAGGGCCCGCCGAACGTCTACCTGCCGCAGGGGGCCGCCCCTCCGGCGTACGACGCCTACGCGGATCCGGCTGCCGCACACGGATGGCAGGACGTGTACGGCCCGACGGACCCGGCGGCTTCCGGGAGCACCCCGTATCAGGACGGCGGCGCGGCCGGCGAGGGCGGAACGGCCGCCCCTTCGGGAGCCGGTGCGGACGGCGCCGGTGGCGGGCCGGTGCACTCCGGCGACATCGGTGACCCCGCGAACCCCGGTGGTGGGCCGGTGTACTCCGGCGACAGAAGTGATTCCGCGTACTCCGGGCACATCGGTGACCCCGCGTACCCCGGTGGTGGGCCGGTGTACTCCGGCGACAGAAGTGATTCCGCGTACTCCGGCGACATCGGTGACCCCGCGTACCCCGGTGGCGCCGGCGAACCGGTCTACCCCGGCGGCGCCCTCGCTCACTCGCACCCCGAGGGCGCGGACGGCATCGGTGAGACTCGCGAGCTGCCGGTGGTGCCGGCGCCGGGTGGCCGGTCCGGGGCCGGGCACCGGGGCCGGCGCAAGCCGCCCGCGCGGCGGTCGCGCCGTGTGGCGGTCGCCGCCTCTGCCGTGGGTGCCGTGTCGGCGGCCGTGCTCATCGCCGGGGTCTCCTTCTCGGGTGGGTCCTCCGGTGGCACCCGGGGCGGCGAGGGTGGCCGCACCGATCCGACGGCGGGGGAGTCCTCGACGGCGTCACCGGCGGACACCGGTCCGGCGGCGAGCCCGGCCGCCCCGCTCGCGGGCCGGCCGGGGAACTCTGACGGGCCGTCCGGCGCCGCGTCCCCGAGTTCGTCCTCCACGGTGAGCCGGAACCCGTCCGCGTCCGCCACGGAAGGCGCGCGGCCCCCGGCGGGCACCTCCACGACCACTGCCCCGGCGGACTCCGGCCCCACCGCCACGGCTTCGGCTCCCGGCAGGTCCGACGGAAAACCCGGACATGGTCCCGGCGGCACCAAGGGACCCAAGTGACCTTTCCGTGAGGGCGGTTGAGTAGGGTCGTTCAGGACGCCGGGATTCCGGTTGTGGAACAGGTTCTTGTGCCACCCCCCTTTTCGCGATCACAATGCACATGACAATCGTGCAGGCGGCCGGAGGATTTCCGGCCGCCTCCGTCGCAAGAGGGGACCCCCCATGAGAAAACCTCTCGCCGCCGCGTTCTGCGCCCTGGCGATAGCCGGGGCCGGCGCGGCCCCCGCGACCGCTGCCGAGGCCGCCCCCACGGGCGTCGGCAAGGCCGCGGACACGGGCTCGGCCACGTCCGCCGTCTCCGGCGTGGTCACGTCCGTGGAGCAGACGCTGTCCGGGCTCCGCGGCCCTCAGACCAAGGCCGTGAACTTCGCCGGCACCGTCGCGCTCAGCAACTGCTCCGGCTCTGTCGTCCGCATGCCGGACTCCGAGGCCGACGACCCGGCGCTCGTGATGACCAACGGCCACTGTCTGGAGTCCGGATTCCCCGGTCCCGGCCAGGTCCTCGTCGACAAGGCCTCCAGCCGCACCTTCACCCTGCTCAACGCCTCCGGCTCGCGCGTCGCCACCCTGCGCGCCGCCAAGCTCGCCTACGGCACGATGACCGACACGGACGTCGCGCTGTACCAGCTCACCACCACGTACGCGCAGATCAAGAGCTCGTACAACATCAACGCGCTGACGCTGAACGACGGCCACCCTGTCGCCGGCACCGCCATCAGCATCCCCTCCGGCTACTGGAAGCGGATCTACAGCTGCAACATCGACGGGTTCGTGCCCACCCTCAAGGAGGGCGACTGGACCTGGAAGGACTCGGTCCGCTACACCTCCGCCTGCAACACCATCGGCGGCACGTCCGGCTCGCCCGTCGTCGACCAGGCCACCAACAAGGTCGTCGCCATCAACAACACCGGCAACGAGGACGGTGAGCGCTGCACGGTGAACAACCCGTGCGAGGTCGACGCGAACGGCAACGTGACCGTCCGCAAGGGCATCAACTACGCCCAGGAGACCTACGGGATCCCGGCCTGCTTCGGGATCGACAACAAGCTCGACCTGAGCGCGAGCGGCTGCACCCTGCCCAAGCCGTAAGGCAGGGTGCCGGCCGGGCGGTCACGTGGGAGGAGTCCCGCGGACCGCCCGGCCCGCCAGCACGTCCGTGCGCCGGCCGTCCTCGATGACGAACCGGCCGTCGACCAGGACGTGCGGGATCCCCGTCGGGAGCGTGCGCGGCTCCGCGAAGGTGGAGCCCGCCGCGACCGTCGCCGGGTCGAAGAGCACCAGGTCGGCCCGGTAGCCCTCGCGGACCAGACCCCGGTCGGGCAGCCGGAGCCGCGCGGCCGGGCGCGAGGTGAGGTGCGCGACGCACTCCTCCAGCGACAGCACCCCCAACTCCCTGACGTAGTGCCCGAGGTAGTGCGGGAAGGTGCCGAAGGCGCGCGGGTGGGGCTTCGCGCCCTGGAGGATGCCGTCCGAGCCGCCGGTGTGCACCCGGTGGCGCATGATCGCCCGGACGTTCTCCTCGTGGCCCACGTGCTGGAGGATCGTCGGGGCCAGCCGGTCGGCCAGCAGCAGTCCGCGCGCGGTCACCCAGGGCGTCTCGCCCCGCCGGTCCGCCGACTCCCTGACCGTCCGGCCGACGAAATCGGCCAGGGCCGGATCGTTCACGCCCGAGATCTCGATGGTGTCCCATTCGACCGGCACACCGTGGCAGCCGTCGGACCCGGTGACCTCCAGGTGGTGGCGGATGCGCTCCGCCGTCTCCTCGTCCGCCAGCCGCTTCAGGGCCTGCTCGGGGCCGCCCTCGCTCGCCCAGCTCGGCAGCACGGCCGCCAGCGTCGTACAGCCCGGGGTGTACGGGTAGGTGTCGAGGCTGATGTCGGACCCGGCCGCCAGCGCCTCGTCCAGCAGGGTCAGCAGCTCGGGTGCCCGGCCCTCGTTCACGCCGAAGTTCATGGTGGCGTGGGCGAGATGGAGGGAGCAGCCCGCCTCCCGGGTCAGGGCGACCATCTCCTCGTAGGCCTCCAGGGCCCCGGCGCCGTAGGAGCGGTGATGCGGGCAGTAGTAGCCGCCGTAGGAGGCCACCACCCGGCACAGTTCGGTCAGTTCGGCGTCCCGCGCGTACATGCCGGGCGTGTACGTCAGCCCCGACGACATGCCGACGGCGCCCTGCTCCATGCCCTCCGCCACCAGCCGGCGCATGTGGTCCAGCTCGTCCGGGGTCGCCTCGCGGTCCTCCCAGCCGACGGCGAGCGCCCGGACCGTGCCCTGCGGGATCAGGTAGGCCGCGTTCACGGCGATCCCCCGGTCCAGCCGGTCCAGGTACTCGCCGACCGTGCGCCAGTCGAAGTCGATGTCGTCCCCCGGGCCGTTCCACCCGGCGATCGCCCGGCGCACCTCGCCGAGGGTGCGGTCGTCGACCGGCGCGTAGGACAGCCCGTCCTGGCCGATGACCTCCAGGGTCACGCCCTGCGCGGCCTTGGCGCTGTGGTCGGGGTCGCGCAGCAGCGCCAGGTCGCTGTGGGCGTGCATGTCCACGAACCCGGGGGAGAGGACGAGCCCTTCGGCGTCCAGCTCCCGGCGTGCCTTCGGCCGCTGGCAGCCGGCCGCGGCGGCCTCCTTGACGATGGAGACGATCCGGCCGCCGTCGACCACGACATCGGCCCGGTAGGCGTCCGAGCCCGAGCCGTCGACGACGTCGGCGTCCCGGATGACGAGTTCTTCCATCGCTGCCTCCTAGAAGAACGTGCGGACGTAGTCGACGACCGTGCCGTCCGCCTCCGCCACGGGGATCAGCTGCCACTTGTCGAACGAGGTGCACGGGTGGGACAGCCCGAGCCCGACCCAGTCGCCGACCTCCAGATCCGCCTCCGGCGCTGTGGCGAGCCAGGCGTGCTGGTCGGACAGGGCCGTCACCGACACGCCGGTGGCCGGGCGCTCGGCACCGTCCCGGCGGATCACCTGGGCGAAGGGCAGGTGGAGGTCGTAGGCCGCGTCCCGCTTGCCCGCGTTGACGAAGGCCTGCTCGGCGGAGGGCCGCGAAACCACCTGCGTCCACAGGCGGAACGCCGGCTCCAGGGCGCCCTCCTCGGGGACCCGGTTGAACGGCGTCAGCTTGCGGTAGTGACCGTCGTCGTGCGAGACGTAGGCGCCCGAGCGCAGCAACTTCAGCACCGGCAGGGACAGTTCGGGGATCTCCGCGAAGACGTCGGCGACCGCGTCGAACCACGCGCTGCCGCCCGCGCTGACCACGATCTCGTCCAGGCCCGCGAAGCGGCCCGCCTTGTCGAAGTCGGCGGCGAGCGCCACCAGCCGCCGCAGCCACGCCGTCACCCGCCCGGTGTCGGCCTTCGGCACCTCGCCCTCGTAGCCCGCGACACCGACGAGCCGCAGAGTCCGGGTATCTGCCACGGCGTCCGCGACCGCCGCGCACTCGGTCTCCGTACGGACACCGGTCCGGGCGCCCTCGCCCGCGGCGAGCTCGACCACGACGTCCACGGGGCGCGTGGCGCCGGCGTCCCGCAGCGCGGCGTCCATCAGCTCGACGCCGCGCACGGAGTCGACGTAGCAGACCAGCTCGAAATCCGGGTCGGCGTCGAGCTCGGCCGCGATCCAGCGCAGGGCCGCCGCATCGACCAGCTCGTTCGCCAGGAACACGCGCCGGGTCCCGAACGCCCGCGCCACCCGCACCTGGTGCGGCACGGCCAGCGTGATGCCCCACGCCCCGTGCTCGATCTGCCGCTGGAACAGCTGCGGGGCCATGGAGGTCTTGCCGTGCGGCGCGAAGGCCAGGCCGTGCCGGGCCGCGTACGCCTCCATGAGCTTCAGGTTGTGCTCCAGGCGCTCGGCGGACAACGCGAGCACGGGGGTGGCGAAGCCGCCGGTGAAGAGGTTGCGGCGCTGGCCGGCCAGCTCGGCGACGGTCAGCCCGTCGGCGTCCGGCGGGAGGCCCTTGAAGCGGTGGTCGACGCGCTCGGCGGCGAGCCGGGCGAGGGACTGGGCGGTGTCGGCCGTCATGGAGCCTCCTGATCTGCGGTGTTGCAGTCTCTGCAACCGTCATTGCGTAGAGCGCTGAACGCTGTCTAACATCTCGGCCACCCCCGGTCAATGAAACCGCCAGCGGCCGCCCCGGCGCCCCCGACGAGGAGCCAAGAGCATCGTGACCCCCACCGGACCCTGCGACGCCCCCGACGTCGTGGACGTCGTCGCGCTCGGCGAGTCCATGGTCACGTTCCTGCCGTCCCGGCCGGGACGCCTCGCCGACGTGCCGTCCTTCGAGCGGGGGATCGGCGGGGCGGAGTCGAACGTCGCCTGTGTCCTGGCGGCGGCGGGGCACTCCGTGCGGTGGATCAGCAGGGTGGGGGCCGACCCCTTCGGCGACCACCTGGTCGAGACGATCGGCGGGTACGGAGTCGACGTGGCACACGTCCGGCGCGATCCCGACCGCCCCACCGGCATCTACTTCCGCACCGCCGGGGACCGGGCCGGCGACGCCCACGAGGTGGCCTACTACCGGGCCGGATCGGCCGCCTCGGCGATGTCCGCCGGCACCGTGGACCCGGCGGCGGTGCGCGCGGGCCGTGTACTGCACCTCTCCGGGATCACCGCGGCGCTGTCCGGGACCTGCCTCGGCCTGATGCACGAGCTGACCACCCGCGGCCCCGGCCGCCCCCTGGTCTCCTTCGACGTCAACCACCGGCCCGGCCTGTGGCGCGACGGGGACCCCCCGACGGTCCTGCGCGACCTCGCCCGGGGCGCCGACCTGGTGTTCGTCGGACAGGACGAGGCCTGGGGGCTGCACAGCGCCGAAGCCGTCCGCGCCGCCCTGCCCGAACCGGAGGTGCTGGTCGTCAAGCAGGGCGCCGCGGGAGCCACCGCCTTCGAGAGGCGGGACGTCACCTTCGTGCCCGCACCCCGGGTCGACGTCGTCGCCGCCGTCGGCGCGGGAGACGCCTTCGCCGCCGGGTTCCTCTCCGCCACCCTGCGCGGACTTCCCGTGCGGGACCGGCTGCGGCACGGGCACATCATGGCCGCCGCCGCCCTCACCGTGCCCGGCGACCTCGCCGCCCCGCCCGCCCGGGACCACGCCGACCGGCTCGCCGCCCTGGACGACGCGGCATGGGGGAGACTGCGACTCGGCCCGGGCTGGACCGAGGAGACACAGCGGGCCGACGAGGAGGTACGTACGTCATGAGCCAGACCGTCGACCGCGCGCTGAGCATCCTGCCGCTGCTCGCCGAGGGCCCCGCCGACCTGGGGCAGGTCGCCGACCGCCTCGGTGTGCACAAGTCCACGGCCCTGCGCCTGCTGCGCACCCTCCACGAGCACGGACTCGTCTACCGCCAGTCCGACCAGCGCTACCGCCTCGGCGCCCGGCTCTTCGCCCTCGCCCAGGAGGCGATGGAGAACCTCGACGTCCGCGAGATCGCCCACCCCCACCTGGTGCGCCTCAACGAGAGCTGCGGACACACCGTGCACCTCGCCGTGTACGAGGAGAACGAGGTCCTCTACATCGACAAGGTCGACAGCCGCTACCCCGTGCGGATGTACTCCCGCATCGGCAAGCCCGTCGCCATCACCGTCGCCGCGGTCGCGAAGCTGCTCCTCGCCGACCTGCCGGAGCACGAGCGGCGGACGATCGCGGAGAAGCTCGACTACCCCGCCTACACGTCCCGTTCGACCCCCGACGCGGCCGCGTTCCTGCGCGAGCTGGAGAAGGTGCGCGAACAGGGCTGGGCCACCGACCTCGGCGGCCACGAGGAGTCCATCAACTGCGTCGCGGCGCCCGTCCGAGGCGCCGACGGCCGGGTCGTCGCCGCGATGTCGGTCTCCGCGCCCAACGTCGTCGTCACCGCCGACGAACTCCTCACCCTCCTGCCGCTGGTGCGCCGCACGGCGGACGCCATCAGCGGCGAGTACTCCGGCAGGACACCAGTGAAGGGCACCGCATGACGGACAAGATCGCACTCACCCCGAAGACCCACACCACCCCGCCGGCGAAGTTCTCCCACGGTGTGAGGAAGGGCAACATCCTCCAGGTCGCCGGCCAGGTCGGCTTCCTGCCCGCCGAGGAGGGCAAGGCGCCCACGCCCGCCGGGCCGGGCCTGCGCGAGCAGACCCTCCAGACCCTGGCCAACGTCAAGGCGATCCTTGAGGAGGGCGGCTCCGGCTGGGACGACGTGATGATGATCCGCGTCTACCTGACGGACGTGGCCCATTTCGCCGAGATGAACGAGATCTACAACGCGTACTTCGAGGAGCAGGGGCTGACCCAGCCGCCCGCCGCGCGCACGACGGTCTACGTCGGTCTCCCCGCGGGTCTCCTCATCGAGATCGACGCGCTGGCCGTCCTCGGCTGACCTCACCCCCCACCGGCCGGCGGGTCTGCTCTTCGAGATCGACGCGCTGGCCGTCCTCGGCCGACCTCACCCCCCACCGGCCGGCGGGTCTCCTCTTCGAGATCGACGCGCTGGCCGTCCTCGGCCGACCTCACCCCCCACCGGCCTGACCCCACCCCCCCCAACCGGCCTTTTCGAGGCGCGGCGCCGTTCGATGCGCCGCGCCGCGCTCCCCCCTGCCCAGAAGCCGCATGCCCTTACGCAGAGGACCCCCGAATGTCTCCTTCGCTCGCCGCGTCCGCCCCTGCCGAGACCCCACCCCACACCGGAGGCCTGCTCCTCCTCGTGGACGGCACGGCCGGACTCCTGCTCACCGCCGCGCTCGGCATCGTGCTGCTGCTCTTCCTCATCATCAGGATGAGACTCCAGCCGTTCGTCGCCCTGCTCGCGGTCTCCATAGCCGTCGGCCTCGCCGCCGGACTCTCGGTCACCGAACTCTTCGGCACGGTCCAGAAGTCGGACGCCGTCTCCACCATCGAGTCCGGCATGGGCGGCATCCTCGGTCATGTCGCGATCATCATCGGTCTGGGCACCATGCTCGGCGCGATCCTCGAAGTCAGCGGCGGCGCCGAGGTGCTGGCGGGGCGTCTGCTCGGCCTGTTCGGTGAGAAGCGCGCCCCGCTCGCCATGGGCCTCACCGGCCTGATCTTCGGTGTCCCGGTCTTCTTCGACGTCGGCATCTTCGTCCTGGCCCCGATCGTCTACGCCGCCGCCAAGAGCTCCGGCAAGTCGATCCTGCTCTACTGCCTGCCGCTGCTCGCGGGACTGTCGGTCACCCACGCGTTCCTGCCCCCGCACCCCGGCCCGGTCGCCGCCGCCGGTCTCCTCGACGTCGACCTCGGCTGGGTCATCCTCATGGGCATCGTCTGCGGTCTGCCCGCCGTGGTGGCCGCCTGGGGCTACTCGGCGTGGGTGGGCCGCCGCATCTTCGTCGCCGTGCCGCAGGACATGGTCGAGGCCGCCGAGGAAGCCAAGCAGGCCGTCGTCGACGAGCAGCGGGCCGCCGGGGTCGCCCCCAGCGAGCAGCCGGTCTCCCTCGGCACGGTCCTCGGCATCATCGGCACCCCGCTGGTCCTCATCCTCGCCGCGACGTTCTCCTCGATCGCCCTGGAGCCGTCCACACCACGCTCGGTGATCGAGTTCTTCGGCAACCCGTTCGTGGCGCTGACGATCGCCCTGTTCCTCGCGTACTACCTGCTCGGCATCCGCCGCGGCTGGTCCCGCAAGTCCCTGGAGACGGTGTCCACCGCGTCCCTCAAGCCGGTCGGCAACATCCTGCTGGTGGTCGGCGCGGGCGGCATCTTCGGCGCGGTCCTCAAGGCCAGCGGCGTCGCCCAGGCCCTTTCGGACACGTTCCACGACGTGGGCCTGCCGGTGCTCGTCCTCTCCTACCTGATCTCCGTGGTCCTGCGCGTGGCCCAGGGCTCGGCGACGGTGGCGATCGTGACGACGGCGGGCATCGTGGCCCCGCTCCTCTCCGAGGGAAACCACTCCCAGGCCTTCGTCGCCCTGGTCATCATGGCCATCTCGGCCGGCTCCATCTTCGCCTCACACGTGAACGACGGGGGCTTCTGGATGGTCGCGAAGTACTTCGGCATCAGCGAGCGGGACACCCTCAAGACCTGGACCGTGCTGGAGAGCGTGCTGTCCGTGGCCGGGTTCGCGGTCGCTGCGGTGCTGAGTCTGTTCGTGTAGGCGTCTGATAACGAAGTCGGGGTCGACTGTGTGCCGCACGGGTTTGTCGACCATACTGCTCCGCTGTGGAGCAGCGCATAGGTTCGAGCAGCCAGCCCCTGGAAGGCGCCGGATTCGACCCGGCTTTCATCCCCGGGCTCACGTCACCCGCGTCCGAACGGACGAAGGCGGACGGGCCGGAGAAGGAGCCTGAGGTCGCAGCGGCCGAGGAGGTCGAGGAGGCCGAGGAGGCCGTCCCCGAGCCGGAGGACACGGCGGAGACGGCACCCTCCGAAGAGGAGGAGGACACCGAGCCCGACGGCCCCGTCTTCGAGGCGTCCGACCGCCGCGCCCGGCTGGTCGCCGACCACAGAGGCGTACGCATGTCCCTGGACGACCAGGAGTGCGAGTTCCGCTGGGACGAGATCGGCGCGGTGGAGACGGAGACGGCCCGCTTCGGCAAGCGGTACACCGTCACCGTCCACACCCCTGACCGGCGCTGGTACCCGATCGAGATCGAGGCGCCGGCCAGGAGCCACTTCAAGGAGTGGGACGAGCAGTTGGACGCGGTACTGGACGCCTACTTCGAGGAAAACGCGGAGTAAGGGGCGGGGGCGCTGCCGATGTGTGGCGCCCCCGCCCGGGCACGCCTCAGCTGCAGTACTGGGTTTCCTTCCCGATGGACCTGTACATGCAGTCCGCGTTCTCCAGCAACTGCAGCACCGCATCGCGGTTACGGGAGGTCTCCCGCTCGATCACCTCGTCGGGCGGGTAGAACCCACCCCCACCGGACCGGGGGTACATCTCGAAGGTGTACGCGAAGATCTTGTGCGTGCCCCAGAGGTAGTCGTCGATCGACCCGTCGGTGATGTACAGGTCGCTGGACTGCTCCGCCGTGTAGCCGTTGCTCGCGGCCATCTTCCGCCCGACCGCCTTGAACGCCGCGTTGTCGTCCGCGGTCATCCCGGTCGTGGTGTCGGAGTACGTGTAGCCGAACGGCCACAGCACCAGCTCGCTGTAGGTGTGGAAGTCGACCCCGGCCTTGATCTGCTGCTTGCCGCCGACGACCCGGCTGCGCACGAAGTCGGAGACGACCTTCACCTCGGGCGCCGACTCCGCAGCCGAACCCCGGTACGTGTCGGAGGACGTCGACCCCGAGGAGCCGCCGCAGCAGCCCCAGCGGTAGTCCCAGTTGCGGTTCAGGTCCGTACCGACGTACGACGAACCGGAGTTGGGCTGCCGGTTCTTGCGCCAGGAGCGGTACGAGCCGGTGGCGATGTCGTACTCGCCGCCGTCCGGGTTGATGTCGGGGACGATCCAGATCTCACGGTTGTTCACCATGCCGGTGACGCGTGAGTCGGAACCGTAGTCGGAGGTCAGCTCGCGCAGCAGGTAGAGCGCCATCTCGACGGTCAGGTGCTCGCGGGCGTGCTGGTGGTGCGTGAACAGCACCTCCGGCTCGGACTCGTCGGCGCTCACGTTGTCGCTGATCTTGATGGCGACGATGTTCCGGCCCTGGTAGGACTTGCCGATCACGCGCTGGCTCGCGATGGACGGGTTGGCCGAGACGATCGAGTTGATCTCGTTCGTCATCTCCGCGTAGTTGTGGTACTTCGAGTCGGCCGACGGGAAGTCGAGGAGCCGGACGTCGTCCTCGCCGGCGGACCGGTCGGGCGCGGCGCCGAGCGGCGTGACCTCGTAACCCAGGGTGCGCAGCTTCTTGATCTGGTCGGCGCGGCCGGAGACCACGACACCGTGACCGTGGACCTCGTCCACGGTCACGCCCGTGCGCTGAAGTGCCGTGCGGTCCTGGGCCGTCGAGTGCAGATGGATCTCGTACTGCCGGACGTCGTCCGCCGAGGCGGCCGGCTTCCCGGCGCTGTCGGCGGTGGCGTCACCGGTCGTCGCGGACAGGGGCGCCGCGAGGACGAGGGCGAGGAGGCCGGCGAGGGCGGCGGTGCGTCTGCCGGTGCGGGCACCGGAGCCTCTTGTGCGAAGTCGCATGAAATCTCCTTGTGGGAGGTGGGGTTGTTCCGTGCGACGTACGGGTGCGGGTGGCGCACATCGTTCTGCTAATGGCATGAGCAGGTCAAGACTGAAAGCGGCCGCGCAGTGTACGCGCGCGGAGTCACGGTCGAGGTGTCACGGCGGAAGTGCACCCCCAGGGGTGGCTCCGGCGTGCATATATGTACGGGCCTCGGAGAGAGTGAGGTCCGCGCACAGGGATCCGGAGTGTCCGGATCCCGGACCCCCACCCCTCAGAGGACTGGCTGATCATGGGCGGATCAGCGCCACGACGGGACCATCACCTGCCGGCCGAGACGACCAGCTTCGTCGACCGGCGTGGCGAACTGACCCAGGGCCGCGAACTGCTGGCCCGCACGCGGCTGGTGACGCTGACCGGACCGGGCGGCGTCGGCAAGACCCGGCTCGCCGCGCGCATCGCGGCCCGGGTGCAGCGTGCCTTCCCGGACGGCGTGCGCTACGTGCACCTGTCCGGACTGCACGACCCGGCCCTCGTCCCGCTGGCCGTCGCCGACGCGCTCGGGCTCCACGACCGCTCCGCCCAGCCACCCCTGGACGCCCTCGTCGAACAGGTACGGGACCGGCGGCTGCTCCTCGTCGTCGACAACTGCGAGCACCTGGCGGACGCGTGCGCCCGGCTCGCGGCGGCCCTGCTGCACGGCTCCGAGGGCGTCCGGATCCTCGCGACCAGCCGGCACCGGCTCGGTCTCACCGAGGAACACCTGCTGGAGGTACGGCCGCTGCCGGTGCCCGACCCGGACGGCGACCTGTCCGCCGCCGAGGGCTACCCCGCCCTCCGACTCTTCAGCGACCGGGCCGCCGCCGTCGTCCCCGGCTTCCGCCTCACCCCGGCCAACCGCGCCTCCGTCGCCCGGCTGTGCCACCGCCTGGACGGTCTGCCCCTGGCCATCGAACTCGCCGCCGTCCGCATGCGGGTCCTCGACGTCGACCAGCTCCTGGACCGCCTCGACGACCGCTACCGCTTCCTCACCACCGGCAGCCCCGCGGCCCTGCCCCGCCACCAGACCCTGCGCGCGGCGGTCGCCTGGAGCCACGACCTGTGCACCGTCCCCGAGCAGACGGTGTGGGCCCGGCTGTCGGTCCTGCCCGGCAGCTTCGACCTGGAGACGGCGGAGGCGGTGTGCGCGGACGACACTGCCCCGGAGAGCAGCCGACCTCCGGTTGGGGCCCGACCTCCGGTTGGGGCCCGGCCTGCGGGTGGTGCCCGGCCTCCGGGCGGTGCCGCGTGTCCGGATGGTGCCGGGTGTGCGGGTGGGGCCGGGTGTCCGGGTGGTGTCGGGCCTTCGGGTGGAGCCGGGTGTCCGGATGGTGCCGGGTCTCCGGGTGGTGCCGGGCCTTCGGGTGGTGCCGGGTGTCCGGAGAGCAGTCGACCTCCGGTCCGAGGCCGGCCTCCGGGCGGTGCCGGGTGTCCGGATGGTGCCGGGTCTCCGGGTGGTGCCCGGCCTCTGGAGAGCACCCGCCCTCTCGGGGGCGTCGTCGCGGCTCCGGAGGGCCGGGGGCAACTCCTCGCGCTCCGGCGTGCTGTCCTGCCCGCCCTGCCCGCCCTGCCCGACCGGCTCACGGACGACTCCGCTCCCGCCACTCGGCCCGCGGCAGCGCGCACCGGGCCCCCCGGCCTGAGCACGGACGACGTCCTGGAGGCCGTCGCCGGGCTCGTGGACAAGTCCGTGCTCTGCCGGGAGCCCGGGCCCGGCGGTGTGCGCTACCGGCTGCTCGACACCCTGCGGCAGTACGGGCTGGAGCAGTTGCGGTGGGACGCCGGGCAGGAGGAGGCCGCCCGGCGGCGGCAGCGGGACTGGATGGCGCGGCGGGCCGAGGAGTGCGAGCGCGGCTGGTTCGGGCCCGGGCAGCCGGAGACGGTCGCCCGGCTGCGCGCCGACCGGGACAACCTCCGCGCCGCCCTCGACTTCAGCCTCTCCACCCCCGGCGAGGCCCTCGCCGGGCTGCGTCTCGCCGGCACGCTCTGGTTCCACTGGCACGCCTGCGGCGCCACCCGCGAGGGCCTGTACTGGCTCGACCGGGCCCTGACCGCCGCCCCCGGCCCGACCCGGGAACGGGCCCGTGGCCTGTGGGTCGCGGGGCTGCTGGCCGCCGCCACCCGGGACTTCCCCCGGGGCCGCCGTCACGCCACCGACGCACTCGCCCTCGCCCGCACCCTCGGCGACGACGCCGAGGCCGCGCACGCCGAGTACGTCATCGGCGTCATCCGGCTGTTCGGAGACGACCTGCCCGGAGCACTGCGGCACTTCGAGACCACCGTCGCCCGCGGCCCCGTGCCCGGCCAGCACCTCAGCCTCGTCTGCCTCGACCAGGTCGAACTCGCCTGCTCGCTGGGCTACCTGGGCGAGGCCGAGCGGGCCGTCGAGGTCTGCGAGCGGGTCCTCGGGCTGTGCGAACGGCACGGCGAACAGTGGGTCCGGTCCTACGTGCTGCGCATCCTCGCCCTCGCCCACTCCGTGCGCGGCGACTGGCCCCGGGCCGAACGGCACGCCAAGGAGGCCCTGCGGCTCAAACTCGCCGTCCACGACGTCATCGGCATCGCCCTCACCCTCGATCTGCTCGCCTCGATCACGACCGCACGCGGCGACCACGAGCACGCCGCCGTGCTGCTGGGCGGCGCCGACCGCGTCTGGGCCGACATCGACACCGGCCGCTGGGGCTCCCACACCCTCAACTCCGTACGCCGGGACAGCGAGGAGCGGGCGGGCCGGGCCCTCGGACGCGAGGCGTTCGAGCGGGCCCATCGCCGGGGAGGGGCCCTGGGTCTCGCGGAACTGGCCGGCCACGAGCTCCAGGACCCGGGCCGCCCGCACCCCACGGAAACCGCCACCGCGCCCCCGCACGACGACGGCACGGTCCGTCTGACCCGCCGTGAGAGCGAGGTCGCCCAGCTCGTCGCCGAAGGGCTGGCCAACCAGCAGATCGCCGACCGCCTGGTGATCGCCCGCCGCACCGCCGAGGGTCATGTGGAACGCATCCTCGGCAAGCTCGGCTTCAGCAACCGCAGCCAGATCGCCGCCTGGGTGACGGCTCGGCGCTGCCCCGCCCCCACCTCCACCCACCCACCCGAGGGGACCACGTGACCACCGGAGAACTCAGTCCGTTCGACCACCGCATGGCCGTCTTCGACTCCGACGACGGCTTCCTGGCCGCCGCCCTGCCCTTCCTCGGCGAGGGCCTCGACGCCTCCGGAGAACCGCCGCCGGTGGCCATCGCCGCCCCGCACCATCTGGACCTCCTGCGCGACGCCCTCGGTTCCGGCGCGAAGGACGTCACCTGCATCCCGCACACCGACTGGTACACCGGCTCCGCCGCCAACGCCGTCGCCCGGGCCGCCGCGTACCTCACGGCGCACGCCGGCCCCGGCGGCCGGCTCCACCTCGTCATGGAGCCCGTCTGGAGCGGCCGCGCCGGCCGTTCGGCCCGCGAGACCACCGAGTGGATCCGCTACGAGGCCCTCGCCAACCTTCTCTTCGCCCCCATGTCCACGACCGCGCTGTGCGCGTACGACACCCGCACCGCCGGTCCCGCCGTCGTCGCCGCGGCCCGCCGCACCCACCCCGACACCGAGGTGTACGAGGACCCGCTGCGGCTCGTGGCCGAACTCGACGCCGTACCGCTGCCGTTGCCGCCGACCGGTGCGCTGCGCCTCCCGCAGCCGCACGGCGCGGCCGTGCAGAGCTGGGGCGTGGGGCGGGGGCTGCCCGCCGCGGACGCCGAGCTGTTCGCCGCCGCCGTGGCGGAGAGCGCGGCGGCCCTCGCGCCCCTCGACGGCGACCTCCGGCTGTGGGGCGATGCACCCGGCTGCGTCTGCGAACTGCGCTCGGCCCACCGTCTCGACGACGCGCTCGCCGGCTTCGTCCCCCCGGCCGCCGGAACGGAACCGGGACCGGGACCGGGGCTGTGGTACGCGCGTCAGGTCTGCGCCTACGTGGACATCCGCGACGACGCCGACGGAGCGACGGTCCGTCTCCAGTACGCGTGACCTTCTCACCTGCACAAGCAGGTAGGGGATCGGGTAGTCCTCCCCGTGCGCGGGACCGCCCGAGGGGATCACCCTGGACCCATGCTGCAACTCTCCGGGCGGCACCACCTCCCCGACCCCGACGCCCGCTACGGCCCGTTCCCGCAACCACCGTTGGGAGCGGGGCAACTGAGGGTCGAGTACGCACCCCGGCCCTCCGCCGTCCGTGAGGCACGCGCGGAGGTCCGCAGGCAGTTGGAGTGCTGGGGGCTCGCCGAGCGCGGTGACGTCGCGGACGTGGCCGAACTGCTCGTCGGCGAACTGGCCACCAACGCCCTGGTGCACGCCGGGAGCCCCTTCCGGCTCACCCTCTTCGCCGCGCACGGCTTCCTGCGCTGCGAGGTCGCCGACGCCGCACGCCGTGTGCCGCGGGTCCTGGACGCGGGCACCGGGGAGAGCGGCCGTGGGATGTTCCTGGTGGACGCGCTCGCCCAGCGCTGGGGCTGCCACCGGGACGGGCCGGGCAAGACCGTGTGGTTCGAGCTCGGCACGTGCGGATCGGACGGCTGCGGTCGGCGACAGCCGTGACGCTCCGCCGGCCGGGCCCCCGGGCGGTGCGTCCAGCCGCCCGGGCCCGGCTCCGGTCCGCTCGTTCATCGTGGGGGTTTCGCGCAGGTCTCGCACCCCCGGGGGTGATTCCGCTCAGGCCCTCTTGTCGGCCCGGCCTCATTGCGGTTTCTTGACCTTCATGGCGGACACCACGGGAAACACCACGGAAAGCGCGGCCACGCATCCCCCGCAGCCCCGGAAGGCGAGCTGGAAGTACATCGGGCCGGGCATCGTCGTCGCGGCGACCGGCGTCGGCGCCGGCGACCTGGTCGCCACACTCATCGCGGGCAGCAACTTCGGCTACACCCTCCTGTGGGCCGCGATCATCGGCTGTCTGGTGAAGATCTCACTGGCCGAGGCGGCGGGCCGCTGGCATCTGTCCACGGGCCGCACCCTGTTCGACGGCTGGGCCAGCCTCGGCCGCTGGATCACCTGGTTCTTCGCCGTCTATGTCGTGGTCTGGGGCTTCGTCTACGGCGCGGCGGCGATGTCGTCGAGCGCGCTGCCGCTGCAGGCGCTGTTCCCGGACGTGATGGACCTCAAGTGGTGGGGCATCGCCTGCGGTCTGGTCGGCCTGGTCTTCGTCTGGTTCAACAAGTACGCGGTGTTCGAGAAGGTCATGACGGTCCTGGTGGGCGTCATGTTCGTGGTGACGGTGTACCTGGCGATCCGGGTCACGCCGAACATTCCCGACGCCCTCGCCGGACTCCTGCCGGTACTGCCGGACGAGAAGGACTCGATCCTCAACACGCTGGGCCTGATCGGCGGTGTGGGCGGCACCATCACCCTCGCGGCGTACGGCTACTGGGTGAACGCCAAGGGCTGGACCGACACCGGCTGGATGAAGGTCATGCGCCTGGACAACCGTGTCGCCTACGCCACCACCGGCATCTTCGTCGTCGCGATGCTGTTCGTCGGCGCGGAGCTGCTCCACTCGGCGAACGTCGCCATCGCCAGCGGTGACAAGGGCCTGATCCAGCTGGGCGACATCCTGGAGAAGGAGTACGGCCAGGCCACCGCGAAGTTCTTCCTGATCGGCTTCTTCGCCACGTCCTTCACCTCGCTGATCGGCGTCTGGCACGGCGTGAGCCTGATGTTCGCCGACTTCGTGGCCCGGCTGTCGGGTACGGGCCAGGCCAAGGGCGACGAGGTCGCCTCGGGGACACGCGAGCGCTCCTGGCCGTTCCGCGCCTACCTGCTCTGGCTGACCTTCCCGCCGATGATCCTGCTCTTCGAGGGCCAGCCCTTCCGCCTGATCATCATCTACGGCGTCCTCGGCGCGGCCTTCCTGCCGTTCCTGGCCGGCACCCTGATCTGGCTCCTCAACTCCTCCCGCACCCCGCGGGAATGGCGCAACGGGGCCCTCAGCAACGCCATGCTCGCCGTCGCCGGCCTGCTGTTCCTGATCCTGTGCGTGAAGCAGATCTGGGACCAGCCGTGGGGGGAGTTCTTCTGAGGCGGAAGAATGGCCGGATGACCCAGCAGCCCCCACCACCCGGCCCCGGCTTCGGCCCGCCCCCGCCGCAGTACGCGCCGACGCCGCCCCCGTACGCGCCCCCGCAGCAGCCGCCGTACGTCCAGGCTCCGCAGCAGCCGCCGTACGTCCAGGGTCCCCCGCAGCCAGCGGGGGACGGCCCGGACTTCCTGGCCGTCGACAAGCGCAACGCGGTCGTCGTCGACGCGTCGGGCGTCGCCTTCGAGTCGTCCGGTCTCTCGATCGAGTTCCGCTGGCCCGAGATCCGCAGCGTCCACTACCAGGCGAGCCCGAGCGGCAAGGCGCTGATGGTCGCCGTGATCCACATGGACGGCCGGTTCTTCGAGTGCGTGGTGGAGGCCAAGCCCAGGTCGCGGCTCCAGGAGTGGTTCCCGCAGCTGGCCTGGGTGCTCGGCCACTACCGTCCGACGGGATAGGGGCTGTTACGGCAGCCCGTGCACGTGCGGCCCCACCGCGTCGGACCAGGCGTTGCCCGCCGTGGCGTCCCAGTTGGTCGACCAGGTCATCGCACCGCGCAGGTCGGGGTACGTCCGCGGCGGCTTGAAGGTGCCGCAGCCGGTTGCCTTGGTCAGGCAGTCCAGGGCGTTGTTCACCACGGCCGGCGAGACGTAGCCGCTGCCCGCCCCGCGCGTCGAGGCCGGCAGGCCCAGACCCACCTGGGACGGGGCGAGACCGTTCTCCAGCTGGATGCAGGCCAAAGCCGTCAGGAAGTCGACCGTGCCCTGGCTGTAGACCTTGCCGTCGCAGCCGAGCATGGAACCGCTGTTGTAGTACTGCATGTTGACGACCGTGAGGATGTCCTTCACGTTCAGCGCGGTCCGGAAGTAGCCGTTGGACGTGGACTGCATGTCGATCGTCTGCGGTGCCATCGTGAGGACGAGCGAGGGGCCCGCCTTCGCCGACAGGGCGCGCAGCGCCTGCGTCATGTACGTCGCGTTCAGGCCGTTCTCCAGGTCGATGTCGACGCCGTCGAAGCCGTAGGTCTGCATCACGGAGTACACGCTGTTCGCGAAGTTCGCCGCCGACGCCGCGTCGTTGACCGACACCGTGCCGCGTTCCCCGCCGACCGAGATGATGACCTTCTTGCCGGCCGCCTGCTTCGCCTTCACGTCCGCCTTGAACCGGTCGACCGTGTAGCCGTTCAGCCCGGCCGAGTCCAGGGTGAAGGACACCGCCCCTGGCGTGCCCGTGGCGTCGGCGAAGGCCACCGCGATGATGTCGTAGGCGGCGGGGACGTCCGAGATGCGCTGGACCGTCGCGCCGTTGTCGAAGTTCTGCCAGTAGCCGGTCACCGCGTGCTCGGGCAGCGCGGGGCCCGGGCCGTTCGGCTGGTTCGTGGTCCCCGTCACCGCCGCCGACTTCGGCGACTCACCGGCCCCGTTCGTCGCCGTGACCTGGAAGGAGTACGACGTCGAAGCCGCCAGCCCGCTCGCCGTCGCCGAGGTGCCGGAGACGGCCGTCACCTTCGTGCCGTCGCGGTAGACGGTGTAACCCGTCGCCCCGGAGACCGTGTTCCAGGTGAGGGAGACCGACGAGGAGGTCGTGCCGGAGACGTTCAGGCCGCCCGGCGCGGACGGGATCGTCGGGCCCGGGTCCGTGCCCCCGCCGCCGTCGGGGCCGAACACCGACACATCGTCCGCGTAGTAGGCCGCCTGCCCGTACCAGCCGTGCGTGTACACCGTCACCGAGGTCGTCGAGGAGCCCGTGGTGAAGGTGGTCGACAGATGCTTCCAGGAGGCGGAGTCGGGCGTCCAGGTGGACACGTCCGTCGTGCCCGTACCCGTCACGCCGAGGTAGGCGTACCCGCCCCGGACCCAGGCGCCCAGCGTGTACGTCGCGTTGGGCTTCACCCGGACCGTCTGGGCGCACCGGGCGTTGTCCTGCCCCGACGGGGTCGCCCGCAGCGCGGCCGCGCCGGTGCGGACCGGGGAGGGGACGGTCGTGCCGCTGCCCGCCGAGCAGGTCCAGTCGCTCAGGCCCGACTCGAAGCCGGCGTTCCTGGCGTTGTCGACGTCGGCGGCCCTCGCCTGGCCGACGGTCGTGACAGTGAGGGCCAGGGCAGCCGTGACGGCACCCGACCACAGCCGCAGGGATCGTCTGTGTGGGGACATGACAAGAAAATGGTCCAGACCAAAGCGACTGTCAAGAGGTCTGGACCAACCTGTCGAGCAGCACTCCCGCCGCGCATCCCGCGAGCAGCACACCCGTGGACATCCAGAACGCCGCACCCGCGCTGAATGCCCGCCCCGGCGACGATCGCGGCCCGCTCGGCCGAGTTCGCCTCCGTGAACCCAACCTGCTCGGCCGAGTTCGCCTCCGTGGACCCGATCGACTGCCCGACACCGGCGGCCGAGAGGGCCAGGACGATCGCCGCGCTGGCGACGACCACCCCGAGGTGCTCGGTGCCGGCCGCCCTCCGGTCGTCGAAGACCGGTCTGTGCCCGTACGTCTCGCCCCCCGGTCGTCGAAGACCGGTCTGCCCCCGTACGTCCGAAGGTCGCCCCCGCCCGCCATACGGCCCCCTCCTCACCCGGTCCGAGTCTCGTTCGGACGGCGAACGTAGGTACGCGACGATGCGTCAGGCGTGGGCCTCAGGACCCAGGCGAAGGCCCACCGTCACCGCCGGGCCCGCCGGGCCCACGCCCGGGACCGCCCCGGGCCCGCCGAGACGACCGGCAAGATGCTCAACCTGCCCCGTTTTGACGCCTCTTGTGCAACGGCAGTTGTTCTCCAGCTACACAAACGCTGTTCTCCGGTCACAGAGGCGTGGATACAGTGCTGAGGTAGTCACGCAGTGAAGTCGACACGGTGCGCCGGAGTGACACCCGGCGTTCCGACCGGCATGGGGAAACGGGGAGCTGCGCGTGCCAACTGCCATTGCCGTGACCAGCGCCGACATGGCGCTGCCGCCACAGGACGAACGCACCCTGCCCGCGGTCGTGCTGCGGGACGTCGACCGACGGCCCCTGGAGCAGGTGCTGGCCGAGATGCAGGCCCTGGTCGAGCACCACGGGCATGTGATCGTGGTCTGCTCGCAGGCCGCGCCCATTGCGGTGCAGCGACGGCTGCACACCCTGCGCTCCCTCATGGAGAGCGACCGCATCGCCCTGTTCCGGCCGGACCTGCCACCCCTCGGACTGGCCGTCCTGGCCCGGCAGTTACGGCAGCTCGCCTCCTGCGACATCAGCCCCGGCGTGCTCGCCTCGGCCGGCCGGCTGCTCGTGCACTACATCCACGCCGGCGCGCTGCTGAACTCCGTGGCCCGCCTCGACCGTGTCCCCGTCGGCCTGAAGTCGCACGCCAAGTCCTGGGTGCCCGGCAGTCAGTTCGGCGTCCTCGCCCACCCCGAGCCGCACCTCGTGAGGATCACCCCCGAGGCCCGGCTCCCCGGCCCCGAGTTCGGCACCTGGATGCTGGTCGCCAAGGGTCAGCTCCAAGCCGACTGGGTCACCGGCACCCTCGCCCCCTCCTGGAAGGTGCAGGGGCTGCGCGAGACCCCGCTCCCGGCCGAATCACCCGGCTGGTGGGGCACCGGCAGGCTCATCGAGTTCTGCAGCTACCTGCCCGACCTGTCCGTCCTCTACCAGCTGGTCGCCTCCGTCCGGCGCAGCCGGTGCCACTGGTGCGGCATCGACGTCATCGGGGACCGCTGCGTGTTCTGCTCGGCCATGCCACCCGTCCACGACAGCCCACCCCCCAAGCAGCTCGAGAGCCGAACGGCCGTCGGCTGAGGCCTGACACCGCTCGTCAGCACTGTTCCGATCCCGCTCGACCGATATCCCCAACGAGGTTGTACGGCTCATGAACTCCCGTCAGCGCCGCGGCGTGATTCTCCTGCTCCTGTCGGTCGTCTGCGCCCTCGGCGCCTTCGCCGGCGTGCTCTCCGTCATCAGCGACGTGGAGTCGAAGGTCGGCCCCGAGGTCACCGCCTACCGGCTCAAGTCCGAGGTGCCGCCCTACACCACCCTCAGCACGGGCCAGTTCGAGAAGATCAAGATGCCCGAACGGTGGCTGTCCGACAACGCGGTCACCGATCTGCGCGAGATACAGGGCAAGATCGCCGTCACCACGCTGCGCGCGGGCTCCCTGCTCCAGTCCGACATGATCGTCCGTCGGCCGGCCCTCCAGCCCGGCCAGCAGGAGGTCGCCATCATGATCGACGCGGCGACCGGCGTGGCCGGCAAGATCACGCCCGGCGCCTCGGTGAACGTCTACGCCACCTTCGAGGGCGCGCGCGAGGGCGACCCCGACCAGTCGAAGATCATCGTCACCAGCGCCAAGGTCCTCGACGTCGGCGAACTCACCGCGCTCAAGCCCGACGAGAGCAACCGCACCCAGCAGCCCACCGACGCCGTCCCGATCACCTTCGCACTGTCCGCCCTCGACGCCCAGCGCATCACCTACGCCGAGTCGTTCGCCAAGCGGGTCCGGCTCGCCCTGGTCGCGCCCGGCAGCGACACCACCGTCCCCGACCGGGACCGGACGTACGAACTCGCGAAGGACAAGTGAGAGGCTGCCATGCCCACGAGGATCCTCCCGGCGGTCGGTGACACGGACGCGGCCCGGTCCGTCACGACACTGCTCAGCCAGCTCCCGGACGCCGAGCCCGTCGCCCCCGTGGTCGACTCCACCCAGCTCATCGACACCCTGGCCCGGCTGGCCGCCGAGTCCGTCGACGAGCTGCCGGAGGTCGTGATCGTCCACGAGCGGATCGGCCCGGTCCCCGCGCTGGAACTGATCCGCGAAGTGGCCCTGCGCTTCCCGGCCGTCGGCGTCATCCTCGTCACCTCCGACGCCGGCCCCGGCCTCTTCCAGGCCGCCATGGACTACGGCGCCCGCGGCCTGGTCGCCCTGCCCCTCAGCTACGAGGAACTCGCCAGCCGCGTCCAGGCCGTCGCCCAGTGGTCCGTCGGCGTACGACGGCACCTGGGCGCCGGCGGCGACGTGTTCACCGGTGTCGGAGGCACGGTGGTCACGGTGAGCGGAGCCAAGGGCGGCGTGGGCACGACCCTGACGGCGATCCAACTGGCCCTCGCCGCACAGGCCTCCGGCCGCAGCACCGCCCTGGTCGACATGGACCTCCAGACCGGCGACGTCGCCTCCTACCTGGACGTCCAGTTCCGCCGCTCCGTCGTCGACCTCGCAGCCATCACCGACATCTCCCCGCGCGTCCTCGCCGACGCGGTCTTCCGCCACGACACCGGCCTCGTCCTGCTGCTCGCCCCCGCCGAAGGGGAACGCGGCGAGGACGTCACCGACCGCGCCGCCCGGCAGATCGTCAGCGCCCTGCGCTCCCGCTACGAGGTCGTCGTCATCGACTGCGGAGCCCAGCTCGGCGGCGCCGGCGCGGCGGCCGTGGAGATGGCCGACCGGGCCCTGCTGGTCACCACGCCGGACGTGGTGGCCGTACGGGGCGCGAAACGGGCCGTGCGGATGTGGGACCGGCTGCAGATCCGCAAGGCCGAGGAGACGACCGTCGTCGTCAACCGGCATTCGCGCGGTACGGAGATCCAGCCGCCCCTGATCCAGAAGATCACCGGCACGGCGGTCGCGGCCACCGTGGTCCCCGCCAACTTCAAGGAACTGCAGAGCGTCGTGGACGCGGGACGTATCCACGAACTGGAGAACAAGAGCTCCGTGAAGCAGGCCCTGTGGGGTCTGGCGGGGGAGCTGGGACTGGTCAAGGCCCCGGACGGTGCCCAGAAGGGGGGCCGGGGGGCGGTGGGCTTTCGGCGGAGGAGGGAGGGGTGAGGGTGTTTTCAAGGGAGCGGGACAGGGGGCAGGTGACCATCGAGTTCCTCGGGATGACGCCGACGATCATCGTGACGCTGGTGGTCGTGTGGCAACTCGTACTGGTCGGCTACACCTTCACGCTCGCGGGGAACGCCGCCGATGAAGCGGTGCGTGCGGGGACGGCGGCAGAACGCGGGGAGCGGCAGGCCGCATGCGAGCAGGCGGGCAAGGACAAGCTGTCGGACGCATGGAAGAGCGGAGCCTCGGTGGACTGCCCTCCGTCCACCGGCTACGTGACGGCTGACGTCCGGCTCCAAGTGCCCGTCCTCTTCCCCGGCACCATCGCCTTCCCGTTCGAGGTGAAGGGCCACGCCGGTGCGGTCGAGGAAGAGGAGGACTGAGATGTCCGACGTCCGGCAGCGTCGCGATCGAGGCCAAGTGGCCATCGAATACCTCGGGTTTCTACCGATCCTGCTCCTGGTCGCCATGGCGGCCGTACAGCTCGGGCTGATCGCGTACACGGCGCAGCAGGCAGGTACGGCGGCCCGGGCGGGGGCGCGCAGTGCCTCGCTGGACGGGCCGAGCGAGCGGGACTGCCGAGCCGCCGTGAGCGACTGGCTGGCAGGGAAGACCACATGCCCGGAATCGGGTGGGGGGGAGGAGGTCACGGTCACCGCCGAGATCACCATCCCGTCGATCTTCCCGGGCAAGGACGACTTCGGAACGGCCCGCAAGACCGCCACGATGCCGCGCGACCACTGAGCGACAGCTAGGAGCACCGCACTCATGAGCCTGCGAGCACGCATCAACACCCCCGAGGAGAACGGCAACCGGGGCGAGGACGGCCACATGGTCGCCTCCTACCGGGCCAAGCTCCTGGAGGAGATCGACCTCGCGGAGATGAGTTCCCTGGCCGCCGCCGAACGCAGGGCCCGGCTGGAGCGGGTGCTGGGGCACATCATCAGCCGCGAGGGCCCGGTCCTGTCGACGGTCGAGCGCGCGCAGCTGATCCGCAGGGTGGTCGACGAGGCACTGGGTCTCGGCATCCTGGAACCGCTCCTGGAGGACGCGTCCATCACCGAGATCATGGTCAACGGCCCGGACGCGATCTTCGTGGAGCGCGGCGGCCGGGTCGAGCAGCTGCCCCTGCGCTTCGCCTCCAACGACCAGCTCATGCAGACCATCGAGCGCATCGTCTCGACGGTCAACCGGCGCGTGGACGAGTCCAACCCGATGGTCGACGCCCGCCTGCCCTCCGGCGAGCGCGTCAACGTCATCATCCCGCCCCTGTCCCTGACGGGCGCCACCCTCACCATCCGCCGTTTCCCGCGCTCCTTCACGCTCCAGGAGCTGATCGGCCTCGGCTCGCTCGACGAGCACATGCTGTACCTGCTGGCGGGCCTGGTACAGGCGAAGTTCAACATCATCGTCTCGGGCGCGACCGGCACCGGCAAGACGACGCTGCTCAACGCCCTCTCCGGTCTCATCCCCGAGGGCGAACGCATCATCACCATCGAGGACTCCGCCGAACTCCAGCTCCAGCAGCCCCACGTGATCCGCCTGGAGTCCCGCCCGCCGAACGTCGAGGGCAAGGGCCAGGTGACGATCCGCGACCTGGTCCGCAACTCCCTGCGCATGCGCCCCGACCGGATCGTCGTCGGTGAGGTCCGCGGCGGCGAGTCCCTCGACATGCTCCAGGCGATGTCGACGGGCCACGACGGCTCGCTGGCCACCGTCCACGCCAACAGCGCCGAGGACGCGCTGATGCGGCTGCAGACCCTGGCGTCCATGTCGGACGTGGAGATCCCCTTCGTGGCGCTGCACGACCAGATCAACAGCGCGGTCGACGTCATCGTGCAGCTGACCCGGTTCGCGGACGGCGCCCGCCGCATCACCGAGATCGCACTGATGGACAGCCACGGCAGCGACCCGTACCGCCTGGTCACGGTCGCCCGATTCAACGCGCAGCCCATGACCTCCGACGGCCGTATCCACGGAGCCTTCGAGTACTTCCCGCTCCCGCGCCGCACCGCCGACCGCCTCTACATGGCGAGCCAGCCCCTCCCACAGGCGTTCGGCATCGCTCGGTCGTCGGACCAGCTAGCCACCCGAGAAGCCAGGTAGGACCGACCGATGCAACTGCAATCGCTCATCACGCTCACCACCGGCGTCACTCTGCTGACCTGCGTCCTGGTGGTCGTCGGCCTGCACTCCTACGCCATGGGCAAGGCACAACGGCAGGCCCTGGTCGACCGCCTGTCCGCCACGGGCCAGGTCCCGGCCGGCGGCCGCCGCCGCAACTTCCGCGGGATCGACCGCCGTCTGCGACGCACCAGGCTCGGCAAGAAACTGGAACTGCGCCTGGCGGCGACCGGCCTGGACATCACACCGGGTGAGTTCTTCGTCTACATGCTCGCCACGGTCGCGGGCCTGTGGCTGATCGGCCAGGCGGCCCTGGCGCCGTTCTTCGGGCCGTTGGCGGGCTTGTTGGGCACGTGGGTGGCCTTCCAGTTCCTCAACTGGCAGCGTCAGAAGCGCATCGAGAAGTTCATCAGTCAACTCCCCGAATTGGCCCGGATCCTCGCCAATGCCACGCAGGCAGGGCTGGCCTTGCGTACGGCCATCGGAATGGCGGCGGAGGAACTGGAGGCCCCTGCGGGTGAGGAGCTGGCCAAGGTTTCCGCACAGTTGGCGGTGGGCGCCCCCCTGGACGACGCACTGGGGGAACTGGCGGACCGCCTTCCGTCCCGCGAACTGGTCGTTCTCGTCACCACGCTGATGCTGTCGAACAGGGCAGGCGGGCAGGTGGTGAGCGCCTTGCGGAACCTGACGGAGACGTTGGAGGAGCGGAAGGAGACGCGGCGCGAGGTTCGGACGCAGTTGTCGCAGGTGAACATGACGTCATACGCGGTGCCGGTACTGGGCGTGGGCGCCTTGTTCATGTTGAACGCCATCAATGACGGTTCGCTCGACCGTATGACGGGGTCGCCGATCGGTCAGGCCTGCGTAATCATCGCATTCAGTCTGTATGCCATCGGTTTCTTTCTCATTCGCCGCCTGTCGCGCATCGACGTCTGAACCACCGAGCCGAAGGAGAGGGAGCGCCACATGGGACTTCTGCTGGCACTCGTCATGGGCCTCAGCGTGTGGGGCGCCATCGCCGGCATCCGCATGTACCGAGCGGAAACGCAGCTCCCCGGCGACTTGGCGGTTGCTCTGGAGATCGGTGGATCCCGCACCAACGCCGTGGGGTCGCTCGTCGACCGGCTCGGCATGCGGTACGCGCCCTCCGTGCTGCGGTTGATGGGGCCGCAGCGGGTCGCGAAGTACCGGCGAAAAATCGACCTCGCGGGTAACCCCGGAGGCCTCACGATCGACCGGTACGCGTCCAGGCGCGCTGTGTACGGGGCGATCGGCGGCCTGGGCTGCTTCATCGCACTGACCAAGGGCAGTCTCTTCGCCGCGCTCCTGATGTTCGCCTTCGCCGTCTTCTGGGCCGACGTCGGGATCTGGTCCGCGATCCGCATCCGCAAGGACGCCATCGAGCGGACGCTGCCGGACTTCCTCGACGTACTCGCGGTCGTCGTCAGCGCAGGGTTGGGCTTCCGTCAGGCGCTCGATCGGGTGGCCTCCAAGTACGAGGGGCCTTGGGCCGACGAGCTCCGGATCACTCTGCGTCAGATGGATCTCGGTATGAGCCGCCGTCAGGCCTTCGACGAACTGCGCAGGCGCAATGACTCGGAGCAAGTGGCCATGTTCGTGACGGCGCTCCAACAAGGCGAGGAACTGGGCGCACCGATCGTGGACACGCTCGTCGCGCTTGCGAAAGACATGCGTCGCACGGATGCGCAGAACGCCCGTCGCAAGGCTGCGCGCGCGGTCCCGAAGGCAACACTGATGATCACGACCTTCATGGTTCCGGCCACGATGATCCTCCTCGGCGCGGGGATGCTGCTTGGCTCCGGGACGGACTTCAGTTCCATCACGGGCGAGTAGGACGTGGGTGACGGCATGTCGACGACATCGGAACGCACCAAACTGCTGCGCCGCCGCCCCAAGACGCCGGAGATCACCACTCCACCGACAGGCACGGTCCTCCCTGCCCACGTGAGGACGGGTGCGCCCGACATCCCAGTGACGTCCGCGACGCCCGCACTCCCGCCGGGCTGGGTCCGCGCGGACACCTCGGTGGCCACAGGGCTCACCGGGTCGGCCGCCTGGCGGCCGGAGGCAGGAGGCGAGGTCAAACCCGGGCGGACGGTGCGGATCCGGAAGGGGGAGAGCGGGGGAGAAAGCCACCGGCACGAGGTGCCGCATCTCGAGCGGTCGCCCGAGGCAGTGGCACCCGCGCAGACCGGTGAGGCGCCGGCGGGACGGCCAACGACGACGGGGCGCGGTGACGACCTGGCGACACATTCCCACGGTGGGGCTACCGTCGATGGCACTCAACGTTCCCAATGGCCCGCAGCTCTGACAGCAACACCGGAAACCGCCACCATTCCCATCCAGATCAACGCCCTCCAGGCACTGTGCCGACAGGTCTTCGGTTTCCGCCTGGCGATGATCGCCCTGGCAGCCCCCGCGGCCCTCGTCAACGCCGGCCCAGGGCTGAGCACTCGCCTGGTCGGCATCGCTGTGGTCGTCACCTTCATGGCCTCGTACGTCCTCTTCAGGGACTGGGAGCGCTTCGGGCCCCTGCTCCTCCGTCATCCTTCCCTGCTGGCCCTTGACACTCTCTTCGGCTCCCTGCTCCTGATCTCTGCGGGCCCGGACACCACTTTGGCGTACGTCAGCGTGTGCACGCCCCTGCTCGCAGGCCTCGTCTACGGCTGGCGCGGCGCAGGTGTCTTCGCCTCGCTCCAGTCACTGGTCCTCCTATTGGTCCACGCGACATCGCCTGGCGTACACGCCAGCATCGCTGAGTCGTCCCTCTTGCCCGGCCTGTGCGTCATCGCCGGCGCGGTCGGTTCCAGCCTCCGCAACCTCATGCTCCGCTTCGGCGCGGCCACCCAGGCCCTCACCACCGTCCAGGCCCGCCTTGCCGTGACGGAAGCGGTCAGCGCCGAACGAGCCCGCCTGGCCCGCGAGATGCACGACTCGGTCGCGAAGACCCTGCACGGCGTGGCCCTGGCCGCCGACGGCCTGACCACCTCGGCGAACGCCGACCGCATGGACCCGGCCCTGGTGAGACAGCAGGCAGCACTGGTCGCCCGTTCGGCCCGCCGGGCCGCCGCGGAGTCCCGGGAACTCCTGGCCGACCTGCGCCGCGAATCGGACCCGTCCCAGGCCACGAACGTCCTGGTCGAGCTGGCCGCCCGCACCCGCGACTTCAGCACCCGCACCGGCCTCCCGGCGGTCTACCGCCCCACCGGCGCTCACGCTGTACCGCCCGTCCCCCCGGCCGTGGCCCGCCAACTCCTCACCATCGCCTCGGAGGCCATGGAGAACGCCCACCGCCACGCCCACCCCACCCGCGTCGACGTCAGCGCGGGCGTCCACGGCGACCTGCTCCGCATCAGCGTCTACGACGACGGCCGCGGCCTCCCGCCGGGCACCACCCTCGAACAACTCCGCCGAGCGGGCCACTTCGGCCTGGTCGGCATGGTCGAACGCGCCGCCTCGGTCGGCGCCCGCATCCGTATAGGCCGCGGCGGCCACCCCCAGGGCACGGAGGTCCGCCTGGAACTCCCCCTGGCCGCCCTGACCACCCCCACCGCATGACCCCACGACCCGAGAGGAGGCCCTGATGCCGGACCAGACGCCCCACCCGACCGGCGCCCTGCAGCCGCCCCCGCCCCACCCGACCGGCGCCCCGCAGCCGCCCCCGCCCCACCCGTTCGCCGACCTCCCCCAACCGGCACAACCGGCCCGTCGTCTCCGGGTCGTCGTGGCGGACGACAATCCGGTCGTCCGGGCCGGCCTCACCGCCCTGCTCTCCGGCCGCGCGGACATCGAGGTCGTGGCGGAGGCCGCCGACGGCCGCCAGGCCTACGAGGCCGCCCAGCAGCACCGCCCTGACGTCGTCCTCCTGGACGTGCGCATGCCCGGCGTGGACGGCATCTCGGCCCTGCCCTACCTCGTGGGGATCGCGCCGGTGGTGATGCTGACCTACAGCAGGGAGTCGGAGGTCGTCCAGGAGGCTCTGCGCCGGGGAGCGGGCGGCTACCTGGTCCACGGCGAGTTCACGGCCGACCAGCTGGTCGATGCCGTACGGGACATCAAGGAGGGTCGGCCCCATTTCACCCCCACGGCGGCGGGCGCCCTGCTGGCCCAACTCCGCCAGGACCGGGCCCCGACCCCGCCCCTCCCTGGGCGCCTGGGGCGGTCATCGAGTGCGACTGCATACGGACTTTCCGCTTCCGCCCAATCGTATATGCAGACTCAATCATCCGCTCCACCAGTGCATTTCAGCGGGCCTTCACACTCTTCTTCAGAAAACCTTTCGCAAGTGCAACCGCATGTGGGACAGTCTTCGTCTGAGTGGACGAGTGGCCGTCCGGCCGCTCCCGACAGGTCGCGGTTCCAACTGAGCACGAGGGAGGCGGAGATCATGGACCTCATCGCGTCCGGCATGAACAACCAGCAGATCGCCGCCACGTGCTTCATCAGCGAGAAGACCGTCAAGAACCACATCAACCGCATCTTCGCCAAGCTCCACAGCACCAGCCGCTCCGAGGCCGCCGCGAAGTGGATCGGCACAGCGCCGGACACGCGTCGGGGACTGGGGTGACCTCCGGTGCCGCGATGGGGGAACAACCCGTTGGGCCCGAGCGATTGGGCCCGGAATTGGGCCCTGGGGCCCTCTGGCGGACAGTGCGTCCCGCCGTACGTTCCTCGTGTCGAGAACGACACAGCCGCAACCGGAGGGGAACACCATGAGCGACCTGATGCTGAAGACCGCCGTCGCGACCAAGGTCCGTGTGAACGGCTGGAAGAACACGACGGTCGAGGCGATGCAGCGCCGCGCCGACGACAAGGGACAGACGGCGGTCGAGTACCTCGGCATCATCGCAGTGGTCGTCGCGATCGTGGTTCTGATCGCCTCGACGAACATCGGTCAGACGATCGTCAACAAGCTGACCACGCAGATCAACAAGGTCGCCCCTTGATCCGACCTCACCGGTACAGCGACGCAGGGCAGGCATTCCCCATCTACATCACTGTGGTGGGGAGCCTGCTCTTCCTCGCGTTCGCGTACTTTGCGGTCGGCCAGGCCGCGGTCAATCGGAACGGCGCCCAGACGGCCGCGGACGCGGCGGCTCTTGCGGCGGCGCAGGACAGGCGGGACCAACTCGCCGGGGCGTGGCTGAACGACGTACTCGACCCGGCGAAGTGGCAGGACATCTTCAACGGCAACGCCGAAGCAACCGGCGAGTCGTGCTGGCGGGCACATCAGCTGGCCGAGTGGAACGACGCCCGAGTGCTCGGCTGCAATCCGGAGGGCCTCCTCGGTTACACGGTCGAGGTCGAGACCAATAAGCCCGTAGGGGAGTCGATCGTCCCCGCCACGGCGGAGCGAAAGTCACACGCCTTCGCCACTGCCGTGATCGAGAAGCGCTGCACGTTCGACCCGCCTGCTGCGGATGCGGCCGAGGACGTACTGCCGCGGCTCTCCTGCAAAGGCGTGCATTGGGACCTGAAGCCGGGCGACCCTCCAGAGACTCTTCCGAAACCCGAGGACCTCTTCGACGTCCATCTGGCCGACTGACAGCGAACGACGAGTTGAAGGAAGCAGAGTAATGAGCATTCGGTTCACTACGAAGGTCCGCACGGGGGCTGTCGCCTTGACCGTCGCGGCCGGAATGGCTGTGGCCGGCTGTGGAGGTGGTGGCGGCGATGACGAGAAGCCGAAGCCTTCGGCATCCGCCTCCAAGGCCAGTGGATCCAAGCCGAGTGCTCAGGAGGGCCAGGACAGTGAGCCCTTGGCCGAGGTGAAGGGGCCGAGCGGCCTCCTTCTTCAAATCGATTCCGCGGAGCGCGACTCCGGTGGGTTCATCACTGTGAACGGCAACTTGAAGAACGACGGCTCCGACATTGTCACGATCCCGGCCGAGCTGAGCGGCAACGAGACCGAGATCATTAACAATGGCAGGTCGTTCGGAGGTGCCACGCTCGTCGACTCGAAGGGCAAAAAGCGGTACTACGTGCTGCGTGACACGGATGGGCGCCCTTTGACGACCACGGGCTTCTCGGCACTCAAGGCCGGGGAAGCCATGGCTGTGTTCCTGCAGTTCCCCGCGCCCCCGGCGAGCACGACCGAAGCCACTTTCCAATTGCCGCTGTTCCCGAGCGCGCTCATCAAGATCTCTGGGTGAGGCGCACTGTGACCAGTACACCAGCCTCGGGCCGCGTGGCGGCGCAGCGCCTCTCTCTGATCGTCACTGCCGCTGCCCTCGTGATCACCACCCACCTCAACGTCGCAGTGAGCGCCCACGCCGACGAAGGCCCCAGCGTCCCTCCGGGCACCGAACCCTCCGCCAGCGCGCCGGTCAAGGTCGACCCCAACGACCCGGACCTGAAGCTCCCCGAGGGCGCCACTCTGGCCGCTGCCAAAGTCCTCGACATCAAACAGGTCGTAGAAGACCAAAGCGGCGACGAACGCCGCGAAGACACCAACGCCGACGTCAAGTTCGCCCTCCAGGCCGAGGTCCTCTTCGGCAAGGACAGCGCGAAACTCAGCGGCGAGGCAAAGGCCCGTATCTCCGCGATCGCCGAGGAGATCAAGACGCAGAACGCGACGAAGATCCGCGTCTTCGGTTTCACGGACAACCTCGGCTCCTCGGCACACGGCGACGTCCTGTCCAAGAAGCGCGCAGATGCCGTACAGAACGTCCTCGACCAGGAACTGACGGACTCCAACGTCACGTACGAGGTCCGCGGTTACGGCGAGCAGTACCCCATCGCCGACAACTCCTCGGAATCCGGCCGCAAGAAGAACCGCCGCGTCGAGGTCTCCTTCCCACGCACAGAGAGTTGAGTCACCGAAAGTGGGCCCGGGGTTGGGGCCACGGGCCCATGCGTGAGTGATCGACCTTCCTTAGCCTCGGCTCGATGTCCGTCTTGAACGGCCGTTTATCGAGCTGAGCTGAGGTCACGCATGTCCCCTGCCGGTAGCCCGATACCCCCGAACGGGATGTGGGGTGCACAGAACAGCGCTTACTGGGACCGGCGTTCCCCGTTGCCGAGGGAGCTGGGCTGGGCGCAGGTACTGCTGTGGGTGCAGTTCGCGCTGACGGTGCTGTACGTGGTCACCGTGCTGTCGGTGGTGACGTACTACTCCGGGGAGATCTTCGGGATCCTGGTGTACGACTCGCTGCCCAGCGTGGCCGGGGTCTACCTGGCCCGGCGCCTGTGGCGGGGCGGGGTGTGGACGAGTCGCGCTCTGATCGCCGTACAGGCGTGGATCGTGTGGCTGTCGTTGGGCACGCTGTTGCACGGTGATCTGCGGGGCATCACGCAGGCGGCGATGCCGGTGGCGGTCATCGTGCTGTTGCGTCGGGCCCGGTCGCGAGAGTGGTTCGAGAGCGCTCCGCAGGACAGGGAGGAGCGCCGGGCGTTCAGCCTGGCGAGGATGATCCGCTGGCGGCGGGACGAGGGCCAGACCGCGGTGGAGTACGCGGGGCTCATAGCGGTCGTCGCCGCGATCATCGTCGCGCTGTCGGTGGGCGGCCTCGGCGGGCGTATCGCCGACGGCATCCAGTCGGCGGTCTGCTCGGTGACGGGCACGGCCTGCCCCGCTCCGCAGGGCGATGGTGCGGAGACGGGTGCGGAGGCGGGTGCGGCCGGGGACAACGACGCCGGGCAGCCGGGTGGTTCGGACACCGGCGCCGACGGTGGCAATGGCGCGGGCCCGGACGGCGGTGCTCACGCGGACGGTGGTGCGGGCGCAGACGGCGGTACGGGCACGAACGGCGATGCGGGCGCCCAGGGAGACTCGGGCACCCAAGGCGGTGCGGGTGGCCAAGGCGGCTCGGGCACCCAGGGTGGTACGGGCACCCAAGGCGGCTCGGGCACCCAAGGCGGCTCGGGCACCCAAGGCGGCTCGGGCACCCAAGGCGGGTCGGCCACCCAGGGTGGTGCGGGTGGCCAGGGAGGCACGGAGGCCGGCGGCGGCACGAGCACAGGCACGGGCGTTGGTGACACGGGCGGCAGCGGCATCCCCGCGTCGGCCCAGATCATCACCTACGAGGGCGCGGGCCCGAACGACACGGTTCCGCTCGCTCCGGGACCGTTCGAGGACAGGTCCCTCTGGGACGACGTACATGACCAGGAACGCCACGACAGGACGTTCATGGACCATGTCCGGGGCTTCTTCGTGGCCCCGACCAAGAGCTTCCTGGCCAGCACCATGGACGTCGTCAGCGACCCCGTCGGCTCGGTCAAGGACACCTGGAACGGCCTGAAGGGCTACACCACGAACTGGTGGGGCGACAAGGCCGACGAACTGGGCGAGGAGTGGGACAAGGGGAATTACCTCTCCTCCGTATGGGGCTGGGTCAACTCGCCCGAGGACTTCGTGTCCGACCTGGCGATCGACACGTTCGTCGACAAGGAGAACTGGAAGAAGGGCAACTACGGCGCCTCCATCGGCAACACCGTGGTCAACGTCGTCGGCATCTTCAGCCCGAAGACCATCACGAAGTTCACCAAGTTCAAGAATCTGGCCGAGGTCGGTGAATCCCTCGACAAGGCGGCGGACGCGGCGGGGAAGGCCCGCGAGGCCGCCAAGGCGGGCGATGCCGAGGGCGCTCGGAAGGCGGCGAAGGATGCCGACGAGGCGGCGGACGCGGCCGAGAAGCAGGCCCGCGAGTCGGGCTGCACCATCGCGGCGCCGGCTCGCCGGATCCCGTACGGCGGCACCCCACCTGGGACCGCCACTGGCCTCTCCACCGGCTCCTCCGGCACAGGCACCACGATCCTCGCCACCGGCCCGTCCGGCTCCCCGTACGTCGTCCTCGCCCAGGACGGCTGCGACGAGGAGGCCAAGCAGCAGGCCCAGGACGCTCGCAAACAGGCTGACGAGGCGGACAGGGCCGCAGACGGGGCCGAGTTGGCGGATCGCCATGAGGCCGCCACGAAGGCACTCGACGACGAGGGCGTCCAGCACGCACCGCGGAAGATCGACGAGTTCGTTCAGCGGGCAAAGGACGACCCGGACCCGGACAAGAAGGAGATCGGCAAGGAGGATGCGGCCCGAGCGCTCGACGACATCTCCAAACTGGCAAGGACGAAGAGCATCTCCAAGGAGGCACGTTCGTCGCTGACCAGCAAGGTCACGAACGCCAAGAACACCGACGAACTCAGCCAGGCACGTGCTGAGCTGAACGCCGTCCAGCGGGCTGCCGACAGCGAGGCAGCACCTGGGACGACCGTGCACACCGCTGTCGGCAAGGACTTCGGCAAGGAGAACGTCGATCTCGGCAACGGCGAAACGGTGAACATCTCCGAGATCAACGACGCCGACGTGCTCTATCGGGGCAAGGACGGCAAAGTCCACGCCGTGGAGGTCAAGAACACGGGTAACGCCACCATCAAGGCCGACTTCGAACGGCAGGTCGAGGATCTGGCCAGTTGGGAGGGGAAGGGCAGCCCAGGCAGGGCTACACGAGTCGAGATCGAGACCACTGAGAAATGGACCAATATCTTCAGCGGCTACAAGAGCGGAAAGCGGGACGGTGTCAAGTACAAGCCTGAAGGGACACCGGCCGGAACAATGGTGAAAAACGGGGTGCCCGTACGGATCGCGGGTACGGACATCTCCCCGAGTCAGCTCAAGCGGATGGAGGCAGAGATCCAGGCCCGGAAGCAGGCTGGGACGATGGAATGGTCCAGGATGAAGAATCCGAAAGAAGCGATGGATTACCTGGGCGTCTCATGACGCCAGCGCCTTGGGAAGCTACCGGGGCACGGACGGAGAGCGACTTGTGGACACCTACCTGCTGCCCGCTGCGATGCGCGAGCTGCCACCGCCTTGGCACGATCTGACATACCGCAGGTCTCAGGCTCTGGAGGCACTTGCCCCTGCGGAGGAGAGACGTGAGCAGGCTCGGCACGTGCTGCGCGCGTGTCTGCCAGACCGACGGCAGAGTGTGCACGACTGGGACGAGGAACTACGGGACTTCTACGATGACCGCGATGACCACACCTTGGATGAGGCAGACGCCTGGTTGACCCGGATCATGCCGACCACTTCCCAGGTCACTCGGGAGCGGGTGGTGCAGGTGGTCGGAGCCTGGGCTGACTTGGGGATTCCCACGGTGCCTGAGCGACCGACCGAACAGTGGGTGGACAGGGTGGCGGCGGAGTGGGCCGCCTCGGTGCGGCAGGCGCTGGCGTACGACGCCTTTGCTTTTATTGAGCGTGCAACCACCGCCGGATTGCTGAACGATGGGGAGGCTGAAGACGCCGCGCTGCTCGCAGCCGCGTTCGTGCGGGTCGGCGTGGCGGTCGAGGCGGCGGTGCGCGTGCTTGTCTCGCTCGGTCGTCCGCGCGGCGAACAGGCCCTGATGGAACTCGTACACGACGACGAGGTCCGGGACTTCCGCCCATATGTGCGTTCCCGGCTTCTCGGGCTGCGCCGTCGGGTGTACGACGTTCGTGCTCGGGAAGTCCCCCGCGACGAGGAACCGCTGCTGCCCGAGGGGCTGCAGGGCCTTCCGTATTCCTGGCAGAACGACTTCGGCTGGGGCGCGACCGCGCCGGATTCACACAGCCTCGCCCAGGCGCGTTCAGCACTGGAGGCGTGTCTGACTGTCGAGCGGGTGCCGGATGACGCGCAGATGTGCAGTGACGCTCCGGCGGACTGCAGTGCCATCGCTGAGGTGGTGCGCGCCCTGATGCCGTACCCACGGCTGGTCACTCGCGAGCGAATGAACGAGGCGTGGCGCGAGTGCCAGTCGTTGGGGTTCGAATTCCGAGGCATCGACGCCGGATACTTCGCCAAAGTCTGGTGCAAAAGGATCGTTGACCGGGTCACCGCAGCCGTCTTCCGCTGGCTCGCCGACCTCCCGCAAGACGGAGGAGCGGCAGGCGACAAGGAACCGGCAGTTCTGTCGGCGACGGCCCTCTGGGCTGCGGATCTCGCCGAGAGGTGCGTCCGGTGCGGCAGCGCGGTACAGGAGGCCATCTGGTTCCTCCACTGCACGGATGACGTGCCGGCCAGCCGGGAAGTACTGGCGCGACTGGCCTTCGACCCGAGCCTGCCGGTCACGACGAGGAACGCCGCGCAGGAGTGGTCGCCATGACGCCCCTGCACCCGTTGCTGACCGCAAGAGACCGCGATGGAGTGCGTCGGCACTTCGCGGCCCGACGGGAACGCCGGCAGGCTTCAACGCTGGCGGCGGCGGGGGAACGAGCCTCTGACAAGACCGGATCATGCGAAGCCCTTGCGGACGGGCCCCAGACCCCCCCGGCTACGCCTCAACCCGAGGCCCTGGCCTCCCTCACTCTCCCTCCCTCAGTCCCGACACGACGACCTCCACCCGAGCCCCTTCCCGCACCCCCCACCCACCCATCGCCCCGGCCTCCGCCTCCACCACATGCCGGGCCCGCAGCCGAGGCAGCCCCAGCCGCCCGGGCCGCATGGTGCGCACGGCGACGACGCGAAGGTGCCGATCGAGATAGACGACGTCGATCGCCATGCGCATCCGAAACGTGTGCACGCTGTTGGCGGGCGAGAGCAGGATCGCACCGTCGAGGGAGTCCCGCCCCAACAGCCCCCTGGTCCGGGCCCGATAGGAGGCGGCGATCTCCAACGGCACCCGGACGGAAGCCTCCCCGCCACCCCCGTGCACGACCAGTTCCCCACGTCCGTCCCGCCAACGCCGCCCCATCCGGGCCCCCTCCGACCGTGCCGCATGCCAACGGCTCTCCGTCCCCGACGGTATCCGCAGACAGCAGCCCTCACATGGGCCCCACGGACCCACGCCCTTTGCTCATTCCTGACTGAAACGCCGTACACAGCACCGCTGTTGGCGTTCGCCAATGGCGCGTTATGCAACCGTTACGGCTCGAACCGGACGACGAAACGCCGATTCCTCCCCATACACCCCGCCAGTTGACAAGCTTCACCCTGGTGCCGCCGAACCCCGCTGTATAGCTTTGGTTCGCTCAAGAGAAGCCTCGCCTCTGACCGGGAGCCGACCGTGAACCGCCGCCCCACCCTCCTCGCAGCGCTCACGCTGACCGCCGCTGCGGCCCTGACGCTGTCCGCGTGCGGGAGCGACGACAGCTCCGCGGCCAAGGACAATGACAAGATCGCGGGAGCCGACACCGGGGGCAAGGCGTCGCCCTCGCCGAGCCCGAGCGAGCCGACTGCGGGCGGTCGGCCGAAGATCGAACTGCCGTCGGACGTGACCTACGAGTTCGAATGGAAGAAGACCGGAGACGCCCAGAAGGACGCCGTGCTCAACGATGCCGAGCAGCGCATCAGGGCCGTGGACATGGCCATCGCCAAGCAGGATCCGCTCGACAAGGCCTACCGCTTCTACTCCGAGGGCACGGCGGCTGCCGAAAGCCAGAAGTACATCCAGGAATTCGTCGACCACAAGGCACGCACGACCGGTCTGACCCGCTACTACAACGAGAGCCTGACCCTCAAGGACGACGGCACGGCTGCACTCGTGTACTGCGAGGACCAGAGCAAGGCGTTCAACAAATTCCTGAAGTCCGGAAAGACCGATGTCACATCGGTGACGAAGGACAGCTACGTCGTCTACGCCGGCACCCTGCGTAAGAACGGCGACGGCGTATGGGTCACCGAACGACTGATCTCGCAGCGGGGGAGCGCGAAGTGCCAGCCTTGATCCGTACCAGACGCCTGCTCTTCACCTCAGGACTCATAGCCGTCGTCATGGCCACTGCCGGCCCCGCCTACGCGGAAAAGGGGTTCGGCGGCACGGACGGTGAAACACAGGAGGCCAACGCGGGCAAAGACGGCACCGTCTCCGTCACCGTGGGCGGCGTCGTCTTCGACCGCTCGAAGAACGGCAGCGGCAAGTCCACCGGCGCGCTCACGTCGACCACGTCCTGGACCCCGCCGCCCTGCTGGTACGCCCCGAAGTACACCCCGGAACAGCTCCAGAAGACCATGGAGCCGGTCTGGGAAGCCGGTTCGACCGGCTACGAGTGGGACGCCAAGCAGCGCGACCGGTACGTCAACGGACACCCGTACAAGGACTTCAACAAGGACAAGACCGGCAAGGGCTACTTCTGGGACTCGTTCGTCGACGAGGACTTCCCCCCGGGCTGGGACTCCTGCACTAAGGAGCCCTTCTGGGTGGACCAGGGCGACCCGCCGCCCCCGAACATCAACAACGCCGTCACGCCCAAGATCCTCGCCGAACTGGCCTATGCGGAGATTCGCGTCCCCAGCACCGAAGTCACCCTGGCACCCGCCGCACAGACCAAGGTCAACCTGCCGACCTGGGCCTGGCTGGACGCCGCCGACTTCAAGCCGGTCTCCGTCACCGCGTCCGTACCGGTGATCGGTATCACGGCGACCGCGACGGCGAGACCGACGTCGCTCAGAATCGAACCGGGCACCAAGGACGCCGAGACCTACCCGGCCTCAGGAGTCTGCCGAATCAACAACGACCGCATCGGTGAGCCCTATGCGAAGGGCAAGGCGGACCGGACGCCACCCTGCGGAGTGAGGTACCTGCGCTCCTCGGGCAACGGCACGTACCCCCTCCAGGCCACCGTCACCTGGGAGATCGACTGGACCGGCAGCGGCGGCGCAAGCGGCGACCTCCCCGACGGCACGTTCGGCGCGACCCAGGACGTCGTCGTACAGGAGATCCAGGCCGTCAACCGCTGAGCCGAGCCCCGGACCCACCCGGCAGGGCGATCACCCGTAAGGGTGATCGCCCCGCCCGCCCGATCGACTGAGTGCATGAGTGTCGAGCGGCATGCTGTTCAGGAACGGGACGGCTTGGCGTGCAGGGGCGTGGTGCCCAGACCTTCCCTGTCCCGCGTGCCGAAGCTGGACCAGAGCCCGGCCACCAGGAAGAGCAGGGCCCCCAGTACCAGGTACACAGGTCGTCCTCCGACCTGGTCGAAGAGGAACCCTGTGGCCAGGATGGCAGCGGCGGATACGACGCGAATGACGGCGTCGAGAAGCCCATCCCAGGTACCGAGGATGGCTGAGGGTGCACGCAGCTGGACGACGAGGCCGGCTGACCGAAGATAGACGGTGAAGCCGAGGCCGAAAAGGATCAATCCGGCGGCGAGGAGCCATTGCGAGTGGCCGAGGAACGCTGCAATCAGTGCACCGGTACCGGCAACTGCTGGAGCCCATCGCATGCTGGGGTAGATGCCGTCGGGGCCGGCTTTGGCCACGATCAGGCCGCCGAGGATGGCTCCGATGGTGGAGCATGCCAGGAAGGATCCGGCGCGGGCCGCTGACATGTCCAGGGTGTCCCTCATAAGGGAAAGCAGGGACAGGATCACCGTGGAAAGGGCGAGCACGGACAGGCTGTGGAACACGGCGAAGCGCCGCCATGCGCGGCTTGCCACCATGGTCTTGGCGACCGTGCGCCGGGAGACCGGCTCGGCTGAATACTCGGGGTCTGCGTCAGACTCGCTGCCCGCGACGGTGTCCTCGCCGGGGACAGCCGGACGTCGGGACACGACGGCGATGAATGCGATGAAGAAGATCAGGGCGAGGACCTGTAGACCGGCCGCGGCGAGGAGCCCCTTGGAGCCGGGGAGCAGAACGATGATTCCGCCGGCCACGACGGGGGAGACGAGCTCGCTGGCTGAGCGCACACTGCCGGAGATGCCCTGCACCCGCACCAGGGTCTTCGCGTCGAGGAGCCTGGGGAGAAGCACGAACAGCGCCATCTCTCCGATGTGATGCACGAGATCCACTGCTGCCGCGGCGACGACGATCGCCCACAGGTGGGAGGAGAGGAACGACGATCCGAGACCGATGAGGGCGAAGACGCCGATCTTGACCAGGTAGGAGACGACGAGGACGCCCTTGGGGTTCCCGCGGTCCAGCAGAGGGCCGGCCACAATAGAGGCGACGACTTCGACGCCGTACCCGACGCAGTACACCAGGCCGACGGTGCTGACGGCGCCGGTCAAGTCCAGGGCGAGGTTGGCGAAGGCGATGTCGTAGATGCCCTCGCTCAGTGAGCGAGCCAGCACGAGTGCTGCGAGCACCACGAGCAACAGCCCGAGCCAGCGGGGAGCGTTGAAGCGGGCCGTGTGTTCTTGCGGCTGTTGCGTGGTGGAGGTCATCGGTAGGCCAGCTCTCGAACGACATCGTCGCCGAGCGGGGCGCCTGGGGCGTCATAAGAGGGCAGTAACGCAGTGGAGGGAACTGGTTCGAACAGCCTCGGCATCTTCGCGCCTTGAGAGCCGTGCACTTCGTACTCGACCCGGTAGTGAAGGGTGCCTGTGCCGCGGACTCGCATCAGCACGCCGGGCGCGATGGTGAGCACCACGCGCGGGTCACGAGGGAAGGGGAGGATCTGTTCGTCTCCGAAGGTGGGGGAGTCGCAGCGCCGGTCGATCAGGTGAAGTTCCATCTCGGGATTGTCGTACAGCAGCGCAGACAGCTTCAGCGTGAGGTTGGGGTGGCTGCTGAAAACGTCCGGCCATGCGGCGGGGATGTCCAAGACCATGGTGTCGGCCAGGCCGCTGCTGATGTTGGAGCCGATGCCGAACGAATCGTCGCGGATGTGCTGATAGGAGCCGACCTCGGCTGACACAGTGGCCAGTTGCGACGTCGGCAGTTCGGGCTGTTGCCCGGTGAGGTCTGTGTCCAGGAAGTAGCGGTGGAGTTGGCCGTTTATCATGGTCGTGGCGACGACCCCTCGTTCTGTAGCCCCTCCCCGCCAGCTCTGTGACACTGCCCTGGACATCAGGAACTGGGCCTGGGTGGGCAGTTCGACCGAGTTGGCGATGGTCTTCGGCCGTGAGACTCGCATGGAGTCCACAGAGTAGGTGGCATTGTCCTCAAGGGGGTTCCAGGGCGAGGACGGATCAGCGGGGCCGAGGATGGAGTAGTCGTTCCGGGTCGTCACGCCGCCGAGATCCTCGAACCAGTGCGCGTATCCCGGAGGGATCGCCAGGACACTCGATCCGTCTGCCGGCACGTCGACTTCCAGCTTGCGATCGTACTCCAGCGAGTTCTCGCGACAGTCGTACATGTGCACTTTGACGGGCCGGGCGTCGACGTCCCCATAGAAGGACAACCGGTCGTACTGGCCGAGGTGAAGGGCATACTCCTCGTAGGCGAAGTGCTGGCTGTGCACCATGTAGTGGTAGGGCCGGTCGTTGCGCGAGGACCGGATGTGCCGTGCGCCCGGGAGGCCGGAGTCGTGCCCCGTGGCCCGGGTCTTGGTCATGATCACATGCGGCTTGGGGAGAGAAGGCACGACGTGGATCCTTCCTGGACGTGTGCGGGGGCGGGCGCACCTGCTTGGCGCACCCGCCCCCGAGTGCAGAGGCCTTACTGAAGGGTGCTGACCGTGACGCCCTCCGGCAGGGCAGCCTGGAACTCCTCGACGCTGCCGAAGGCGCGAGAGGTGATCTCCTCCTCGACGCCGGCGTCGATCACCGACTTGGAGATCTTGCCGAGGACGCTGCGGAAGTACTCCGGCGTCTCGAAGTAGGGCTCGAGAGCCGAGCGGAGGCTGTCCAGAGCGGCTCGGGCGGCGGGGTCCGCGACCTCTTCGATCATGGTGTTGAGGTCGTTCTTCCAGGCCGTGGTCTCAGTGGTGGTGATGGACATGGTGGTTTCCTTTCAGCGGTGGGTGAGAGAGATCGCCTTGGCCTCCATGCGCGCCAGCGCATGCAGGGTGGCGCCGGGCAGGTAGCGGTCGCTTTCCTGCTCGAGTCTGCTGCGGCCTACTTCGGAGGGAGCCGCTGTCGTGGCGTCACGTCCGAGCTGGTGCTCCGGCCCGTAAGGAAGGTCCAGGAGCTCCATTTCGGAGCGCAGCCAGATGCGGCCGTTTCCGGTCAGCCGGTACCAGGTGCCGGGGGGGATGCGGGCACCGATGGTGGGGTCGCCGAGTTGCACTGCGGTTTGGTGGCCGTCAGCGTCGACCACCTCGATCTGGGCGTCCGTGCTGCCACCCAGCCAGGTGAGCCGGCGGCTGGAGTACTCGTGACGGACGAATCGGCTGTCGCTGCCGAGTTCCATTTCAAGAACGTCGGATGTGCAGCTGTCCGTCGACGGAACAACGGTGAAGGATTCCGGGCCGGTCAGCACGAAGTTGTTCCGGCCGGTCATCCCGTGTTCGTCCGGCTCGCTCTCCGCCGCTCGCCAGTTGGGTCTGATCGTCGCGTAGGTCGTCTTGCCGCCGATGGACACCCGGAAGCGGGCGGCATAAGCGCCGCGGACCTGTTGGTTGGTTCGCTGAGACATGCGCGAGAGCAGCATGTGCGCGGAGACCGGCAGTTCATGGCGGTTGGTCTGCACGACTGGTGCGGTCGGGGCGGTGCGCAGGAAGGAGATGAGGTCGTTGTCCGGTTCCCAGTCCGGATTCTGATCTGCGTACCAAACGGGTTCGTCGCGCGTGACCACGCCGCCGAGTCCGTCGAGCGTGTGGGCGACACCCTTGGGGATGATCAGTACGCGGTCAGGAGACACGGACATATTGATGGTGATCTCATCGCCGAGCTGAGGGGAGTCCTCCCGACAGTCGATCAGGTGCACGCTGATGCGCTGGCCGTCGCCGAAGAAGGTGAGTCGGTCGTCCTGGCCGACGTGGATGCCGAAGGTGGAGTAGGTGAAGTCCGTCTCGTGCGTGACGTAGTCAGTGATGCCGGGGCCGTTGGTGATGCGGACCACGCGCACCACGCCGTAAGTACCGTCACCGTCGGTCGTGTTCGTCGTCTCGAGTCGGACCCCGGGAAGGGAGAAGCCCAGGCTCGTAACGTCGTCAGGGACATGGAAGGTGTCGATGTGGCGGCGCTCGGTTGTCCGTTCCAGCGCTGCGGCCGGCTCGCTCTCGGCCGTTTCGAGCATGGCTGTTCCCTTCTGCTGATGTTTGTGGGGTGTGGCCGACGCGTTGGCCGTAGTGGAAGGAAGGGCGCGGGGCCACTTACCGCAAGGGCGTCACTCGTCGAAGTCGCCGGGGCCGTCAGGGCTCTTGTCGGTGAAGTGCAGGTCGTCTGAGAGTCGCCAGCCCCGGAGCTGTGCGCTCGCGAGTGCTCTCAGACAGGCAGCACGGGCGGTGAGAAGTGCCTCGGCCTCACACTCCGCCAGGAGGAAAAGAACCAAGTCGATCTGGCCGCGGCCTGCTCGGGTCCAGAGGTGCTCGATGTGATCTGCTGGCAGGAAGTAGGAGGTGAACAGGTCAGTGAGCATGTCCGGGACAGGCCACTCACGGGGGCTGACCAACTGGACGCTAATCATGTGCATGACATCTCCGGTGTCGCGACCGACCCGGTCGCGCTCGATCAGAGGTGTCGCAGAGAGGCGCTGTCACGGGAGCCACCCCAGCCGAATCCATCGCCGGCGGCACCCTTTCGAGGTTTGTCGCCCCAGCCGAATCCATCGCCGGCCGCTGTGCGCTGAGTGCCTGTCGACAGTTGCCCCACAGCGGCACCAGCGGTTTCGGTCGCCGTAAGGAGCGCGGCGGTCACGAGTGTTGCGGCGACGATCCGGAGCATGGCAGGTTCCCCCCGTAGTTTGAATACTTTGCGGTGCTTATCCCGCCCCACCCCGTTTTGCGGGGTGTTGCGTTTCGATGGCTTAAGACTGGCCGACCCCAACGGGCATGTCACTAGTGGGCGGCCGTCCTCAAGGTGACTGGCACCTTGGAGCCATCTCGCCAGGCAGATGGAACGTTGTCTCCAATGGCTCTTGATCCGCATCAACCCCTGAGAAAGCCTTTCCGCATAGGGAAACCATGATCACGGGGGGCAGAGATCGTCATGCTTCAGTCACTTGGGCTGTCGGGCGACGCCGAGGTCGTCTACCGGGCAACGCTTCGCCAGCCGGATCACGGCGTCACAGCCTTGGTAGAGGACACCGGATTGAGCGAAGCCGCCATCCGAGCAGCCCTGGACGAACTTGCGGTGCTCGCCTTGCTCAAGCCGTCGGACCAGTTCAGCGGCAGACTTCGTCCCGTCAGCCCGGAAGTAGGACTGTCGACCCTCCTCGCCTCAGCCGAAGCGGACCTCGCAGGCCGCCGCGCCCAGGTGGAGAAGGCTCGCGCCGAGATCGCAGCCATCGCCGCGGAGCACCGGACAAGTCGCGAGACTGACGCCGCCACACGCCTCGAGGGAATCGACGCGGTACGGGCGCGACTAGAGGAACTCCAGAAGACCACTGAGTCCGAATGCCTCTCCCTGAACCCCGGCGGCGCGCACCGTCCCGACGCGCGAAATGCCGCAACCCCCCTGAACGAGCAGGCCCTGAAGCGAGGAGTCGTCATAAAGGCGGTGTGCCGCGAGAGCTTCCGCAACGACGCCGACACCCTTGCCTACGCACGATGGCTCATTTCTCACGGCGGCCATATGCGCACAGTACCCACGGTGCCCATTCAAATGATCATCGTAGACAGCAGGGCGGCCATCGTTCCCCTCGACCCCGCCACCCCCCGTGCAGGCGCCCTCGAAGTACGCAGCGCCGGCGTAGTGACAGCACTGCGTGCACTATTCGAGCAAACCTGGGCCGCGGGAACCGACTTCGGCGAACAACCACTCGCTGACAGCAACGGATGCACCCCGGTAGAGAAAACCCTGCTCGGGATGATCGCGGCCGGAGACACAGACGAAGCAGCCGCTCGCAAGCTCGGCGTCTCCTTGCGTACGGTGCGCCGAATGATGTCTCACCTGATGGAGAGACTCGGAGCGGCCAGCCGATTCCAAGCCGGTGTGAACGCAGCGAAGCAAGGATGGCTTTGATGGGCGGCATTCTCCAGCGAGGCGAGGCGAAGTCGCAGATGAAGGAGAGAAGAGGGGAGACCACCAGCGACTTGACGCTCATCGCAAGTGGGCCGCCCTCTCCAGACGACGTGCCGACACGCTTGGTCCAGGATGGCAGTCGCGCTGTCATGACAACCGACGGAAGCACCGCGGCTCGGCGCCTGCGCGCCCTGGTCCCAGACCCTGAATTCGGCCGGACGCACGCGTTATGCCGCCAGCGCAAACGGTCAGAACAGGAGCGCCGCTCGGAGACCACGTCACCAACGTGATCACGGACATGGCCACCATCTCGGCCGCCATGAACGACGGCCAGGCCCTGTTCGTTGGAATGCCGTGAGAGTGACAGCAGTTCCCGTAGAAGTCGGCGAGCCCTGATGGATTGGGGCAGTCGATGACGATGGCTACAACTGTCCGATCACCCGCTGGCTATGCTGCTTGCAGCTGAGAAGCACCACGGTTTGCGGATTGTCCCGGAGCGATCTGCCGAGTCGGTGTAGGCAGATGATGGCGCAGCCCAGTGCCAGTTGGCCTTGATGGAGGTCGGCCCAGCGTTCGTAGCGGGTGCGGAGTGATGTCCCGCACCTGTGGTTGTGGGACAGCCACAGCCGTGTCAGGCGCTCGCTACCTCCCACTATGGGAGTTGTGAAGCCGATCTGCGCTGGATAGGAGGAACATATGACCGCACTAGGTGCAGTATTCCGTCCCCAACTCGCCCCAGAACGAATCCGATCTGTAGCCCAGGTCGCCGATGACGCCGGGCTCGATGAGCTCTGGCTCTGGGAAGACTGTTTCAGAGAAGGCGGTATCTCCACCGCCGCCGCTGCCCTCGCGTGGACCGAGCGCGTGCGGGTCGGGGTCGGGCTGTTGCCCGTGCCGCTGCGGAACGTGGCCATCACCGCCATGGAGGCCGCCTCGCTGCACCGGATGTTCCCCGGGCGGGCGATCCTCGGTGTGGGGCACGGTGTGCAGGACTGGATGGGGCAGGTCGGCGCCCGCGTGGAGTCGCCCGTCACCCTGCTGCGAGAGCATCTCCTCGCGCTGCGGGCCCTGCTGGCCGGCGAGCGGGTCACGGTCGACGGGCGGTACGTCAAGCTCGACGACGTCGCTCTCGACTGGCCGCCGGACGGCCCGCCCAGCGGCGTGCTGGCCGGGGCCACCGGGCCGCGGTCGCTGCGGCTCACCGGCGAGGCCGCCGACGGCACCATCCTCACCGCCTCCACCAACGCCGAGGGCGTGCGCAAGGCACGGCGGCTCGTCGAGGAGGGGCGGGCGGCGGCCGGCCGTGGGGCCGGGCACCACCCCGTCGTCGTCTACCTGCTCACCGCCACCGGGCCCGACGCCGAAACCCGGCTGCGTGCGGAACTCGTCGCCGAGGGAGTCGACTCCGTACCGGACCTCGGAGTCGCCGGGGACGCCGGAGCCGTCGCGAAGGCCGTCGAGCGGCTCGTCGAGGCCGGGGCCGACCGCGTCGTCCTGCAACCGACGGCGGACGAACCCGACCCGGAGGGGTTCGTGCGGTTCGCGGCGGAAGAGGTGCGTCCGCTCGTTCCCTGAGGCCCGCTCGTTCCCTGAGGCCCGCTCGTTCCCTGAGGCCCGTTGTCAGTGGTCGCTGCCACACTCCGGGCATGAGCGATGACGACGCGGACGTGCGCCTGCGAGACGTGGTGGAGGCCGACCTCGAGTTCTTCCTGACGTACGAGCACGATCCGGAAGCCGTTCGGCGGTCGAGGTTCACCCCTCGGCCGCGCGAGGCGTTCCTGCGGCACTGGAAGACCAAGGTCCTCGGGGACGACACCGTCTTCGTGCAGGCCGTGACCGTCGACGGTGAAGTCGCCGGCAGCGTCGTCGCCTGGTGGGACGCGGACCGCCGCTTCCTCGGGTACTGGCTCGGCCGCCCGTACTGGGGCCGAGGCATCGGCAGCCGGGCCCTCGCCCTCTTCCTGGAGCGGGAGCGGAACCGGCCCCTGCACGCCGATCCCGTCATCGACAACACCGGCTCCGTACGCCTCCTCGAGAAGCACGGCTTCCAGCGGACCGGCACTGTCCGGCACGGCGACAACGAGCACGTCATGCTCGTCCTCGCTTGAGCGGAAATCGCGTGACGCCCCCGTCCAGCCCGGCGGGACGTACTTCGCCCAGCACGTCGGCCCGAGCAGCGTCTTCGAACTCGTCGAGTACTTCCTCGGGCCCCAGCCGGACGGCGTGCGCGGCGCCCGTCATCCCGACCGTGAGCGTGCCGACGCCGAGGCCGCCGGGCTCGACGTCGGCGATCTGCGGGCGGAGCGGCTGCGCATGGAGTTCCATGACATCGGCGCGGTCGTGCACTTCCTGCGCAAGGTGGTCCGGATGGTCCCCGGCTTCACCGTCGAGGCATATGAGCAGCGGCTGCGGGAGCTGCACGAGCGCATCCGCGCCGAGGGCCCCTTCGTCGCCCACAGCACCCGCCACCTCTTCGAGGCACGCAAGCCGGACTGACGCCGCGGCCCGCGTCCTCACGCGTGCGGCCCGACCGTCACCTTCCCCACCACCAGCTCCGGCGCAGCCTCCAGCACCTCACCCACCCGCTCCACCTGCTCGCCCAGCTCCCGTTCCTGCCGTGCCGTCAGCCGGACGAGCGGCTCGACCGTGACGGTCGTACGACGGCCGCGTCGCCGCTGGTGCCACACCCCCGCCACGACACCGTCGACGAGCAGCGCCGGGTAGGTGCCCGCCTGGCCGCCCCCGAGGGCGCGCTCGTACGCCGCCCCGGGGAACAGCCGCTCCCGGGGCTGCCCGGCGATGACGTACGCGTCGAAGAAGGGGAGCAGCCGCACACCCCGCGCCGGGCCCTCCGGGAAGTCGGTGTCGCCCGCCGCCACCCACGCCGGTGTCCCTTTGAAGAGGACTTCCTCGATGCGGCCGGCAGGGACCGGTCGTCCCAGAGGGCGGCCCGTACGTCCGCCCGTGTCACGCCGTCCGCCCGCATCCCCACCGACAGCTCGGCCGCGGAGAGCACCTGCGCGTGCGCGCCCGGCATCGCGCCGACCACCTCGGCGACCGGTGTGCCGCGGTGTGCCGGTCCCGGCCGGCCCGGCCAGGAACTGCCGCTCCGCCCGGCGCGCGCTCGCCGCGTCCCACGTGATCTTCACGGTCTTCACGGTCGTCGTCATGGTGCGACGCCAGGCGAGAAAGAGGACGGATTGCGTCCTATATGGCGACCTGCGCCCCGACTCGGCCCATGCCGCTCGCGCGTCACTCCTTTCACTCACTGCACTTGCGCATCTTCCGACGAGGGTTTTCACATCGTTATCGCTCACAGCTCGCCTCCGCGCTGCCGCTCACGTAGGTTCGGACCAGGGTAATTCGCGTGAGCAAAGCTGCGCGGGCGGTGCCGCGCAGTGGAGGGGGCTGCGCGGTGCCAGGGCCTCCCGGCCGATTCGGGCCACCGGCGATGTCGAGTCGGCAAAGCGGCGAATCGGAGCCGACCCGGGGGCGGTGAAGGGCGGGTGACGGTCAAGGGGGCGTGTGCGGCCGGTTCACCCATCGGGGGGATGCCGTGACAAGTCACCCGACTGGGCCCCAAGGTGCGTCAAATCCTCCGGATTCCGCCCCCAGGAGCCCGATTCCCCAGCGTATGCGCGGTGTTTCGGCCAGAAGTGAGCCCTGAACGAGGGCTTCCGTGAGCATCGCCGCGTCGCCGGGCGGCTCCGGAGAGTAGTTGTGGCACGCCGATGCACGCAGCAGCACTCACGAAGGGTTATGGTGGAAACCCCCCCTCGGGCCGGTCCGTCTCCCCCCCACGGACCGGCCCGTTTTTCTTGGCCCGCCGGGCGGCTCGAACCATCGGCCGGAACCGTTCGTTCCGCCCCCGTTGGCGGCCCACGGCCGCGGCGAGGGTAGGCTTCGCCTCCGGGGGCCGCCATACGGGCAGGGACCGCCCGCGGCCACGACAGGGCCGCACGCCGCGGCCTGTCCGATCCGTACGGAGGGGCTGACAATCACGTGAACCTGCGCGACAAGCTGCGCGGCCTGCTGGTCAGGCTGTACGCACGCCGGGTGGAAGGTCACCTGGACCACGCTCAGGTGCCCAAGCACATCGGCGTCATCATGGACGGCAACCGGCGCTGGGCGAAAGCCGCCGGTTCCAGCACTGTCGACGGCCACCGGGCCGGGGCCGGGAAGATCGAGGAGTTCCTCGGCTGGTGCAGTGAGACCGACGTCGAGGTCGTCACCCTCTGGCTCCTGTCCACGGACAACTTCGACCGGCCGCAGGAAGAGCTCGTCCCCCTGCTCGGCATCATCGAGGACGTCGTACGCACCCTGGCAGCCGACGGCCGCTGGCGCGTGCACCACGTCGGCACGCCCGACTTGCTGCCCTCGGGGATGCAGACGATCCTCAAGGAGGCCGAGGAGACCACCGCGAACGTCGACGGCATAGTGGTCAACGTCGCCATCGGCTACGGCGGACGCCAGGAGATCGCCGACGCGGTGCGGTCGATGCTGCTCGACGCCCAGGACAAGGGCACCTCGATGGAGGCGCTCGCCGAGGCCGTCGACATCGACATGATCGGGCGTCACCTCTACACGAGTCACCAGCCCGACCCCGACCTGGTGATCCGCACCAGCGGCGAGCAGCGGCTGTCCGGATTCATGCTCTGGCAGACCGCGCACTCGGAGTACTACTTCTGTGACGTGTTCTGGCCGGCGTTCCGCAAGGTGGACTTCCTGCGGGCCATGCGCGACTACGCCGCCCGCCACCGGCGCTACGGCGGCTGACGTACCCGCAGACGGGCACCCGGACGCAGGACGTCCCACGTCACAACACCTCCCGGTACCCCCTTGGCGACGCCTGTAACGCCGAGTTCACCGGCTCGCCGTCATATGCCGTGGCATGGCGACGCTCGTTCGAGGGCATAACCCAGACAGGTCGACGCCCGAACCACGGGTGTCGGATCTCAGCGGACGGCACGGGGCCGTCCGCCCGGGAGGCCCTTTGCACCAGCCCGATCGTGCGGTCACAGCACGGACGAAGAGGCGGAGGGCCGGTTCTCGGCCCGCGCAGGGCGGCCGACGACCGGTCCAGCTCCATACCGTCGCTCCCCGACCTCATCCGAGGGGGTACGTCCTTCCGTGGTGACCAGCACAAAGCGCCACAAGCCCGACCGGCGCACCTATGTTCTCGACACCAGCGTCCTGCTGGCCGACCCGAACGCCCTGAACCGCTTCGACGAGCACGAGGTCGTGCTCCCCATCGTCGTGGTCACGGAGCTGGAGGCGAAGCGGCACCATCCCGAACTCGGCTACTTCGCCCGGCAGGCCCTCCGCCTGCTCGACGAGTTCCGGGTCCGGCACGGTCGCCTCGACGCACCCATCCCGACGGGAGATCTGGGCGGGACCTTCCGTGTCGAGCTCAACCACTCGGACCCCAGCGTGCTGCCCAGCGGCTACCGCCTGGGGGACAACGACTCCCGCATCCTCGCGGTCGCCCGCAACCTGCAGGCCGAGGGGTTCGACGTCACCGTCGTGTCGAAGGACCTCCCGCTCAGGATCAAGGCGTCCTCCGTCGGGCTCCTCGCCGAGGAGTACCGCGCGGAACTCGCCATCACGGACTCCTCCGGCTGGACCGGAATGTCCGAACTGACCCTGCCCGGTGAGCAGGTGGACATCCTCTTCGAGGAGGGGCACGTCCACGTCCCCGAGGCCGCCGGCCTGCCGGTGCACACGGGCCTGATGATCCAGTCGGAGCGCGGCAAGGCGCTCGGACGGGTCACGCCCGACGGCACCATCCGGGTCGTGCGTGGGGATCGTGAGGCGTTCGGCATCAAGGGCCGCAGCGCCGAGCAGCGGATCGCGCTCGACCTGCTGCTCGACCCGGACGTCGGGATCGTGTCCATGGGCGGCCGGGCCGGCACCGGCAAGTCGGCGCTGGCACTGTGCGCCGGTCTGGAGGCGGTGCTGGAGCGCCGTCAGCACCAGAAGGTGATGGTCTTCCGTCCGCTGTACGCGGTGGGCGGTCAGGAGCTGGGCTATCTGCCGGGCTCCGAGGCGGAGAAGATGAGCCCCTGGGCACAGGCCGTCTTCGACACGCTGTCGGCGGTCACGTCCCGGGAGGTCATCGAGGAGGTCACCGCGCGCGGGATGCTGGAGGTCCTGCCGCTCACCCACATCCGGGGCCGCTCGCTGCACGACGCGTTCGTGATCGTGGACGAGGCCCAGTCGCTGGAAAGGAACGTGCTTCTTACCGTTCTGTCCCGGATCGGGGCCAATTCACGGGTGGTTCTCACCCATGACGTGGCTCAGCGGGACAACCTCAGGGTCGGCCGGTACGACGGTGTCGTCGCCGTCGTCGAGAAGCTGAAGGGGCATCCCCTCTTCGCGCATGTGACCCTGACGCGGTCCGAGAGGTCCCAGATCGCCGCCCTTGTGACCGAAATGCTCGAAGACGGGCAGATCTGACCGACCGCAGTAAGTAGTAGCGCTTATGCGATAGTTGGCGCCGTCCGGAGAAGGCCAAGAGCCTAGCCGGGCGGCGCCTTCGCGTGTGGCCGTTCCGTGGAATTCCCTGCGCCAAACGGGATGTGAGCTTTCACACGCAACTCGGAATTGCCTTGCCCCGCCGTGTTACGGCAGAGTCTCTCTCCTGTCAGGCCCCGCATACGACACACCTGTACCCCCAGCGGTACGGCACCACAAGAGCAACAGCATCAACTGCATAGCGATGTCGTATGCCGCCCGAGCAACACGCGGCGCTCCCCTCGGGGGAGTTGCCCACCGGGCCCGCGCCTCCCGTGACCCCGCAGTTGGGGAGGCCAGTGCCAGGGGCACGATTGCGTCCGCGAGGGTCACCGAAGCGGGCGATGCTGGAAGGAAAACCGTGTGAGCCGGATCTCGGTCCGGGGATTCGCAGTGGCTTCGGCCACGGCGGTCACCGCTGTCGGAAGCGTCGTCGGAGTTGCCTCGGGCAGCACCGCGCAGAACAACGACGCCGAAGCGGCAGCCAGCGGCGCCACCCTGCTCGCGGACATCCCCGCGGGTCAGCAGGCCCAGGTGCAGACCGCGTCCCTGACGCAGCAGGCCGACGCGCAGGCCATCCAGGCGGACGCGAGCGCCAAGAAGGACGCCGAGGAGGCAGCCCGCAAGGCCGCCGCCGAGACGGCCGTCGCCAAGAAGGAAGCCGCCGAGAAGGCCGCCAAGGCCGCCGAGGAGGCAGCCAAGGAGCGCGCGGAGGTCAAGGCCGCCGCCAGCCGCTCCAAGGACGTCTCCGACTTCCCCGTCGCGAGCTCCTACAGCATCGCCCAGATCCAGGCGATGGCACGGCAGATGGTGCCGTCGGGCCAGTTCCAGTGCTTCAGCAACATCGTGGACCACGAGTCCGACTGGAACTACAAGGCCGTCAACCCCTCCTCCGGGGCCTACGGCATGTTCCAGGCGCTGCCCGGGTCCAAGATGTCGTCCGCCGGCGCCGACTGGCAGACCAACCCGGCCACCCAGATCAAGTGGGGCCTCAGCTACATGAACGACCGCTACGGCAGCCCCTGTGACGCCTGGTCGTTCTGGCAGGCCAACAACTGGTACTGAGCCGACCGGCCCCGGCCGATCCCGTCCTTCGCGCGAGCCCCGCACCGTCGTCCGGTGCGGGGCTCGCGCCATGTACGGTCGGACGAACGGCTCCTCGGGGGAGTGGCGCGCCAAGACGGGGGAAAAGGACGGATCATGTCGCGAGTGCCAGGGTGGCTCGGCCGGCTCGGTGCCGGGCTGACCGAGATGAGCGAGCGGTACAACGAGCGCCGCGCCGAGGCCGAACGGGAGCGGGACGACGCCGACTCCCCGATGCTCGCCGACGACCACGTGCCGCCGCCCCCGGACTACGCCCCCGACATCGCCGCCCGCCCCGATCCCGCGCTGGCCGTGCCGTGGGGCGTGCGGGTCGCGGCGGAGGCCGGCTGGCGGCTCCTCGTCCTCGCGGGCACCCTCTGGGTGCTGATGCGGGTCATCAGCGCCGTCCAGCTCGTGGTGCTCTCGTTCGTCATCGCGCTGCTCATCACGGCGATGCTGCAGCCGACGGTGGCGCGGCTGCGGCGCCATGGCGTGCCGCGCGGACCGGCGACCGCGCTGACGGCCGTCCTCGGCTTCGTCGTCATCGGCCTCATCGGCTGGTTCGTGACCTGGCAGGTCATGGAGAACATCGACGACCTCTCGGGCCAGATCCAGGACGGCATCGACGAGTTGCGGAACTGGCTGCTGAACAGCCCCTTCCACGTCACGGACAAGCAGATCAACGAGATCGCCACGAACCTGCGCGAGGCGGTCGGGGCCAACACCGACCAGATCACCTCGGCGGGTCTGGAGGGCGTGACGGTCGTCGTCGAGGCGCTGACCGGGATCCTGCTGACGGTCTTCTGCACGCTGTTCCTGCTCTACGACGGCAAGCGGATCTGGGAGTGGACGCTGAAGCTGGTGCCGGCGGCGGCACGGCCGGGGGTGGCCGGGGCCGGTCCGGCGGCGTGGCGGACGCTGACGGCGTATGTGCGGGGCACGGTGATCGTCGCGATGATCGACGCGATCTTCATCGGCCTGGGGATCTACTTCCTCGATGTGCCGATGGCCGTGCCGCTGGCGGTGTTCATCTTCCTGTTCGCGTTCATCCCGCTGGTGGGCGCGGTGGTCTCCGGGGCGCTGGCGGTGGTCGTCGCGCTGGTCACCCAGGGGGTGTTCACGGCCGTCATGACCCTGGTGGTGGTGCTGGCGGTGCAGCAGATCGAGGGGCACATCCTGCAGCCGTTCATCCTCGGGCGGGCCGTGCGGGTGCATCCGCTGGCAGTGGTGCTGGCGGTGGCGTGCGGGGGAATGGTGGCCGGGATCGGCGGTGCGGTGGTCGCCGTGCCGCTGGTCGCGGTGACGAACACGGTCGCCGGGTATCTGCGGTCGTATTCACAGAAGTCGGCGCTGCGGCACTCGGTGCGACCGCGCGGGGCCACGGCGATGAGCGCGGAGCCGGCCCCGCCCCCCGCGGAATAGCCGGAACGCCGACAGGGCCCCGTCCACCGGTCAGGTGGGCGGGGCCCTGCGAGGGTGAGGCGGGCAGCCGGGGATTACTCGGCCAGAACCGCCTCGGCGTCCAGCGTGACGCCGACCGCCTGGATCACGGAGGCGATCTTGAAGGCCTCCTGGACGACCTCGCGGTCGAGACCGGCCTTGCGCAGCACCTGCTCGTGGGAGTCGAGGCACATGCCGCAGCCGTTGATGGCGGAGACCGCGAAGGACCACAGCTCGAAGTCGACCTTGTCGACGCCGGGGTTGCCGATGACGTTCATCCGCAGGCCCGCGCGCAGGGTGCCGTACTCGTGGTCCGACAGGAGGTGGCGGGTGCGGTAGAAGACGTTGTTCATCGCCATCACCGCGGCGGCGGCCTTGGCCGCCGTGTACGCCTCCGGCGACAGGTTCGCCTTCGCCTCCGGCTCCAGCTCGCGCAGCACGATCGGGGAGCGCGAGGCGATGGCCGTCGACAGCACCGTGCCCCACAGCTGCTGGGCCGGAAGGTCGGAGTTGCCGATGACCGAGCCCAGGTTGAGCTTCAGGTCCTTGGCGTAGTCCGGTATCGCGGACTTCAGGGCATCCAGCGACATGTCAGATCACTCCCCGGAGAGCAGCGCGACGGGGTCGAGGGTCTCGTCGCCCTTCGACCAGTTGCAGGGGCACAGCTCGTCCGTCTGGAGGGCGTCCAGGACCCGGAGGACCTCCTTCGGGTTACGGCCGACCGAGCCCGCGGTCACCATCGAGAACTGGATCTCGTTGTTCTGGTCCACGATGAACACCGCGCGCTTGGCGAAGCCGTCCTCGCCCTCGATGCCGAGGTCGCGCATCAGCTCGTGCTTGGAGTCGGCCATCATCGGGAACGGCAGGTCACGCAGGTCGTCGTGGTCCTTGCGCCAGGCGTGGTGAACGAACTCGGAGTCACCGGAGAAGCCGAGGACCTGCGCGTCGCGGTCGGCGAACTCCTCGTTCAGCTTGCCGAAGGCGGCGATCTCGGTCGGGCACACGAAGGTGAAGTCCTTGGGCCACGCGAAGATGACCTTCCACTGACCCTCGTAGGTCTTGTGGTCGATCTGCTGGAACTCCTTGCCCTTCTCCAGCGAGACGCAGGCGGTCAGGTCGAACTCGGGGAACTTGTCACCGACGGTGAGCACACACACTCCTTGCAGCGAAGAAACTCCCGGATCGCGGGGGTTTCCCATGGGTTGGACTGTGTTGATGTTGGCACAGGCTCGATTGATTACGGAAATAGCTACACTCGGTCGAGTTGATCGGAGGTAGCTATCAGTGACTGTCGGTAATAAGCGCAGGCAGCCCAGTCTCGCCCAGCTCCGTGCCTTCGCGGCGGTGGCCGAGCACCTTCATTTCCGGGACGCGGCCGCGGCGATCGGCATGAGCCAGCCCGCCCTCTCGGGCGCCGTGTCGGCCCTGGAGGAAACACTCGGAGTGACGCTCCTCGAGCGTACGACGCGCAAGGTGCTGCTCTCACCCGAGGGTGAGCGGATCGCCGTACGGGCCAAGGCGGTTCTGGGGGAGGTGGGCGCGCTGATGGAGGAGGCCGAGGCGGTCCGGGCGCCCTTCACCGGGGTGCTGCGGCTCGGAGTGATCCCGACGGTCGCGCCCTATCTGCTGCCGACGGTGCTGCGGCTCGTCCACGAGCGGTATCCGCACCTCGACCTCCAGGTGCACGAGGAGCAGACCGCCAGCCTGCTCGACGGCCTGGCCGGCGGCCGGCTCGACCTCTTGCTGCTCGCCGTGCCCCTGGGCGTGCCGGGCGTCACCGAACTGCCGCTGTTCGACGAGGACTTCGTGCTCGTCACCCCGCTCGACCACCGGCTCGGCGGCCGGGAGGGCATCCCGCGTCAGGCGCTGCGCGAGCTGAACCTGCTCCTGCTGGACGAGGGGCACTGTCTGCGCGACCAGGCCCTCGACATCTGCCGAGAGGCCGGCCGCGACGACGTGCCGGTCACCACGACCGCCGCCGGGCTGTCCACGCTGGTCCAGCTCGTCGCGGGCGGGCTCGGCGTCACCCTGCTGCCGCGCACCGCCCTCAAGGTCGAGACCTCCCGCAGCAACCAGCTCCTCACCGGGTACTTCGCCGACCCGGCCCCCACCCGCCGGATCGCGCTGGCGATGCGGGCGGGGGCCGCGCGGGGCGGGGAGTACGAGGAACTGGCGGCCGCCCTGCGCCAGGCCCTGCGGCCGCTGCCCGTGCGGGTCGTCGACCGGGACGCCTGACGGCCCGTACGAAGGCCTACTCCGTCCGAAGCCCGTCCGCTCGCGTCAGCTTCAGCAGCGGCGGCAGGCTCAGCAGGGTCACCACGAGGACGACGCCGGCGCCGATGCCGGTCATCGACAGCACGCTCGACCAGTCCACCCGGACCGACGTGTTGGTCATCCGCAGCAGGACCGCGCCCAGGGCCATGCCCACCGTCGCGGCGAGCAGCAGGCCGAGACCGATCGGGATGGCGGTCTGCCACAGCACCGACAGGCCCAGGGTGCGGCGCCGGGTGCCGAAGGCGACCAGGGACGACAGGAGCTTGCGGCGTTCGCGCAACTGCTCCAGCTGCGAGACCAGCAGGCTCGCTCCGATCAGGGCCAGCACACATGCGGCTCCGACGGACAGGCCGGTGCGGATGGCGGCGTAGCGGTCGTTGCTCTCGATGCTGTGCCAGGTCATCGGCTGGGACACCGGGTCGAGCCGCGCGGCCGTGTTGCGCACGTGGTCGTAGGCGTCCGGCACCGAGGGGTCCACGCTCAGGAAGAGCCGCGTCGACATGAGCGCTTCGAGCTTCTCGGGCAGCGCGCCGGGGGTGATCAGGATGCCGCCGCGCTCGTACCCGGTGGGGTCCTCGCGGGACTCGGCCTGCCGGATGCCCCGCGGAACGGTCCAGGAGACCGTACGGTCGCCGGCGCGGCCGGATTCCTCCGATTCGGCCCACAGGGGCGTGCCGGGCACGGCCAGGCGCTCGCTGTCGCTGTCGTACTCCGAGCCCTTGGCCGCGAACATGTCACCGTCGCGGCAGTCGGGGAGCGTTGCGACTTCACGCAGCGACGCGCAGTCGGCCACGGTGATCTGGATGAGGGCGTCCGCCTCGCGCCGGTGGCCGAGATGGAAATCCGACAGGGCGGTGACCTTGCGTACGCCCTCGGTGTCGCGGTACTGCGCGGCGACCGGGGCGGCGTCGCTGCCGTCCGGCACGTCCACGCTCATCTGGGCCCGGGAGACGTCGTACTGCGACGCCCTGGTGTAGGTGCCCTCCACTCCGGCGAACAGCATCTGCAGCGCGATCGCCCCGGCCACCGCCACCGCGATGCCGTTGACCATGCGGGCCGCCACACCGCTGCTCAACTGGAGTCGGCGCACGGCCAGTTGCCAGGCGACCCCGCCCGAGCCGAGCCGGGCGACGACCGTCTCCACCACCCAGGGCAGCAGCGCTGTGACACCGATCAGGAGCAGCATCACGCCGCCGACGACCAGGTACTGGTTGAAGTTCCCGCCGTCGTCGCCCTGCCCGATCATCGGGTAGAGCAGCGCCAGTCCGCCCAGCGGCAGCAGCAGCCTCCACCACAGCCTGCGTCGCGCGGGCTTGGCCGTGCGCACCACGCCGAGGGGCTCGATGACCACGCCCCGCAGCGCGAGGATCGTCACCAGGACCGCGGCCGCCGGCACCACCACTGCGACCAGCGCGGCCAGCAGGGGGGAGGGGGTCAGATAGCTCGGGAACACGCTGACGCGGAACACCTCGACGGAGGCCGCCAGTTGCCGTCCGAGCAGGAAGAACCCGGTGCCGAGGACGAGCCCCAGCACGGAACCGGCGAGCGCCTCGCCCGCGGCGATCCGCCGGGTCATCCGGCTGTCGGAGCCGACCAGCCGCAGCGCCGCGAGCCTGCGGTCGCGCCGCTCGCCGCCGAACCGTACGGCCGCGGTGATGAACACGGCGACCGGCATCAGCAGCACCACGAAGACGACCAGGACCAGCAGGAGCAGCACCGGGTCCCACGGGTCGGACGACCCCAGGTCACTGCCGAAGCTGTCGATCCGGGCCCCGCTGGCGGAACCCTTCAGCAGTTCCGCGAGCCCCTTGCCGCCCGCGTAGTAGGCGAGTTCCTTCGAGCCGACCAGCCCCTGCTCGCCGATCGTGCCCGTGATCCGGTAGTGCAGCCGCTCCCGCAGCAGCTTGCCGTCACCGGAGGCGAGCAGCTCCTTCAGCGCGGGGGAGACGACCATCTCGCCGTCCGCGGGGAACGCCGGCACCCCCGGGGGCAGCGGAGCCTTCGGGCCCTCGGCCTCCAGCATGCGTCCGCGCACGTCCTGGTCCCGGAACGTGGTGTCCGCGTCCAGGACGATCAGGGTGTTGTCGGCCTTCGGTATCTCCTGCTGGCTGAAGGTGTGGTCGCTGCGCGCCTCCTCGCGCCGGTCCCGTTCCGCCAGCGCGCCCGGGACGGCGGTGGTGAGCAGCAGCAGCGCCACTCCGAGCCCGACGCCGACGGCCGTGAGCAGCGCCCGGGTCCACCCCTCGCGTCCGCCGGCGAGGGCGAACCGGGCCCCCATGCCCAGGTCCCGGCTCCACTGCCTGACGCTCATACGACGCGCTCCATGTCACGGGACTTGCCGTCCCGGACGACGATCTCGCGGTCGGAGTACGCGGCCACCCGCGCCTCGTGGGTGACGAGCACCACGGCCGTGTTGGCCGACCGGGCGGCGTCCGTGAGCAGCTCCATCACGCGCTCGCCGTTGAACGAGTCGAGTGCGCCGGTCGGCTCGTCGGCGAAGACCACCCGCGGGTTCGTCACCAGCGAGCGGGCCACGGCGACCCGTTGGCCCTGACCGCCGGAGACCTCACCGGGCCGCTTCTTGCGGAGGTCGTCGACCTCCAGCCGTTCCATCCACGCCAGCGCGGTCCGCTCGGCCTCCTTGCGGGAGGAGCCGTTCAGCCGCAGCGGCAGCGCGACGTTCTCCACGCAGGTGAGTTCCGGCACGAGCTGCCCGAACTGGAACACGAACCCGAACTCCGAGCGCCGCAGCGCACTGCGCTCGGCGTCGCCCATCGCGGTCACCTCGCGCCCGTTGTACGTGATCGAGCCCGAGTCGGGCATGACGATTCCGGCCAGGCAGTGCAGCAGGGTCGACTTGCCCGAGCCGGACGGGCCCATCACGGCGACGACCTCGCCCGGGTGGATGGAGAACCCGGCGCCGTCGAGCGCGGTCGTGGGCCCGTACACCTTGCGCAGGTCCTGTGCGGTGAGGAGCGAACCAGGGGGAATGGTCACGGGGCCACCGCCTCACGGAGCTTGTCCAGACGGGCCGCGGCCAGCTCCAGCCAGCGCAGGTCCGCCTCCAGGTGGAACAGCGCGTGGTCGCAGATGAGCTGGTCGGCCAGATCGCCCTTGCGCTTGCGGTCGGTGAGGATCCGCATGCTGCGCAGGTGCTCCGAGCGCTGGGTGTCGAGGATGTCACCGGCGTCGCGGTGGGTGAGCAGCGCGAGGACGACCTTCGTGTAGAGGGTCGACTGGAGGTAGGGCTCCGGCTTCTCGGGCGTGGCGAGCCAGCGCGCGACGTCCGTGACCCCGGCCTCGGTGATCGCGTACCGCTTGCGCTCGGGCCCGTCGCCCGCCTCGATGCCGTCGACCTCGACGAGCCCGTTCTTCAGCAGGCGGGACATCGTCGAGTAGACCTGGCCGTAGTGGAGCGGCCGGTCGTGACCGAACTTCTCGTCGAAGGCCCGCTTCAGGTCGTAACCGTGGCGCGGGCCGGACTCCAGGAGTCCCAGGAGTGTGTGACCGATGGACATGGGCAGGACTGTACACGGGGTGTATACGCCGGATGTATACGCGGAGTGTGTAGATCGTGGCCGGGGGTGCGGGAGTGCAGGTCGAGGGCCGTTGTCACGATTCCGCAACAGCCTCCGGCCGGGACTGGGGTGAACCGGCCTGTCCGGCGCTCGAGGCCGGGGCCGGGGCCGGGGGCCGGTCAGGCCGGCGGGGGTCCTGGGGGCGAGCCCCCGGGGGGCCGCCCCCGCCGGGGCAGCGGCCCGGTCTCCCGCGGCAACCGCCCCGCCTCCGCCAGCGCCTTCCGCAACAGGAACTCGATCTGCGCGTTGGCCGACCGCAGCTCGTCCCCGGCCCACCGTGCGAGTGCCTCGTACACCGCGGGGTCCAGCCGCAGCAGCACCTGCTTGCGCTGCTGCTGCGGCCGGCGCTGCGGGCCCTGGCCTTCGGGAGGGACCGTCACTGGTAGAGGGACCCGGTGTTGAGGACCGGCTGCGCGGCCCGGTCACCGCACAGCACCACCATCAGGTTGGAGACCATCGCCGCCTTCCGTTCGGAGTCCAGCTCCACGATGTCGCGCTCGGTGATCCGGGCGATCGCCGCCTCCACCATGCCCACCGCGCCGTCCACGATCTGCCGCCGCGCCGCGACCACCGCTCCTGCCTGCTGCCGCTGGAGCATCGCCGAGGCGATCTCGGGGGCGTACGCGAGGTGCGTGAAGCGGGACTCGATGATCTGCACTCCGGCCGCCTCCACGCGCGCGTGCAGTTCGACCGCGAGCTTCTCGGTGATCTCCTCGGCGTTGCCGCGCAGCGAGAGGCCGTCCTCCTCGTGCGCGTCGTAGGGGTACTCGATGGCGATGTGCCGTACGGCCGCCTCGGTCTGGGTGGAGACGAACTCGATGTAGTCGTCGACCTCGAAGGTGGCCTGGGCGGTGTCCTCGACGCGCCAGACCACGACCGCGGCGAGCTCGATCGGGTTGCCGTAGGCGTCGTTGACCTTGAGGACGGCGGTCTCGTGGTTGCGGACGCGCGTCGAGATCTTCGTGCGCGAGGTGAAGGGGTTCACCCAGCGCAGGCCGTCCTGGCGGATGGTGCCCCGGTACCGGCCGAAGAGCTGGACGACCCGGGCCTCGCCGGGAGCCACCATGTTCAGCCCGCACATGGCGAGGAACGCCGCGAGCGCGATCAGGATGCCGCCGATGATCAGCCCGGCCTGCGCGCCGGTCGGCTGCACCGAGGTGGCGGCCGCGATCAGCCCGGCGCCGGCCAGCAGGCCGAGCAGGCCGAGCAGCAGGGCGAGCCCGCCGCCGATGCTGTGGGCGGTGAACTCCCGCACGCGGGGTGCCGGCATCTCGGGCACATCGGCCGTGACCTGCGGTTCAGGTGTGGACATGGGTGATCCCCCGTTTCTCCTGGGAAGCCGCTCCTGCTTAGCTTCCGTCTATCTAAGTGATATCACTTTTATCGTTTCTGGCAACCCTGTGGGTGTCTCGAACGTCGGTTCCGTTGGGAATGGGTGCTGATTGTCACGTCCGCAAAGGGCCGGATCGGCTGCCCTATCTCTTATCTCCCGGTGTTAGCTTTCTGAGCTGACCTGAGCGGCGAACCTGTGTGACACATGAGCACACATGAACGAAGCGGAGCGGATCGGACCCATGGGACGAGCGGAAGAGAGACGCGCCAGACAGCGCGGTGGGCGCCGGGCGGCACCCAAGAGCCACCGTTCGTCCGGCGCGACCGGGAAGAGCCGCATACGCAGGCTCTTCACCTGGAAGAAGATCGTCGGCACCTTCTTCGGCCTGTGCCTGCTGGCCATGGGTGCCTTCGTCGCGCTGTACATGATGATCGACATTCCCGCGGCCGGGAACGTCGACGCCGAGCGGCAGAGCAACATCTACAAGTACAGCGACGGCGCGGTCATGGCCCGCGACGGCAAGGTCAACCGCGAGGTCGTCGACCTGTCCAAGGTCCCCAAGGAGGTGCGGCTCACCTTCGTCGCGGCCGAGAACAAGACCTTCTTCAAGGACGCCGGCGTCGACCTGAAGGGCACCGCCCGCGGCCTGTTCAACACGCTGTCCGGCCGGGGCGCGCAGGGCGGTTCGACGATCACCCAGCAGTACGTCAAGAACTACTACCTGACGCAGGAACAGACCGTCTCGCGCAAGCTGAAGGAACTGGTCATCTCACTGAAGCTGGACCGGGAGAAGTCCAAGGACTACATCCTCGCCGGCTACATCAACACCAGCTACTACGGCCGCAACGCCTACGGCATCCAGGCCGCAGCCCAGGCCTACTACCGCAAGGACGCCGAGGACCTCTCGGTCGCGCAGGGCGCCTACCTCGCCGCACTCCTCCAGGCCCCCAGCCAGTACGACTGGGCCGTCGCCTCCAAGGAGGGGAAGAAACTGGTGAAGGCGCGCTGGAACTACGTCCTGGACAACATGGTCGAGGAGGGCTGGCTGAGCGCGTCCAAGCGGGCCGACATGACATTCCCGGTGCCGGAGGAGCCCAAGCCCACCCCCGGCATGGAGGGTCAGAAGGGCTACCTGGTCAACGCGGCCAACGCGGCACTGGAGAAGCGGCTCGTCGCCGAAGGCACCGCCGACAACGCCAAGGAAGCCGAGGCGTTGGTCAACGCCGGCGGCTGGACCCTGACGCTCAACATCGACAAGAAGAAGCAGGCGGCGCTGGAGAAGTCCGTCCGGCGGCAGCTGACCAGCAAGCTCGACCCCGACAAGCGCAAGGTCGACGCGAACGTACAGGCCGGTGCCGCGTCGGTGAACCCGAAGACCGGCGCCGTGGTCGCGATGTACGGCGGCGAGGACTACTTCAAGCACTACACGAACAACGCCACCCGCTCCGACTACCAGCCGGCCTCCACCTTCAAGCCGGTCATCCTGGCCGCGGCCCTGGAGGAGCAGGCGAAGACGCAGAGCGGCAAGCCGATCACCGCGAACACGGTCTACGACGGCACCAGCAAGCGCCAGGTCGTGGAGAACGGCACCAAGGTCGGCTTCGCCCCCGAGAACGAGGACGACCGGAGCTACGGCCCGATCTCCGTCCAGACGGCGATGAACAAGTCCGTCAACTCCGTCTTCGCGCAGATGGGCGTCGACGTCGGCATGTCCGAGGTGGTGAAGGTCGCCGGCAAGCTCGGCATGGACACCGAGAACATGGAGGCCGTGCCCGCGCAGACCCTCGGAAGCATGGGAGCCAGCCCCCTGCAGATGGCCGGTGTCTACGCGACCCTCGACAACCACGGCAGGAAGGTCACCCCGGCCCTCCTGAAGTCGGCGGAGCACCTGAACCAGACGGTCACCATGCCCGACCCGATCGGCGAGCAGGTCATCAGCCGCGAGGCCGCCGACACGGTCACCTCGGTGCTGACCGGCGTGGTCGACGACGGCACCGCCCAGGCGTCCGTGCGCAACAATCCCCTGCGCGACGGCCAGCAGGTCGCGGGCAAGACGGGTACGTCCGACAACAACAAGTCGGCCTGGTTCACCGGCTACACGCCGAAGCTGGTCACCTCGGTGGGCCTGTTCGGCGAGGACGCCAAGACCCACGCCCAGGTCGCGATGTACGAGGCGGCCGGCAAGCCCCGGCTCGACGGCGGTGACTTCCCGGCGCGGATCTGGGCGGAGTACACCTTCGGCGTGATGGGCGGCGTCAGCGAGTTCGACCTCGAGACCCAGCAGGGCGCGGCCGTCCAGCCGACCTGGACGCCGACGCCCACGCAGGAGCCGACCGAGGAGCCGACCGAGGAGCCGACGACCGAGGAGCCGTCGTCGTCCCCGCCGCCGACGACGGAGGAGCCGTCGTCGTCCCCGCCCGCCACCCCGTCGACGAGTCCGCCCAGCATCACCCCGCCCACGACCCCGCCGACGACACCGCCGGGCGACGGCGGTGACCCGTTCGACCCGGTCAAGCCGGACGACGACGACCAGTAGGAGAGGGCCGGCAGCAGACGGCAGGCAGCAGACGCCGAAGGGCGCCCGGCGAACCCGGGCGCCCTTCGGCGTGTTCGTCGTGCCGACGTGGCTCCGTCAGCCGCGGTTCAGCTCGAACCAGACCACCTTGCCCGTGCTGAGCCTGGTCGCGCCCCACCGCCGGGCCAGCCGGTTCACCAGGTACAGCCCACGCCCGCCCTCGTCGGTGGCGCGCGCCTGGCGCAGCCGCGGCAGTTGCGGCACGTCGTCGCCGACCTCGCAGCGCAGCACGTCCGTGCGCAGCAGGCGCAGCGTCACCGGCCGCGAGGCGTAGCGCACGGCGTTGGTGACGACCTCGCTGACGAGCAGCTCGACGGAGTCGCTGAGCTCCTCCAGCCCCCAGCGCTGCAACGCGCGCCGGGCCAGCCGGCGGGCCCGGCCGGGGGCCGCGTCCTCCGGCTCCAGGAACCAGTACGCCACGTCGCTGGGCGCGATCCCGTCGAAGCGGGCGGCGAGCAGCGCGATGTCGTCGTCCCTATCGCCCGGGCCGAGCATGTCGAGCACCTCGTCGCACAGCGCTTCCAGGGGCGGCGGATGGTCCGGCCCGGTGAGCTGCGCGACCGCGGCGAGCTTCTCCCGCAGCTGCTCGATGCCGGTCCACACGTCGCGCAACCGGGACTCGACCAGGCCGTCGGTGTAGAGCAGCAGCGTCCCGCCGGCGGGCGCGTCCAGCTCCACCGCCTCGAAGTCCACGCCGCCGACGCCGATCGGGGCACCGGCCGGCACGCGCAGCACCTCGGCGCGGCCGCCCAGGTGGAGCAGGACGGGCGGCGGATGACCGGCGTTGGCGATGGTGATCCGGTGCGATACCGGGTCGTACACGGCGTAGAGACAGGTCGCCATGCGGTCCACGCCGAGACGCTGGGCCTGTTCGTCGAGGTGGTGCAGGACCTCCTGCGGAGGCAGGTCGAGGCCGGCGAGGGTCTGGGCCGTGGTGCGCAGCTGGCCCATGATGGCGGCCGAGGTCATGGAGTGCCCCATGACGTCACCGACGACCAGGGCGACCCGGCTGCCGGGCAGCGGGATCGCGTCGTACCAGTCGCCGCCCACCCGGGCCGTCTCCGCCGCCGGCAGATAACGGGAGGCCAGCCGCACGCCCGTCGGGCGGGGCAGCGTCTCGGGCAGCATGGTGCGCTGCAGCTCGTCCGCGATGTAGGCCTCGCGGCCGTACAGCACGGCCTTGTCGATGCCGAGGGCGCTGTGCGTGGCGAGCTGGGCGGCGACCAGGAGGTCGTCCGGGTCGAACGCGATGCGCTCGGGGCGGCGCAGGAACAGGGCGGCACCGATCACCCGGCGCCGTCCGCGCAGCGGGGCGAGGATCGCGCGCTGCCCGTCCGGCACGGCGAACACGCCGTCCTCTCCGAGCAGTTCCGGCAGTGCGGCGCGGGCCGCGGGAGCGTCGGTGAACACCGGGCGCACACCCCGCAGCACCTCGGCGAGCGCGCTGCCGGGTCGCACCTCGCACAGCTCGGCGCCGACCGTGTCCAGTTCGTTCGGCTCGGGCTGCGCGGCCGGGAGGAAGCCGTTCTCGGTGTCCCGCTCCGCCGGTATCCGGTCGGTGCGGCGCAGCCGCAGCACCAGCGGGCCGGTGGGCCGCTCGTCGCCGACGGGCAGCGGGTCGCGCAGATAGACCAGGATCGCGTCGGAGAAGGTGGGCACGGTGGCCCGGCACAGCCCCATGACGATCTCGTCGAGGTCGATGCCGCGGGCGATCCGCCGGGTGGCGGCCCCCACGAACCTGAGCCGGTCGCCGTCCCGCCGCATCGGCGTGGGGCGGCCGGGTGGCAGGCTCTGGCCGCTGCGGCGCTCCTGTCCGTCGCTGTTCACCGGCGGCCGGTCCTGTTCGTCGGCCGGCTGGACCGGAATGCCCTCGGGGGCGGGGCGCGGCCGAGGCGTCTCGCGCTCGGCGGTCTGCTCGGCACCCGGCTGGGAGTGCTCGGAGGCGGGGTCGCTCACGGTGTCCTTGCCCTTGCCGAACGGCGTGGAGGTGCCCGGCTCCGACGTGCCCGGCGTGCTGTGTGCCGTCGTGACCGGAACGCTGACGTCGCCGCCGGGGCGGCCCTGTACCGGTAAGGCGCCGGGCGCGCGCGCCGGTGCCGGGGTATGCACGAAAGCCCCGCGGGGGTCCGCGGGGTCGACGCCCGCCTGGGGGCGTTCGAACGAGGTCGGCTGCTCCGTCACGCGTGTCGAATCCATCCGTCCGGGGCTGCGCGCCGCGCGCGCAGTTGGTCCCGCCGAAACTCCGATACCCGGATTACGTGCCCCAGGAACGGAATTCCCGCGTGGTCAGAGGTTGTTCCTGTGCCACCGAAGGACCGTCTGCGGCCCTCACAGGCCTTCTGACGGCCCCCAGGGCCTGTGGCGCAGGCCTTGTCGGTGTTGCCCTCGTACCCCTCGCTCACGTCCTGCCGCCCCTCGGTGACGATCGGTCAAGCTCAGCGCGTGCTTCGGTAGTTGCCGCCGCGCGCCCTTGCGGAGGACGATCCTACGTTTCTTGCCCGGGGGCGCAGCAAGGGTCTCATGAGGACACATGCGCGGGCGTACGATCCCAGTCCTCCGGGAGTGACGGTACAGCCCAGGAGGGGTCCGGGCGCCAGTGCTGCCAGCCTTCCGAGAACGGCGGCCCCCAGGCGCGGATCACCTCCACCGCTTCTCGTCCCGCCTCCTGTACCTTTTCCGCCAGTTGGTCGTCCATCAGCCCGTCCCGGCGGGCCTGGGCGAACTCGTCCTCGTCCCGCCAGTGCCAACTGCGGTCGGAATGGACGGAGATGTCCAGGAAGTGGTCGACGGAGTCGACGCCGCCCGCCCAACGGGCCAGCGGCTCCTCCAGGTTCACGTACCAGTTCTTGAACTTCCAGCCCGGCTCCCAGAACAGCCACACCGACCAGGGCTCGCCGGGCCGGGCCAGCTTCAGCACGCCGGTGCCGAACCACCGGTCGCGTTGCACGGTCCGCGGCTTGGTGTAACGCGACTCCAGCGGCTCCAGGTGTACGGGCGTGCCGTCGGCGAGCACGGGCTTCACGCATTCGGTGCCGGGCGCCAGCCACACGGCGAGCAGGTCCGCGTCGTCCCGGACGACGGTGACGGGGCGCGCGATGTGCACCTGCGTGCCGCCGTTCTCCCGGTACCGCCACAGGATCCGGCTTCCGGGCGCCCAGAAGCCTGCCGCACCACCCGTTTCCACGCGTCTCATCGCTCCACCGTCTGCCATGACCAGATATTAGGTGCCGTAGGCATACGACGCTGCGGCGCGTGTCACGGTTCACGCGCCGGGCACACGAACGAGCCCCTTTGTCACGGGTGCGTCATCCGCAGGACATCGAGCGCCTCGTCGAGCTGCTCCGCGGTCAGGTCCCCGCGCTCCACGTACCCGCCGTCCAGTACGACCTGACGGATCGTCTTCCGCTCGGCCAGCGCCTTCTTGGCGACCTTCGCGGCCTCCTCGTACCCGATGTACTTGTTCAGCGGGGTCACGACGGAGGGGGAGGACTCGGCGTACTCCCGCGCCCGCTCGCGGTTGGCGGTGATGCCGTCGACGGTGCGGTCGGCGAGCAGCCGCGTCGCGTTGGCGAGCAGCCGGATCGACTCCAGCACGTTCTTGGCGATGACGGGCAGCATCACGTTGAGCTCGAAGTTCCCGGCGGCGCCGGCGGTCGCGACGGTGGCGTCGTTGCCCACGACCTGCGCGGCCACCATCAGCACGGCCTCGGGAACGACCGGATTCACCTTGCCCGGCATGATCGAGGAGCCGGGCTGGAGGTCGGGCAGGGCGATCTCCGCGAGACCGGTGCGCGGCCCGGAGGACATCCAGCGCAGGTCGTTGGCGATCTTCGTCAGGCCCACGGCGATGGTCCGCAGCTGGCCGCTGGTCTCGACGATGCCGTCCCGGGCGCCCTGCGCCTCGAAGTGGTCGCGGGCCTCGGTGAGGGGCAGCCCGGTCGTCCGGGCGACCTCCTCGATGACGGCGGCGGAGAAGCCGGGCGGGGTGTTGATGCCGGTGCCGACGGCCGTACCGCCGAGGGGCAGTTCGGCGAGCCGGGGGAGGGAGGCCTGAAGCCGCTCGATGCCGTACCGCACCTGGGCGGCGTACCCGCCGAACTCCTGGCCCAGCGTCACGGGCGTGGCGTCCATGAGGTGCGTCCGCCCCGACTTCACGACGTCGGCGAACTCCTCGGCCTTGCGCTCCAGCGAGGCGGCGAGATGCTCCAGGGCCGGGACGAGGTCGCGCGTCACGGCGGCGGTGGCGGCGATGTGGATCGAGGAGGGGAAGACGTCGTTGGACGACTGGGAGGCGTTCACATGGTCGTTCGGGTGGACGCCGCTGCCCAGGCGCTCGCTCGCGAGGGTGGCGATGACCTCGTTGGTGTTCATGTTGGACGAGGTCCCGGACCCGGTCTGGAACACGTCGACCGGGAAGTGCTCGTCCCACCTGCCCTCGGCGACCTCCCCGGCCGCCTCCTGGATCGCCTGCGCGATGTCCTTGTCCAGGACCCCCAGCTCGGCGTTGACCTTGGCCGCCGCGCCCTTGATCCGGGCCAGCGCCTCGATGTGCGCACGCTCGATGCGCTGTCCGGAGACGGGGAAGTTCTCCACGGCCCGCTGGGTCTGGGCACGCCACTTGGCGTGCGCGGGCACCCGCACCTCGCCCATGGAGTCGTGCTCGGTGCGGTACTCGGTCCTGTCCTGCTCGTCGGTCATCGACGATCACCTCCACGTGTCACAGCGTCCGCGCCGCGACCACTGTTCCCCTTGACATCCTCCCCCTCTAGAAGAGGGGGATTCCCACCCAGCTGGGTCGAGGTTCACGGGCGCTCGAACGGCTGGTGGCCGCTGTCGCCCCTCCGGCACCGGCTGAGCACCGGGGGCGGGGGATCCCGCCCTGTCCTGCCGCGACGTTGCTTGCTGCGTTGTTGTCCGCGTTGCAGGTGAAGCCGCAGGGTACGCACTCGAAGTCAGCTTGGCTCTTGCGTGACCTCTTCTCGATCCATCCGCAGGCGCTGCACCGCAGGCTGGTGTAGGGGGCGGGAACGTCTTCGACCCGGCCGGGGGCTTTGTGCTCGGTGCGCTGGCGGAGCAGGCCCCAGCCCCGGGCGAGGATCGCCCGGTTCAGGCCGGACTTCTGGGCGACTCTCTGGCCGGGATGCTCCACGGTCCCTTCGCGGAACGGGTCATGTTCTTGATGTTCAGCTTCTCGAACCGGACGAGGCCATAAGAGCGGGCGAGCATGGTGCGTGCTGGTCTTCTCGCACCAGTCCTTGCGCCGGTTCGAGCTCCCGCGCCTTGAGCCTGGCGGCCTTCGCGTACTCGGCCGCCTTCCGGGGGCTGTCCTTCCTCGCTCTGGCCGCCCGCCGCTCATGCTTTCGGATCTGGGTGCGTTCCTTGACGGTGAGCTGTGGGCAGTTCAGCTTCCGGCCGTCCGAGAGGGCAGCGGTGATCGTGACACCCCGGTCGATGCCGATCACCTCGCCCGTGCCGGGCGCCGGGGTCCACACACACGTACCGGGCGTGCGCACAGTGCATGAGCATCCGCTCGGCATGCACGGATGACGGATACATCCGGAACGTGACACACCACGAACTTAGCCGTCCCGTTCGCCTCCCGCGCACGTCTTCGGTCAGCATCACCCGTGAGAGTGGTCGGCACACTCTCACCTTCCAGGGCAGCCCCGACCACAGGACCCTCAACCCGCCGGCACCACGAACGGCTCGAAGCCAGTCTCACCGCCGTCTCTCCCGAGATGCCGAATCGCCCTGGCGGCGATTCGGCATCCCCTCGCGATTCGGCATCCCCTGCCCCGCTACGCGGGAGCGGGCATTCACCCCGGCCCTAAAGGAACGGGCACCTGCCCGGCAAGCAAAGTCGAGGCGAATCGTCACCGCCCTTCTCAGGCGAGTCCGGGACCGCGTACTGGAATGGAGGTGAAGGTCGGCGCCGGCGCCGGGTCCTGGAAGAAGTCGTTGCCCTTGTCGTCGACCACGATGAAGGCCGGGAAGTCCTCGACCTCGATCTTCCAGACGGCTTCCATGCCGAGCTCCTCGTACTCGACGACCTCGACCTTCTTGATGCAGTCCTGGGCGAGACGGGCGGCCGGGCCGCCGATGGAGCCGAGGTAGAAGCCGCCGTGGGCGTCGCACGCGTCGGTGACCTGCTTGCTGCGGTTGCCCTTGGCCAGCATCACCTTGGAGCCGCCCGCCGCCTGGAACTGCTCCACGTAGGAGTCCATCCGGCCGGCCGTGGTCGGGCCGAAGGAGCCCGACGCGTAGCCCTCGGGCGTCTTGGCCGGACCGGCGTAGTACACCGGGTGGTCCTTCAGGTACTGCGGCATCTCCTCGCCCGCGTCCAGCCGCTCCTTGATCTTGGCGTGGGCGATGTCGCGGGCCACGACCAGCGGACCGGTGAGGGACAGGCGGGTCTTCACCGGGTACTTGGTGAGCTCGGCGAGGATCGTGTCCATCGGCTGGTTGAGGTCGATCTTCACCACGTCGGAGGACTCGTCGAGGTGCTCGTCGGTCGTCTCCGGCAGGAAGCGCGCCGGGTCCGTCTCCAGCTGCTCCAGGAAGACGCCCTCGGCGGTGATCTTCGCGACGGCCTGGCGGTCGGCGGAGCAGGACACCGCGATGGCCACCGGGCAGGACGCGCCGTGCCGGGGCAGGCGCACCACGCGCACGTCGTGGCAGAAGTACTTGCCGCCGAACTGCGCGCCGATGCCGATCTTCTGCGTCAGCTCGAAGACCTTCTCCTCCAGCTCCTTGTCCCGGAAACCGTGCCCGAGCTCGGAGCCCTCGGCCGGGATCTCGTCCAGGTAGTGCGCGGAGGCGTACTTGGCGGTCTTCAGGGCGTACTCGGCGGACGTGCCGCCGACCACGATCGCCAGGTGGTACGGCGGGCAGGCCGCCGTGCCCAGCGAACGGATCTTCTCCTCCAGGAACTTCATCATGGAGGACTCGTTCAGGACGGCCTTCGTCTCCTGGTACAGGAACGACTTGTTGGCCGAGCCGCCGCCCTTCGCCATGAAGAGGAACTTGTAGGCGCCGCCGTCGGCCGCGTACAGCTCGATCTGCGCGGGGAGGTTGGAGCCGGTGTTCTTCTCGTCCCACATGGTGAGCGGGGCCATCTGCGAGTAGCGCAGGTTCAGGTTCTGGTACGCGTCGTAGATGCCGCGGCTCAGGGCCTCCTCGTCACGGCCCCGCGTCAGCACGTTCTGTCCGCGCTTGCCCATCACGATCGCCGTACCGGTGTCCTGGCACATCGGCAGCACGCCCGCAGCCGCGATGTTCGCGTTCTTCAGCAGGTCCAGCGCCACGAACTTGTCGTTGGACGACGCCTCGGGGTCGTCGATGATGCGGCGGAGCTGCGCGAGGTGGGCCGGGCGCAGGTAGTGCTGGATGTCGTGGATGGCCTCCTCGGCGAGCTTGCGCAGCGCCTCCGGCTCCACCTGGAGGAAGGTCCGCCCGTCCGGCCCCTCGACCGTGGAGACACCCTCGGAGGTCACCAGCCGGTAGGGGGTGGTGTCCTCTCCCTGGGGGAGCAGATCGGTGTACGCGAACTCAGGCATCTCGCCCATTCCTCACTCGACAGACGCGGCCCGCCTCCGTTGGCGAGCGCCCACCAGCGTAGAACCTGCCGCTGTACGGCGAGCCTGTGAGGTAAGGCTCAGTTCGTCACACCCGTCCGTGAAAGCGGGGGTGTCGCGATCTATCGTGTTTGGGTACGCTGCTGCCGTGGACCTTCAGAAGCAGGACCTCCAGAAGCCGGCTCCACGGCAGCAGGGCGCGCCCGCCGCCTCCGATCTCCGCGCCTCCGACGCCGAGCGCGACCGCATCGCCGACCTCCTGCACGACGCCCTGGCCGAGGGTCGCCTCACCGCGGACGAGCACGCCGAGCGCGTCGAGGGGGTGCTGCGCGCCAAGACCGTCGGTGAGCTGGAGGTCTTCGTGCGGGACCTGCCGGCGGCCCACCGCCAGGGCCCCGGCCCCGCCCACGCCCCGGCCCCCTGGCGCCCCACCGCCGGGGCCATCCCGATCGACCCGGACGACAACGTGGTCGCGGTGTTCAGCGGCGCCGTCCGCAGGGGCCGTCGGCGCGCGGGCCGCCGTATCCACGCGTACGCGATCTTCGGCAGCGTCGAAATAGACCTCAGCGAGGCCCTCTTCGACCACCAGCAGGTCGTCGTCAAGTCCTTCGCGATCTTCGGCAGCGTCGACATCCGCGTCCCGGAGAACGTGTCGCTGCGCGGCATGGGCGGTGGTGTCCTCGGCAGCTTCGAGGTGGCCACGCTCGACTCGGACGACCCGGAGGCACCCATCGTCTACGTCGACGGCTGGGCCGTCCTGGGCAGCGTCGAGGCGCGGCCGAAGCGGGGCAAGATCGTCGCGGACATCATGGACCGGGTGCAGCGCAAGGTCGACAGAAGTTTGCGCAAACACCTGGGGCATTGACAGCCGCGAAGCCCCGAAACCGGCGGTTCGGAACTCAGTGCATAGGCGCGCGTACAGCGGGTAGGCCTTGCTGCATCGTCTCTCGCTCCCGAAGCCGTCGTCAGGAGTAGACCGTGCTGCAACCGCCGCATTCGTCCCTGCAGGTCGCTGCCGTTCCGGCCCCGCGGGTGCCAGCGCGAGACAGGGACCAGGACGCCCCGTGGCACACCGAGGCCGTGTGCCGGCGCGACGAGGCCGGACTCTTCTTCGCCCCCTCCAAGGAACCGACCGCCGCGAGGCTGTCCCGGGAGGAAGCGGCGAAGCGGGTCTGCGCCCGCTGTCCCGTGATGGTCGAGTGCCGCGAACACGCCCTGCTCCAGCCCGAGCCCTACGGCGTCTGGGGCGGCCTCACCGCCGCGGAACGCCGGGTGGTCCTGGCCCGGCGGCGCCGCCGCGAGATGGAGCTGAAGAAGACGGCCCGCCCGGCGGGCCGGATAGCCGCGGCCGGCTGACGGCCGAGCAGCACGAAAAGGGCGTCCCCACCGCACCGGGGACGCCCTTTCCTTCAGGTGGCCTTCTCGGGGCGCGGGGCTGGATCGATGTGCGGCCCGCCGCGCGGGCGTGATCGATCACGCCCGACCCCGCACGAGACGGCGATCACAGCCCCACCCCTCGGCGGCGCTACTTCCCCTTGTCGAAGTCGATCGCGCTGTAGGCCCGCAGCTTGCTCAGCCGGTGCTCCGAGGAGATCCGGCGGACCGTGCCCGACCGCGACCGCATCACGATCGAGTCGGTGGTGGCGGTCTCCGCCCGGTAGCGCACCCCGCGCAGCAGCTCGCCGTCCGTGATGCCGGTCGCCACGAAGAACACGTTCTCGCCGGTGACGAGGTCCTCGGTCGTCAGCACCCGGTCGAGATCATGCCCCGCGTCGATCGCCCGCTGCCGCTCCTCGTCGTCCTTGGGCCACAGCTTGCCCTGGATCGTGCCGCCCAGGCACTTCACCGCGCAGGCCGAGATGATGCCCTCGGGCGTACCGCCGACGCCGAGCAGCAGATCGACCCCGGTGCCCTCCCGCAGCGCCAGGATCGAGCCGGCGACATCGCCGTCGGAGATCAGCCTGATGCGCGCCCCGGTCTCCCGGATCTCCTTGATGATGCCCTCGTGCCGCGGGCGGTCCAGGATCACCACCGTCACGTCCTCCGGCGCGGACCGCTTCGCCTTGGCGACCCGGCGGATGTTCACCGACACCGGGGCGTTGATGTCGACGAAGTCGGCCGCCTCCGGTCCGGTGACGAGCTTGTCCATGTAGAAGACCGCGGACGGGTCGAACATGGACCCGCGCTCGGCGGCGGCCAGCACCGCGATCGCGTTCGTCATGCCCTTCGCGGTCAGCGTGGTGCCGTCGATCGGGTCGACGGCGATGTCGCACTCGGGCCCGGTCCCGTCGCCCACGCGCTCCCCGTTGAACAGCATCGGGGCTTCGTCCTTCTCGCCCTCGCCGATGACGACGACGCCGTTCATCGAGACGGTGGAGACGAGGGTCCGCATGGCACGCACCGCGGCACCGTCGGCGCCGTTCTTGTCACCCCGCCCGACCCAACGGCCCGCGGCCATCGCCGCGGCTTCGGTGACCCGGACGAGTTCCAGGGCGAGGTTGCGGTCGGGGGCCTCGGAGGGCACATCGAGTTCGGACGGCAAGTGATGATGCTCGGTCATCGGAGCGCACCTTTCTGTACGACGACGGCCGGATGAGGGTGTTCTTCGCCCGACTCTATCGCCGAGCCCACAAAATGAGCAGGGGCCCCCACGGATGAGCGCGGCAGGGACCTGCGACGATAGGGGGCGTGGCAGGCAAGAACGGCAAGCAGAAGACGGCACGGGACATGATCCTCTCCATGGGAGTCATCGTCCTGGTGGCGGGCTTCGTGTACCTCTTCATCCCGCACGACGACAGCGCGCCCGACGTCAAGGCCGTCGACTACCGGGTCGAGCTGCTCACGGCACGCCGCGCCGCCTCCTACCCCGTGGCCGCGCCCGAGGGTCTGCCCGACGCATGGAAGGCCACCTCCGTCCGCTTCCGGGGCGACGAGTACGACGCCTGGCACCTCGGCTTCCACGATCCCGAGGGGGAGTACGTGGCGGTCGAGCAGTCCACTCAGCGCCGCCCCGTCTTCCTGGACGAGGCGACACAGGGCGCCCGCGAGACCGGGAAGACCGAGAAGATCGACGGCGAGACCTGGACCCGTTACGAGGGCGGACGCTACGACGCGCTGGTCCTCGAGGGCACGAAGGGCTCGACGACGCTCGTGACGGGCACCGCGTCGTTCGCGCAGCTGACGAAGATGGCCGAGGCGCTGCAGACGAAGTGAGCGCGCATGAGGAAGGCCCCCGGCGCTGTTGCCGGGGGCCTTCCTCATGCGCGTCCGCGGGGGCGGCTCAGACCGTTGTGACGACCTGGTCGAACTCCAGGCGCGGCGAGCGCGGGAACCAGGCGTCCGGGCCGGGGCGGCCGATGTTGACGACCATCAGCGGAGTGTGGTCGTCGTCCAGGAACTCCTTGCGGACGCCCTCGAAGTCGAAGCCGGTCATCGGGCCGGCGGCGAGACCGGCGGCGCGGACACCGACGATGAAGTACGCGGCCTGGAGGGCGGCGTTCAGCGCGGCGGCGTTCTCGCGGGCCGGGCGCTCGGCGAAGAAGATGTCCTTGATCTGCGGGGCGGCCGGGAACAGGTGCGGCAGCTCCTCGTGGAACTCGTTGTCCGCGGAGAGGATCGCCACCAGCGGGGCGCTCGCCGTCTTGGGCCGGTTGCCCTCGGCCATGTGCGCCACCAGGCGCTCGCGGGCCTCGGGGGAGCGGACCAGGGTGATACGCAGCGGGGTCTGGTTGAAGGCGGTCGGACCGTACTTGACCAGGTCGTAGATCGCCTGCACCTGCTCGTCGGTCACCGGCTCGTCGGTGAAGGTGTTGGCGGACCGGGCCTCGCGGAACAGCAGGTCCTGGGCGGCGGGGTCAAGAACGAGGGACATGGATCGCACTTTCTCGCGTCTGGTCCGGAAGATCGGCTGACGGCTTCGACCGTACGCCAGTGAAGTTCAACGTTCAACTAACACCAGGGTGTCGTGTGTCACGCCCAACCGAACGGCCCCGGCTACCGCTCCGTGCCCTCCGCGGCTTCCTCCGCCAGCGCCGCGTCCAGTCGCGCCCGGGCGCCGTCCAGCCAGCGCCGGCACACCTTGGCCAGCTCCTCGCCCCGCTCCCAGAGCGCGAGGGACTCCTCCAGCGTCGTACCGCCCGCCTCCAGGCGACGGACGACCTCGATCAGCTCGTCCCGCGCCTGCTCGTACCCGAGCGCCTCGCTGGTGCCCGGCGTCTCATCAACCTCGCTGGTCATCCACCCACCCTATGTGTCCACTCGTACGGAGAACTCACCCTCGGAGACCCGCGCGCGCAGGGCCTCGCCGGCCTCCACCTCGCCCGGGTCGCGGACGGCGTGCCCGTCCGCCTTCTGCAGCACGGCGTAGCCGCGCTTCAGGGTCGCGGCGGGGGAGAGGGCCACCACGCGCGCGTGCGTGTGCGCCAGCTCCGAGTCCGCCCGGTCGAGCTGGTGCCGCAGACACCGCCGGCCCCGGTCGAGCAGGTCCGCCACCTGGTCGGCCCGCACGTCGATCATCCGGTGCGGATCCTCTATCGACGGCCGCGCCAGCGCGTGCGCCAGCCCGCGCTCCTCACGCTCCACCAACGCCGCCACACACCGCCGCGCCCGGTCCCGCAACAGCCGCACCCGCTCGTACTCCTCGCCGACGTCCGGTACGACCTTCTTGGCCGCGTCGGTCGGCGTGGAGGCGCGCAGGTCGGCGACCTGGTCCAGCAGCGGGTTGTCCGGTTCGTGCCCGATGGCGGACACCACCGGCGTACGGCACTGCGCGACCGTGCGGATCAGCTGCTCGTCGGAGAACGGCAGCAGGTCCTCCACGCTGCCGCCGCCCCGGGCCACGATGATCACGTCCACGTCGTCGATCGCGTCGAGCTCCTTCACCGCCTGCACGACCTGCGGCACGGCGTGCACGCCCTGCACGGCGACGTTGCGCACCTCGAAGCGGACGGCGGGCCAGCGGTGCCGGGCGTTCTCCAGGACGTCCCGCTCGGCGGCCGAGGCCCGTCCGCAGACCAGCCCGATCAGCTGCGGCAGGAACGGCAGCGGCTTCTTGCGCTCCGGCGCGAACAGCCCCTCCCGCGCGAGGGCCTTCTTCAGCTGCTCCAGCCGCGCGAGCAGCTCACCGACCCCGACGGGCCGTATCTCGGCGGCCCGCAGCGACAGCTGCCCCCGCGGGGCGTACCACTCGGGCTTCGCGAGGACGACGACCCGGGCGCCCTCGCTCACCACGTCCGCGACGGCGTCGAAGACCTGCCGGTAGCAGGTGACGCTGACGGAGATGTCGTACGAGGGGTCCCGCAGTGTCAGGAACACCACACCGGCGCCGGGCCGCCGCGACAACTGCGTGATCTGCCCCTCGACCCACACCGCCCCGAGCCGGTCGATCCAGCCCCCGATGAGCCGCGACACCTCGCCGACGGGCAGCGGGGCTTCCGGAGTCGTGTTCACAGCCATGCCCGCGAGCGTAGTGGCCACCGCCGACAACACGGCTCAGCCGCCCTGCGGGCAGTGGCACCTCGCTTCCCGACGCCGCGGCGATCACGGCGATCGTGCTCGCCGCTCTCGCCACGTGTGCTGTCGCCACGTGTGCTGTCGCCACGCGTGCTCCCGCCACGCCCGCTCGCGTTGCGCCATGCCCCTCTTCCCGGGGGCGGCGCGCACACGCGATCGCGCGTGCTCCCGCCACGCCCGCTCGCGTTGCGCCATGCCCCTCTTCCCCGGGGCGGCGCGCACACGCGATCTTCGACCCGCCGAACGCGGCCTTACGATGGGACGCATGTCTGCTTCGCCTGGCCGCCGTGTCCTGCTCGCCGCCCCCCGTGGCTACTGCGCGGGTGTGGACCGCGCCGTGATCGCCGTCGAGAAAGCCCTGGAGCAGTACGGCGCTCCGGTGTACGTCCGGCACGAGATCGTCCACAACAAGTACGTCGTGCAGACCCTGGAGAAGAAGGGTGCGATCTTCGTCGAGCAGACGGAGGAAGTGCCCCCGGGGAACATCGTCATGTTCTCCGCGCACGGCGTGGCCCCCGTCGTCCACGAGGAGGCCGAGCGCGGCAAGCTCGCCACCATCGACGCCACCTGCCCGCTGGTCACCAAGGTCCACAAGGAAGCCGTCCGTTTCGCGAACGAGGACTACGACATCCTCCTGATCGGCCACGAGGGCCACGAAGAGGTCATCGGCACCTCCGGTGAGGCCCCCGACCACATCCAGCTCGTCGACGGGCCGGGCGATGTGGCGAAGGTCGAGGTCCGTGACCCGTCCAAGGTCGTCTGGCTCTCCCAGACCACGCTGTCCGTCGACGAGACCATGGAGACCGTCGACGCCCTGAAGGACAAGTTCCCGCAGCTCATCTCCCCGCCCAGCGACGACATCTGCTACGCCACGCAGAACCGCCAGCTGGCCGTGAAGCAGATGGGCGCCGAGTCGGACCTGGTCATCGTGGTCGGCTCCCGCAACTCCTCCAACTCCAAGCGGCTCGTCGAGGTCGCCAAGATCGCGGGTGCTCGCGAGGCCTACCTCGTGGACTTTGCCGACGAGATCGACGAGGCCTGGCTGGAGGGCGTGAGCACGGTCGGCGTCACCTCGGGCGCCTCCGTCCCGGAGATCCTGGTCGAGCAGGTCCTGGAGTTTCTCTCCCGGCGCGGCTTCGAGGACGTCGAGATCGTCAAGGCGGCCGAGGAGTCCATCACGTTCTCCCTGCCCAAGGAACTGCGCCGCGACCTGCGCGAGGAGGCCGCGGCCCTGGCCGCCGAGCGGGGCGGCGCCGGGACCGGTGAAAATTCCGGGGAGTGATCGGGGACAGGCCGGGCAGCACAGCTGTCCGGCCTGTGACTGTCAGTCGTTCGTCGTAGCGTAGGGCCATGCAGATCTTCGGAGTGGACATCGGCGGATCCGGGATCAAGGGTGCGCCGGTGGACCTGGACAAGGGCGACCTGGCGCAGGAGCGCCACAAGGTCCTCACCCCCCACCCGGCCACGCCCGACTCGGTGGCCGACGGCGTCAAACAGGTCGTCGACCACTTCGGCTGGACGGGCCCGGTCGGAGTGACCTTCCCGGGCGTGGTCACCGACGGAGCCACGATCCGCACGGCGGCGAACGTCGACGACAGCTGGATCGACACCGACGCCCGTGCGCTGCTCGGCGAGCGGCTGGGCGGGCTGCCGGTGACGGTGGTCAACGACGCGGACGCGGCCGGAGTGGCCGAGATGCACTTCGGCGCCGGCCGCGACCGCCGGGGCACGGTGATCCTGCTGACCTTCGGCACCGGCATCGGCAGCGCGCTCTTCGTGGACGGCGTCCTCGTGCCCAACACCGAGCTGGGCCACCTGGAGCTCGACGGGCACGACGCGGAGAAGCGGGCCTCCAGCAAGGCCCGCGAGGACCACGACATGACGTGGGAGCACTGGGCGGTGCACCGTGTGACCAAGTACCTCGCCCACGTCGAGATGCTGTTCTCGCCGGAGCTGTTCATCATCGGCGGCGGCGTCAGCCGCAAGGCCCACAAGTTCCTGCCCCACATCGAGGGCATCAAGGCGGAGATCGTCCCGGCGCAGCTGCAGAACAACGCGGGCATCGTGGGCGCGGCGATGCGGGCGGCCGGACACTAGGGCCGCTTCGGGCCGGGCGTCCTCGGACCGGCGGTCGTCGGTGTGAGGGCTGTATCGCCGGGTGGGGTGAGACCGGTGGTCTCGGTGTGAGGGGTGTTTCGGGCCGGGGCCGGCGGGTGGTGTGAGACCGGTGGTCGGCTGAGGGTGGTTTCGGGCCGAGGGGCGTCAGGCCGGTGGCCGGACTCCTGCCGTCCGCCGCCGGTGCACCAGCCGGATCCGCCGGACGATCACGATCAGCCCGGCGATCAGCGTCCCTCCGTACAGCCATCCGGCCTGCGTGGCGAGCGCGGTCACCAGGCCCATCAGCGTGCCGCCGGCCCCTCCCTCGCCGTCGGCCACCGGCAGCAACCCCACGGCGAACGCGATCGGCACCACGACGGTCGCGGTCATCAGGTCCCCCGGCCGCACCCAGAGGGCGGTCAGCGCACACACCGGCAGGAACAGCACGCCGTACGCCGTAAGGGACGTCCCGAACAGCTTCGAGCAGAGCACGCCGAGCAGGAACATCACCACCGTGCAGAACAGCCCGCTGCCCAGCCCGGTCAGCCGGGGGTTCGGCAGGCCTCCCGCGGCGGGCGCCGGTGCGGGCGCGGGCCGTCGTACCGGCGCCGGACGGCGCTGCTGCCCGGGCGGCCGTGCCGCACGCACGGGCTCACCTCCCGCCCCCCGCCCAGCCTGCGACGGCACGGGTTGCCGGGGCGGCCTGGGCCGGTCCCGTCGCGGTCCGTACCGGGGAGATCGCGTCCTGTATTGCTCCACCGCACCAACTTAGGTCGTTCAATATGCCGAATGGCCCTTCTGACACACCGTCGACCGAGCTTGGCCAAGCGTTCGATACGTCGCCGGGGCGGTTCCGGACACGCCGTAGACTGGTGGATCGGCCGGTCCCCTGGCCCCCTGGCCCCGCACTCACGGGAACCCGGCCCCCTGGCCCTCCACTCACGGGAAGTCGCAACGTGTCGCTCACGATCGGAATCGTCGGTCTGCCGAATGTCGGCAAGTCGACCCTGTTCAACGCCCTGACCAAGAACGACGTGCTGGCGGCCAACTACCCGTTCGCCACCATCGAGCCGAACGTCGGCGTGGTCGGCGTCCCCGACCCGCGCCTCACCAAGCTGGCCGAGATCTTCTCCTCGCAGCGGGTGCTTCCGGCCACGGTCGACTTCGTCGACATCGCCGGCATCGTGCGCGGCGCCTCCGAAGGCGAGGGCCTCGGCAACAAGTTCCTCGCGAACATCCGCGAGTCCGACGCGATCTGCCAGGTCATCCGTGCCTTCAAGGACGAGAACGTCGTGCACGTGGACGGCAAGGTCTCGCCCAAGGACGACATCGAGACGATCAACACCGAGCTGATCCTCGCGGACCTGCAGACCATCGAGAAGGTCCTGCCGCGCCTCCAGAAGGAGTCGCGCATCAAGAAGGACATCGCGCCGAAGGTCAAGGCCGTCGAGGAGGCGAAGGAGATCCTGGAGAAGGGCGACACGCTCTTCGCGCACGGTCTCGTCCAGGGCAGCGAGCGCGCCGAGCTCCTGCACGACCTGCACCTGCTCACCACCAAGCCGTTCCTCTACGTCTTCAACGTCGACGAGGACGAGCTGACCGACGAGGACTTCAAGAACGAGCAGCGGGCCCTGGTCGCCCCGGCCGAGGCGATCTTCCTCAACGCCAAGCTGGAGGCGGACCTCGCCGAGCTCGACGAGGACGAGGCGCTGGAACTCCTCCAGTCCGTCGGCCAGGAGGAGCCGGGCCTGGCGACCCTCGCCCACGTCGGCTTCCGCACGCTGGGGCTCCAGACGTACCTGACCGCCGGCCCCAAGGAATCCCGAGCCTGGACGATCAAGAAGGGCGCCACGGCCCCCGAGGCCGCCGGCGTCATCCACACCGACTTCCAGAAGGGCTTCATCAAGGCGGAGGTCATCTCCTTCGGCGACCTGGTGGAGACGGGTTCGGTGGCGGAGGCCCGTGCGAAGGGGAAGGCGCGGATGGAGGGCAAGGAGTATGTGATGCAGGACGGGGATGTGGTGGAGTTCCGCTTCAATGTGTAGCGGGTGATGTAACGCCACTTCGCTGATCTGGCAAACATGCAGGTCAGAAGGGGTCCGACTCTCCAGGGGCGGGCCCCTTATTCTTTCCCGTGCTGGGATAGCTGATCCCTCGTCACCTGTCGTCACCCCTGCTCATCCCTACCGTGCTGGGATGGTGCTGGGACGGGATGAGAATGCTCGTGCTGGGTTTCGGACCGTGTGCGCTTCTGCGTGAGGGGTGGGCGGCACGGCGCGCCCGGGTGTCGTCAGAGGCGGCGCGGGCGAGGTCGAACAGGTGCTGGGTCTCGGCTTCGCCCATGCGTAGGGTGCGGGCGAGTGAACGCAGGACGCTCTCGGAGACGCCGCGTAGGTTCCTGCGTTCCATCCGGGTGGAGTAAGCGGTGCTCACGCCGACGAGCTGGGCGACCTCCTCGCGGCGCAGCCCGGGGACGCGGCGCGCACCGCCGAAGACCGTCACGCCGGCTTCCTCGGGGCTGATGCGTGATAACCGGCTCGGGCTTCAGCGCATCGCTCCACGACGCCGAGGCCGTCGCCGAATCCGTTGCTGTGGGCGTGCGTGGATCGACGGTGGCGCAGGCCCTCACAGGGTACGAAAGGAAGCGGCTCGGCAACGTCCGCGGCATGGTCCAGTCGGGACAGCGGTTCAGCCGCTCCTTCACCGGTCGAGCCGCCTGAGCTCATCCCGGGCGCTGGCATACCACCCGGCGCCGAATCCACACCGTCACCCGACGTCGGTACGGCAGCGGGTTCGGGTGGTTCATGTGGTCCTTCACGTGAGGAGTGCGGGGGCGTGCGCCGCGGGTGTCCGCGCGGCGCAATGACGGGTGGTCACTGGGCGACGTAGCCGCCATCGACGGGCAGGGCGACGCCGGTGACGTAGCCGACGCCGCCGGGGCTGCTCAGCCACAGGACGGCCTGGGCGATCTCATCGGTGGTTCCGAACCGGTCGATGGCCTGGCCCGCTTCGGCCTGGCTGCGGTCGAGTTCGCCGCCCACGACGTCCGCCACCGCGGCACCGGGGTGAAGCGCTTCCACCACGCGACGGTCTGCGAGTTCACCCTCGCCTTCGAGGGCCTGGAGATGGCCGCCGAACCCGGCCTCACCCTCACCATCTACACGGCTGAACCGGGCTCGCCCTCCGGGGAGGGGCCAGCGCCTGCTCGCTTCCTGGGCCGCCACCCAAGGGGCCACCGCACCCGCGCGCTCGGTCAGACGTCCTTGATCTGTACGCGGTCGCCGCACAGGTTCGACCAGTCGTCGTGGTCCGAGGTCAGTACGAGGACGGGTGCCGGGGAGCGGAGTGCCATCGCGGCGACGAGGGCGTCGATGGCGTACTTGTGGCCGTGCAGACCGCCGGCATCGCTCAGCAGCTGCACCGCGGTGAGGCTGTCCGCCTGGGTGACGTCCTGGACCTGAAGGCGGGAGAGCACCCAGTGCAGCCGGGCGGTGTCCGTCTTCCCGTAGACGGCCTCCACCACCGTCAGGGCCGACACGAGGACGGGCACGCCCACCCGCCGAGCGGCCTCGATCCGGGTGATCATCTGGCGGTCGTTGCGCAGCAGCAGCGACAACGCCTGGGAGTCCAGAACCAGGGACCTGGCCGCGGGCTCCTTCATGCGGCGCTGTCGTTCGACGCGTAGGGCGCCGGTGCGTCACCGAACAATTCACGCTGCGCGGCCTGGACTTCGGCCTCGCTCAAAGGCTCGTGCTCGGCTTCGTAGGCGGCCACGATCTCGGCGAGGCCGTCCATCGCCAGCTGATGCCGGACCGCCGCGGTCACATAGGCGGACACGCCGCGCTTGCCGGTACGTGAGCGCAGAGCACCGAGGAGTTCCGAGGGCATCGAGACGGAGATGTTCTCCGTGCCGCCGGGGCGGGGTGACTTCATGAGGTCAGTCTAGTACAAGAACTATTACAGCGCTGGGGGTGCTGTGCAGCCTGCAACGGTGGCGCATAGTCTTGGCGTCCCGGATCTTCTTGTACTTTGTCGCTGCTCCCGTGCTGGGACGGTGCTGGGATGCGCCCGCATACCTGCAGGTCAGAGCCTTGTGGTGGAGTTCCGCTTCAACGTGTAGGCGCAGGTCCACCACGTCACTTCTGTTGAACGAGCACGGCAATGCCGTGCTCGTCTCACCAGAGGACTACGCGGCGCTGCGCGAGGGCTCGTACCTGCTGCGCTCTCCTGTAAACGCACGGCGACTGCTCAAGGCGTACGAGAACGCCCTGGGTGACGTCAACGTGTCGGAGCGCGAGCTGATCGATCCGGATGCCGCGGACCGTGCTGCGGGTGCCGAGTGAGGCTTGTCTTCGCGGATCAGGGCTGGGAGGACTACACGTTCCGGCTCAAGAACGACCGCAAGATCCTTGCTCGGATCAACAAGCTCATCTAGGACGTCAAGCGCGACCCCTTCACGGGGATCGGCAAGCCCGAGCCCCTCAAGTACCACCTGCTGGAGCATGGTCGCGGCGGATCGACGACGAGCACCGCCTCGTCCATCTGGTCACGGTCAAGGAGATCGTGCTCCTCGCCGCCCGCTACCACTACTGACCCCTGAGTCGGTTCGGCCTGTGCTGGGAAGGGCCACCGTGCTGGGGCGGCCTGTCTCGAAGCAGTGATTTTCGCAGGTCGTAGCGCTGTGCCGGTTATGCGGGTTCAACGTATGCGGATGGCGGGTTGCCGTTCGGTCGATTCGGTGTTGGTCGAGAACTGAATCACTAGGTGTGATTCGTATTACAGTGATTGCGTGCCGGTGAAGATTTTCTTCGGGGGGCCGGTTCGAGCGCGACATCCTCCCCGGCACCGTCGCGAGCAGGCCGGTCATTCGCCGACGGTAGGACAGAGCGAGGCCGGTGCAGGAGGATCGGCGTGGACGCGGATGACATCCAGTCGGTGGCCCGGGTCGGAGACCCCGTCGAGATCATGCTGCTCACCGGGGACCGCTTCGAGGGCGTTCTTGAGGGGCTGACGCTCACCCGCCTGAACCTGCGCACGCCCGAGGGGCAGGCCATCGCGGTGGCGCTGCAAACGGTGGCACTCATCAAGCCGGGATCCACCGCACAGCCCGTCCTTGCCACGGCCGGCGCCCCTGGGTCCAGCGTTCAGACGCTTACCGAGCAAGCGCCCCCGGCGCAGGTCGTGGCTGTGTCGGTGGATGCTGCGCCCGCTCCTCGGGCGCACGAACCGCAGCCGGTTGCGCCCGCGGGGTTAGGCAGGGAGAACTCGGTGTCGCGTGCCGAGGCGCTCGCCGCCGTCACCCAACTGCCGGTCGGCCCGCTCGACATGGACGTCTACGTCAGTCCGGAGAACCGCAAGGAGCTGGAGCGGATCCGGAACTCGTACCTCAACGCCGAGAAGATCGGTGAACTCGATCCGCGCTTCGGTCGGGTCGCGCGGGTGTACGCCAAAGCCAGACACCTGTGGAACGTGGAGCGGGGCAACCCCGAAGTCACGCGCCTGGTCGGGGCCTTGGCGCTTCTCAAGGGTGACGCCGATTCGGCACACCACTTCCTCATCCAGGCGGAGGCGGACGATGTGCAGGCGCGGCGGCTGATGGCCGTCAGCGCTGCTCATCGGGACGATGCGGAGACCGCCAGGTTCGCCTTGCTGCGGTACTTCCACGAGGTGGCCCCCGATGACGACCCCGAGGTCTGGCAAGCTCTGCTCGGCCTGCTCGACGCGTACGGCGGCCGGGGGCAGTTGGGGGAACTCATCGGCTCTCCCGCGCACAGCGAGGCCGCGCGTGAGACGGTGCGCGCCGCGCTCGGCGGCGCCTCGCCGGCGACAGTACCGGCTCCGCGGCCACCAGGTGCCGTGCCGGCCCTGGCCGCCCGGCGTGTGGTCCCTCCGGAGCCCGTGCCGAGGAACAGGCCCCGGCCCCTGGCCGGTGACACACGGGGCAGGACCGAGCCGACGACGGTGCGGTCCGGCGGGCAGCGGCGCTCGGAGAACCCCTACCAGCGCGCCAAGTACCTGGAACACCGTGAGAAGAACCTGGAAGAGGCGAAGGCCGCCTACCGCCAGGCGATCAAGCAGAACGTGAAGCGAGAGAGCGCCGCCAAGGATTTGGCCTGGCTGACTCGGCGTGTGGACGGCGCCGAAGCCGCACTGCGTGTCATAGAGCAGGAGTGCCAGGGCATGATCGAGCCCGGCCACGCCCTCGACAACATCCTCACCGACTTCTACATAGGCGCGAAGCGCTATGCGGAGGCGCTTGAGGTACTGGACCGTCAATTCCAGCGGACCGACCTCACCAGCAGCAGGCGCCACCACCTCTGTCACCAGATCGCGTACGTGAAACTTGCCCACGGCCAGGACTCCACGGCCGAATGGCGCATGCTGCTTCAGATGTCCCCGGACAACCAGAACGCGCAGCGCGGAATGGCACTGGCACTCGTCCGGCGCGGGGCTTCCGAGGACCTGGAGGAAGCCGAGAAACTGATCGGTCATCACACGGACGACCGATCCGTCCGGATCCTGCGTCAGATCGACGCCCTGCGACAGAGCGGGGACGCCGGCACCGACCCCGGCTGGGTGGAGCGACTGCTGGAAGAGGTTCCGCGATTCGTCGACTCGACCCCACCGCTCGTCACCTTCGTGATGCAGAACTATTCGGAGCTCGCCGCGCGGACGAAGGAGGAGCGGGAACGTACGCAGCGCCCGGTCACCCGGAGCGACCTGAACGTCATCGCGGAGACGGCACGTCAGATGAGCGGCAAGCAGCCGGTCAACAGCGCGCAGGCGTACATCTCGGCCGCGGTGCTCGCGAAGGAAGTGGGCGAGGAAGGAGCGCAGCGGTATCTGTACCTGGGGCTGACCACGCTGGCCGGCATCGTCCTCGACCGGCAGGAGTACGAGTCGGCCCAGGACCTGTACTGCGCCGCACTGGCCGTGGCGGACGAGCGGGACGACGGCGAGCTCACCCCGGACGTCAGATCGGCGCTGCTCGGTTACCTCCGCTCACCGAAGGGCCGCCGCGCCGCGCCGACCCGGCACCGGGACCGGGACCGGGACCGGGACCGGGACGAAGGAACCTCCCTGCGGGACGAAGTCGCTCGGGTTCTCTGGGACGGGATCCGCCAGCACGACCCCAAGGTGATCTTCTCGCTGATCCCTCCCCTCTTCGCGGATACCAGCGTGGCCCGGGATCTGGTGCTGGACGCCATGTGCTCGAAGCCCGATCTGCTTGCTGCGGCGGCCGTACATCTGCGCCTCGCCGAGGGCCCCGAACGGTCCCGGCCGGACCAGCATGCGGTGCGTGAGGCATGGCAGCAGGCCAGCGACAAGTGGACGCGGGACCGCCGAAGGCTGGAACACAGCATGGCCGAACTGCAGCAACTGTCGATGTCGGAGAACGATCTGGAGTCGGCGCTCGACCGGCTTCGGGACCGGGACACGCTGACTTCACCGTCCCTGAGCGAGGCCCTCGGCCGGATCGAGGAGGCCCTGTTCGAGCTCCGGAGGTTCATCAACGAGCGCTCCTTCGAAGAGCGGGAGAGCTGCCTGCGGCTCGCCGACCAGAAGGCCCGGGCGCTCAGCGCGGACATTCGACGCGGTCCGACCAGCCTCGCCGTCGGGCTCGTCGAGCCGGTTGCGGCGCGGATCCGGGCTCTCGTCGCCGAGACCCAGCAGAATCTGCTCGACACGCAGACGCCCCAGCCGGAACTGAGCCTGGCGCTGGAGGAGAGCAGTGGAGGCCAGAACGGTGTCGTCACCGTCCAGATCAAGGTGGCGAACGCGGTCGGGATGGCACCGCTGGAGTCCCCGGAGCTGACTGTGGGGGCCGACGTCGATCTGTTCTCCGTCGGGGAGTCGAAGGTGCAGCTTCCGACGGCAGTCCGCGGCGGCGACCACCGGATCGAGCAGGTCAAACTACGTGTCACCGACAAGGGCTTCGCCGCGGGTGCCTTCTCCCTGCCGGTGACCCTTCGGTACCGAAGGCGTTCCAGTGCCGTCTACGCGACGTTCGAGGCCACGTTGCCGGTCCGGCTGGCGCGCGAGGAGGAGTTCGAGCCCATCTTCAATCCGTTCCAGGACGGTGCCACGGGACGTCCGGTGATCGACCCGAAGATGTTCTTCGGCAGGGACGAACTGATAGAGCGGATTCGCACCGGCCTGCGGGAGGTCTCCTCACCCGGGGTAGGCATGGCGATCTACGGCCAGAAGCGGGCCGGGAAGTCTTCCATCGCCCATCATCTGGCGCAGCGGCTGAAAGCGGACGGCCTGCCGATCGTCAACGTGGGCAACATCGGAGACCTCTCCCCGGAGTCCGACGACCTGACCGGAACCCGCCTGCTGGCTCTGCTGATGTGGCGCATCCTGGAGGGCGCCCACGACGCGCTGACACAGCTCGACGAGCCGGTCGGTGTTTCAGCGCCGTTGATTCCCGACGGACTCACCCGCAAGGAATTCCTCACCAGCGAAGAACCGGTCCATGACTGCGCCAAGTACATCGAGCGGCACCGGGAGGCTATTCAGGGCACCCCACCACCGCTGATCGTGCTGATCGACGAGTTCCAGTACATCGACCGGTGGATCAGGATGGAGCTGCTTTCGCCGTCCTTCATGCAGGCGTTCAAGGCTCTCATCGAGCGGCGGCTCTTCCATCTGGTGATCGTTGGCCAGGACGCCCTTGACCGGTTGATCCAGCAGGACCCCAACGTCTTCGGGGTGTTCCACAAGGAACGCGTGACATACCTCGCAGAGCCAGCCGCGCGCGCCCTGATCGAAAATCCGATCCGCATCGAGGAGGGGGGCCGGACCACCAGCAGATACCGCGAACACGCAGTCGGCCAGATCATCGAGCTGACCGGTGGAAGCGCCTTCTACATCCAGCGTTTCTGCTCGTATCTCGTCGAGTACATGAATTCCGAGCGGGCGCCGGTGGTGACGGAGGCGGATGTCGAACGGGTCCGTGACGAGTTCCTCGGCAGGCTGACGCGCGAGGACTTCGACAACCTCGAGTCACCCGGCTACACAGACCCGGAGGCTTTCACGAGCGAGCAGTATCAGCCCGTCCTGCTGGCAGTGGCCCGGGCGTCCCGCAACCAACCGGCCACGCTGGCGGCGATCCGCGAGGAGTACCGGGGCGAGCAACTGGAGGAGCTGCTCGACGACCTCGTCCTGCGCGACGTGGTGCGCCGTGAGTCCGGCGCCTACCAGATCGTGGTCCGTCTCTACCAGGAATGGCTCCTCAAGTATCTCGGAGCGAGCTCGAAGGCAGGTGCCTCGTGACGGCGCCCGTGGCCGGCGAGGCCCCCGTCCCGGCCAATCCGTATCGCCAGGTCGGCATGGTGGCCGAGGGCGACCGCTTCGTCGGCCGAGGCAGCCTGGTGCGCCTGATACAGAACGCCTGGCAGGAGCCCGGTCGTCCGTCGAACGCACGCGTGCTCGGATACCACCGCACCGGCAAGACCAGCCTGGTGCGGCGGGCGCTGGAGTCGTCCTCCGCGCGACGAACCGACTTGATCACCGTGTGGCTCGACGTCGGCACACACGATTCCGGGGCGGACATGTTCCGGTCGATGGCCCGGCAGGTGATGGAGGAGTTCCGTGAGCGCGGCGAGTGTCGTGAGACGGGTGCGCCGAACGCACTGGACGCGATCAACGCCGCGGTTCAACAGGACGGGGGTTGGAGCGACCTGCGAGAAGCGATACGGGACTTCTTCAAGGCCCTGTGCAGGAACGGGTACTACGTCCTTGCCGTGCTCGACGAGTTCGACCGGGCCTCGACCACGTTCACACGGCTGGCGGAGTTCCAGCTGCTGCGCAATCTGGCGAGTGATCCGGCGTTCTCCTTGGGACTGATCACCATTTCCCGGCGGGATATCGAGTCCATTGAAGTCGATGCCGCGGGGGGTTCGATCCTGGGCGGTGTAGTGGCCACTCGCCGCTACGTCGGCATGTTCACCGATGAGGAGGCGGATCTGATGCTGGCCCGCGCCGCGGGCGTCGGCATCGGACTGGCCTCCGTACGTGAAGAGATCATCGCCTGCACCGGGCTCCACCCTTTCCTTCTGGAGCTGCTCTGCAACCGGATCGTAGACATCCACCAGGCCACGGGTGGGCTGGATGTGAAGGCGGCGTACGAGTACGAGGCCCCCACCTTTGACACACAGTTCGCCCAGCTGCGGCAGAACATCGAGGCGGACAGCGAAGGGCGCGCCACGGCACTACTGAGGAGGCTTGCCGTCGGCACGGCCGCCGAGCCCGCGTCCTTGGAGCTGAACCGACTGAAGCAGATGGGTGTTGTGTCGTCGTCAATGGGGTCAGCCGCCCTGTTCTCCCGGGAGTTCTCCCATTACATCCAGATATCCGCGATGAACGGGGCGTGACATCGCGAGGGAGAGCCGCGTCCGAAGCGGCTCAGAGCTCCCGAAGGCTGCCCTGCCGCAGCCACCGCAGTACCTGCTGTGCCGCCTCGCTGCCGGGGACAGCCCGTTCCAGTTGGGCAGCGGACCGGTAGTGCCCCTCGCGCCGGAGCTGGGCCACCACATCCCGGACCGCGCTGATGTCCCCTGCCTCAGCAAGGCTCAGTCGCAACTCCTGCGCTGCCTCGTAGCGGCCGGTGCGCAGCAGTTCCCGAACGCGCCGGCGCGTGTGCTCGTCGTCCGGCATGGGCGGCCGTACGGCATCCGGTACGGGGGGAGCCCCGACGTGCTGCGATTCCGCCGCTCGGGCGGGCTCCTGCCAGGTGTTCATCGCCAGCACGAGGCCCGAGCCGGATCCCGAGGTGGCGAGCTGCGGACGGGGCCGGTTCTCGCTGCCGAGCCGACTGTCCAGGCTTTGGAAGAGGGTTGCGATGTCGAGTTCGCGGGGCCCCCCGCGAATTCCCTCGTACAGAATCTGTGCCAGGGCCCCAGTGAACGCGGTGCAGGCCTCACCAGCAGGGGAAAGTGCTTTGGCGGTGGACGCACAGGCGGTGAGCACAGCGGTGCCCTTGACCGCCGCGACGGCCGCGAGATCGTCCGTACCCATGGTGGCGCCCTTCAGGGCCTTGCCGCTCCAGCAGCAGTCGAGGATCACCACCTTCTGCGGCACCGCCGCGGCGCGCAGGAACTCGGCACGTACGTTCTGGTAGCGCAGGGCGAGGTGGATGCCCGCCGGCTCGCGGCTGTTCGGCAGGGCCAGGTGCAGTTCGTCGTCGGTGAGGGGGTCGGTGAGCCCGTGGCCGGCGTAGTAGAAGAGCAGCGACGCCGTCGCTTCCCGGGCTGCCGTCTGCAGCGCGCTGATCACGGAGTCGGCGTCGTCGGGCTGGTGCAGGACCGCGCAGCACTCGGGAGGCAGGCCCCAGATCCGCGGGTCGCTGAGGAGCGTCGCCAACCGCTGGAGATTGTTCCTCACTGCGGGCAGCTGCCTGTTCTCAGGCATCGCCGAGTACCGGGACACACCGACGAGCACAGCGCGGGAGGCCGTGGGGTCGGGCAGCCGTGAAGGCATCACGGGGTGGTGGGAGTCACCCCGGAAGACGCCTGTGAGGTATCGACCGCCTGGGTGAGCTGACGCACCGCCTCGCTGCCGTCCCCCTCCACGACGACCACCACGCCTGCCTGGCTGACGCTCACGCTGGGCGCTGTACCCGTGCTCTGCTGGGCTTGGAGGCGGTAGGTCGCGATCGACACTACGAGGCTGCTGAGAGCGATGACGTTCGGGATCACCAGATTGAGGACGTCGAAGCCGACCCCCATCTCGCCGCCGGCCGGATCCATGTCCGCGGGTGTGGCCCCGGACGCATAGGCGGCCGCTTCGGGGTCTTCCAGCAGCCAGCGGTAGAGATCGGTGCCGGCACCGTTGTCGGTCTGAATCGTCAGTTCCATGTCGCCCCCCGCGGGTCGTCAAGTGCCCCGGAGAATGCGGGCACTTCGCGGAGTGTAATGGTTTGTCACCCGCAATGCGGGGCCTCTGGGAGCAGCCCGGAACGCGAGCGCGCGTGCAGGCACCGGTGGGCGACGGCTGCACCGCCGACGGCGGCGGCGAGAGCGAGTAGGGCGAGGAGAGCTCGCTTCCTGTGGTCCGGGGTGTGCGGGGGCGGCTCGGGAGTGTTCGTTTCGGGGGAGAGGTTTCTGCTGATCCGCTGCCAGACGCGTTCCGGGGGTGCTGTCGGCAGGTCCACCAGGTGCGCGGTGCGGGCCGCCGCCACCACGCGGGTCAGCATGCGGAGTTCGTCGCGGCAACGGGCGCACTGTTCGACGTGACGCAGGGCCACGGTGTCGACCTCGGTCGGGGTGGCGTTGCGCAGCGCCAGTTCCACCAGGTGCGTGGGCTCTACGTGGGCCACTGCGCCCTCCCGGACTTCACGGGCTCCGCCGTGACGACGAGGTTGGACAGGTATCCGCCCCGCTCGGGAACGAACGGGGGCGCGCACGTGATGAGCGTGAGGGCCGGGGCGCCGGTGCGGCGGAACGCCGAGGGCGGCAGCTCGTCCTTGGGGACGGTGACGCGTGAGACGACGCGGTACCGCACCGGTTCCGCCCCGGTCCGCCGCACCTCCACGCGATCCCCGCGCCGTACGTCGTACAGCTCGGCGAATTCGCCGATGGCCCCGGTGTCGCTGTCCACGTGTCCGACGAGCACCGCCGAACCCGAAGTGCTGCCGGGCGCCGGACCGTAGCGGTACCAGCCGGCCACGGACGGGTCGTCGGGGACGGTCATGTCCCCACGGTCCGTCACGCCGACCGGAGCGACCCGGGCGTCGACGCCCACGTCGGGCAGCAGGACGCGGCGGGGCGGCGGGGCCGGTGCCGTGCTCGGTGCCGCCTTCGTCGTCGAGCCTGCCGTCCGCCCGGAGGGTGCGGTCGTGAAGTCGGGGGCCGGCGCGGCCGGTTGCGACGGCCGGGCCGGAAGACCGAGGGCGGCTGCCAGAGCGGCAGCCGCCAGCATCGGTCCCGTCAGCCGTCGCGTACGGTCAGTCACGTCGGCGGGCGACCCGGCGGGCCATCAGCACGCCCGCCACCGCGACCACTCCGGCCCCGGCGGCCCAGGCCGGGTTCAGGTCGGTGGAGTTCGGTGCGACGGCGGCACCGTCGCCGCCCGCGGGAACGCCGCGCGGCGAGGACGCCATTCCGCTGAACGTCTGGGTCGCCAGGGCCAGGTTCTTGTCGTCGGCGCTGCCCCAGGCGTAGACGACGTTGCTCGTGCCTTCGCCGAGCTTCAGGTCGGCCGGGCCGATGGCCACGGTGTCCGTACCGGCGAGCACCACATCGGTGTTGAGGGTGCCCGCGTCGACCTCGGCGGTGTCCTCCTTGGGGTTGGTCAGGTTGCTGAAGACGGGCTGTCCGCCGGCCCGGACGTCGACGGCCGGGGCTGCCGCGACATGGCGGACGGTCAGACGGGCCTTGCCGGCATCCACCTGGGAGACGTCGTTGGTGAAGGCCGTCAACTGCGGTTTGCCGTCGGCGGAGAGGTGGGCGGCGACCGTGGCGTTCGCGCCCTCGGGCACCTCGATCTTCTTCTCCAGGGCCGGAGTTCCGCCGGGGTCCTTGCCCGCTTCGAAGATCTTGATGTCGTAGGTTCCGGCGTCGAGGGACTTGGGGTCCGTCACCGTGCCGGGCTTGAAGTCGCCGATCAGTTCGTCGCCGTTGGCGTACACGTCCACGGTCATGCCGGGGATGCCGTGGAAGACGGACACCATGGCCTGGTCCTGCTGTTCGGCCAGGGCGGGGGCGGAAACGCCGAGGGCCAGGGCGCAGGCTCCGGCCGAGGCGGCGATGGCGATGCGGGTGTGCGAGGTCATGGGAATCATCCCTTCGAACGGAGTCTCCGTACGGTGCGGAGTCTCGGTCCTGTTTTCGGGTGTGGGGGCCGTCGCGGATGCGCGTACGGCGGCACCGCTACAGATCCGCGTCGGCGGCCGAGGGCTGCTCGATCACCGTGCGCAGCCGGTGCAGGCCGCGACGGGCGTGACTCTTGACGGTCCCCAGGGGCATCCCGGTCCGCTCCGCGATCTGCGCCTGGGTCAGGTCCTCGTAGAAGGCCATGCACAGCACCTCCCGCTGGTGGCGCGGCAGCCGGGCCATGGCGTCGACCAGCAGCACCCGGTCCAGGACACGGTCCGGTGCCTCCTCGTCGGGGCCGGTGGTGTCCGCGTCGCGGCCGGCGGAGTCGATGAGCGTCAGCCGTCGTGTCCGGGCCGCCAGCGCGTCCACGATCTTGCGGCGCGTGATGCCGACCAGCCACGCCCCGAGCGGACCCCGCTCGGGGCGGAAGCCCGCCCGGCCGTGCCAGGCGCCGAGGAAGACCTGCTGGGTCACGTCCTCCGCCTCGTGGGTGTCACCGAGCAGTCGGGTGGCCATGGTGTGGACGAGCGCGCCCCAGCGCCGGTAGATCGCGGCGAACGCCTCCTCGTCGGCGGCGACGAGGCCACGGGCCAGCTCCTCCTCGTACCGCGTTTCCTCCGCGGGTGCGGTGGGGGCGGTGAGTCGCGTGTTCGTGATCATGGCCTGGTTCCTCCTGCAGTGCGTCGTGCGGGGACGGAAGGCCGTCTGCCGAACCGCACCGGTCGCGCTGTGTGAGCCGCGCCCGTGCGCTCCAGGCCAGTGTTCGGTGCGCAAACGACGCGGTTCAACATGCGTCGTTTGTGCGTCGTACAGTCGGGGGTATGGGTGCACACGAACGGGACAGCGAACGCCGCGGACGCGAGGGCGGACCGCCCGGTGGCGGACTCACCACCGGCGAGGTGGCCAGGCGGCTGGGGGTGGCGCCCACCACGGTCCGCACGTGGGACCGCCGCTACGGTCTCGGACCCGAGGCGCACACCGGTGGCCGCCACCGGCGGTGGACCCCGGCGGACGTGGCCCGGCTGGAGCGGTTGTGCGCCCTGACGGCGACCGGGATACCGCCCGCCGAGGCGGCCCGCGCGGTCCTCGGCGAAACGACGCAGGAGGCGACTCCGGTGGGTCTGGCCGCCGGAGCGACGCAGGCGCCGGCTTCCGGGGGTCTGGCCCCTGGAGCGACGCAGGCGCCGGCTTCTGCGGGCCGGGGCTCTCGAGCGACGCAGGCGCCGGCTTCCGCGGGCCTCGGCTCTCGAGCGACGCAGGCGGAGGACCCCGTCGGTCGGGCCGCTCAAGCGGCGCAGGAGGCGGACCCGGCCGGGCCGGCTGACCCAGCGCCCCCGGAAGCGATCCCGACCCCGGGCCGACGGGTCGCCGGGGCGTCACCGGGACCGGCGGTCCCGGCCCGGCCGCCCGCCGACACACCACCGCGACCGTCGGATCGCATCCGCACCCGCACCCGCACCCCCACCCGCAGCCGCGCGGGCAGCGGGCTGCGCCTCGGTGATGTGCGTCAGGAATGCAAGGGCATCGCCCGTGCCGCACTGCGCCTCGACGCCCCCGCTCTGGACGACCTGCTCCAGTCCGCGATCGCCGAGCACGGGCTGGTCGCCGCCTGGACCGAGGTGATCATGCCGACCCTCCAGGCGGTCGGCCGCAAGTGGGAGAGCTCGGGTGAGAAGTACGTCGAGGTCGAGCACTTCCTGTCCTGGCACGTCTCCGGCGCACTGCGGCGGGGCGCCCCGCCCGCGGCCCCCGACCGCCCGGGCGCGACCGTCGTGCTCGCCTGTGTGCCGGGGGAGCACCACACTCTCCCCCTGGAGGTGCTGGCGGCCGCACTGGCCGAACGTGGTCTGCCGGTGCGGATGTTCGGCGGCGCCCTGCCCGTGGAGTCCCTCGTCACGGCCGTCCGCAGAACGGGGCCCGCGGCGGTGGGGCTGTGGGCGCAGTCCCGGACGACCGCAAGCCGGCCGCTGGCCCAGCACGTGGCCGCGATGGAGTGGGGGGTGCGCGGTGCCCGCCGCAAGCCGGTCGTCCTGACGATAGGGCCCGGCTGGGCCGGCCGGACCATTGCCGGACTGCCGCGTCCGACGGGGCTGGCCGACGCCGTCGCCCTTCTGGAGTCGGTCGTGTCGCGGTGACCCCGGCCGACTGCGTCCGACTGCATCCGAACACGGCCGCCGGACAGAAGCGGTGAACGGACAGAACACAGTCGACGAGGTGGCCGGGAGCGGGGTGCGGAGATGGGCGGCGTGTGGTGGGCCCGGTGAGCCAGGGGCCTGTCGGCGCGCCGGACGTGGTGATTCTCGGGGGCGGTGCCGCGGGCCTCAGTCTCGCGTACCGGCTGGTCGAGACCGCCGTCGCGTCCGTGACCGTGGTGGAGCCGCCGGACGGCCCCGCGCGCCCGGCGGAGCGGACCTGGTGCTACTGGGACCAAGGCGCCGACGACGGCGACGACGGCGACGACGGCTTCGGTGAAGCGGTGGCCGCCACCTGGCCCCTGCTGCGGGTGCACGACTCCGACGGCAGCCCCCTCACCGTCGATCCCGCCCCCGCCCGCTACCGCATGGTGCGCTCCACGGCGTTCGAACGGCTGGTGCACGCGCGGCTGGCGCGCTCTCCCGCGGGACGGCTGGTGCGCGCGACCGCGGACACGGTGCGCGACGTACCCGGGGGCGCCGAGGTCCGCTGCACGGCACCCGGCGGCCGGACACTGACCCTGCGCGCCGGGCTCGTGTTCGACTCGCGGCCCCTGCGCGCCCTGCCGCCGGCCCGGACACAGTTGCTGCAGCACTTCCGTGGCTGGTTCGTGCGCACCCGCACCGACCGGTTCGAACCGGCGGTCGCCGACCTCATGGACTTCCGGGTGCCCCAGCCGCGGCACGGCCTCGCCTTCGGCTACGTCCTGCCGCTGGCCCCGGACCGGGCGCTCGTCGAGTACACCGAGTTCTCCCGGAGCCCGCTGACGACATCGGCGTACGAGGCGGCGCTCGGTCACTACGCCCGTGAGGTCCTGCGCCTGGGCGAGTTCGCCGTGGAGACGGCCGAGCAGGGCGTCATCCCCATGACCGACGCCCGCTTCCCCCGGCGGGCCGGTACGGCCGTCTTCCGCATCGGGACGGCGGGGGGCGCCACCCGCCCCGCCACCGGCTACACCTTCGCCGCCGTACAGCGGCACAGCCGGGCCGTCGCCGCCGCCCTGCAAGGCGGCCGCGCCGTCGTACCCGCGCCGCACGGGCGGCGGGCGCTCGCCATGGACGCGGTGCTGCTGCGGGCCCTGGACACCGGCCGGATCGACGGCCCCGCGTTCTTCACCGGTCTCTTCCGCCGGACCCCGACGCACCGCCTGCTGCGCTTCCTCGACGGCGGCACCTCGCTCCGGGAGGAGTGGGGCATCGGCCTGCGCACCCCGGTGGGCCCGATGCTGCGCACCGCGCTCGAAGTGCCCTTCCTGCCCCGCCGCACCCACCCCGCCCCAGGAACCGGAGAGAACCCCCGATGACCCAGTTGCGCGACCGCGACCTGGCACGCGCCTTCGACCACGCGTCCCGCACCTACGACCGCCTCACCGGCCTCAACCCGGGCTACCGCGCCGACCTGCTGCGCTCGGCCCGCCGGCTGAGGCTCCCGGAGGACGGGGCCGGGCTGCACCTGCTCGACCTGGGCTGCGGCACCGGCGCCTCCACCCGGGCCCTGCTGCGGGCCGCACCCCGTGCGCGGATCACCGCGGTGGACGCCTCCGCCGGCATGCTGCGGCGGGCACGGACCAAGCCCTGGCCCGACACCGTGCGCTTCCTGCACCTGAGCGCCGAGGAACTGGCCACGGCCGGCGAAGGACCTTTCGACGCGGTCTTCGCCGCCTACCTGTTCCGCAACGTCTCCGACCCGGACGGCGTCCTCGGCACGGTGCGCGGACTGCTGCGGCCGGGCGGGCGCCTCGCCGTCCACGAGTACAGCCTCGGTGGCTCTCCCGCGCACCGGGCGCTGTGGACGGCCGTGTGCCAGGGGGTGATCATCCCGGCGGGCACGCTCACCGGTGACCGTGTCCTGTACCGGCACCTGTGGCACAGCGTCCTCGACTTCGACACGGCTTCCGACTTCACCGGGCGGCTGACACGGGCCGGGTTCACGGGCGCGCGGGCCCTGCCCCTGGCCGGATGGCAGACCGGCATCACGCACACGTTCGTCGCCCGCAACGCATCAGCCGCGGCAGGGGAGGCCACCCGATGAGTCCCCGGACGAGTCCCCCGATCAGTCCCCGGACGAGTCCCCCGATCATTCCCCCGAAGAGCACACCGAAGAGCCGCTCGACGAGCACCCGCCCGGCCGCCCGGCGCGGCCGGGACCGCAAGGCCGAGGTCCTGCTGCCCGCGCCCGGCCGGGACCGGTTCGCGCCCGGGGACGCACCGTCCGTCGCCGTGGTGGGCGGCGGCATCGCCGGACTCGCCGCGGCCACCGGACTGGCCGAACGCGGTGCCCGGGTGACCCTCTACGAACGCGAGGACTCCCTCGGCGGCCGCCTCGCCGGGTACCGCACCCGGCTGGCCGACGGCTCCGAGGTGACCATGAGCCGCGGCTTCCACGCCTTCTTCCGGCAGTACTACAACCTGCGCGGCCTGCTGCGGCGCACCGACCCCGCCCTCGCCCGCCTCACCCCCCTGCCCGACTACCCCCTGCGGCACAGCGGCGGACTGACCGACAGCTTCGCCCGCGTCCCGCGCACCCCGCCGCTGAGCGCCCTCGGCTTCGTCGCCCTCAGCCCCACCTTCGGCTGGCGCGACCTCACCGCCCTGGACGCCCGGGCGGCACTGCCGCTGACGGACGTGCGGGTGCCCGACGTGTACACACGCTTCGACGACCTCAGCGCGACCGCCTTCCTGGAACGCGTCCGCTTCCCCGAGGCCGCGCACCACCTGGCCTTCGAGGTGTTCTCGCGCAGCTTCTTCGCCGACCCGCGCGAACTCTCCGCCGCCGAACTGATGCTGATGTTCCACATCTACTTCCTCGGCTCCTCGGAGGGGCTGCTCTTCGACGTGCCCGACGAGCCCTTCCCGCAGGCCCTGTGGGAGCCGCTCGGCGACTACCTCCGGCGGCTCGGCGTGACCGTCCGCACCGGCACCCCCGTCGACGGCGTCGACCCCGTCGGCACCGGCGGAGCCGAGGTGCGCACCGGCACCGGCGCCGACCGGCACGACGCGGTGGTGCTCGCCCTCGACACCGGGGGACTGCGCCGGGTCGTCGCCGCCTCGCCCGGCCTGGGCACCGCCCCCTGGCGCGACGGCATCGCCGCCCTGCGCACCGCCCCGCCGTTCCTCGTGTCGCGGCTCTGGCTCGACCGGCCGGTCCGCGCCGACCGCCCCGGCTTCCTCGGCACCAGCGGCTACGACGGCCTCGACAACATCAGCGTCCTGGAACGCTACGAGGGCGAGGCCGCCCGGTGGGCCGCGAAGCACGGGGGTTCCGTGGTGGAACTCCACGCCTACGCCGTCACCCCCGGTACGGACCCCGGGGCCGTGCAGGACGCGCTGCTCGGGCAGTTGCGCAGGGTGTACCCGGAGACCGGCCGGGCGCGGGTCGTCGACGTCCGGCACGAGTGGCGCTCGGACTGCCCGCTCTTCCCGGTCGGCACCCACCACCGGCGCCCCACGGTGAGGACCCCGCACCAGTGGCTGACGCTGGCCGGCGACGGCCTCCGCTGCGACCTGCCCGTGGCCCTGATGGAGCGCGCCGCCACCACGGGCTTCCTGGCGTCCAACGCCCTGCTCGCCGGGTGGGGCGTCCGCGGCCAGGTGCTGTGGACCGTGCCACGGGCGGGCCGCTCCCCGCTGCTGCGGGCACTCGGCGCACTCGCGGGACGTCCGGCACGCCGGTGACCTCGGTGACCTCGGTGACCTCGGTGACCTCGGTGACCCGGTGACCCGGTGAGCCCGGCGCCCCGGTGATCCTGGTACCCCCGGTGATCCCGGTGCCCCCGGTGAGGCCGGGCCGCCGGACGGGCCCGGGCCGCTCCGCGCAGGCCCGTCCGACGGGGTCAATACACCCGGGGTAACGCCCGGTGCCGCACACCCGGGTTCACGTCACGGGGGCAACGCCCGGTGCCGCGCACCCGGGTTCACGTCACGGGGGCAACGCCCGGTGCCGCGCACCCGGGTTCACGTCACCCGGGGCAACGCCCGGTACCGCGCACCCGGGTTCCCGTCACCCGGGAAAGCGCCCGGTGCTGCGCAACTCCCAGCGCCTCTCGGCGTAGGCGAGGTCGTCGCGCCACAGGCGTCCGGCCGTCTGCCGCATCAGGGGACGCAGCACGGGGGCGGCGGCGCGGGCCAACGCGAAACCGCCTCGCTCCGAAACGGCGACGACCGCCTCGATCACGGCCGTCCGCGGCTGCTCGGCGTCCGCGGCGGTCAGCGGCGTGGCATGGGTCTCCACCACGGACGTGGCGCCCTCGCCGTCGGTGATGCGCATGACGACGGTACGCGGCTCCGGCGCGGTGAACTCGGCCCGCACGGGTACCACCAGACGGCCCGCCACCCGGAAGGAGACATCGACCTCGAAGGCGTCGTCCTCGTCGCCCCGCGGCTCCCTCACGACCGTCAGGTCGACGAAGGAGTACGGGTGGAACCAGGACCCGTGCCACGGATCGAGCCGGTTGGCCACCACGTCCTGCGGTTCGCACCGTCCGACCGTCGTGAACACGGCGTCCACCCCGCTGCCCTGTTCGGGCCGGGCCGGGACCGCGGGCCGCTCCGTCGGCTCCTCACCGCCCACCGCGTCCAGCCGTACCCACACCAGCACCCCGTCGTCGTGGGCCGGGTAGGGCTGCCAGCCGGCGAACGCGGAGCCGTCCAGGGCCAGTCCGTGCCAGTGGCACACCAGCGTGCCGCACACCACCCGGCTGTCCCGCAGCGGGGCACCGAGGTGCGGGCAGGCGCCGGGGCCGGCCCGGAGCTCACCGGCCGGCGAGCGCCAGAGCACCACTTCCACGCCGCCGACGGTCCTGCCGTAGGGGCGGCCGGGGCGCACGTCCCGGGAGGCGCCCACCACGAACCAGTTGCCGGAGGGCCGGGCGGACGCCCGTTTGAGGGCGTCGGCGATCAGCGCCGGACGGGCCGCGCGCCAGGTGGGCGTCTGCTCCGCCCAGCCGGGGCCGCGGCGCCGCCGCAGCGGTGAGGTCCAGCGTGTCTTGTCCGCTCGGTCAGCCACGACCTCGCCCCTTCCGTTCCGGTGCGGCCGGAGCCGCCGCGTGCGCCGCCCCCCGCGCGCGGACCACCTTCAGGACACCGGCCGCGGCGGTGACCGCCCGCCGGCGCCGCGGTACCACGGCACGGCGGTGCAGCACGGTGTAGTCGTGCCGCGCGATCGCGTCGAGGATGCCGCCGTACAGCGTGAAGGCGGTCCTGATGCAGGGGCGCACCCGCGGGTCGAGCATCGCGATGCCCGGTTCCGCGGCCCGGTACACGTCCCTGGTCAGGGCCTCGGCCGCGACCAGTGCCGACCGGATGCGCGGGTCGCGGCGGCCGCTGCGCCGGCTCCACTCCAGGAGCGGCCGGTCCACGCCGTGGGCGGCCAGCAGGTCCGCCGGCAGGTAGACGCGACCGCGGTCCAGGTCCTCGCCCACGTCCCGCAGGAAGTTGGTCAGCTGGAACGCCACGCCGAGGGCCGCCGCGTGCGGTGCCGCCTCCTCGCGCGGGACGACCGTGCCGAGCACGGGCAGCATCTGCAGGCCGATCGCCGCGGCCGAGCCGTGCATGTACGCCCGCAGGTCGGCGTAGGTCGGGTAGTCCGTCACGGTCAGGTCGGCGCGCATCGAGGCCAGGAAGTCGGCGAACAGGTCCACCTCGATGTCGTAGCGGTCGGCGGTGTCGGCCACGGCCCGGACCACCGGCTCGCTCCCGCCGCCCGTGCGCAGCGCGTGCGCGAGGTCGCCCTCCAGCCGCTTCAGCAGCAGGTCCCGCTCGTCGGGTGTCAGGCGCCGGTCCAGGTCGTCGACGATGTCGTCGGCCCAGCGGGCGAAGCCGTACAGCGCGTGCACGGCCGTACGGCGTTCCAGCGGCAGCAGGCGCGTCGCCAGGAAGTAGGTCCGGCCGTGGCGGGCGTTGAGCCGCCGGCACCGGCTGTAGGCGGCGCGCAGGCCGGGGTCGGTGATCCCGGCGGCGTCCAGTTCACGACGGGTCATGGGCACCTGCTCCGGTCGGGGTGGGCGGGCGGCGGTACGGAGGCCGCCCGGCCCGGGGCGCTCGGGCACGGCCCCCGGTGACGCGGGCGGCGGCGAGTTTCCCGCTGATGAGCACGGTCGGTACGCCGACTCCGGGAGTGGTCCCGCAGCCCGCGAGCACCACGTTGTCCAGCCCGCGGACGAGGTTGCGCGGCCGGAAGGGCCCGGTCTGGGCGAAGGTGTGGGAGACCGAGAAGGGGCTGCCCGCCGCATGACCCTGGGCCGTCCAGTCGAGCGGGGTCACCAGCAGTTCCTCCTCGACGCTGTCCGCGAAACCGTCGAGGCCGCGGCGTTCCAGCTCGGTGACCAGGCTGTCGCGGTACCGCGGGCCGAGGTCGCGCCAGGCGGTGGCGGAGGGGCCGACGGCGGTGTTGGGGCAGGGCGCCAGGACGTAGTGGAGGTGGCGGCCGGGCGGCGCGAGCGAGGCGTCGTGCGTCGTCGGCCGGGTGATCAGCAGGGACGGGTCGCTCATCAGCGCTCCCGAGCGGGTCAGTTCGTCGAAGGTGCGCTCCCAGGCGGCGCCGAAGGACAGCGTGTGGTGGGCGAGATGGGGCCAGGTGCGGTCGGTCCCGGCGTGCAGGACCACCGCGGACGGCGAGTGCCTGAGCGGTACCGGACGCCGGGGTGCCCGGCCCAGGAGCCGGTGCGCGGCGGGCAGTTCGCAGGTCAGCACCACCGCGTCGCACGGGATGCGCTCACCCGAGGCGAGCCGCACCGCCCGCACCCGTCCGGCGGAGCGTTCCAGCGCGCTCACCTCGGCCGACCAGCGCAGCTGCGCACCGGCACCGGCCGCCACGTCCGCCATCGCCCGGGGCAGCGCGTGCATGCCGCCCTTGGGGAACCAGACCCCGGCCACGGTGTCCATGTAGGCGATCACCGCGTAGGCCGCGAGCGCCCGGGCCGGCGCCACACCGGCGTACAGGGCCTGGAAGGAGAAGACCCGGCGCAGGCGGGTGTCGGACAGGAAGCGGCCGATCCGGCCGTCCAGCCGCCCGAACCCGCCGAGGGCCGCCAGCCGGGCCAGGTCCGGGTGCGCGAGCTGGAACGGCGAGTCGAAGTTGGTGTCGATGAAACGGCGCATCTGCGCCCGGTACAGCCGCTCCAGCCACTCCCGCAGCCTGCGGTAACCCGCCGCCTCCGCCGGTCCGGCGAAGCGCCGCACCTCCGCCTCCATGGCGTCGCCGTCGGTGTGCACGTCGAGTGAGGACCCGTCCGCGAAGCCGGCCCGGTAGGCGGGGTGCAGGGCCACCAGCTCGACGTGCCGGTCGAGACGCTCGCCGACCGCCGCGAACGCCTCGTCGGCCAGATGCGGCATCGTCAGCACGGTGGGCCCGGTGTCCACCAGGTAGTCGCCGAGCCCGATCCGCCCGGCCCTCCCGCCCGGGCCGTGGTCCCGTTCGACGAGTGTGACCCGCCGTCCGGCGCCCAGCAGGTGCAGGGCGCACGCCAGTCCGGACAGGCCGGCGCCGACCACGACGACATGGTCCGTCGGGCCCGTCACCGTCCTCATACGAGCTCCTCCGTGTGCTGCGGGGCGACGCCCGAGGCCCGCTCGACCAGGGCGGCGAATTCCCGCCGCACGGCGGGGGCGGCGCCGGTCGCCTCGAAGTGCCGCAGACCGGTGGCCGCCAGCTCCGCGATCCTCGACTCCACCTCGGCCCGGGCGCCCGTCCGTTCCAGTGCCGCCCGCATCCGCTCGACGGTGTGCCCGGGCCGGGTGCCCGCGTCCGGGGCGAGCACGGTAGCCGCGTCCTCGTCGCCGTCGGCCTCCGCGAGCCGGACGGCGACGGCGAGCAGAGGGGTCAGCTTGCGGGAGCGCAGGTCCTCGTCGGCCGGTTTGCCGGTCAGCGCCGGGTCCCCGAACGCGCCGAGGAGATCGTCGCGCAGCTGGAAGGCCAGCCCCGCGCACCGGCCCGCCGCCCGCAGCGCGGCCAGGGTCCGCGCGTCCGCACCGGCCAGCGACGCACCGAGCGCCAGGGGCCGCGCGACCGTGTACCGGGCACTCTTCAGGACGGCGATGGTCAGCGCCTCTTCGGACCCGGACGAGCCGCTCGCCTGCGCGCGCAGGTCGCGGTACTGCCCGGCGACCATCTCGGTGCGCATGGCCCGCCACTCGTCGTACAGCCGCCGGCCGTACGGCGAGGCGAGCGCCGTCCCGGTCAGCAGGTCGTCGGCCCACGCCAGCGCCAGATCGCCCGCGAGTACGGCCGCCGACGTCCCGAACACCTCGGCGGACCCGTTCGCCCGGCCGGCCCGGTGCCCGTGGGCGAAGTCCACGTGCATCGCGGGCCCGCCCCGGCGCAGCGGCGATCCGTCCATCACGTCGTCGTGGATGAGGGCGCAGGCCTGCAGCAGTTCGAGGGCGGCCCCCGTACGCAGGACGGCGTCCGCGTCGCCGGACCCGCCGGCGGCCCGCCAGCCGCACCACACGAACGCCGTCCGCAGCCGCTTGCCGCCCCGCCGGACGAACGCGGCGACGCGCTCGGCCATCTCATGGGTGAACACCGCATCCGTGTCGCGTGCCTGCCGCAGCCGCGCCTCGAGCACCCGCTCGAGAACCGCCTCCATGGCACGCGTGGCCCCGGGAGCCGTGAGCGGGGCGTCGTCCGTCTCCGCCGGTCCGGCCACGGTCGGCCGAGGTCCAAGCATGCGCAACCCCTTCTCGCTTCCGATCTCCGCACATCAGTGCTTCCCCGCGGACCGGTGTTTCGGATGCGCCGAGTGACTGGCTCTCAGCCGCGCCCCCGGGCCTGCCGGAAGCGGGCCAGGCCCTCGCCGAGGTCGAGGAGCGGCGCCGGATAGCGGAGCAGGGTCCGCTGGTCGTCCGGCAGCCGCCAGGGTTCGTGCACCGCGGCGCCGGCGACGTCCGCCAGTTCCGGCACCCAGCGGCGCACGTAGGTGCCGTCCGGGTCGTGGCGCTTGCCCTGGAGAACCGGGTTGAGGACGCGGTGGGGGCGGGTGTCGGTGCCGGTGCCGGCGACCCACTGCCAGTTCAGCTGGTTGTTGACGAGGTCGCCGTCCACCAGGTACCGGAGGAAGTGCCGGGCGCCGATCCGCCAGTCCACGTACAGCGTCTTGGTCAGGAAGCTCGCCACCAGCAGCCGCGCCCGGTTGTGCATCCAGCCCTCGTGGCGCAACTGGCGCATGCCCGCGTCGACCACCGGGTAGCCCGTGCGGCCCTCCCGCCACGCGGCGATGTCCTCGGCGGCCTCCTCCTCGCCGCGCCACCGGTCGCCCCGGGAGCGGTAGTCCCGGACGGACACCTCGGGCCGGGCCGCGAGGACCTGGTGGTGGAAGTCGCGCCAGCACAACTGGCGGACGAACGCCTCCGCCCCGGTGCCGCCCTTCTCGCGGGCCCGCCGGACGACCTCCACCGGCGAGAGCGCCCCGAAGTGAAGGTACGGCGACAGGCGTGAGGTCGCGTCACCGGCCAGGTCGTCGTGCCGTTCCTCGTACCGGGACAGGCCGGTGTCCGCCCACCGCGCGAGCCTGTCGCGCCCCGCCGACTCCCCGCCGGCCGGGAGGTCCGGGGACAGGTCCGCCGGCTCCGGGCGGGACGGCGGTTCCTCGCCGCGAGCCGCGCCGGGGACCCGCACCGCACGCGGCACGGGCAGGAGGTCGCGCAGCGGCTCCTTGGACCAGCGGCGCATGTAGGGGGTGAACACGGCGAAGTGGTCCGAGCCGAGCGGTGTCACGGCCCCCGGCGCGACGGCGGTGACCACGCTGTCGTGCACCCGCAGCGCGACCCGGTCGGCTTCGAGCTCCTTGCGCAGCCGCTCCTCACGACGGTGGGCGTAGCCGGTGACCCCCGCCGCCATGTGCACCTCCGAGGCACCGCACGCGGCGGCGACCGCGCGGACCTCGCGGGCGACCGGCCCGCTGCGCACCACCAGCCGTCCGCCGAGGCGGCGCAGCGAAGTGTCGAGGTCGGCCAGGCAGTCGGCGAGGAAGGCGGCGCGGTTGGGCACGTCGAAGCCGGCGGCGTGCACGGCGGGGTCGCGGACGAACAGGGGCACCACCTCGTCGGCCGAGTTCAGCGCGGCGTGCAGGGGCGGATGGTCGTGCAGACGCAGGTCCGAGGTGAACAGGACGACCGCGACGGTCATGGTGTCACTCCTGGTGCGGTGGTGCGGATGGCGTTCGCTGCTGCCGGGCACTTCGCGGTGCGCGGGTCCGCCGGATGCGCGAGGCCCTGCGGCGTCCGCCGGTGCCCTCGGACGCGGCCCGGGCGATGTTGCGGGCCATGCCGCCGAACACGGCGGCGTGGAACGGGGCGACGCTCCACCAGTAGGCGTGGCCCAGCAGGCCGCGCGGATGGAACAGGGCGCGCTGCCGGTAGCGGGTGCGGCCGTCGTCGTCGGTCTCGGCGTACATCTCCAGCCAGGCGAGTCCGGGCAGCCGCATCTCGGCGCGCAGCCGCAGCAGATGACCGGGTTCGAGTTCCTCGACCCGCCAGAAGTCGAGCGAGTCACCGACCCTCAGGCGGTCGGTGTCCCGTCGTCCGCGGCGCAGGCCGACCCCGCCCGCGAAGCGGTCCAGCCGGCCCCGGACGGCCCAGGCCAGTGGGGAGGAGTACCAGCCGTTGTCGCCGCCGATGCCCTCGATGACCTTCCACAGCGCGGCCCGGGACGCGTCGACCGGCCGCTGCCTCTCGTCCTGGTAGAGGCTGCCGCCCGCCCAGTCCGGGTCCGTGGGCAGCGGGTCGCTGGGTGCTCCGGGCACCGAGGCCGAGGACCAGCGCGTGGCGACCTGCGCCTCGCGCACCTTGCGCAGCGCCAGGGCCAGCGCCTCGTCGAACGGCAGCGGCCGGCCCGGGATGTCCGGCACGTACCGGGCGATGTCGTGTTCGCGGCAGACGACCTCGTGCCGCAGTGACTCGGTCAGCGGCCGGGCCAGGGCGGCGGGCACCGGGGTGACCAGGCCGATCCAGTGGCTGGACAGGCGTGGGGTGAGGACCGGGACCGGCACGATGATCCGGCGACGCAGTCCGGCGACGGCGGCGTAGCGCCGCATCATGTCCTGGTAGGTGAGGACGTCCGGCCCGCCGATGTCGAAGGCCCGGTCGACGTCGTCCGGCATGGTGGCCGACCCGACGAGGTAGCGCAGCACGTCCCGTACCCCGATGGGCTGGGTGCGGGTGTGCACCCAGCTGGGGGTGACCATGACCGGCAGGCGTTCGGTGAGGTAGCGCAGCATCTCGAACGACGCCGAGCCCGAGCCGATGACGACGGCGGCCCGCAGCACCGTCGCGGGTACGGGGGAGTCGAGGAAGATCTGCCCCACCTCGGCCCGGGACCGCAGATGCGGGGAGAGCGACCGCTCGGGGACGCCGCGTGGCGTGAGCCCGCCGAGGTAGACGATCCGCCGTACGCCCGCGGCTCGGGCCTGCTCGGCGAAGATCCGGGCGGCGGTGCGGTCGGTGTCCTCGAAGCCGGAGCCGGAGCCGAGGGCGTGCACCAGGTAGTAGGCGACATCGACACCGTGCATCGCGGCGGCGACCGACTCCGGGTCCGTGACGTCCCCCCGGACCGTCTCGGCGTGCGCCGCCCAAGGGTGGTCGCGGAGTTTGCCGGGGGAACGGGCGAGACAACGGACGCGGTGGCCCTCCTGCAGCAGTTCCGGTACCAGGCGCCCGCCGATGTACCCGGACGCCCCGGTGACAAGACAGTGCAGCCGCCGCCCGTCCGTGCCCATACCAGTGCCTCCCGGCGTCCCGTACCGCTGCCGTGCCACCGGTCGCGACCGGCCCTGACGGGAACACTTCCGGCTCGGCGGCCTCGGCGGATGCACTCCGGGCGCCGCGGGCGGTTCAGCCCTCCCGGCGGGCGAGAACGCCCGGCCACCACGCCCGCGGCCCGATGTCGATCACCAGCGCGGGCACCAGCAGCGAGCGCACCACGAGCGTGTCGAGCAGCACCCCGAAGGCGACGATGAACGCGATCTGCACCAGGAACGCCAGCGGGATCACCATCAGCGCCGCGAACGTCGCGGCGAGCACGACGCCCGCCGAGGTGATCACGCCGCCGGTGGTGGTCAGCCCGCGCAGCACGCCTTTCCGGTTGCCGTGCGCGAGGGCCTCCTCCCGGACCCGGGACATGAGGAAGATGTTGTAGTCGACGCCGAGCGCCACCAGGAACACGAAGCCGTACAGCGGCACCGAGGCGTCCGTGCCGCCGAACCCGAGCAGGTGCTGGAAGACCAGCGCCGACACCCCGAGGGTCGCCAGGAAGTTGAGCCCCACGGTCGCCACCAGCAGCACCGGCACGAGCAGGGAACGCAGCAGCAGCATAAGGATCAGCAGGATGACGGCGAGCACGATCGGCACGATGACCGTCCGGTCCCGGGCGGCGGTCCGCTGGGTGTCGTACTGCTGGGCGGTGTACCCGCCGACCAGCGCGTCGGCCCCGGGGACCGCGTGCACCCGCGTGCGCAGCCGCTCGACGGTCTCCTTGGCCGCGTCGCTGTCCGCGGCCGCCTTCAATGTGGCGTCGATGCGCACCCGCCCGTCGACGACGAGCGGCTTGCCCGCCCCGGGCCGTCCGGAGGCGGAGACGGCACCGGCGAAGGCCACGCCCTCGGTGCTCCGCGCGGCGGCGGTCACCTCGGCGCTCCGGCCGGCGTCGGCGATGATGACGGCGGGGTTGCCGGACCCGCCGGGGAAGTGCGCGCCGAGGGTCGCCTGCGCGGACACCGAGGGCGCGTCGTTCACGAAGATCTCGTCGAGCGGCACGCCCTTGGAGGACAGGGAGGGCGAGAAGGCGGCGAAGACGGCCAGGACGAGTGCCGTCACCGCCCATGTCCGCCGCGGCCGGCCGTCCACCGCCCGGGCGACCCGGCGCCACACGCCGCTGCCCTGCGCGGACTCCTCCGGCGCCTTGGGCCGGGACGGCCAGTAGGCGGTGCGGCCCAGCAGGGCCAGTGCGGCCGGCAGGAAGGTGAGCGTGGCGAGCACGGCGCAACCGATGCCGATGGCGCCGACCGGCCCGAGGGCGCGGTTGTTGGTGAGGTCGCTCGCGAGCAGGGCCAGCAGACCGAGTGCCACGGTGGCGGCGCTGGCGGTGATCGCCCCGGAGGAACGGCGCACGGCGGCCACCGCGGCGGCGAAACGGTCCCCGTGCAGAGCGAGTTCCTCCCGGAACCGCGCGGCCAGCAGCAGGGCGTAGTCGGTGGCGGCGCCGATCACCAGGATCGACAGGATGCCCTGCACCTGGCCGTCGACCCGGACCACGTCCCGGTCAGCCAGCGCGTAGACCACGGCACAGGCGAGGCCCAGCGCGAAGACCGACCCCAGGATGATCAGGAAAGGAAGCAGGACGCTCCGGTACACCAGCAGCAGGATCAGCAGCACGGCGCCCAGGGCCACGCCCAGCAGCAGTCCGTCGATGCCCGCGAACGCGTCCGACAGGTCGGCCTGACTGGCGGCGGGCCCCGCGATCCGCGCCGTGGTGCCGGGCACGCCCCGGGCCGCCTCGCGCACCGTGTCGAGGGCGGTGGGCAGTTCGTCGCCGAGGTCGGGCTTCAGCTGGACGACGGCCTGTATCGCCTCGCGGTCGTCGGAGAGCAGGGCGGGGGAGGGGCGGCCGACGACGCCGGGCCTCCCGGCGAGTGCGGCGACGGCCCGGCCGGCCTCGGCCTGCTGTTCCTTCGTGAACCGTTCCCCGTCCGCCGTCCAGACCACGATGGCCGGCACGGTCCCGGACCGGTCGAAGGCGGCGCGGGCTTCGAGGGCCCGGGTGGACTCGGCGCTCCGCGGAAGGAAGGCGGCCTGGTCGTTGGTGGCCACCTCGCCGAGCTTGCCCGCGTAGGGGCCGAGCGTTCCGCCCACCCCGAGCCAGACGAGCAGCAGAACGAGCGGTACGAGCCGCCGGGCCCGACGCTGTGCGGTACTCATGCGCATCCCATGCCGTAGGAAGTGAGTCGCGAGAATAAATAACTCACTCATAAAGTATCTCAATGATTGAGAGATACTAGGCTGGGGGGATGAGCGGCTCCGGTGCACCCACGGCATCTCTTCCGGCGGACGACCCCACCGGGTTGCAGACCTTCGCCGTTCTGTTGCGCCGGATGAACAGCGAGTTCAACCGCATCGCCCAGGAGTTCGCCCACGAGCAGGGCCTGCACCTCACCGACATGCAGGCCCTGATCGCGATCCTGGACGCCGACTCCGACCCTGACGCGGAGGGCGGTCCCATGACGCCGGGCCGCCTGCGGGGGCAGCTCAACCTCACGTCCGGCGCGGTGACCGCCTGCCTCGACCGGCTGGAGCGGGCCGGGCACATCCGCCGGGTCCGCGACGCCGGCGACCGCCGCGTGGTGCACCTGCACTACGCCGACGCCGCCCGGGGTCTGGCCCGGGACTACTTCCGCCCCCTGGCCCGCAGCACCGACGCGGCCCGGGGCCGTTTCAGCTCCGAGGAGCTGGAGGTGGTCGTCCGGTTCCTCGCCGAGATGAACGCGGAACTCGTCCTGCTGCGCAAGGGATCCGGCTGAGCGGGGGGCTCGGGGGGCGCGGCTCGTAACGGCCGAGGGTGACCCTGACGAGTGGCTGAAAACGACCGGTTGGGCACGGTGCGGCACCGCGGCGGCCCGGTCCGGGCAGGGCTGAATGTGAAGACACACTTCCGCGCACCCCACCAGTCCAGCGCACCGGCGGTGCCGATCGTCACACTCCCGCCGTGGGGCGCTGTTCTGCCTGTTTCCGGCCCGCCCGGGGTCTCGGCTGTGACTACACTCGCCGCCCATGCAGGAGCGCGACCAGAAGACAAACCAGCCGAAAACGCTTCATCGTCCATCGGGCCTCGACGCCGTCGACCGGCATGTGAAGGCGGTGTGGCGTGTGGCCGGATCTGTCGCCCGTGCGGTCGGGCCGGTGCCCCGTGCCGGGGTGTGCGGGCCCGGGTGTCCTCCTGAGGAGAGACGGGCACGGAACCGGTCGGCGGCCATCCGGCGGGGCCGCTCCGGCCGTCGCACCGGGGTGCCGGCCCGCTCCGCCGGCCCTGTGGCCCTCCCTGCGGGCGACGGTCGCTCGGCGGCCCTCACCGGGTGGGCGACGGTCGGGTTCGTCACCGGCCGCCGCGGAACCGCCGCCGACGCGGCTGTGATCAATGCCATACCGGGGACGGCTGCGTGAGCCGCTCCGCACAGCGTCGGCACGCCCGTTCCCGTGCCCCCCGTGGACACTGGCGGCTGCTCGCCCTGACCCTGACCGTCGTCTTCGGCGCCCTCCTCTTCGAGGGCTGGACCGTCCACGAGGTGGACGCGGCCAAGATGCGCCGCCCGTGCACCCGGCCCGTCCCCCCGTCCGTGGACCGCAGCGGCCCCGTCCTGCGCGGCATCGACGGGGACGAGGTCTCGTCGGTCGCGCCCTCCGCACACACCGTTGCCCTCACCTACGACGGCGGACCCGATCCCGAGTGGACGCCCCGGCTGCTGGACCTGCTGCGCGAGCACCACGCGCACGCCACCTTCTTCGTGTTCGGCGCCCAGGCGGCGCGCCATCCCGACCTGGTCGAGCGCATCCTCGCGGAGGGCCACGAGATCGGCTCGAACACCTACACGGGTGCCGACCTCGGCTCCTCGTCGCACGTCCGCTTCGGCATGGAACTGGCACTGACCCAGAAGACCCTCGCGGGGACGGCGGGCATCCGCACCGACCTGCTGCGGATGCCGATGACCACCCGGGTGGACACCCTGTGCGGCGCCGAGTGGCAGGCGGCCCAAAAGGCCGCGGCGGACGGCTACGTCCTGGTCGCCGCCGACCGTCCCGGTCGTGATCCGGCGCGTGGCCTGGTCCGCCAGTTCAGCCAGACGGAACTGGCCTACTACGAGACGAAAAGGCTCCTCGACGACCCGCACGCCGACCGGTTCACCACCGTCACGGACGCGGTCGGGCTGCCACCCGCCGACACCCGGGTGTCCACCGCCGAACGGTGGGAGGGCAAAACCCTGAACTGGACGGTGAAGGCCGGAAACGCCTTCACGCACGTCATGACCTGGGTGCTGGGCGCGGCCGGTGCGCTGGGCCTGTTGCGGCTGCTGTCGCTGGTCTTCTTCGCCCGCGCCCATGTCCGGCGCCTCACCCGCCCCCGCCCCGGCGCGCCCTGGCTGCGGGAGGTCAACGCACCCGCGACGGTTCTCGTGCCCGCCTACAACGAGGAGGCCGGCATCGAGTCCACCGTCCGTTCCCTGCTGGCCTCCACGCATCGCCGGCTCGAGATCATCGTGATCGACGACGGCTCGACGGACCGGACGGCGGATATCGCCACCTGGATCGACGACCCCCGGATTCGGGTGATCCGGCAGCCCAACTCGGGCAAGGCGGCGGCACTCAACACCGGTCTGGCCGCCGCCTCCCACGACATCGTCGTGATGGTCGACGCCGACACGGTCTTCGAACCCGACGCCCTGTACCGGCTCGTCCAGCCGCTCGCGCACCCGGCCGTCGGCGCCGTCAGCGGCAACACCAAGGTCGGCAACCGCCGCGGGCTGCTCGGCCGGTGGCAGCACCTGGAGTACGTCTTCGGCTTCAACCTCGACCGGCGGATGTTCGAGGTGCTGGAGTGCATGCCCACCGTTCCCGGTGCCATCGGCGCCTTCCGTCGCGACGCGCTCATGGGCGTCGGCGGCGTCAGCGAGGACACCCTCGCCGAGGACACCGACCTCACGATGGCCCTGTGGCGGGCCGGCTGGCGGGTGGTCTACGAGGAGTCGGCCGTCGCCTGGACCGAAGTGCCCACCACACTCCGGCAGTTGTGGCGCCAGCGCTACCGCTGGTGTTACGGCACCCTGCAGGCGATGTGGAAGCACCGCCGAGCCGTCGTGGAAGTGGGCGCGGCCGGACGCTTCGCCCGCCGCGGGCTGAGCTATCTGACCGTCTTTCAGGTGATCCTGCCCCTGCTGGCGCCGGTCGTCGACCTGTTCGCGGTGTACGGGGCGCTCTTCGCCGACCCCCTGCAGGCGGCGGGCGTGTGGCTCGCCTTCCTCGGCGCCCAACTGGTCTGTGCGGCCTACGCGTTGAGACTCGACGGTGAGCGGCTGCGGGCGCTGTGGTCGATGCCGTTCCAGCTCTTCGTCTACCGGCAGCTGATGTACCTGGTCGTCATCCAGTCCGTGGTCGCCCTGTTGCTCGGCACACGGCTGAAGTGGCAGCGCATGCAGCGCTCCGGCACGGCCGCGACCCAGCAGCTCAGGACACCGGCCGCCGAACGACAGCTCTCATCGAGGTGACGAAGGATGGTTCAGCCCATGAGTGAGGGTCCAGGCGTGAATCCCGGGGCCGGCCGGCCGGACGAGCAGGTGCCGGCACAAGGGCACCAGGTGATCACCGGTCAGGTGTGGCAGAGCGGTACCGCTCAGCCGCAGGCGCCCGTCCGGCCGTACGAGGGTTATGTCGTAGGCCCGTACCCGTACTCCCGTCACGGCGGCGCCGACCCCGGCCCGTACCCGTACTCCCGTCACGGCGGCGCCGACCCCGGCCCGTACCCGTACGAGGGCCACGGCGGCGCCGGCCTCGGACCGTATCGGGATCCGCATGCGTATCCTCATCCGGCTCAGGCTCAGGCTCAGGCTCAGGCTCAGGCTCAGGCTCCGGCGGCTCCGGTTGCGGCTCCGTACGACAGTCCCGTCGATGAGCCCGAGCCCGAGCCCGAGCCCGAGTCCGAGCCCGAGCCCGGCCCGGGCGGGGGTGCCGGGCGGGGCGGCCGCAGTACCGGCACCAGAGCCCCACGGGTGCGCCCCGGCCGGTTCCGCCGGACCGTGCGCCTGCTGGCGGCGCTGCTGTGCGTACTGGCCCTCACCGGCGCGGGCACCGGCGCCTGGGCCGAGTTCCGCCTCGACAGGTCCGTAGACCTGGGCGGGATCGTGGACCGCCCGCCGCGGGGGAAGGGAACGAACTACCTCGTCGTGGGCTCCGACGGCCGGGACGGACTGTCGGAGAAGGCCAGGAAGGAACTGCACACCGGCACGGCCGGGGGCAGCCGCACCGACTCGATGATGCTCCTGCACACCGGTGCCCACGGCACCACCATGGTGAGCCTGCCGCGCGACTCCTGGGTGACCATCCCCTCGTACGTCGACCCGGACACGGGCAAGTTCCACCGGGCGGCGAAGAACAAGCTGAACGCGGCCTACGCCCTCGGCGGGCCGCGCATGCTCGTGCGGACCGTCGAGCACAACACCGGCCTGCGCATCGACCACTACGCGGAGATCGGCTTCGCGGGCTTCGTCGGTGTCGTGGACGCGGTCGGCGGCGTGGAGATGTGCGTTCCCCGGGCCGTCGACGACCCGAAGTCGGGCCTGAGGATGAAGAAGGGCTGTCAGAATCTGACCGGTGCCCAGGCGCTGGCGTTCGTGCGCCAGAGGCATCAGGAGGCGGACGGCGACCTGGGGCGTTCCCGGAACCAGCGCGCGTTCCTCTCGGCTCTGGCCCGCAAGGCCGCGGCGCCGGGCGTCGCACTCGATCCGTTTCGCGGGTACCCCGCCCTGAATGCGGGACTGGACACGCTGGTTGTGGACAAGGACATGCAACTGTTCGGCCTTCTCTCGCTGTTCAGGGCGATGAAGAGCGGGTCGGGAGGCGGCGGCGGGCAGTTGAACGTCCCCGTGTCCGGGGCCGGTCCCGGCCCGGCCGGCAGGAGTGCCCTGCGGTGGGACGAGGTGGAGGCGCGGCGGCTCTTCGCCGGACTGCGCGACGACCGGCCGGTGCCTGGGGGCGTGTGATGTGAGGGACGCCTGGTGCGCTGTGACACTTCTGTGCGCACGCGCGCTTGACTCCATGAGGGTGCCGCAGCGAACGGGGTGCGTCGGTCGGCACGGACTCGCCATGAACCCCGGTGCGAACGAGGACGGTCTTGGGTCAGGAACGGCATTCGCGCTACCCGCGGGCCCACGACGACGAGCTGGGCGAGGCCGTGGCGCGGGCCCAGCAGGGCGACGAGGCGGCCTTCGCGGTCGCCTACCGGCTCGTGCAGCCGGGCCTGCTCGGCTATCTGCGCGGACTCGTGGGCGACGACGCGGAGGACGTGGCGTCCGACGCCTGGCTGCAGATCGCCCGGGACCTCGGACGGTTCAAGGGAGACGGGGGCGGCTTCCGCGGCTGGACGGCCACCATCGCCCGGCACCGGGCACTGGACCATGTGCGCCGCCAGCGCTCCCGCCCCCGGCCGGGCGTGATCGAACAGGACCTCCTCGACCTGCCCGGCCCGCACAGCACCCCGGAGCAGGCACTGGAGACTATCTCCACCGAGCGGGCCCTGGAACTGGTCCGCGGGCTGCCGCGCGACCAGGCCGAGGCCGTGCTCCTGCGCGTCGTCGTCGGCCTGGACGGCCCCGCCGCAGCGCGCGTCCTCGGCAAGCGCCCCGGCGCGGTGCGCACCGCGACGCACCGGGGTCTGAAGCGCCTCGCCCGCCAGCTGGGTCTCGGCCCGGAGGGCGGCGAGCGTATGACGGACGACGCGCCCCGGACGCTGGAAGGCGGACACCGGTCGCCACGACGCCAACGGCCGGACAGACCGGTGTCACGGGCCGGCATCGCGGACCCGTCGAACAGCTCGGGCAGGAATGGACAACGGGCATGGGTGATCGGCTGAGCCGCGACCGGGCGACGGGCCGTCGGCGTGCGCATCCCGGTGTTGCCGCGCCCGGGCCGGGGGACCCGCGTGACGACACCGCGCTGCGAGCGGCCCTGGCTGCCGCCCTGCTCGAGGACGACCCCGGGCCCGAGGCCGAGCGCCGGGCCGTGGCCGCCTTCCGGACCGCACGCGACACGGGAGCGCACGCAGCGCGTACCCGGCACCGGGACGACTGGCGGCTGCCCGCGCCGGGGCGTACGGGCCGTCAGGTGAAAGCCACGATCGCCGCCGTGTTCACCAGCATCGCTCTGGGGGGAGTCGCGGTCGCGGCCATCGGTTCCGTCGGCTCGACCGCGAACGGCACCGGTGGGACGACACGCTCCTCGCCTCCCGCCCCCGCCCGGTCGGGCGGTCACGTCTCACCGGCCCCCTCGGACGGCCCGGGGCGGGACGACGGCCCGCCCTCCGCCCAGGACACCGACGCCCAGTGCCGCGCCTACGAGCGGGTCGCCGGCCGGGGAACGGCGCTCGACGCGACCGCCTGGCAGCGGCTCGTCGCGGCGGCGGGCGGCGAGGACGAGGTCGACGCGTACTGCGCCGGGCTGCCGGCCCGGTCCACGCCCGCGCCCGGACGGTCCGGCCCCTCGGGCAGGCCCGGAGACGTCGCCGCGAACCCCGGCGCGGGAACGGACCCGGCCGGCAGCAGGAGCGCGACGGGGAAGGGAAACCCCGAGGGCGGCCGCCCGGGCGGCCGCAGGGGTGAGTGACCCCGCCATGAGACCTCGCCCGGGCGCCCGGCCGCAGCCACACGGGCAGGGCCAGCACAGCCGCACGCCCCCGGGCGCCCGGCCGCAGCCACACGGGCAGGGCCAGCACAGCCGCACGCCCCCGGGCGCCCGACCGGGCTTCACAGCCGCGTGCCCCCGGGCGCCCGACCGGGCCTCGCAACCACATGCCCTGCCCCCGGGGCCCGGCCGGACCGAGACCCGAATGCCCCTCGCCCGACCGGGCCTCCCAGCCGCATGCCCCCGGGCGCCCGACCGGGCCTCGCAACCACATGCCCTGCCCCCGGGGCCCGACCGGACCAAGGACCCGAATGCCCCTCGCCCGGCCGCGCCGACACACAGCCCGGCCGCGCCCTCGGTCGTGCCCCTGTGACGATTCCGGCGTCACTTCCGGTGTGTAAGTAGTGAAGGAATTGGACGCAGTGATGCCGGTGATGTGGGCGATGTGTGACGAGCGACTCCTCGTGCGGGGTACGCGCACGGCACCGCACGCAGGCAGTGCGCGACCCTGGAGGCTTCGAGTGCGACCGTTCACCCTCAACTACGCGCGGCCCACGTCACTACCGACGGCGCTACCGCCCTACCGCTTCGACGACTCGCTCCAGCTGAACGTGCTTCCCGACGGCCGCCCGGCGGTCAGCGACCCGGACCTCCTCCTGGCGGTCGGGACCACGGCGTCCACCGCCGGTTCCAAGACGCACTTCGACGACTGACCCCGTGACCGCATGACCGTACTGATCCTCACGTCCAAGGACGACGTCACCGCCGACATGGTCGTGACCAGACTGCACGACGAGGCGGTGCCGGTCATGCGCCTCGACCCCGCAGACCTGCCCGTCAACACCCTGCTGTCCGCCCACTACGCGCACGGTGACTTCGAGGGGCTCCTGTCGGCGAACGGGCACGTGGTCAGCATGGGAGGCCTGCGATCCGTGTGGGTGCGCAGGCCCGGCGAGCCCGCCGCACACGCGGACGAGCCCTCCGCATGGCTGACCGCCGAGACCCGCCAGGCCCTGTTCGGCATGCTCTACTCGGCTTCCGCCCGATGGATGAACCACCCGCGCGAAGCCGAGCGGGCCCGGTTGAAACCGTGGCAGCTGAGAACCGCCCACCTCAGCGGCTTCGCCGTACCGCCGACGGTCGTCACCACCGTCCCGCGCCTGGCACGGCAGTTCGCCGATGAGTACGGGCAGGTGGTGGTGAAGTCCGCCTCGGGGCCGCCGCCCGGCGAGCCCTCGATGGCCCTGCCCACCACCCTGATCGGATCCGACGCGGACTTCTCGGGCGTTGCGGCCGGCCCCGCGCTGCTCCAGCGGTACGTCCCCAAGCACGCGGACATCCGCCTGACCTGCGTCGGCAGCCGGCTGTTCGCGGCACGGAAGAAGGCCGAGCCGGACCAGGTGGACGGCCGCTACGGCGACACCGAGCACACCTGGGAGCCGGTGCCGGTGCCCGACCGCATCCGCAAGTCGGTGCACGACTACGTCGACCTGGCGGGACTGGCCTACGCCGCCTTCGACTTCGCCGAGGACGAGGACGGCTTCTGGTGGTTCCTCGAGTGCAACCAGAACGGCCAGTTCGGCTTCGTGGAGCTGGAGACCGGGCATCCGATCTCGGAAGCGGTCGCCCGTTGGCTGGCCCGGCCAGGCCGGGGCTGACCCCTCGGTGCAGGGAGCGCGCCGACGGCCCGTCAGTCGTCGAACCCGGTGTCCCGCGCGCGCTTCTCCCACGCCACGACCTCGTCCCGCACCTGGTCGAGATGGCCGAGCACCGCGCTGACACCGTCGTCGCCCAGGGGCAGGCGCAGGGGCGTGCGCTCGGCGTCCAGGGCGGCCAGGATGAGGGCGGCGGCCTTGGCCGGATCGCCGGGCTGGGTGCCGTCACCGCCGGCGACGGCACCACGCGTCTCGCTCACCTTGCCGTACACCCCGCTGTCCGCACTCGTCCCGGCCCGCCCGGTCTCGAACAGGCCGGTGCGGAAGGCGCCCGGCTCGACGATCAGCACCTTGACGCCGAACTCGGCGACCTCGTCCGCGAGTCCCTCGGACATGCCCTCCAGGGCGAACTTCGTCGCGCTGTAGGCCGAGAAACCCGCGAAGGACAGCTGCCCGCCCATGCTGCTCATCTGCACGATCGCGCCCGAGCGCCGCTCGCGCATGTGCGGCAGCGCGGCCCGGGTCAGCGCGGCCGGACCGAAGACGTGCACGTCGAACAGGGCCCGCAGCTCCTCCTCGGTGGTCTCCTCGAACGCCCCGACATGCGTCCGGCCCGCGTTGTTGACCAGGACGTCGATCCGCCCGTGCCGCGAGACGACGTCCCGTACGGCGGCCTCGGCGGCGCCGGTGTCGGCGACGTCCAGGCGCAGCGCCTCCACCCGGTCGGGGTGGGCGGCGACCAGCTCGTCCAGCGCCTCGGGGCGCCTGGCCGCGGCCACCACCACGTCGCCCGCCGCGAGCGCCGCCTCGGCGATCGCCCGCCCGAACCCACTGCTCGCGCCCGTGATCAGCCACACCTTGTTCATGACAGCTCCCCGTCTCGTGTCGTTGTCTCCGTCACCCTCTCGCCCCCGGCGACGGCCCGTCCAAGACATTCGGTGATAGCCGATGGTTATGACCATGGACGTTCATCTGAGGGACCTGCGCTACTTCGTTGCGGTGGCCGAGGAACTGCACTTCACCCGGGCCGCCGAGCGCCTCTACGTGTCGCAGCCCGCGCTCAGCAAGCAGATCCGGGCGCTGGAGCGGCAGTTGGGAGTCGAGTTGTTCGGACGCGACCGGCACGGCGTGGCCCTCACCGACGCCGGTACGGTGCTGCTGCCGCACGCGCGCAGGGTGCTGGGCGCATGGGAGGAGGGTGCCACCGCGGTGGACGCCGTCCGGTCGGCGCGGCGCAGCACGCTGGTCGTCGGCATGAGCACCAGCCCGGTCCGCGGCGGTCTGCTGCCCGCGATCCGCTCCCGCTTCACGGCGGCCCACCCGGAGGCCGCCGTCCGGCTCCGGCAGGTGAACTGGGAGGACCCGACGGCCGGCCTCGCCGACGGCACCGCCGACCTGTCCTTCGTCTGGCTGCCGCTGCCCGGCCAGGACCGCTACGACTGGACGGTCGTCGCCGAGGAACCGCTCATGGTCGCCCTCCCGGACACCCACCCGCTCGCCGGGCGCGCCGCGATCGACTTCGCCGACCTGCTCGACGAGCCGTTCCTCGCCCTGCCCGAGAGCACGGGTCCGCTGCGCGACTACTGGCTCGCCCTCGACGCGCGCGGTGGCCGGCCGCCCCGCATCGGAGCCGAGATCGCGAGCACGGAGGAGACGTACGAGGCCCTGGCCGCCGGTCTCGGCGTCTGCCTCGTGGCGGAGGGCAACGTCCCCCTGCTCACCCTGGGCGGCGTGACGGCCCGCCCGGTGCACGGCGTCACCCCCAGCCGCTACGTCCTGGCCTGGAGACGGGAGGACGGGCAGCGGCCCCTGGTGCGGGCGTATGCGCAGGCCTGCCGCCGCGTGACGGGCCGCCGCACGGGATGAGGCGCACCCGCTCCGAACCGACCGGCCGTCACCTTCCCGACGTGTCCAGGACGTAGGGGGCCTTCGCCGCCCGTATTGCCTCGTTCGTCGCCCGCATTCCGCCCCCGTTGTCCCGCCGCTTACGATGCGCCCAGCCGTACGTCGTCGGTTCCGGACGGCCGCTCTCTCACCGCCTCAGCCAGGAGCACCGTACCCGTGTCGATACCCCCGCCCCCTGGGCACCAGCAGCCCCAGGACCCGTTCGGCCCGCCCATGGCGAACCGGGCCCAGGGAGCCCCGGGGTACGGCCCCTATGGTCCACTCGGCCCTGCCGGCCGCCCCTACGGCACTCCGGTCTCCGTCAACGCGCTCGCCGTGGCCGCGCTGGTCCTCGGTGTGCTCTGCTTCCTGCCCGCCGCGGGGCTCGTGCTGGGGCTGATCGCGCTGCGGCAGATCCGGCGGTCCGGGCAGAGCGGGCGGGGCATGGCGATCGCGGGTTCGGTGCTGTCGTTCGCCGGGATCGTGCTGTGGGCGGTGTTGCTGTCCACGGGCGCCGCGTCCAAGGCCTGGGAGGGGTTCAAGGACGGCGCGCAGGGCAACGAGAGTCTGTCGCTGCAGAAGGGCGACTGCTTCGACGCGCCAGGCGGGCTGGAGGGAGACACCGTCGACGTCGACCGGGTGCCGTGCCGGGGCGGGCACGACGGCGAGGTGTTCGCGGTCGTCACCCTGCCCGGCGGCGCCTTCCCGGGCGACGCCCGGATCACCGACGTCGCCGACGAGAAGTGCTACGCCCTGCAGGACCAGTACGCGATGGACACCTGGGCGATGCCGGCAGATGTCGATGTGTACTACCTGATGCCGTCACGGGAGAGCTGGCGCTACGGCGACCGCGCGATCACCTGCATCTTCGGCAACACCGAGGCCGAGGCCGGGCTGACCGGTTCCCTGCGCGGCGACCCCACCACGCTCGACACCCATCAGGTCGCCTTCCTGTCCACGGCCAACGCCCTCGATGCGGCGCTCTACGAGGAGCCCGAGAAGACCCCCGAGGAGGACCTCGCCGCCCACCGGGCCTGGGCCGCCCGGGTCCACGACGTGCTCGGCGAGCAGATCGAGGCCCTGCGCGGGCACCCCTGGCCGGCCGGCGCCCGCACCCCCGTCGCCGACCTCGTCGCGGAGCTGGAGGACGCCCGGACGGAGTGGAGGAGGGCGAGCACCGCGGGCGAGGCGGACACCTACTACGCGCACTATGCCAAGGCTTACGGTTTCGTGGACGGGCCGGCGACCGTCACGGCGCGCAAGGCCCTCGGCCTGGCGGCGACCCCGCCGACCCCGGGGGAGGACGAGAGGAAAGAGTCCGAAGCGCAGGTGTGACGGCGGCTATAGCGGGGAGAAAGTGCCTGCGTAAAGCCCTCCACCCCTTCATGTCATCACATCGAGTGATTCTCTGGCCTTTGCTTGCACCGCACAACCTACGGTTGCCACGCTGTTGCTGTCTGTACAACCTGATGGGAGCGGCCAGTGACATTCGGTGAGCAGCCGGCGTACCTGCGCGTCGCGGGTGATCTCCGCAAGAAGATCGTCGACGGTCAGCTGCCACCGCACACCCGCCTCCCCTCCCAGGCCAGAATCCGCCAGGAGTACGGGGTCTCGGACACGGTCGCGCTGGAGGCCCGCAAGGTGCTCATGGCGGAGGGCCTGGTCGAGGGCCGTTCCGGCTCGGGGACCTACGTGCGCGAGCGGCCCGTGCCCCGGCGCATCTCCCGCTCCGGCTACCGCCCGTCCGGCGGGGCCACGCCGTTCCGCCAGGAGCAGGCCGACGGCGAGGGGCGCGGCACCTGGGAGTCCAGCAGCGAGCAGTCCGAGGCGAGTGTCGCGGTCGCCGAGCGGCTGGGCGTCGAGCCGGGCGAGCGGGTCATGTGCACGCGGTACCTCTACCGCGAGGGTGGCGAGGCGATGATGCTCTCCACGTCCTGGGAGCCCCTCACCGTCACGGGGCGTACGCCCGTGATGCTGCCGGAGGAGGGGCCGGTCGGCGGCATGGGCGTCGTCGAGCGCATGCGCGCCATCGACGTGGTCGTGGACAACGTCACGGAGGAGGTCGGCGCCCGGCCCGGCCTCGCCGAGGAACTGCTCGTCCTGGGCGGCGTCCCGGGGCATGTGGTCCTGGTCATCCAGCGCACCTTCTACGCCTCCGGACGTCCGGTGGAGACGGCCGACGTGGTCATTCCGGCCGATCGGTACCGGGTCGCCTACCACCTTCCGGTCAAGTAGCGCACGCTCCCATCCGCCCCGTGGCGCGCTCCTCGCGCGCCCCGCTCACCCGATTGCCGTAAGGACCGACCTGGGCCGGGGCGCCGCGCGGCCCGTGGCCGACCGTCGTTCACGCAGGTCGACGCCCGTGTATGCGGTATGCCTGCGCCTGGTTGCGCAGAGGCACGCGGGCGGCGCGTTCAGCGGCGTGCGCCCCCTGCGTCCTGGCCGGTTGCGTACCTCTTCGTGAAAACCCGTATTCGCTCCGTGAAGGTTAGGCGTAGGCTCGGGCATATGCGCATTGCGGTTTCCTTGGCGGGTGGGGCACGGCACAGGCCGCGGGCGGGAAGTGGAGGGGCGCGATGAACGACAGCACGGTCACTCTCCCCTGGCTCGTGATACGAGAGGACGACAACGGCAACCGCTACCGAGTGGGCCGGTACGCGACCCGGGCCGAGGCCCAGAAGATCGCGGACAGCCTCGACGGTCGCGGCCACAAGCAGCTGTACTGGGTCGAGCGGCTCGGCCAGAACGGCCCGGCCGTGGCGCACGACTGACCGTCACGGGGGCGCCCCGGGGAGGGTCCCGGAGATCGGCGGGGCTCCCGTAGGCTCCCCGCATGAGTGAGCGGATCGTCGTGGGGGCGGCGCTGGTCGAGGACGGGCGGCTGCTTGCCGCCCGGCGCAGCGCGCCCGTCGAGCTGGCCGGACGCTGGGAGCTGCCTGGTGGCAAGGTCGAGCCCGGGGAGACGGCCGACGCGGCGCTCGCGCGGGAGCTGCGCGAGGAACTCGGCGTCGACGCCGAGGTCAGCGAGCGCGTTCCGGGAGAGTGGCCCCTGAGGGCGCCCTACGTCCTGCACGTGTGGACCGCCCGGCTGCGCCCCGGCTCAGCCGCTCCCCGGCCCCTTCAGGACCACGACGAACTGCGCTGGCTCGGCCCCGACGAGATCTGGGACGTGCCCTGGCTCGACCAGGACGTCCCGGCCGTACAGCAAGCTCTCGCGCACCTGGGAGTCGCGCAGAGCCCGGCCTCTCGCGGCCCCGGCCGGCCGGAAGAGCCCGGCGCCTGAGACCAGGACGTCCCGGCCGTACAGCAAGCTCTCGCGCACCTGGGAGTCGCGCAGAGCCCGGCCTCTCGCGGCCCCGGCCGGCGGGAAGAGCCCGGCGCCTGAACGGAAGAGCCCGGAGCCTGAACCAGCCCGGAGCCTGAACCAGCCCGGAGCCTGAACCGGAAGAGCCCGGTGCCTGAACCGGAAGAGCCCGGCGCCTGAAGCCGACCCGGGGCGTGCGCCCCTCATCTCGCCGCCGCACCAGCGCCCTCTACGCCTTTCGTGCCACAGTGCGCCGCCCCGCGCGATACTCCGCCCCGGATATCGGGTATGTGCCCATTAACCCCATGAAACCGGACATGGGTGGGGATCCTGCCTGGGAAGTGATCGGCGTGATCGACACCGAGGACGGCTGCGCCGACTGGACGTTCCCCGCCGAACCGGGCGCCGTGCGCGACGCTCGCCATGCCGTGCGCTGCCAACTCCGCGACTGGGGCCTCGACAGCCTCGCGGACCTCGCGGCACTGCTGGTCAGCGAGTTGGTCACCAACGCCCTGCGGCACGCCACGGGCCCCATCGGGGTCCGCCTGGTGCGCGGCTCGAGCCTGGACGGCGCCCTCCTGGTCGAGGTCTCCGACCCGCTGCCGGACCCGCCCCGTGAGCGCACCGCCCGACTCGAGGACGAGAGCGGCCGCGGACTGCATCTGGTGGCCTCCTCCTCACGTCGCTGGGGTACCCGGCCCGGCGCCACGGGCAAGACGGTGTGGTTCGAACTCGCGGTGCCGGAGTGAATATCCGGTGTACGTGCGGCCTGCCGCTGTAGAGCGATTGGTTCAGGCCAGTGGCGGTTGCCGGTGGACGGGGTTCGACGGCGTGTCCCCTGGTTAGAAGACTGGAAGTGTTGTCACGGTCCGGACCGAAAACCATCGGGACCGTGCTGTGATCGTGAACACCGTGTTGTGCGGCACCGTAGTGCTGGATACTGCGGGCAGCCGCCCCCGGTGACCGGTGCCGGACGCGGTGAGCTGGAGGGGACGGTTCGCGTGAGCGAGATACCAGCGAAGGCCACGGAGTCCGAGGACCCGTCGGAGGGCGCGAGGGCAAGGGCTGCCGACGGCCTGGCCTCCGCGGTGGGAGGCGCGCTCGCCGCCGACGGTGTGCGGCCCGGGGACGCCATGTGGCAGAGCAGTCCCCCCGGATCCATCTACGACTACATCAAGGTCGCGTCCTTCTCCATCGGCCCCGACGGGCTCGTCGACCAGTGGAGCCTGCGCGCCGAGCACCTGTTCGGCATCCGTGCCGACCGCGCCGTGGGCATGGACCCCATCGAGGCGTTCATCGACCCGCGCCACCGTGAACGCGGCATGCGCAAGATGGCCGAGATCCTCGACGGCCGCGAGTGGACCGGCGTGGTGCCCTTCCGGATGCCGAGCGGCGCCGAGGGGGAATGCGGCCACGAGGGACTCGCCGAGGTGTACGTCATGCCGACGCGCACCGAGGAGGGCGAGAAGGCCGCCGTCTGCATCGTCGTCGACGTGCGCACCTTGCGCAGCATCGAGACCGACCTCGCCGCCTCGCAGGCCATTTTCAGTCAATCCCCGTTCGGTTTCCTGCTGATCGACGCCGACTTGCGGGTCCGCCGCGCCAACCAGCGGTTCGCGTCCATCTTCGGCGGCACGCCCGACGACCACCGCGGCAAGGGCGTCCACGACTACCTCCAGCGCGGCGAGGCCGAGCGGGTGGCCGCGACCCTGCGCCGTGTGCTGGAGACCGGCAACTCCATCACGGACATGCATGTCACCGGCTTCGTCCCGGGCTCCGACGAGCGCCGCCACTGGTCCGTCAACCTCTACCGCGTGCACAGCGGTTCGGGCCGCCCCATCGGCGTCGCCTGGCTCGGCACCGACATCACCGCCCGTCGCGCCGCCGCCCGCGAGGCCGCCGCGGCCCGGCGCAACCTCGCCCTGCTGAACGAGGCCGGTGCCCGCATCGGCAACTCCCTCGACCTGGAGACCACGGCCCGGCAGCTCCTCGACGTCGTCGTCCCCGGCTTCTGCGACCTGGCCACCGTCGACCTCTACCAGGGCCTGCTGGCCGGTGACGAGACGCCGCCCGGGCTCGCCGACGGCAGCGCCGAGCTGCGCCGGGTGGCCTTCGCCAGCGCCGTCTCCGACGCGCCCTTCGCGGGCGCCGGCGTGCCCGTCGCGGTCGGCGCCGTCCACCACTACCCGTTCAACTCGCCCTGCGCGGACGCCCTGCGCACCGCCCGGCCCCAGACCGTCCCGGGCGAGGACGGCGGGCTCGTGCAGTCCACGCTCGCCGTGCCGATGGTCGCCCACGACACCGTCGTGGGACTGGTGCAGTTCGCCCGCACCAAGGGCAGCGAGCCGTTCGGCGACCGTGACCGGGACCTGGCCGTCGAACTCGCCGCCCGTGCCGCGGTCTGCATCGACAACGCCCGCCTCTACCGCCGCGAGCACGAACGCGCGTTGATACTGCAGCGGTCCCTGCTTCCGCCCGGCGACCCGGAGGCCTCCGGCCTCGACATCGCCTGTCGCTATCTGCCCGGCAACGTCAACACCGGCCGGCCCAGCGAGGTCGGCGGCGACTGGTTCGACGTCATCGAACTGCCCGGGCACCGCACCGCGCTGGTCGTCGGCGACGTCATGGGCCGCGGTCTGCGCGCCGCCGTCGCCATGGGTGAACTCCGCACGGCGGTCCGCACCCTGGCCCAGCTCGACATCGAACCGGCCGAGGTGCTCTCCCAGCTGGACGAGATCGCCCGCAACCTCGGAGCCCCCGGCGGTGTGCAGCAGGCGACGCGGGCGGCCCGCCGGCCCCGCGAGGCGGACCTGTCGGAGGTGTACCTCGCCACCTGCGTCTACGCCGTCTACGACTCCGTCACCCGGCGCTGTACCTTCGCCAACGCGGGCCATCTGCCGCCGGTGCTGGTCGAGCCGGGTGAGGCGGCCCTGATGCTCGACGTGCCGCCGGGCATGCCGCTCGGTGTCGGCGGGGAGCCCTTCGAGGAGGTCGAGGTCGAACTGCCCGAAGGCGCCCTGCTCGCGCTCTACACGGATGGACTGGTCGAAAGCCGCGACCACCCCCTGGACGAGGGCCTCCAGGCCTTCGTCAGCGCCCTCTCCGACCCGTCCCAGCCGCTGGAGGACGTCTGCGACCACGTCCTCAACACCCTCGACACCCATCACGGCGAGGACGACATCGCGCTGCTGATGGCACGTGTACAGGGGCTGCCCACGGACTCCGTCGGTGACTGGACCCTGCCGCGCGAGCCGCGCAGCGTGGGCCGGGCCCGCGAGTACGCGCGCGCCCAGCTGCTGGCCTGGGACATGGAGCCCCTGGTCGACACCACGGAACTCCTGGTCAGCGAACTGGTCACCAACGCCCTGCGCTATGGCGAGGGCGAGATCCGCCTGCGCCTCCTGCTCGACCGCACCCTGGTGTGCGAGGTCTGGGACTCCGGCCTGGTCCAGCCCCGGCGCCGCCGGGCCCGCGACACCGACGAGGGCGGCCGCGGCCTCCAGCTCGTCGGGCTCCTGAGCGCGGCGTGGGGCTCCCGCCGCACGCCTCGGGGCAAGACGGTGTGGTTCGAACTGCCCCTGCCCGGCGGCGACACGAGCCTCACGGATCCGGCGGAGGCCCTCCTGAGCCTGTTCTGACCCGCAACCGAACAAAGGTGCTGATCGTCTTCCCCGGTACCATCAACCACACCACCGGGGGAGACGGCATGGGCCGCGCGGAAGGCGCCGACAGCGAGAACTCCGCACCACCCCAAGGGGATCTGGAACCCGGCCGGGACAGCGGTACCAGGCGCCGGCGCTGGGTCAGACGCACGGCCATCGGCCTCCCCCTGCTGCTCCTGCTCCCGCTCCTCTCCGTACTGACAGCCCTCCGGATCAGCTACATGGGCGACCCGGCCGACGGCACCCGCACCCGCGACCGCGACGCCCTCTGGCTGGGCCACGCCTGGGTCGACGGCCGCAAGAAGGACGCCGACGTCACCGCCCTCGCCCGTCGTCTGCAAGGCACCGGCATCCGCGACCTGTACGTCCACTCGGGCCCGCTGGAACACGACGGCACGCTCCCCGAGTCCGTGTATCCCAGGGCCCGCTGGTTCATCGACGCCGTCCACGAGAAGCTGCCCGGCGTCCGGGTCCAGGCCTTCCTCGGCGATGTCCTCGCCACCGAGAGCCCCGACGGCATGCGCCTGGAGCAGCCGGAAACCCGCACCGCAGTCGTCCGCTCCGCCCGCCAGGTCCTGGACACCGGCTACGAGGGCATCCACCTGGACCTGGAGCCCATGCACTCCGGCGACCGCGACTACCTCACCCTCCTCGACGCCCTGCGCCGCGAGACCCGCTCCCGGGACGCGCAACTGTCCGTCGCCGCCCACCAGATCGACCCGCTCCCGGCCTTCCACACCGTCTGGGGCGGCATCACCGGGCACCCCAAGTGGTGGTCGCAGGAGTTCTTCGGCCAGGTCGCCCGCCGCGTCGACCAGATCGCCGTGATGTCGTACGACACGATGCAGCCCCTGCAGAGCACCTACGGAGGTTACGTCGCCCAGCAGACCTCCCTCGCGCTGGAGGTCACTCCGCCGTCCACGGACCTGCTGATGGGGCTGCCCTTCTTCCACGAGAACCGCTTCGGGCACTGGAACCACGCCGAAACCGTCCCCGCCGCCGTACGCGGCGTCCGCCTCGGCCTGTCCCGCACGGACGCGGACCGGGCCCGCTTCGGTGTCGCGCTGTACATCGACTTCGCCGCGACCGAGGCGGACTGGCGTGCCTACGAAGAGGGCTGGGCCGGCTAGGGCTCAGCCTGCCGAGGAGCGTCTCCTGATCTTCGAGCCCAGCCACACCAGCGGGTCGTACTTGCGGTCGACCGCCCGCTCCTTCAGGGGGATCAGCGCGTTGTCCGTGATCTTGATGCCTTCCGGGCAGACCTCCGTGCAGCACTTGGTGATGTTGCAGTAGCCGAGGCCGTGTTCGTCCTGGGCGGTGGTCTTGCGGTCCAGGCCCGACTCCGCCGCCGCGTCCAGCGGGTGCATGTCCAGCTCCGCCACCCGCATCAGGAAACGCGGCCCGGCGAACGCCTGCTTGTTCTCCTCGTGGTCGCGGACCACATGGCAGGTGTCCTGGCACAGGAAGCACTCGATGCACTTGCGGAACTCCTGTGGACGGTCCACGTCCTCCTGCATCATGCGGTACTCGCCCGGTGCGACACCGGCCGGCGGGACGAAGGCCGGCACCTCCCTCGCCTTCTCGTAGTTGAAGCCGACGTCGGTGACCAGGTCGCGGACGACCGGGAACGCCCGCAGCGGCGTCACCGTGATGATCTCCTCCCGGCCGAACACCGACATGCGGGTCATGCACATCAGCCGCGGCCGGCCGTTGATCTCCGCCGAGCAGGAACCGCACTTGCCCGCCTTGCAGTTCCAGCGCACGGCGAGGTCGGGTGCCTGGGTGGCCTGGAGGCGGTGGATGATGTCGAGCACCACCTCGCCGTCGTTGACCTCGGCCTCGAAGTCCTCCAGGCCGCCGCCTCCCGTGTCCCCGCGCCACACCTTGAAGTGGGCCGTGTAGCCGCTCATTCGTACAGCTCCTCTTCGGCGAGGTACTTGACCAGCTCCTCCTTGTCGAACAGGGCGAGCAGGTCGGCACGGACGGGTTCGGTGGTCTCGCGGGTGAGGGTGATCTGGCCGCGGACCGGGTCCGTCGCCGCCAGGCCGCCCGTCGGGTCGGTGAGCGCGCACAGCAGGTTGATCCGGCGCCATGCGCGGTCCATCCCCGGATGGTCCTCGCGTGTGTGTCCGCCGCGCGACTCGGTGCGCTCCAGCGCGGCCCGCGCCACGCACTCGCTGACCAGCAGCATGTTCCTGAGGTCCAGGGCGAGGTGCCAGCCCGGGTTGAACTGCCGGTGGCCCTCGACCCCGGCCCGGCGCGCCCGCAGCCGCAGCTCGGCCAGCTTCCGAAGGGCCTGCTCCATCTCCGGCTCACGGCGGATGATGCCGACCAGGTCGTTCATCGTCTGCTGGAGCTCCTGGTGCAGGGTGTACGGGTTCTCCGGCGGGCCGCCCGCCGGTTCCTCGGTCTCCGCCTCGGCCGAGAAGGGCCGCAGGGCCTCGGCTGCGGCCGCGTCGATCTGGACGTCGTCCACGACGGGCCGCGCCCCGGCCAGACCGGCCGCGTACTCGGCCGCGTGCCAGCCCGCCCGGCGGCCGAACACCAGCAGGTCGGAAAGGGAGTTGCCGCCGAGCCGGTTGGACCCGTGCATGCCGCCGGCCACCTCACCGGCCGCGTACAGCCCGGGCACCCCGCGCGCCGCCGCCGTGTCGGACTCGACCGCGACCCCGCCCATCACGTAGTGGCAGGTGGGCCCGACCTCCATCGCCTCCGCCGTGATGTCGACGTCCGCCAGCTCCTTGAACTGGTGGTACATCGACGGCAGCCGGCGCCTGATGACCTCGGCGGGCATCCGCGTCGACACGTCGAGGAACACGCCTCCGTGCGGGGAGCCGCGCCCCTCCTTCACCTCGGCGTTGATGGCCCGCGCGACCTCGTCACGGGGGAGCAGCTCGGGCGGGCGCCGGTTGTGGTCCGGGTCGTCGTACCAGCGGTCGCCCTCCTCCTCCGTCTCGGCGTACTTGTCCTTGAAGACGTCGGGGATGTAGTCGAACATGAACCGCTTGCCGTCGGAGTTGCGCAGCACCCCGCCGTCGCCGCGCACGGACTCGGTGACGAGGATGCCCTTCACCGACGGCGGCCAGACCATGCCGGTCGGGTGGAACTGCACGAACTCCATGTTCAGCAGGGGAGCGCCCGCGAGGAGGGCCAGTGCGTGGCCGTCGCCGGTGTACTCCCAGGAGTTCGACGTCACCTTGAAGGACTTGCCGATGCCGCCGGTGGCGATCACCACGGCCGGGGCTTCGAGCACGAAGAAACGGCCGGACTCACGCTCGTAGCCGAAGACTCCGCTGACCCGCTGTCCGTCCTTCAGGACCCGCGTCACCGTGCACTCCTGGAAGACCTTCAGCCGGGACTCGTAGTCGCCGGTCTCCTTGTAGTCCTCCTGCTGGAGGGAGACGATCTTCTGCTGGAGGGTGCGGATCAGCTCCAGGCCGGTGCGGTCACCGACGTGGGCGAGGCGCGGGTACTCGTGGCCGCCGAAGTTGCGCTGGGAGATCCGGCCGTCCTTCGTACGGTCGAAGAGCGCGCCCCAGGTCTCCAGCTCCCACACCCGCTGCGGTGCCTCCTGGGCGTGCAGCTCGGCCATCCGCCACTGGTTGAGGAACTTGCCGCCGCGCATGGTGTCGCGGAAGTGCACCTGCCAGGAGTCGTTCTCGTTGGCGTTGGCCATCGCCGCGGCGATGCCGCCCTCGGCCATCACCGTGTGCGCCTTGCCGAACAGCGACTTGCAGATCACGGCCGTACGGGCGCCCCGCTCGCGGGCCTCGATGGCGGCGCGCAGCCCGGCACCGCCCGCGCCCACCACGACGACGTCCCACTCCTGCCGGTCGACCACGGACATCAGTAAGGCCTCATCCCTCTAGAAGAAGCGCGGATCGTCGAAGGCGCCCGACGCGACCAGGTAGACGTAGAAGTCGGCGAGCGCCACGCTCACCAGCGACGCCCAGGCGAGCTGCATGTGCCGGGCGTTGAGCTTCCCCGCCCACTGCCACATCCGGTAGCGCACGGGATGTCTGGAGAAGTGCTTGAGCTTGCCGCCGACGATGTGCCGACAGGAGTGGCAGGAGATCGTGTACGCCCAGATCAGCACGATGTTGACCAGGAACACGAGCGTGCCGAGACCCATGTGGCCCCAGGCGTAGCTCTCGTCGCGGAAGGCGAGCACGGTGTCGTAGGTCAGGATCCCGGCGACCACGATCGCGGCGTAGAAGAAGTACCGGTGGATGTTCTGCAGGATCAGCGGGAAGCGGGTCTCGCCGGTGTACTTCTTGTGCGGCTCGGCGACCGCGCAGGCCGGCGGGGACGCCCAGAATCCCCGGTAGTAGGCCTTGCGGTAGTAGTAGCAGGTCAGGCGGAAGCCGAGCGGGAAGATCAGGATGATGATCGCGGGGGAGATGCCCCACCAGCTCCCGAAGATCTCCCAGTTCGGGCCGGACCTCATCGGCTCGCAGTTCTCCGCCAGGCACGGGGAGTAGAAGGGCGAGACGTAGGGCGCCGCGTAGTAGTCGGTGTTCGCGAAGGCCCGCCAGGTCGAGTAGACGATGAAGGCGAGCAGGCCCGCGGCGGTGCCGGCCGGGGCCAGCCACCAGCGGTCGGTGCGCAGGTGCGGGGCGGTGATCGCGGCGCGCGCAGCGCCCCGGACACCGCCGCTCTCAGGTCTGGGTTCGGTGGCAGGGGGTTGCGTACCAGTGGCCACGTGACGACTCCGGTCGGGTTCGGGGGAGGTGCCGGTCGCGCTCGACTCCTCCCCGGATCAGGGAGCGCGCCGGTCCCGGGCGCCGAGCCCCTCGTCGTCCGAGTCGCTCCACAGCGCGGAGTCGTACGGCGTGTCCGAGATGGTGACCAGCTCGGGGCGGGTCGGCGCGGCCGGTGACGCGGCGGCGTCGCGCAGCAGGGCGACGCTCTCACGCAGGTGGTTGGCGTCGGCACGGACACGGCGCATCTCCAGGCCGCCGGTGCCGAGCTGCTTCTCCAGACGTCCCAGCGATCGGAACACTTCGTCGAGACTGCGCTGGACTGACGTCAGTTCGTCGTGAACGGACATGACTTGCCCTCACTTCCGCGGGTCCTTCATGGCCCAAGGCGGCAACGCTCATGCGCCTGCGAGTGTTGCGCGTCACACCTTGTGCTGTGAAGGGATGTGCATCGATTGGCCGAGGCGTGCGGGTGCACTGCGCGGTGCGTTGCGCCGCACGGGTGGCTTCCCGTCCGTGACCGCCGTGTCGCCCTGTGTTGCCGAACCCTTTCCTCTTCAGTGGCCGCATACATCAGATGAAATCCAAATACCGCCAAAAGTGATCATAACGCCCGCGGCTTCCCGGAGGTAGCACAGATGTCCCAGCACGGCGTCGGCCCGCGCGCGGTCATGCGCTCGGTCGCCTTCCTCACCGCGGGAGTGCTCGCGGTGCCCGCGCTCGCCGGATGCAGCTCCGACGACCCGTCCGGCAAGCCGCTCGCCGGGCAGGACATCCAGCCCGCCCCCCGCGACCGGATCACCGACGGAGGCACCCTGCGCTGGGCCGTCGACTCCGTACCCGACACGCTGAACACCTTCCAGTCGGACGCCGACGCCACCACCGCCCGCGTCGCCCAGGCCGTCCTGCCGTCGATGTTCCGCATGGACGCCTCCGGCCGCCCGGAGCGCAACCCCGCCTATCTGGAGTCCGCCGAGGTCGTCGACACCGAGCCCAAGCAGGTCGTCCTGTACAAGCTCAACCAGCAGGCCGTCTGGAGCGACGGCCGCGAGATCGGCGCCGCGGACTTCGCCGCCCAGTGGCGCGCCCTGTCCGGCAGGAACACCGCCTACTGGACCGCCCGCAACGCCGGCTACGACCGCATCCAGAAGATCGAGCGCGGCGACAACGCCCTGGAGGTCCGGGTCACCTTCGGCCGCCCCTACGCGGACTGGCGCTCGCTGTTCTCCCCGCTGTACCCGAAGGACGTCATGGGCACCCCCGACTCCTTCAACGACGGGGCCCGCAAGAAGCTCAAGATCTCCGCCGGACCCTTCACGGTGAAGAAGGTCGACCGCAAGGGCGAGGAGGTCACCCTTGCCCGCAGCCCGCGCTGGTGGGGCAAGCCGGCCAAGCTCTCCGAGATCGTGCTGCGCACCGTCCCGCGCGACAAGCGGGCCGCCGAGCTGGCCGCCGGCAACCTCGACCTGGCCGAGATCGACCCCACGGCGGCCCGCCGCATCACCGTCGCCGCTCGCCCGCAGAGCTCCGCCAGCGCACTGATGGGTCCCGGCGCCGACCGGACCGCCGCGGACTCCCTGGAGTCCTGGGCCCGCGCCAACGGCTCCGACGAGGACGTCGCCGACGAGGAGATCGTCGCCCGCAAGAAGCTGCGCAAGGCGGCCGTGAAGTACGCCCGGCAGCAGCAGGCCCTCAGCGGTTTCGAGGTCCGCAAGTCCCTGGAGCCCGCCTACACCCAGCTCGCCCTGAACGGCGCCGAGGGCCCGCTCACCGACGAGCGCGTCCGCAGGGCCGTCGCCCGCGCCCTGGACCGCAAGGAGCTGGCCCGGGTCGTCCTCAAGCCCCTCGGCCTGCCCGCCGTCCCGGTCGGCAGCCACCTCGCCCTGTCCGGCCAGGCCGCCTACGCCGACAACAGCGGCGCCCTCGGCGGCCAGGACACCAAGGAGGCCCAGGCGCTGCTCGCCGACGCCGGGTGGGTGCGCGGCGGTCCGGTCAAGGAGGAGAAGAAGAAGGAGAAGGCGGCCGGCTCCGAGGGCGAGAAGGCCGACGCCGACTCCCGGAAGGCGTCGGACGACGACGGCACCGGGGCCGAGGACAACAAGGCACACCGCGGACCGGACCCGGCCGAACACCTCGCCCAGGACGGCAAGCAGTACAAGCCGCACCAGGGCGGTGCCCCCGGCGCCTACGCCCCCCGCGGCACCGCCGCCCCGGCGAACCAGGAGTCCGCCCCGCTCGCCAAGAACGGCAAGCCCCTCACGCTCCGCTTCGTGCTCCCCTCCGGGCCCGGCTCCCAGACCCTGCGCACGGTCGCGGACCGCATCTCCCGCATGCTGGAGCGCGTCGGCATCACCACCGAGATCTCCAAGGTCTCCGACGAGTCCTACTTCAAGGACCACATCGCCTCCGGCCAGTACGACCTCGCCCTGTACTCCTGGCCCGCCACGGCGTTCCCCGCCACCGACGCCCGCCCCGTCTACGCCAAGCCCGTCCCGGCCGCCGACGGCTCGCTGAACGTCGAGCAGAACTACACCCGCGTCGGCACCGACCAGGTCGACCAGCTCTTCGACGAGGCCGTGGCCACCCTCGACGAGAGCGAGTCCCGCTCGCTGCTCCGCAAGGCCGACTCCCGGATCTGGGCGGCGGCCGGTTCGATCCCCCTCTTCCAGCGCCCCCAGCTCCTGGCGGCCCGCAAGAACCTGGTCAACACCGGCGCCTTCGGCTTCGGCACGCCGGTCTACGAGGACATGGGCTTCCTGAAGAAGGGCGCGAAGCCCGCGGCGGGCCCGTCGGTGAAGGGCTCGACCGCCCCGTAGCTCTGGGAACGCTCAAGCGCCTTGCCATGCCGCGCCCGGCGTCCGCACCATGAGATCAGCAGTGATCATGGTGCGGACGCCGGGCGTCCGTGCACGGGGGAGGGAAGCCGACGATGCGCGGCACGGTACGGCGCTCCTGCACAGCGGGAGTGATCGCCGCGGCCCTGGCGACGGGGCTGACGGCTTGCACGGGGGACTCGGACGAGCGCAGCACCGACCAGGGCGCGGCCTGCACGGACGGCTCCTATGCCTGGTCCGGCGTGCGGCGGACGCAGAAGCTGACCGCGATGAGCGACCCGATCACCTTCGAGAAGCGGACCGCCTCCTACTCGGCCAAGCTCGAGCCCGTGGATGACAGGGTCTACCGGCCCTCGGTGACCGGCGCTCCCCGGGGCCTGGGCGCGGCCGCCGTGATCACGGCCCTGGGCAGGCACCTGAAGGTCGAGGAACCGCTCGCCGGCCCGTCCGAGAGAGAAGTCCCGGAGGAGGACCACTACTTCGATGTGGCGACCGGCGACCTCAAGGGCGAGTACTACTCCTGGGGCTACGTCAGGCTGGTCACGGCCGACTACACCTACACCTGCGGACACGGCGATCCCGTCAAGGGACAGGTGCTGACCTGGGAGGGCACTGGCAGCGGCTTCATGCCCTGTTCCGAGGAGCCCCCCGAAGGCGTGGCCGGCCGTGCGGCGGCCGGTGAACTGTGCCCGGCGGACTCCCCGGCCGCGAGGGCAGCGGACTGAGCCGAGCCGTCCCCGAGCGGCGACGGCGGCCCGCTCGGGCCGCCGCGTGCCTTGGAGGAGGCCGTGGAACCCTCGCCACCTGCGTATATGCCTCCCGGCACGTCCCAGCGGCAGCGCACCCGTACCATGGGGTGAGGCCGTGGCACGTTCAGCCCGGCAGGGCCCGCGCACCGCAGACGTCCGCGCAGGGCATTCCTCACCACTCCGGGAGTACGCCTTTTATGGCCACGCGCCACGACATCCGCAACGTCGCCATCGTCGCCCACGTCGACCACGGCAAGACCACCATCGTCGACGGCATGCTGAAGCAGGCCGGCGCCTTCGCCGCGCACCAGCTCGAGGGCGTCGACGACCGCATGATGGACTCGAACGACCTGGAGCGTGAGAAGGGCATCACGATCCTGGCCAAGAACACGGCGGTGAAGTACCACCCGAAGGACGGGGGGGACGTCATCACCATCAACATCATCGACACCCCCGGTCACGCCGACTTCGGCGGCGAGGTCGAGCGCGGTCTGTCGATGGTCGACGGTGTCGTCCTGCTCGTGGACGCCTCCGAGGGCCCCCTCCCGCAGACCCGCTTCGTGCTGCGCAAGGCGCTCCAGCAGCGGCTGCCCGTCATCCTCTGCATCAACAAGACGGACCGCCCGGACTCCCGGATCGACGAGGTCGTCAACGAGACGTACGACCTCTTCCTCGACCTGGACGCCGACGAGGAGCAGATCGAGTTCCCGATCGTCTACGCCTGCGGCCGCGACGGCATCGCCTCGCTGACCAAGCCGGACAACGGCACGGTCCCCGCCGACTCCACCAGCCTGGAGCCGTTCTTCTCCACGATCCTGGAGCACATCCCGGCCCCGACCTACGACGAGGACGCCCCGCTCCAGGCCCACGTCACCAACCTGGACGCCGACAACTTCCTCGGCCGTATCGCGCTGCTCCGCGTCGAGCAGGGCGAGCTGCGCAAGGGCCAGACGGTCGCGTGGATGAAGCGCGACGGGTCCGTCAGCAACGTGCGCATCTCCGAGCTGATGATGACCGAGGCGCTCACCCGCAAGCCGGCGGAGATGGCCGGCCCCGGTGACATCTGCGCGGTCGCCGGTATCCCGGACATCATGATCGGCGAGACCCTGGCCGACCCGGAGAACCCGGTGGCGCTGCCGCTGATCACGGTCGACGAGCCCGCGATCTCCATGGTCATCGGTACCAACACCTCCCCGCTGGTCGGCCGTGGCGCCACCGGCAAGGGCGCCGACAACAAGGCGGCCGTCAAGGACCGCAAGGTCACCGCCCGCCAGGTCAAGGACCGCCTCGACCGCGAGCTGATCGGTAACGTCAGCCTCCGGGTGCTGGACACCGAGCGGCCGGACGCCTGGGAGGTCCAGGGCCGCGGTGAGCTGGCGCTGGCCATCCTGGTCGAGCAGATGCGCCGCGAGGGCTTCGAGCTGACCATCGGCAAGCCGCAGGTCGTCACCAAGGAGGTCGACGGCAAGACGTACGAGCCCGTCGAGCGCATGACGATCGACGTGCCCGAGGAGCACATGGGCGCGGTCACGCAGCTCATGGGCGTCCGCAAGGGCCGCATGGACAACATGTCGAACCACGGCTCCGGCTGGGTCCGCATGGAGTTCGTGGTGCCGTCCCGCGGTCTCATCGGCTTCCGGACCGAGTTCCTGACGCAGACCCGCGGCACCGGCATCGGCCACTCCATCCACGAGGGCTTCGAGCCCTGGTTCGGCACCCTGCAGACCCGCAACAACGGCTCGCTGGTCGCCGACCGCTCCGGTGCCGTCACCGCCTTCGCGATGACGAACCTTCAGGAGCGCGGCGTGCTCTTCGTGGACCCCGGCACCGAGGTGTACGAGGGCATGATCGTCGGCGAGAACTCGCGCTCCGACGACATGGACGTGAACATCACCAAGGAGAAGAAGCTCACGAACATGCGGTCCTCCTCGGCCGACTCGTTCGAGGCGATCGTCCCGCCGCGCAAGCTGTCGCTGGAGCAGTCCCTGGAGTTCTGCCGTGACGACGAGTGCGTCGAGGTCACCCCGGAGGCCGTGCGCATCCGCAAGGTGAACCTGGACGCCCGCGAGCGCGCCCGCGCCGCGAGCCGCGCCAAGCACGGCTGACGCCCTTCACCACGGCACCGGGCACCCCGCATGAGCGGGGTGCCCGGTGCCGTTGTGTAAAGGAGGGGGAACGAGAAGGGAAGGGGTAGGGAAAACCCTCGATTTGCCGGTGACAGCCGTCAGGGGCGGTTTTCTCCCACTACCCTGCTCCGGAAGCGCCACGCCTCCCCGACCCCGGGGAACGCGCAACGGCCTTGCCGCACAAGCTTCTTGAGCGCGCGACAGACTCCGCTGGCACCCTGCACGGGACCCACGGTACGTCGCAAGCGGTTTATCTCACTCTCGCGTCCGGAATGCGGACAGCCGACACCGATAGATGTGTAACAAGTCCGTTTCGCAGGGATCTTTCACCAAACCCTTTGTCCGGATTTTGGAAGATGTAGGCGAGAGCTGTGATCGAACCGAGACCTCGAGAGTGTGGTTCGGTCCTGGCGTTTGGCAGATAGTTAGGCGCGTAGAGCTCGGATGTACGGGTCAGTAGCCGGCAGCGGCGCGACTCACGAGCGCGGGGGCACTCGACGAATTCCGGCACCGGCGACGGGCGGGGGCCGTGATGTGTCGTGTGCTCCCTTCGCGGTGAACCAATGACTTCATAGGAGGAACCCATGCGCGGTGCCAAGAGCGCCAAGTGGGTCGCGGGGGCGATAGTCGTCGCCCTGGCCGCCACCGCCTGCGGCGGCGGCGACGACAGTGCCGGCGACGACATGAACAAGGGGAAGGCCGACCCGAACGGCATCGTCACTGCGCAGCTGAGCGAACCGCAGAACCCGCTCCAGCCGGCCAACGCCAAGGAGAGCCAGGGCAGCCGTGTCCTGCGCACGATCTTCGCGGGTCTGGTCGACTACGAGCCCGGCACCGGCAAGCTCGAGTACGTCAACGCCGAGTCGGTCACGCCGAACAAGGACTCGTCGGAGTGGACCGTCAAGCTCAAGCCGGGCTGGAAGTTCCACGACGGCACCCCGGTCACCGCGAAGTCCTACGTGGACTCCTGGAACTGGTCCGCCAACATCAAGAACAACCAGACCAACTCCAGCTGGTTCGCGGACATCGTCGGCTTCGAGGACGTGCACCCGGAGAAGGGTGACCCGAAGAGCGACAAGATGTCGGGTCTGAAGGTCGTCGACGAAAACACCTTCACGATCAAGCTGACGCAGCCGGTCTCGTACTTCGCGTACAAGCTGGGCTACGACGTGTGGGCGCCGCTGCCCGAGGCCTTCTTCAAGGACCCGAAGGGCTACGGCGAGAAGCCGGTCGGCAACGGCCCGTACAAGTTCGTGTCCTGGGAGCACAACAAGCTCATCAAGGTCCGCAAGTTCGCGGGCTACAAGGGCCCGAACGTCGCCAAGAACGGCGGCATCGACTTCAAGAACTACACGACCGCCGACGCCGCGTACTCGGACCTGCGCTCGGACAACGTGGACTGGATCGAGCAGGTCCCGACCACCGCGCTGACGAACTACAAGTCGGACCTCGGCGACCGCGCCATCGACGAGCCCTACTCGGCCGTCCAGTCGATCGTCCCGGCCTTCTACACCAAGCAGTTCAAGGACATCGACCCCAAGGTCATCCAGGGTCTGTCCATGGCGATCGACCGCCAGACGATCACCAAGACCGTCCTCCAGGGCACGCGTACCCCGGCCGACTCCTACGTCGCCCCGGGCGTCCTCGGCTACAAGGAGGGCGCGCTCGGCGACATCGTCAAGTTCGACCCGGCCCAGGCCAAGAAGCTCATCCAGGAGGGTGGCGGCGTCCCGGGCAACAAGATCCAGATCCAGTACAACGCCGACCAGGACCACAAGCCCTGGGTCGACGCGGTCTGCAACTCGATCCGCAAGTCCACCGGCGTGGAGTGCACCGGCGACCCGAAGCCGACCTTCCAGGCCGACCTCGACGCCCGTGACAAGGACCAGGTCAAGTCCATGTACCGCGGTGGCTGGGTGCTCGACTACCCGGTCAACTCGAACTTCATGCGCGACCTGTACGGCTCCACGGCGGCCGGCAACACCAGCGGTTACTCCAACAAGGAGTTCGACAAGCTGAGCTCCGAGGCGGACAAGGCCAGCTCGATCGACGAGACCGTGAAGCTGTACCAGAACGCGGAGCAGCTCCTCGCCAAGGACATGCCGGCGATTCCGCTCTGGTTCTACAAGGTCAACAGCGGTCAGTCCAAGAACATCCTGGGCAAGATCGAGTACGGCCAGGACGGTGACCCGATCTTCGACACCATCCAGGTCAAGCAGAAGTAACCAGACCACCGCAGACCGGTGCCGTCCCTCCCGCACAAGGGGAGCGGCGGCGCCGGTCCGTAGGCACAGGCCTCCACCTCACCCCCCTCACCTGCGGTAGATGAGTGCGCAGGCCTCGCCGACCCCTCACGGCATGGAGGCGCAAGATGGGGCGCTACGCCGCCAGGCGACTGCTCCAGATGATCCCGATCTTCATCGGGACAACTCTGTTGATCTTCCTGATGGTCCACATCCTTCCGGGCGACCCGGTCCGGGCCATCTACGGGGACAAGGCTCCCGATCCCGCACAGATCGCGCAGATCAAGCGCGAGTACGGCTTCGACAAGCCCGTCCTCGAGCAGTACTTCCACTACATGCTGAATCTCCTCAAGGGAGACTTCGGCAGCAACCTCGCCGGACGCCCGGTCGCCGACCTGATGGCCGAGGCCTTCCCGGTGACCCTGCGGCTGACGCTGCTCGCCATCACCATCGAGATCATCATCGGTGTCGGTCTGGGCGCGTGGGCCGGTCTGCGGGCCGGAAAGGCCGCCGACACCGGCGTGCTGGTCTTCACCCTGACGGTGATCTCCATCCCCGTGTTCGTGCTCGGCTTCATCGCCCGGTTCATCTTCGCCGACGAACTCGGCTGGCTGCCGCCCAACGTCCAGGACTCCACGAGCTACTCGCAGTTGTTCCTGCCCGCGTTCGTCCTGGCCATGCTGTCCATGGCCTATGTGGCCCGGCTGACCCGGACGACCTTCGCCGAGAACCTGCGCGCCGACTACATGCGCACCGCGCTCGCCAAGGGCCTGCCCCGGCGCCGCATCATCGGTGTCCACCTGCTGCGCAACTCGCTGATCCCGGTGGTCACCTTCGTCGGCACGGACGTCGGCGGCTTCATCGGCGGCGCGGTCATCACCGAGGGCATCTTCAACATCCAGGGTGTCGGCAACCTCCTCTACAGGGCGATCCAGACGAGCGAGGGCTCGACGGTCACGGGTGTGGTGACGGTGCTCGTCCTCGTCATCCTCCTGATCAACCTGCTCATCGACCTGCTGTACGCGGTCCTGGACCCGAGGATCCGGTATGCCTGACGTGACCAAGGCCCAGACCACCGACGCCGCGGCCGTGGACGCCATCGCCCCGCCGGCCGTCGACGCACCCGGCAAGGAGACCACGCAGAAGAGGGAGAAACCCCGTTCCCTGTGGGGCGACGCCTGGTACGACCTGCGGCATCGGCCCATGTTCTGGATCTCCTCGGTGCTGCTGGTCCTTCTGCTCGTGATCGCCGCGTTCCCCGGCCTGTTCACCAGCGTCGACCCGCGCGACGGCGACCTCGTCCACCACTACCTGGGCAAGCCGGAGCTGGGGCACTTCTTCCAGCCCGACTGGTTCGGCTACGACCAGCAGGGCCGCTCGATCTACTCGCGCGTCATCCACGGCACCCGTGCCTCGATCCTCGTCGGCGTCTGCGTCACCGCGGCCGTCACGCTGCTCGGCGGTCTGCTCGGCATGCTGGCCGGCTACTTCGGCGGCTGGATCGACTCGGTGATCTCCCGGGTCGTCGACATCTTCTTCGGCCTGCCGTTCCTGCTCGGCACGATGGTCGTCCTGAACGCCTTCACCGAGCGCAAGGTGTACGTGGTCATCCTGGCCCTGGCCTTCCTGGGCTGGACCTCGATCGCCCGCGTCATGCGCAGCTCGGTGATCACGGCGAAGCAGGCGGACTACGTGACTGCGGCCCGGGCGCTCGGCGCCGGCACCACGCGGATCCTGTTCCGCCACGTGATGCCGAACGCCGTCGCGCCGACCATCGTCGTGGCCACGATCGCCCTCGGCGGTTACATCTCCGCGGAGGCTACGCTGTCCTTCCTGGGCCTCGGCCTCAGCGACCCGACGATCTCGTGGGGCATCGACATCTCCGAGGGCAGCAAGGTGATCCGGGACAACCCGCACACGCTGCTGTTCCCGGCCGGCATGCTCAGCCTCACGGTCTTCGCGTTCATCATGCTCGGCGACGCGGTCCGCGACGCCCTTGACCCGAAGCTGCGCTGAGGAGGGCGTACGTGACCACCATCGACAAGACCCGGAACGTCCCCGAGCCGCGCGGCGCGGCCGAGGGTGACGTCCCCCTGCTCGAAGTGCGCGACCTGCACGTCGAGTTCCACACCCGTGACGGTGTGGCCAAGGCCGTCAACGGCGTCAACTACACCGTGAGCTCCGGCGAGACCCTCGCCGTGCTCGGCGAGTCCGGCTCCGGCAAGTCCGTGACCGCCCAGGCGATCATGGGCATCCTGGACATGCCGCCCGGGCGGATTCCGCAGGGTCAGATCCTGTACCGGGGCGAGGACATGCTCACCATGTCGGCTGACGCCCGGCGCAAGATCCGCGGCAGGAAGATCGCCATGATCTTCCAGGACGCGCTGTCCGCGCTGAACCCCGTGCTGTCCGTCGGCTACCAGCTCGGCGAGATGTTCCGCGTCCACCAGGGCCTGAGCAAGAAGGACGCCAAGGCCAAGGCCATCGAGCTGATGGACCGCGTGAAGATCCCGGCCGCCAAGGAGCGCGTCGGCGACTACCCGCACCAGTTCTCCGGCGGTATGCGCCAGCGCATCATGATCGCGATGGCGCTCGCCCTGGAGCCGGACCTGATCATCGCCGACGAGCCGACGACGGCCCTCGACGTGACGGTCCAGGCCCAGGTGATGGACCTGCTCGCGGAGCTGCAGCGCGAGTACAACATGGGCCTGATCCTGATCACCCACGACCTCGGCGTGGTCGCCGACGTCGCGGACAAGATCGCCGTGATGTACGCGGGCCGGATCGTGGAGACCGCGCCCGTGCACGAGCTGTACAAGCGGCCCGCACACCCCTACACCAAGGGTCTGCTCGAGTCGATCCCGCGCCTGGACCAGAAGGGCCAGGACCTGTACGCGATCAAGGGCCTGCCGCCCAACCTGACGCGTATCCCGTCCGGTTGTGCCTTCAACCCGCGGTGCCCGCAGGCGCAGGACATCTGCCGTACGGACATCCCGCCGCTGCACCCGGTCACCGAGCGGGACGGCGGCGAGCTGGTCGGCCGCGGCAGCGCGTGCCACTTCTGGAAGGAGACGATCCATGGCTGAGCCGGACAAGAAGGACGAGTCCATGGACGCCACCCCCAACGTCACCGAGGTCGAGACGGTCGACGCGGCCACCGACGAGGAGGCCGTCGCCGCCATCGAGGCGCCGGTCGAGCGCGGTGAGCCGATCCTGCAGGTGCGCAACCTGGTCAAGCACTTCCCGCTGACCCAGGGCATCCTGTTCAAGCGTCAGATCGGCGCGGTCAAGGCCGTGGACGGGGTCTCCTTCGACCTCTACCAGGGCGAGACGCTCGGCATCGTGGGCGAGTCCGGCTGTGGCAAGTCCACCGTCGCCAAGCTGCTGATGATGCTGGAGAAGGCGACCGCGGGCGAGATCTTCTACAAGGGCCAGGACATCACCAAGCTGTCCGGGCGTGCGCTGAAGGCGGTCCGCCGGAACATCCAGATGGTGTTCCAGGACCCCTACACCTCGCTCAACCCCCGTATGACGGTGGGCGACATCATCGGCGAGCCCTTCGACATCCACCCCGAGGTGGCGCCGAAGGGCGACCGCCGGCGCAAGGTCCAGGACCTCCTGGACGTCGTCGGCCTCAACCCCGAGTACATCAACCGCTACCCGCACCAGTTCTCGGGCGGTCAGCGCCAGCGCATCGGCATCGCCCGCGGCCTGGCCCTGAACCCCGAGATCATCATCTGCGACGAGCCGGTCTCCGCGCTGGACGTGTCCGTCCAGGCGCAGGTCATCAACCTGATGGAGAAGCTGCAGAACGAGTTCAACCTCTCGTATCTCTTCATCGCGCACGACCTGTCGATCGTCCGGCACATCTCGGACCGCGTGGGTGTGATGTACCTCGGCAAGATGGCCGAGATCGGCTCGGACACGGAGATCTACGACCACCCGACGCACCCCTACACCCAGGCGCTGCTGTCGGCCGTCCCGGTCCCCGACCCGGAGTCCCGCGAGGGGCGCGAGCGGATCATCCTCACCGGCGACGTCCCGTCCCCGGCCAACCCGCCCTCGGGCTGCCGCTTCCGCACCCGCTGCTGGAAGGCCCAGGACAAGTGCGCCCAGGAGATCCCGCTCCTGGCCATCCCCGAGCGCTTTCAGGGCGCGGACACCCCGGCGGCCCACGAGTCGGCCTGCCACTTCGCAGAGGAAAAGGACGTGGTCCACGCGGCCTGACCTCGTCACCTTGGTTCCCGGCATCCCCCTGGGGTGCCGGGAACGGTGCCGTCCGGCCTCGTCCCACGGCCCGGCGATCCCGGCCAACTGCGTTAACACGCAGGCAACTTCGCCGACCCTGTTCCGATATACGGACACGTCAGGCTGGTCAGCGTACGGCCGTGCGGGTGCCGTAGACGGGCCGGGACGCCGGGAGGCGTTCCGGCCCGTCGCCGTGTTCAGGGGGTCGTGATGCCCAGGGAGCGCTTGAGGAAGTCGACCTGGAGGAGGAGCAGGTTCTCGGCGACCTGTTCCTGCGGGGTGATGTGGGTGACGCCGGACAGCGGCAGCACCTCGTGGGGGCGGCCGGCGGCCAGCAGGGCCGAGGACAGGCGCAGGGCGTGGGCGACCACGACGTTGTCGTCGGCGAGGCCGTGCACGACCATCAGGGGGCGGTGCGGCTCGGCGGGGGAGGACAGACCCTCGGCGGTGACGAGGGAGCTCTTCGCGTACGCCTCCGGGTGCTCCGCCGGAGTGCCCAGGTAGCGCTCCGTGTAGTGGGTGTCGTACAGGCTCCAGTCCGTCACCGGTGCGCCCGCGATGCCGGCGTGGAAGACGTCCGGGCGGCGCAGCACCGCCAGGCCCGCGAGCCAGCCGCCGTAGGACCAGCCGCGGATGGCCACCCGGGACAGGTCCAGGGGGTGGCGCTTCGCGAGGTCCTCCAGGGCCTCCACCTGGTCGTCCAGCGACAGCGTGAAGTCGTGATGGATCGCCTTCTCCCAGGCGGGGGAGCGGCCCGGGGTGCCGCGGCCGTCCGCGACCACGACCGCGAAGCCCTGGTCCGCGAACCACTGCGAGGTGAGGTGGGCGTTGTGCGCGGCCACCACCCGCTGGCCGTGCGGACCTCCGTACGGGTCCATGAGCACCGGCAGTGGGGTGTCACCGTCGTAGTCCCGAGGCATAAGCACGGCGCACGGGATGCGCCGTGCGCCCCCCTCGGTGAGCGTCACGCGGGGGGACATACCAGGATTTTCGGCATACGAAGGGACAGTCCTGGTCGGTTTTCCGTCGCGCAGGACCTGCACCAGTGAACCTGGCCGGTTCAGTGCCGCCGAGACCAGGACCGTCACCTCCCCGGCCCGCACCGCCGCGTGCACGCCCGGCTCCCGCGAGACGCGCTCCACGCCGAGTTCGTTCACCCGGTACACGTGCACCTCGCCCGTCTCCGCCTCCCCGGCGGCCTCCGCGCCCGCCGACGCCGAGATCAGCACGTCGTCGGCGGAGACGTCCAGCAGGGCCCGGACGTGCAGCTGAGCGCCGGTGAGCGGCCGGTCCCCGACCGCCAGCACGCGCGCCCCGCCCTCGTCGGCGATCCGCACCAGCTGACCGGACGGGCTCCAGCACGGCACCCCGGGGAAAAGATCAAGCCATGTTCGATCTTCATCGGCGTGCACCATCCGAGTCGCGCCCGAGTCCGGATCCACGGCCAGGATCAGCTGGCTGCGCTGGTCGCGCGCCTGTACCAGCAGCAGCGGCGCGCCCGCCGCTGACCAGTGGACATGTGCCAGGTACGGGTAGCGCACCCGGTCCCAGGTGACCTCCGTCCGCAGCCCGTCCAGGCCGATCACGAACAGCCGCACCTCCGCGTTGCCGGTGCCCGCCGCCGGGTACGGCACCCGCTGCGGCTCCCGTTCCGGATGGGCGGGGTCGGCGATCCACCAGCGCCGCACCGGCGTGTCGTCCACCCGCGCCATGAGCAGCCGGTCCGACTCCGGAGCCCACCAGAAGCCCCGCGAACGCCCCATCTCCTCGGCCGCGATGAACTCGGCCAGTCCGTATGAGACATTCTCCGACTCCGGCTCGGCGAGCGCCCGGTCGTCCTCTCCCTCGGCGCCCACCACCCGCAGGGCGCCCTGCGCGACATACGCGACGTGCCGCCCGTCGGGCGACGGACGCGGGTCGATCACGGGCCCCGGCACGGACAGTTCACGCGCCGTCCCGGCCCGCAGCTCGGCCGCGAACAGCCGCCCCGACAAGGCGAAAGAGGCCAACTCGACGGCCGTGTCGGTGGCATACCCGACGATGCCGGCCCCGCCTTCGCGGCTGCGTTCGCGCCGGGCCCGTTCCTCGGGTGAGAGGTCCTCCGACGCACCGCCCAGCAGGGCACGCGGGTCGGCGGCAACGCGCTCCGAGCCCTCCTCCGTGTCGAGGACCCAGAGCGAATTCGCCCGGTCCGTACCGGAACCGGAGCGCAGGAACACGACACGCGAACCGTCGGGCGCCACGGTGAACGAACGGGGCGCGCCGAGCGTGAAGCGCTGGGTACGGGCGTGCCGTCGGGGGAAGGAGTGAGGCTCGGTCGTCATGCCCTGACCATATTGGCCATGCGCCCCCTTGTGCGGCCGTGCGCCGATCGATGCGCGCAGAGGGATAGTTATGATCAATGTCGCATAGTGGGTATGAACCTGCTGGCTGCTGTACGGATTTGATGCCCCCATAGTCCGACCCCCTCGCGCCCTCGTGGATCTTTGGAGGTGAACCGCCGTGGCACTCTCGATTTCGGCGGTGGTGCTGCTGGCGATCATCGTCTTCCTGCTGATCAAGAAGTCGGGACTGAAGGCGGGGCATGCGATCGTCTGCATGCTGCTCGGCTTCTACCTCGCCTCCTCGACCGTCGCTCCCACGATCAGCGAGCTGACGACGAACATCGCGGGCATGATCGGCAGCATCAAGTTCTGAGCGTCGTGGGACCTCGTAGGCTGGTCCCATGACGGAACTGCCCGACCGGCGTCTGCTGCTGGTGCACGCGCACCCGGACGACGAGTCGATCAACAACGGCGCGACGATGGCCAGGTACGCGGCCGAGGGTGCCCACGTCACCCTGGTCACCTGCACCCTCGGCGAACGCGGCGAGGTCATTCCACCGGACCTCGCCCACCTGAGCGGTGCCGCCCTGGGCCGGCACCGTCGCCGTGAGCTCACCGCCGCCATGGCCGAGCTCGGCGTGACGGACTTCCGCCTGCTCGGCGGTGCCGGGCGCTACAGCGACTCCGGGATGATGGGCCTGCCCGACAACGACGACCCCGGCTGCTTCTGGCAGGCCGACGTCGACGGGGCCGCCGCGCACCTCGTCGAGGTGATCCGCGAGGTACGCCCCCAGGTTCTCGTCACCTACGACGACAACGGCGGCTACGGTCACCCCGACCACATCCAGGCCCACCGCGTCGCCATGCGCGCCGCGGAACTGTCCGCCGACGCCGGCCTGCCGATCCCCAAGGTCTACTGGAACCGGGTTCCCCGGCCGGTTGTGGAGGAGTCCTTCGCGCGGCTGAGGGAGGACCTGCCCGGCACGGCCTTCACCAAGGCGGCCGACGCCGACGACGTCCCGGGTGTCGTGCCCGAGGAGCGGATCACCACCGTGATCGACGGCACCGCCCACGCCGCCGCCAAGGCCGCCGCGATGCGCGCCCACGCCACCCAGATCACCGTGGACGGGCCGTACTTCGTGCTGTCCAACGAACTCGCCCAGCCGATCCTCACCACCGAGTACTACGAGCTGGTGCGCGGTGAGGCGGGCCCCGGCGAGCGGGAGACGGACCTGTTCGCCGGTCTCGAGGAGGCCTCATGAGCGGCCGGACGCCGATGCTGGCCCAGCCGATGCGCCCGCCCACCGCCGGACGCGTCGGCGCCTGCCTCGGCTTCTTCGTGCTCGGCGCCGTGGTCGGCGTCGCCGGGGCCCTGGTGCAGCCCGGGTGGTTCCCGGGCGGGCTGCTGCTCGCCCTGGCCGGAGAGGCCGGAGCCGTCCTGGGCGCCTCATGGGTCGTCCGCGGCCGGGCGGGAGGCGTCGCGGCCGCCGCCGGCTGGATGCTCGCCGTCGTCCTGCTCACCGCCAGCCGTCCCGAGGGCGACTTCGTCTTCGCCGCGGGGAGCGGCTCCTATCTCTTCCTGCTCGGAGGCATCGCCGTGGCTGTGATCTGTGCCACCCTCGCCCCGGGGCGGCAACCGGACGGCGGTCCCGTCCGACTTGCCGAGTGACGTACCACTTCGCCAGGACGTGGCCGTGGGGGTCCGGTGTGGGTTTCCACGACGGTCACGGGATACGGGCGAGAAGTGGCCAGTATGGTGGTGCGCGCCGCCGAGCTGCCCGCGTGAGGTTGTGTCGGGCGGCGGAGCCAACCGGGAGAACCTGCCTTGAGTCGTGAAACTGACACTCCGTCCTCCGGGCCCAACGGGCGCGGCGGAGCCGCCTACCCGTCGGGTACGCCGCCGTACGGGACCCCGACGGTCTCCGACGCCGGTGCGGACGCGGGCCGTTCCGCCACGCGGCCGGAGGAACGCAAGACCGAGACCACGCTGACGACCCGGATCCGGATCAACATCCCCGGGTCGCGGCCCATTCCGCCCGTGGTGGTGCGCAAGCCCGTCGCTGAGGCGGAGGGCACGGCCGACGCCGACACCCGCGGTGAGGCGCCGACGACACCGGGCACCGCCCCGTCCCCGGCACCGGTCGAGCCTCCCGCCGAGCCCGGCCAGCCGGGCGACGACAAGCCGGCCAGCGACTGGTTCGCGCCGCGCAAGTCGGGCGGCGGCAAGGGCGGTCCGGGCAGCGGCTCCACGAACGGAGCCGGGATGCCGGGCGGTTCGCGCCCGGCGGCGGGCGGTCCTGGTGCCGATGCGCCGGGTTCCGGTGCCGGTGCGTCCGGTGGGACGCGGCCGGGTACCGGGCGGCCCGGAGGTGTGGTCGGCTCCATGGGCGCGCCGGGCGGCTCCCGGTCCGGCGGTACGAACGGTGCCGGGCTTCCGGGCGGCGCGACCGGCGGCCCCGTCGCGCCCGGGCACGGCGGCGGCACCGGCTCCTTCGACGTCACCGAGGCCCTCGCGGCGGGCCCGCTGGGCAACGGCTCGCGTCCCGCCCCGGGCGGCGGCGAACCGCGCCGCGACGACCTGCCGTACTTCTCCGAGAACGGCCGCGACGGGCAGAACGGGCAGAACGGGCAGGGTGGCTACGGCGGTCCGTCCGGCGGTCCCGGGTCGCAGGGCCCGACCGGCCCGACCGGCGGACCGGTCACCGGCGACGGCCCGACGGTGCCGTCGGCCGGCGGCCCGGGCGGCTTCGACGCACCCGGCGGGCAGGGTGGCCCCGGCGGCTTCGACGCTCCTGGCGCTCCTGGCGGCTTCGGCAACGCGCCGGGCGGACCCGGCGGTCCGGACGCCTTCAACGCCCCCGGCGGCCCTGGCGCATCCGGCCCCGGCGGCTTCGGTGCCCCGGGCAGGCCCGGCACCCCCGAGGCGTTCAACGAGCCCGGCCGCCCCGGCGCCCCCACTGCCCCCGGCGGCCCTGGCGCATCCGGCCCCGGTGGCTTCGGTGCCCCGGGCAGGTCCGGTGGCCCCGAGGCGTTCAACGAGCCCGGCGGGCCCGGCGGCCCCGGAGCTCCTGGTGCCTTCAACGAGCCCGGCCGCCCCGGTGGGCCCGGCGGCCCCGGAGCCCCCGGTGCCTTCCACGAGCCCGGCCGACCGGGTGGCCCCGGTGCTCCCGGCGGCCCCGGTGCCATGGGCGGCGGCCCCGGCGCCCCCGGAGCGCCTGGCGGCCCCGCGGGCAAGGGCCCGCTCGCCGGCACCCCTGCTCCCGGCACCGCGGGCCCCGGCGGTGGCATGAGCGACGACACCGCCATCCTGACCCCGCAGAAGCCGGCCCCCGAGCCGTCGGACGGCCCGGGCTACGGCCCCCGGCACGACAACGTCTCCGGGCACACCGTCACCAGCGGCATTCCCGTCGTACCGTCCGGCGGGGTCTCGCCGTTCGCCCCGGGCGCCCCCGGTGACGGCCCGGTGCCCCACGCCGCTCCGAAGCTGCCCGAGCCGGTCTCGCCGCCCCCGGCGAGTTCCTCGAAGGCGCCGAAGAAGAAGGGGCGCAGCAAGCTCGTGCTGGTGGCCGTCGGCGTGGTCGTCCTCGCCGGTGGCGTGTACGGCGCCGGTCTGCTGATGAACCGCACCGACGTGCCCAAGGGCACCACCGTGCTCGGCGTCGACATCGGCGGCACCACCCGCGACGGCGCCGTAAGGAAGCTCGACGAGGCCTTCGACGACCGCGTCGGCACGCCGCTGAAGCTGTCGGTGGGCGGCAAGACCGTCGCCCTCGACCCGGACAAGGCGGGCCTGCAGTTCGACATGGACGCCACGGCCGACGCGGCGGCGAAGAGCGACTACAACCCGGTCTCCGTGATCGGCTCGGTCTTCGGCAACCACCGTGCCGTCACGCCGGTCATGCCGGTCGACGAGGAGAAGCTGCACGCGTCCCTGGAGGAGGCGGCGGGTGGCTCCGGCGCGTCGACCGACGGCACGATCGAGTTCAAGGGCGGCAAGGCCGTCCCCGTGTACGGCAAGACCGGCAAGGGCATCGACCTCGCCAAGTCGACGACGGTGGTGGAGGAGGCGTACCGCACCCAGGTGGAGACCGGCACGCCCGGCACGGTGAACCTCCCGACCACCACCCGGCAGCCGACCGTCTCGAACGCCGAGGTCGACCGGGTGCTGAAGGACTTCGCGCAGCCCGCGATGTCGGCCAAGGCCTTCGTGCAGACCGACCCGGCGCACAGCATCCCGTTCGGTGCGCTGTCGCTGCCGAAGATCCTCAGCTTCAAGGCCGTCGACGGCAAGCTCGTGGACACGTACAACCTCAAGGCGCTCAAGGAGGCGTACGGCACGACCTTCGACGGCGTGCAGATCGAGGGCGCGAGCGGCAAGCGCGACGTCACGCCGCAGGACGTCGTCACGGCCCTGCGCAAGGCCCTGCGCGGCAAGACGCCCGCGGAGCGCGTCGGAGTCATCGACACCAAGCCGAACTGACCTCCGGCCACCCGCCGCACGAGAGCCCCCGCCCGATGAGGGATGAGGGCCGGGGGCTCTCGCCGTCACCTCTCGGGCATGACAACCGTCATGCGGCACTCCGGACACCCGGCACTGCCCCCGCCGACACCCCCGAAGCCACGATGTCCCCATGACGACGACAGCTTCGGTGGTCGCGTTCGACCAGGTGAGCAAGGCGCTCGACGCCGTCCGGGCCGTGGCCGGGCTGACCCTCGACCTCAGGCCCGGGGGGACCGTGGCACTGCTCGGCCCCAACGGTGCCGGCAAGTCCACCACCCTCGATCTGCTGCTCGGCCATCCAGCGGGGCACTGCGCGACCGGCCACGAACAACCCGCACTCGCGCTGTGGACCGGGTCTCGAAGGGGCGCGGGGAACTGCGCGACCAGCCACGAACAACCCGCGCACGCGCCGTCGACCGGGCCCCGAAGGGGCGCGGGGAACTGCGCGACCGGCCACGAACAACCTGCGCACGCGCTGTGGACCGGGTCTCGAAGGGGCGCGGGGAACTGCGCGACCGGCCACGAACAACCCGCACTCGCGCTGTGGACCGGGCCCCGAAGGGGCGCGGGGAACTGCGCGACCAGCCTCCACGCACCCGCACCCGCACCCGCACGCACCCGCACCCGCACGCACCCGCACACGCGAGATCACGGGAACCCCGTGAGGCGAGAAGGCGTCAGTTCAACATCGCCCGAGCCGCGAAAGCCTCCCCCCGCACCCGCTCCGCGGCCCCCTCGTCCACCGCCGAGACGACCTCCGCATAGGCCTCCAACTCCACGGCCCCGGCCACGAACTCCCCTCGCTGTACGAGCAACTGCGCCCGCTCGTACCGCAACCGCGCCGGATGCGAAGGCAGCAGCAACGACAACTCCACCGCCCACAACGCCACATCGGACCGCTCGGGACGGGCCGCGGCCCACGCCCGCACGTTGTTCAGGATCCGCAGCACCACCTCCAGCGGATCCGCCGGCCGCAACATCGCCGTATCCAGCCGCGCCCCCGTCGCCCCGGCCACCAGCAACTCCGCGTCGGTCCCGCTGAGCACCCGCCCCCCGCCGAACGGATCGGCGAGCACCTGCCCTTCGTCGGGCCCGAACCCGACCACGAAGTGCCCCGGCAGGGCCACCCCGTACACCGGTGCCCCCGCCCGCCTGGCGACCTCCATCCAGACCACGGACAGCAGGATCGGCAGCCCCCTGCGCCGCACCAGTACCTCGTGCAGCAGCGAGGACTCCAGACGCTGGTAGTCGCCCGGGGTGCCGTGGAACCCCATCCGGTCGCCGAGCAGCTCCCGCAGGGCGACCGCCCAGGCCCGCGGCCCGGCGGGCCGGTACGGCAGCAGCCCGGCCAGCCGGTCCAGTTCGACCTGTGCGGCGTCCAGACCCGCCTCGTCCAGCTCCCCGTCCGCCTCCGCACCCACCAGCAGGCACAGCGTCGACAGATCGGGCCGTTCGGACCGGGCCTCCTCGGCGAACCGCCGACGCAGCTCGGCGGAACGCTCGGGGGACGGGGGATACGGGGGACGCATGGCTGGCTCGTGCCCTCTCGCGACGATCGGTTACCGGCCGGTGCCGTCGGCGTCCGGCGCCCGGTAGTGGTGGTAGGCGTGGTGCGCGGCGAAGCCCATGGGGGCGTACAGCGCCCGCGCTGCCGTGTTCTCGGCCTCGACCTGGAGCCACGCGGCCGACGCGCCCTCGTCGAGCGCCCGGCGGGCCAGCGCCGCCATCACGGCCGTGGCGAGACCCTGCCGCCGCAGCGCCGGATCGACCTCGACGGCGGCGAAGCCGGCCCACCGCCCGTCGACGACACACCGCCCGATGGCGGTGGGCCCCGTCGGCCCGGGCATGCTCGCGAACCACACGGAGGGCCCGCCCTGAAGCACCCGCAACGCCACCCCGCTCACGCCCTTGCGCTGATACCGGCCCAGCCAGGCCTCATCGGCCTCCCGGGACAGCACGACCCCCGCCGGATCACCCCGGTCGGCGATCGACGCCAGCGGTCCGACCCACAGCTCGGCGGTCACCTCCCGCACCCAGCCCCGCCCCTCCAGCTCGGCGCAGAGCAGCTCCTGCGTGCCCTCGGCCCCGGTCGCGGTCTGCACGTAGGCGGGCAGTCCGCGCTCGCCGTACCACTGCCGCACGGCGTCCAGCGCCTCGTCCAGCGGCACGCCCGGCTCACCCAGCGGCAGCACCGAATTGGCCCGCCGCGTGAACCCGGACGCGGCCCGCAGCTCCCACTCGCCGAGCCGTTCGCTCTCCACGGGCAGCCAGGCCCGCGCGGCGACCCGGGCCAGCTCCTCGTAGGAGGCGGCGGGACCGCGGCGACGCGCCGGTGCGGCGGGCACGGTCTTGCCCGCGACCAGCGCCGATTCCGCGATACGGACGCTTTCGCCGCTCTTCCGTGTGATGAGCAGCACACCGTTGTCCCATGATGTGAGAACACCGACCGTGTCGGTGAACTTCTCACCCGGAGCGCCATGTTCGATCAAGCTCCGTACGGAGACCCGTTTGCCCACGTCAGCAGTGGTGATGCGGACCTCGAGTCGCCCGGCGGCAGAGATTTCCACAGGTCAGTTCACCCCTCCTGTTCGGATCATGCCCAGGAACGGAGATACTAGGGGCGGGCATCGACGACGCCGCGCTCCCGCGCGCCAGGCGGCGGAGCCTGAGGAGGCCCGCCAGCGCCCTATCGAGGAGGAACGACAGCGTGACCTACGTCATCGCGCAGCCTTGTGTCGACGTCAAGGACAAGGCGTGCATCGAGGAGTGCCCGGTCGACTGCATCTACGAGGGCCAGCGGTCCTTGTACATCCACCCGGACGAATGCGTCGACTGTGGTGCCTGTGAGCCGGTCTGCCCGGTCGAGGCGATCTTCTACGAGGACGACACTCCCGAGGAGTGGAAGGACTACTACAAGGCGAACGTCGAGTTCTTCGACGAGCTCGGTTCGCCCGGCGGAGCCAGCAAGCTGGGGCTGATCGAGCGCGACCACCCCTTCGTCGCCGCGCTGCCGCCGCAGAACCAGTAAGAGCGGCCCGCACTCCGTGCCGCCTCGGTCCCGTACGGCCTGATCACCCCGTGATCGCCGTACGGGGCCGAGGCGTTTGCCGTCACCGGCTCGTACGTACCAGAAAGTGAGCCAGAACCCGTGTCCGCAGTCTCCGACCGCCTGCCCACCTTCCCCTGGGACAAGCTGACCCCGTACAAGGCCACGGCGGCCGCCCACCCGGACGGCATCGTCGACCTGTCCGTCGGCACCCCCGTCGACCCGGTGCCCGAGCGGATCCAGAAAGCACTGGTGGCCGCTGCCGACTCGCCGGGCTACCCGACCGTCTGGGGCACGCCCGAACTGCGCGACGCGATCACCGGCTGGGTCGAGCGCCGCCTCGGCGCCCGGGACGTCACCCACCGCCACGTGCTGCCGATCGTCGGCTCCAAGGAACTCGTCGCCTGGCTCCCGACCCAGCTGGGCCTCGGCCCCGGCGACCGGGTGGCCTACCCGCGCCTGGCCTACCCGACGTACGAGGTCGGCGCCCGGCTGGCGCGCGCCGACCACGAGGCCTACGACGACCCGACGGAGCTGGACCCCGACGGCCTGAAGCTCCTCTGGCTGAACTCCCCGTCGAACCCCACGGGCAAGGTCCTCTCCAAGGAAGAGCTGACCCGGATCGTCGCCTGGGCCCGCTCGCACGGCGTCCTGCTCTTCTCCGACGAGTGCTACCTGGAGCTGGGCTGGGAGGCCGACCCGGTCTCGGTCCTGCACCCGGACGTCAACGGCGGCTCCTACGACGGCATCGTCTCCGTCCACTCGCTCTCCAAGCGCTCGAACCTCGCCGGCTACCGCGCGGCCTTCCTGGCCGGTGACCCGGCGGTCCTCGGCCCGCTGCTGGAGATCCGCAAGCACGGCGGCATGATGACGTCGGCCCCGACGCAGGCGGCGATGATCGCGGCCCTCGGCGACGACGAGCACGTCCGTGTCCAGCGCGAGCGCTACGCGTCCCGCCGCGAGCTGCTTCGCGAGGCCCTGCTGACCCACGGCTTCCGCATCGAGCACAGCGAGGCCAGCCTCTACCTGTGGGCCACCAGGGGCGAGTCCTGCTGGGACACGGTCGACCACCTCGCCAAGCGGGGCATCCTCGTGGCCCCCGGCGACTTCTACGGCCCGGCCGGCGCGGAGTTCGTCCGGGTGGCACTGACGGCGACGGACGAGAGGGTGGCGGCGGCGGTACGGCGTCTGTGACCGCTGCCGCGGTGAGTACAGGCCTGAGGGGCCCGGGAAGCTTCCCCGGGCCCCTCAGGCCTCGGACGTGGGGCTTGGCGTCAGCCGACCGGCAGGCCCTTCGTCGGCAGGGTGCCCGTGGAGGGCACGCCGCCCTTCGTCAGGGAGTCCGTCGGCAGACCGCCCTGGGCCGAACCGGCTGCCTCACCGACGAGCTTCCCGGCGGAGCCCGCCGCCGCACCGGCCGCCTTCTGTGCGACGGGCGTGGCCTTCTTGACCGTCTTGCCGCCGAGCTTGCCCGCGGTCGGCACCGCCTTCTTGACGGTCTTGCTGCCGGTGTCACCCGCGGACTTGGAGACGTCCGTCGTCGCGCCGTCGACGGTCCTGCCGACATTCGCCCCGTCCAGGGCGGTCAGTCCGCCGAGGTTCGGGTTGGCCGGCAGCTCGGGGGCCGCACTGGCGGAGCCGGCCGCACCGACCCCGGCAGCCGCTCCCGCAGCGACGATCAGCGCGGCACGGGCGATACGGCGGGTCAGGGGGAGGGACATGGTGCTCCTTCAACGGGAGAGAACAGAGGTTCGTGAAGTGTCCGACCGGCACCGGGCGTTGATCGACTGGCTGTGATCGACCCCCGGCTCGGACGCAGTGACTACCGCTTGAAACCCGCGAAGGTTGCGGCGAGGGAACGTAAAGAGTTGGTAATGCGTCGCATAATCGGCTGCGGACAAACGGGCGAAAAGGCCCCCGCCGGAAAGGCCGCCCCATCCCTTCCGGCCCTGTGCGCCCAAGGGTTTTCAGGAGTTCCCGGGTGAGGCTGCGAAAACCTGCGCACACCCTCGGTTCACAGGCGCACGCATAACGCCCAAGGGTGAGTTCCCGTACCCCTGCGCGATCTACTGCATCGTGACAATACGGACGGCGTCCGCGGCGCGTTCCGCACCCGCGGTGCCCTTTTCCGTGGCGCTGCGCCACTGGCTGGCGGTGTTCCCCGCCACCCACTCCCGCCCCGCGTAGGTGACGCGCGCGATGTGCAGCTCGGAGGCGTTGGCCACGGCCCAGTGCGCCAGCTGCCAGCCGCGCAGGCCCGGGCTCCGCCCGGTCGCCGCAGTGGTGTCGGCGGTCACCGGCAGTGTCACGGTCCGCCCGCCGTCCCCGTCCGTGGCGCTCGGGGACGGCGTGGGCGTGCCCCTCGGCGCACCGCCCACCTCGGCGCCGGCCGGGTCCAGTACGACGCGCCCGAAGTCACGCACGAGCGCGGCACGCACCCCGTCCGGGCCCGACGCCCGGGTCGCGGCCGGGCGGCCGTCGCAGGTGAGCGTGGCCGCGGACTGCCCGGTGAGGGCCGCGGCCAGCAGCGCGGCGTCCGGCTCGTGCTTGGCGTAGGCCTGCGGGAAACCGCTGCGCTGCACGCGCTGCGCGGCGACCGTGAGCGGCAGCCGGGTGTAGCCGGGCACCTTGACCAGATGCTCGTAGAACTCACCGGCCGAGTACGTCGGGTCCATGATCTCCTTCGGCGTTCCCCAGCCCTGCGAGGGCCGCTGCTGGAACAGGCCGAGGGAGTCCCGGTCGCCGTGCTTGATGTTGCGCAGGGCCGACTCCTGCAGCGCCGTCGCCAGCGCGATGGTCACGGCCCGCTCGGGCAGACCGCGCCCGGTCCCCACGGCGGTGATCGTCGCCGCGTTCACCGCCTGCTCGGGCGTGAACTCGTACGACGCCCCGTCGCCCTTGCCGGAGACGACCTTGCAGCCCGGTCCGCCCGAGCCGCCGGTGACGTACTGCACGACGAGGTAACCGGCGACCGCGAGCAGGGCCATGAAGGCGGCTCCGCATCGGAAGAGGCGGCCACGACGCTTGGGAGAGGACGGCTCTGGCACGCCGTACAAGGTACTGGAGAGTACGGGGTGGCATGAGCAGGGTGGGGACGGTGAGGCCACGGTCTGGCGCGTTAGGGTCGACGGCATGGCCGACACCTCGCTTGACCTCACGCTGGACGCCGCGGAGCTCACCGCCCGGCTCGTCGACTTCCGCTCCGAGAGCGGCACCGAGAAGCCACTCGCCGACGCGATCGAGACCGCACTGCGCGCGCTGCCCCATCTGACGGTCGACCGGTACGGCAACAACGTCGTGGCCCGCACGAACCTCGGCCGCTCGGAGCGGGTGATCCTGGCCGGGCACATCGACACCGTCCCGATCGCGGACAACGTCCCCTCCCGGCTCGACGAGGACGGCGTCCTGTGGGGCTGCGGCACCTGCGACATGAAGTCGGGCGTCGCCGTGCAGCTGCGCATCGCGGCCACGGTCCCCGCCCCCAACCGCGACCTGACCTTCGTCTTCTACGACAACGAAGAGGTCGCCGCCGAGCTGAACGGCCTCAAGCACGTCTCCGAGGCGCACCCCGAGTGGCTGGAGGGCGACTTCGCGGTGCTCCTGGAGCCGTCGGACGGCCAGGTCGAGGGCGGCTGCCAGGGCACGCTGCGGGTCCTGCTGAAGACCACCGGCGAGCGGGCCCACTCCGCGCGCGGCTGGATGGGCTCCAACGCGATCCACGCCGCGTCCCCGATCCTCGCCCGGCTGGCCTCCTACGAACCCCGCTGGCCGGTCATCGACGGCCTGGAGTATCGCGAGGGCCTGAACGCGGTCGGCATCAGCGGGGGAGTGGCCGGCAACGTCATCCCCGACGAGTGCGTCGTCACCGTCAACTTCCGCTACGCACCCGACCGCACGCCCGAGGAGGCCGTCGCGCACGTCCGGGAGGTCTTCGCGGACTGCGGAGTCGCCGAGTTCGAGGTCGTCGACCACAGCGGCGCGGCGATGCCCGGCCTGTCCCACCCGGCGGCCAAGGCGTTCATCGAGGCGGTCGGCGGCACCCCGATGCCGAAGTACGGCTGGACGGACGTCTCCCGCTTCTCCGCGCTCGGCGTCCCGGCGGTCAACTACGGCCCCGGCAACCCCCACTTGGCGCACAAGCGGGACGAGCGCGTGGAGATCGCCAAGATCCTCGCGGGCGAGGAGCGGCTGCGGAACTGGCTGACCGCCTGAGCCTGCCGGACGCCCCTCGGGTTTACGGCGCTCCATCGCGGACATGCTCACGTCCCTCGTTCGTAACCCGCGTAGATCTACGCTGAGGTGGAAAGACAGGCACGACGGAGGGAGCGCACATGGCGACCGGCAACCCCGAGGGGAAGAAGCAGCCGCCGGAGGAAAAGCGCCTGGGCCCGGTCCTCCAGCGGCGGGACCAGGTACAGGCCAGCACCACCGACCAGCGGCTGCTGGACGAGCGGGCCCCCTCCGACTGGGTCCACACCGACCCCTGGCGCGTGCTGCGCATCCAGTCGGAGTTCATCGAGGGCTTCGGCACGCTCGCCGAACTCCCGCCCGCGATCAGCGTCTTCGGCTCGGCCCGGACCCCGGCGGACTCACCCGAGTACGAAGCGGGCGTGCGGCTGGGGCAGGGCCTGGTCGACGCGGGCTTCGCCGTCATCACGGGCGGCGGCCCGGGCGCGATGGAGGCGGCCAACAAGGGCGCCCTCGAGGCGAAGGGCATCTCCGTCGGCCTCGGTATCGAGCTGCCGTTCGAGCAGGGCCTGAACCCGTACGTCGACATCGGCCTGAACTTCCGCTACTTCTTCGTCCGGAAGATGATGTTCGTCAAGTACGCCCAGGGCTTCGTCGTCCTGCCCGGCGGTCTCGGCACCCTCGACGAACTCTTCGAGGCCCTCACCCTGGTCCAGACCCAGAAAGTCACCCGCTTCCCGATCGTCCTGTTCGGCAGCGACTACTGGGGCGGCCTGGTCGACTGGCTCCGCGGCACGGTGATCGCCCAGGGCAAGGCGGCGGAGAAGGACCTGCTGCTGTTCCACGTGACGGACGACGTGGACGAGGCGGTGGCCCTCGTGTCGAAGGAGGCGGGCAGGTAGAGGTCTTTTCGAGCCCGGCCTCCTGTCCGGCCGTGTCGGGCGGCGGGTGGGCACAGGCCCGGGGGGGTCCAGGGGGCGGAGCCCCCTGGTACCTCAGTCAGGCCAACCCGCGCCGGGCAACGGCAGGACCCCGATGCCCCGCGATCGTCGCCACCATCTCCAGCACCTGGCGCGTCTCGGCGACCTCGTGCACCCGGTACACCTGCGCCCCCAGCCACGCGGACACCGCCGTCGTCGCCAACGTCCCCACGACCCGCTCCTTCACGGGCCGGTCCAGCGTCTCCCCGACGAAGTCCTTGTTGGACAGCGACACCAGCACCGGCCACCCCGTGGCGACCATCTCGTCCAGCCGCCGCGTCGCCTCCAGGCTGTGCCGGGTGTTCTTCCCGAAGTCGTGCCCCGGATCGATCATGATCGACTCTCGCGGCACCCCCAGCGCGAGCGCCCGCTCGGCCAAGCCGACCGTCACGCCCAGGATGTCCGCCATGACGTCGTCGTACTCGATCCGGTGCGGCCGCGTCCGCGGCTCCGCTCCGCCGGCGTGCGTGCACACCAGCCCCACCCGATGGCGCGCGGCGACCTCCGCGAGCCCTGGATCGATCCCGCCCCACGCGTCGTTCAGCAGGTCGGCCCCGGCCTCGCACACTGCCTCGCCGACCTCGGCCCGCCAGGTGTCCACGCTGATGATCACGTCCGGGAACCGCCGCCGCACCTCCGCCACGAACCCGACCGTCCGCCGGGCCTCCTCCTCGGCCGTGACCTCCTCGCCAGGTCCGGCCTTGACCCCGCCGATGTCGATGATCGCGGCCCCGTCGGCCACCGCCTGCTCGACACGCGCGAGGGCCGGCTCGTCGCGGAAGGTGGCGCCCTGGTCGTAGAAGGAGTCCGGGGTGCGGTTCACGATCGCCATGATCACCGGCTCTTGTGGTCCGAATTCCCGCTTGCCCAGCCTGAGCATCCCCTGTGACCTTTCCTGGGTACGTCCCGTCTTCCGCCGCCTGCGACCCTAACCGTCGGACTCGCATGGCACGATCGGAGCCTGACAACATCCGACTCGAAGGACGTCCGCAGCGTCCGATCCGTCCGACCGTGGGGGCCCCGCGATGGTTATGTTCCTGTTCCTGGTCGTCGCGCTCGCCGTCGTGGTCGCCGCGGTGACGCTCGCCGTGGTGGGCGGCGGCGAGAACAGCCCGCTGCCCGAGGCCGCCCCCGAGCGGCTGCGGGACCCGCTGCCCCCGGACCGGCCGGTCAACCGTGCGGACGTCGAAGGCCTGCGCTTCCCTCCGGCCGCCCGCGGCTACCGCATGGCGGACGTGGACGACGCCCTCAGCCGCCTGGGTGCCGAGCTCGCCGAGCGCGACGCCCGCATCGCCGACCTGGAGTCCGCCCTGGCCGGTGCCCGGTCGGCCTCCGCCCACGGGCCGGTGCCCGCCGCCGAGGAGAACCACGTCTCCATGGACAAGCCGAAGCGGGAGGACCGGCCGTGAGCGACGGCGCCGCCCTGGCCGGCCCGGACGGCTCACTGCGCTGCCCCTGGGCCCTCTCCGCCCCGGAGTACGTCGCCTACCACGACGAGGAGTGGGGCCGCCCCGTCCACGGCGACGACGCGCTCTTCGAGCGGCTCAGCCTGGAGGCCTTCCAGTCCGGCCTGTCGTGGATCACCATCCTGCGCCGCCGGCCCGGTTTCCGCGCCGCCTTCGCCGACTTCAAGATCGCCTCGGTGGCCGCCTTCACCGAGGAGGACCGCGAGCGCCTCCTGGCCGACGCGGGCATCATCCGCAACCGCGCCAAGATCGACGCGACCCTCGCCAACGCGCGTGCGCTGACCGAATGGACCCCGGGCGAACTGGACCGACTGATCTGGTCCCACGCCCCCGATCCGGTCGGCCGCCCGGCTCCGAAGACCCTGTCCGACGTCCCGCCCGTCACTCCCGAGTCGACGGCCCTGTCCAAGGCCCTGAAGAAGCGGGGCCTGCGCTTCGTCGGGCCGACGACGGCGTACGCCCTGATGCAGGCGTGCGGCCTGGTGGACGATCACCTGCAGTCCTGCGTGGCCAGAAGGGCCTCGCCGGGACGCGGGGCTGAGTCGATGTGCGGCTCCGCCGCGGGGGCGCGATCAACCACATAGGACCCGCAGCCCCACGGCGCGACCGCCCCGAACTCACCGGCCCAAGTACTTCGGCTTCTCCTTGTTGACGAAGGCCTGCACCGCGATCGCGTGATCCTCGGAGGAGCCGGCCCTGGTCTGGAGCTCGTCCTCCTTCTCCAGGGCCTCCTCCAGGGAGTGCGTCAGCCCGTACGCCACCGACTCCTTCAGCGCCGCGTACGCCACCGTCGGGCCCTCGGCCAGCGCCCGCGCCACCTTCTCGGCCTCCGCGCGCAGCTCGGCGGACGGCACGAGCCGGTTGGCGATGCCCAGCTCGTACGCCTCCTGCGCACTGATGCTGCGCGGGAAGAGCAGCAGGTCGGCGGCCCGCCCCGGGCCGACCACCCGCGGCAGCGTCCAGGAGATGCCCGAGTCGGCGGTCAGCGCGACCCCGGCGAACGAGGTGTTGAACGCCGCCGAGTCCGCCACGATCCGGTAGTCCGCGGCGAGCGCGAAGCCGAAGCCCGCCCCGGCCGCGACCCCGTTCACGGCGGCGACGACCGGCTTCGCCGCCCCGGCCAGCGCCCGCACGATCGGGTTGTAGTGCTCCCGCACCGTGCTCATGGTCTGCCCCGACCCGGCCTCCCGGTCCGCGGCCAGCAGCCCGATGTGCTCCTTGAGGTCCTGCCCGACGCAGAACGCCCGGTCACCGGCGGCGGTCAGCAGCACCGCCCGCACCGCGGCGTCGCCCGCCGCCGACTCGACCGCCTCCCGCAGGGCGACCTTGGTCTCCACGTTCAGCGCGTTCATCGCCTCCGGGCGGTTCAGCGTGATCGTCGCGAGTCCGTCGCTCACCTCGTAGAGCACGGTGTCGGCCATGGCGTATCCCCTCCGGGTCGCGGAACGGGGACGTACCGGCCGGTACGCCCCGGGTCTGCAGGACAGCATGACGGAGATCGCGGGCCGGGAACCTGACCGGACGTGTGACCTGCGTCAAACAATTCTCGTCCGGATTGGTTCGGCGGAAGTGTGTGCGGTGGCGGAGTATCGCAGCCTCATCGCCGAATTGAGTGGTTTTGCTCGCGTGCGTTGCCCAAGCGATGCCGACTGATGTTGGTCATCGGGTCCTGAGATGCGGGATAATGGCTTGGAAGCAATGTGTTCGATGCCGGTGTCGCGTGTCCTGCCACAAGGGCCGCACGTGTGCCCTTCTCAGGGGCCGTCGGCTTTGACGATGAGCTGGGTTTCAGGAAGGGGAACGAGCATGGCGGCCATGAAGCCGCGAACGGGTGATGGCCCGCTCGAGGTGACCAAGGAGGGGCGGGGCATCGTCATGCGCGTTCCGCTCGAAGGCGGCGGTCGGCTCGTCGTCGAGCTGACCCCTGACGAGGCCGACGCGCTCGGCGACGCCCTCAAGAAGGTCGTCGGCTGACGCGGAAGCGACCATACCCTTTCAGTTGCCCCGGCATCACCTCGGTGCCGGGGCGGCTGTTTTCCCGCCGATGACACTCGCCTGCCCCGGCTCCCGCTCCGATAACGTGCGGCCCGGCTAGCGTTTCACCGCGCACAGCAGCCCGTCGCCCACCGGCAGCAGCGACGGCACCAGCTCCTGGCTCTCGCGCACCGCGCGCAGCAGCTCCCGCAGCCGCAGCACCTCCGTGGGCTGCGGACCGGAATCCACCGTGCGGCCGTTCGCGAAGGCGCCCTCGAAGACGACCAGCCCGCCGGTACGCAGCAGGCGCAACGATTCGGCGAGGTAGTCCATGACCTCCAGGCGATCACCGTCGCAGAAGACCAGGTCGTAACCGGCGTCCGCGAGGCGGGGCAGCACGTCCAGGGCGCGGCCCGGGATGAAGCGGGCCCGGTTGCTGGCGAAGCCGGAGGCACGGAAGGCCTGACGGGCGAACTGCTGGTGCTCCGGCTCGGGGTCCACGGTCGTCAGGACACCGTCCGGCCGCATACCGTGCAGGAGATGGATTCCGGAGACACCGCAGCCGGTCCCGATCTCCGCGACGGCCTTCGCGTCGACCGACGCGGCCAGCAACCGCAGCGCGGCGCCCGTGCCGGGCGTCACCGAGCGCAACCCTGCCTCACGGGCCCGGTCCCGGGCCCAGTGCAGCGTTTCGTCCTCGGCGACATAGGCGTCGGCGAACGCCCAGCTCGTCTGCCGGTTGCCGGTAATGACCCTCTCCTGTCCCCGTGAATGCCTGGGCGTGACTGTATCCGTTGGGCACGGGAACCCGCAGATGGGACCGGTCGTTTAAAGGGAAGAGCGAGCGGCGTGCGCCGGGACGGGGGGACGGGCAGTGGATCAGGACGCCGAGCGAGGGCCCACGCAGCAGTACGAGGCGTATCAGCCCAGATCAAACTCTCGTAAAACCACTTATCCGGTCCTAACGGGCGAGGTGGCTATGGTAGGGGCTCCACTGGACACCACCAGAGCTGACAGGGGAGGTGCGGCTGCGCCTGTGGATCGCGGAGGAGTGCTCCGGCGCTTCCTCGGACCGGCAGGCAGGCCGACATCTGTGAACGACACCGCTGCTGACCACAGTCACGCCGCTGACTTCGCCCAGACCGCGACCTTCACCACCGACGCGGACGGGCAGGCGTGGACTCCGCCCACGTGGGAGGAGATCGTCAGCACGCACAGCGGCCGGGTCTACCGGCTCGCCTACCGTCTGACCGGCAACCAGCACGACGCGGAGGACCTCACGCAGGAGGTCTTCGTCCGCGTCTTCCGCTCCCTGTCGACCTACACGCCGGGCACCTTCGAGGGCTGGCTGCACCGCATCACCACGAACCTCTTCCTGGACATGGTCCGCCGCAAGCAGCGCATCCGCTTCGACGCGCTCGGCGAGGACGCGGCCGAGCGCCTGCCCAGCAAGGAGCCCACGCCGCAGCAGATCTTCAACGACGCGCACTTCGACGCGGACGTCCAGCAGGCCCTCGACACCCTCGCTCCCGAGTTCCGCGCCGCGGTCGTCCTGTGCGACATCGAAGGACTGTCGTACGAGGAGATCGCGGCGACCCTCGGCGTCAAGCTCGGCACGGTCCGCTCCCGGATCCACCGCGGACGCTCCCAGCTGCGCAAGGCTCTCGCGCACCGCTCCCCGGAGGCCCGCGCCGAGCGCCGCTCCTTCGTGCCCCGTGTTCCCGCCCTGGGAGGAGGGGGCGCGAGCGCGTGAGCGGATCTCGGCCGAAAGCCTCCGAGGGTCACCTCGCAGAGCAGCATCTGGGAGACCGACTCTCCGCCCTGGTGGACGGAGAGCTCGGTCATGACGCGCGTGAGCGCGTACTGGCGCACGTGGCCACCTGCCCGAAGTGCAAGGCGGAGGTGGACGCCCAGCGCCGGCTGAAGAACGTCTTCGCGGAGGCGGCCCCGCCGCCCCCTTCCGAGAGTTTCCTGGCCCGCCTGCAGGGACTACCCGCGGGCGGCGGCCCGGACGGTGAGATCACACCGCCGGGCGGAGGAGGGCTGCCCGGAGGACTGTCCGGACGGTTCGGATCGTCCGGGGCCTTCGGTGTGAAACGCGGCGAGCGGTTCGAGTTCGGGTACGCCCCGTCCCGGTCGCACCTGCCCGTGGTGCCCGGGTCCCCGGGCGGAAACCCCGGCCTCCCCTCCGACACCGGCGGCCTCCTGCCCGGCCACCGGGGCCTGTCCCCGGAGAGGGGCTTCCGCATCCACGACGTGGGCCGGCACGACGGCGACCGGTCGTCCTCGCGGCTGCGATTCGCGTTCGTGGCCGCCGGTGCCGTGTCCCTGGCGGCGATCGCGCTGGGCGGCATCACCACCGGCACCCCGGCCGACGCGGAGGCCCGCGGTGGCCAGGGCACGGGGAGCAACGTCACACCGATGCGCACCCAGGGCACCGGCGCCGCGACGACGCCCGAGTCCCAGCGCCGCCGGACGGCGCCGCAGCTCGGGCCGGTGCACGGCGAGAGCATGCTCGGCCGCGCCCCGGTCGCCCCGACCGAGGTCTCGGCCCCGCTGCTGCCCGGAGTGCCGTCCGCCGCCCGGCACCACGCGTTCCACGCGCTGACCGCCCCGGTGGTGGCCGGAGCCGCCGTCATGTCCCCGTTGATACGTCCGCTCGAGGCGGCCACTCCCGCCGCCCTGACCTCGTGGTCCGCGGTCCCCGAGATCACGGCTCCGCTGCTCGCCGTGCCCCTCGCGGTCCCGACCTCGCCCCCCTCGTCCCCCTCTTCCCCCGTTTCCTCGCGCACGGCTCACTGACCGGCCTCTGCGCACCGGCCCGCGAACCTGATTGAATCCGGGGGTTGTCGCCCGCGGCCGAGGTGTGGCCGGGCGCCGGTTCGAGGAACTGCGGCCAACGCGACGAGCCGTGCCGCGGCTGTGGGGAGAGCATGAACGAGGGGAAGCCCACGAAAGCGAAGTGGTGGAGCCGTCCACGGCCGCAGGATCTTGCGGGGGAGCCGGAGGGTAGGGACCAGGTCGTGGCGGAGGACCCGGGCGGGAACGGTGTGCCCGGGCCGGTGACGGCCCCGGCCTCGACCGGCCCCGACGGGGACTTCGAGCTGCCCCGTCCCGCGCCTCGGCACGACGGAGACGGGGACTACGAGTTGAGGCGCCCCGAGGCGGTTGTGACCGAGAGCGCCGGAGAGCCGACGGCGTCGGCGCCCGGGGGACCGGGCGTCCCCGTTGCCCCGGCCTCGCCCGGCGGGCCGGTGCAGGATGTTCCCCGGCCGCTGCACCCGCCCGCCGGGCCGGTGCAAGATGCTTCCCGGCCGGTGCACCCGCCCGCCGGGCCGGTGCAGGATGCTCCCCGGCCGCTGCACGACCCCGACCCGTACAGCACCCCGCCCTATGGCGAACCCGGCCCCTGGGCGCCCGCGCCGCCCGTCCAGCACCCGGCGACGCTCCCCGTGCAAGGCGTGGCGATACCGGGGCAGCCGGCCGTGCCGGGCACCGCAGTCGTGCCGTCGCCGCCCGAGCCGCACGGCACACCGTCCGCCCCGGCCACCGGCGATCCCGCGCCTCCCGCTCACCCGTCGGCCGAGACGCCGCACCCCGGTGCCCCAGGCGTCCCCGGTGGGTCTTCCGGTGCTCCCGGTGCGTCTTCCGGTGCTCCCGGTGCCCCCGCCGCCCTCGGCGACCCAGAGCCCATGCCGACCGTGCCGGTTCACGCCGGTGCTCCAGCAGCCGCCCCCGTCCCCGACCCCTGGCAGCGCTACGACCCCTGGGCGGCCATCGGCCCCGCCGGGGGACAGGGACCCTTCCAGCAGAACGGCGCCGCCGTGCTCAGCACGCAGCAGCGGCGCAGGCGGGGCAGGAAGTCCCTCGTGCTCGGTGCCGTACTGCTCGCGCTCGTGTCCGGGGGGCTCGGAGGCGCCGTAGGGACGTATCTGGAGCGCAACGGGGGTGTCGGGACCGTCGAGCTGCCGCAGGCCGGGAAGGAGGCCTCCGCGCGGGACGCCGACAGCGTGGCCGGGATCGCCGGACGGGCCCTGCCCAGCGTGGTCACCCTGCATGTCAGCGGCGCCGGCGAGCAGGGCACGGGCACCGGCTTCGTGCTCGACACCCGCGGGCACATCCTCACCAACAACCACGTCGTACAGCCCGCCGGATCCGGCGGCGAGATCACCGTGACGTTCAACGGAGGGCAGACCGCAAAGGCCGAGGTCGTCGGCCGGGACAGCGGCTACGACCTCGCCGTCGTGAAGGTGAAGGGCGTCAGCGGACTCACCCCCCTGCCGCTGGGCAACTCGGACAACGTGCAGGTCGGGGACCCGGTCGTGGCCATCGGCGCCCCCTTCGATCTGGCCGGCACGGTCACCTCCGGCATCATCAGCGCCAAGCAGCGGCCCATCACGGCCGGCGGCGAGAAGGGCGATGGCAGCGACGTGTCGTACGTCGACGCGCTGCAGACCGACGCGCCCATCAACCCCGGCAACTCCGGCGGGCCCCTGCTCGACGCCCGGGCCCGGGTCATCGGCATCAACTCGGCCATCCGCTCGGCGGACAGCGGCTCCACACAGGACAGCGCCCGGTCCGGTTCGATAGGCCTCGGCTTCGCCATACCCATCAACCAGGGCAAACGCGTCGCCGAGGAGCTGATCAACACCGGGAAGGCCACCCACCCGGTCATCGGCATCACGCTGGACATGGACTACACGGGCGACGGCGCCCGCGTCGCCGCCGAGGGCAGCGAGGGCGGACCGCCCGTCACCGCCGGCGGCCCGGGCGCCAAGGCGGGGATCAAGTCGGGCGACGTCATCACGGAGGTCGACGGCGCGCGGGTGCACTCCGGCGAGGAACTGATCGTCAAGACCCGGGCGCACCGCCCCGGCGACCGGCTGGAGCTGACCGTCGAGCGCGGCGGCAAGGAGCGCAAGGTCTCGCTCGTCCTCGGGTCGTCGGATGGCTGAGACATGAGGTCCGGGCCCCGGGAGGGCGTCTCATCAGGCCTCACAACGGACCGGCGAGGCAAACGATCGGGAAAGCGCTCCCACCTCCCGCACGCGGAGGTCCCGGGACAGTACCGGTCGGACAGGATCGCCGGGTACCGTGGATCCGGCCCGGACCACGGCAAGACCCGCACCGACCACGAGGGCCGAGGACCGAGGACATCGCTAGGAGCTTCAGGTGTTCAATGACATAGGACCACTCGAGCTGGTGACGCTCATCGTCCTTGCCGTGCTCGTCTTCGGTCCGGACAAGCTCCCCAAGGTCATCCAGGACGTGACGCGCACGATCCGGAAGATCCGTGAGTTCTCGGAGAGCGCCAAGAACGACATCCGGGAGGAACTCGGCCCGGAGTTCAAGGACTTCGAGTTCGAGGACCTCAACCCCAAGACGTTCATCCGCAAGCAGCTGGACAACGAGGACCTGGGGCTCAAGGAGATCCGCAACGGCTTCGACCTGAAGAAGGAGATGGCCGAGGTCACCGACGCCGTCCACAGCCGTGACTCCGACACCTCCTCCGCTGCGGCCGGGGGTGCCGCCGGTTCGTCCGGTGGTCGCATCGACATGACGAAGAAGCCCGAGACGCCCGACCCGGACGACCGGCCGCCCTTCGACGCGGACGCCACCTGAGGGACACGCCCAGGGGCGTACGCCCCGGGTGCGTGACGCGTTTCATACTCCGGTCGGGCTGTGTACGGCCCGATCCGGGCGCCCGTGCGGCCCACGCGCCGGGCGGTTTCCCTGCTGCTCGCAGCGGTGTGGCTATGCTGCCGAGTTGTTGTGCGGACCGTGACGAGTACGCCCGAAGGGGGGCGGGCCGTTCCGGTCCGACTAGAGCGAGGAGGCGTCCGGGCACATGGAGACGACGAGTCGGGCTGTCGCGCAGACGCCGGCCGCGGAGGGCGGACAACAGGCCCCCTTCGCCCGGCGTACGGTCGACGACTACCTGCGTGCGCCCTTCCCGTGGTACGGCCTCGACGAGGCCTTCACGGGACCGCGCCGGCTGATGCAGGTGGGTACGACGGCCGACGGGGCCGTGGAACACGGGTCGATCGGGCACGGGGACGAACCCACCATTCGCAACGAGCACGCGGCCGGGGGCGATCCGGACGCCAAGGAGAAGTTCGCGGTCGTCGTGACCGTCGCGGCGAATCCCTCACGGCGCACGTCGGACGGGACGGGGCTCCTCGAGGCCACCTCGGTGTCCTCCGCGGCGTGGCTCGCGGGCGTCGGACTGCTGTCCTTCACCTGGCCGGGGCAGATGGACCACGCGCTGCGGGACGACTGGCTGGAGCAGCAGACCGAGACGGCGTGGGTGCTGGCGGACGATCTGGACGGGGCCGACTGGTCGACGCTGTCGCTGCCCGTGGACGGGGTGCCCACGGCGTTCCACTACCGGGAGTCCGAGTTCGGCTGGGTGCTCGCCGGGTCCACGTCGGCGGGGGTTCACGTCGGGGCGTACGGCAGGGGCATGAGTGCGTACGGGCTCGGGTTCGCCGTGGTGAAGGACATCGCCGCTTACGCGTGAGTTCCCCCGGGGCGCCGGGTTTTCGGCGCCCCTTCGCCGTGGGTTCCTCGCTTCGTGGGCGGTTGCGGCTGCGGGTGCGATGTGGCCGGTCGCGCAGTTCCCCGCGCCCCTGAGGGGGCTGCCCCCAAGGGCGTTCCTGAGGGGGCTGCCCCCAAGGGCGTTTCGATCTAGAACTTGTTCCTCGGGGTGATGCCCAGGGACAGGCCCGACAGGCCGCGCTGCCTGCCGCCCAGCTTGCCCGCGATCGCCCGGAGGGCCGCGCCCGCCGGGGAGTCGGGGTCCGTGAGGACGACCGGCTTGCCGTCGTCGCCGCCCTCGCGCAGGCGGACGTCGATGGGGATGCTGCCGAGGACCGGGACGTTCGCGCCGGTGGTGCGCGTCAGGCCGTCGGCGACCGTCTGACCGCCGCCCGTGCCGAAGACGTCGACCATTTCGTCGCAGTGCGGGCAGGGCAGGCCCGACATGTTCTCGACCACGCCGACGATCTTCTGGTGGGTCTGGACGGCGATGGAGCCCGCGCGCTCGGCGACCTCGGCCGCCGCCTGCTGAGGCGTCGTCACGACGAGGATCTCCGCGTTCGGAACCAGCTGAGCGACGGAGATCGCGATGTCGCCGGTGCCGGGCGGCAGGTCCAGGAGCAGCACGTCCAGGTCGCCCCAGTACACGTCCGCGAGGAACTGCTGGAGGGCACGGTGGAGCATCGGGCCGCGCCAGACGACCGGGGCGTTGCCCGGGGTGAACATGCCGATCGAGATGACCTTCACGCCGTTCGCCGACGGCGGCATGATCATGTTCTCGACCTGGGTGGGACGGCCGTCGGCGCCCAGCATGCGCGGCACGGAGTGGCCGTAGATGTCGGCGTCGACGACACCGACCTTGAGGCCGTCGGCCGCCATCGCCGCGGCCAGGTTGACCGTCACCGAGGACTTGCCGACGCCGCCCTTGCCGGAGGCGACCGCGTAGACGCGGGTCAGGCTGCCCGGCTTGGCGAAGGGGACCTCGCGTTCGGTCTGGCCACCGCGCAGGGCGCTGGCCAGCTCCTTGCGCTGCTCGTCGCTCATCACGTCGAGCGTGACGTCGACGCGGGTGACGCCCTCGACCGCGGAGACCGCGTCGGTCACGCGCTGCGTGATCGTCTCCCGCATCGGGCAGCCCGAGACCGTGAGGTACACGGTGACCCCGACCGCCCCGTCCGCGCCGATCTCCACCGACTTGACCATCCCGAGCTCGGTGATGGGCTTGTGGATCTCGGGGTCGTTCACCGTCGCCAGTGCCTCGCGCACCGCGTCTTCCGTAGCCATAGGACGATGGTACGGCGCTGTACCGGTGCGTAGGAAAGCGTCTCAGCGGTCGTCTGCGTCACGTCCGCGTGACCGTTCCGCCGGGAATACGACGGGGTCGTGACGATGGCCGTTCTGCCGTTCCTCCATCTCCTTGACCATGTCCTGCAGCTCCGAGCGGATCCAGTCGCGGGTGGCGACCTCGCCCAGGCCGATGCGCAGGGCGGCGATCTCCCGGGTCAGGTACTCCGTGTCCGCGATCGACCGCTCGTTCTGCTTGCGGTCCTGCTCCAGGTTGACCCGGTCGCGGTCGTCCTGCCGGTTCTGCGCGAGCAGGATCAGCGGCGCGGCGTAGGAGGCCTGGAGGGACAGCATCAGCGTCAGGAAGATGAACGGGTACTCGTCGAAGCGCAGGCCGCTCGGTGCGAAGACGTTCCACACCACCCACAGGATGATGGCGACCGTCATCCAGACGATGAACCGCCCGGTGCCCAGGAAGCGGGCGATGCGCTCCGACAGGCGCCCGAAAGCCTCCGGGTCGTACTCGGGCAGGAAGCGGCGCCGGCGCGGGAGCGGCTGGTCGAGACGGGTGGTGCGCGGCCGGGAGGCGGCCGTGGCGCCCGCCGGGGTGCGCTCGCGCAGGCTCTCGCGCTCAGGAACCATCGGTGGCCACCTCCTCGTCCAGGTGGAACTCCGTCTCCCGCCAGTCCTCCGGCAGCATGTGGTCGAGCACGTCGTCCACCGTCACCGCGCCCAGCAGCGACCCGGCCTCGTCGACGACGGGCGCCGCGACCATGTCGTACGTGGCGAAGAAGCCCGCGATGGCGGGCAGGTCCGCCTCCGGGTCGAGCGGCTGGAGGTCGTTGTCCAGGATGGAGCTGACCAGAGAGGGCGGTGGCTCGCGCAGCAGGCGTTGGAAGTGGACCGTGCCCAGGTACTTGCCGGTCGGGGTCTCGTCGGGTGGCCGGCAGACGTAGACCTGGGCGGCCAGGGCGGGGGAGAGGTCGGCGTTGCGGACGCGGGCGAGGGCGTCGGCGACGGTGGCGTCCGGGCGCAGCACGATCGGCTCGGTGGTCATCAGACCGCCCGCCGTCCGGTCCTCGTACGACATCAGGCGCCGCATGTCGGCCGCGTCGCCGGGCTGCATCAGGCTCAGCAGCCGCTCCTGCTCGTCCGTCGGCAGCTCGCCCAGCAGGTCGGCCGCGTCGTCCGGGTCCATGGCCTCCAGGACGTCGGCGGCGCGCTCCTCCTTCAGCTTGCCGAGGATCTCGATCTGGTCGTCCTCCGGAAGCTCCTCCAGGACGTCGGCGAGCCGGTCGTCGTCGAGGGCGGCGGCGACCTCGGCCCGGCGCTTGGGGGAGAGGTGGTGCAGGACGTTGGCCAGGTCGGCCGGCCGCAGCTGCTCGAAGGTGGCCAGCAGGCTCTCGGCACCCTGCCCCTGCTCCTCCAGCGAGAACCCGGTGACAGCGGTCCACTCGACGGTCAGCGCCTCGCCCTTGGCCCGCCGGAACGCCCCGCCCTTCCGGCCCTTGCGGACGAAGACCCGGTCGATCTCCCACTCCCGGCGGGCCGGAAGCTGATGCACCGACAGGTCCAGGACGCTGACCTCCTCGCCGGTCTCGGTGAGCGTCACGCGCCGGTCCAGCAGTTCCCCGAAGACCAGCCGCTCGGTGGGCCGCTGCTCGAAGCGGCGGACGTTGAGCACGCCGGTGGTGATGATCTGGCCGGACTGGATGGCGGTGACCCGGGTCATCGGCAGGAAGATACGGCGGCGGGTGGCGAGTTCGACGACGAGGCCGAGCAGCCTCGGCGGCCGCTGTCCCACTCGAAGCATGACGACCAGATCGCGCACCCGCCCCACCTGGTCGCCGGCTGGGTCGAAGACGGCGACACCTTGGAGGTGCGATACGAAGATCCGGGGGGCGCCCGCTGCCATGGCCGCGGCTCCTTTTCGTGCGGGGTGGTTCGTGGTGGCTGTCTGTGCGGCTGTCTTTGTGCCTGTGTCTTCCGAATTGCCCGCTCGGGTGGGCTTCAGGCTAGCCCGTCCCGATCGGCGACGCGTCGGCGGCCGGTCCGGACGGACTGGCTCCGATCCGCCCGCACGACCCCGGTACCCTGCGGTACGCCGTTCAGGTCTCCCGTCAGAGAGGCAGCCCCACCTGTGACCCCGATTCGCCAGAGCCGTGGCCGCCGTGCCGCACTCGCGAGCGCGACGTGCGCCCTGCTCGTGACGGGAACGGTGCTCACCGGCTGCGCGGAGGATCCGAACGAGGGCACCAACGGGGTCGGCAGACTCCCCGCCGCCAAGATCCAGGGCAAGACCCGGTCTGCCGCCCAGTCCGCCGGGGCGGTCCGGGTGCACGGCAACGTCGTCAGCGGCGGGCGGACGTACGCGCTCGACATGCGGCTGAAGGACGACGGCGGCGACGGTTCGGTCACCAGCAAGGGCGCGACCTTCAAGCTGCTGCGCATCGGCGAGCAGCTCTTCGTCAAGGCGGACGCCGAGTTCTGGACTCACGGCAGAAGCCAGGGCGGGGACGGCGAGGCGGACGCGGCGGCGGCCTCCAAGCTCGACGGCAAGTTCGTGAAGGTGCCGCAGGACGATCCCGCGTACAAGAAGTTCAGCGGTTTCACGGACAAGACTCTCCTCCTCGACGGTCTGCTGACCCTGCACGGGACGCTCGCGGCGGACGGCCACGACGAGGAGGCGGGCGTCCGCACCATCCGCGTCACCGGTGACAAGGGCTCCGGCGGCACCCTGGAGGTCTCCCTCGAGGGCAAGCCGTACCCGCTGCGCCTGGAGCGGGCCGGCGGAGCGGGCACCCTCACGTTCTCCGGCTGGGGCGAGGACTTCTCCCTCAGGGAGCCGGAGCGGAACGAGACGGTCGACTACGGCGAGCAGCTGCCGTCGTCGTAGGCCGTCAGGTCCGTTTGCGCTTCTTCAGCAGCAGGCGGGGCAGCCCCGCCGGGACCGGCCGGCGGGTGATCGCCGGGGACGGCAGGGGCGGCTCGGACAGCGAGCCGTCGGGCAGGGGCGCCGTCGCCCCCGTCGGTTCCAGGCGCAGCACCCGGCACTCGCGGGCCCAGCGGTCGGTCATGGCCTCGCCGTCGGGCGCGTTCAGCCGTTTGCCCTTGAGGTCGGCGACCGCCGCGTCCCACGCCTCCGAACCCGGGGCGAGCTCCGTGACCCGCGCCGTCCAGGTGGCCAGCCGGCCGCCCTTGTCCTTGCTGCGGACCGTCACCTTCGCCTCGGCGCCGTCGGCCAGCCCCGGCAGCGGCTGCTCGCCCGGCCCGTCGCCGACCAGGCACGCGGCACCCTCGTGCCACACGTGCCACAGCGCGCGCACCGGGCCGTCGGGGCCCTGCACCCAGACGAGGCCGGACTTCTTCGTGGCCTCCTCGACGAGGGCCTGGTCGAGCAGCTCGCTTGTCATGGGGCCCAGCCTAACCAGGCCGCTCACAGCCATCCGTTCCGCTTCAGCGTGCGGTGGATGCCGAGGCAGACGAGCACGGTGAAACCGAGGATCACCGGGTAGCCGTAGCGCCAGTGCAGCTCCGGCATGTGGTCGAAGTTCATGCCGTACACGCCGCACACCATCGTCGGCACGGCGATGATCGCGGCCCAGGAGGTGATCTTCCGCATGTCCTCGTTCTGGGCGACGGACGCCTGGGCGAGGTTGGCCTGGAGGATGGAGTTGAGCAGCTCGTCGAAGCCGAGGACCTGCTCCTGGACGCGGGCCAGGTGGTCGGCGACGTCCCGGAAGTACTTCTGGATGTCGGGGTCGATCAGCCGCATCGGCCGCTCGCTCAGCAGCTGCATGGGCCGCAGCAGCGGCGACACGGCCCGCTTGAACTCCAGCACCTCGCGCTTGAGTTGGTAGATCCGGCCGGCGTCCGAACCGCGCGGTGAGCCCTTGCGCCCCGGGGAGAACACCTCGGTCTCCACCTCGTCGATGTCGTCCTGCACCGCGTCGGCGACGGCGATGTACCCGTCGACGACGTGGTCCGCGATGGAGTGCAGCACGGCCGAGGGGCCCTTGGCGAGCAGCTCGGGGTCGTCCTGGAGGCGGTGCCTGAGGGCCCGCAGGGAGCCCTGCCCGCCGTGCCGGACGGTGATGAAGAAGTCCCGTCCGGTGAAGCACATGACCTCGCCGGACTCGACGACCTCGCTGTTGGCGTCGAGCTGGTCGTGCTCGACGTAGTGGATGGTCTTGAAGACCGTGAAGAGGGAGTCGTCGTAGCGCTCCAGCTTGGGCCGCTGGTGGGCCTGGACGGCGTCCTCCACGGCCAGCGGGTGCAGCCCGAACTCACCGGCGATGCCGGAGAATTCGGCCTCGGTCGGCTCGTGCAGGCCGATCCACACGAAACCCCCGTCGCGGCGCGCCAGGCGCACCGCCTCGTGCGGGGTCAGTGCGGTCTCGGTCTCGATGCGGCGGCCGTCGCGGTAGACGGCGCAGTCGACGACGGCCGAGGCCGCGGCGGGGCTGCGGGTGGCGTCGTAGGTCCCGCTCTCCTTGCGCAGCGACACACGGGACGGACGGACAACGGCGCGCAGGTCGCGGATCATCGACATGGCGGGCTCCTTCGCGGGCGGGCAACGAACGACGCCGGCGACGGGTGGAACTACCCGGAATGAGGACGTTGTGACTACGGATGTTTGGCACGTCCACAAAGCGGGGAGCACCGCATCGTCGCGGTGGCCGGTTTCGTTACTGATTCAGCTACTGAGGCAGATCAGGCAAAGCGAAACGAAGCGCTCTTCCGCGGTGAAGCGAGTGCGAGAGGTGGCAGCCGGGGAACAGAAGCAGCTACATCGGCGGCGCGAAGAGCGTGGTGCTACTGCACGGTCGACTTCGATCCATTGCAGCCCCACCTCCTCCGGCCGGTCCCTCGTAAGGGAGTTCCTTCGGCGTCGGGGCTTGATCGCGACGCTTCTGCGTGCTGCCCCGAACCACCGGGCAAGAGTAGCAGCCGACACAACTGTCAAGGTGCTGCTTTGCCCGCTACTGACGAGTTCTATGCTCGCCGCATGGCAGATGTTCTCCCTCTGGTCGAAGCCCGGTTGCGCAGCGCACTGGGTGAACCGGACGCACGCGCGGCGGTCACCTTCCTGGGCACGGACCGCATCGAGGTGCTCCGCTTCCAGGAGGGCGGCATCGTCCGCTACGCCTCGCTCGGCATGTCCGCGCACCCCATGACCGACCCCACGGCGGTGGTCGCCGACCCGGTCAAGGGCCCGCGCGCCGAGCTCGTCCTGTCGGTCCGTGCCGGGATCGCCGACACCGACAAGGCGCTCCGGCCGCTCGCCGTCCTCGCCGCGTCTCCGCAGGTGGAGGGAGTGGTCGTGGCCCCCGGAGCGTCCCTCGACGTCGGTGAGCCGCTGTGGCCGGGCGCTCCCTTCACATCGGTCCTGGTCGCCGAGCCGGGCGGTCTGGTCGAGGACCTGGAGCTCGACGAGCCCCTCGACCCCGTGCGGTTCCTGCCGCTGCTGCCGATGACCCCGAACGAGGCCGCCTGGAAGCGCGTGCACGGCGCGCAGGCGCTCCAGGAGCGGTGGCTGAACCAGGGGACGGACCTCCGGGACCCGTCCCGGAAGTCCGTCCCGCTGGAGTGAGGAAGCTCACCAACCTCGGGCTGCGCGGCGTCAGTTGGCGAAGACGGTGACGCCGCCCTCGGTCGCGTGCCGCGGCTCCGGCTCCTCGGCGGTGGGGGTCCCCCCTGCTCGAGCGGAGTCGAGAGCTTGGGGGAGGGTGAGGGCCTTGCGCCGTACGACGACCACGACCGCGCCCACGATGGCGGTGACCGCCGCCACCACGAACGGGATGTGGATGTCGGTCCACTCCTCGATCTTCGGCGCGAAGTAGGGGGCTGCCGCCGCCGCGAACCAGCGCACGAAGTTGTAGCCCGCGCTCGCCACCGGCCGGGGTGCGTCCGAGACGCCCAGGGCCAGTTCGGTGTAGACGGTGTTGTTCACCCCGATGAAGGCGCCGGACAGGATGGTGCAGACGACGGCGGCCGTGTGCGAGCCGTAGCCGAGCGCCAGGACGTCGGCCGCGAGCAGGACCAGCGAACCGCCGAGCACCTTCAGGGAGCCGAACCGCTTCTGGAGCCGGGGCGCCACGATCACCGAGAAGACGGCGAGCAGCACACCCCAGGCGAAGAACACCGCACCCGACCGGTACGGGCTCATGTTCAGCACGAACGGGGTGAAGGCCAGCACGGTGAAGAACGTGTAGTTGTAGAAGAACGCCGAGACCGCCGCGGAGGCGAGGCCGCCGTGTCCGAGGGCCTTGAGCGGATCCAGCAGCGAGGTCTTGCGGGCCGGCTTCGGCTGCTCCTTCAGGAACACCGTGATGCACAGGAAGCCGACGGCCATCAGGAACGCGGTGCCGAAGAACGGGTAGCGCCAGCTGGCGTCGCCGAGCAGGGCGCCCAGCAGCGGGCCGCAGGCCATGCCGAGGCCGAGTGCCGACTCGTAGAGCAGGATCGCCGCGGCGCTGCCGCCGGCCGCCGCGCCGACGATGACCGCGAGTGCCGTCGAGACGAACAGCGCGTTGCCGAGGCCCCATCCGGCGCGGAACCCGACCAGTTCGCCGACGGAGCCGGAGGCGCCCGCGAGCCCGGCGAACACCACGACGAACGCGAGGCCGAGCAACAGGGTCTTCTTCCCGCCGATCCGGCTGGAGACGAATCCGGTCACCAGCATCGCGACGGCGGTGATGAGGAAGTACGAGGTGAAGAGCAGGGAGACCTGGCCGGCCGTGGCGTCGAGGCCCTGGGCGATGGACGGCAGGATCGGGTCGACGAGCCCGATGCCCATGAAGGCGACGACCGAGGCCCCGGCGGTCGCCCACACGGACTTGGGCTGCTTCAGGAGGCCGCCCGCTCCGGCGTCGAAGGGGTCCATTGCTTGCTCCCTTTCCCGAGACGAGGTAGTTGGTATATGCACACACTAAGTTAGCCAAGCTAATTAATGCAAGCTACATCTAATGTGGAGGTGAAGGGTTCCGTCCGGATGGGTGATCGTCCTTGACGCGGCGGGGCGCGGGTAGGACCGTGGGGCCCTATGAGGGGCGAACCCAGTTGCCCGAAGTGTGGTGGCCGGGTCAGGGCTCCCGGCCTCTTCTCCGACTCGTGGCAGTGCGATGTACACGGCACCGTCCATCCGGTGCAGCCCGTGATACCGCCCAGCGTCGACGCCCTCGACGTCGTGGTGCACCGCACCCGGGTGCCGCTGTGGATGCCCTGGCCCCTGCCGGTGGGATGGCTGTTCACGGGGGTGGCCTGCGCGGGGGACGACCGCACCGGCGGCCGCGCGACCGCAGTGGCCTGCACGGGGCCCGGGCCGCTCGGCGGGATGGGCGAGCTGATCCTGGTGGCCGAGGAGCTCGGGGTCGGGCTCGGGGCGCGCTACGCGGGCATGGACGGTCCCGACCCGGGGCCGCACATGAACGTCGAGAAGCCGCCGCAGGCCAAGGTGCTGGCCGCCGGGCGCCCTACGCCGTTGTGGCACGTGGCCGGGGCGCCGGAGGACCGGGCGGTGTTCGCGGGGGAGGCGCTCGGAATGTGGCTGTGGGCCGTGGTGTGGCCCGAGCAGTCCGGGCTGCTGATGTACGACGAACTGGTGCTGGCGGATCTCCGGGAGGCGGGGGCGGAGGTGGAGCTGGTGCCTTGTGGGGCGTTGTCGCCGCGCTTGCTTCAGCCGTAACGCCTCTTGGGGTGAGAGTTCGGGTGCGCCGGCGGCTGCCGGCTCGCTGTGGCTGGTCGCGCAGTTCCCCGCGTGCCTTTGAGGCGCGTTGATGTAGGGGGTGCTTGCGATGCCCCTTTGAGGCGCGTTGATGTAGGGGGCGCTTGCGATGTAGGGGGTGCTTGCCGGATTCGGGTGTGACATCGGTCGTTGAAAATCCGGTTATCCTTGAGCGGTCCTGTTCCTGCCGTCGTGTCTGGAGTCCGTGTCGTGCGTATCGATCTGCACACCCACTCCACCGCTTCCGACGGCACGGACTCGCCCGCCGAGCTGGTGCGGAAAGCCGCTGTGGCCCGGCTCGACGTCGTCGCGCTCACCGATCACGACACCACGCGCGGGCATGCCGAGGCGATCGCCGCGCTGCCCGAGGGCGTCACGCTGGTGACCGGGGCCGAGCTCTCCTGCCGGATCGACGGCATCAGCATGCACATGCTGGCCTACCTCTTCGATGCCGAGGAGCCGGCGCTGCTCGCCGAGCGGGAGCTGGTCCGGGACGACCGGGTACCGCGCGCCCAGGGCATGATCGCCAAGCTTCAGGAGCTGGGCGTGCCCGTGACCTGGGAACAGGTGGCACGGATCGCCGGCGGCGGGTCCGTCGGGCGCCCGCACGTGGCGAGCGCGCTCGTCGAGCTGGGTGTCGTGCCGACCGTGAACGACGCCTTCACCCAGGACTGGCTGGCCGACGGCGGCCGGGTCTTCGTGGAGAAGCACGAGACCGACCCCTTCGAGGCCATCCGCCTGATCAAGGGTGCGGGCGGGGTCGCGGTGTTCGCGCACCCCGGGGCGAGCAAGCGGGGGCTCACGGTGCCGGAGGCCGCCATCGCCGAGATGGCCGCGGCCGGGCTGGACGGCGTCGAGGTCGACCACATGGACCACGACGCGGACACGCGGGCGCGGCTGCGGGGTCTGGCCAAGGAGCTCGGGCTGCTCGTGACCGGGTCCTCGGACTACCACGGCAGCCGTAAGACCTGCGTGCTCGGGGAGTACACGACGGATCCCGAGGTGTACGGGGAGATCACGCGGCGGGCCTTCGGGGCGTTTCCCGTGCCGGGGGCCGGCGGGGCCGACGGGGCCGACGGGGCCGTCTGAGGGCTCTCTGCCGTAGTTCCGTCTCTTTCTTTCCTGCTTCTCTTCCTGCTTCTCCTCCTCTCACCCGGCGCTGCCCGCTGCGCCCAGGCGTTCCGCCCTGTGTGACGCCTGCCCGCAGCGGCGGCCCCCTGCGCAAGGCTCACTCATGTTCGACCTCGCCGTCTTCGGCTCCCTGTTCCTGACCCTCTTCGTCATCATGGATCCCCCGGGGATCACACCGATCTTCCTCGCCCTCACCGCGGGCCGACCCGGCAAGGTGCAGAAGCGGATGGCCTTCCAGGCCGTCTGCGTCGCCGGTGGCGTGATCACCGTGTTCGGGCTGCTCGGTCACCAGATCCTCGACTACCTGCACGTGTCCGTGCCCGCGCTGATGATCGCGGGTGGCCTGCTGCTTCTCCTGATCGCGCTGGACCTGCTCACCGGCAAGACCGACGAGCCCAAGCAGACCAAGGACGTCAACGTCGCCCTGGTGCCACTGGGCATGCCGCTGCTGGCCGGACCAGGCGCGATCGTGTCGGTCATCCTCGCCGTGCAGAAGGCCCACAGCGTCGCCGCGCAGGTGTCCGTATGGGCGGCCATCCTCGCCATCCACGTCGTGCTGTGGCTGGTGATGCGCTACTCGCTGGTGATCATCCGGATCATCAAGGACGGCGGTGTGGTCCTGGTGACCCGCCTGGCCGGCATGATGCTCTCGGCGATCGCCGTGCAGCAGATCATCAACGGCGTCACGCAGGTGATCCAGCAGAGCTGAGGGCCCGCTTCAGCCCTGCTGGGGCAGTACGCTGCGGATCTCCCGGGCCGGGCCGGGGTGGCCGAGGTACTCCTCGATCTTGTGCGCACGGTCGCGGCCGTTGGAGACGGCCAGTTGGCTGAGCTTTCCCCAGCGTTCGTCCTCCAAGGGGCAGCCGATGGCCACCGCGTCGGTGGGGCACCAGACGTTCACCCAGTTGCGCACCCTGGGCGGCTGGTGCGGGCCGTGGCTCAGCAGCCGTTCGTTGACGCCGTCCAGGCCGAGCGGGCTGCCCGCCGTGACCAGCAGGACGGGGTCGAGGTCCTCGGGGATCCGGTTCAGGAGGTCCATGCCCACGACCGTGCCCAGGCTGTGCGTGACCAGCACCAGCTCGCCGCTGGTCGGCATCGTCTCCATGACGCTGTCCAGCACCGCCTGCCGCACGGCGCTGTCACCGAGGTACAGGTCGACGTCCCGCAGGAATGTGGCGATGGTCCACTCGTCCAGGTCCGACCGGGCGGCGAGCCAGCTCAGCGGCCGGTGCAGTGCCCCGACCAGGCCCGCACCGAAGCCCTCGGTGGCCGCCGGACCGTTCTGGGGCATGCCGGCCCGGGCGGCCGCTTCGTAGAGCAGCCGTTCGTAGGAGCCCGTGGGTGATTCCGCTGCGAACACCTCGGCGGCAGCGGCGGCGCTCACCTGGTCGAGGCCGATGGGCTCGGCCGTGCTCTCCCTGCCGCTCACGAGGCCGTGCAGTCGCGTGCCGTAGAACGGGAACCACACGTCCTCCGGGTCGAGCGGCGGCAGGGACGCGAGGGTGAGCCCGTGGTTCAGGCCTGCCGTCCAGGAGCGGCGGAGAAACTCGGGGTCCTTCTTCTGCTGGTCCCGGCCGTGCAGGAACACCAGGTGCCGGCGGCCGCCGAAGGCGGTGCCACGGGCCGGGAGCCCGACCTGGGGTCCGCGGTCCGCGGCCTCGCGCCCGGTCGCGGGGACCGGCACCGGGGCCGCGGGGGCCGACGGGGTGGTGACGCCCGGTACCGCCATCGGCTGCAGCCGTGTGCCGGGAGGCGGCGCTGTGGTCATGGTCTGGTCCAGGCCGGCGTCCGGGCCCATCTCGGCCAGCAGGGCGCGCCGCCCCGGGTCGAGGTCCAGCCCGGCCAGGTGCTTGAGGATCGAGCTGATCCGGACGCCCTCGTTGGCGACCCAGTCGATGGCGTCGTCGCCGTCGCCCTGCTGCCAGGGCCGGCCGTCCTTGCGCAGGACCCGGCCCTGGCCGTCCTTCTTCGGCACGCCGCTGTGGTGCAGCGCGACGACCTCCCACTGGTCGTTGAAGACGGGGGAGCCGGAGTTCCCCGGTTCGGTGTCGGTCGTGTAGTGCACGAAGTCGTCGAGGCGGACCAGCAGCGCGTTGTCGCGCAACGCGATCTCCTTCAGCCGCCCCGAGGGATGGCCGATGATGTTCACCTTCTCGCCGAGCACCAGCTTGCCGGTCTGCACGCTCAGCCGGTTCCAGCCGAAGATCTCGCCCGGCGCGGGGCCGTCCACCGTGGGCGCCAGCGCCACGAGGGCGAAGTCGAGCCGCCGGTCCGCGGCGAAGAAGATCTGCGGGTCGAGCTCCATCCGGACGACGGTGTCGGGCAGGTTGTCCGCCGTGACCTGGGCATTGAACTCCGCGAAGCAGGTCCGGGCGAAGCTCTCGTCGGGCAGGACGTGGTGGTTGGTCATCAGCAGCCGTGGCGACACCAGGAAGCCGGTGCCGTGCGGCAGCTCGCGGCCGTCGCGCCGCAGGGTGATCCGGGCGACCGTGGCCCCGGCCCTGACCCCGCGCGGCAGGAAGCTCCAGGCCTGGAGCTCGTTGGACAGATCGATGATCCGCTCGTTGGCGTCGGGCAGGTCCATGGCCTCGCGGTGGATGTCGGCCACCACCGCCGAGGGCGACAGGCCGCCCCGGTCGAGGATCCGGTCGGCGCGGACGGCCAGCGCGTCGGGGGAGTCCGGGTAGCGCACCCCGGCCGCCAGCCGGCCCTCGACCCGCTCGCGCTCCGCGGTGGAGTCCTCGTAGCGCCGCGCGGCCTCGGCGGCGGCCTGCTGGTGCAGTTCCTCGTGCGACCGGTCCGTCACCGACATGTCCCACCGTCCTGTTCTGGTTCGTACTGTCCCTTCCAGCCAGTACGCCCCCGGCCAGGGAGGTCCGCAACAGCGGAGCCCCCGCACGGCCGATGCCGGGCGGGGGCTGCGAAGCGTGGGAGATCCGCGCGCGTTATGAGGCCGTGGTCTCGGCCGGGCGGATCCACAGGCGCTGCCCGATGGCGGCGGCCTGCTGAACGATGCGGTTGACGGAGGCGGCGTCCACAACGGTCGAGTCCACGGGTGTGCCGTCGACGTCGTCGAGTCGCATGATTTCGAAGCGCAAGGGCTTCTCCCTTCGTCTGGTCATCCTCCTGAGGAGAACTACTTGAGTGGGTGGCCCACCAGGCTGCGGCGCTCGGTGTTCCATATGGGTCAACAGGGCTGCATGGTTCAAACATTCCCTACGCTAAGGAAATTTTTCGAACGGCTAATTACTGAGTCGTAAGAGTGTCGTTACGGGACCGACCGGGACCGGTTGTGTTCGCAGCGTGACCGCCGGGACAATGAAGGCGATGAACGACGACCTCGCGGCCCTCAGCGCCCGCATCGACCGCACCAACGAGCTGCTCCAGCGCATGCTCGCCGAGGTGGCGAAGACGCCCTCCACCCACGCGATCTTCGTCGATGCCGGGTACCTGTACGCGGCCGCCGGCCGCCTCGTCGCCGGCACGGAGGACCGCCGCGCCTTCGACGTGGACGCCGAGGGCCTGATCGACGCGCTCATCGACAAGGCCCGCACGATCTTCGCGGACAGCCGGCTGCTGCGGGTCTACTGGTACGACGGCGCCCGGCGCCGCATCCACACGGCCGAACAGCAGACCATCGCGGAACTGCCGGACGTCAAGGTGCGGCTCGGCAACCTCAACGCCAACAACCAGCAGAAGGGCGTCGACTCACTCATCCGCTCCGACCTGGAGTCCCTCGCCCGGCACCGGGCCATCAGCGACGCGGCCCTGCTCGGCGGCGACGAGGACCTCGTCTCGGCGGTGGAGGCGGCCCAGGGGTACGGCGCCCGGGTCCACCTCTGGGGCATCGAGGCGCCGGAGGGCCGCAACCAGGCGGAGCCCCTGCTGTGGGAGGTCGACAGCCAGCGCACCCTCGACCTCGACTTCTTCAAGCCGTACGTCTCCCGCCGCACCGCCCCCGCCCACGAGACGGCGGCGGAACGGCCCACCCGCGAGGACGTGCGGTTCGTGGGGGCGCAGATCGCGGCGAAATGGCTGGCGGCACGCGGCCGGGACACGCTGGTCCAGCTGCTGCCCGGGCACCCGTACCTGCCGGGCTCGGTGGACCAGGACCTGCTCGTGGAGGCGGAGGGCCTCCTGCAGTATTCGCTGCGCGGCCAGGCGGACCTGCGGCGGGCGCTGCGGGACGGCTTCTGGGAACACCTGCGGACGCAGTACTAGGCCGTCCCGGGGGCCTCCGGGAACCGGCCCTCTCCGAGGCCGTCCCAGAAGTCCGCGAGGGCGTGGGCCGTCGGCAGGGGCTGGTCGGCGTTGGGGGAGTGCTCGGCTCCCGTGATGACCGTGCGGTGCGCGTCCAGCCGCAGGGCCATGTCGTCGAGGATCGCCACCGGCCAGGTGTCGTCGTGCGCGCCCGACAGCACGTGGAACGGCAGCGGCACCGCGGCGAGTTCGGCCACGCGGTCCGGCTCGGTGCACAACTGACGCCCCGTCGCGAGGAGTTGGGCAGGGCTGTGGCCCAGCCAGCGGCGGCGCAACTGGTCCTGGTCACCGAGGCCGCGGGCAGGCCCGCCGACCTCCTCCGGCGGCCCCATGGCCTGGATGGCCTCCCACACCTTGGCCATCGACAGCACGGCGAGCGCGTCCCGCAGCAGCTTCACGCGCTGCTGCTGGGAGACGGAGATCTCCGCCGGGCCGGACGAGACCAGGGTGAACGAGACGAAGGGGGAGTGGTCGAGCAGCACGGCCGCACGGGCGATCTGCCCGCCGAGCGAGTGCCCCACGAGGTGCACGGGTTCGCCCAGCGCCTCGGCCTGGGCGAGCACGTCCCGCGCCAGTTCCCGCTGGGCGTAGACCGACTCGTCGTCCAGGGGCCCGTCCGACTCGTGCTGCCCCCGCCCGTCCACGGCGACGACCCGGTATCCCCGCTCCGCGAGCGGCTCGTGGAGCAGCCTGAAGTCCTCCTTGCTCCCGGTGAACCCGGGCAGCATCAGGACGACTCCCCTGACCTGCGCACCCTGCTTCGGCGACGAGTCGACGACGGCGAACTCGCCGCGCGAGGTGCGCAGGGGGTAGGCGCGGGCGCCCGGGGGCGGGGGGAAGGCGGGGTGGCTGGTCACGGGGCGAGGGTAGCGGGTGGGGGCTGTCTCGGTGCTCCGGGTGAGTGGTGGGGGTTGCCCCGGGTGCTCCGGGTGAGTGGTGGGGGTTGCCCCGGGTGCTCTGGGTGAGTGGTGGGGGTTGCCCCGGGTGCTCTGGGTGAGTGGTGGGGGTTGCCCCGGTGTTCCGGGTGAGTGGTGGGGGCTGTCCCGGTGTTCCGGGTGAGTGGTGGGGGGCTGTCCCGGTGCTCTGGGTGAATCGTGGGGCCGCCCCGGTGCTCCGAGTGAATGCCGACGGCCCGGCTCCCCGTGAGGGGCGCCGGGCCGTCGAAGAGGGGTGTGTCAGCCCTCCGTGGGCTCCGCGGCGGCCGTGGCCTTGCGGGTGCGGCGGGCCCTGGGCTTCGCCTCCGTCGCGTCCTCCGAGGCGGCGGCTGTGGCAGCCGCCGCCGTCTTGCGCGTGCGGCGCGGCCTGGCCGCCTCCGGCTCCTGGTCCGCCTGCGCGGGGATCTCGGTCGGCTCGGCGGCCTTGCGGGTGCGGCGGCGCGGCTTGGCCTCCGTACCCTCGGCCGTGTCGACCGCGGCCTCGGCCGCGGCAGCCGTCTTGCGCGTGCGGCGCGGCTTCGCCTCGGCGGCCTCCGCGTCCGGGACGGCAGCGGTGGTCTTCCGCGTCCGGCGCGGCTTGGCCTCAGCGGCCTCCGGCTCCTGGGCCGTCTGTGCCGGGATCTCGGCGACGGTCGGAGCAGGCTCTGCGGCCTTACGGGTCCGGCGGCGCGGCTTGGCCTCGGTGCCCTCGGCCGTGTCGACGGCTTCCTCCGCCGGAGCGGTGGCCTTGCGGGTGCGACGCGGCTTGGTCTCCGCGACCTCGGAAGCCTCGCCCGTGGCCGTGGCCGTGGTCTCGGCGGTCTTGCGGGTGCGGCGACGCGGCCCGGCCTCGACGGCCTCCGCCGTGTCGACGGCAGTTTCGGCCGCAGCCGTCGCCTTGCGCGTACGCCTGGGCTTGGCCTCGGCCGCCTCGACGGCGTCCTCCGCGCCCGGCGCCGCTGCGGCCGACTTGCGGGTGCGACGCGGCTTGGCCTCGGCCCCCTCGGCCGTGTCGACGCTCGCCTCGGCCTTCGCGGCCGTCTTGCGGGCGCGGCGCGGCTTCGCCTCGGTCGGCTCCGGAGCGGACTCGGTGGTCCCCTCGGCCGTGTCGACGCTCGCCTCCGCCTTCGCGGCCGTCTTGCGGGCGCGGCGCGGCTTGGTCTCCGCCGGCTCCGGCGTGGCCTCGGTGGTCCCCTCGGCCGTGTCGAGCGCCGACTCGGCCGCGGACGCCGCCGTGGCCTTGCGGGTGCGGCGGCGCGGCTTGGCGGCGGCCTCGGGCTGTGCGGCATCCGCGGCGGCCGGAGCCTCGGCGACGACCGTCGGCTCCGCGACCGCCGGGGTCACCGTGGCCTCGGTCTCCACCACCGGCGCCTCCGAACGACGCGTACGGCGCCGACGCGGCTTCGCGGCCGTCTCGGCGGCCTCCGTGGCCGAGCCCTCCGCCGTCGCGACGGCGCTCTCCGCCTGCTCGGACGGGGCGGACTCGACCGCCGCGACCGGAGCCGGCTGGGACTGGGCCCCGCCGCGGGTGCGGCGACGGCGACGCGGGGTGCGCGGAGCCGCCACGGCGTCCGCCTCGGCGGCGCCGTCGGTGGCCGTGGTGTCCGGTCCGGTGGTGCCGACGGACTCGGGAGCCCCGTCCACCGAGGCCCCGCCGCGGGTACGGCGGCGGCGACGCGGCGACCGCTCGCGGTCGGCCGAACGCGACTCGTCCCGATCGCCCCGGTCTCCTCGCCCGCCACGTCCGCGCGGTCCGCGGCCGCCCGGCTCGCCCAGGTCCTCCATCTGCTCCGCGTCCAGCCCGGCGCGCGTGCGCTCCGAGCGCGGCAGGACGCCCTTGGTGCCCTCGGGGATGCCGAGGTCGGAGTAGAGGTGCGGGGAGGTGGAGTACGTCTCCGGCGGGTCGTTGAAGTCCAGCTCCAGCGCCTTGTTGATCAGCTGCCAGCGCGGGATGTCGTCCCAGTCGACGAGGGTGATCGCGATGCCCTTGGCGCCCGCACGGCCCGTACGGCCGATGCGGTGCAGGTACGTCTTCTCCTCTTCGGGCGACTGGTAGTTGATGACGTGCGTCACGCCCTCGACGTCGATGCCGCGGGCGGCGACGTCGGTGCAGACGAGCACGTCCACCTTGCCGTTGCGGAAGGCCCGCAGCGCCTGCTCACGGGCGCCCTGGCCGAGGTCGCCGTGGACCGCGCCGGAGGCGAAGCCGCGCTGCTTCAACTGGTCCGCGAGATCGGCCGCCGTGCGCTTGGTGCGGCAGAAGACCATGGCCAGTCCCCGGCCCTCGGCCTGGAGGATGCGCGCGACCATCTCGGGCTTGTCCATGTTGTGCGCGCGGTAGATGTACTGCTTGGTGTTCGCCACCGTCGCGCCCGCGTCGTCAGGCGACGTGGCACTGATGTGCGTGGGCTGCGACATGTAGCGGCGGGCGAGGCCGATGACCGCGCCCGGCATGGTCGCCGAGAACAGCATGGTCTGGCGCCGCACCGGCAGCATGTTGATGATCTTCTCGACGTCGGGCAGGAAGCCCAGGTCGAGCATCTCGTCGGCCTCGTCGAGGACCAGGGACTTGACGTGCTTCAGGTTCAGCTTCTTCTGACCGGCGAGGTCGAGGAGCCGGCCCGGGGTGCCGACGACCACGTCGACGCCCTTCTTGAGGGCCTCGACCTGGGGCTCGTAGGCCCGGCCGCCGTAGATGGCGAGGACGCGGACGTTGCGCACCTTGCCCGCGGTCAGCAGGTCGTTGGTGACCTGGGTGCACAGCTCGCGCGTGGGGACGACGACGAGCGCCTGCGGGGCCTCGGTGAGGGCTTCGGGCTCGGCGCGTCCTGCCTCGACGTCGGCGGGGACGGTGACGCGCTCGAGGAGCGGGAGGCCGAAGCCCAGCGTCTTGCCGGTGCCGGTCTTGGCCTGGCCGATGACGTCCTTGCCCGAGAGGGCAACGGGGAGCGTCATCTCCTGGATGGGGAAGGGGGTGATGATGCCGACGGCCTCAAGGGCCTCGGCGGTCTCGGGGAGGATTCCGAGCTCTCGGAACGTAGTCAGGGTGCTGCCTCTTCTGTGTGGGCGGCGCGAGGCGAGCGCGGGGTCGTGTCAGACCGTGCCGGGGACGTCGGCTGCCTACGGGCGGGCCGTAGAGCACGGGACCGCGCCGACGCTCTAGCGCTCGTGCCGCTGAGGGTGTCCCCCTCCGGGACTCGTACGCACTGGGGCGGACGGCCGGGGAGGGCTGTCGGGTCGGAGCCGATCGGGCCACCGACCGGGCATCCTCATACGTGCGGCCTGTCGAGGTACGGCGACGTACCAGCAGGCGCATTACCACCATACCCCGGAATCGCGCACATGCGACGGCCGATTCGGTCACGTAGTCGTCGTCACAGTGATTGACCAGGGCCTTACGCCTCCCGGCGAGCGGGTTATTGTGCGCTTCATGACGAGCTCTGACAAGCCTGAGAACGCCTCGGACACCGCCGCCGCCGAACCCACCTCCGTTGCCGCCCGCGACTGGGCGACGGCCTCCGCCGACCCGCAGTACCGTGCCGCGGTCGTGGATCTGCTCGGTGCGCTCGCCTACGGGGAACTGGCGGCGTTCGAGCGGCTCGCGGAGGACGCCAAACTGGCGCCGACCCTGGCGGACAAGGCGGAGTTGGCGAAGATGGCGTCGGCGGAGTTCCACCACTTCGAGAGGCTGCGGGACCGGCTCGCCGAGATCGGTGAGGAGCCGACGAGCGCGATGGAGCCGTTCGTGGCCGCGTACGACGGTTTCCACAAGCAGACGGCCCCCTCGGACTGGCTGGAGGGCCTCGTCAAGGCCTACGTCGGCGACTCCATCGCCAGCGACTTCTACCGGGAGGTCGCCGCCCGGCTGGACTCCGACTCCCGCGACCTGGTGCTGGCCGTGCTCGACGACACGGGGCACGGCGGCTTCGCCGTGGAGAAGGTGCGGGCCGCGATCGAGGCCGACCCGCGTGTGGGCGGGCGCCTCGCGCTGTGGGCGCGGCGGCTGATGGGCGAGGCCCTGTCGCAGTCCCAGCGGGTGGTCGCCGACCGGGACGCGCTGTCGACCATGCTGGTGGGCGGTGTCGCGGACGGCTTCGACCTCGCCGAGGTCGGCAAGATGTTCTCCCGGATCACCGAGGCCCACACCAAGCGGATGGCCGCACTGGGGCTGGCCGCCTAGTCCCTGTCGTCTGTCGAAGGTCGGCTGCGGGGCGCGGGGCCTTCAGCCGACCCGGGCCCCGCGACGCCGGGATGATCCGGCCGGACGGGCCCCTGTCGCCTTTCGGCCGATCCGCGTCCTCGCAAGCGCCACCCTCGGCGACCCGTCACGCGGTCGCCGACCGGCGGCGCAGTCTTCCCGAGGGGCGCAGCAGCAGCGACAGCGAGGCCACCGAGACGATCACCGCGCCGAGCAGGACGAGCAGCACATGCCCGGCGTCCAGAGCGCTGTGCATGACGAATGCCCCGAAGAGGGCGCCGGCGACTCCGGTGGACAGCACCATGGAGCGGGCCGGGAGACGGTGCGGCAGGCGGTGCACGGCCGCCCACGACAGAGCCAGGCCGAGGATCGCGGAGCTCAACGCTTCCAGGAGCATGTCGGGGTCCCTCCCACACGGCCGGCCTGCCCAAATCGGTCGTAGCCCGTCTTACCCCTGACCTGCGGAATCCAATCCACCTCTGTGGGCGACTTGTGCGCCATCCGTGGAGGAACCGGTGCGTCGCAAGGGCACGCTGTGGGCTACGCAAGAGGGGTGTCCGAGGGAGGCCGACGCAAACGCGGCGGGCCGGGAGCAGCCGCGGCGGGCCGGATCGTCGGCAGCCGCGGCGGGACGGGTCGTCAGCAACCGCGGCGGGACGGGTCGGCGGCGGCAACGCAAACGGGGCGGGTCGGCGGGAACGCAAACGGGGCGGGTCGGCGGCAACGCAAACGGGGCGGGTCGGCCGAAGCCGTCCCGCCCCGCTCCACGCGTGCGCCTACAGCGCGCCGAAGCCCACCTTGCGCGGGGCCGGCTCACCGATCTCGACGTAGGCGAGACGGTCGGCCGGGACGAGGAGCTTGCGGCCGTGCTCGTCCACGAGGCTCAGCAGCTGCGACTTCCCGGCCAGTGCCTCGGCGACCACGCGCTCGACCTCCTCGGCAGTCTGACCGCTCTCCAGAACGATCTCGCGGGGCGCGTGCTGCACGCCGATCTTGACCTCCACGGCTATGTCCCTCCGACGGTCAGTGATGTGCGCGACCTTCCGCGCCGTACGCAGCACACATTAGCCCGGTGAGGGGACGTACATGCTCCGCCCGAGAACGCCACGAGCGAACATCGGGCGGGAACAACGGCACCCGTCAGTGCTGCGGCTGCTCCATGCCGTGCAGCGGGAAGCCCGCGATACCGCGCCATGCCAGCGAGGTGAGCAACTGCACGGCCTGGTCGCGCGGCACGCTGCGGTCGCTGTGCAGCCAGGACCGTGCCACCACCTGGGCGAGGCCACCGAGGCCCGACGCGAGCAGCATCGACTCCGCGCGCGACAGGCCGGTGTCCTCGGCGATGACGTCGCAGATCGCCTCCGCGCACTCGTTCGTGACCTTGTCGACGCGCTCGCGCACGGCGGGCTCGTTCGTCAGGTCCGACTCGAAGACCAGGCGGAAGGCACCGCCGTCGTCCTCGACGTAGGCGAAGTAGGCGTCCATCGTCGCCCGCACGCGCTGCTTGTTGTCGGTCGTCGACGCCAGCGCGTTGCGTACGGCCAGGATGAGCGACTCGCAGTGCTGGTCCAGCAGGGCGAGGTAGAGGTCGAGCTTGCCCGGGAAGTGCTGGTAGAGCACCGGCTTGCTGACGCCGGCACGCTCCGCGATGTCGTCCATCGCGGCCGCGTGGTAGCCCTGGGCCACGAAGACTTCCTGGGCGGCACCCAGGAGCTGGTTCCGTCGGGCACGGCGTGGCAGGCGTGTGCCCCGCGGGCGAACCGCCTCTGTCTGCTCGATGGCTGTCACGCCGCCTCCCATAGTCGTCCACGTGCGGATCTGGCCGCGTCGCCATCGTACTTTTCAGTAACCGTGGTGTGCGCGGTGAGAGCGCAGAATTTCACGGACCGGACGGATGCGAAAGCGGTTTCGAAGGTTTCAAACAGGGTCAGAGCGGGCAAAAGGCTGCCTCTTTCCTGTTCTGTGGAGCGGTTCGTCGCCCGTGGGCGGCGAGTGTCACCGGTAGTCGTCCTCGTCGAGCGAGACGATCCGGGCCTGCTCCACCAGGTCCGCCTCGTTGGCGCGGTCCGGGTCGACGCCGGTCAGCGGGTCGTCGCGGTCCGGCGCGATGTCCGCCTGCTGCTCGGCCGCGTCGACCTCGGGCGCCTCGACGTCGAACTCCTGCGCCTCCGGTGCATCCTCGGCCTCGAACGTCTCCGGGTCGGTGGGGTCTACGGCCATGCTGGGCTCCCTTCCTACGAACGTCCCTGGGGAATGCAGGGGCCACACGCGGGTGCCCTGTGTACGAGCCTAGGAGACACCCGATCCGGACGCTATGCGATCCGCGTCCTGGACATGACGCAGTGCTGGTCCCGTCGACTGCTGCCCCTCCATGCCCGGGTGCCTCCTTTTTCCGCGTCCTCAACCGGCCGATTCCTGTGACGGCGAACACAGCCGAACACATGAGTCACTGCGTGATCGTCTCGTAACATTGCCGCATGTCTTCGACCGAGCTGCCGTTCGTGCCGCCCGCCAATGTGCTGCCCAAGGTGGGGACCGTACGGGTCGCGGAGGGTGAACGGCTGAGGTCGGTCGAGCTGCCCGGCGTCACGCTCACGATGCGGTCGAGGCCTCCGGCGCGCGAGGGGCTGCCTCCCGCCCTGTTCGTGCACGGGCTCGGTGGTTCCTCGCAGAACTGGTCGGCGCTGATGGCGCTGCTGGACGACTCCGTCGACGGCGAGGCCCTCGACCTGCCCGGCTTCGGCGACTCCCCGCCACCGGACGACGGCAACTACTCCGTCACGGGGCACGCGCGCGCGGTCATCCGTTACCTCGACGCCTCCGGCCGCGGCCCCGTGCACCTGTTCGGGAACTCGCTCGGCGGCGCCATCACCACCCGTGTCGCCGCGGTTCGACCGGATTTGATCCGTACGCTGACGCTTGTGTCGCCCGCTCTGCCGGAAATCCGAGTGCAGCGCACCGCCGTGCCCACGGGGCTGCTGGCGGTGCCCGGTGTCGCTCTGCTCTTCACCCGGCTCACCCGGGAGTGGACGGCGGAGCAGCGGGTCCGTGGCGTGATGGCGCTGTGTTACGGGGACCCCGGGAGGGTGACGCCGGAAGGATTCCGCAACGCCGTGCAGGAGATGGAGCGGCGGCTGCGGCTGCCATACTTCTGGGACGCGATGGCGCGCTCCGCGCGCGGGATCGTCAACGCCTACACGCTGGGCGGCCAGCAGGGGCTGTGGCGCCAGGCGGAACGGGTCCTCGCGCCGACCCTGCTCGTCTACGGCGGCCGCGACCAGCTCGTCGGCTTCCGCATGGCCCGGAAGGCGGCCCGGGCCTTCCGTGACTCCCGGATGGTGACGTTGCCCGATGCGGGCCATGTGGCGATGATGGAGTACCCGGAGACCGTTGCCACGGCATTTCGGGAACTGCTCCAAGACGCGGGCGAGTTGGGCGCGCAGCGGGCCAAGGGGGCCGGCCGGCCGGATGTCGGGGGCGCCGCCGTCGACGGAGCAGGCACTGACGAGAGCATGGGGGGCTGAGGCGCGACGTGGGACGCCACAGCCGCCGCGGACCGGTCGTCAAGGACGACAGCGCGGACAAGACCGCAGCACGGGACGGCCGGACCGGCGCCGCGCAGGGGCAGAGGCCGGGCCAGGCACCGGACGCCGGCCGGGGAGCCAGGACCGCACCGCCCGGCGGACCGCAGGGCGGCGGGCCGTCGCAGAGCTCGCGCAGGGTGCCGGGGCCGAGGTCCGCGCCGACGGACGGAACGCCGCCGCACGGCACCCCCGCGCACGGCACTCCCGCGCACGGCTTCCCGCAAGCCCGCGGAGGGCATCCCGAACAGCGGGAAGCCGGAGGCGGCTGGGGTGAGTTGAGGGGGGCCGGCGGCGGGACCGCCGGTGTCGGCGTACCCATACCGCGGCAGCGCCGGGCATCCGTGCCCGGGCCACGGCAGGACTACATCGACGCCTTCGTCGAAGAGGAGGACGACGTTTTCGCGCCCCGTACGCCCGCCTCCGCGCACGCCGCGGACGCCTACGCCTCCGTCACGGACTGGAACGTCGGCAGCCCTGCCGACTCCGGGTCCGGTCACGACGACGCGGGGCCCACCGGCACGCCCGCGCCGGGCAGGGGCGGCAAGGGGCGTACCTTCACCGGCATCGCGGCCGCGGCCGTCACCACCGTGCTGGCCGTCATCGTCGCCGGGCAGGTCGCCGACGATCACGGGGTCACCGGCGTGCAGTCGCAGTCCGCCACCGACCAGGCCCGTGACGTCCGGGACCCGGCGTCCCGCGCGGACGGCCGGGCGCCGGCCCCCGAAGTCGTGCCGCTGACGTACGACGAGAAGATGAGCAGGACGTATCCGCTCGGCGCCACCCTCAAGGGCTCCGGGACGTTCGACGCCGTCCCCGGCATCGCCCAGGCGCCGGGTGCCGGGCAGAAGTTCACCTATCGCGTGGACGTGGAGCAGGGCCTCGGGCTCGACGGGGCGCTGTTCGCCGAGGCCGTGCAGAAGACGCTCAACGACCGGCGCAGCTGGGCCCACAACGGCGCGCGCACCTTCGAGCGGATCTATTCCGGCAAGCCCGACTTCGTGATCACCCTCGCCAGCCCCGGCACGACCGCCGACTGGTGCGCCAAGTCGGGCCTGGACACCACCGAGGACAACGTCTCCTGCGACTCGGCAGCGACCGAGCGCGTGATGATCAACGCCTATCGGTGGGCGCAGGGCTCGGAGACCTACGGCGACAGCAAGATCCACTCCTACCGGCAGATGCTGATCAACCACGAGGTCGGCCACCGCCTCGGCTACAACCACGTCACCTGCGACAAGGACGGGGACCTGGCTCCGGTCATGCAGCAGCAGACCAAGTTCCTCGACCACGACGGCATCCACTGCCGCGCCAACGCCTGGGCGTACCCCGGGAATTGACAGGCGCCTCAGGCGGTGTGGCGCGACTCGCGTTGACATGCTCGGAAACTCGTCCCGGTCCCGGCCGCACGAGTTCAGCGGCGGCATGCGGCCGCGCGCCCTGATTTCCATGGCGCTCGCGTGCGAACCCCGGCTGCTGATCGCCGACGAGCCGACGACCGCCCTCGACGTGACGGTCCGGGCCCAGATCCTCGACCTGCTGCACACCCTGCGCGAGGAGACCGGCACGGGCCTGCTGCTCGTCACGCACGACGTCGGCGTCGCCGCCGAGAGCGTCGACGAGGTGCTGGTGATGCGGCACGGCCGGGCGGTCGAACACGGCCCGGTCGCCGACGTGCTGGGCGCACCGGCCCAGCCGTACACCCGGGAGCTGCCGGCCGCGGTCCCCCGGCTGGACGCGCCCCGGAAGGCCTCGACGGCCCCCGAGAAGGCCGTCCTGGAGGCGACCGGCCTCAGGCGCGAGTTCGGGCGCGGGAAGCGGGCGTTCACGGCCGTGGACGACGTGTCGCTGGTCCTGCGGCGCGGCGAGACCCTCGGGGGCGTCGGCGAGAGCGGCAGCGGCAAGACCTCCCTCGGGCGCATGCTCGTCGGGCTGCTGGAGCCCACGGCGGGATCGCTGACCTTCGAGGGCCGTCCGCACACCGGGGAACCCGGGCGTGCAGATGGTCTTCCAGGATCCGCTCTCCTCCCTCAATCCCCGCCGCAGTGTGGGCGAGTCCATCGCCGACCCGCTGCGCGCACGAGGTGAGCGGCAGGAGGGGCGCATCCGGGAGCGCGTGGGCGAACTGCTGGAGCGCGTGGGGCTCGAAGCGGCGCATTACGACCGCTGTCCCCATGAGTTCAGCGGCGGGCAGCGCCAGCGGGTCGGCATCGCCAGGGCGCTCGCGGCCGACCCACGGGTCATCGTCTGCGACGAGCCGGTCTCGGCCCTCGACGTCACCACCCATGCCCATGTGGTCGACCTGCTGGGGGAGTTGCAGCGCGAACCCGGGCTCGCGCTCGTCTTTGCCGCGCACGATCTGGCCGTCTTCCGCCAGGTCAGCGACCGGGTCGCGGTGATGCGGCGCGGCAGGATCGTCGAGGAAGGGCCCGTCGGGGAGGTGTACGAGTCGCCGCGCGATCCCTACACCAGGCAGTTGCCGGCCGCCGTACCGGCGCTCGATCCGCAGGCCGCCGCACGACGCAGGGCGGAGCGCCGGGAGTTGGCCGCCGCATGACGATCCGTGTCCGCTTGATCTCCTAGCGCGACAGAACGCGACCCGCACGGGAAAGTTACGACCGTTCACCCCTTTTGGTGGTGCGACGGACAACCGTCCGTCGCACCACCGCCTTGTCCGCATACGTTCGTCCCGCTGCGAGCCGCCGGGCAACGGCGGCTCCCCATACGGGAGATCGGGGGTGCACACGTGCGCATCGGACTGCTTACGGAGGGTGGCTATCCGTATGTGAGCGGTGACGCCAGGCTCTGGTGCGACCGGCTGGTGCGCGGGCTCGCCCAGCACGAGTTCGACGTCTACGCGCTCAGTCGCAGCGAGCACCAGGAGGACGAGGGCTGGGTCCCGCTGTCACCGAACGTCCGCCGGGTGCGCACCGCGCCCCTGTGGATGGCCGAGGACGACGAGGTGGTGCTCGGGCGCCGCGCACGCCGGCGGTTCGCCGAGTACTTCGGAGAACTGGCCGCCGTGCTGTGCGGAGGGCCGGGGGGAGCCCCCCCTGCGGCCGGGGGCGTTCGAAGCGCTGCCGGAAGGCTTTCCGGAAGTGCGCCGACCCCCGAGGCGGACCGTTTCGCCAACGCCCTGTACGGGCTCGCCGAACTCGCCCGCGAGGAGGGCGGGCTGGCGGGGGCGCTCCGGTCGGAGGCCGCCGTACGCACCCTGGAACGCGCCTGTCGTGCGCCCGGCGCCCATCGTGCGGCGCGCGAGGCGCGTGTACCGGATCTGCTCGCCGTCGCCGCACATCTCGAACGCGCCCTGCGCCCCCTATCCCGCGACTGGTACGAGGACGACGGGCTCGGTGCGGTCGACCTCTGTCACGCCGCGTCCGGCGGCACGGCGGTCCTGCCCGGCCTGCTGGCCCGGCACTTCACCGGCGTGCCCCTGATGGTGACCGAATACGGCGTGCGCCTGCGGACGCACTACCTCACCGCTCCGGACGCCCCGCCCGCCGTACGGTCCCTGCTGGCGGCCTTCCAAGGCCGGCTCGCGGCCGAGGCCTACGGGCGGGCCGAGGTCGTCACCGCCGGAAACACCCACACCCGCCGCTGGCAGGAGCGCTGCGGCGCCGACCGCCAGAAGCTCCGCACGGTCTACCCCGGCATGGAGGCCCGGCCCTTCGCCGAGGTGGGCGAGTCCCCGGACGGCGCGGACCCGGACACGCTCGTCTGGGTCGGCCGCGTCGAGCCCGCCAAGGACCTCGTCTCGCTGCTGCACGCCTTGGCGGAGGTGCGCAAGCAGGAGCCGAGGACGCGGCTGCGCATCGTGGGCGCCCCCACCGGTCCCGAGGGCGCCGCCTACCTCGGTCACTGCAGGACGCTGGCCGCCCAGCTCTTCCCCGACGAGGCCGAGGGCCCGCACGCCGCCGGCGACAATCCGGTGTCCTTCGAGGAGATCGGCGGCCCTGAACTCCCGGCCGTCGCCGACGCCCACGCCTCGGGTGCCGTGACCGTCCTGTCCAGCGTGGTCGAGGGCTTCCCCATCGGCCTCGTCGAGGCCATGCTCTGCGGGCGCGCGACGGTGTCGACGGACGTCGGCGCGGTCGTGGAGATCATCGGCGGCACGGGCCTCGTCGTACCGCCGCGCAATCCGCGAGCGCTCGCCGACGCGTGCGTGGCGCTGCTGCGCGACCCTCAGCGCCGTGCGCGCCTGGGCGCCGCCGCTCGCGCCCGCGCCCTCGAACTGTTCACGGTCGAGCAGAACATCGAGGCGTTTCACGGCATTTACCTGGAGATCGTCTCGCGTGCGCCCGTCCGCCGTGTCCTCCTCGACGGGACGGGGGCGCCCCTGCCTTTCGCGGTGCCCGCCGAGGCTCACGTACCCGTCCGCTGGACCGCCGCGACCCCCCGACTCACCGCGGCCCGCAGTGGCCCCGGCTGGGCGACTGACAGGCCCGTGCGGGCGACCACTGCCGTGCCCGCCCCGGAGGGTGCGTGATGAGCGACTTGGGCGAACTGGACCGTCGTCCGGGCATCCCCGTCGGCCCCGGGGCGTGGGACGCGCGCTCGGAGCGGGAAGGGGACACGACGACTTCGGGCCCGGACTCGGGCCCGCCCGCGGACGCGGCCGCGGGGCTGGCCGCGGGTCCGGCGGCGGGTCCGGCGGCGGGTCCGGGCACAAGCCCGGCCAGGGACTCGGCCCCGGGCCCGGCCACCGCGGAAGCGACGGCCCCTGAGGCGGTCGCGGTCGCGGTCGCCGAAGGCGCGATGCCCGGGGGCCGGGAACCGGCTGCTGTGCGCAAGGTGCCCGGGAAACCGGCTGCTGTGCGCAGGGTGCCCGGGGAACCGGCTGCTGTGCGCAAGGTGCCCGGGGAGGGGGAGCCCGCCGTCGATCGCAGAGGGCTCGGGGATCAGGAGCCGGTCGCCGATGGCCGAGGGCTCGGGGATCAGGAGCCGGCCGTCGATCGCAAGGCCTCCGCCCCGCGTCGGGGGGCTGCCGATCCGGTCAAGGCGCTGATGCACCGGCACCGTGAACTCTGTGAGCGGGCGGTGGACCCCCTGGAGATCGCCGCAGGCCTGGAGGCGCACGGCATCACCGACCGGACTGCCGCCCGCTTCCGCCACCGGGACGTCTTCTCCCTCGCCGAGGAGATGTACGCGAGGGTCTCGCGGGAGGGGGACGCACCCCTGCCCGCCCCGCCCGCCCCTCCCCGGGTGCGCGCCGACTGGGCCCTTCTGACCCTGCTGCCCGGTGTGCTGTGCGCCGCCGCCGTGACCGCCGTGCATCTCACACAGGGCCAGCAGCGCCTGTTCGCGGCAGCGGCGGGCGTCCTCGTCGTGGCCCTGGGCGTCCGCGCGGCCCTGCGCCGAGGGCCCCTGAGCAGGACCGAGACGGACCGGCCCGGGCCGCGATCCGGCGCAACCTCAGGCAGAACCACTCCTTGGACCCTGTGGCTCGTCCTCTACGCCCTCCTGGGCAACGGGCTGCTCGGCAGCGCCCTCGCCGGAGGCCCCGACGCTCTGCCCACCGGCGCGCCCGACGGTCCCTGGCCCCTCACCGCCGCCCCCGTCCTGGCACTCGCCCTGGCCTGCGCTCCCGCCGCCTGGATCGCACACCTCCTCACCGTGCGCGCCCGCCGCAAACTGGCCTCCAGCCGCGGCCTGGAGGACTTCGCCGCCGCTGTACGCCCCCTCCTGCTCGGCATGTTCGCCCTGTTCCTGGGCGCCCTGGCGGCCCTGCTCACCCTCTGCGGGGCAGTCCTCGGCGAGCCGGGGGCCTCCGGTCAGGCCCTCGCCCTGGGGGCGCTCCTGTTCCTGGCCCGCCTCCTCACCACGCACGGCTTCACCTACGCCCCCGCCGTGGTCCTCACCGCGACGGCCACGGCAGAGGCGGTCGCCCTCGCCACGGTCTTCGCCTCCCGCCTCCCCGGCCTCGGCTTCCTCGCCACCCCCGTCGAAACCCTCGTCACCACGTGGGGCGCCGGCAGCGTCCCCACCCTCGCCTGCGGAGCGGCGGCCCTCGCCCTGTTGGTCCACACGACCCGCAAGCTCACCCGGGCCTCGGCCCACGCACCCTCGGAGCCCGCGCGGTGACCGCCGCCGACGCCGGCCGTGCCGCAGGCGGCATTCCCCCGGCCCATTCCTTCTTTTCCCTTCCCTCCCTCCCTTCCTTTCCGCCTCGAGGAGAACCCGCATGACCACCCACCCAGGAACCCCGGCGACACGGGGAGCCGCGCTATGAGAGTCCTGCTGATCGGAGCCAACGGCTACATCGGGCGCTTCGTCGCCGACCGCCTGCTCGCCGACCCGGCCGTGCAGCTCACCGCCCTCGGCCGGGGTGACGACGCCGACGTCCGATTCGACCTCGCCTCGGGCAGCCCCGGAGCCCTCACCCGCTTCCTCGACGCGGTCCACCCGGGTGTCGTCGTCAACTGCGCCGGCGCCACCCGCGGCGGGGCTCGCGAGCTCACCCGCCACAACACCGTCGCCGTCGCCACCGTCTGCGAGGCCCTGCGCCGCAGCGGCTGCGGAGCCCGGCTGGTGCAGATCGGATGCAGCGCGGAATACGGCCCGAGCCAGCCCGGCTCCTCCACCGCCGAGGACGCGGTGCCCCGGCCCGGCGGCCCGTACGGCGTCAGCAAACTCGCCGCCACCGAACTGGTCCTCGGCTCCGGCCTGGACGCCGTCGTCCTGCGCGTCTTCTCACCGGCCGGGCCCGGCACCCCCGCCGGCTCCCCGCTGGGCCGTCTCGCCGAGGCCATGCGCCGCGCCATGCAGTCCGGCGACGGCGAGCTGAAACTCGGCGGGCTCGGCGCCCAGCGCGACTTCGTCGACGTCCGGGACGTGGCCCGGGCCGTCCACGCCGCCTCGCTCTCCGCCGCGCAGGGCGTCATCAACATCGGCTCCGGCCGCGCCGTGCGCCTGCGCGACGCCGCCGCGGTCCTCGCCCGCGTCGCCGGATACGGCGGCGCCCTCCACGAACTCGACGGTCCGCCCGGCGCCCTGCGCACGGCCATCGGCCACCCCCGCCCCGACCCGGACCACGCGCCCCCCGTCACGTACCCGTACCCGGACGGCTGCGGCAGCTGGCAGCAGGCCGATGTGCGCACCGCGCGCGACCGGCTCGGCTGGCGTCCCCGGATCGGCCTGGAGGAGTCCCTCGCCGACATCTGGATGGAGGCGGCATGCCGCATCTGACCAGATCCCGGCGGAGCACCTCGGGCACGGAACTCCGCCCCGGCGTCGGGGTGCCCGGCTACGCACACCCCCTCCTCGCCCCGACCGAATGGGGCGAGCTGACCCGCCCCGGCACCCCGCTGCACTGGGTGGTCCTCAATGTGGCCGACGGTCCCGGCGCGCGCCCCGACCCGCACTGCCTGGCGGCGGCCGGCCGCCTGCGCAACACGGGCATCCGCGTCCTCGGCCGGCTCGACACCCGGTACGGCACCCGGAACTTCGGGGAACTGATCTCGGACGCACACCGGTTCGTCGACTGGTACCAGGTCGACGGCTTTCTCCTGGAGCGCTGCCCCGCCGACCACGCCGGGCTGCCCGAGATCCGCCGCACGGTCGCCACGCTCCGCGTGATCCGTGACGCTGCCCACATCGTCCTCGGCCACGGCATCCACCCGCACCCCGGCTACGTCGAGCTCGCCGACCAACTGGTCACCTTCTCCGGGCCCTGGAGCGACTACCGCTGGTCGCAGGTGGCCGAGTGGACCGCCGACCATGCGCCCGAGCGCTTCTGCCACTTCGTCCACGGCGTGCCCCGCCCCCACCTGGCCGAGGCACTGCAGATCGCCCGGTGGCAGGGCGCCGCGACGGTCTGGATCACCGACCACACGGACGGGGGCGGTCACACGGACCCCTGGGAGGCCATGCCCGGCTACTGGGACGAATTCGTCTCGCGTGTCGGAACAGGTGTCTCGGAATGAAAAAACGCATGGCACTGTTACGGGGAGAACAACCGTAGTGATTGACCGACCAACGGAGTCCCCGTGTCGCTGCCACCCCTGGTCGAGCCGGCTGCCGAGCTCACCGTAGACGAGGTCCGCAGGTACTCCCGCCACCTGATCATCCCCGACGTGGGGATGGACGGGCAGAAGCGGCTGAAGAACGCCAAGGTGCTGTGTGTGGGCGCCGGCGGCCTGGGCTCGCCGGCGCTGATGTACCTGGCCGCCGCGGGCGTCGGCACTCTCGGCATCGTGGAGTTCGACGAGGTCGACGAGTCGAACCTGCAGCGCCAGATCATCCACAGCCAGGCCGACATCGGCCGCCCCAAGGCCGAGTCCGCCCGCGACAGCGTCAAGGGCATCAACCCGTACGTGAACGTGATCCTTCACGAGGAGCGGCTCGAGGCCGACAACGTGATGGACATCTTCAGCCAGTACGACCTGATCGTCGACGGCACGGACAACTTCGCGACCCGCTACCTCGTCAACGACGCCTGCGTGCTGCTGAACAAGCCGTACGTCTGGGGCTCGATCTACCGCTTCGACGGACAGGCGTCCGTCTTCTGGTCCGAGCACGGCCCCTGCTACCGCTGCCTGTACCCGGAGCCCCCGCCCCCCGGCATGGTCCCCTCCTGCGCCGAGGGCGGCGTCCTGGGCGTGCTGTGCGCGTCCATCGGCTCCATCCAGGTCAACGAGGCCATCAAGCTGCTCGCCGGCATCGGTGACCCGCTGGTGGGCCGGCTGATGATCTACGACGCCCTGGAGATGCAGTACCGCCAGGTCAAGGTCCGCAAGGACCCGAACTGCGCGGTCTGCGGCGAGAACCCGACCGTCACCGAGCTCATCGACTACGAGGCCTTCTGCGGCGTCGTGTCCGAGGAGGCCCAGGCGGCGGCCGCCGACTCCACGATCACTCCCAAGCAGCTCAAGGAGTGGATCGACGACGGCGAGAGCATCGACATCATCGACGTCCGTGAGCCGAACGAGTACGAGATCGTCTCCATCCCGGGCGCCCGGCTGATCCCGAAGAACGAGTTCCTCATGGGCACCGCCCTGGAGAGCCTCCCGCAGGACAAGAAGATCGTCCTGCACTGCAAGACGGGTGTCCGCAGTGCGGAAGTCCTCGCGGTGCTGAAGTCCGCGGGCTTCTCGGACGCGGTGCACGTCGGCGGTGGCGTGATCGGCTGGGTCAACCAGATCGAGCCGTCCAAGCCGGTGTACTGAACCGTATCCGGCCTCCCTTCCCGACCGGCGGGGGCTTCGGGCACCACGGGTGTCAGAAGCCCCCGCCGTCGTCATGAGCAGACCTTGCCGTCCTTCGGCACCGAACCGTCCAGCAGGTACGCGTTCACCGTGGAGTCGACGCAGTCGCTCCCGCTGCCGTACGCGCCATGGCCCTCGCCCCGCCAGGTGAGCATCACTCCGACACCCTTGCCCAGTTCGTCGGCCATCCTGCGCGCGCCCTCGTACGGGGTGGCCGGGTCGCCGGTGTTGCCCACCACCAGGACCGGTGCCGCGCCGGGGGCGCTCACCTCCGGAGTGTCGTGCTGTCCGGGCACCGGCCAGTCGTGGCACCAGCCGGCCGTGTCCCAGCCGAGGAACGCTCCGAAGACCGGGGAGATCTTCTCGAACCGGGGCAGCAGTTGCTTCGTCTCGGCCACCGTCGGCCGCTGCCGGTCGTCCAGGCACGATATGACCCGCTGGGAGTGGGTCGTCGTGCCGTAGCGCCCCGACGGGGCACGTTCGTTGTAGCGGTCGGCGAGGGCCAGCAGCTCCGAGCCGTCGCCCTGTTCGGCCGCGTCGAGGGCGCTGGTCAGCGTCGGCCAGCTGTCCTTGCTGTACAGCGGCTGGATGATGCCGGTCACCGCGAGGGCCTGGGTCAGCTTCCGCCCGGGCACGCCCGCCGGGAGGGGGCGGGCGTCGATCCGCTGCAACAGGGCCGCGATCTTCCGCGAGCCCTCCTGGGGGTCCTGGCCGGTGGACTCGAGGTAACTGTTCAGCGCGCGCTGGAAGCCCCCCGCCTGGTTCTCGGCGTGGCCCACGGCATCCGCCCCGGGGTCGACGACCGCGTCCAGCGTCATGCGTCCCACCCTCTTCGGGAACAGGTGGGCGTAGGTGCCGCCCAGCTCGGTGCCGTAGGAGATGCCGAAGTAGTTCGTCCTTTTGTCGCCGAGGACTTCACGGATGCGGTCCATGTCACGGGCGGAGTCGGCGGTCGAGACGTGGGCCATGAGCTTCCCGGCGTCCTTCTCACAGCCCTTGCCGAAGTCGGCGGCGTCCTCCAGGTACGCCTTCTCCTCGGCCGGGGTGTCCGGGGTGAGGTCCACCGACTCGGCGGCCTGGATCTCCTTGTCGCCCCGGCAGCGGACCCCCTCGCTCGCGCCCACCCCGCGGGGGTCCCAGCTCACCAGGTCGTACCGCTCGCGCAGTGAGGAGGCGGTCGGGGCGTAGGACGGCATCATGGACACGCCCGAGGCACCTGGGCCGCCGAAATTGAACAGCAGCGACCCGATGCGGTCGCCGCCGCGCGCCTTGGCTCGGATCAGCCCCAGACCGATCGTCTCGCCGTCCGGCTCCGACCAGTCCAGCGGCACCTTCAGCGTCGCGCACTGCCAGTCGCTGCTCGGTGCGGGGCCGTCGGCCGTGGCTTTGCAACGCCCCCAGGACAGCCCACTCTCGTCGCCGGACGGACCTCCGCTGCAGCCCGCGCTCAGCAGGGCCGATACGGCCGCCAGAGCGGTCCATCGAACGAAGCGTGTCATTGACCATCCCCCCTCGCAGGCCGTCCGCTACGTGCCGCGGATGGCGGTCCGGCCATGGTAGGCACATCCCGCCTCGACCGTCTCAGCCTGTGGATAACCCTTTGAGCTGCGAGTTTGTCCGGAGTGCCGAGGGTGTCAGGTGCAGACGGTCCCCGTCGCTGGCACCTTCCCGTTCAGCAGATAGCCGTTCACCGCGCCCTGCACACACGGGTTCTTGCTGTCGTAGGCGCCGTGGCCCTGGCCCCGGTACGTGAGCTCGACTCCGACGCCCTTGCCCAGCGCGTTCACCATCGCCCTCGCGCCCTCGTACGGCGTGGCCGGGTCACCGGTGTTGCCGACGACCAGGATCGGCGCCGAGCCCGGAGCGCTGACGTCCGGGTGGTCGGCGGCGCCCGCCACGGCCCAGTCGGTGCAGCCGATCATGCCCCAGGCCAGGGAATCGCCGAACAGGGGTGAGGCGGCCCGGAACTCCGGCAGCCTCCGCTCGACGTAGGCGGCGTCGTAGCGCGGTTTGGCGTCGGCGCAGCCGATGGCGGTGAAGGCGGCGGTCGAGTTGTCGTACTCGCCGTTCTCGCTGCGTCCGTTCATCGAGTCGGAGAGCAGCATCAGGGTGCTGCCCTCGCCGTCGTAGGCCTCCTCCAGGCCATCGGTGAGGACTTCCCAGAGGTCCTTCGAGTACAGGGCCTGCAGGATGCCGCTGGTCGCCGCGGTCTGCGTCAGCTGGCGGGGGAAGATTCCCGGGAGCGGTGTGCGGTCGAGATCGTCCAGCAGTGCGGCGATGCGGTCCTTCACGTCCTGCGCGCTGTCGCCGATCGGGCACTCCTCGGTCTTCGACACACAGTCCTCGGCGAAGTTGTCGAGCGCGCGCTGGAAGCCTCTGGTCTGCCCCAGACTGCTCTGTTCGGGGTTCCTCGTGGGGTCGACGACGGCGTCGAACACGGCACGGCCGACCCGCTCGGGGAACAGGTGGGCGTAGACGCCGCCCAGTTCGGTGCCGTAGGAGATGCCGAAGTAGTGCAGCTTGTCGTCGCCGAGGACCTGGCGCATCAGGTCCAGGTCGCGGGCCGCGTCGGTGGTGCGCACGTGCGGCAGGATCTCCTCCGATTTCTGCTCGCAGGCGTCGTTGAACTCCTTGGTGCTGTCCAGGAGCTGGGTGCGTTCGGCGGCGTCGTCGGGGGTGCCGTCCTGCTGGAAGTAGGCGTCGAGCTGCTGGTCGTTCTCGCAGATCACAGGGTCGCTGCGGCCGACCCCGCGCGGGTCGAAGCTGACCAGGTCGTAGCGGGTGCGCAGTTTCTCGTAGTCCTTGGCGAAAGCGGGCAGCGTGGCAACGCCAGAGCCGCCGGGGCCGCCGAAGTTGAAGACGAGCGAGCCGATGCGTTCGTTCCCGGTGCCGGTGGTCCTGATTCTGATCAGCTCGATGCCGATCGTGTCGCCCTTGGGGTCGCTCCAGTCGAGCGGGGCCTTCATCGTCGCGCACTGCCACTCACCGTCGTCCGGCAGGGGAGTGGGCGGGGGACCGCCGCCCTGGGCCTCGTCCGGGGCCGGACAGGCCTTCCAGCTCAGTTCCTGCCGCGTCACGTCCTCGTCCTGGGCGTCCTCGCCACAGCCCGCCAGCACGGTGGACAGCAGCACGGCCGAGGCGGTCAGGGCGGCGGCGCGCAGCCGGAGGAGGGTTGGCATGGTTCCATCCTGCGGCGGTCCCGGACGGGGCGCGCGGGACGCGTGCCGTACGAGGTAGGAGGGTTCGGTGAGGCGAAAGGGCCTGTTCGCCAGGCCGACGGGGCTGACGCATCCGCGCCCGCCCGGTCGGGTCGGAGGGGCTGACGCATTCGCGCCCGCCCGGTCAGGTCGGAGAGGCTGAGGAGCCCGCGCCCGCCCGGTCGGGTCAGAGGGCCTGCTTGCGCGAGAGGTGGTTGAAGGCCAGCCAGCCCGGCAGGACGGGCAGCCACAGGGTCAGCAGACGGAACAGCAGGACCGCCGGTGCCGCGACCTCCTTGGGGAGCCCCACGGCGATCAGACCCACCGTCAGGGTCGCCTCGACCGCGCCCACACCGCCCGGTGTCGGCGCCGCGGACCCGAGGGCGTTGCCCGCGAGGAAGACGACGGCGACGCTGGCGATGCTGATCGAGGTGGAGTCGTCGCCGAACGCGCGGATCGACGCGTCCAGGCACATCACGAAGCAGGCCGTCAGCAGCAGCATGCCGCCGATGCCCGTGACCAGCTTCTGCGGCCGCTGAAGCACGTCCAGCATGCGCGGCACGACACCCGCGAACAGTGACCGCACGCGCGTGACGACGAACTTCCGCAGGAACGGCACCGAGGTCACCACGAGCACGAGGACCGCCACCGTCAGCAGGCCGGCGATAACCGTCCGGGAAGGCGACAGCGACGGCGTCTTCTCGGTGCCGGTCAGATAGCCGAAGGCCAGCAGCATCAGGATGTGGCAGCCGAGCCCGAAGAGCTGCGACGCGCCGACACTCGCCACCGCGAGCCCCGGCCGCACTCCCGCGCGCTGCAGGAAGCGCGTGTTCAGCGCGACACCGCCGACGGCCGCCGGGGCGACGATCTTCACGAACGACCCGGCGACCTGCGCGGCCACGGTCCGCACGAACGGCACCCGCTCGGGTACGAATCCCAGCAGGGCCATCGCCGCGGCGACGTAACTGCACATCGAGAACAGCACGGCCGCGGCGACCCAGCCCCACTCGGCGTTCGCGATGAGCGGCCCGAACTCGATGTGCGTGAGCTGCGTCAGCAGGAAGTACGCACCGATCGCGCCGGCGATGAAACTGATCAGCGTGCGCGGACGCACCCGCTCCAGCCGCGCCGGCTCGACGGGTGCCTGCGGCCTGATCCGCAGCACCGCGTGCCGGATCTGCGTGAGCAGGTCCTCCTCGCGCGCCTCCTCCAGAGCTTCGTCGATCGCCCGCTTCTCGGCGCGCTGCTCCGCCCGTACGGCCTTCTTGTCCGGTTTCTCCAGGACGGGCCCGGACTCGTCCGCGTGCTCCTCCAGGCGGGCCTGCTTGGCCAGCCGGGAGGCCTCCAGTACCGCTTCGCGCTCGCGCTGTGCCCGCTCCCGGGCCAGCCTGCGCAGCGTCGCGCGCGTGGAACGGCTGAGCGCGATGGGCTGGAGCATCGGCAGACAGTCCGCCACCGCGTCGGGACCGAGCACGCCGACCGCAGAGGCCACCGCCCGCTCGGCGCCCACCCGCAGGCCGAGCGTCACCAGCAGCTGGGAGGTGTCCATGCGCAGCAGCAGATCACCGGCCGCGATCTCGCCGACGCGCAGGTCGGTGAGGATCACCTTGCCGGAACGATCCACCAGAATCGCGTCGCCCACCAGCCTGCGATGCGCGATGCGCCGCGACTGCAGGGCCTTCACCTGGCGCCAGGTGTCGCGCAGCAGGCCGTCGGTGATCTCCTCGTCCGGCAGCGAGTCGAGGGTGCGCCCGCCGCTGTGCTCGTAGACGAGCACCACCGCGTCGGGGCCGAGCTCGGAGGTGGCGATCAGCTTGGGCGCGTTGGCCCCGGCCGCGATGGCCGCGTACGCCAGCAGAGCCTCCTGCTCCAGGGCCTGCCGCAGCGACTGGAGACTGCTGCGGGTGGCGAAGCCGCGCAGGGTGAGGTTGCGCCACGCGCGGTAGAAGAAGCCCTGTGCCTGCTGCTCGCGGTCGACCACCGTCACGTCCAGGGGCGGGCCGTCCTCGAGGGTGACGAAGTACCGCCGCCCCCGGTCCCCGGTGTCCGGGTTGTCCGAGGCGTCCTCGCGTGACGCGCTGACCGGGCGGAACCCGACGGTCCGCAGGCCGGCCATCAGCGTCTGCCCGGTGGGCCGGACGTTGGGCGAGCCGACCGCGTAGAGCGTGCCATAGGCCACGGTCCAGCCGATCAGCACGGTCAGGATGATCGAGAACGGGGTCGTGTACCCGGTGACGAGCATCGAGAAGGCGTCGAGGAGCAGCACGACCCACAGCACCGCGCGCCATCTCGGTCTGCGGGACATGCCGACGGCCGTCATGTAGGCGATGACCGGGGCCAGGTATCCGTGCACGGGGTCGGTCAGTGCGTGGATGTCGCCGGGGGAGGGCTGGGTGAGCGCCTCCTGGATGGAGTCGGGGGCGGCCCGGGCGACCCACAGGTCCGTGGCGAGGGTCACACCGTGTGCGAGGACGGCCGCGAGGACACCGTCGGCGATGCGGAGCCCGTCCCGTTTGATCAGCCGTTCGATGGCGAATGCGACCGGCACCAGCAGGATGGCGATGCTGGAGGCCAGTCCCGCGATCTTGATGAGCAGGTCGGGTGCTTGCCCGGTGCCCTTGTTGATGTCCTGTTCGAGGCCCGAGGTGGTGCCGTGCGCGAACGCGGCGATCCCGATCAGGACCGCGACGGCGAGCACACCCACCAGCAGGCGCATCAGGTCGGACGGGCGGTGCACGCGCGCGGGGAGCAGCGGTTCGTCGCCCTCCACCTCGTCGATGTGCGCGAAGTCGGGTTCCTCGGCGGCCGCGCGCGTCTTCTTCGCCGCGCCCTTCGGGCCGTCGTCCGGAGTGCCCGGGCGCGACGAAGCGTCAGAGATGCCCTCCGTGTTCTCGGGGTGCGCACCCTGCTGCTTCATCGTCTCTTCTTGGTCTCGTATCACCGGTCACCGCCCGCACGATGGTGGCATGCCGCACCGGCACATGGGGCAATCAGGGTGCACATGCGGGGGCGGACAGTCTGCCCGATGCGTCCCTGCCTGGTGGGGGAAACGCTCCGGAGCGCGCCCGGCCCGTTGTCGGTGGGGTGGGGCAGGATGGGGCGGATGAGTGAGCAGAGGAGCCCTGAGGGGGGCCGGTACGAGGACGAGCTCGCGCAGGCGCTGCCCGAGTACGCCGAGCGGGTCCTCGACGTCGCCGAACTGATCCCGGCGGGTCGTGTCATGACCTACGGGGACGTCGCCGAGTGGCTGGAGCAGGGCGGCCCGCGCCAGGTCGGCCGTGTGATGGCGCTCTACGGCGGAGCCGCTCCGTGGTGGCGGGTCGTCCGCGCGGACGGTGTCCTGCTGCCGGGGCACGAACAACGGGCGCTCGGCCACTACCGGGCGGAGGGCACGCCCCTGAGGGAGGCGAGCCGCGCCGCCGAGGGCCACCTGCCGCGCATCGACATGAGACGCGCGCGGTGGGACGGCGGTGATCGCGCGGAGGGCCACACCTGACAGCTTCCGCCATCGGACGGCCGCCCGTGTGACCGGTGATCCGTATGGGGGAATCGGGGCACCCCGGGAACATGACGTACGTTCGTGAGGTGAGGGGCATGAGGGCCACGAGTACCGCGAGTGGTCGGTGGGAAGAAGGGGAAGTCCTGCTTCCGCCTGACCCGTCGGCGTAGCGTCGGCTGCGCGTGCCCCCGTCACCCCGCGGTCACCGCCCACCACGCGCGGTGGCCCGCCACCCAGCACTTCCACCAGAACCGGCGAACCACGTGAGCTCCTCTTCCTCCACCAGCGGCCTGTCGCACCCCCGGGTGCGGCGGGGGAGCCGTGGCGCTTACCGACTGGTACGTACCCCTCCTGCCCGCATGGACCCCCCTCTTTTGGACGCCCCGCAGCGCTCCGTGGTTGACCACACGGCCGGTCCGCTGCTCGTCCTCGCAGGTCCGGGAACCGGCAAGACCACCACCCTGGTCGAGTCCGTGGCCGAGCGCGTCGCCCGGGGCGGTGACCCCGAGCGGGTCCTGGTGCTGACGTTCAGCCGCCGGGCGGCCGTCGAACTGCGCGACCGCATGGCCCTGCGGACCGGCGCCGCCCGCGCCCCCCAGGCGACCACCTTCCACTCGTTCTGCTACGCCCTGGTCCGCGCCCACCAGGACAGCGACCTGTTCGTGGAGCCGCTGCGCCTGCTGTCCGGCCCCGAGCAGGACGTCTCGGTGCGGGAGCTGCTCGCGGGCCAGGTCGATCTGGAGCGGCTCGGGCTCGCACACGTGCGCTGGCCGGACGAGCTGCGCGCCTGTCTGACCACCCGCGGCTTCGCCGACGAGGTCCGCGCGGTCCTCGCCCGCAGCCGTGAACTGGGCCTCGGGCCCGACGCCCTGGACGCCTTCGCCCGCCGCACGGGGCGGCCCGACTGGCGCGCCGCGGCCGCCTTCCTCGCCGAGTACCTCGACGTGCTCGACCTGCAGGGCGTGATCGACTACGCGGAGCTCGTCCACCGCGCGGTGCTCCTCGCCCGCCGCCCCGAGGTCGCCGCGTGGCTCGCCGCCCGGTACGACGCTGTCTACGTCGACGAGTACCAGGACACGGATCCCGCTCAGGTGCGGCTGCTGGACGCCCTGGCCGGCGGCGGACGCACCCTCGTGGCCTTCGGTGACCCCGACCAGTCGATCTACGCGTTCCGCGGCGCCGATGTGAACGGCATCCTGGACTTCCCGCACGCCTTCCCGCGCGCGGACGGCCGCCCGGCCCCCGTCTCGGTCCTGCGGACGTCCCGCCGCTCCGGTGCCGGCCTGCTGGCCGCCACCCGCCTCCTCACCCAGCGCATGCCGCTGACCCGCCTGCCCGCCGAGAAGGTCCGCGCCCATCGCGAACTCGCGCCGGTGCGGGACGGCGGCCGCGTCGAGGTGTACACGTATCCGACGTCCGGGACGGAGCTGGACAACATCGCCGACATCCTCCGCAGGGCACACCTGGAGGACGGCGTCCGGTGGAGTGACATGGCCGTCCTGGTGCGCGCCGGTTCCCGCACCATCCCGACGCTGCGCCGCGCCCTCTCGGCGGCGGGCGTCCCCGTGGACGTCGACGGTGACGATCTGCCCCTGCGGCAGGAACCGGCGGTGGCACCACTGCTGACGGCTCTGCGGGCGGTGGCAGCGGCGGAGGCGGGACCCGTCGAGGAGCCTCAGGCCGCCGAGCGGGATGCGTCTCCCGAGTCTGCGGAGGCCGAGCGGGATGCGTCTTCCGAGCTTCAGGGCGCCGATGCGTTTCCCGAGTCTGCGGAGGCCGAGCGGGATGCGTCTTCCGAGCTTCAGGACGCCGATGCCTCTTCAGAACCTGCGGAGCCCGAGCAGGACCCCTCCTCCGAGGTCGCCCCTTCCGTGCATCGGGGCACCTGCTGGCTCGACACAGAAACCGCCCTCACCCTCCTGACCTCCCCCCTCGCGAGCATGGACGCCGCCGACCTGCGCCGCCTCGGCCGCGCCCTGCGGGACGAGGAGCGCGCCGCCGGCAACCCCCTGCCGCCGCCCTCCGACGTGTTGCTCGCACAGGCGCTCGCCGAGCCGGAGCGGCTCGCCGTGCACGACCCCACCTACGCGCGTGGCGCACAGCGGCTCGGCGCGCTGCTGCGCAAGGCCCGCGAGCGCCTGGCCGGCGGTGGTACGGCCGAGGAGGCGCTGTGGGACCTGTGGGAGGGCACACCATGGCCCGCGCGGCTGGAACGGGCCGCACGCCGGGGCGGCGCCGCCGGGCGCAACGCCGATCGCGACCTGGACGCCGTGTGCGCCCTGTTCGCCACCGCGGCCCGCGCCGAGGAGCGCACCGGCGGCCGGGGCACCCTGAACTTCCTGGCGGAGATCGACGCCGAGGACATCGCCGCCGACACCCTCACGCGCCGTGCAGTACGCCCCGACGCCGTGCGCCTGATGACCGCGCACCGCTCCAAGGGCCTTCAGTGGCGCCTGGTGGTCGTCGCGGGCGTTCAGGAGGGCCTTTGGCCCGACCTGCGGCGCCGCGGCTCCCTCCTTGAGGCCGACCGCATCGGGCGCGACGGACTCGCCGAACCCCTCACCCCCGGCGCGCTGCTCGCCGAGGAGCGCCGCCTGTTCTACGTGGCCGCCACACGCGCGCGTGAACGCCTCGTCGTCACCGCGGTCAAGGCCCCGGCCGACGACGGCGACCAGCCCTCCCGTTTCCTCACCGAACTCGGCGTCGAACCCAAGGACGTCTCGGGCCGCCCGCGCCGCCCGCTGTCCGTCGCCGCACTCGTCGCCGAACTGCGTGCCACCACGGTCGACCCGCGCGTCTCCGACGCTCTCCGGGAGGCCGCCGCGCACCGCCTGGCCCGGCTCGCCGCCCTCGCCGACGAGGACGGCCGCCCCCTGGTGCCGTCCGCGCACCCCTACCGCTGGTGGGGCATGTTCGAGCCGACCGAGTCCAAGGTGCCGCTGCGCGACCGCGACCAGCCCGTCGTGCTCTCCGGCAGCGCCCTCGACCAACTGGCCAACACCTGCGCCCTGCAATGGTTCCTGGGCCGCGAGGTGAAGGCCGACGCGCCCGCGACGGCCGCCCAGGGCTTCGGCAACGTGGTGCACGTCCTCGCCGACGAGGTCGCCTCCGGGCACACCCCGGCCGACCTCGGCGTCCTCATGGAACGCCTCGACTCCGTGTGGAACGCGCTGGCCTTCGACGCGCCGTGGAAGTCGGCCCAGGAGAAGGACAACGCGCGCGTGGCGCTCGAACGGTTCCTGCAGTGGCACGTCATGAACCGCACCGGCCGCACCCCCGTGGCCAGCGAGCACGACTTCGACGTCACCCTCGAAGCGGGCGACTACCGGGTGCGCATCCGCGGCCAGATGGACCGGGTCGAGGCGGACGGCGACGGCCGCGCCTACGTGGTCGACTTCAAGACCGGCAAACAGGCGCCCAGTTCCAAGGAGGTGGAGCGCCACCCGCAGCTCGCCGTCTACCAGCTGGCCGTCCGCGAGGGTGCCGTCGACGAGGCCTTCGACGGCGTACGTCCCGAACCGGGCGGCGCCGAACTCGTCCACCTCCGGCAGGGGGCGGCCAAGCGCGACGGCGGGGAAAGCCTGCCCAAGGTGCAGGCCCAGGAGCCGCTGGAGGGGGAGTGGGTCGGCGACCTGCTCGCCACCGCCGCCGGCAAGGTCCTCGACGAACGCTTCACGCCGACCGCCGGGCAGCACTGCACCCACTGCGCCTTCCGGGCCTCGTGCAGCGCGCGCCAGGAGGGGCGTCACGTCGTCGAGTGAGGTATCGCACCACCCGTGCTGACCTGCGCTTCTTCCTCCCCCGGAGGTCGCTGCGGCCAGCGTTGTCAGTGGCCGCCGCTAGCCTTTCGATGTGCCCGCCCGTATCACCGATCCCGAACAGCTCAAAGAGCTCCTCGGCATCCCGTTCACCCCGGAGCAGACGGCCTGCATCACCGCGCCGCCCGCCCCGCAGGTGATCGTGGCCGGAGCCGGCTCGGGCAAGACGACGGTGATGGCGGCCCGCGTGGTGTGGCTGGTCGGCACCGGCCAGGTCGCCCCCGAGCAGGTACTCGGCCTCACCTTCACCAACAAGGCCGCCGCCGAACTCGCCGAGCGCGTCCGCAAGGCACTGGTGAAGGCCGGCGTGACCGACCCGGACGCCATCGACCCGGACAACCCGCCGGGCGAGCCGGTGATCTCCACGTACCACTCCTTCGCGGGCCGTCTGCTGACCGACCACGGCCTGCGCATCGGTCTCGAGCCCACGTCCCGGCTGCTCGCCGACGCCACCCGCTTCCAGCTCGCCGCGCGCGTCCTGCGCGAGGCGCCCGGGCCCTACCCGGCCCTGACCCGCTCCTTTCCCGACCTGGTCGGCGACCTCCTCGCCCTCGACGCCGAACTCGCCGAGCACCTCGTACGCCCGGAGGCACTGCGCGCCCACGACGCCGAACTGCTGCTGACGCTGCGGGGCGCCAAGCTCAGCAACGCCGACCTGCGCAAGGTCCCCGACGCGGCCGCCGCCCGGCGTGAACTCGCCGAGCTGGTCACCCGCTACCGGGCCGCCAAACGCGAGCGGGACCTGCTCGACTTCGGCGACCAGATCGCCCTGTCGGCCCGGCTCGCCGGGCTCCCCGAGGTGGGCCGCCTCCTGCGCGACGAGTTCCGGGTGGTCCTGCTCGACGAGTACCAGGACACATCGGTCGCCCAACGCGTCCTCCTGGCAGGCCTGTTCGGCGAGGGCACCGGCCACCCCGTCACCGCCGTCGGCGACCCCTGCCAGGCGATCTACGGCTGGCGCGGCGCCTCCGTCGCCAACCTCGACGACTTCCCCGAGCACTTCGCACACGCCGACGGCCGCCCCGCGACCCGCCAGGCGCTCAGCGAGAACCGCCGCAGCGGTGGCCGCCTGCTCGATCTCGCCAACGGCCTCGCGGAGCCCCTGCGCGCCCTGCACGCGGGCGTGGAGGCCCTCCGCCCCGCCCCCGGCGCCGAACGCGACGGCACGGTCCGCTGCGCCCTGCTGCGCACCCACGCCGAAGAGATCGAATGGGCCGCCGACTCCGTCGCCCACCTCGTCCGGACCGGGACGGCACCGGGCGAGATCGCCGTGTTGTGCCGCACGGCGACCGACTTCGCCGAGATCCAGGGAGCCCTGGTCGCGCGGGACATCCCGGTCGAGGTCGTCGGCCTGTCCGGGCTCCTGCACCTGCCCGAGATCGCCGACCTCGTCGCCGTCTGCGAGGTCCTCCAGGACCCCGGGGCCAACGCCTCCCTGGTACGCCTGCTCACCGGGCCCCGCTGGCGCATCGGACCGCGCGACCTCGCCCTCCTGGGGCGGCGTGCCCGGCTCCTCGTCGCCCATGCGCGCGTGGCGGACGACGACGACCAGGACCGCCGCCTCGCCGAGGCAGTCGAAGGGGTCGACCCGTCCGAGGTGATCTCCCTCGCGGACGCCCTCGACACGTTCCTCGAGACACCGCTGGACGGGCGCGGGGACGACGACGGACTGCCGTTCTCGCCCGACGCGCGCGTGCGCTTCGCCCGCCTCGCCACCGAACTGCGCGAACTGCGCCGCTCCCTGGCCGACCCGCTGATGGACGTCCTGCACCGCGTCCTCGCCGTCACCGGCCTGGAGGTGGAGCTGTCGGCGTCCCCGCACGCCCTGGCCGCCCGCCGCCGCGAGACCCTGTCCAACTTCCTGGACGTCGCCGCCTCCTTCGCCGCCGGCGACAACGAGGCCACCCTGCTCGCCTTTCTCGGCTTCCTGCGCACCGCCGCCCAGTACGAGAAGGGGCTCGACAACGCCCTCCCGGGCGGCGACAACACCGTGAAGGTGCTCACCGCCCACAAGTCCAAGGGCCTGGAGTGGGACGTCGTGGTCGTCCCCGGCCTGGTCACCGGCACCTTCCCCAGCAGCCAGGGCCGCGAGAAGTGGACCTCCCAGGGCAAGGTCCTGCCGCACGGGCTGCGCGGCGACGCCGACACCCTGCCCGACGTGACGTCCTGGGACGCCAAGGGCCTGAAGGCCTTCCACGAGGCCATGAAGGACCACCAGCACACCGAGGAACTCCGCCTCGGCTACGTCACCTTCACCCGACCCCGCTCCCTCCTCCTGGGTTCCGGCCACTGGTGGGGCCCGACCCAGAAGAAGCGCCGCGGGCCGTCCGCCTTCCTCCAGGCCCTCTACGAGCACTGCGAGGCCGGGTACGGCGAGATCGAGGCCTGGGCGGACGAACCCGCCGAGGACGAGGAGAACCCTGCCCTGCACCAGGCGACGGCCGACCAGGTCTGGCCCCTGCCCCTGGACGAGACGGCCCTGGCCCGCCGCCGCGCGGCCGCCGAGACCGTTCTGGCCCACCTGGAGGACCTCGCCTCCCGGGAGGGCGGGCATCCCACGGCCACGCACGACCCGGACGACCTCGCCGATCCGGAGTGGCCGCCGCCGCCCGAGGACGACGAGCCTCCGTACGAAGGGCCTCTGCGCGACGAGCCGGACCCGTTCGACGAGGACCCGTTCGACGAAGACCCCTTCGACAAGGACCCCCTCGGTGAAGGTTCCGCCGCAGAGGACCCATACGAAAGGGCCCCCGGGGAAGACGCGGCCGGCGGCGACGCCCGGGCCGCAGTCCGTCCCACCGTCCCCCACCAGGCGGTGCCGGCCGAGCGCCAGGCCGCCCGCCCCCACCCCAAGGACCCCGGGCACCCGGGCCCCCGTCACCGGGAACACCCACACCTCACCCCGGAGGAAGCCCGCACCATCGCCTCCTGGGACCGCGATCTCGACGCCCTCACCGGCGAACTCCTGCGCGCCCGCGACAGCGTCACCGACGTCCCCCTCCCCGCGTCGCTCTCGGCGTCCCAGCTGCTGCGCCTCGCCGCCGACCCGGACGGCCTGGCCCAGGAGCTGGCCCGCCCCATGCCCCGGCCGCCCCAGCCCGCGGCCCGCCGCGGCACCCGCTTCCACGCCTGGGTCGAGGCCCGCTTCGAAGAGCTCATGCTGCCCATGCTGGAACCGGAGGACCTGCCCGGCAGCGAGGCCGAGATCGCCGACGAACAGGACCTGGAGACCCTCAAGGTCGCCTTCGAGCGCACCCCGTACGCGCACCGCACGCCCTACCGGGTGGAAGCTCCCTTCCAGCTCGAGATCGCCGGCCGGATCGTCCGGGGCCGCATCGACGCCGTCTACAAGGAGGGCGCCGGAGACGAGGCGACGTACGAGATCGTCGACTGGAAGACCAACCGTTCCCGTACCGCGGACCCGCTCCAGCTCGCCGTCTACCGCCTGGCCTGGGCCGAGCAGCGGGGCGTGCCGCCGGAGTCGGTCACGGCCGCGTTCCTGTATGTGCGCAGCGGGGAGGTCGTGCGCCCGGAGCTGCCGGACCGCGCCGCCGTGGAGCGGCTGCTGCTGGAGGACCCGTCCGACGGCGAGGCGGGTGCCCGGAGGAGCGCACGGACGGGGGTGCGGCCCGGTGAGGAACCGCACTCCGAGGACGTCGGTGCGGGCCGATAGGCTCGTGACCATGAGCCAGACCCCGGACAGTGTCGTCCGTACGTACATCGAGGGGCACCGCGCCGCCTTCCTCGACGACCTCGCCGAGTGGCTGCGCATCCCGTCGGTGTCAGCCCAGCCGGACCACGCGGCCGACGTACGACGCAGCGCCGACTGGCTCGCCGCCAAGCTGAAGGAGACCGGCTTCCCGACAGTCGAGGTCTGGCCGACCCCGGGCGCCCCCGCGGTCTTCGCCGAGTGGCCCTGTGACGACCCGCAGGCGCCCACGGTGCTGGTCTACGGCCACCACGACGTGCAGCCCGCCGCCCGGGAGGACGGCTGGGACAGCGAACCCTTCGAGCCGGTCGTACGCGGCAACCGCCTCTACGCGCGCGGGGCGGCCGACGACAAAGGCCAGGTGTTCTTTCACACCCTGGGCGTCCGCGCCCACCTCGCCGCCACCGGACGCAGCAACCCGGCCGTGCACCTCAAGCTGATCGTCGAGGGCGAGGAGGAGTCCGGCTCCCCGCACTTCCGGGCCCTGGTCGAGCAGCACGCCGGGCGGCTCGCCGCCGACGCCGTGATCGTCTCCGACACGGGCATGTGGTCCGAGGACACCCCCACGGTGTGCACCGGCATGCGTGGCCTCGCCGAGTGCGAGATACGCCTGTACGGCCCCGACCAGGACATCCACTCCGGCTCCTTCGGCGGCGCGGTGCCCAACCCCGCGACGGCCGTAGCCCGCCTGGTCGCCGCCCTGCACGACGAGCACACGCGCGTGGCGATCCCCGGCTTCTACGACGGCATGGTCGAACTCACCGACCGTGAACGCGAACTCTTCGCCGAACTGCCCTTCGACGAGCAGCAGTGGCTGCGCACGGCCAAGTCGAACGCCACCCTGGGGGAGGCCGGCTTCAGCACCCTGGAGCGGATCTGGGCCCGACCCACCGCGGAGGTCAACGGCATCGGCGGCGGCTACCAGGGCCACGGCAGCAAGACGATCATCCCCGCCTCCGCCTTGGTGAAGCTCTCCTTCCGCCTGGTGGCAGGCCAGGACCCCGGCCATGTGGAGAAGGCCGTCCGCGCTTGGGCCGAGCAGCAGGTGCCGCCCGGGATCCGCTGCGACATCACCTTCAGCGGAGCCACGCGCCCGTGCCTGACGCCGCTGGACCACCCCGCCCTCCAGTCGGTCACCCGCGCCATGGGCCGTGCCTTCGAGCAGCCGGTCCGCTTCACGCGCGAGGGTGGCTCCGGCCCGGCGGCGGACCTCCAGGACGTCCTCGGCGCCCCGGTGCTCTTCCTGGGCATCTCCGTCCCCTCGGACGGCTGGCACGCCCCGAACGAGAAAGTCGAACTCGACCTGCTCCTCAAAGGCGTCGAGACCACCGCGTACCTGTGGGGTGACCTCGCCGAGAACTGGCGCCATGAGACCTGAGCGTCCCGTTCCGTCCGGGCCGGCCACGCACGCGGGGCACACTGGAAGCGCCGCCCCGCACCGCCCGAGCCCGCCGGACCCGGTCGCCCCCTGCCGTACGTCCCGCTGAACCACCCGCCGAACCCGACCGTCCCACCGGGGAGTTGGAAGCACCCGTGACCACCTGGACCGACCACAACGCCGACCGCCCCATCTCGCTCACCGCCCCGAGCGGCATCGACCGGGCCGCCCACCACCGGCTCGACGAGGCCTGGCTCGCGGCGGCGTGGAGCCACCCCACGACGCGCTGCTTCGTGGTCTCCGGCGGGCAGGTCCTCATCGACGAGACGGCGGACGGGCGCACCGAACTCGTCATGACCCCCTCCTTCGAAGCTCCCCTCACCGAGGCACACCGCTACTTCCTGGGTATCGACGAGGACGGTGTCAGCTACTTCGCCCTCCAGAAGGACTCTCTGCCCGGACGGATGGACCAGTCCGCGCGCCCGGCCGGCCTGCGCGAGGCGGGCGCCCTGCTGTCGGCCCGCGACGTGGGCCTGATGGTGCACGCGGTGGGACTGGAGAACTGGCAGCGCACGCACCGTTTCTGCTCGCGCTGCGGCGAGCGCACCCTCATCGCCGCCGCCGGACACATTCGGCGCTGCCAGGCCTGCGGCGCGGAGCACTACCCGCGCACGGACCCCGCCGTGATCATGGCTGTGACCGACGAGGACGACCGCATCCTGCTCGGCCGCCAGGTCCACTGGCCCGAGGGCCGCTTCTCGACGCTGGCCGGTTTCGTCGAGCCCGGCGAGGCCATCGAGCAGTCGGTGCGCCGCGAGGTGCACGAGGAGGTCGGCATCAGCGTCGGCCAGGTCGAGTACATCGCCAGCCAGCCCTGGCCCTTCCCGTCCAGCCTCATGCTGGGCTTCATGGCCCGGGCCACCTCGACCGAGATCGAGGTCGACGGCGACGAGATCCACGAGGCCCGCTGGTTCTCCCGGGAGGAACTGCACGCCGCCTTCGAGTCCGGCGAGGTGCTCCCGCCCTACGGCATCTCGATCGCGGCGCGCCTGATCGAGCTCTGGTACGGCAAGCCGCTCCCGACGCGGAGCGTCGTCTGACCTCGTCGGCGCGCCCGCCGTCGGTATGAGAGAAGGCGGCTCCTGAGCTTCCTCAGGAGCCGCCTTCCCTGCACGGGCACGCGGCGACTAGGCGCCGATCTTCTGCTTCACCTGAGCCAGCGAGGGGTTCGTGAGCGTCGAGCCGTCCGGGAACAGGACGGTGGGCACCGTCTGGTTTCCGCCATTCGCCTTCTCCACGAAGGCGGCGGACTCCGGGTCCTGCTCGATGTTGATCTCGGTGTACGCGATGCCCTCGCGGTCCATCTGGCTCTTCAGCCGGCGGCAGTAGCCGCACCACGTGGTGCTGTACATCGTCACAGTGCCCAGCATGTCTCTCGTGCTCCTTCGGTGGCTCGGGGCGGGTGGTCGCTGTGGTGGAACGTATGTGAAAGGTCCACCATTCCCGGCCCAGGGGCCCAGCCCCACGTGACGCCTGCCGCATTGGTACGACTATCAGTGCCTGCCTGTGGACAACCGGCGCAGCCGTCTCGCGCGACCTGGCAGCATGGCGGTGTGACAGCAGCAACGCACTCCACCCTGTTCCCGCAGGCACCGGACTCCGCCGACGCCGTGCTCGAAGGGCTCGACCCCGAGCAGCGCGAGGTGGCCACGGCCCTGCACGGTCCGGTGTGCGTCCTGGCGGGCGCGGGCACGGGCAAGACCCGGGCGATCACCCACCGCATCGCCTACGGGGTGCGCGCAGGCATCCTGCATCCCTCCAGCGTCCTCGCCGTCACCTTCACCGCCCGCGCCGCCGGAGAGATGCGCGGCCGGCTGCGCCAGCTCGGCGCCGCCGGCGTCCAGGCGCGTACGTTCCACTCGGCCGCCCTGCGCCAGCTCCAGTACTTCTGGCCGAAAGCGATCGGTGGCTCCATGCCCCGGCTCGTCGACCGCAAGATCCAGCTCGTCGCCGACGCGGCGGCGGCCTGCCGCATCCGACTCGACCGTGGCGAGCTACGGGATGTCACCGCCGAGATCGAATGGTCCAAGGTCACCCAGACCGTCCCCGCCGATTACGCGCCCGCCGCCGCCAAGGCCGGCCGTGAGTCCCCGCGCGACCCCGCCGAGATCGCCCAGCTCTACGCCGCCTACGAGGACGTCAAGCGCGAGCGGTCCGTCATCGACTTCGAGGACGTGCTGCTGCTGACCGTGGCCGTCCTGCAGGACCGGCACGACATCGCGGAGCAGATCCGCACTCAGTACCAGCACTTCGTGGTCGACGAGTACCAGGACGTCAGCCCCCTCCAGCAGCGCCTGCTCGAACTGTGGCTGGGTGAACGGGACAACCTGTGTGTGGTCGGTGACGCCAGCCAGACGATCTACTCCTTCACCGGAGCCACCCCCGACCATCTGCTCGACTTCCGCACCCGCCACCCCGGTGCCACCGTCGTCAAGCTGGTCCGTGACTACCGCTCCACCCCCCAGGTCGTCCACCTCGCCAACGGCCTGCTCGCCCAGGCCCGGGGCCGGGCCGCCGACCACCGCCTGGAGCTCGTCTCCCAGCGCGGCCCGGGGCCCGAGCCGGTCTACTGCGAGTACACCGACGAGCCCGCCGAAGCGGAAGGCGCGGCCCGCCGGATCCGGGAGCTCATCGATTCGGGGGTCCCGGCTTCCGAGATCGCGATCCTCTTCCGTACGAACGCGCAGTCCGAGACCTATGAGCAGGCCCTCGCCGACGCCGCGGTGCCCTACCAGCTGCGCGGCGCCGAGCGGTTCTTCGACCGTCCGGAGGTGCGCAAGGCCGGCATCGCCCTGCGCGGCGCGGCCCGCTTCGGCGGCAACGACTCCCTTCTCGACGATGTCGTCGACCTGCCCTCGCAGGTGCGCGCCGTCCTGTCGGGAGAGGGCTGGACGACCCAGCCACCAGCCGGCTCCGGTGCCGTCAGAGAGCGCTGGGAGTCCCTGGCCGCCCTGGTGAACCTGGCCCAGGACTTCGCCGCCGCCAAACCCGGCGCCACCCTGGCCGACCTCGTCGCCGAACTGGACGAACGAGCGAACGCCCAGCACGCCCCCACCGTGCAGGGCGTCACCCTCGCCTCCCTGCACTCGGCCAAGGGCCTGGAATGGGACGTCGTCTTTCTGGTGGGTGTGGCCGAGGGCATGATGCCGATCACCTACGCGAAGACCGACGAACAGGTCGAGGAGGAGCGCCGGCTTCTTTATGTCGGGGTCACCCGCGCGCGAGAACACCTCCATGTCTCCTGGGCGCTCTCCCGCTCGCCCGGCGGCCGTCCCAACCGCCGTCCCAGCCGTTTCCTCGACGGACTGCGCCCGGGCTCGACGGCCACCACGGGCCGTGCCACTTCCGGCGGGGCGGGCGGAATCGAGCGTGGAATTTCCGGAACCAGGGATTCCGCCCCGAGGCGGACCCAACGAGTTCCCGCCCGCTGCCGGGTCTGCGGTCGCACGCTGACGGACGCGGGCGAGATGAAGCTGATGCGCTGCGACGACTGCCCCTCCGACATGAACGAGGGCCTGTACGAGCGGCTGCGCGAGTGGCGGGCCGACCAGGCACGCAGCAGTGGCCAGCCCGCCTTTTGCGTGTTCACGGACAGGACGCTGATGGCGATCGCCGAGTCCGCCCCCGACGACGAACGCGAGCTCGCCCGCATCCCGGGCGTCGGGATGCGCAAGCTCAACCGCTACGGGGCCGACGTACTGGCCATCTGCGCAGGCCAGTCTGGCGCACAGAGCACGGATCGGGACTGACACGAACTCGTCGAAAAAACAGTTTGCGCATGCCCCAGCAATCCCCATAGGTTCTTAGGCACGAGAGCAGCGGCCTTCTCGGAGGCGCTGATTCCGTGTTGTACTTGCATATCCGTCGGACTGGTTCACCCAGTCCCCCGAGACGCCGAGAGGAGGCGAGTCCAGTGATCAGCATCAACACCAGCTCCGTCAGCATCGTGAAAATGACCGATCGCTCGGCCGTCTCCGCGTGCATGCTCGGCGTTTCGAACCTGGGCACCGGTCTGTCCGGCATTCGTGCCGTCCTCCCGGCGTCCTCCTCCGTTGCTCCCGCGGGCCTTCCCGTCCGTGAGCGCGATGAGCGACCGACCAAGGCACTGGAAGCGGCAGTAACGGCACAGGCACAGGCCTATGCCTTTACGGCGACCGGTGCCGGATTCCGGAAGCAGACGACGCAGCACCACCAGATGTGGGCCTTCCGTGGGCCAGAACCCTGGAGTCATCCAGCCTGATCGCCGATCAGGCCGGCGCCTTCAGGGCCGCGGAACCCCATCCGGGATCCGCGGCCCTTCTGTTTGTCCCTGAACAGGGATGACGGACCGAAGGAGCCTCGGGACAAGAAAAGAACCCGGTACCACCACCCCCCGGCCAACAGGCCGGAACGACCTGACGAGGAAGCCCAACCGTGCAACTCGAAGCGCACGCCCCGTCCGTACCGCCTTCCGGCACGATCCCCAAGCCCGGCTCCACGGAGGACCCCGCCTTGACCCCGCTCACCGCGCTCACCGCGCTCGACGACGCCATCGAGAACCTCGGCGTACCCGTCCCGTGCCGTTCCTACGACCCGGAGGTCTTCTTCGCCGAGTCGCCCGCGGACGTCGAGTACGCCAAGTCCCTCTGCCGCACCTGCCCGTTGGTCGAGGCCTGCCTCGCCGGTGCCAAGGAGCGGCGTGAGCCCTGGGGCGTCTGGGGTGGCGAGCTGTTCGTCCAGGGTGTCGTCGTCGCCCGGAAGCGGCCGCGTGGCCGCCCGCGCAAGAACCCGGTCACGGCATGAACACCGCAGGAACAATCGACCGTCCCTTCACGCACGACCCCCAGAAGCAGGCCCCGATGAAGCCGTCCACTAACGAGCCCGCCGGCTCGGCGACCCAAGACTTCACCATCAGCGGCGCGAAGGACTCGCGTCAGAACAGGACCCGAGAGATGCAACTCATCCCAGAAGCCATGGCTCGCGCGCATATGCGCGAGCGACTGCAAGAGGCGGAGCGGGATCGCCTGGCCGTGCGCCTGGCGTCCGCCCGCCGGATGCAGCGCAGGGCGGAGCGCGCCTCACGGCGTGCCCGCCGGGCGCTCGCCATGGCGGTCATGCAGTAATCCGCTGCACCTGAAGCGGGGGCTCTCCGGCTCATAACACCGGGCTGCGACCGCCGACCTCTCACCGCGGGGGCCGATCCGTACCGAACGGACCGGCCCCCGCGGCGCGTTGTCCGCCCGAGAGAGCGCACGCACGGCGCCTGCCTGGTCTGCGCACGGCGCCTGCCTGGTCTGCGTGTGGTGCCCGCCGGGCCGGGGTGCGGTACCCGCCGGGCCGGCGCGGGTGTGCTGACCGAACCCTGGGCTTGGCGCCATCGAGCCGATGGGGCGTCCCCCGGGGCGTGTGACTGCCGCATTGCCGGGTGCGGAGATATCGTCGCCGGGTGAGTAGTCCTCCTGGAGGCAGCGACGGCGGTCCCGCCGCGGAACCGCGGCGCTTCGCCTGCGCGCGCTGCGGCACATCGGCCGAGGTCCTGACCGAAGGCCCACCTCTCACCTGGACGTACTCCGTGGAGGACGGCGCCCTTCGCCACTACTGCGAGGCATGCTCCCGGGAGAACCTCAGATCCATCGAGGGGCGCCTGGATTCGGGCTGGTGGTGAAGCCCGCGGCCGGCACTCAGGCCTGCGCCACCGCCTCCTCGCCGTCCGCCGGATCCTCCGGGACGAACCCCGGCAGCCACTCCTCCAGCTCCTCGCGCAGCCGCACCGTCGCCCCCAGCTGGCACAGCACGCCGATCGTGCTCAGCGTCACCCGGTGGATCAGCAGATAGGACGGGGGCAGGTTGAGCTGCTTGCCGAGCTGGTAGGCCGGGGAACGGGGGTCGGCGACTCGTGCCGCCTGGCTGCGCATCCAGCCCCGGGTGAAGGTGAACTCCTCGACCTGGGCCGGCTCGATGATCGGCAGCAGGTAGTCCATGACGGCGTCCGGGTCCAGCTCTATGGTCTCCTTGACGAACCCTTCCGCGCAGAGCAACTCGTAGACCGCCTCGGCCTCACCGTCGAGGGTCATCCGCAGGGACTCGCCGATGGTGGCCGGCAGGCCACCCGGGAGCCGGTCGACCGTGCCGAAGTCCAGCACGCCCAGGCGCCAGTCGTCCTCCCCTTCCGGGCCGCCGGGCAGGAGCCGGAAGTTGCCGGGGTGGGGGTCGGCGTGCAGCAGGCCCGTGCGGGCGGGGCCGGAGAACAGGAAGCGGGCCAGAAGCTGACCGGCACGGTCGCGCTGTTCCCGGGTGCCGTCCGAGATGATCTCCGACAGCGGGATGCCGTCCATCCACTCGGTGACCAGGACCTGGTCGGACTGGTGCACCACCTGCGGCACGACCACGTCCGGGTCGTCCGTGAACTCCTCCGCGTGGGCCTGCTGGGCCTGGGCTTCCAGTCCGTAGTCCAGCTCCTCCGAGACGCGGTCCTTCAGCTCTGTGAGCAGGGGCTTGATGTCCATGCCGGGAATCAGCGGGCCGAGCAGGCGGGAGAAGCGGCTCAGCTGGTTCAGATCCGACAGCAGGGCCTCGCCGGCGCCCGGGTACTGCACCTTGACGGCCACCTCGCGGCCGTCGTGCCACACCCCTCGGTGGACCTGGCCGATCGAGGCCGCCGCGGCGGGCTTGTCCTCGAACTCCAGGAACAGCTCGTGCCAGCCCTCGCCGAGCCGCTCCGCGAGCACCGCGTGCACGGCCCGGGTCGGCATGGGCGGCGCCGCCTCCTGGAGCTTGGTCAGCGCGGCCCGGTAAGGGCCGGCCACCTCCTCGGGCAGCGCGGACTCGAAGACGGACAGGGCCTGGCCGAACTTCATCGCGCCGCCCTTGAGCTCACCCAGCACCTTGAACAGCTGGTCCGCCGTGCGCTGCTGGAGTTCGCGGCCGACGAGCTCAGCGGATTCACCGACGATCCGCTTGCCGAATCCCCAGGTCGCCCGCCCGGCGATGCCGAGCGGGAGCGCGGCGAGCTTGGCGGTCCGGGTAACCGCCTTCCGGGGAAGATCAGACATGCGCCCTCCAAGTCCCAGCCGGCCGCTCCGCCTCTGCCTCACGGCACTGCTCCGACGGCCGTTGCACAGCCATTGTCTCGTGTGGCTCCCCGTCCTCCGAGAGGTGCTCCCCTTTTCCTCTCTTCGCCGCTGCGCACGGGCATGCCGGATGCGCCCTGACCGGCCGCGCACGCCAGTGGAGATCAGGCACGGAGCACTCCCAGCGTGCCCCGGCGCTGGAGGGGGCCCGGCCGTCCAGGAAAGCGAGTGCGTGGGCGGCCGCGAGTCCGGCCACGGCCATGGCCAGCGTCAGGTCGCAGGGCGGCACCTGCCGCTGTTTGCCGGAGCGCCACTGGGCGACCAGACGCGGCCAGGTGGGGTCCCGGTCGGCACGGTCCTCGTGCAGGCATCCCGCGCATCCCGTCTCGCCGGGCAGGACGAGAGGACCGACCACGCCGGTGCCCTCCACGACACCGGCGTACAGATGGGGTGTCCCGGAGGCCATATACGGCTCTGCGGCGGCCGGGTCGGGCGCGTGCACGGCGACGTCGTCCCGCGGGGCGAGGATCACCAGTGAGAATCCCGGGTCGCCATCCTCTGGGCCCGCCTGCGTCGTCGCGCGGCGCGGCGGCCGGTCGGGGGCAGCCCGGCGCACGGCACGGCGGGCCGACTCGTCTCTGCGGTCGCCGACGGCATCCGGGGGAAGCCCGCCGGGCGCCACGTCCCACGGCTCCACACGGCCGCCGTCGGTCACGTCCACCCCGCCCACGCCGGCACCGGCCAGGAGCGAGGCCAGCACGGCACCCACCCGGCCCGCGCCTCGCACCTGCACGCGCTGCGAGCGCCGAGCGGCCAGCTGCCCTATCGCGTCGCCGGGGGACGATGCCGTCAGGGAGAGGGAGGCCAGGTCGGGGCGCAGCCGGTCGAGGACCTCCTTTTTCTTCCGCAGCGCGTCAGCGGCCGGCCCGCCGCCGCGGGCGTCGTCCAGCAGCCCGGCCTCGGCGAGCCCACGTACCAGCTTGTCGACATGACCGTCGGGCAGGTCCATGCGGCGCCCCTCCTCGCGGAGCAGCTCCAGCCCCCGCGTGCCGTTCAGCAGGTCGAGGAAGCTGCCCGTCGCCAGGTCCACCGGGCCGAGCGTCATCGCATGCGCCGGTGTCATCCCGAACTGCACGGTGTTGAGGTCGCGCCAGCCGCGCCTGAGCGCGGGTTTCACCATCGGATGCATGACAGGCCCCCGTATGCCGTAGATCGTCCCCGTACGCCGGTGGAGCGAGCGTGCTGGCCCGGACCGGCCTCGCCATCGCTTCGCCGACGAGACCCAGCATGCCCAAACCCGCCGCCGACTGCTGAAAGTTGTCCACAGGAGCGGGCATTCGTCGTACAAACCCCGGAGCGGGGTCGCACCTATCCCGCGGCCGGGTCGCACCTATCCCGCGGCGGGGTCCCGCCAACTCCCGCGGCGGGGTCCCGCCAATTCCCGCGGCGGGGCCCCGCCAACTCCAGCGGCCGGCTCTCCTCAACTCCAGCGGCCGGGTCCCGCCGATCCAGCGGCCGGGTCCGACCAACACCGGGGCCAGTTCGCACCAGGACGGTGGCCGGCTCATGCCACCCGACGGCCCGCTCACACGATCAGGCGACCGTGTCGTACAAATCCGGCAACCGGGTCGTACCCGTCCGGCGGCCGGTGGGCGCGGCGGCACCGAAGCGTCCCCGAGTCGGGACTTCCCCGTGTGCAGCGGGTAACGTCGGGGCGTGCCCGCCGACCCACTGCACCGCGCCGGAACCACACAGCGCAGCACGACGAGCCAGCCGCCGAGCGGCTCGAGGTCGAGCGCGATCGAGGTCCGCAGGAGTGCCCGCCGACGCAGAACGGTCTCCGCGTACCGCGAGGGCGATCGCACCGTGGTGCTCATCCCCGCCCGGATGTCCGAGGCGGAGGAACAGCGCTGGGTGACCGTCATGCTCGACAAGCTGGCCGCCCAGGAGAGCAAGCGGGCCCTCGGCGACGCCGAGCTGGCCGAGCGAGCCCGGCGTCTTTCGGACCAGTACTTCGAGGGACGGGCCCGGCCCGCGTCGGTGCGCTGGGTGACCAACCAGAACACGCGCTGGGGTTCCTGCACCCCCGCCGAGGGCAGTATCCGCCTCTCGCACCGCCTCCAGGGCATGCCCGAGTACGTCGTCGACTACGTCCTCGTCCACGAACTCGCGCATCTGCTCGTTCCCGGACACGGACCACGCTTCTGGGAACTGCTGGAGGCTTATCCGCGCACGGAACGGGCCCGGGGATACCTCGAAGGCGTGGTCGCCGCCGAGCGGTTGCCCCATGTACCCGGCGCAAGGAGTGACGGCCCCGCGGAGTGACCGACCGCTTTCCGCGAGCGAACGGCCGATACGGCGGAGCGGGCGTTGTGTACCGGCTCTGTACCGACCTCGTCCGGTGTCCGATTTTGCCGTTAGCCTGGCGCGACGCACTCACGTTCTGGATGGGGGACGGTCGTTACGCATGGCCAGGGAATTCCAACGCGGCCACAAGGCCAGGATCAGTGACCTCACCGCGGGTACGGATCTGTACGTAGGTGTACAGATCGCCGGCCCCGGACTGAGCTTCGACATCAGCTGCTTCGGCCTCGACGCCGACGAACGGCTCTCGGACGACCGGTACTTCGTCTTCTTCAACCAGCCGAAATCCCCCGAGGAGTCCATTCAGCTCCTGGGCGCCCAGGCGGGCGACACCGAGTCCTTCCGGGTGACGCTCGACCGGATCCCGTCGCAGATCCAGAAGCTGTCCTTCACGGCGACGATCGACGGCGCCGGCCAGATGTCGCAGATCGCCTCCGGATACATCCGTATCGTCGCGGGCGGCGAGGAGGTGGCGCGCTACTCCTTCAACGGCTCGGAGTTCTCCACCGAACGGGCCGTGATGCTCGGCGACTTCTACCTGAAGGACGTCTGGCGGTTCGCCGCCGTCGGGCAGGGCTTCGACGGAGGGCTGGACGCGCTGCTGAAGAACTTCGGCGGCGAGGTTGCCGAGGAGGAGACGCCGGCACCGGCCCCGCAGCAGCCGCAGGCCGGCGCCGCGCCGGGCTTCGCCCCGCCCGCGTTCGGTGTCCCCGCCACTCCGGAACCCGCGCCCGCCCCCGCACCCGCGGCGGCTCAGGCCCCCGCACCCGCGGCGCCTCCGGCCCCCGCGCCCCAGCCCGCCGCGCAGGGTTTCGCGCCCCCGCCCGGCCCCACCCCGCCCCCGGCGCCCCAGGTGCACGCCGCCCCGACCATCGTCGCGCCCTTGCACACCCCGCCCGGTGGCTCCCCGGTGCCGCCCCCGGCCCCGGCGCCCGCGCCGTACGGCCAGCCCGGCCAGCAGCCGCCTCAGTACGGCCAGGTCCCCGGCCAGACGGCCCCGCCGCCTCCCGGCTACGGCCAGCCCCAGGCACCTCATGCGCCACAGGCCCCCCACGCCCCGGCCCCGCCCCCCGGCTATGGCCAGCCCACGCCGCCCCCGGGTTACGGCCAGCAGCAGCCGCCGTTCGGGCAGGCCCCCTACGGAGCGCCGCAGGGCGCCGCGCAAAGCGCTCCCCAGGGCCCCGGCGTATCCGCCGCGCTCCAGCAGTTCAAGGAGACCCCCACCGGGCAGCGCTGGACGCAGCAGAACAAGAAACTCGTCCGCGTCGACCTCGGCATCGGCGGACAGCCCGTGCTCGCCCGGCAGGGCAGCATGGTGCTCTACCAGGGCAAGGTCGACTTCAGCTACAAGGGCGCAGGCTTCTCCGGCCGGATCGTGGGCAACGCGACCGGCCAGGAGATGCAGCTGATGCGCTGTACGGGTCAGGGCCAGGTGTTCCTCGCCGAGAACTCGACCATGCTGCACCCCCTGGAGCTGCAGGGCGACGCCGTGTGCGTCTCCGCCGAGAACGTCCTCGCGTTCGACGAGAGCCTCACCTACGAGGTCCGCCGCATCGAGGGCCACGGCATCCCCGGCGGCGCACTGTTCACCATGCAGTTCCAGGGCACCGGCACCGTCGTCGTGAAGACGCACGGCACGCCCGTGGTGCTGCCCGTCACACCCACCACGTTCGCCGACTGCAACGCCGTGGTCGCCTGGTCGGCCGCCGCCCAGGTCGTCGTCTCCAGCCAGGTGCGGATGCGCCGTAACGCCTACCCCGGTGACACGGGGGAGAGCGTCAACCTCCAGTTCCGGGGAGCGCCCGGCAACTTCATCGTCGTCCAGCCGTACGAGGTCTGAGGGAGCCCGTCATGACACAGCAGCTCGCGGGCCACGCCCCCGCACCCGTCACCGCGCGCATGGAGAACCACGGCAACCACATGCTGAAGGTCGCCATGCAGACCGGGAACGACCTCCTCGCGCGCGTGGGGTCGATGGTCGCCTACGAAGGGTTCGTGCAGTACGAGCCGAACCCGCCGGCCGTGCGTCAGATCGCCAAGGACTGGATGACCGGTGAGGGCGCGCCCCTGATGAAGTGCTCCGGCGACGGCCTGCTCTACCTCGCCGACTACGGGGCGAACGTCGTCGTGATCAACCTCAACGGCGACGGCATCTCCGTCAACGCCACCAACCTGCTCGCCTTCGACGCCCACCTCACGTGGGGCGTGGAGCGGGTCAAGGGCCTGGCGAAGTTCGCCGGGCAGGGCCTGTGGAACACCAAGATCTCCGGACAGGGCTGGGTCGCGCTGACCTCCCGGGGCAAGCCCATCGTCGTCGACTGCGGAGGCGGCGAGGACGAGACCTACGTCGACCCCGACGCGCTCGTCGCCTGGTCCCCGAACCTCAAGGTGAAGGGCAAGCGCAGCTTCCGGGCCCAGTCGCTGATCGGCCGCGGCAGCGGCGAGGCCTACCAGATGGCCTTCTCCGGTCAGGGCATCGTCGTCGTCCAGCCCAGCGAGGACAGCACCGACCGACTCCGGGTCCGGGGCTGAGGGGGAGCCACACGTCATGCAGAGCCCGATTTTCGCCTACAACGACCAGCAGACCCAGGAACGCTGGAGCCTGCAGAACAAGCAGATGCTGCGCGTCCACCTGGACGGCCACGACGACGTCCTGGCCCGCAAGGGCACCATGGTCGCCTACCAGGGCCTCGTCGAGTTCGACGCCGAGTTCCAGAGCAACCAGCAGTCACGCGCGCGTGCGCAGACCGGTGAGGGCCTCGACCTGATGCGCTGCCACGGGCAGGGCACGGTCTACCTCGCCAACCTCAAGCAGCACGTGCACGTCATGGAGGTGGACCAGGACGGCCTCACCGTCGACAGCAGCTACGTGCTGGCGATGGACTCCTCCCTGCACCACGAGGTCATCGCCGTGGACAGCCTGTACGGCATCTCCGGCTCGGGGAAGTACCAGCTCAACATCACGGGCCGGGGCAAGGTCGCCCTGATGACCTCGGGAATGCCGCTGCTGCTCCAAGTGACGCCCGACAAGTACGTCAACTGCGACGCCGACGCGATCGTCGCCTGGTCGACGAGCCTGCGGGTGCAGATGCAGGCCCAGACGCACTCCTCCGGGGTGTGGCGGCGCCGGGGCAGCACCGGAGAGGGCTGGGAGCTGAGCTTCATGGGCACCGGCTACGCGCTCGTCCAGCCCAGCGAGCTGCTGCCGCCGCAGGGCGCCCAGATCGGCTCGGGCCTCGCCGCGCAGTACGGCATGGGCCAGCAGGGGGCGCGCGGGCAGAACCAGGGCAACGTCTGGAGCTGATCGCTCCGCGGGTTCGGCCGACTCGGTTCGGGCGGTGTGCGGCCTCGCCCAGGCCGCGAGCCGTCTGTGCTCGTTCGCGCAGTTCCCCACGTCCCCTCGGGACGCAGCCCCCTGCCGTGATCGAACGTGAGGGGCGGCCGCCGGTGCGGCCGCCCCTCACCCAGGTTCACGCCGAGAGCCTCGCGCGAGTCGCCGCCAGCAGCTGCACGACCGACTCGTCCGCCACGTCCGGCACCTCGTCGTAGCCGAACCAGCGCACGTCGAGCGACTCGTCGCTGATCGCGTGCGCGGCGTCCGGCGGGGCCACGACCGCGTACTGGACGTCGAAGTGGCAGTGGCACGGCGGCGGGATCGGATGCCGGTCCAGGCGCACCGGTCCGCCGGGCAGCAGGGAGAGGCCCGGGACGCCGGACTCCTCCGCCGCCTCACGCAGGGCCGCGTCCGCCAGAGACGCGTCGCCCGGCTCGCAGTGGCCGCCCATCTGAAGCCACATCCGCAGCTTCTTGTGCAGGGTCAGCAGCACCCGGCCGCCCTCGGGGTCGATCACCAGGGCACTCGCCGTGATGTGGCCCGCGTGGCAGGCCTTCCACAGACCGTCCGGGTGCTCCGCCAGGTGGTCCAGATAGGCCTGGCGCAGCTCCGCCTGGTCCTCGTACCCCTTCAGCACGAGGACCGCGTCGTCATACAGGCTCACCCGGCGTCGTCGCCCCTGTTCTCGTCCTCGCCGTCGTCCTTCTTCCTGAGGTCGGGCTTGTCCGCCGCCTCGCCGAGCATCTTGTCCAGCTCGGAGAAGTCGATCTGCTCGCGGTGCACGAAGCCGTCCGGGTCGTCCAGGTCGGTCGCCGTCGGCAGCATGTCCGGGTGGTGCCACACGGCGTCCCGGCCGTCGACACCGCGCGCGTCCGTGAGCGAGGCCCACAGACGGGAGGCGTCCCGCAGACGACGCGGGCGCAGCTCCAGGCCGATCAGCGTGGCGAACGTCTGCTCGGCCGGACCGCCCGACGCGCGACGGCGGCGCAGTGTCTCGCGCAGCGCGTCGGCGGACGCCAGACGGGGCTTGGCGGCGGCGTGCACCACCGCGTCCACCCAGCCCTCCACGAGTGCCAGAGCCGTCTCCAGACGGGCCAGGGCGGCCTTCTGCTCGGGCGTGTCCTCCGGCTGGAACATGCCCTGCTGGAGGGCTTCCTGCAGCTGCTCCGGGTTCTGCGGGTCGAACTGGCCGACCACGTCCTCCAGCTTGGCCGTGTCGACCTTGATCCCGCGGGCGTAGCCGTCGACCGCGCCGAACAGATGCGAGCGCAGCCAGGGCACGTGCGCGAAGAGGCGCTGGTGGGCGGCCTCGCGCAGGGCGAGATACAGCCGCACCTCCTCCTGGGGGACGCTCAGGTCCTTGCCGAAGGTCTCGATGTTCACCGGCAGCAGCGCGGCCTTGCCGGCCGGGCCGAGCGGCAGGCCGATGTCGGACGAGCCGACGACCTCGCCGGCGAGCACGCCGACGGCCTGCCCGATCTGCGTGCCGAACATGGCCCCGCCCATCGAGCGCATCATGCCGATCAGCGGGCCGGCCATGGCCTGCATCTCCTCCGGCAGGACGTCCCCCATGGCGGTGCCGACGCGCTCGGCGACCGGGTCGACCAGCTCCTTCCAGGCGGGCAGGGTGGCCTCGACCCACTCCGCGCGGCTCCAGGCCACCGCGGAGGCGGCGCCGGAGGGCAGGGACGTGGCATCGTCGAGCCACAGGTCGGCAAGACGGACGGCTTCCTCGACGGACTTGCGGTCGGCGGGGCCGACGCTGGCGTCCTTGGTGCCGTCAGGACTGCCCTGGGAGACCGTCTGGCGGGCGATCTGCTTGGCCATGTCCCAGTTCACCGGGCCGCCCTCGTAGGAGAGCATCTGGCCCAGCTGCTGGAACGCGGCGCCCAGGTCGGTGGGGTTCAGCGACCCGAACATGGCTGCGAACGGATTGTCCGCACCGGGGCCAGGGCCACCGGGGCCTGAGCCGAAGCCACCGGCTCCGGGCAGGCCGCCGAAACCGAACGGGTTGGCCGGTCCCTGACCACCACCGCTCTCCTGGTCCTTCTTCTTGCCCTCGTCGCCGTCGTCCGGCTCCTCCGGCGGAAGGCCGAATCCGAATGGGGTGTCACTCACGGGATTCCTCGGCTGGTAGGGCCGCCGGTTCTTTCCGGCGGCACGGCTGCCCGACAACACCACCCAGCGTAGACATCCGGGGCGGATCGGGCCTCGGTGCTTCGCCGACTGACGGCCTGCGGCAGGATGGATGCCACCTGGTACGCACGCGTCGGACGCGCTCGTACTGAAGACAACCGCTGGAGACGCCCGGTGAGTTCCCCAGATCCGCAGGTTCGCGCAGCGCGAAACCAGTCAACCAGTTCCGCGAGTCCCGCCGCGCGCGGACCCGTCGTCGCGGTCACCGGCGCCGCGTACGGCGTCGGAGCCCTGCTCACGGAGCAGCTGGCCGCATCCGACGAGGTCAAGCAGGTCGTCGCCATCGACGAACGGCGCGGCGAGTGCGCGGCGGCCCAGTGGCACATCCTGGACGTGCGGGATCCGGCCATCGCGGACAAGCTGCGCGGGGCCGACGTGGTGGTGCACCTGGCGCTGGATCTCGATCTGGAGACGGACGCAGCCGCCCGAACGGCCTACAACGTACGGGGGACGCAGACCGTCCTGACGGCCGCCGCGGCTGCCGGAGTGCACCGGGTCGTGCTGTGCACCTCGGCGATGGTCTACGGGGCGCTGCCCGACAATGAGCTGCCGCTGTCGGAGGACGCCGAGCTGCGCGCCACGGCCGAGGCGACCGGCGTCGGCGACCTGCTGGAGATCGAACGGCTGGCGAGGCGCGCGCCCCGGGCCCACCCGGGGCTCAACGTCACCGTGGTGCGGCCCGCCGTGCTGGTGGGCGGAGGCACGGACACCGCACTGACCAGGTACTTCGAGTCGCCCCGGCTCCTCGTCGTCGCCGGGTCGCGGCCCGCGTGGCAGTTCTGCCACGTCGAGGACCTGTGCAGCGCGCTGGAGTACGCCGTTCTGGAGAAGGTCGACGGGGAACTGACCGTCGGCTGTGACGGCTGGCTGGAGCAGGAGGAGGTCGAGGAGCTCAGCGGGATCCGGCGGATGGAGCTGCCGTCGGCGGTCGCGCTGGGTGCGGCGGCGCGACTGCACCGCATCGGGCTCACACCCTCCCCGGCCGGGGACCTGGCGTACACGATGTACCCCTGGGTGGTGAGCGGCAGCCGGCTGCACGACGCCGGGTGGCGGCCGCAGTACACCAACGAGGAGGTGCTGGCGGAACTCCTGGAGGAGGTCTCCGGCCGGCACACGGTCGCCGGGCGGCGGCTGGGCCGCAAGGACGCGACGGCCGCGGGTGCGGCTGGTGCGACGGTGGCGCTGCTGGGTGCGGCGGCGGTGGTGCGGCGGGCGCGGAAGGCGCGGCGGCGGATCTGAGGGACGCCTGTGCGGGAGCGCCGCTGAAGGCCGCCCCTGGAGGAGGCTCCAACGCGTACGCGCGCGTGCCGGTCGATAGCTCTATTCCGTGCCGTCGGTCGCGTGCGGCACGATGGAGGCATGGCAACCACGAATGATCACCCCGGTGAGCAGGCCGCGCAGGACCCGATCAAGCTGATCGGGATCCGGGACTCGGCTCTCTCCCTGGACGAGGTGTTCCGGGCCGTCGGGGACGACGCGGCCGGAGGTACCGCGCTCTTCGTGGGAACCGTGCGGAACCACGACGGGGGCGCCGATGTCGACGAGCTGGGGTATTCCTGCCACCCCAGCGCCGAGGCCGAGATGCGGCGCATCGCGGAGAAGGTCGCCGCCGATTTCCCGGTGCGGGCCCTGGCGGCTGTACACCGTGTGGGGGACCTGCGGGTCGGGGACCTCGCCGTGGTCGTCGCCGTCTCCTGCCCGCATCGCGGAGAGGCCTTCGAGGCCTGCCGGAAGCTGATCGACGACCTCAAGCACGAAGTGCCCATCTGGAAACACCAGAAATTCTCCGACGGCACAAATGAATGGGTCGGCGCGTAGCGCTGTCGTTGGGGGGTGGTGGTCGGGTGACGGGAGGGCGGGTCGGCGCGTAGCGCTGTCGTTGGGGGGTGGTGGTCGGGTGTCGGGAGGGCGGGTCGGCGTGTAGCGCTGTCGTTGGGGGGTGGTGGTCCGCCCGCCGCGTCGAGCGCGCCCTCCGGCGACGGGTGAGTGCCTGCTGATCCCGGCAGTCGGTTTCCGGTTGCGTAACCGCACCCCTGGCGTGAGCGTTGTCACTGCGGATCGTTAATCTGCTGATCAGTCAGTTGCGGATGCTCATCGGGGTTGGAGGTCGGCATGGCGGCGCTCGCCTGGTTGCTGATTCCGCTTGTGGCTGCCATCGGCGCGGGGCTCTGGGGCAGTTGGGCCCACAGGACCCGCAAGGTCCGTAACGACGGCCCGGAGCTCACCGGCTACGCCCGCTTCCGCGAGGCCATGGAGAAGCCCCGCCCTGGGGCCTGACGGCCGAGGAAGCAGCAGGTCACAAGCGTTGTGGAGGGCAGGGCCGCCCCGGACGGGCGGCCCTGACGGTGCGCTGACAGGACCGTCCCGTACTGTCGACTCATGCCACGCCGCACCGCGACGATGCTCGCCTCCACCCTGATGCTGATCGCGCTCCTGTGCGCGGGAGTGTTCATCCCCGTGCCTTATTCGGAGATGTCCCCGGGGCCGACGGTGAACACGCTGGGCGATCACGACGGCGAGCCGGTGCTGCAGATCGCGGGCAGGAAGACCTACGCGACCAGTGGCCATCTGAACATGACGACGGTCCGGGTCACGAGCGCCGACTACCGGATGAACCTGGTCGAAGCCGTCTACGGCTGGCTCGCGCACGACAACAAGGTCGTGCCGCACGAGACGCTCTACCCGGACGGCAAGACCGAGGAGCAGTCCACCCAGGAGAACGCCGAGGAGTTCAGCCAGTCCCAGGAGAGCGCCAAGGTCGCCGCCCTGAAGCAGCTGGACGTTCCGGTGAGGTCCTGGGTGATCGTCTCCACGGTCGTCAAGGGGTCTCCCGCCCAGGGCAAGCTGCACGCGGGGGATGTGATCAAGGCCGTCGACGGTACGGCGGTGAAGGAGCCGGACGACGTCGCGAAGCTGGTCACCAAGCACAAGCCGGGCGAGCAGGTCCGCTTCACGATCGTGCCGGCCAAGGAGCAGGCCGCCGCGGAGAAGGAGAAGCGGACGCCGACCAGGACGCAGGACATCACCATGACCACCACGACGTCCGACGACACCGGTGAGAAGCGTGCCATCGTGGGGATCTCCGCCGGGACCGACCACACGTTCCCGTTCACCATCGACATCAAGCTCGCGGACGTCGGCGGGCCGAGCGCCGGGCTGATGTTCGCGCTCGGCATCTACGACAAGCTCACCCCGGGCAGCCTGACCGGGGGCACGTTCGTGGCCGGCACCGGCACGATCGACGATGCCGGCAAGGTCGGGCCGATCGGCGGCATCGAGATGAAGACCGTGGGCGCGCGGGCCAAGGGCGCGAAGTATTTCCTCACGCCCGCCGACAACTGCGTTGCCGCCGCCAAGAACACCCCCGACGGTCTCACCCTGATCAAGGTGGGCACCATCAGGGACGCCCTGGGAGCCCTGAAGGACATCCGCGGCGGCGACACCGCGGATCTGCCGAAGTGCGGTAAGTAGGCCGAAGCGCGGCGCGTAAGCGGCCGGAGGACCAAGGGCCCGGAAAAGCCGGGCCCCGCGGTCCGTGGTCCTCGGCGGTCGCTACTCCTCGAACGTCGCCGCCAGCGCCTCCGCCAGCCCCGGGACCAGGTCGGAACCGGTCAGGACCTCGGTGGGGGAGTCCTTCTCGCGCAGCCGCAGGGCCGACTCACGCGTGCCGTCGCGCAGGACCGCGACCGTCATGCGGACCTCCTGGCGGTCCGGGTGGTCCGCCACCCACTTCGTGAGGGCGGCCTCGCTCAGACCCTGCGGAACCTGCGCCTCCGCGGACGGCGGCAGCATCAGGCGCTCCACGGCGAGGGCGCAGCCGGCCACCGCGTCGGGCCAGGCGATGGTGGCGAGGAACTCGTCGAGCGGCTTGCCCGTTGGCACTTCGTCCTGCTCGATCGGGGTGAGGCCGGAGTTCTCCGACTCGTCCCCCAGACCGAGCCGGTCCGCGAGCGAGGGCTGTTCGGCCCGCAGCCGTGCGGTGTCGACGAGGGCGAAAAGGCGGGCTGGCTGGTCCCAGCCGAGGCCGGAGACGTACTCGTCGATCTCGAGAACGGCCCGGGTGAGCGGGTTCGCAGCCATGGGAGTGTTGGACATGGTCACAATCCTGCCTCGTTCCCGGCCGGAATCGGGAACCGAGTAAACGGTGAGTAAGTTGCATAGGTGGGGGCCCGCGATCACGGGGGCCACGTACGGTCCGTGAAGACGCGGGCCTGACGAATCAACAGCGAACTTCGAGGTGCGCACCTTGGCTTTCCAGATGCCGGACCGCGGCGGAGGCCCTTCGGGGCCGCGGATCAGAGTGGGCCGCCCGTCCCGGCGTGTCCGGACCCTGCTCATGACGTTGGGCGTCCTGGCCGTTCTCGGCATGGCGTTCACCATGTTCGCGGGCTTTTGGACGGACTGGCTCTGGTACCGCTCGGTGAACTACTCCTCGGTCTTCACCACCACGCTGTGGACCAAGATCGGGCTCTTCTTCGTCTTCGGCCTGCTCATGGCCCTCGCCGTCGGCTTCAACATCTGGCTGGCGCACCGGCTGCGGCCGCCGCTGAGCGCCATGTCGATGGAGCAGCAGAACCTCGACCGCTACCGGATGGGCATCGCGCCGTACAAGAAGTGGCTGCTGTTCGGGATCACCGCCCTGGTGGGCCTGATCGCCGGCGCCTCCGCCTCCGGCCAGTGGCGGACGTGGCTGATGTGGGTCAACGGCGTGCCCTTCGGCCAGAAGGACCCGCAGTTCAAGCTGGACGTCTCCTTCTACGCCTTCGACCTGCCCTGGTACCGGTTCCTGCTCGGCTTCGGCTTCGCCGCGGCGATCCTGTCAGTGATCGCCGCCGCGCTCACGCACTACCTGTACGGCGGGCTGCGCGTCACCAGCCCCGGCGCCCGCGCCACGGCCGCGGCCACCGGGCACCTGTCGGTGCTCATCGGCATCTTCGTGGCCCTCAAGGCGGTCGCGTACTGGCTCGACCGGTACGGACTCGCCGTGAAGTCCAGCGACTTCCGGGCGACCGACAACTGGACGGGCCTGAGGTACGTCGACGCCAACGCCTACCTGCCGGCCAAGACGATCCTGTTCTGCATCGCCGTCATCTGCGCCCTGCTGTTCTTCGCCACGATCTGGCGGCGCACGTGGCAGCTGCCCGTGATCGGCTTCGGCCTGATGGTGCTCTCCGCGATCCTCATCGGCGGCCTGTACCCGGCGATCGTGCAGAAGTTCCAGGTCCAGCCGAACGAGCAGGCCAAGGAAGCGCCGTACGTCGAGAAGAACCTCGAGGCCACGCGCAAGGCGTACGGCATCGACGGCACCAAGGTCACCGACTACTCGGGCACGAGCAAGACCGAGGACAAGACCACCCTGCGCGACGACGTCCCGTCCACGGCGAGCATCCGGATCATGGATCCGAACATCGTCTCGCCGACGTTCCAGCAGCTCCAGCAGATCAGGAACTACTACGCGTTCCCGACCAACCTGGACGTCGACCGCTACGCCAAGGACGGCAAGGACCAGGACACGGTCATCGGCCTGCGTGAGCTGAACCTCGCGGGCATCCCGAAGAAGAACTGGATCAACAACCACTTCCGGTACACCCACGGGTTCGGAGTGGTCGCTGCCGAGGGCACCAGCGCCGACGCCCAGGGCCGTCCGAACTTCACCGAGTCCGACCTGCCCTCCGAGGGTGACCTCGGTACGTACGAGCAGCGGATCTACTACGGCGAGAAGACCGACACGTACTCGATCGTCGGCGGTCCCCAGAAGGAGATCGACTACTCCGACGACAACGGCGAGAAGACCACCAGCTACAAGGGCGACAGCGGGGTCAACCTCTCCAACTCGGTCAACCGGGCCGCGTACGCGGTGGCGTTCGGCGAGCCGCAGATCCTGTACTCCGGCGCGATCGGGGACGGTTCGCGGATCCTGTACAACCGCACGCCCAAGGAGCGCGTCGAGGCCGTCGCCCCCTGGCTGACCATCGACGGCGACGCCTATCCGGCGGTCGTGGACGGCCGGATCCAGTGGATCGTCGACGCGTACACGACGACGAACGGCTACCCGTACTCCTCGCGTACGACCCTCGGCGACACCACGGCCGACTCGCTGACCGCCACCAACGACAACCGCGCGGTGGTGGCCCAGCAGAACCAGGTCAACTACATCCGCAACTCGGTGAAGGCGACCGTCGACGCGTACACCGGCCAGGTCAAGCTCTTCCAGTGGGACACCAAGGACCCCGTCCTGAAGACCTGGATGAAGGCCTTCCCGGACACGGTGGAACCCAAGAGCGAGATCTCCAAGTCGCTCATGGACCATCTGCGCTATCCCCAGGACCTGTTCAAGGTCCAGCGGGAGCTGCTCACCCGCTACCACGTGAAGGACGCGACGACGTTCCTCAGCGGCAGCGAGGTGTGGCAGGTGCCGGACGACCCGACGAACCGGTCGGGCAGCGCGGTGCCGCCGTACTACCTGAGCATGAAGATGCCCGACCAGAAGGCGCAGGCGTTCTCGCTGACGACGACCTTCACGCCCAACGGCCGGGACAACCTCAGCGCGTTCATGGCGGTCGACGCCGAGGCGGGCACCGGTGACTACGGCAAGATCAGAATCCTGAAACTGCCGACCAACACCACGGTCAACGGACCCAAACAGGTCCAGAGCCAGTTCAACTCCCAAGAGGACATCGCCGAGTCCATCAGGCTCCTGAGAGGCGGCGACTCCGAGGTCGAGTACGGCAACCTGCTGACGGTGCCGCTCGACGGAGGACTGCTGTACGTGGAGCCGGTCTACGTACGCGGTGGTGGACTGAAGTACCCGCTGCTGCGCAAGGTGCTGGTCACCTACGGAGGCCAGACCGCCTTCGAGAACACCCTCGACGAGGCCCTCAACAAGGTCTTCGGAGCCGACGGCCCGACCACCGAGCCACCGGACGAGGGCGATACGACGCAACCACCGCCGACGTCCGACAACCCGACGGTCCAACAGGCCCTGGAAGACGCTCAGAAGGCGTTCGACGAGGGTCAGGAGGCCCTGAAGGAGAACGACTGGGAGGCGTACGGCAAGGCGCAGAAGGACCTTGAGGACGCCCTGCAGCGGGCCGAGGACGCACAGTCCGAGGCGAGCCGGACAGGCGGTTCCGGGGGCGGCGAGAGCAAGCCCAGCGGCAAGCCGAGCGGCAACCCGAGCGGCAGTCCGAGTCCGAAGCCGAGCAGCTAGCGCCCTGGCCTGGTCAAATGCCCATCCCGCGCCGTGATACGGTTGTGAACACAACGGCGCGGGGTGGAGCAGCTCGGTAGCTCGCTGGGCTCATAACCCAGAGGTCGCAGGTTCAAATCCTGTCCCCGCTACTGAAGTCGCGATGTCCGAGTGACGGAGCGGCACCGAAGGCCCGGATTCCACAAAGGAATCCGGGCCTTCGTGATGTGTGAACGCATGTGCTGGCGCAGGTTGTGGCCGCGCCGCCGGGGGGAGTTGGGCAATCTGTGTTTGACTTGTCTCTCTGTGGGCATGTCGACAAAACGCTGAAGTGACCTCACTGGCTGCGGTATACCAGGTGTACCCAGGTTGCAGGTGGTGCGACGATGGACGTTATGGGGGACAAGGGAACTCTGTTCGAGACAGGGCGCTTTGTGCAGCCTCCCAGCCGGGAGGACACCGAGACCCCGGACGAGACCGGGGAGATCGCCGACGAGGCGGCCGAGGAGCTGCGTCAGCGGCTGGCCGCCGAGGCCGGCGACGTCGAGGCGATGAGTGTTCTCGGGGCCATGCTGCTGCGCCGTGGCGATCTCGACGGTGCCGAGCCTCATCTGCGTGCCGCCACCGCCGCGGGCGACCGGGCGGCCGCCAACAACCTGGGAGTCCTCCTGCATCAGCGGGGGTACGCGGACGAGGCCGCCGGATGGTGGCGGATCGCGGCGGTCGCCGGATCCACGGCGGCCGCGCACGCCCTCGGGCGGCACCACCGCGAGCGCGGCGACGAGCCCGCCGCCGAGTACTGGCTGCGCCAGTCCGCCGAACAGGGCCACACGCTGGGTGCGTACGCGCTCGCCGATCTGCTGGAGCACCGCGGTGACGCCGGGGCCGTGCAGTGGATGCGGGTCGCGGCCGAACGCGGGCACCGGGAGGCGGCGTACCGGCTGGCGCGGGCGCTGGACCGGCAGGCGGCGCGGGAAGCCGACGGCGACGACGGCGTCCAGGCGCCCGAGGAGGCCGAGCAGTGGTACCGGCAGGCGGCCGCGCGTGGCCACCGGCGGGCCGCGCTGCAGCTCGGGACGATCCTGGAGAGGCGTGGCGAGCTCAAGGAGGCCGGCCGCTGGTACCTGACCTCCGCCAAGGACGGGGAGGCGCGTGCCGCCTGTGCGCTCGGCTTCCTGCTGCGCGACGCGGGCGACACCGAGAACGCCGCCGTGTGGTGGCTGCGGGCTGCCCAGGACGGCGACGGCAACGCGGCGAACGCGCTGGGGGCGCTGCACGCCGAGCGGGGCGAGACCCAGACCGCCGAGCGGTGGTACCGGGCGGCGATGGACGCGGGTGACGTGAACGGCGCGTACAACCTCGGTCTGCTCTGCGCCGAGCAGGGGCGCACCCCGCAGGCCGAGCAGTGGTACCGGCGCGCGGCCTACGCCGGGCACCGGGAGGCGGCGAACGCGCTGGCGATCCTGCTGCTGCGGGGCGGCGACGAGACGGGCGCGGAGCCGTGGTTCTCCAAGGCCGCCGAGGCCGGGAGCGTCGACGCCGCCTTCAACCTCGGCATCCTGCACGCCGGGCGGGGCGAGGAGCAGGCCGCGTTGCGCTGGTACGAGCGTGCCGCAGCCGCCGGCCACACCGAGGCGGCGCTCCAGGTCGGCATGGCGAGGCTGCGGGAAGGTGACGAGCAGGAGGCCGAGCGGCACCTGCGGTGTGCGGCCGGGGGCGGGAGCTCCGAGGCCGCGTACCGGCTGGCGACCGTGCTCGACGCGCGGCGGCCGCCGGAGCCCGCGCACGAGCTCGGGGAGCCGGTGCACCGGCGCAGCGAGTGCGAGGAGTGGTACGAGCGGGCGGCGTCCCAGGGGCATCGGCGGGCGCAGGTGCGGGTCGGCATGCTGGCGGCGGCCCGGGGCGATGTCGTCGAGGCGGCTCGGTGGTACCGGGAGGCGGCCGAGGCCGGGTCCCGCAACGGCGCGTTCAACCTCGGGCTGCTGCTGGCCCGGGAGGGGAGCGAGCCCGAGGCGGCGGTCTGGTGGACCCGGGCCGCCGACGCCGGGCACGGGCGGGCGGCGTTGCGGCTGGCCCTGGTCTACGCGCGTCGGGGTGAGCTGGCGGAAGGGCAGCGCTGGGCTGACCGGGCCGTGTCGCTGGGGCCTGCGTCCGTCGCGGAGAGGGCGGAGCGGCTGAGGGACGCGCTGCGGCAGGAACTGTCCGCGTGACACGGCCCCGCCCGGGCCGGGTGGGTACGGCCCGGGCAATGGATTTGCATCCGTCCTCCGCGGTGACGTAACGTTGCATTCAACGACGCGGGGTGGAGCAGCTCGGTAGCTCGCTGGGCTCATAACCCAGAGGTCGCAGGTTCAAATCCTGTCCCCGCTACTGAAGGCCGAGGGCCGGAATCCGAAAGGGTTCCGGCCCTCGGTGTTTCTGATCTCCGGTGTTTCTGATCCCCGGCGTTTCCGGCCCTCGGTGTTTCCGGTTTCCGGTCTCATCGTTCTCGGCATCGTGCGACAACGGCAGCAGTGAGCCCCGGCACCCATGAGTGCCGGGGCTTTCGTGTTCCGTGCGGGAGGGCTAGGCGGCAGCGCAGTTTGGACAGACGCCGCGGTACGTCACCTCGACGTCCGAGACCGTGAAGCCGAAGCGTTCGGTGTCGGGGAGGTCCGCCAGCGGGTTGCCGGTGGGGTGGACGTCGCGGATCGCGCCGCACTGGGCGCAGACCAGGTGGTGGTGCGGCTGGTGGGCGTTCGGGTCGTACCGCTTGGCACGCTGGTCCGTGGAGACCTCGAGCACCTCGCCGAGGGTCACCAGTTCGCCCAGCGTGTTGTAGACGGTCGCCCTGGAGATCTCGGGGAGCTTGGCGACGGCCCGCGCATGGACCTCGTCGGCCGTCAGATGGACGTGTTCGCCGTCGAGGACCTCAGCCACGACACGCCGCTGCGCGGTCATCCGCCATCCGCGTCCGCGCAGCCGTTCCAGAAGGTCACTCATGGCTACCAGCCTAACAGCAAAAGAGACCAGGTCCCGAACAGGTGTGAGTTTAGATCCTTACTTGCTTTAGACATTGTCTATTGTGGGATCGAGAACGGCTTTGGCCGGCCGACAGGGCTGGTCGAAAATGGTGCAGGAGGCGCACGTGACGCAGGGACCGCTTACGACGGAGGCCGGGGCTCCGGTCGCCGACAACCAGAACAGCGAGACCGCGGGCGTCGGCGGCCCGGTTCTGGTCCAGGACCAGCTCCTGCTGGAGAAGCTGGCGCACTTCAACCGTGAGCGCATCCCGGAGCGCGTGGTGCACGCCCGCGGCGCGGGGGCGTACGGCACCTTCACGGTGTCCGCCGACGTCACCCCGTACACGCGTGCCGCGTTCCTCTCCGAGATCGGCAAGCAGACCGAGGTGTTCCTGCGCTTCTCGACGGTGGCCGGCAATCTGGGCGCGGCGGACGCCGTCCGGGACCCGCGCGGCTTCGCGCTGAAGTTCTACACCGAGGAGGGCAACTACGACCTCGTCGGCAACAACACCCCGGTGTTCTTCATCAAGGACGCGATCAAGTTCCCGGACTTCATCCACACCCAGAAGCGCGACCCGTACACGGGCTCGACGGAGGCGGACAACGTCTGGGACTTCTGGAGTCTGTCGCCCGAGTCCACGCACCAGGTGACCTGGCTGTTCGGCGACCGTGGCATCCCCGCCTCGTACCGCCACATGGACGGCTTCGGCTCGCACACGTTCCAGTGGAGCAACGAGGCCGGCGAGGCCTTCTGGGTGAAGTATCACTTCAAGACCGACCAGGGCATCAAGAATCTGAGCGCCGAGGCGGCCGCCCGGCTCGCCGGTGAGGACCCCGACTCCCACCAGCGCGACCTGCGTCAGGCCATCGAGCGCGGCGAGTACCCGACGTGGACCGTCGGCGTGCAGATCATGCCGGTGGCCGAGGCGGCGACGTACCGCTTCAACCCGTTCGATCTGACCAAGGTCTGGCCGCACGCCGACTACCCGGTGATCGAGATCGGCAGGCTGGAGCTCAACCGCAACCCGGAGAACGTCTTCGCCGAGGTCGAGCAGTCGATCTTCAGCCCTGCCCACTTCGTGCCGGGCATCGGCCCGTCCCCGGACAAGATGCTCCAGGGCCGGCTCTTCGCCTACGGCGACGCCCACCGCTACCGGGTCGGCATCAACGCCGACCACCTGCCGGTGAACCGGCCGCACGTCACCGTGGCGCGCACCAACTCCCGTGACGGATACCTCTACGACGGCCGTCACGCGGGTACCAAGAACTACGAGCCGAACAGCTTCGGCGGCCCCTTCCAGACCGATCGTCCGCTGTGGTCCGCCACCGCCGTGGGCGGCGCAACGGGCAACCACCCGGCTCCGGTGCATGCCGAGGACGACGACTTCGTGCAGGCGGGCAACCTGTACCGGCTGATGGGCGAGGACGAGAAGGAGCGCCTGATCGCCAACCTGGCGGGCTTCATCGCCAAGGTCTCGCGCGACGACATCGTCGAGCGGGCGATCGACAACTTCCGTCGGGCCGACGGAGACTACGGCAAGCGGCTGGAGGTCGCGGTCCAGGCCCTGCGCGGCTGAACTCCAGCGCTGGACCGCTTGCGGTGGCGGACGGGCCGGGCCCTCTTCGGGGCCCGGCCCGTCCGCGTGGTTACGCCGGAACCTGCTGTCGTGCCGGTGCCCAGCAGCGGATGATGTCGCGGACCGACACGATGCCGACGGGTTCGCCGCCGTCCAGCACGATGAGGTGCCGGAAGCCACCGTGTGCCATGGCGCCCGCCGCCTCCTCCAGGGTCCAGGCCGGAGCGGCGAACACGACGTCGTTGGTGGTGTGGGCGTGGGTGCGTTCCGCGTCCGGGTCCTGGCCCAGGCCCACGGAGTTGAGGATGTCGCGTTCGGTGAGGATGCCGATGCCGCCGGCGTCGGGGTCGTGGACCACCGCCGCCCCCACCTTGCGCGCGGACATCAGCGATGCGGCCTGGCGCAGGGTGTGGGTCGGGCCGATCGTGAGGACGACAGTGCTCATGGCGTCACGGACGAGCATGGATGGAGCCACCTCCTGGGAGTCTCCCCACCGTTCGTTCAGAATTTCACAAATTCACAAGTGGGGGCTCTCAGGGTGGCAGGTAAAGGGAGGGTCAACAAGGGGGCGCTCGGTAACAACGGGGGGCTCAGTAGCGCTGGTTGAGATATCCCAGCAGCTCGTCGTGCAGCAGGCCGTTCGACGCGGCCGCGTTGCCGCTGTGGGGGCCCGGGCGGGCGTCGAGGCCGGTGAAGGTGCCGCCGGCCTCCGTGACGACGATGGCTGTGGCGGCCATGTCCCAGAGGGACAGCTCCGGCTCGGCGCACATGTCGACGGCGCCTTCGGCCACCATCATGTACGGCCAGAAGTCGCCGTACGCGCGCGTGCGCCACACCTCGCGGGTGAGGTCGAGGAAGCCGTCCAGGCGGCCCTGCTCCTCCCAGCCGCTCAGTGAGGAGTACGCGAACGACGCGTCGGAGAGCTTGGAGACGCGGGAGACCTGCAGCCGGGAGGCCTTGGTGAGGCTGCGGCCGGAGAACGCGCCGTGACCCTTCGCGGCCCACCAGCGGCGGCCGAGGGCGGGAGCCGAGACGACACCGACGACGGGCTGGAAGCCGCCCTCGCCGGCCTCCATCAGCGAGATGAGAGTGGCCCACACGGGCACGCCGCGCACGTAGTTCTTGGTGCCGTCGATCGGATCGATCACCCAGCGGCGGGGGCCGGTGCCCTCGACGCCGTACTCCTCGCCGAGGATCGCGTCTCTGGGGCGGGCGCGCTGGAGCTGGCCGCGAATGAGCTCCTCTGCGGCCTTGTCCGCCTCGCTCACCGGGGTCATGTCCGGTTTGGTCTCGACCTTGAGGTCGAGGGCCTTGAAGCGGTCCATCGTCGCGGCGTCGGCGGCGTCGGCGAGGACGTGGGCGAGACGCAGGTCGTCGAGGTAGTCGGGCATGCAACGAACCTATCTGCCGAGGTGGGGGTGGGGCTACCGGGGGTTTGTGACGGTGGGGGAGGGGTTTGGACGAGGCCGGGCGCGAGGTGCGGGGTCAGTGATCCGGACTCGGCTCTTCGGCGCCGCCCGGAGCCGGCCCGGGCTTGGCGTGGAGGATGTCGCGTGCCTGCTCCGCGGCCCGGGCGGTGCTCTCGGAGACGAAGTCGAGGAAGCGGGCGACATTCTCGAGGCGGGTGGCGGCCAGGGTGCCGGGGCCGAGGACGCCGACGCCCTGCCGGGCGATGTCGACGACCTGGGCGATGGACCGGGCGCTGGCCATCATCGACTGGTACCACACGTCGTCGTCGACGACGTAGCGCTCGCGGCGGCCTTCGCCCGCCTCACGGCGGACCAGGCCCTGGCTGTCGAGGAACGCGATCGCCTTGGAGACGGACGCCGGGCTGACCTGGAGCCGCTGGGCGAGTTCGGACGCGGTGAGGCTGCCCGAATCGGTCATGCAGAGGCACGCCATCACCCGGGACATCATCTTGGGCATGCCCGACCCCATGAGGACGGTGGTGAACGTCTCCTCGTACTCGCGCACGGCCTCGGGGTCCCGCCCGTCGGGCTGCGGGGGTGACATCGGGTTCCGGGGTGCGGCCTGCCTGCGGCGCGTGCGCCGTTCCGTGGCGCGGTGGGCCAGGTCGGCGCGGTAGGCCGTGGGGCCGCCGTTGCGCATGACCTCGCGGGTGACCGTCGAGGTCGGGCGGTCGAGGCGCCGGGCGATCTCCGCGTAGGCGAGGCCGTCGGCCAGCCCCAGCGCGATCTGCTGGCGCTCCTGCTGGGTGAGTCTGCCTCCCGGCATCGTGGCCTCCTTCGTGGGTGCGTGATGTCCGCACCATAGCTTTCACCAGCACTCTAATGCAACGGAGTGAGTGGTTCTGTTGCGTTCGTCTCCAAGCTCGTTGCAATGATTTCCTGGCTATGAGCTGCAGTTATGAGCATTACGTGCAACGAAGTCGTTGTCAGTTTCGTGAAGGCAACGTAGCTTTTCCATCGTTGGAAACAACGCACCGCACGAATCCAAGGAGAGCACGATGCAGACGTTCGACACCCCCGCCACCGTCTCGGCCGTCCTCGACGTCCCCGCCGGGCGCATCCGCTTCATCGCCGCCGACCGAGCCGACACCACCGTCGAGGTCCTGCCCGCGGACGCGTCCAAGAGCCGCGACGTGCAGGCGGCCGAGCGGATCGAGACCACCTACGACGACGGCGTCCTGCGCGTCACAGCACCCGCGGCCAAGAACCGCATCCTCGGCCACTTCGGATCCGTCGAGATCACCGTGCAGCTGCCCGCCGGCTCCCAGGTCGAGGCGAAGGCCGCAGCCGCTGAACTGCGTGGCGTCGGACGGCTCGGCGACGTCGTCTTCGAGGCCGCGCAGGGCTCGGTCAAGCTCGACGAGACGCACAGCGCCCGCCTCACCCTCCTCGCCGGTGACATCGAGGTCGGCCGCCTGGGCGGCCCCGCGCAGATCAGCACCCAGCAGGGCGACCTCCGCATCGCCGAGGCCGTGGGCGGCACCGTCGCGCTGCGCACCGAGCAGGGCGACATCTCGGTCGGCGCCGCCCACGGCGTCTCCGCCGGCCTGGACGCCGGAACCGGCTACGGCCGCATCCACAACACCCTCAAGAACACCGACGGCGCCGCCGGCCTGACCATCCACGCGACCACCGCCCACGGCGACATCACCGCCCGCAGCCTCTGACCGCCCGCAGCTTGTCCGAAGGAGCACTCCTCATGACCGACCTGGCCATCGCGGCGAACGGGCTGCGGAAGTCCTACGGCGACAGGACCGTCCTGGACGGCGTCGACCTGGCCGTCCCGGAAGGAACGGTCTTCTCCCTGCTCGGGCCGAACGGCGCCGGCAAGACCACCGCCGTCAGGATCCTCTCCACCCTCATCACCGCCGACGGCGGGCGGGCCCGGGTCGCCGGCCACGACCTCGCCACCGCCCCGCAGGCCGTACGCGCCGCGATCGGAGTCACCGGCCAGTTCTCGGCGGTCGACGGCCTGATCACCGGCGAGGAGAACATGCTCCTCATGGCCGACCTGCACCACCTGCCCAAACGCGAGGGACGCCGCGTCGCCGCCGAACTGCTGGAACGCTTCGACCTCACCGACGCCGCCGGAAAGCCCGCCTCCACTTACTCCGGCGGCATGAAACGCCGCCTCGACATCGCCATGACCCTGGTCGGCGACCCGAGGATCATCTTCCTCGACGAACCCACCACCGGCCTCGACCCCCGCGCCCGCCACAACCTGTGGCAGATCATCCGCCGGCTCGTCACCGGCGGCGTCACCGTCTTCCTCACCACCCAGTACCTGGAGGAAGCCGACCAGCTCGCCGACCGCATCGCCGTCCTCCACAACGGCACCCTCGCCGCCGAAGGCACCCCCGACCAGCTCAAGCGCCTCATCCCCGGCGGACACATCCGGCTCCGCTTCACCGAACCGGCCGCCTACCGCAACGCCGCCGCCACTCTCGCCGACACCACCCGCGACGACGACTCCCTCGCCCTGCGGCTCCCCAGCGACGGCAGCCAGCGCCACCTGCGCGCCATCCTCGACCGGCTCGACGCAGCCGGCATCGAAGCGGACGAACTCACCGTCCACACCCCCGACCTCGACGACGTCTTCTTCGCCCTGACCGGCGGCACCGCCGCCGGCATCCCCGACCAGCCCAAGGAGAACGCCCGATGAGTTCCCTCGGCCTCGCTCTGCGCGACTCCTCCACCATGCTGCGCCGCAACCTGCTCCACGCCCGGCGCTACCCCTCCCTCACCCTGAACCTCCTGCTCACCCCGATCATGCTGTTGCTGCTCTTCGTGTACATCTTCGGCGACACCATGAGCGCCGGCATCGGCGGCGGCGGTCCGGACCGTTCCGCGTACATCGCCTTCGTCGTCCCCGGCCTGCTGCTGATGACCATCGGCAGCACCACGATCGGCACCGCGGTCTCCGTCTCCAACGACATGACCGAGGGCATCATCGCCCGCTTCCGCACCATGGCGATCCATCGCGGGTCGGTGCTCATCGGGCACGTCCTCGGCAGCGTGCTGCAGGCGGTCGTCAGCGTGGTCCTGGTCGGGGCCGTCGGTGTGGCCATCGGTTTCCGCTCCACCGACGCCACCGTCCTGGAGTGGCTGGCGGCCTTCGGCCTGCTCGTGCTCTTCGCCACGGCGCTCACCTGGATCGCCGTCGGCATGGGCCTGGTCAGCCCGAACGCCGAGGCGGCGAGCAACAACGCGATGCCCCTGATCCTGCTGCCGCTGCTGTCCAGCACCTTCGTCCCGCTCGACGCGATGCCGGGCTGGTTCCAGCCGATCGCCGAGTACCAGCCGTTCACCCCGGCCATCGAGACCCTGCGCGGCCTGCTCCTCGGCACCGGGATCGGCCACAACGGATGGCTCGCCCTCGCCTGGTGCCTGGGCCTCGCTGTGCTCGGCTACTTCTGGTCGACCTCGAAGTTCGACGACGACCCGAGGTGACCGCGGTGACCTCGCGGGCCGGCTCCCGCGAACGTCCCACCCCAGGGCGGCGCACACCGACATCCGGTCGGGGTGCGCCGTCCGTCCGTATGCACGCGGCGAGGACCCGGAACACAGGTCAAGGCCCCGCGCTACAAGGCCGAAACGCGCCCCCGTGCGCGCCCGCGAACCCTTGACAGTGGTTCCACGCGCGTCAAATCTGGGCGCAGAGCCGCTCGCCCCAAGGGGAGGCGAAGATGCCTGCAGCGCGGGAATCCCTACTGGACGCCGCTTACACGGCGCTGGTGCGCCGGCCGTGGTCCACCGTTCGGATGGTGGACGTGGCCGCGGCGGCCGGAGTGTCCCGGCAGACGCTCTACAACGAGTTCGGCAGCAAGGACGGTCTCGCCCGGGCGCTCGTCAGGAGAGAGGCCGACGGATACCTCGCGGGGGTCGACCGTGCCCTCGCCGGGCACAGCGACCCGTGCGACCGGCTCACCGCCACCGCCGAGTGGACCGCCTCGGCGGCCCGTGACAACGTCCTCGTCCGCGCCATGCTCACCGGTTGCTGGAGCGAGCGGCTGCCCGCCCCGGCCCTGGCGGCGGCACCGTCCAGCTCCGTCGTACCGGCCCAACGCCGCGCCGACGGACCGCTGCCCTCACCCGGCGACTTCGTCACGCTCGTCCGCGACCGGGCCGTCACCGTCCTGGCCGGCCCCGCCACGCCCAAGTCCGACACCGCCGAGCTGGCCCGCTCCTGCGAACTCGCCGTCCGGCTCGCCCTGTCCTGTGTGGCCGCACCACCCGGCGAGGGAGGCGTCGCCGGCCTGGTCCGCAGCGCCCTTCCCCGGCAGGTCGGCTGACAAGGCGTCAGTGCGCGGACCCCGACAACTGCAGCCCGATCACACCGGCGATGACGAGACTGATCGACACGATCTTCAGTACCGACACCAGGTCACCCAGGAACACCATGCCGTAGATCGCCGTCCCCGCCGCCCCGATGCCGGTCCACACCGCGTACGCCGGACCCACGTCGAGTCTTCTCAGCGCGAGGGTCAGCAGTCCGAAGCTGCCGAGGGCGAAAACGCAGAACGCGATGGTCGGCCAAAGCCTGGTGAAGCCGTGCGACAGCTTCAGACACACCGCGAATCCGGTCTCGAGCAACCCGGCCACGATGACCAGCAGCCACGCCATGAGTCGTCCTCCCGTATCCCACGTTCAGTGACCGCTTCATCCATCTCAGCGCGCTCGTCAGGCCTTGGCCAGGCTTGCATCCGGCTTGGGTGCGATTATGCACTTGCCGCCCGCACGCCATCACAAACAACGCGGAGGTCAGTCGCCTTCCGTGCGCTCACGCGTGGCCAGCAGCCGCCGCAGCGAGTACAGCCGCGCCGGATCCGCGTGGCCCTCGGCCACCCACGCGTCCAGCGCGCAGTCCGGCTCGTCGTGGCTGCACGCGCGCGGGCAGCCTTCGGTGCCCGGCTCCAGGTCGGGGAAGGCGTGGATGACCCGGGACGGGTCCACGTGGTTGAGGCCGAAGGACCGCACACCCGGGGTGTCCACGACCCAGCCGTCGCTGCCGGACAGCGGCAGCGCCAGCGCCGAGGTGGTGGTGTGCCGGCCGCGGCCCGTCACCGCGTTCACATGCCCGGTCGAGCGCCGCTGCTCCTGCGGCACGAGCGCGTTCACCAGCGTCGTCTTGCCGACACCGGAGTGGCCGACGAACGCGGTGATCTTGCCGTCGAGCTGCTCGCGCACCCGGGCGACGGCGACCCCGCTCTCCAGTTCCGCTCGGCTGGTCACGACGTACGGGATGTCGAGGTCGCCGTACAGTTCCAGCAGCTTGTCGGGCGGGGCGAGGTCCGACTTGGTCAGCACGAGCAGCGGATCCAGGCCGCCGGCGTAGGCCGCGACCAGGCAGCGGTCGATCAGCCGGGGGCGGGGCTCCGGATCGGCCAGGGCGGTGACGACGGCCAGCTGGTCGGCGTTGGCGACGACCACCCGCTCGAACGGATCGTCGTCGTCCGCGGTGCGCCGCAGGACCGAGGTGCGTTCCTCGATGCGCACGATCCGCGCGAGAGTGTCCTTCCTGCCGGTCAGGTCGCCCACCAGGGCCACGCGGTCGCCGACCACCGCCGCCTTGCGGCCCAGCTCGCGGGCCTTCATCGCCATGACCACACGGTCCTCGACGAGGCAGGTCAGGCGGCCCCGGTCGACGGTGAGGACGAGACCCTCGGCGGCGTCCTCGTGCTTGGGGCGGATGTTCGTCCGGGGCCGGGTGTTGCGGCGGCCCGGACGGGTGCGGATGTCGTCCTCGTCGGTGTGCTTGCCATAGCGGCGCATGACGTGATCCCTGCGTCCTACGCCCCGAGCATCCCGGTCCACAGATCGGGGAAGTCGGGCAGGGTCTTGGCCGTCGTCGCCACGTTCTCGATCTGCACACCCTCCACCGCCAGCCCGATGATCGCGCCGGCCGTGGCCATGCGGTGGTCGTCGTAGGTGTGGAAGATCCCGCCGTGCAGCCTGCGCGGGCGGATGTGCAGACCGTCCGCGGTCTCCGTGACGTCGCCGCCGAGTTCGTTGATCTCCTTGGTCAGGGCGGCCAGCCGGTCCGTCTCGTGCAGCCGCAGATGGGCCACGCCACGCAGGGTCGACGGGGAGTCGGCGAGGGCCGCGACCGCCGCGATGCCCGGCGTCAGCTCACCGACCTCGCCGAGGTCGACGTCGATGCCGTGGATCGAGCCGGAACCGGTGAACACCAGCCCGTACTCGCTCAGTTCGCAGGAGCCGCCCATCTCGGTGAAGATCTCGCGCAGCCGGTCGCCGGGCTGCGTGGTGCGGGAGGGCCAGTCCGGGACGACGACCTTGCCGCCGGTCACCAGCGCCGCCGCCAGGAACGGCTGGGCGTTCGACAGGTCCGGCTCGATGACCAGGTCCCGGCCGAGCAGGGCACCCGGTGAGACCCGCCAGACGTTCGGCTCGCCGCCCGACTCGGGCGTGTCCACCTGTGCGCCGACCGCGCGCAGCATGTCGACCGTCATGCGGATGTGCGGCATGGAGGGCAGCGTGGCGCCGGTGTGGCGGACCTCGACGCCCTGGTTGAAGCGAGGGCCGGACAGCAGCAGGGCGCTGACGAACTGCGACGAGGAAGAGGCGTCGATGGTGACCGTGCCGCCGTCCAGGGCACCACTGCCGTGCACGGTCATCGGCAGGGCGCCGCGGCCGTCGTCGTCGATCCGGGCGCCGAGCTGACGCAGCGCGTCGATGACGCCGGTCAGGGGACGCTCGTAGGAACGGGGATCGCCGTCGAAGCGGACGGGGCCGTCGGCGAGCGCGGCCACCGGCGGCAGGAACCGCATCACGGTGCCGGCGTTGCCGACGTCGACCGTGGCCGGGCCGCGCAGGCCCGTGGGGAGCACCCGCCAGGCCTCACCCGTGCCGTCGGGGCCCACGCCCTCCTCGATCTCGATGCCCATCGCACGCAACGCGCCGGCCATCAGCAGGGTGTCGCGGGAGCGCAGGGGGCGGCGCAGCCAGCCGGGCTCGGAGGCGAGGGAGGCGAGGACCAGGGCGCGGTTGGTGACCGACTTGGACCCGGGCACGTGGACCGTCGCGTCGACGGCTCCGCTCGCGTGCGGGGCGGGCCAGAGGGCGGTGTCTGCGGTGTTCGGGGCCATGCCTTTACTTTATAAGCAGGCCGTCCTCCGAGTGCGGCGCCGTGGGGCCGGTCGCGCCCGCGGGGTGCAGTCGCACGTCGCGGTGGCCCGGTGCCCCCCGGGTCGGCCGTCACAGCTCCAGCAGCCAGCGGCCCCCGCCGATCAGCGAGCACAGCGACACCGCGTGGAACAGGAAGAACCACAGTCCTGCCGGTACGTGCGTCAGTCGCGACAGCTGGTCCGCGTCCGAGTCCCCGGCACCGCCCCGGGCCCGTTTCGCCTGGAGTTCGAAGGCCGGGCGGACCCCGCCGATCAGCAGGAACCACACCACCGCGTACGCGAACGCCGCCTGGACCTGGGGGCCGGCCAGCCACGACACCAGCACGAACAGGCCGCCGGTGACGAGCATGGTCAGGGCGCCGTAGGCGTTGCGGATCATCACGAGCATGGCGAGCAGCAGGGCCGTCGCCAGCCACAGCAGAAGCGTGATGCGGCCGGAGCCGAGCAGGGCCGCGCCGCCGAGACCCAGCAGGGGCGGGGCGGTGTAGCCGGCGGCCGCGGTGAGGATCATGCCGATGCCGTGCGGCTTGCCGCGGCTGACGGTCAGGCCGCTGGTGTCCGAGTGCAGGCGTATGCCGGTGAGGGTGCGGCCGGTGAGCAGGGCCACCAGTCCGTGACCGCCCTCGTGGGCGATGGTGATGGCGTTGCGGGAGATGCGCCACAGGCCGTGCGGGATCACCACGGCGAGCGCGGCACCCAGGGTCGCGATCACCACCCACAGATCGGGGTCGGGCTGCGTACCGGAGACCTCGTCCCAGAGGGAGGCGAGCGAGGCGGTTGCGGTGACGTCCATGTGTGGCGTTGGCTCCCTTGGGGCGGATGGAATCTGGCAGTCTGGCACGTATGTGCGGACGGTATGCGGCGAGTCGTAGGCCAGAGGATCTCGCAGGAATCTTTGAGGTCGAGAAGTGGGAGCCCGAGGAGACCCTCGAGCCGGACTACAACGTGGCGCCCACCAAAGAGGTCTACGCCGTCCTGGACCGCCCTCTGAAGGACGCGGACGACCCGCGGCCGGTTCGGCAGCTGCGCACGCTGAAGTGGGGGCTCGTGCCGTCCTGGTCGAAGACCCCCGAGGGCGGCGCCCGGATGATCAACGCCCGCGCGGAGACCGTCCACGAGAAGCCGTCCTACCGCCGTGCCTTCACCTCCCGGCGCTGCATCCTGCCCGCCGACGGCTATTACGAGTGGGTCACCGGCACCCAGGAGCGGGAGCTGGAGGTCGAGGGCAAGAAGAAGCGGCCGCGCAAGCAGCCGTACTTCGTGACACCGGCGGACGGGTCGGTCTTCGCGATGGCCGGGCTGTACGAGTTCTGGCGTGACAAGACGCTGCCGGACGACCACCCGCAGGCCTGGTGGGTGACGTGCTCGGTCATCACCACGGAGGCCGAGCAGAGCCCGCTCGCGGTGTCCCCGGCCGACGGGCCCCGGGCGCTGGCCGAGATCCACCCCCGGATGCCGCTGATGCTGACGCCCGACCGCTGGGACGCCTGGCTGGACCCCTCCCGCACGGACGCCGACGACCTGCGCGAGCTGCTCGCCCCGCCGCCCGCCGGGCTGATGCGCGCCTACCCGGTCGCCACCGCCGTCAGCAACGTCCGCAACAACGGCCCGGAGCTGCTGAAGGAGCTGGAAGGGCCCGAAGAGGGCACACTCTTCTGACGTGACCGATGTGACCGATGTGACCGACGTGACCGATGTGGCCGACGTGATGAACGTGACCAACGTGACGAGGTGGCCGGCGTGACCACCGAGACCGTCGAGACCGACGCGGGAACCGCCCGCATCACCTGGCACCAGGCGAAGAAGGCCCGGTTGGTCCTCGCCGTCAGCCATGGCGCGGGCGGGGGCATCGAGGCCCGTGATCTGACGGCCCTGGCCGAGGTCCTGCCCGCCCACGGCGTGACCGTGGCCCGCGTGGAGCAGCCCTGGCGGGTGGCGGGGAAGAAGCTGGCGCCCGCGCCGAAGACGCTGGACACCGGCTGGCGGGGCATCTGGCCCGCGCTGGCGAAGTCCGGACTGCCGGTCGTCTCCGGCGGGCGCAGTGCCGGGGCCCGGGTGGCCTGCCGTACCTCCGCCGAGCTGGGCGCCCACGCCGTGCTCGCGCTCAGCTTCCCGCTCCACCCGCCGGGCAAGCCGGAGAAGTCCCGGGCCGAGGAGCTGCTGGGCTCCGGTGTGCCCACCCTGGTCGTGCAGGGCGGGAACGACCCGTTCGGCAAGCCGGAGGAGTTCCCCGACGGGGAGTACGAGCTCGTGGAGGTCCCGTACGGGGATCACGGCTTCGCTGTGCCGAAGCGTGCGGATGTCTCGCAGGAGGAGGCCGTGGCGGTCATCACGGACGCGGTCGTGAGGTGGGCCGGGTCACTCGGGTAAAGCTTCGGGAATGCCGGGGCGGTGGTCGCTGTTGTGCGGGACGTACGTGCTGGAGACCAGCACCGACGTCGTAGGAGAGGGAGTCCGCCGCATGGGTTCGACCATCTGCCCGAGCCGTAGCAGCCGCGCCGACCTGGACTGGACGGTGCTGCACGCGGCCAGGACCGCCCCTGTTCGGGCGGCGGGCGGACCGGATCGTCGTCTATCCTCCGATTCGGGTGAGACCGGTCTCGGTCTCACGAGAACACTCGAGGAGGTGGGTCCGGTCACTGGGACCGACGCAGGGACCGAAAACGGCCAGGCGGAGCAGCCCGAGGGCCAGGGCGGCACGGGCGCGGAGACGGCCGCGGAGCGCAGTGCGCGCTTCGAGCGGGACGCGCTCGAGTTCCTCGACCAGATGTACTCGGCCGCGCTGCGCATGACGCGCAACCCGGCCGACGCCGAGGACCTGGTGCAGGAGACGTACGCCAAGGCGTACGCGTCCTTCCACCAGTTCCGCGAGGGCACCAACCTCAAGGCGTGGCTGTACCGGATCCTCACCAACACCTTCATCAACTCGTACCGCAAGAAGCAGCGCGAACCTCAGCGCTCCGCGGCCGAGGAGATCGAGGACTGGCAGCTCGCCCGCGCCGAGTCGCACATGTCGACGGGCTTGCGCTCCGCGGAGTCGCAGGCGCTCGACCACCTGCCCGACTCGGACGTGAAGCAGGCGCTCCAGGCGATCCCCGAGGAGTTCCGCATCGCCGTCTATCTCGCGGACGTCGAGGGGTTTGCCTACAAGGAGATCGCCGACATCATGGGGACACCCATCGGAACGGTGATGTCCCGGCTGCACCGGGGCCGCCGTCAGCTGCGCGGCATGCTGGAGGACTACGCCCGTGACCGCGGGATGGTCCCGGCCGGTGCCGGAGAGTCGAACGAAGCGAAAGGCTCGGGGTCATGAGCTGCGGAGAGCCGCACGAGACGGATTGCAGCGAAATCCTCGATCATCTCTACGAGTTCCTCGACCGTGAGATGCCGGACTCGGACTGCGTGAAGTTCGAGCACCACTTCGAGGAGTGCTCGCCCTGCCTCGAGAAGTACGGGCTCGAGCAGGCCGTGAAGAAGCTCGTCAAGCGCTGCTGCGGGCACGACGACGTGCCGGGCGACCTGCGGGACAAGGTCATGGGGCGGATCGAGCTGATCCGCTCCGGCCAGGCCGTCCCCGAGCAGGACGTCACGGCCTCCCCCGCCACGCCGCGGGAGTCCTGACACTCCTGCGCTTTTCAACTACCCCACCTCTGCACGGGTAGTCACCCTCGAACACGTCACTCGAACGTGCTAAACCGCGGGTTATCGGCTCGTGGACCCCCTGCCGCCGTCCTAGGCTCCGGCCCGGACGGACCTGGCCGGGGGGAGGGGCTCATGGAAGCGGTACCGGCACGGGCACGGGTCTACATCGCCTGTGTCGTCATGACCGCCTTGCTCTGCCTGCTGCCGCAGCCGGGCACTCACACCGCCTGGTGGGCAGTGGTCCTGCTCGCCGTGCTGTACGCCGGATGCGAGCGCGTCGCCCGGTCCCGGTTCGTGGGGATCTCCCATCCGGCCGGGACCTTCTACCCCGTACTGCTCGCCGGTGCCTTCCTGTTGCCGGCGCCCGCCGCTGCGCTGGTGGCCGTGCCCGGCGCGCTGCTCTCGCAGGTCGGTCAGCGGCCCGTGGCGCTGCGACGCGTCTGGCGGGCCGCCCAGCTCGTCCTCGGGGTGTGGGCCGCGGCCAGGACGCACCGGCTGCTCGGCGGGCCGGACGCGGTCGCCGCGGGCGACGTCCCGTACGCCCTCGGGCCGGCCGGGGCGGCCGTGCTGGCGTTCTGCCTGGTGCTCGCGCTGCTCGACGGCGGGATCCTGGCGGTGGCGGAACGGGTGCCGGTGCGGCGGGCCTGGCGGGGGTTGGTGGCACGCTCGCTCGCTCCGATCGCCGTGCACGGCCTCGCCGGACTGATGATGGCCGTCCTGTGGCGCAGCCCCTACGGGCCCGTGGCCGCGCTGCTCGTGCTGCTGCCCATGTGCGTCTCGTGGTGGGCGTTCGCGCAGTACCACCGGGAACGCGCCGCCCATCAGGCGACCATCCGGGCACTCGTGCAGGCCGTCGACATCAAGGACGGGTACACCCGCGGGCACAGCGAGCGGGTCGGGCAGGCCTCCATGATGATCGCGCGGGAGCTGGGCATGGCCGACGAGCGCGTCGAGGTGCTCCGCTTCGCCGGGATCCTGCACGACGTCGGCAAGCTGGGCGTGCCCACCCGGCTGCTCAGGAAGGACGGGCCGCTGACGCCCGAGGAGCGGCGGGTGATCGAGCTGCACCCCGAGTACGGGCACGAGATGGTGCGCGGCATCGGCTTCCTCGGCGAGGCCCGCGCCGCCGTGCTGCACCACCACGAGCGGCTGGACGGCAGCGGCTACCCCTACGGCCTGGTGGGCCGTCAGATCCCCGAGTCCGCACGGGTCGTGGCGGTCGCGGACGCCTTCGACGCCATGACCTCCACCCGCAGCTACAGCAGGGCCCGGCCCGTCGCCGTGGCCCTGGCCGAGCTGGAGCGGTGCGCGGGCAGCCACTTCGACCCGGTGATGGTCGCCGCCCTCGTCGAAGCCGTCGGGCGGACGGGGTGGCACCCCGCGGTGACCGCCGACGACGAGGAGACCCGCCCACCACGTGTGCCCCCGCCCGGCGCACCCCTGTCCAGCCGCCCGGGAGCACACCGATGAGCGCGTACCGGCCGCCCCCGCTCCTCACCCTCGTCCACGCCTGTGCCGCCCTCTTCGCCGCCGGCTCCCTCGCCGTCACCCTCTACGACGGCATCGAGGAACGCCGGGTCGCCCTCGCCTTCGGCGTCCTCGTCACCGTCGGCGAGCTCACCCGGCGCAACGGCGCGCGGGTCCGGGAGCCGGCACCGCTCGGAGCCGCCGCGGCCCTGTCCTACGCCCTGCTCGGCGAGGCCGGCGGACGGGCCACCCACCACGGGCCCACCCAGGTCGTCGCCGTGGTGCTCGCCGCATCGCTGCTCGGCAGCGTCCCGCACGTCGCACGCGGACAGGGGCCCACCCTCGACCACCTGGCGCGCCGCGTGCTCACCGTCGGCTTCGTCGCCGTGTGCTTCCAGCCCCCGTACAACCGGGGCATGTTCGACTACTGGGGCGGTCCTGCCTACGCCCTGCTGCTGCTCGCCCTGCTCTCCCTGACCGCGCTGTGCGACGCGGTACTCGCCGCCGCTCTGGCCCACACCCGCACCGGCTGGCCGTTCGGGCCGGTGCTGCGGGACGAGCTGCGGGCCGTGTGCGGCATCGGGTCCGCCGTCATCGCCACCGGGGCGGTGATGGCTCTGGCGGTCGCCGTCGTGGGGCTGTGGGCGCTGCCCGTCTTCTCGGTGCCGCTGCTGCTCGCCCAGATGTCGTTCCGCCGCTACGCCGCCGTCCGGGCGACCTACCGGCAGACCATCGCCTCCCTCGCCCGGGCCACCGAGGTCGCCGGGTACACCCCCTGCGGCCACGCCCGGCGGGTCGCGGCCGTCAGCCGGGCGGTGGGGCGGGACCTGGGGCTGACCGAGCCGGAGCTGGCCGTGCTGGAGTACGCCGCGCTCATGCACGACATCGGCCAGCTGAGCCTCGTCGACCCGGTGCCGGCGGGCGCCACCGCCGCGCTGCCCGCCGCGGAACAACGGCGGATCGCCCTGCTCGGCGGGGCCGTCGTACGGCAGACGGGCGTCGACGAGGCGGTGGCCGTGGTCGTGGAGCGGCAGGCCGACCCCTACGCCGAGCAGCCGCTCGCCGCGCGAATCGTCCGGACTGTGAACGCTTACGAGGAGAAGTCCCGGGAAGGAGGGCCGGGCGGGCCGCTGAAGGCGCTGGAGGAACTCCGGCTCGCCACCGCCGGGACGTACGCCCCGGAGGTGGTGGAATCACTGGCCCGGGTATTGGCAAGGAGCAGTCTGACCCTGCCCGTGGCTGGGTAACCCATGGGTAATGAGCGCCCTTGAGGCCGTACGTGGTTGGATGCGAAGGAGAAGGTGTCCGGGGGCTCGAAACACAGCTACGGCCAGCCCACAGCACGGAACTGGCAGGCGGGAATCGTGAGGATCTTCGGCAAGGGACGGCACCGGCCCTCCGCCTCCTGGCGGCAGGCCACGGACCGGGCGTTCACCCTCATCGGCGACGGCCGGTACGAGGACGCAGGCGCACTGTTGACACGTGCCGCCGATCTGGAGCCCTGGCTTTCCGAGTCCTGGTTCAATCTCGCGCTGCTGCACAAGTTCCGGCACGACTGGGAGCAGGCGCGGGCGGCCGGACTGCGGGCCGTGGCACTGCTCGACCGGGACACCGGCGCGCCCGACTGGTGGAACGTCGGCATCGCAGCGACCGCGCTGCAGGACTGGCCGCTGGCCCGGCGTGCCTGGCAGGCCTACGGGCTGCGGGTGCCGGGGGCGGCCAACGACTCCGGTGAGCCCCTCGGCATGGACCTCGGCAGCGCGGCCGTACGGCTGTCCCCGGAGGGGGAGGCCGAGGTCGTGTGGGGGCGGCGCCTGGATCCCGCGCGGATCGAGGTGCTGTCCATTCCGCTGCCGTCCTCGGGACGGCGCTGGGGCGAGGTCGTCCTGCACGACGGTGTGCCGCACGGGGAGCGGACGACCGCTGCCGGGCACACGTACCCGGTGTTCGACGAGATCGAGCTGTGGGCGCCCTCGCCGGTGCCGACCTGGGTGGTGCTGCTGGAGGCGGCGACCGAGTCGGACCGGGACGCGCTGGAGCAGCTCGCGGCGGACGCCGGGTTCGCCGCGGAGGACTGGTCTTCTTCCGTGCGGTTGCTGTGCCGGATGTGTTCCGAGTCCCGTATGCCGTCGGACGAGGGCGACGGGGAGCATCTCGACCCGCACGATCACAGTGAGCCGGGGCATCCCGGGCCGCTGGGGCACCGGACGGACGGGCAGCTGTGGGTGCCGGAGCGGGAGTGCGGGTTGGCTGCGCCGGCTTCGCTGGTCAGGGGGCTTTTGGACGGGTGGGTGGCGGACAGCCCGGATTCCCGGGACTGGCGGGATCTGGAAGAGGTCTGCTAGCACCGTTGTCGGGCGCGGCACCGCCTCGGTTGTTCGCGCAGTTCCCCGGGCCCCCAAGACAAAGAAGGGCGTGGGCCACCGGCGTAGTCTGTATCCGCATCTCAGGCCGGTCAGTTTAGGAAGGCGTACGTAACGTCATGGCTCAGCAGGACACCGATCAGCAGCGTGCGGGCGTGCTCCCCGTCGATGACGAGGGGTACGTGATCGACACGGAGGACTGCGAGGAGCGCGAGGCGGCCTGGCGGGAGCGGGGGACCTCGCGGCCGATCACTGTGGTGGGGAACCCGGTGCTGCACAAGGAGTGCAAGGACGTCACCGACTTCGGCGAGGAGTTCCAGCAACTCGTCGCGGACATGTTCGCCAGCCAGCGCACCGCAGAGGGCGTGGGCCTCGCCGCCAACCAGATCGGTGTCGACGCGAAGGTCTTCGTCTACGACTGCCCGGACGACGAGGGCGTCCGGCACACCGGCGTCGTCTGCAACCCCGAGCTCGTCGAACTGCCCGCCGAGAAGCGCCGCCTGGACGACAGCAACGAGGGCTGTCTGTCGGTGCCCACGGCGTACGCCCCGCTCCCGCGTCCCGACTACGCCGAGGTGACCGGGCAGGACGAGAAGGGCAACCCGATCCGGGTACGCGGCACCGGGTACTTCGCTCGGTGTTTGCAGCACGAGACGGATCACCTGTACGGCTACCTGTACATCGACCGGCTCTCCAAGCGCGAGCGCAAGGACGCCCTGCGGCAGATGGCCGAGAACGAGCCCCGCTACCCCGTGGTGGCCAACGACTGAGACCTCGGCCTCACCGCCGCACGGCGTCTGTTCGGGTTTCCCACCCGGAACAGGCGCCGTTCCTCTGTGCCGCTCGCCTGTCCGTCGCACGTTCGACCGCTGTTGCTCTCCCGGTGATCCGCGGGAAGTCACACAACGGGAGATTCCCGGCGCCGTGGGGTGGTGAATGAAGCAAATACGTTCCCAGAACGGTCAGTTGTAGTGCTGAATGGGATGAGCGGGGTATGCAACGGCGCACGCCCGGCGCGAAGGGAGGGGCGCCCGCGCCAACTGGCGGCTGAGAGGGGTTAGTTCGTGCATGCATTGTCACACGGCACCACATCGACACCGGCCACGATCGCAGTTCCACCGTCGCTCTCTCTCCGGGTGATCGAGGCGGAGTTTCCCCGGCAACTCCACCCGTATTGGCCGAAGTGCCAGGAGAAGACCCGGGCCTGGCTGCTCGAAAAGCGGCTCATGCCGGCGGACAAGGTGGAGGAATATGCCGACGGCCTTTGCTACACCGACCTCATGGCCGGGTACTACATCGGCTCCTCGGACGAGGTCATGCAGGCGATCGCCGATTACAGCGCGTGGTTCTTCGTCTGGGACGACCGTCACGACCGCGACATCGTGCACGGCCGTCCCGTCGCCTGGCGGCTGCTGCGGGACCGGCTGCACTCGGCTCTCGACTCCCCCGGGGACCACCTGCACCACGAGGACCCACTGGTCGCCGGGTTCGCGGACAGCGTGCTGCGGCTGTACGCGTTCCTGCCCCAGACGTGGAACCTCCGGTTCGCCCGGCACTTCCACGCGGTGATCGACGCCTACGACCAGGAGTTCCACAATCGCACGCAGGGAATCGTCCCGACGGTCGAGGAGTACCTTCGGCTGCGCCGGCTCACCTTCGCGCACTGGATATGGACGGACCTGTTGGAGTCGGCAGCAGGCTGTGAACTCCCCGACGCCGTACGGAAACACCCGGCGTTTCGGAGGGCGGCGCTGCTGAGCCAGGAATTCGCCGCCTGGTACAACGATCTGTGCTCGCTCCCGAAAGAGATAGCGGGTGACGAGGTGCACAATCTCGGAATCAGTCTCATCACCCATGAGGGTCTGACTCTGGAACAGGCGGTCGTGGAAGTCCGGCGCCGGGTCGAGAAAAGCATCACCGATTTCCTCGATGCCGAGCAGGAAGCCTTGTCGTTCGCCGACGACCTCGCCGACGGCACCGTGCGGGGAAAGGAACTGAGCGCCGCCGCACGGGCCTGTCTGAGCAATATGCGGAACTGGTTCAGTTCCGTCTACTGGTTCCACCACGAATCCGGCCGGTACATGGTCGACAGCTGGGACGACCGGTCCACGCCCCCGTACGTCAACAACGAAGCGGCAGGTGAGAAATGACCGTCGAGTCCGTGAAGCCCGAAACCCCGCCGGCCGTGGAGCTGCGGGAGCCGCCCCGGGCGGGCGGTGGTGTCCCGGCCCTCGGGCACGGCTGGAAGCTGGCGCGGGACCCGCTGGCCTTCATGTCCCGGCTGCGCGACCACGGCGACGTCGTGCGGCTGAAGCTCGGGCCGAAGACGGTGTACGCGGTCACCACCCCGGCCCTGACCGGCGCCCTGGCGCTGAGCAACGACTTCATCATCGCCGGGCCGCTGTGGGAGTCCCTGGAGGGCCTGCTCGGCGAGGAGGGCGTGGCCACGGCGAACGGCCCGCGGCACCGGCGTCAGCGGCGCACCATCCAGCCCGCCTTCCGGCTCGACGCCATCCCCGCCTACGGCCCGATCATGGAAGAGGAGGCCCACGCGCTCACCGAGCGCTGGAAGCCCGGCGAGACGATCGACTGCACCTCCGAGTCCTTCCGGGTGGCCGTGCGCGTCGCGGCCCGCTGCCTGCTGCGCGGCGAGTACATGGACGAGCGGGCCGAGCGGCTGTGCGTCGCCCTCGCCACCGTCTTCCGGGGGATGTACCGACGGATGGTGGTCCCGCTCGGGCCGCTCTACAAACTGCCGCTCCCGGCCAACCGCGAATTCAACCGGGCATTGGCCGATTTGCATCTCCTGGTCGATGAGATCGTCGCCGAGCGCCGGGCATCCGGTCGAAAGCCGGACGATTTGCTGACGGCATTGCTGGAGGCGAAGGACGACAATGGCGACCCGATCGGGGAACAGGAGATCCACGATCAGGTCGTCGCGATCCTCACTCCCGGCAGCGAAACCATCGCCTCCACGATCATGTGGCTGTTGCATATGCTCGCGGAGCACCCCGAACACGCCGATCGGGTGCGCGACGAAGTGCAAGCCGTCACCGGTGGGAGCCCGGTGGCATTCGCAGACGTCCGAGGACTCAGACACACCAACAATGTCGTGATCGAGTGCCTGCGTTTGAGGCCTGCCGTGTGGATTCTGACGCGCCGGGCGGTGCGGGACACGGAACTCGGTGGATACCGTATTCCGTCCGGGGCGGACATCATCTACAGCCCCTACGCGATCCAGCGCGACCCGAGGTCGTACGAGCGAAACCTGGAGTTCGACCCGGACCGCTGGCTTCCGGACCGGGTCAAGGACATCCCGAAGCACGCCATGAGCCCCTTCAGCGTGGGCAACCGCAAGTGCCCGAGCGACCACTTCTCGATGGCCATGCTGACGTTGATCACGGCGGCGCTGGCCACCAGGTACCGCTTCGAGCAGGTGGCGGGGTCGAAGGACGCCACGCGGGTGGGCATCACGCTCCGGCCGCACGACCTGCTGGTGCGGCCGGTCGCACGGTGACCGAGCCGCGCCTCAGGCCGCTTCGGGGCCTCTGAACGTGCGCCGGTATGCGTTCGGGGTGGTCCCGATCGACCGGACGAAGTGGTGGCGCAGTGTGGCCGCGTTCCCGAACCCTGTTCGGCCGGCGATCGCGTCCATGGTCTCGTCCGTCGCCTCCAGCAGCCGCTGGGCCAGCAGCACGCGCTGGCGCAGGATCCAGCGGTAGGGAGTCGTACCCGTCTCCTGCTGGAAGCGGCGGGCGAAGGTCCGCGGGGACATGTGGGCGCGGGCGGCCAGCTGCTCGACGGTGACCTCCTCGTCCAGGTGCCGCTCCATCCACGCCAGCACCTCACCGATCGTGTCGGCCTCGGGGAGCGGCAGCGGGCGCTCGATGTACTGGGCCTGGCCGCCGTCGCGGTGCGGCGGGACCACCATGCGGCGGGCGATCTTGTTGGCGACCTCGGTGCCCTGCTCCTTGCGTACCAGGTGGAGGCAGGCGTCGATCCCGGCGGCCGTGCCGGCGGAGGTGATCACGGGGTCCTCGTCGACGTAGAGCACGTCCTGCTCCACGACCACCCGCGGGTACTGCCGGGCGAGGTCCTGGGCGTGCTTCCAGTGCGTGGCACAGCGGCGGCCGTCCAGCAGCCCGGCCGCGGCCAGCACGAAGACACCGGAACAGACGCTCAGCACCCGGGCGCCGCGGTCGACCGCACGGCGCAGGGCGTCCAGCAGTTCCGGCGGGAAGTCCCGGTGCGCGTAGCTCTGCCCGGCCGGTACGGCGATCAGGTCGGCCGTCTCCAGCCGCTCCAGGCCGTGCTCGACCTGGAGCGAGAAGCCCGAGTTCATCCGCAGCACCGGGCCCTCGGCCGAGGCGACGGCGAAGTCGTACACCGGCAGGCCTTCGTCGCTTCGGTCGGTGCCGAAGACCTCGCACACCACACCGAGTTCGAAGGGGTTCACGCCGTCGAGGAGGGCGACGGCCACGTTCTGCAGCATGGATCCAGTGTGCCTCGCCGTTGGCAGTAATTCGAGGGTCTACGGCAGTACTGCCACTGACGGTAAGGAGTCATCAGCGCGACAGTGGTGTCCATGAACACGAACCAGACAGAAGCACTGATCGGACTGACCGCCACCTTCGGGATCCTGGTCCTCCTGATCCTCCCGTCCGTGATCGGCCTGGTGCGCGAGAGGCGCATCGACCGTCAGATCAGGGAGGCGCAGGAGGCCCGCGAAGAGGTGCCGGCTCAGAAGTCCTCGTCCAGGTCGACGGTGCCCTCCACCGCCACCTGGTACGCCGAGGGCCGCCGCTCGAAGAAGTTGGTCAACTCCTGAACCCCCTGGAGCTCCATGAAGGAGAAGGGGTTCTCGGAGCCGTACACCGGAGCGAAGCCGAGGCGGGTCAGCCGCTGGTCCGCCACGCACTCCAGGTACTGCCGCATCGACTCGGTGTTCATGCCCGGGAGACCGTCACCGCACAGGTCGCGCGCGAACTGCAGCTCGGCCTCCACGGCCTCCCGGAGCATGTCCGTCACCTCCTGCTGAAGCCGGTCGTCGAACAGCTCCGGCTCCTCCTTGCGGACGGTGTCGACCACGTCGAAGGCGAAGGACATGTGCATCGTCTCGTCTCGGAACACCCAGTTGGTGCCGGTGGCGAGGCCGTGCAGCAGGCCCCGGCTGCGGAACCAGTAGACGTACGCGAAGGCGCCGTAGAAGAACAGGCCCTCGATGCACGCGGCGAAGCAGATCAGGTTGAGCAGGAAGCGACGGCGGTCGGCCTGGCTCTCCAGCCGGTCGAGCTTGTCGACCGAGTCCATCCACTTGAAGCAGAACGAGGCCTTCTCGCGGATGGACGGGATGTTCTCCACCGCCGCGAAGGCCGCGGCGCGGTCCTCCGGGTCGGGCAGATAGGTGTCCAGCAGCGTCAGATAGAACTGGACGTGCACGGCCTCCTCGAAGAGCTGACGGCTCAGGTACAGCCGCGCCTCGGGGGAGTTGATGTGCTTGTACAGCGTCAGCACCAGGTTGTTCGCGACGATCGAGTCCCCCGTCGCGAAGAAGGCGACCAGCCGGCCGATCAGGTGCTGCTCCGCCGGTGACAGCTTGGCCAGGTCGGCGACGTCCGAGTGGAGGTCGACCTCCTCCACGGTCCAGGTGTTCTTGATGGCGTCCCGGTAGCGCTCGTAGAAGTCCGGGTAGCGCATGGGACGAAGGGTGAGCTCGAAGCCGGGGTCGAGAAGGTTCTGAGTCATAGCAGTCGGCGCGAAGCGCCGTCCTCCAGGGGTGGCGGTCGGGTGGCGGGTGGGAATTACTGGCAGGCCTCGCAGGACTCGGGGTTTTCCAGGGAGCACGCGACCGCGTCGGGGTCCGGGGTGGCCTGCGCGGGAACAGTGGCCTGTGCGGCGCGGGCGATGCGGGTCGCCGGGCGCGAGCGCAGGTAGTACGTCGTCTTCAGCCCGGACTTCCAGGCATAGGCGTACATCGAGGAGAGCTTGCCGATGGTAGGCGTCTCCAGGAAGAGGTTCAGAGACTGGGACTGGTCCAGGAACGGGGTCCTGGCCGCCGCCATGTCGATCAGGCCGCGCTGGGGGATCTCCCACGCCGTGCGGTAGAGGGCCCGGACGTCCTCGGGAATCCAGGTGAAGTCCTGCACCGAGCCGTTCGCCTCGCGCAGGGCCTCACGGCTGCGGGCGTCCCACACGCCGAGCCGCTTCAGCTCGTCCACCAGGTAGGAGTTGACCTGGAGGAACTCACCCGACAGCGTCTCGCGCTTGAACAGGTTGGACACCTGCGGCTCGATGCACTCGTACACGCCCGCGATGGAGGCGATGGTCGCCGTGGGCGCGATGGCGAGGAGCAGCGAGTTGCGCATGCCGGTCGTGGCGACCCGCTCGCGCAGGGCCGCCCAGCGCTCCGGCCAGGTGAGCTGGACGTCGTAGTGGTCGGGGTGCAGCACACCCCGGGCCGTACGGGTCTTCTCCCAGGCCGGCAGCGGTCCGTTGCGCTCGGCGAGGTCGGCTGAGGCCTCGTAGGCGGCGAGCATGATGCGCTCGGCGATGCGGGTGGACAGGGCCTTGGCCTCGGGCGAGTCGAAGGGCAGGCGCAGCTGGAAGAAGACGTCCTGCAGGCCCATCGCGCCGAGGCCGACCGGACGCCAGCGGGCGTTGGAGCGGCCCGCCTGCTCGGTCGGGTAGAAGTTGATGTCCACGACCCGGTCGAGGAACGTGACGGCCGTGCGGACGGTCTCGTCCAGCCGCTCCCAGTCGATGTCGCCGCCGGCCACGAACGCGCCGAGGTTCACCGAACCGAGGTTGCAGACCGCCGTCTCCCCGTCGCTGGTGACCTCCAGGATCTCCGTGCAGAGGTTGGAGGAGTGCACGACGTGGCCCGGCTCGGCCGTCTGGTTGGCGGTGCGGTTGGCGGCGTCCTTGAAGGTCATCCAGCCGTTGCCGGTCTGCGCCAGGGTGCGCATCATGCGGCCGTACAGCTCGCGGGCGGGCAGGGTCTTCTTCGCCAGGCCCTGTGCCTCGGCCGCCCGGTACGCGGTGTCGAACTCCTCGCCCCACAGGTCGACCAGTTCGGGCACGTCCGAGGGGGAGAACAGCGACCAGTCGGCGTCGGCGTTCACGCGCCGCATGAACTCGTCCGGCACCCAGTGCGCGAGGTTCAGGTTGTGCGTACGGCGGGCGTCCTCGCCGGTGTTGTCGCGCAGCTCCAGGAACTCCTCGATGTCGGAGTGCCAGGTCTCCAGGTAGACCGCGGCCGCGCCCTTGCGCCGGCCGCCCTGGTTCACGGCGGCGACCGAGGCGTCCAGGGTCTTCAGGAACGGGACGATGCCGTTGGAGTGGCCGTTCGTGCCGCGGATCAGCGAACCGCGGGCCCGGATGCGGGAGTACGCCAGTCCGATGCCGCCGGCGTGCTTCGACAGCCGGGCCACCTGGTGGTACCGGTCGTAGATCGAGTCCAGCTCGTCCTTGGGGGAGTCGAGGAGGTAGCAGGACGACATCTGGGGGTGCCGGGTGCCGGAGTTGAACAGGGTGGGGGAGGAGGGGAGGTAGTCGAGGCGGCTCATGAGCCCGTAGAGCGCCGCGACCTCGTCCAGGGCGCGCGTGGTGTCGTCCTCGGCGAGGCCGCTCGCGACCCGCAGCATGAAGTGCTGGGGCGTCTCGACGACCTTGCGGGTGTACGGGTGCCGCAGCAGGTAGCGGCTGTGCAGCGTGCGCAGGCCGAAGTAGCCGAAGCGGTCGTCGGCCGCCCGGTCGATCAGCGCGTCGAGACGGGCGGCGTGGACGCGCACGAACTCGGCGGTCCGGTCGGCGATGAGGCCCTCGCGGTGGCCGACCGCTACGGACTCGGTGAAGGACGTGACGCCCTGCGAGGCGGCCTCTTCGCGGATGCCGATGGTCAGCAGCCGGGCGGCCAGCCGGGAGTAGGCGGGGTCCTCGGAGATCAGACCGGCCGCGGCCTCCGTCGCCAGCTCCCGCAACTCCCGCTCGTCCGCCTGCGCGGAGCGGCCGCGCATCGCGGCGGCGGCGACCCGGCCGGGATCGGCGTCGGGGAGGTCGGCGGTCAGCTCGGTCAGGGTCCGCAGCAGCGCGGCACCGGGGGCGTCGTGCTCTTCTTCGGCGGCTGAGACCGGTTCGGCTGGCGCGATGGTCACGTGGGGCTCTCCCTCGCTCGGCACGGGGGCCTCGTCGAGGGCAGGCAGCAGCACGCGAGCGCACGGGGCGTCGCGTCCACCGGCCCATTCCACGAGGCCCGGACGTCAGGGCACACCGGCCGGGTGGCCGGGCGCGCTGTCGGCAGGTCCTCGGACTGACTCCTGTGCGGGGCGGTTCCCGGAACGGAGTGGTTCCGGGAACAGACATGCACAAGTACACCGTTGCGGGACAGTTCCGGATTCGCACCGGATTCCCCTGCGGCGACAGCGAGCATGAGCATACATCTTGTGCCGGGTTCGGGCGGCACCCCCAGATGTTGTGTCGTGCTGGTTTCAGAGCGTCAACTCATAGGTGAGAAGAGTGATGTCCGTCAGCTCCGGGAGGGGGTTCCAGTCGCGCTCGGGTGTGCGGGCGAAGCCCAGCCGTTCGTAGATGCGGTGGGCCGCGTGCATGGTGGGTTGTGTCGACAGCACGACGCTCCGGCAGCCCGGGGTGGCCCGCGCCCGGTCGACGCAGGAGCGCACGAGGGCCTCGCCGACGCCCTGTCCGCGGGCTGCGTGCGCGACGGCCAGCATACGGATCTCGGCCTCTCCGGGGCCCGCTATGTCGGCCATGGGGCCGCCGGACGGGACGAAGGTGACGCCGCCGAGCACGCGGCCGTCCCTGAGTGCGGCCAGGACCTCCGCACAGGCCGCCCGTGCGGCGACGTCCCGCAGCACGTGCAGGTACTGGTCGCTCTCGCCGAAGTCGAGCAGGCCGTCGTCGAGGTAGGCCCGGGCCGTGAGGTCGCCGAGGGCTCCGTACTCGGTGGGCCCCGCACGGCGGATCAGGATGTCCATGCGGTGAGTGTGTACGACAGCGGGCCGCCGTTGTGAGTGATCTCGGCGGCCCGCTGCGGGCGTCGTGTGGTTGTTCGCGCCCACGCGGCGGAGCCGCATGGTGATACAGCCCCGCGCCCCTGAGGTCAGTGCGCGGAACCGGCGGTGGCAGGCGGGAGCTCCACCTGGACACCGGGGTCGCCCGCGTCCGCCGTGTAGTCCTCCGGCTTGGTCTCGTCGATGCCGTCGGGGGCCTTCAGGGCCTTCAGGACGAAGGTCAGGACCACCGTCACCACCACGTTCAGGACGAACGCCGTGAGGCCGATGTAGCCGATCTCCCCGATGCCCGGGATCTCCTTCGCGGAGCCGCCGAAGTGCTTCTGGGTCGGGGAGGCGACGCCGTACGCGGCGACCGTGCCGTAGATCATGCCGACCGCCCAGCCCGCGAGCAGGGCCCAGCGGTGGAACCAGCGGGTGAACAGGCCGCCGACCAGGGCCGGGAAGGTCTGCAGGATCCAGATGCCGCCCAGCAGCTGGAAGTTGATGGCGACCGTCTTGTCCATGGTGAGGACGAAGGCCAGGGCGCCGACCTTCACCAGCAGGGAGACCAGCTTGGAGACCTTGGTCTCCTGTGCCGGTGTGGCGTCCGGCTTGATGAAGTCCTTGTAGATGTTGCGGGTGAAGAGGTTCGCGGCCGCGATGGACATGATGGCCGCCGGCACCAGCGCGCCGATGCCGATCGCCGCGAACGCCACGCCCGCGAACCAGTCGGGGAACATCGTCTCGAACAGCTGCGGGATCGCCAGCTGCCCGTTCTGCACCTTGATGCCGGCCGCGATCGCCATGAACCCGAGCAACGCCAGCAGACCCAGCATCAGCGAGTACAGCGGCAGGATCGTGGTGTTGCGGCGGATCACCTCACGGCTCTTCGAGGACAGCGTCGCCGTGATGGAGTGCGGGTACATGAAGAGCGCGAGGGCGGAGCCCAGCGCCAGCGTGGCGTACGTCCACTGGCCCGGCTCGGCCGGCGTCAGCGCACCGCGCGGCGCACCCGTCGCCGGGTTGGTCTGGCTGTACGCCTCGCCGGCCTTGGCGAAGATCTCGTCGAAGCCGCCCAGCTTGATCGGGATGTAGATGATCGCCACCGCGATGACGATGTAGATCAGCGTGTCCTTCACGAACGCGATGAGCGCGGGGGCCCGCAGGCCCGAGGAGTACGTGTACGCCGCCAGCACGCCGAACGCGATCAGCAGCGGCAGGTCCTTGATGAACCAGTTGGTGTTCTCGCCGCCGCCGACGCCCATCACGTCCAGCACGGCCTGGATGCCGACCAGTTGGAGCGCGATGTACGGCATCGTCGCCAGGATGCCCGTCAACGCCACCGCCAGCGACAGCCCCTTCGAGCCGAAGCGGCCGCGCACGAAGTCGGACGTGGTGACGTACCCGTGCTTGTGGGAGACCGACCACAGGCGGGGGAGGAAGGTGAAGATCAGCGGGTACACCAGGATCGTGTAGGGCACGGCGAAGAAGCCGGCCGCGCCCGCGGCGTAGATCGCCGCCGGCACGGCGACGAAGGTGTACGCCGTGTACAGGTCGCCGCCCAGCAGGAACCAGGTGATCCAGGTGCCGAACGAGCGGCCGCCCAGGCCCCATTCGTCCAGACTGTGCTCGTTCTCGGCCTTGCGCCAGCGCGCGGCCAGGAAGCCCATGACCGTCACGGCCAGGAAGAAGAAGATGAAGACGCCGAGCGCGACGCCGTTCACGCCGTCCTTCACTGCGACGCACCGCCCTTCGCGGCCGAGCGGGCGCGCTGGTCACGCTGCCACAGCTTGTAGGCGATCATCGTCAGAGCGGTGGAGATCAGCACCCAGGCCATCTGGTACCAGTAGAAGAACGGGATGCCGATGAAGGCCGGGTCGGTCTTCGCGTACGAGCCGACCCACAGCATGGCCACGAAGGGCGCTATGAGGCAGACGGCGATGACGACGCGCACAGGCGTCACCACCGGCCCTCTGCTGGCTTCCGGGGCTTGCGACATCAGGCGGCTCCGTCCCCTTGGTGATCACCTGTGGCGCAGGCACCCTAGGTCAGGGTGAGGCGGGAACGGAACCCCTCGTCCGCAATGCGGTACCCAACCGAAACCAGGCGTCAGAAGCGACGGAAGCCCTGCGGTGGGGTTACTCGGCAGGCCGCTTCAGCCGGGCCACGAACTTGTACCGGTCCCCCCGGTAGACCGACCGCACCCACTCCACCGGCCGGCCGTCCCGGTCCAGTGAGTGCCGGGAGAGCATCAGCATCGGCAGCCCGACGTCGGTGCCCAGCAGACCGGCCTCGCGCGGGGTCGCCAGCGACGTCTCGATGGTCTCCTCGGCCTCCGCGAGACGGACGTCGTAGACCTCGGCCAGCGCGGTGTACAGGGACGTGTACTTCACCAGAGAGCGGCGCAGGGCGGGGAAGCGCTTGGCGCTCAGGTGGGTGGTCTCGATGGCCATCGGTTCGCCGTTGGCCATGCGCAGCCGCTCGATGCGCAGCACGCGCCCGCCGGGTGTGATGTCGAGCAGCCCGGCCAGGCGGTCGTCGGCGGTGATGTAGCCGATGTCCAGCAGTTGCGAGGTGGGTTCGAGGCCCTGGGCGCGCATGTCCTCGGTGTACGAGGTCAGTTGCAGCGCCTGCGAGACCTTCGGCTTGGCGACGAAGGTGCCCTTGCCCTGGATGCGCTCCAGCCGGCCCTCGACGACCAGCTCCTGCAGCGCCTGGCGCACGGTCGTGCGCGAGGTGTCGAACTCCGCCGCCAGCGTGCGCTCGGGCGGGACCGGCGTCCCCGGCGCCTGGGTCTCCGTCATGTCGAGCAGGTGCTTCTTCAGGCGGTAGTACTTGGGCACGCGCGCGGTACGGACGGGCACCCCGTTCTCGTTCTCAGCACTGCTGACGTCGGTGCTCATGCTCCGCCTTCCCGGCCCGGTCTGCCGACACGATCCCACTTGTATACCGTCGGCGCCTGTTTTGGTCTAGTCCACCATTCCCTGTGGTCTACCCGCAGTATGCCGTGTCTCGCTCGGGATTTCGCTGGCTTCTTACTTAAAGGTCCCTGCATATGTAGGTCGCATAACGGCTGGTCAGAGCGGTATCGGGGCCCTTGACAGGCCTTCTGGTCTGGTCCAAGCTCCCCGGTACTGGTCTACACCATTGGTCCAGGCCCGGCCCCACGTTCACTGCGGGGAGCCAGGGGGGTTGTGGGATCCCTGAGGAGGGTGGCGTGAAGCGCAAGCTGACAGCCGCGATCGGAATCGCGGGCATGATGGTCTCCATCGCGGCATGCGGGGGCGAGGGTGGCGGGGGCTCCGACAAGGGTGCGGACGCCAAGGAGCTGACCGTCTGGCTCACCGTCGACGCCCAGAACAACTGGCCCGCACTGGTGAAGGCCGCCGACGCCGCGGTGAAGAAGAAGCACCCCGGGCTCGAGATCAACCACGAGTACTACGGCTGGCCCGACAAGAACGCCAAGCTCGACGCCGTCCTCGCCACGGACAAAGCTCCCGACGTGGTCGAGATGGGCAACACCGAGATGCTCGGCTACATGGTCAAGGGCGCCTTCGCCCCCCTCGACCGGTCCGCGTTCGACAACTCCGACGCCTGGCTGGACGGCCTCAAGGCCTCGGTCACCTACGACGGCAAGACCTACGGCGTCCCGTACTACGCCGGCGGCCGCGTCGCCAACTGGCGCAAGGACGTGGCGGCATCCGTCGGGGTGAAGTCGGCCCCGAAGACGTACAAGGAGCTGACCGCGGCCCTGGACAAGATCCAGAAGAAGCAGGGCGACAAGTTCAGCGCCTGGTACCAGCCCACCCGCGACTGGTACGCGGCCATGTCCTTCGTCTACGACGCGGGCGGCGCCATCGCCACCGAGTCGGGCGGACGGTGGAAGGCCTCCCTCTCCTCGCCCGAGTCCCTCAAGGGCCTGAAGGAGTTCAAGAACGTCGTCGGCACGTACATGCACGGCGACAAGACCAAGGACGAGTCCGACCGCTACATCGTCTACGGCCAGGGCAAGTCCGCCATGATCTTCGCGGCAGCCTGGGAGGGTGCCACCTCCGAGGACCCTAAGAACGACAAGACCGGCAAGCTCAAGGGCAACCTCGAGAACTTCGTGATGCCCGGCCCGTCCGGCAAGAACATGCCCGTCTTCCTCGGCGGCTCCGACCTCGCCGTCCCGGTGAAGTCCGACGCGCAGGCCCTGGCCGCCGAGTGGATCAACGCCTTCACCGGCTCCTCCGGGCAGAAGGGCCTGATGGCCAAGGGCAACCTGCCCAACAACAAGACCGACCTCGCGACGCTCAAGAACGACCCGAAGACGGCGGTCCCCGCCACCGCGGCCGAGTCCAGCTGGTTCGTCCCGATGGCGCCCGGCTGGGGCCAGGTCGAGAAGGCCCAGATCCTGCAGACCATGCTGCAGAGCATCGGCACCGGCAAGAAGTCCGTCGAGGCCGCCGCCAAGGAGGCGGACGCCGCGATCGACAAGGTCATCAACACCAAGTGACCCGAGCACAGGGCCCCGTCGCCTCCCCGCAGTCCTCGACGGGGCCCTGAATCTCGTACGACCTGAGGGCCCGTCAAGGAGCGCGCGATGAGTGCCGCAGAGACCACCACCACTGCCAAGGTGCCGCCACCGCGGCAGGCACCGCCGCCGCCCCCGATAAACCGGCGGCCCCGCGGGCAGCGCACGTCGGGCGGGGCCGCCGTCCCCTGGCTGCTGCTCGCGCCCTGCCTGCTGATCCTCGCCCTGGTCATGGGCTATCCGCTGGCCCGCCTGGTCACCCTGTCCTTCCAGAAGTTCGGGCAGTCGCAGCTGTGGGGCTTCCAGCCGGCCGAGACGGTCGGGTTCGACAACTTCGCCAAGGTGCTGGGCGACGGCGCGTTCTGGGCCGTCGTCGTGCGCACGATCGTCTTCGCGGCCGGCGCCGTCGTCTTCACCATGGTGATCGGCATGGCGCTCGCCCTGCTGCTCCAGCGGGTCTCCGGCTGGCTGAGGATGCTCATCAACATCGTGCTGGTGGCCGGCTGGGGCATGCCGGTGATCGTCGCGACCACGGTCTTCAAGTGGCTCTTCGACTCGGACTACGGCGTCTTCAACGCCCTTCTCAGCAAGCTGCCCGGCGTCGAGATGATCGGCCACAACTGGTTCGCGAGCGGCCCAGAGGGCCTGGCCGTGATCATGCTGCTGGTGATCTGGGGAGCCGTGCCGTTCGTGGTCATCACCCTCAGCGCCGGGCTCACCCAGGTCCCGAAGGAGCTCGAGGAGGCCGCCCGCCTGGACGGCGCCGGTTCCTGGGGCGTCTTCCGCCATGTCACCCTGCCCGTTCTCAAGCCGATCATCGTGATGCTCACGACCCTGTCGGTCATCTGGGACATGGGCGTCTTCCCCCAGGTGTTCGTCATGCGGGGCGGCCACCCCGAACCGGAGTTCCAGGTCCTCAACACCTACTCCTACGACCGGGCGTTCGTGGTCAACGACTACGCCCAGGGCTCGGCCATCGCGCTGATCACCGTCCTGCTGCTGCTCGGTGTGGTCGCCGTCTACATGCGGCAGATGCTGAAGATCGGAGAGGTCGAATGAGCACGCTCGCCGGAGCCGGCCGCCACAAGTCGCGGCGGGGCTGGAACCTCCTCGGCCTCCTCGTCTTCGTCGTCGTGGGCTTCCCGCTCTACTGGATGCTCAACACCGCCTTCAAGCCCGCCAAGGACGCCATCGACCCGGACCCGAGCCTGCTGCCGACCGGCCTCACCCTCGACAACTTCGGCCGGGCGCTGGACATCGCCGACTTCTGGGGCCCGGTGGGCCGCAGCCTGGTGGTGTCGCTGGCCGTGGTGGTCATCGGCATGGTCGTCGGACTGCTGGCCGCGCTCGCCATCTCCCGGTTCGCCTTCCGCGGCCGCAAGATCGTGATCGTGGGCATCCTCGCCGTGCAGATGGTCCCGCTGGTCGCCATGATCATTCCGGTGTTCCTGCTGCTCAACGACCTGGGCCAGTACGACCGGCTCGCCGGCCTCATCATCACGTACCTGACCTTCATCCTCCCGTTCACGGTGTGGACGCTGCGGGGCTTCATCGTCAACATCCCTAAGGAACTGGAGGAGGCGGCCATGGTCGACGGCTGCTCGCGCACCGGCGCCTTCCTCCGGGTCGTCTTCCCGCTCCTGGCCCCCGGCATGGTCGCCACCTCGGTCTACGGTTTCATCCAGGCCTGGAACGAGTACCTGTACGCCCTGATGCTCCTCAGCCAGAAGAACCAGACCGCGACCGTCTGGCTCGGCAACTTCACCACCAAACACGGCACCGAATACGCCCCGATGATGGCCGGCGCCACGATGATGGCCGTGCCGATCGTCGCCCTCTTCCTCCTCGTCCAGCGCAAGATGGCCGCGGGCCTGACCGCGGGCGCCGTGAAGGGATGACCTCACCCCATGACGACACTCGCCGGCGGCACCGACACGCTCACCCGCGACGCCCTGACGGTCCTCCAGCCCGGCTTCACCGGCACCACCGCCCCCGACTGGCTGCTGCGCCGGCTCGGTGAGGGCCTCGCCTCCGTCGGACTGTTCGGCCGCAACATCGCCTCGCCGGACCAACTGGCCGCCCTGACCGCCCAACTGCGGGCCGAGCGCGACGACGTCCTCGTCGCGATCGACGAGGAGGGCGGTGACGTGACCCGCCTGGAGGTGCGGTCCGGCTCCTCCTTCCCGGGCAACCACGCGCTCGGCGCGGTCGACGACGTCGAGCTCACGCACCAGGTCGCCCACGAACTGGGCAGCCGCCTCGCCGCCTGCGGCGTCAACCTCAACTGGGCCCCGTCCGCCGACGTGAACTCCGACCCGCGCAACCCGGTCATCGGCGTCCGCTCCTTCGGCGCCGACACCGGCCTGGCCGCCCGGCACACCGCCGCCTACGTCACCGGCCTGCAGTCCGCCGGGGTCGCCGCCTGCACCAAGCACTTCCCGGGCCACGGCGACACGGCCGTCGACTCCCACCACGCTCTGCCACGCATCGACATCTCCGCCGACGTGCTGGCCGAGCGCGAACTGACCCCGTTCCGCGCCGCCATCGCCGCCGGCACCCGGGCCGTCATGAGCGCCCACATCCTGGTCCCCGCCCTCGACCCCGACCGCCCGGCCACCCTCTCCCGGCGCATCCTCACCGGCCTGCTCCGCGCCGAGCTCGGCTACGACGGCCTCATCGTCACCGACGGCATGGAGATGCGCGCCATCGCCGGCACCTACGGCATCGAACGCGGCAGCGTCCTTGCCATCGCCGCGGGCGCCGACGCGATCTGCGTGGGCGGCGGCCTGGCCGACGACGCGACCGTGTCGCGCCTGCGGGACGCCCTGGTCGCGGCCGTGCGGGCGGGTGAACTCCCGGAGGAACGCCTGGCCGAGGCCGCCGACCGGGTACGCGCACTGGCCCGCTGGGCGGGCACGGCGGGCCACCCTGCGGAGAGCGCCCACGGCACCGAGATCGGCCTGCACGCCGCCCGCCGCGCCCTCACCGTGACCGCCGCGCCCGGCCTCGGCAGCCCCGGCACCTTCAAGCCCCTCACCGAACCGCCCTACGTCGCCGCCCTCACCCCCGTCGCCAACATCGCCGTGGGCGACGAGACCCCGTGGGGCGTCGCCGCGGAGCTCGCCCACCTCCTGCCGGGCACGGTGACGGGCAGCTTCTCCGCCGGGGACGGCCCGGAGAGCGCGGCCGGTGAGAGCGCCGGACGGGCGGCACTGGAGGCGGCCGGCCCGCGCCGCATCGTCGCGGTCGTCCGCGACGAACACCGCCACCCCTGGATGGCCTCGGCCCTCGACACCCTGCTGGCGGCCCGCCCCGACACCGTCGTCGTGGAGATGGGCGTCCCCCAGGCCACTCCGCGCGGCGCCCTGCACATCGCCACCCACGGCGCGGCCCGCGTCTGCGGCCGGGCGGCGGCCGAAGTGATCGCCGGGATCACGGGGCTGTGAGGGCGCGGGGGTGAACCGGCCGGACCGGCCCGAGCCGTGCCGGCACCGATCGGGGGACCTTTCGCCCCAGCGATGAGGTCCGGCCGGGCACGAGTCTGTCCTGGTGACCGCCGGGCGGCGTCCATGACGCCGCCCGGCCCGTGACTCCACGGAGGACACCATGGCGCTCGGACGCCGGCGGCAACGCCACCTGGGGCCCGACCGGCCGCCCCGCACCGCAGTGGAGCCGCCCCGGTGCGACCCCTGTGGAGACCCTCGGCAGGCACGGTCATCACCATTGAGGAGGCCCAGCAGCAACCCTGCGGGTCAATACACCTAGATCCCCTGCCAGTCCGGCTTGTTGGCGTAGGTGTGGCGGAAGTAGTCCGCGAGCTTCAGCTTCGACGCGGCGGCCTCGTCGACGACGACGGTCGCGTGCGGGTGGAGCTGGAGCGCGGACGCGGGACACACCGCGGCGATCGGCCCTTCCACCGTCGCCGCGACCGCGTCCGCCTTGCCCTCGCCGGTGGCGAGCAGCACCAGATGCCGGGCCTCCAGGATGGTGCCGATGCCCTGCGTGATCACGTGGTGCGGCACCTGGCCGATGTCGCCGTCGAAGAAGCGCGCGTTGTCGATCCTGGTCTGCTCGGTCAGCGTCTTGATCCGCGTCCGCGACGCCAGCGACGAGCACGGCTCGTTGAAACCTATGTGTCCGTCGGTCCCGATGCCGAGCAGCTGAAGGTCCACACCCCCCGCGTCCGACAGCGCTTTGTCGTAGGCCTCGCACGCCCCCTGCACATCCGCCGCCGTGCCGTCCGGGCCCGTGAACTGGTCCATCCCGATCCCGAGCGGCTCCAGGACCTCACGTCGCAGCACCGACCGGTACGACTCCGGATGGTCGGCGGGCAGCCCCACGTACTCGTCGAGCTGCGCGATCCGCGCCCGCCCGACGTCCACCGTGCCGGAGCGCACCTTCGCCGCCAGCGCTTCGTAGACAGGCAGCGGCGTCGAGCCCGTGGCCACGCCGAGCAGGGCGGCGGGCTTGCGCCGGAGCAGCTGGGCCATGGCCTCGGCGATGAGCTCGCCGCCTGCCTTGGCGTCCGGAACGATGACAACTTCCACGCTGGCCTGCCGATCTGAGAGGACTGCTCAACTGGGACCGCACCCGGGAGGGGTCGTGTGGTTTAGACCAATCTAACAGAGCAGTCCTGCCGCTCCCAGGGTGCTTACCGACGCTCCCTGGCCGGGTGGCGCTGCTGTGCCGACCAAGTCGGCAGGGGATGAACAGCGCGGCTGCACAGGGGGGCGGAAGTGCGGGGAAGGCCTCCCGGGTGGGCGGTGTCCGGCCCGGGGGAGTGGAATGGGGTCTGCATCCGCCTCGCCCCCGGAAGGAACCCGCCATGAACGCCGCAGCCACACCGGACCCCCTCGGCGAACTCCCGGGCCGGACCATGGCCCGTGAGATGGCGGAGCAGCCCGCCGTCCTGCGCCGGATCCTGTCCGAGGGCGCCCCCGCCATCCAGGACGTGGCCCGGCGGATCGCCGCCCGCACGCCCCGCTTCGTCCTGCTGACCGCCCGCGGCACCTCCGACAACGCCGCCCTGTACGCCAAGTACCTCCTGGAGATCCGGCTCGGCCTGCCCTGCGGACTCACCTCGATGTCCACCACCACGGCCTACGGCGCCCGGCCCGACCTCACCGACGTCCTGGTCGTCACCGTCAGTCAGTCCGGCGGCTCCCCCGATCTGGTCGCCTCGACCCGGGCCGCCCGTGAGGCAGGCGCCATCACGCTGGCCGTCACCAACAACCCGGACTCACCGCTCGCCGGTGTCTCCGAGTACCACATCGACATCATGGCCGGGCCCGAGAAGGCCCTCCCCGCGACCAAGACGTACACCGCCTCCCTGCTCGCGCTCTACCTCTTCGTCGAGGGCCTCCGGGGCGGCGACGGCGCGCCGGCGCGGGTGCTGCCGGACCTCGCCGAGCAACTGCTCGCCCGCCAAGGGGAGGTGCGCACGCTCGCCGCCCGCTACCGCTTCGCCGAGCGCATGGTGATCACCTCCCGCGGTTACGGCTACCCCACGGCCAAGGAGGCCGCCCTCAAGCTGATGGAGACCAGTTACATCCCGGCCCTCTCCTATTCCGGCGCGGACCTGCTGCACGGGCCGCTCGCCATGGTCGACAACGTCTCCCCGGTCATCGCCGTGGTGACCGACGGCAAGGGCGGCCAAGCCCTCCAGCCCGTCCTGGACCGGCTGCGCGGCCGCGGCGCCGATCTCGTCGTCATCGGACCCGGGCACCAGGTGGAGCAGGCCTCGGCCGGCTTCGTACTGCCCACGGACGACGTGGCGGAGGAGGTCCAGCCCGTGCTGGAGATCATCCCTCTCCAGCTCCTGGCCTACGAGGTCACCATCGCCCGGGGCCAGGACCCGGACGCACCGCGGGCACTGGCGAAGGTGACGGAGACCCGCTGAGGGCGGGGGAGGGCCGGTGGGGGGCTCGCACGCGCCCCGCTCTCTCCGGCTAGGTGAGCGAACCCCCCGTCACATCCACCCAGCTGCCCGTCACCCACCGTCCGCCGTCCGACACCAGGAACGCCACCACGTCTGCGACCTCGGCAGGCCGCCCCACCCCGCCCAGCGCCGACAGTGCCGCGGCCTTCGCCCAGCCGTCGGGACTGCCGTACAGCAGTGCCGCAGTGTTGTCCGTGTCTATGATCCCCGGGGCCACCGAGTTCACCGTGATGCCGCGGTGCCCCAGCACTTTGGACAGGTCCCTCGAGAGGACGTCCAGCGCGCCCTTCGTCATCGCGTACGCCATGTTGTCGGGCATCGCCGCCGTCCGGGCCAGCCCCGACGAGATGTTGACGACCCGGCCGCCGTCCCGCAGCCGCGCCATGCCGTGCTTGAGGATGAAGAACGGTGCCTTCACGTTCACCGCGAAGACCTCGTCGTACTCCTGCTCCTCCAGCTGCCCGATCGGCCGCGTGTTGCCGATCGCCGCGTTGTTCACCAGGATGTCCAGCCCGTCCGCGTGCCGGTCGAACTCCTCCCACAGTGCCTCCGCGTCCCCGGGTGTCCCCAGTTCCACGCCCACCGCGAACGCCGAGCCGCCGGCCCTCTCGATCGCCGCGACCGTTTCCTTCGCCGCCGTCTCGTTCCTGCCGTAGTGCACCGCGACCCGAGCGCCGTCGCGCCCCAGCCGCTCGGCGATGCCTCGCCCGATGCCCCTGCTCGCCCCCGTGACGAGTGCCGTCCTGCCCTTGAGCACGCTCATGGCGGCGCCCCCTTCATATTTTTTTAGTGGTCGCTACAGAAATGACCGTACAGCAGCCCGCCCCCATTTCTCTAGTGCCCGCTATAAAATGCACTCCATGGTGAACGAGGGCGGAACACCGAAGACTCCGAACGGGCCTGATGCCACAAGTGCGACGGCCGCCGGGGCGGGCAAGGTCAGGACCAGGCCCCGCGGCCGCCCCCGCTCCTTCGATCGCGAGACCGCACTGGAGAAGGCACTCCTGGCGTTCTGGGAGCACGGTTACGAAGCCACGTCCGTCTCCGACCTCACCCGCGTCATGGACATCGGAGCCCCCAGCCTCTACTCCGCCTTCGGGGACAAGCGGTCGCTCTTCGAAGAGGTCGTCCGCGTGTACGGCACGCGATACGGATCCTTCACCGAGCGCGCCCTCACCGAGGAGCCCACCGCGCGGGCCGCCGTGGAGCGCACCCTGCGCGAAGCCGCCATCGCCTACACCGAACCGGGCCACCCGCACGGCTGCCTAGTCGTCCACGCAGCCGCGAACTGCTCGAACCCGGAGGTGGAGCAGTCGCTGCGGGACCGCCGCAACGCCAACATCGCCGCGTTCGAAAGCCGCATCAGGGCCGATGTCGCCGCCGGCGTGCTGCCGCCAGCCACGGACGCCGCCGCCCTGGCCCGTCATACCGGGGCGATGATCCAGGGCATGTCACAACAGGCGCGCGACGGGGCGAGTCGGGAGGAACTGGAGGCGGTCGCGGAAATTGCCCTGTCCATCTGGCCCCGCACAGGAACCCACACGGGTTAGGCTGCCTGCTGGACGCCGGTGCGTCCGACACGTCGCGGAAATGACAACAACGAACAGCCTCCAACGCATGGACACCCGTAAGTGGTCTAGTCCACAATGCGTAACGAGCGCGTGTGCAACGCGCACCAGCCTCCGTCTTCCCCGCACAGGAAGGCGGACCGAGGAACCGAGGCTCTCTGCCCTGACTGCCACGGCTCCTCATCCTTCGGCCGACCGGGACCGCACACCCCACGGCCGATGCTGCTCCGGGCTGCGGTGCCGGGAGGGTTGAGGGTCCCTCTCAGGCGCCGCGGCCCGCGGGTGTTTCAGGGCCGTACAAGCCCCCGGGTACGCTCGCACACGTGCCCTCCATGAACGAACTCGTACGCCAGCACACCGCCCTCGACGACACCGATCTCGAGTGGCTGCACCTGCTGGTGTCGGAGTGGCAGCTGCTCTCCGACCTCTCCTTCGCCGACCTGGTCCTGTGGGTCCCCACCAGCGACGGCACCCGATACGTCTCGGTCGCCCAGATGCGGCCCAACACCGGTCCGACCTCGTACCAGGACGACATGGTGGGCCACCTCGTCCCGCGCGGCCGCCGCCCGATGCTGGACGCCGCCCTCGACGAGGGCCGCATCGTCCGCGAGGGCGACCCCGAGTGGCGCGAGGAGGTGCCCGTCCGGGTCGAGTCGATCCCTGTACGGCGGGAGGGGCGTGTCCTCGGAGTCATCGCGCGCAACACCAACCTCCTCACCGTGCGCACCCCCAGCCGCCTGGAACTCACCTACCTGCAGAGCGCCTCCGACCTGGCGCAGATGATCGCGGCCGGATCCTTCCCGTTCGCCAACCAGCAGCTCGACATGGACGCCTCGCCCCGCGTGGGCGACGGCCTGATCCGGCTCGACGCCGACGCCATCGTCCAGTACGCCTCCCCGAACGCCCTGTCCGCCTACCACCGGCTCGGCCTCGCCTCCGACCTCGTCGGCCAGCACCTGGGCAGGACCACCGCCGAACTCGCCCCGACGAGGGGGCCGGTGGACGAGGCGCTCGCCAAGGTCGCCAGCGGCTGGGCGCCGCGCGAGTTCGAGATCGAGGCCAGTGACGGGGTCATCCAGTTCCGTGCGATCCCGCTCAAGCCGAAGGGCACCCGCATCGGTTCCCTCGTCCTGCTCCGGGACGTCACCGAACTGCGTCGGCGCGAGCGCGAGTTGATCACCAAGGACGCGACGATCCGGGAGATCCACCACCGCGTCAAGAACAACCTCCAGACGGTGGCGGCGCTGCTGCGCCTCCAGGCCCGGCGCATCGAGTCCGACCGCGGGCGCGAGGCCCTCGAAGAAGCGGTGCGGCGCGTCGGATCGATTGCGATCGTGCACGAGACGCTTTCCCAGAACCTGGACGAGCGCGTGGAGTTCGACGACATCGCCGACCGCGTCCTGGCGATGGTCGCGGAGATCTCCCCGGGCAAGGTGGCGGGCCGGCGCACCGGCCGCTTCGGCATTCTCGACGCCGAGGTCGCCACGCCGCTGTCGATGGTGCTGACCGAGGTGTTGCAGAACGCGCTGGAGCACGGTTTCCGCGAGGGCGACACCGGCACGGTCGAGGTGTCGGCGGTCCGAGGGGGCACCGCCAAGGAGGCCCGACTGCTGGTCACGGTCCAGGACGACGGGGTCGGCCTGCCGCAGGGCTTCGATCCGCAGACCGCCGGCAATCTCGGCCTGCAGATCGTGCGGACTCTGGTGGAGGGCGAGTTGGGCGGCACGTTCGACATGGTCCCGGCCCCGCAGCGCGGCACCCGCGTGATCCTCGACATCCCGGTGCGGTCCCAGAAGTAGCGCCATCCGACAACCTTGGAAAGGGCCCGGAAAAGCAATGAGCCCCGGGCCACCAAGTGGCCCGGGGCTAAAGCTCGTTGCTGCTTAACTAAGCGCATCGGGGGAACTGCGCGCTGCGGCTCGGGGGCGGGAGATGCGTACTCGCTGTACGCGCCGCCAAGCTCAGGCTGTCAGCAGGGGTGGGTTGTCAGGCGGAGGCCTGACGGGCCCGGTTGCGGGCGGCGCGGCGCTTCATGGCGCGACGCTCGTCCTCGCTGAGACCACCCCAGACGCCGGAGTCCTGGCCGGACTCGAGCGCCCACTGCAGGCACTGCTCCATAACCGGGCAGCGACGGCAGACGGCCTTGGCTTCCTCGATCTGCAGCAGCGCAGGACCGGTGTTGCCGATGGGGAAGAAGAGCTCGGGGTCTTCCTCGCGGCAAACGGCGTTGTGACGCCAGTCCATGGCTGCTACCTCTCCTTGGTATTACGTGCAGGGCTTGCTTGTGAATGTGAACGCTTTCACGAATCCCTCAACAAGTGAAGGGCCGACTGCCAGGTTCCCCGGCGAAGGTCCTGTGAGTTGAAGAGGGGTTCTGGTGATCAGTGGAGGCCGGTGTTGCGGGCCGTCTCGATCGCCACGTAGAGACTCGCAAACCTCAGCGGCGGATACAACCCCTTCTGGAAAGTTTTTTTTGATTCTTCGGTGTCGACTAGGTCACAGCCGTACTTCCATGGGGTGGATCCTGGCCTAAACGTTCGAGTGAAAGGACTTTAGCCAGTTCTGCTCACACAATCACACGCAGTGCACGGCGTACGCCTGTGAACGTCACGCTTGTTCGCAGCCCCAGGTGGTCGCCGTCCATCTGGAGGGGGAGCGGGACCTTCGAATGCAAGGTGAACTCTGTCAAGTCGTGCAGAGAGGTGGCGTGCTTGCCATGGGGTCCACGCTCGGGGGACGAAGTGAGCAACTGGGTGCCATACCGGGCAACCGCCGCTGTGGACAGGCGGCTGAGACCGAAGAGATCGAGCCCGGTATCGAACGAGGCCTTAGGTGCCGCGTAGATCGGGCGATTCCCCAGAAACGTCCAGGGCGAGGTGTTCGAGACTATGGACAGCACCAGATCCGTGATCGGAACCTCGCCGGCCCGCTCCAGTGTGATCGTTCCGTTGCGGCGGTTCGGCTCGCCCAGAAGCTGACGCATCACCTGGCGCACGTAGAGCGCGTGTGTGGATTTCCGGCCGCGCTCGCGATGCTGCTCCACACGGCCCACCACACCGGCGTCGAAGCCGAGCCCCGCGTTGAAGGTGAACCAGCGGGCCGGCACCGATTCGTCCTCCGTGCCCGGCGTGCCCGAGGTCAGGCCCAGGCCGACGGTTCGCTCGCTGCCGTCGCGCAGGGCGTCCAGCAGGGCGCCGGTGGCCTCCACGGCGTCGTTGGGCAGGCCCAGGGCGCGGGCGAAGACATTGGTGGAGCCGCCGGGGACCACCGCGAGGCCGGGCAGATGGCCCGGCGCGGGGCCGGCGTGCAGGAGGCCGTTGACCACCTCGTTGACCGTGCCGTCGCCGCCGAGGGCCACCACCAGGTCGATGTCGTCGCTGTCCGCCGCGTGCCGGCCGAGGTCGCGGGCGTGACCTCGGTACTCGGTGGTGACCGCCTCCAGCTTCATCTCACTGGCGAGCGCATGGATCAGTACGTCGCGTGTGCGCGCACTTGTGGTGGTTGCCGCCGGATTGACCACGAGGAGTGCACGCATGACTGGCAGCGTACCTACTGGGGGGTACCGGGCCCATACCGAGGTAGGGATCAGGTAAGGGAGCGGGGGTGAACCTCGCCACGAGGGGCGCGCACGACGAGGGCTACTCTTCAGGGGTGAGCAGTGAGCAGACCCCCACCACCGAGGAAACCACCGGCCCCCGCCCCCGGCGTCTGACGTACGCCGCGCTGCTGGCCGCGCTGGAGGGGCTCGCGCTGGTCGTCGGTGGTGTATGGATTCTGGTCCTCGGCCTCACGGGGCATCCGGACGACCGGCAGCAGGCGGTCACCGGAGGCATCACGCTGGTCGTGCTCGCGCTGCTGCCGTTGCTCGCGGCCCGTGGCCTGCTCGCGCTGCGCAGCTGGAGCCGCGGTCCGGCGGTGATCACACAGCTCATGGCGCTGCCGGTGGCCTACAACCTGCTGCAGGCCGACAGCATGGCCATCCCGGGCGGGATCGCCCTCGCGGCCGCGGCCGTCGCCTCGCTGGTGCTGCTGGTGAACCCCGAGACGACCCGGGCCCTCGGGATCCGCGGGCCCGGCAACGCCGGCAATCTGGAGAAGTAGCCGTCACTCCTCGACGAGGAGCTTCTCCCGCAGCTGCGCCAGTGTGCGCGCCAGCAGCCGGGAGACGTGCATCTGGGAGATGCCGACCTCCTGCGCGATCTGCGACTGCGTCATGTTGCCGAAGAACCGCAGCAGCAGGATCCGCTTCTCGCGCGGCGGGAGATCCTCCAGCAGTGGCTTGAGGGACTCCCGGTACTCCACGCCCTCCAGCGCCTCGTCCTCGGCGCCGAGGGTGTCCGCGACCGCCGGGGACTCGTCGTCGGTGTCGGGGACGTCCAGGGACAGCGTGGAGTACGCGTTGGCGGACTCCAGGCCCTCCAGGACCTCCTCCTCGGAGATCGCCAGCTTCTCGGCGAGCTCGTGGACCGTGGGGGAGCGGCCGTGCAGCTGCGACAGCTCGGCCGTCGCCGTGGTCAGCGCCAGGCGCAGCTCCTGCAGCCGGCGTGGGACGCGCACCGCCCAGCCCTTGTCGCGGAAGTGCCGCTTGATCTCGCCGACGACCGTCGGGGTCGCATACGTGGAGAACTCCACGCCGCGGTCCGGGTCGAAACGGTCGACCGACTTGATCAGCCCGATCGTGGCGACCTGGGTGAGGTCGTCCAGCGGCTCGCCCCGGTTGCGGAACCGGCGCGCGAGATGCTCCACGAGCGGCAGATGCATCCGGACCAGCTGGTTGCGCAGCTCCGCGTACTCGGGACTGCCGCTGCTCAGGGTGCGCAGCTTGAGGAACATCTCGCGCGCCCCACTGCGGTCCGGTGAGCCGTGCTGCGCACCCTGCGCGTGGTGCACGCGCGGCGTCTGATCCTCGGAGTGTCGCTCGTGCTCGCTCATCGTCCCGCCCGTCGCCCTTCCCCGAGCCCTCGCCTCCTCCGCCACTCTCGACTTCGCGGGAGTGGGGGGACCCCCCTGGGCCGGGGGTACGGCGATCCCCTCGCCCGGAGGCGCGCTCCGCACGGCACCGTCCCGGCCCGGCCGCCCGCCGCCCGGGAGGACGACCCCCGCGGAGTCGTCCTCGGGATGCGGGCGAGCCTGCTCGGGGATGCCGTCGATGCCGTCCGCCATGCGTCGGGCGCCGGTCGGGCCGCTCGTGCCCGTGCCCTCGGCCGGCAGCTCTCGTGTGCCGCGCTCTTCGTCCCGCACCGGCCCGTCCTCGCTCCTCACGCCGGCCCGGGTCCCGCGCCGCGCTGTTTGTAGAGGCTGATCGAAACGGTTTTGTCCTTGTCCACGGCGGAGGAGACCTTGCCCGCCAGAGCGGACAGGACGGTCCAGGCGAAGGTGTCCCGCGAAGGGGCATGGCCGTCCGTGGTCGGCGCCGAGACGGTGACCTCGAGTGAGTCGTCGACGAGGCGGAAGACGCAACTGAGCACCGAGCCGGGCACGGCCTGCTGGAGCAGGATCGCGCAGGCCTCGTCCACCGCGATGCGCAAATCCTCGATCTCGTCGAGGGTGAAGTCCAAACGGGCCGCGAGACCGGCCGTGGCCGTACGCAGCACCGACAGGTAGGCCCCCGCGGCCGGCAGCCGGACTTCCACGAAGTCCTGGGTCGCGGGCTCGCCTGCGATCTGGGACACCCTCACCTCCATGGTGGTACAAGCGTTTCAGGGCCGAGGGTCGCCCCTCGGGGTAACGCGATACGTGGTTCAGCGGTGACGCTACCGCGCTCTCGACGGTCCTGTCCCCGGGACCCCAACCCCTTGTCGTCACTCACAGTAAACCTGCGGATACGCTCCGTGTCTAGGGGTTGGGCGGGCCCAAATGGGAAGAGCGCGCGCCGGGTTGACGTACCCAGACGTCAGACGGTCGAACCGTCCGCCGCCGGGGTCCCGTCGCGTCACACCAGGACGTGGTCGACGAAGCACCAGCGCCAGGTCTCTCCGGGCTCGTGGGTCCGCATCACGGGGTGACCGGACTCCTTGTGATGCTCCGCCGCGTGCCGCCCCGGCGAGGAGTCGCAGCAGCCGACGTGACCGCAGCTGAGGCACAGCCGTAGTTGCACCGGATCCATGCCCTCCGCCAAGCACTCCGGACACGTCTCGCTGAGCGGGCCGGGTTCGGGGTGCGGCAGCGCGTCGGCGTGCGTGCACTGTTTCATGATTGCCAGGTTACGACGGTCGGGCGGAAGACCGCGTCGAAAAATGAGGGCGGGCGAGAACAATGGACGTGATGCCACTGCTGCTGCTCGTGGCGGGCAGTGCCGCGATCGCCGCGGCCGCGCGGCGGACCCCGGTGCCGGCGCCGCTGCTGCTGGTGGCCGTGGGCCTGGCGGTCAGCTACGTCCCGGGGGTACCCGAGTACACGCTCGACCCGCACGTCTTCCTGCCGCTCATCCTGCCCCCGCTGCTGTACACGGCCGCGACCGACAGCTCCTACCTCGACCTGCGGGCGCAGCTGCGGCCGGTCGCGATGCTGTCCGTCGGGTACGTGCTGTTCGCGACCTTCGTCGTCGGCTGGGCCGTGTACGTGATCGTGCCGGAGATGCCGCTGACCGCGGCCCTGGTCTTCGGCGCGGTGGTGGCGCCCCCGGACGCCGTCGCGGCCACGGCGGTCGCCCGCCGGGTGGGGCTGCCGTCGCGGATCACCACGATCCTCCAGGGCGAGTCCCTGCTGAACGACGCCACCGCGATCACCGCCTACCGGGTGGCCCTGGCCGCCGCCGTCGGCGAGGGCGCGACCTGGGCCGGGGGTATCGGCGAGTTCCTGCTCGCGGCGGTCGGCGGCGTCGTGGTGGGCCTGCTGCTGATGGCGCCGATCCACTGGCTGCGCACGCACGTGAAGGAAGCGCTGCTGCAGAACACGCTGTCCCTGCTGATCCCCTTCGTCGCGTACGCCGTCGCCGAACAGGTGCACGCCTCCGGTGTCCTCGCGGTCGTGGTCGTCGCGCTCTACCTGGGGCACCGCGCGTGGGAGGTCGATTTCGCGACGCGCCTGCAGGAGGAGGCGGTCTGGAAGATGGTCGCCTTCGTCCTGGAGTCGGCGGTGTTCGCGCTGATCGGCCTGCAACTGCCGGTGGTGCTGAAGGGGCTCGGGCAATACGAGGGAGCCGAGGCCGCCTGGTACGCGGTCGCCGTGTTCCTGGTCGTCGTCGCCACCCGGTTCGTCTGGGTGTACCCCGCCACCTTCCTGCCGCGGCTGCTGTCGGCCCGGGTGCGGGAACGGGAACAGAACCCGACCTGGAAGGGACCGTTCGTGATCGCGTGGGCCGGGATGCGCGGGGTCGTCTCGCTGGCCATCGCCTTCTCCATCCCGCTCACCATGCACGACGGAGAGGAGCCCTTCCCGCAGCGCAACCTCATCCTCTTCCTGACCTTCACCACGGTCATCGCGACCCTGGTCGTGCATGGTCTGACCCTGCCCCCGCTGATCCGGCTGCTGAAGTTCCCCGGGCGGGACCCCCAGACCGAGACGCTGGCCGAGGCCAACGCCCAGGCGCAGGCCTCCCGGGCCGCCGAACGGCGCCTGGACGAACTCCTCACCGACGAGCGCAACGCCCTGCCCGCCCCGCTCGCCGACCGGCTGCGCATCGTCCTGGAGCGCCGCCGCAACGCCGTCTGGGAGCGGCTGGGCCAGGCCAACCCGATCACCGGGGAGTCCGTCGACGACACCTACCGGCGGCTGTCGCGCGAGATGATCAGCGCCGAGCGTGACGTGTTCGTCAGACTCCGGGACGGCCGTCACATCGACGACGAGATGCTGCGGACCCTGCTGCGCAGGCTGGACCTGGAGGAGGCGGCGGCGTTCCGCGAGGCGGTGTGACGGCGGACCGTCGCCTGAGGGAGATCCGGGGCGTCGCCTCGGACGAAGGCGGAGCGGCGGCACATCAGGGGAAGGGGCGGCCGGTGATCACGGCCGCGACCGCCGTCCCGCGCGGGAAGGCACCCTCGCCGGCCAGGGTGACGAGTCCGTACAGCAGCTTGGCGACGTACAGACGCTCCACGGGCAGGCCGTGCCGTTGCTCGAAGTCCTCCGCGAAGGTATCGAGTTCGGCGGGCACGCGCGCGTAGCCACCGAAGTGGAAGCGCTCATCCAGGCTCCAGGTGCCACGCCGGCCGCCGAATGCCTCACGCTGCAGGGCCTCCGTCTCGGCGGTCAGGAAGCCGCCCCTGAGCACCGGCACGCCCAGGGCGCGCACGCCGGGGCCGAGACCGGCGGCCAGCCCCGCGAGCGTGCCACCGGTGCCGCAGGCCACGGCGACGACCTCGGCCCGGCCCTGCAGCTCGGTGCCGAGTGCGCGGCAACCGCGTACGGCCTCGGCGTTGCTGCCGCCCTCGGGGACGACGTACGCGTCCTCGGCGTCCGCCGCGCGCAGGATGCCGGCCAGGTCCAGGGGCGAGGACTTGCGGCGGTAGGTCGCCCTGTCGACGAAGTGCAGCCGCATGCCGTCGGACGTACAGCGTGTCAGTGAGGGGTTGAGAGGTCGGCCGGCCAGCTCGTCGCCGCGTACGACACCGACGGTGGGGATGCCGAGCAGCCGGCCGGCCGCGGCCGTGGCGCGCAGATGGTTGGACCAGGCGCCGCCGAAGGTGACGACGGTACGGCCGGCCGCCGCGGTCAGGTTCGGCGCGAGCTTGCGCCACTTGTTGCCGATCAGCTCGGGGTGGATCAGATCGTCCCGCTTCAGCAGCAGCCGGACGCCCCGGCGCTCGAACCGGTCGTCCACGACTTCCTGCACCGGTGACGGCAGCCGGGGACGCAGCACGGCGAGTCCGGGCGGGTCGGGGCTGGTCATCGAGCCATTGTCACCCGCACGTGGGGGATGAGGGAGCCTCGGGGCCGACGTCGTCGGTGCGCCCGGCACCCGGTCCGCGTCGGACGCGGGCGCGCTTTCGAGCGCCGTGACGGGCACCCCCTGCCCAGCAGCGCGAAGATCCATTCCCGCTCTTTCGGGTAATAGCACCACCGCGTCGCGTGCGGAAGGCTTGCGGATGCACATCGATGCCCGAGGCATGGGGGCGTCGGTCACAACCGGGAGGGCAGTTCTCTATGTCGGTAGGCGAAGAGGTCCGCACGGAGCAGACCAAGCCGCAGCAGAGTCTCGGCACGGCGGCCGCGCGGAACCTGGCCACCACGACCAAGTCCGTGCCGCAGATGCAGGAGATCAGCTCGCGCTGGCTGCTGCGGATGCTTCCCTGGGTCGACATCCAGGGCGGCACGTACCGGGTGAACCGCCGGCTCACGTTCTCCGTGGGCGACGGCCGGGTGACATTCGTGAAGACCGGCGACCGTGTCGAGGTCATCCCTGCGGAACTGGGGGAGCTGCCGGCGCTGCGGTCGTACGAGGACGAGGAGGTGCTCTTCGAGATCTCTCGCCGCTGCGAACAGCGGGAGATCCCGGCGGGCGAGGTGATCGCCTCCTTCGGCAGCCCGTCCGACGAGGTGTACCTGCTGGCGCACGGCAGGGTGGAGAAAGTCGGCACCGGCCCCTACGGGGACGACGAGTCCCTCGGAATCCTCGCCGACGGCGCCTACTTCGGCGACGAGGCGCTGCTCGACGAGGACGCCATCTGGGAGTTCACGGCCCGCGCCCTGACCGCGTGCACCGTGCTCGTGCTGTCCCGCCAGGAGTTCGAACAGATCGCGGAGCGCTCGGACACCCTGCGCGAACACCTCCAGCAGCGCCGCTCGATCCCCTCGCAGCGCTCCAACAAGTACGGCGAGAAGGAGATCGACCTCTCCGCCGGTCACTCCGGCGAGCCGGACATCCCCCACACGTTCGTCGACTACGAGGCCCGGCCCCGTGAGTACGAACTGAGCGTCGCCCAGACCGTGCTGCGTATCCACACGCGCGTGGCAGACCTCTACAACCAGCCCATGAACCAGACCGAACAGCAGATCCGGCTGACGGTCGAGGCGCTGAAGGAGCGCCAGGAGCACGAGCTCATCAACAACCGCGACTTCGGGCTCCTGCACAACTGCGAGTACGACCAGCGGATCCAGCCGCACGACGGCGTGCCCGGCCCGGACGACCTCGACGAGCTGCTCAGCAGGCGCCGCGGCACCAAGATGCTCCTCGCCCACCCTCGCGCCATCGCCGCGTTCGGCCGCGAACTCAACAAGCGCGGGCTGGTGCCCGAGACCATCGACATGACCGGCAACCGCATCCCGACCTGGCGCGGTGTACCGATCTTCCCGTGCAACAAGATCCCGGTCTCGGACGCCCGTACGACGTCCATCATCGCCCTGCGTACCGGCGAGGCCGACCAGGGCGTCATCGGGCTGCGCGCCTCCGGCATCCCGGACGAGATCGAGCCGAGCCTGTCGGTGCGTTTCATGGGCATCAACGAACAGGCCATCATCAAGTACCTGGTCACGGCCTACTACTCGGCCGCGGTCCTGGTACCGGACGCGCTCGGGGTCCTCGAGAACGTCGAGATCGGCCGCTGGCAGTGACGCTGCCGGCGGGCCGGCCGTGTCCCCGCCCGTCAGGGCGGGTACATCCTCGGAGCACGCGCCCAGCGACAGCGGAAGCGCCACCCTCCGCTCATCCTCCGAGGCGGTCCCATGGGTGAGTCCCTCACGGAGTCCAGGACGGAGACGACGCTGCCCGCGCCGGGTGTGCAGCGGTACGCCGAGCCCCGGCAGGCCGCCGGGACACCGGAAGGACGAGGGACCATCGGGACACAGCGGGACGGCCGGCCGGCGCCGGCCGAGGGGCACGAGGCGGTCATGCTGCTGGAGCGGACCCGGACGGAGGTCGATCCGGTGCTGCGGACCGCGCTCGGCTCGCTGCCCGGGCCGATGCGCCGGATCGCGCTCTACCACTTCGGCTGGGAACAGGCCGACGGCACTGCGGCGGCGGGGAGCTCCGGCAAGGCCATCCGGCCCGCGCTGGTCCTCGCCGCTGCGGCCGCAGGCGGCGGGTCCGAGGCGCGGGCGGGGGCGGCTCGGGCAGCGGCCGCGGTGGAGCTCGTCCACAACTTCACGCTGCTGCACGACGACGTGATGGACCGGGACACCACCCGCTGCCATCGCCCCACCGCGTGGACCGTGTTCGGCGATGCCGACGCCATTCTCGCCGGGGATGCCCTGCAGGCGCTGGCCCTGCGGCTGCTCGCCCAGGACCCGCACCCGGCGGCCCCGGCCGCCGCCGTCCGGCTCGCGGACTGCGTGGTCGAACTGTGCGCGGGGCAGCACGCGGACACGGCGATGGAACGCTGTGCGCCGGCCGAGGTCACGCTCGACGAGGTGCTCGCCATGGCGGAGGCCAAGACGGGCGCCCTGCTGGGGAGTGCCTGCGCGATCGGAGGGTTGTACGCGGGGGCCTCGGATGCGGAAGTGGCGGCCCTGGACGCGTTCGGACGGGAGGCCGGGCTCGCGTTCCAGCTCATCGACGACGTCATCGGCATATGGGGCGACCCGCGCCGCACCGGCAAGCCTGTCGGTGCCGATCTGGCCGTCCGCAAGAAGTCGTTGCCGCTGGTGGCGGCCTTCGCTTCCGGCCACCCGGCGGCGGCCGAACTCGCCGAGCTGTACGCACGACCCAGCGAGACGGAGGACGTGGAGCGCATCGCCCTGGCAGTGGAGCGCGCGGGCGGCCGTGACTGGGCTCAGGGCCAGGCGGCCGACCGGATGGCCCGGGCCATGCAGCAACTGGCCCGTGCGGTGCCGGACCCGGAGGCGGCAGGCGGTCTGCTGGCCCTCGTCGAGTTCGTGACCCGGCGGGCCGGTTGACGGCCCGCGTCGGCGGCGGGCTGTGGCCCGCGGTGGCTGGCGGCCCGTGGGGGGTGGCGGCCCGCGGTGGGTGGCGGCCTGCGGCGGGTGGCGGCCCGCGGTGGGAGGTGGCCGGCGGTGGGTGGCGGCCGGCGGCGAGAGGTGGCCTGCATCGGTTGGTGAGCCGTTGTCGGTCGGCCAGGGCCGATGAGCGGCAACACCAGCGACGCTCCTCGGGCCACCGCCGGGCAAGACCCCGGGGTGCCCGGGGCCGTGCGGCTCCTGACCCCGCACGGTCACCGGCGTCCGGTCGGCGGGTCCCGCACTGCCCCACGCCCCACGGTGTGCGGGGCCCGCCTCCTTCCCGGAACGGCTGACCGTCGACACGATCGGGATCGAGGCGGCCGTCGCCCGGATCCGCGCGGCCGGAACGACCCCACGACCCCTGGCTCGACGTCCGGACCGAGTCCCGTACGGCTCCCGTATCGATCGAGTTTGGGCAAATGTTCGACTGGATCCCGCCAAGATCCTGCTCGCCTCACCCCGTGCGGGCCAGCCCCCCTACGATCAACGCCCGTCGGGACGAGCGAAGGGGCGGGGCATGGGTGTGGCCATCCGGACGGCTGGCGCAGGGGACAGGGAGCTGATCGTCCGGCTTCTTGACGAGGCCTTCCAGGACGACCCCGTCAGCGGCTGGGTCTTCCCCGAAGTGGAGGAGCGCCGTGCCAAACACCCCGGGCTCATGGCCGCCTTCACCGACATCGTGCTCGCGGCCGGCCGCATAGACGTCACCGAGGACGGCTCGGCCTGCGCCCTGTGGCTCTCCATGCCCGCCGACGGGGGCCCTGACGCCCCCGCCGACCACGACGGCGCCGCCGAGGACGAAGGTCCGGCCCAGGTGCGGGAGGCCGTCGATCCCGACAACCAGCGCATCGAGATGATCGGCCGGCTGACGGCCGCCATCCACCCCACCGGGCGGGCCCACGAGTACCTGTGGATGATCGGCGTGGCACCCGGCCGCCAGGGCGAGGGACTCGGCACCGCCCTCATCGAGAGCGTCCTCGACCGCTGCGACCGTGAGGCCGTGCCCGCCTACCTGGAGGCCAGCAGCGCCCGCAGCCGCGAGCTGTACGAGCGCCTGGGCTTCGAGTCCGTCGCCCCGGTCCTCGACCTCCCGGACGGCCCGGCGATGTGGCCCATGTGGCGCGAGCCCAGAACGCACCGGCAGCCCGCCTAGGCCCAACCGGCGAAAGCGCCGCCTGCCGCTCCCACCGTGCAACACCGGCCCTGGCTCTCCTCCGCCCGGCTCCCCTCCGACAACACCGTCGCCACGCTCCGCTCCACGAACCCCTGCGGTACGCCCACCCCGAACCCCTCCCGTGCGCCCACCCCGAACCCACCCGTACGCCCACCCCGGGCAGGGCGCCTTCCAGTACACCCGGCAGGGGCAGATGTTCCAGGAGCAGCCCAGGCATGGACGGATGCGGTCGCGGGCCATGAGGGCGTGCATGAAGGCCGTGACCGGGGAGCGGTCGTTCGGCCGGGTCATCAGGCAAGAAGCGCTGAGCCCATGACCGGCCTACGCTGAGGACATGGGCAGCGAAGAACATGTCTGTCCCGACTGCGGACAGCCAGTGGACACGGTCGTCCGGCGTCACAAGACGCTGGGCACCTGGGTGCCCCGATGGGTGGCGGGCCCGTGCCGCAACCCGGAGTGCGGGTCCTACGACGCGGAAGCCGCCGAAAGAGGCCACACCTTGGAGGCCACTCAGCCCGCGGAGGACCCCGCACTTCCCGAGGAGAACACCCCGGACGGGCCCGAAGCGGCCCCCGGGGAGACCGTCGCGAAGGATTCCTGATCCGGTGTCGAAATGCGCCGCCCGGCTCCGACGTCCCCTGTGAGGAACCGCCCACCGGGGCGGTGAGAGCCGAAGGAGCGGACTGATGAAGTACCTGGTCATGGTGCAGGGCACGCAGGCGGACTACGAGGCCATGCGGGGCAGGGCGTCGGCGGACTCCCCGGCCTGGAGCGAGGAGGAGCTGCAGACCATGTTCGCCTACATGGGCGCCATCAACGACGACCTCTCCGAGAGCGGTGAGCTCGTCGACGGGCAGGGCCTGGCCGAGCCGGCACAGACCCGGCACGTCACCCTCGGTGACGACGGCAAGGCAGTGATCACCGACGGGCCGTACAGCGAGACCAAGGAGCTGCTGGCCGGCTACTGGGTCCTGGAGTGCGAGAGCCTGGACCGGGTCACGGAGATCGCCGACCGCGTCTCCCGCTGCCCCCAGCCGGCCGGTGCCCCCGCCCATCCGGTCGTGATCCGCCCGATCATGGACGGCTCCGGGGACATCTGACGGACGGCCGGCACCGACGGACACGCCCGTGAGGAACACGCCCGGGATCGAGGACCTGCTGCGCGACAACGCGCCGCAGGTCCTCGGCGCGCTGGTCCGACGGTACGGGCACTTCGACGCCGCCGAGGACGCCGTACAGGAGGCACTGCTCGCGGCGGCCGGGCAATGGCCTGAAGCGGGCGTGCCCGGCAATCCGCGCGGCTGGCTGATCAAGGTCGCCTCGCGGAGGCTCACCGACGCCCTGCGCAGCGATCAGGCCCGACGCAAGCGCGAGGAGCGGGCCGCCGCGCTCACGCCCCGGGACGCCTTCACGGCCCCGCCGCCCGGGGAGCGGGCGCCCCGCGAGGACGACACGCTCTCGCTGCTGTTCCTGTGCTGCCATCCGGACCTGTCGCCGCCCGCGCAGATCGCGCTGACCCTGCGTGCCGTGGGCGGCCTGACCACCGCGGAGATCGCGCGGGCATTTCTGGTCCCGGAAGCGACGATGGCCCAGCGTGTCAGCCGGGCCAAGCAGAAGGTGCGGGGCGTGCGCTTCGGCCGCCCGCACCAGTGGGAGAAGCGGCTGCCGTCCGTCCTGCAGACCCTCTACCTGATCTTCAACGAGGGCTACACGGCCACCTCCGGCGCCGCGCTGCAACGCCGCGATCTCGCGGGTGAGGCCGTGCGGCTGATCCGTAAGGTCCACCGGCTGCTGCCCGGCGACCGCGAGGTGGCCGGTCTGCTCGCGCTGATGCTGCTCACCGATGCCCGGCGTGAGGCGCGCAGCGGTCCGCACGGCGAGCTGATCCCCCTCGACGAGCAGGACCGCGAGCGCTGGGACAGGGCGGCGATCGAGGAGGGCGTGGCACTGGTCACCCGGGCCCTGTCCCGGGGCCGCCCCGGGCCCTTCCAGCTGCGGGCCGCGATCGCCGCCGTGCACGACGAGGCCGCTTCGCCCGAGGCGACCGACTGGGCCGAGATCCTGGGCCTGTACGACATCCTGGTCGGCCTGGTCCCCGGCCCGGTCGAACGTCTCAATCGCACGGTCGCCGTCGCCATGGTCCACGGCCCGCACGCCGGCCTGGCCGAAGTCGAAGCCCTGAAGGACGAGTCGAGGGGCCACCGCCTGGACGCCGTGCGAGGCCACCTCCTGGAGCGGGCGGGCGAGTCCGAAGCCGCCCGAGCCGCCTACGAGTCGGCGGCGGCGCAGACCCTCAGCCTGCCCGAGCAGCGTTATCTCCGGGCCCGGGCGGCGCAGTTGGGTGACTAGCCTGTGAGGCATGGGTGAACCGGGGGATCGGCGCCGTACGGTGTGGCGCCGGGTGATGATCGGGTGGGCGCTGCTCGTGGTCGTCGCGGGCGTTCTGACGCTGTGGATGCAGGACTCCACGGAGCCACGTGGGCCCTACGTCTGGCAAGAGGCCGACCCCGACGAGCCACTGGACCTGCCGCCCTGCCCGACGACCGGGGAAGCTCCGACCGTCGCCTGCGCCTACGTCGACACCCCCTGACCGCGCAACCCGCCCGTCACCGGATCCCGGGTCGTCAGGCAGTACGTGCCGCCGGACGGGTCACGCATCACCGTCCAGCCGGAGAAACCGGCCACGAAGGCGGCCCCGAGTCGCTCGTGGTGCGCCCGGGTCGCCGTGACGTCCGCGCAGGCGAGGTCGAGGTGGGCCGAGGCGGGCCCCTCCTCGCCGAGGCGTTGCAGGAGCAGACGGACCGGCAGGCCGGGCGGCGGCTTGACCACGTGGAACTCCGGCAGGGCGCCCGGCAGCGACTCCCAGCCGTCGAGCAGCGCGCTCCAGAAGGCGACCTCGCCCTCGTAGGCCGAGGGCGGGACGTCCACGCACACCTGGTCGAGACGGCTGCCCCGCACCACACCCGGCCGCGACGACTGACCGCGCCAGGGATCCGCGCAGAACAACTGCCCGCCGGGCGAACGCAGCACGACGAGCGACCCGAGGTCGGCCACCACGCCCGCGCCGAGCCGTACCGCCGCGGCGGCGAACTCCGCCACGTCGTCCACACAGAAGTCGAGGTGCGCACCGCCGGAACCCGGGCCGACGGCCTGCACTTTCACGCACGCGTCGGCTCCCTCGGGGAGCAGGGTGACGAACTCGTCGTGCTCCCCGCGCAGTTCGGACAGCCGGGTGTCCGTGACCGCCGTCCAGAAGGCGCAGGCGGTGCCGAAGTCCCCACGCGGGCGGTCGATGAAGGCGTACGTCCATCTGATCCTCATGGGCGCGATCGTAGAGGGACGCTCCACCGCCACCTGCGTGAACCTCGACCGGCCCTCGCCGCACCGATCCCGATCCATCGGCCTGCGCTGTTTGCATTCAGCAATGGACCACATCACGTTCCTCGTGGCGGCCGTCATCATCACGGCACTCGCCTTCGACTTCACCAACGGTTTCCACGACACGGCGAACGCGATGGCCACGTCCATCGCCACCGGCGCGCTCGCACCCCGTACGGCGGTCCTGATCAGCGGTGTCCTCAACGTCGTCGGCGCCTTCCTGTCCACCGAGGTCGCCAGGACCGTCTCGGACGGCATCGTGGACGACAACCTCGTCTCCCCGGGCATGATCTTCGCGGGGCTGGTCGGCGCCATCCTGTGGAATCTGCTGACCTGGCTGATCGGTCTGCCCTCGAGCTCCTCGCACGCCCTGTTCGGCGGGCTGATCGGGGCCGTGTGGGTCGGGGCCGGCAGCCACGGCGTCGACTTCGGAAAGGTCGTCGAGAAGGTGCTGGTTCCGGCGGTGGCCTCGCCCGTCGTGGCCGGTGTCGCGGCGCTGCTCGCCACCCACCTCGCCTACCGGCTCACCGACCGGGCCGGCGGGGACTGCGTCACCCGGGGCTTCCGCATCGGCCAGATCGCCTCCGCCTCGCTGGTCTCCCTCGCCCACGGCACGAACGACGCGCAGAAGACCATGGGCGTCATCACCCTGACGCTGATCTCGGCCGGTGCCCTCGGCCACCACGCCGGCCCGCCCCTGTGGGTCGTCGCGTCCGCGGGCCTGGCCATCGGCCTCGGTACCTACCTCGGCGGCTGGCGGATCATCCGCACGCTGGGCAAGGGCCTCACCGAGATCCGGTCGCCGCAGGGCTTCGCCGCCGAGACCGCCTCCGCGACCGTCATCCTGACCTCCACGCACCTCGGCTTCGCGCTGTCCACCACCCAGGTGGCCTCGGGCAGCATCCTGGGAGCGGGTCTCGGCCGCAGGCTCGCGGAGGTCCGCTGGGGCGTCGCGGGCCGCATGGCGGTCGCCTGGGCGGTCACCCTGCCCGCCGCCGCGCTGGTCGGCGGACTGGCCGCCGCGCTCGTGCGAAGCGGGGGTGACATCGGCACGGCTGCCGTCGCCTTGGTCGGCACGGCCCTCGCCGTGGGCATCGTCGTCGTCTCGCGCCGCAACCCGGTGCACGCCCACAACGTCAACGACGCCCGGGAGGCCGCCATCCGTACCGAGCCGTCGGCCAAGGTCGGCACGGCCGTCTGAGCGACGGGGACCGGACTCGCCTTAAGGACCGGACCGCCTCGGACAGGGATCCACCTGGTCGTCCCTCAGTCCACCGGCGCCCCTGCTTCGGCGGGCCTCGCCGCGCAACGCAGGCCGGCGAACGGGTACCTCACCGACGACCGCAACAGCGAACAGGAAGGGACTCGGGCGTGGAGGACCTCGATCTGGCCGCCGGGGGCGGCAGCGGCCTGTGGCCCACCGGCATCGTGATGCTCGTCGTCATCACCGTCATCGTGGTGCTGATCGGTGCCCGGCGAAGCCGCAACGCCAGAAAGGGAACCGGGGGGCCGGGGAAGTAGCAGAAGAGCGAGGGCCCCGTACCCGGCAACGGGTACGGGGCCCACCGTCCCTCTCACCCGACCGGCGACATCGCGGGTCAGGCGATACGGAGACGATCAAGCCTTCTTGGTCTCCCAGAAGATCTTGTCGATCTGGGCGATGTAGTCCAGCGCCTTCTGGCCGGTGGCCGGGTCGGTCGAGCCCTTGGCGGCCGAGAGGGCCTTCAGGGTGTCGTTGACCAGCTGGTGCAGCTCCGGGTACTTCTCGAAGTGCGGGGGCTTGAAGTAGTCGCTCCAGAGCACCGAGACGTGGTGCTTCGCGAGCTCGGCGCGCTGCTCCTTGATGACGGTGGCGCGCGTCTGGAAGTGCGGGTCGTCGTTGGCGGCCATCTTCTCCTGCACGGCCTTCACCGACTCCGCCTCGATGCGGGCCTGGGCGGGGTCGTACACACCGCAGGGAAGGTCGCAGTGGGCACTGACCTTGACCTTGGGGGCAAACAGGCGGGAAAGCATGGAGCATTCCTTCCTCGTGATCGTCTTCTCACAGGGGACATTACTCCGTGAGGGACGGCTTTTGGCGGGTGCCCCCATGGGCTTAGGACAAAAGTCCGGGGTGAGACTGAGACTGGTGGAGGAAGAACCGGGGAGGTGCCGGGTGATGCCGGAGCTGTCGCAGGAGTCCGAGCGGGGGAGGCCGGCTCCGCCCTTCGGGGTGGCCGAGGTCACAGGGCCGTCCATGGTGCCCACGCTGTACCACGGCGACCGGCTCCTGGTGCACTACGGGGCCCGGGTCAGGCCCGGCGACGTCGTGGTGCTGCGGCACCCCTTCCAGCAGGATCTGCTGGTCGTCAAGCGGGTCGCCCAGCGGCGCGAGAGCGGCTGGTGGGTGCTCGGGGACAACGCGTACGCCGGCGGCGACAGCACCGACTACGGCGTCGTGCCCGACGACCTGGTGCTGGGGCGGGTCCGGTTCCGCTACCGGCCGCGCAGGTCCGGCCGGCGGTCGCCCTGGGCGCTGCTGGGCTGGGCGCTGTCGGCGGCCAGGCCCGTGCTCTCGGGCCGGTCGGGCCGGGTGGCCTCCAGGCGTTTGCGGGCGCGGTAGGCCGCCACGTTGGCGCGGGTCGCGCAGCGGTCGGAGCAGTAGCGGCGGGAGCGGTTGGTGGAGGTGTCGAGGTAGGCGTTGCGGCAGGGCGCGGCCTCGCACAGGCCGAGGCGGTCCACGCCGTACTCGGTCAGGTGGAACGCCAGGCCCATCGCCGCGATCGCCGCGTAGCCCGCCGTCGCGTTCGAGGGGTGGTCCGCCAGGTGCATGTGCCACAGGGGGCGGCCGTCGTCGTCGCGGAAGTCGTGCCCGGAGATCTGCGGGCTCACCGGGAACTCCAGCAGCAGTGAGTTCAGCAGGTCGACGGCGAGCCTCTCGTCGCCCGTGTCGGCCGCCTCGAAGACGGCGCGCAGCCGGGCCCGGACCGAGCGGAAGCGGGTCACGTCCGCGTCGGTGGCGCGGCGGGCCGCCGACTGGATGGGCCCGAACAGATCGCGGACGGCCTCCACCGACGTCAGGGCGTCCTTGCCCCGGACCGGCTCCTCTGTGTTGACGAGGCGCACGGCGTAGTCCGAGTAATAGGCCAGTTCCACTTGTAGTCCTTACGGAGGGGCTTTGCGGTCAAGAGATGCACGTGTAAGAGCTGATGGTGCTTCCAGGGTATTACGCGGGAGGGGCTCCATGGCGAACGCCGACACCGCCACGGCCACCGCCGACTGGCAGGCCTGGCAGAGGAGCTGGGACCGGCAGCAGGATTGGTACCTGCCCGACCGCGAGGAACGCTTCCGGATCATGCTCGATGGGGGTCCCCCCATGCCTTTCGGGCTATGGGGGAGGTCGAGGCCACCGTGGGCACCGCCCCGCGCGTGCTCGACTGTGGCACCGGCAGCATCATCGCCCGGCTGCTCGCCCGCTTCCCGGACGCCACCAGCACCGGCGTCGACCTCGACCCGGCGCTCCTCGCCATCGCCGAGGGGACCTTCGCGGGCGACGACCGGGTCTGCCTGGTCACCGCCGACCTCAAGCACCCCGACTGGCCGGCGAGGCTGCCGTACGACTCCTACGACGCCGTCCTGAGCGCGACGGCCCTGCACTGGCTGCACCGGGAACCCCTCGCGGACCTCTACGGCCGGGTCGCGGGACTCGTCCGCGCCGGCGGTGTCTTCATGAACGCGGACCACATGATCGACGAGTCGACGCCGCAGATCAACGCCGCCGAGCGGGCGCAGCGCCACGCACGCATGGAACAGGCCAGGGAATCCGGTGTCCTCGGCTGGACGGAGTGGTGGCAGCTCGCCGCCAAGGACCCGGTCCTCGCCGAACCCACGGCCCGGCGCTACGAGATCTACGGCGACCACGCCGACGGCGACAAGCCCTCGGTCCAGTGGCACGCGCGAGTGCTGCGCGAGAAGGGCTTCGGCGAGGCCAGGCCGGTGTGGTGCTCTCCCTCGGACATCCTGTTGCCGGCCCTCGGGTAGCGCAGACGAAGGGGGCGGTACGGAAACTCCGTACCGCCCCCTCGCCGTGCGTGCCGTCAGAGCACCTTGGACAGGAAGGACTTCGTCCGCTCGTGCTGCGGGTTGGTCAGCACCTCGCGCGGGTGACCGGATTCGACCACCACACCGCCGTCCATGAAGACCAGGCTGTCGCCCACCTCGCGGGCGAAGCCCATCTCGTGGGTGACGACGATCATCGTCATGCCGGACTCGGCCAGGTCGCGCATGACGTCCAGGACGTCACCCACCAGCTCCGGGTCCAGCGCCGAGGTCGGCTCGTCGAACAGCATCAGCTTCGGGTCCATGGCGAGGGCCCGGGCGATGGCGACGCGCTGCTGCTGGCCGCCGGAGAGCTGGGAGGGGTAGCTGCCCGCCTTGTCGGCCAGGCCCACCCGGTCCAGCAGCTCCAGGGCACGCTCGCGGGCCTTGCCCCTGCCCACGCCCTTGACCTGCACCGGCGCCTCCATGACGTTCTCCACGGCCGTCATGTGCGGGAACAGGTTGAAGCGCTGGAAGACCATGCCGATGTCCCGGCGCTTGACCGAGACCTCGCTGTCCTTCAGCTCGTAGAGCTTGTCGCCCTTCTGCCGGTAGCCGACCAGCTCGCCGTCCACGTACAGACGGCCGGCGTTGATCTTCTCCAGGTGGTTGATGCACCTGAGGAAGGTCGACTTGCCGGAGCCGGAGGGGCCGATGAGGCAGAACACCTCGCCGGACTTCACCTCCAGGTCGATGCCCTTGAGGACTTGCAGGGGACCGAAGGACTTGTGGACGCCCTCGGCCTTGACCATGGCGGTCATGCGGTGCCTCCCGTCGACGCCGAGCGGTTGGACAGGGACAGCACGTTCGCCTTGATCTTCTGGAACGGCGTGGCCGGCAGGGACCGGCTCGAACCACGCGCGTAGTACCGCTCCAGGTAGTACTGGCCGATGCTGAAGATGGAGGTCATCAGCAGGTACCAGGCCGCCGCCAGGAACAGCATCTCGGCGGGGGCGCCGGAGGTCTGGCCGATGTCCTGAGCCGCTCGGAGCAACTCGGGGTACTGGACGACCGAGACCAGCGAGGTCGTCTTCAGCATGTTGATGACCTCGTTGCCCGTCGGCGGCACGATCACGCGCATCGCCTGCGGGATGACGATCCGGCGCAGCGTCTTGGAGTGGCTCATGCCCAGCGCGTGCGACGCCTCGGTCTGGCCCTCGTCGACCGAGAGCAGACCGGCACGGCAGATCTCCGCCATGTACGCGGCCTCGTTGAGCCCGAGGCCCAGCAGCGCCGTCAGGAACGGGGTCATGAAGTCCGACCACTCGTCCTTGTAGAACGGCCCGAGGTTGATGTACTCGAAGACCAGGCCCAGGTTGAACCAGACGATCAGCTGGACCAGGACCGGGGTGCCGCGGAAGAACCAGATGTAGAACCACGCGATCGACGAGGTCACCGGGTTCTTCGACAGGCGCATCACGGCGAGCATGACGCCGCCGACGATGCCGATCACCATGGACAGGACGGTCAGCAGGAGGGTCTTGCCGACGCCGTCCAGGATGCGGTCGTCGAAGAAGTAGTCGGGGATCGCGCCCCAGTTGATCTTGCCCTGGGAGAACGCGTAGACGACCCCGACCAGCAGGGCGATGGCGACGACGGCGGACACGTACCGCCCGTAGTGCCGGACCGGGATGGCCTTGATGGCCTCCGGTCCGGCCGGGGGCGTGTCGGCCGGCGTCTTGTCGATGTCAACAGTCACGGGTGTTGCCTTTCAGTGCCGCTAGGGCGCGGTCACTTGCCGCCGTTGATGGTGGCTTCCTGCACGGAGCCGTCCGTGACGCCCCACTTCTTCATGATCTTGTCGTACTCGCCGTTCTCGATGACGGCGTCCAGCGCGGCCTTGAGGGCGTCCCGCAGCTGCGTCTGGTTCTTGGCGACCGCGATGCCGTACGGGGCGGCCTCGACCTGCTCGCCGACCAGCTGGAAGTCCTTGCCGCCGCCGGAGGTCTTCACCGCGTACGCGGCGACCGGGAAGTCGGACGAGCCGGCGTCGGCGCCGCCCGCGCGCAGGCGGGTCTGGGCCTGCTGGTCGTTGTCGAAGGGCTCGATGGCGATCTTCTTGCCGGACGGGCACTTCTTCGACTCGGCCTTGGCGAGGTCCTCGGAGACCGTGCCGCGCTGCAGCACGATCTTCTTGCCGCACAGGTCGGACCAGCTCTTGATGCCCTGGTCGTCGCCCTTCTTGGTGTAGATCGACACACCGGCGGTGAAGTAGTCGACGAAGTCGACGCCCTCGCCGACCTTCTTGCCGGTGTCGGAGTCGATGCCCTCCTGGCGGTCCTTGGTGTCGGTCATCGCGGACATGGCGATGTCGTACCGCTTGGAGCGCAGACCCGTGATCAGCGTGTCGAACGTGCCGTTCTCGAACTGGAAGTCGACCCCGAGCTGCTTGCCCATGGCAGCGGCGAGGTCCGGGTCGATGCCGACGACCTTGCCCGAGTTGTCCTTGAACTCGACCGGGGCGTAGGCGATGTCGGAGCCGACCTTGATGACACCCTTGTCGCGGATGGCCTGCGGCAGCTTGTCCGCGAGCGGGGCGGAGGCCGCGGTGTCGCTCGAACCGGTGTCCTTGGTCTGGTCACCGCAGCCGGTGAGCATCAGCGCGCCTGCGACCGCGATCGCACCGACCGCTGCTAGCCGGGAGTGCGCGGCGGTCGTACGACGGGTGGAGCTTGCGGTCATGGTGGGTTCCTCCGGCGGATGGGTGGAGTTGCCGATGGGGCGGGCCGCTGCCGATGGGTTCGGCACGGCCGTGGCATGCCGAAGGTTTCGGCAGTGCCGTGGGTTGACGAGAGCACACCTCTTCGAGTGTCGCGACCTCGTGTGATTACGGCATCTTGCCATTCGGACTGCGCGATTCTGGGGGCCAGCCATGTCAAAATCGGATAACGGGCGACCCCCGAACCGCACCACTCCGGTACATCACGGCCGGACCTTCTGCAGGAATCACCCGTTCCGGCCGGAAGATCTTCGGAAAATCCCGAGATTTCGATACGGGGACCGCGAGCTTCACGGATGGTTGAGTGGGTGTAGCTGGTTTGTCCAGGTCTTGTCCCGATTTTGGACGAAGGGTCAGGGCCCCGTCATGTGACCTTCGCGTTATGGACTCGTCGTCGATGCCGTCCGTCCGGTAAGAAGGGTCTTTACACCCCTCATCCGGGGCTCAGGGCGCGTGTGCGGCGCGCCCGTCGCGTGCGCGCCCGTACGGATACACGTACAAGCACGACATGGGTCTACGCGGTGCCCGCCCACCCCTCACCAGGAGTGGCCACCCTCAAAACAATGAAGATTTAAGGGGTAAAACGAAGTGGCAGCGGAGATCGTCAATCCTCGCAGCGAGAGCAAGACCGGCGATACGGATCACGAGGGCAGTGCGGAGCCCCTCGACTCCTTCGACCCGGCGTTCGCCCTGCACCGCGGCGGCAAGATGGCCGTGCAGGCCACCGTGCCGGTCCGCGACAAGGACGACCTGTCCCTGGCGTACACGCCCGGCGTCGCGAAGGTGTGCAGCGCGATCGCGGAGCAGCCGGAGCTCGTGCACGACTACACGTGGAAGTCGTCGGTCGTGGCCGTCGTGACGGACGGTACGGCCGTGCTGGGGCTCGGTGACATCGGGCCCGAGGCCTCCCTCCCGGTCATGGAGGGCAAGGCGATTCTGTTCAAGCAGTTCGGTGGCGTGGACGCCGTTCCGATTGCCCTGAACTGCACGGACGTCGACGAGATCGTCGAGACCGTGGTGCGGCTCGCGCCGTCGTTCGGCGGAGTCAACCTGGAGGACATCTCGGCACCCCGGTGCTTCGAGGTCGAGCGGAAGCTGCAGGAGCGGCTGGACATCCCCGTCTTCCACGACGACCAGCACGGTACGGCCGTGGTGACGCTGGCGGCCCTGCGGAACGCCGCGCGGCTGAGCGGGCGGGCCCTCGGGGAGCTGCGGGCCGTCATCTCCGGCGCCGGTGCGGCCGGTGTCGCCATCGCGAAGATGCTGGTCGAGGCCGGCATCGGGGACGTCGCGGTGGCCGACCGCAAGGGTGTCGTGTCGGCGGACCGGGACGACCTCACGCCGGTGAAGCAGGAGCTGGCCGGGTTCACGAACAAGGCCGGGATCACCGGGTCGCTGGAGACGGCGCTGGACGGGGCCGATGTGTTCATCGGTGTCTCCGGTGGCACGGTCGCGGAGTCCGCGGTGGCGACGATGGCCAAGGGCGCGTTCGTCTTCGCCATGGCGAACCCGAACCCCGAGGTGCACCCCGAGGTCGCGCACAAGTACGCGGCGGTCGTCGCGACCGGGCGGTCGGACTTCCCGAATCAGATCAACAACGTGCTGGCGTTCCCGGGGATCTTCGCCGGGGCGCTGCAGGTGCGGGCCTCCCGGATCACCGAGGGGATGAAGCTGGCCGCCGCCGAGGCGCTGGCGGCCGTGGTCGGGGACGATCTCGCCGCCGACTACGTCATCCCGTCGCCGTTCGACGAGCGGGTCGCTCCGGCGGTCACGGCCGCGGTGGCGGCGGCTGCTCGGGCCGAGGGTGTGGCGCGGCGCTGAGGCTGACCTGACGTCGGTGTGATGTGGCCCCGCCCGGGATCGGGCGGGGCCACATTTTTTTCGTTGGGTGAGGCTGTTCGGGTGGTGCGTCTGCCTCCGGCGGTGGGGGTGCGCGTTCGCTTCGCCTTCGCCTTCGCCTTCGCCTTCGCCTTCGCGTCGGGTGGGGGCCGGGGCCGCGCCGGGGGTTGTCCGTTCTCGGAACGGCGCGATGGGGTCGGACGCCGACTGGCTGTTCGTTGACGCGTCAACCGCTGCGGGCGGACACCCCTGACAGTTCCCCTTCTCGCCGTACGCGGGTGCGGGCGCGTCCCGCCCGACGTCGCAGCCGTGCGGCTCGGGCGGGCCCCAGCAACACCGGCGCCCACCTGGCAAGAGGGCGTGTCTCACAGGGCCGGGTGGTTCCTTCGGTTCCTCGCGGAACCTATCGTCAAGGTCATGTTCGCTGTCTACGCCGCCCGAATCGACCGCGACCAGCCGCTGTCCGGCCTGGAGTTGGGGGAGCGTCCGGCTCCCGAGGCCCGTCCCGGCTGGAGCACCGTCACGGTCAAGGCCGCCTCCCTCAACCACCACGACCTCTGGTCCCTGCGTGGCGTGGGCCTCGCAGAGGACAAGCTGCCGATGATCCTCGGCTGTGACGCCGCCGGCGTCGACGAGGACGGCAACGAGGTCGTCCTGCACTCCGTGATCGGACAGAGCGGGCACGGGGTCGGCCCGAAGGAGCCCCGTTCCATCCTCACCGAGCGCTACCAGGGCACCTTCGCCGAGCAGGTCGCCGTGCCGACCTGGAACATCCTGCCCAAGCCCAAGGAGCTCTCCTTCGCGGAGGCCGCCTGTCTGCCCACGGCGTGGCTGACCGCGTACCGGATGCTGTTCACCAACGCGGGTGTCCGTCCCGGCGACTCCGTGCTGGTGCAGGGCGCCGGTGGTGGTGTCGCCACGGCCGCCATCGTGCTGGGCAAGGCCGCGGGGCTCCGCGTCTTCGCCACCAGCCGCGACGAGGCCAGGCGGAAGCGGGCCCTGGAGCTCGGGGCCGTCGAGGCGCTGGAGTCCGGGGCGCGGCTGCCGCAGCGCGTCGACGCCGTGATCGAGACCGTCGGGGCCGCGACCTGGTCGCACTCCGTGAAGTCGCTGAAGCCCGGCGGCACGCTGGTCATCTCCGGTGCCACCAGTGGCGACCGGCCCTCCCACGCCGAGCTGACCCGGATCTTCTTCCTGGAACTCAAGGTCGTCGGGTCCACGATGGGCACCAAGGACGAGCTGGAGGACCTGCTCGCGTTCTGCGCCGCCACCGGTGTGCGGCCCGTCATCGACGAGGTCATGCCGATGGACCGGGCGCGAGAGGGCTTCGAACGGCTGGCCGCGGGTGAGCAGTTCGGGAAGGTCGTGCTGACCAATCCCTGAGTCCCCGCGAGGGTGCGTCGACGGTCGGTCCGGAATGGGCCGGCCGTTTTCGTGTGTCAACCATGGTTGACGAGAGCGGGTTGTCAACATAGGTTGACGGCATGACCGAAGCGACCGATCTGGCCGAGCGTGCGGGGGACCGTGATCCACGGGTCGGCCTACGGGCCGTCGCCGCGCTGCGTCGGCTGCTGGAGCAGTTGGAAGCCGTACAGGTGCGCAATGCGCGCAACCAGGGCTGGTCGTGGCAGGAGATCGCCACCGAACTCGGTGTGAGCAGGCAGGCCGTGCACAAGAAGTACGGGAGGCATTGATGTTCGAGCGGTTCACGAAAGACGCCCGCGACGTGGTGAAGAGCGCGTACGCGCACGTCGAGGAGGGCGGTGGAGGCGGGCAGTGCGTGGAGCCGGAGCATCTGCTGCTGGCACTGCTCGACCGGGAGGGCAGCCGCGGGTCCTTCGCACTCGCCGCCGTAGGTCTCGGTGAACGGCGGGAGTCCGTGCGCGAGGCGCTGCGTGCGGCGCGGCGGCGGGCCGGCCTGACGCAGGCCGAGACCGAGGCGCTCTCCGGGCTGGGGATCGATGTGGAGGAGGTCGTCGCCCGGGTGGAGGAGGCGCACGGGGCCGGTGCCCTGGCCGGTGACCGGAAGGGCAAAGGGCGGTGGACGGGGCGGGTCTCCTTCGGCCGGGGCGCCAAGGACGTGCTGGAGCGGTCCTTGCGGGTGGCCCTCGCCCAGCGGGACCGGCACATCGGCGACGAGCACATCCTGCTCGCCCTGACCCTGCGCCCCGGCGTGCCGGCCGAGGTCCTCGCCGACCACGGGGCGACGTACGAGTCCCTGGTGCGGGTGCTGTACGGCAGCGGTGGCGAGGCCAAGGCCGGCTGACGGGCCCTGGCCCCGGGCGCCTACCTCTTCTGCGTGCGCAGGAGAGCTCCTATGTGGGCCGCCGCCGTCGACAGATGGCGGCGGGCGTCCCGCAGCTGGTCGGGGGTGACGCCGTGGTCCCGGGCCGCGTCACGGATGTCGTCCCGGAAGCGGTCGAGCAGGCGGTCCAGGTCGCGGGCCGGGTCGCCGGTCGAGTCCGCGGTGTCCTCGTGGGCCCAGGCCGGTTCATAGGCGGCCGGGAAGTCCTCCGGGGCCTGGGCGTGAGGCGGCTCCGCGGTGGGCTTGCCGGTGCCGGGCCAGTCGAAGCCCAGGTCCTTGCCGAAGTCCTTGCCGTAGTCCTTTCCGAACTCGCCCACCTCCTTGACCAGTTCGCTCAGGCCCTCACGCAGACCCGTCGGCCAGTCGCCGCGGGCGAAGTGGTCCTGCACCTGTTCCTGGACGTGGCGGGTGATGCGCTGCACCTGCTCCTGGGCCTGGACCCGGGCCTGCTCCTGGGCCTCCTTCGCCTGGCGGCGGGCGCGCTGGGCGTCCTCGCGGGCGCGGCGGCTCTCGTCCTTGGCGCGCCGGGCCTGCTCCTTCCACTCCTGGCGGGCCCGGCGCATCTCCTCCTTGGCGATGCGCCAGGCCTCCTTGTCGCCGTACTGCGAGAAGTCGCCGTAGGGGGTGCCCGTCGTGCCGTCGGTCGTGGTGCCGTTGCCCCGGCGGGCCTCCGTCGCCGCCGCGCGCATCTCGCGGCGCAGGTCTCCGGCGGCTCCGCGCACGTCGGCCTGGATCTCCGCGGCCAGTTCGGCGACCGACTCCCGGATCTCCAGTTCCAGGTCGGCCAGCTCGCCGCTGCGGTCGGCCAGTTCGGCGCGGCCCGCGTCCGTGATCGAGTAGACCTTGCGGCCGCCCTCGGTGGTGTGGGTGACCAGGCCCTCGGCCTCCAGCTTGGCCAGACGCGGGTAGACCGTGCCCGCCGACGGCGCGTACAGCCCCTGGAAGCGCTCCTCGAGGAGGCGGATCACCTCGTAGCCGTGGCGGGGCGCCTCGTCCAGCAGCTTCAGCAGGTAGAGGCGGAGGCGGCCGTGGGCGAAGACGGGGGGCATGTCAGAGCACCTTCTTGTCGGTTGTGCCGTCGGCCGGGGCGGTGGCGGGGCCGTCGCCCGGGCCGGAGACGGAATTGTCTCCCGAGCCGTCCCGGGGGCCGCTCGCCGGGGCTGCCGCCGCGCCGCTGCTGTCGGGCCGCGTGCCCCATGGCTCGTCGTCGTGATCGTCCTCTCCGGCCGGGCGACGGAGCAGGGCGATCGAGCCGGAGACGGTGGTGGCCCGCAGTTTGCCGGTGCCCGCGCCGAGCCGGCCCGTGATTTTGTGGGCTCCCCACTGGCCGTGCACCCGCAGGCCTTCGAAGGCGTTGGAAAGGGAGCCGCTCGCCGTGTTCGCCTCGACCTCCGCGTCCGCCGGGTACGGCAGCCGGATGGCGATCTCGCCCGAGACGCTGGTCAGCCGGACGTCCGTCGGGCCGTTCGGGTCGAGGTCGACGATCATCGAGCCACTGACCGACTCCGCCCGCACGGAGGGGCCGGAGCCCTCGATCACCGTGAGGTCGCCGGAGACCGAGTTGAACCGCAGGTCGCCGGTCACGCCCTGGGCCTCCAGGCCGCCGGAGACCGTGTCGGCGCGCACCGGGCCGGACAGGCCCACCAGTGTCGTGTCGCCGGTGACGCCCTTCACCACCGTCGGGCCATGGATCCCGGAGAGCACGGCGGCCGCGCCCACCACGCCCACCTCCACGCGAGTGCCGGGCGGCACGGCCAGGGAGACCACCGCGCTGCGGCGCCAGCCCTTGCGGTCCAGCCACTTCAGGAAGCCCTTCCAGGGCAGGTCCTCGTAGGTCACCGTGAGGACGCCGTCCTGCTGGGTCACCACCAGGGGCGGCCCCTCGATCTCGGAGATCTCCAGGCGGGCGGAACCTTCGTCCGTGCCCACCACGTTCACCGTTCCGTTGACGATGCGCACACGCAGGTCGCTCACGGGCTCGTCGAAGGTGAGCTTCCTCGGTTCTGTGACGGACCACTCGGACATGGTGACCTCCCCGACTCGACGCGCCATATCGCGTCCTCTCGAATTCACGATATATCGTGGCCGGGGAAAGTCAAGACACCCGTTTTGGGGAGGGCGGAACGGTCAGAACTGCTCAAAAGGTGATGATTCGTCCTAGCGTGTGACCATGTCGACGGAAGCTGCCCGCACCGGACCCGCGCCTGGGGCACTCCTGCTGTGCCGGGCGGCACCCGCGTCCGTCGCTCCTGTCGCCCGTCTGCTGCGCGCACCGATGCGGCTCACGCGCGCGGGCGACGCATGGAGCGTTCTCGTCCCCGGCGGCGGGCCCTGGCAGGACGGCACCGAGCCGGTCGACCGCGTGGTCACCGGCTGGGCCACGGCCCTCGCCGTCGGCGCGCCCTGGCCCGTCCTCGCCCTGTGGTGGGACACCGACCACGCGGGATTCGCGCTCGCGTCCGGCTTCCGCCGCCCGGTCGGCTTCGTGTGGCTCGCGAGCGGCGTGCCGGTGGGGGAGGTCGAGGCCCTGCACACCTTCGCCGCACGGATGGGTCTCGACCCCGTCCTGGACGTCCAGGCCCTCGACGAGCTGGCCGAACCCGCCTCCGGGGCCGACGCCGGCACCCGTCTGCGCGGGCTGCTGGCGGTCCTCGCGCGCGTGGGCGTCGTACCGCCCGCCGAACTCGCCCCCGGCGAACCCGCCGACCGCCTCCTGGAGGCCGCCGCCCACATGCCGGACAGCCTGCCCGTCGAACGGCCGGGCCGGCGTGACGCGGGCGCGGAAGGCGACACCGTCGACCACAGCCGCCTCGGCCCCCGGAAGCCCTGGACCGGGGCGGGCGCGGAGGGCGACACCCTCGACCACAGCCGCCTCGGCCCCCGGATGCCCTGGACCGGCGGCCCCGGGGCGCGCGCACTGGCTCTGGCACAGGTGGCGGCGGGCGCGCCGCTGCTGGCCTGGGGCCTGCGCAGGCACAGCGGCGGCTGGGGCTGGGTCACGGCCGGCGCCCTGCTTCTCGCGCACGGCGTGCTGGGCCTGACCTACACCTTCACGCACCCGCGCGACTGACGCCCCGGGAGCGGCCGGAGCCGGTTCCTACTCGTCGTCCTCGTCGTCCAGCCGCGCCAGCCACGTGGCCAGCCGCTCCACCGGCACCTCGAAGTCGGGATTGAGATCGACGAACGTCCGCAGCTGCTCGGCGAGCCACTCGAAGGTGACTTCCTCCTCGCCGCGCCGCTTCTCCAGTTCCTCGATGCCACGGTCCGTGAAGTACATGCCTCAAGGATAGGTGCGCGAAAACGGCCGGGCCGCACCCCCGAAGCGGGGATGCGGCCCGGCCGAGCAGGCGCGCGAGGGCGATTACGCCTCGAACACCTCACGCACCAGCTGCTCCTGCTCGGCCTGGTGACGCTTCGCGGAACCCACCGCGGGGGACGAGCCGTGCGGGCGCGAGATGCGCCGCAGCCGCTCGCCGTGCGGGACGTCCGCGCCGACCGCCAGGTCCAGGTGGTCGATCAGGTTGAGCGCGATGAACGGCCAGGCACCCTGGTTCGCCGGCTCCTCCTGGGCCCACAGGTACTTCTCGGCGTTCGGGTACTTCTTGATCTCCGCCTGGAGCTCGGCACCCGGCAGCGGGTACAGGCGCTCGATGCGGATGATCGCCGTGTCCGTGACGCCGCGCTTCTGACGCTCGGCCTCCAGGTCGTAGTAGACCTTGCCGGCGCAGAAGACGACCTTCTTGACCGCGGCCGGGTCCACCGACGCGTCGCCGATGACCGGCTGGAACTGGCCCGTCGTGAACTCCTCCGCCTTCGCCGCCGCCGCCTTCAGGCGCAGCATCGACTTCGGCGTGAAGACCACCAGCGGCTTGTGGTGCGGGTTGTGCACCTGCCACCGCAGGAGGTGGAAGTAGTTCGACGGCGACGTCGGCATGGCGACCGTCATGTTGTTCTGCGCGCACATCTGCAGGAAGCGCTCCGGGCGGGCCGAGGAGTGGTCCGGGCCCTGACCCTCGTAGCCGTGCGGCAGGAGCAGGACGACGCCGGAGGTCTGGGCCCACTTCTGCTCGGCCGACGAGATGAACTCGTCCACGACCGTCTGGGCGCCGTTGACGAAGTCGCCGAACTGCGCCTCCCACATCACGAGCGCCTCGGGGCGGGCCAGCGAGTAGCCGTACTCGAAGCCCATCGCCGCGTACTCGGAGAGGAGGGAGTTGTAGACGTTCAGCCGCGCCTGGTCCTCGGAGAGGTACTGCAGCGGCGTGTATTCGTCGCCCGTGCTGCGGTCGATGATGACCGCGTGGCGCTGGCCGAACGTACCGCGCTGCGAGTCCTGGCCGGCCAGGCGGACCGGGACGCCCTCCAGCAGGAGGGAACCGATCGCGAGGGTCTCGCCCATGCCCCAGTCGATCGTGCCGTCCTCGACCATCGACGCCCGGCGCTGCAGCTGCGGCAGCAGACGCGGGTGCACGGTGATGTGGTCGGGGATGTTGACCTGGGACTCGGCGATCCGCTTGACGACCTCCGTGGTCACCGCGGTGTTCACGGCGACCGGGAACTCGGCCTGCGGGTCCGAGGACTCGACCGTGCCCGGCTGGGACGTGGCCTCACGGACCTCCGTGAAGACCTTCTCCAGCTGGCCCTGGTAGTCCTGCAGCGCCTGCTCGGCCTCTTCCAGGGTGATGTCGCCGCGACCGATGAGGGACTCGGTGTAGAGCTTGCGCACCGAGCGCTTCTTGTCGATCAGGTCGTACATCAGCGGCTGGGTGAAGGCCGGGTTGTCCGACTCGTTGTGACCGCGGCGGCGGTAGCAGATGAGGTCGATCACCACGTCCTTGTTGAACGCCTGGCGGAACTCGAAGGCGAGCCGCGCGACGCGGACCACGGCCTCCGGGTCGTCGCCGTTCACGTGGAAGATCGGGGCCTCGATCATGCGGGCCACGTCCGTCGCGTACATGGAGGAACGCGAGGACTCGGGGGCCGCGGTGAAGCCGACCTGGTTGTTGATGACGATGTGGACCGTGCCGCCGGTGCGGTAGCCGCGCAGCTGCGACATGTTCAGGGTCTCGGCCACCACGCCCTGGCCCGCGAAGGCCGCGTCGCCGTGGATCGCCACCGGCAGGACGGTGAAGTCGGTGCCGCCCTTGTTGATGATGTCCTGCTTGGCGCGCGAGACGCCCTCCAGGACCGGGTCCACCGCCTCCAGGTGCGAGGGGTTCGCGACCAGGGAGACCTTGATCTGCTCGCCGTCGAGACCGGTGAAGGTGCCCTCGGCGCCCAGGTGGTACTTCACGTCACCGGAGCCGTGCATCGACTTCGGGTCGAGGTTGCCCTCGAACTCGCGGAAGATCTGGGCGTAGGACTTGCCGACGATGTTGGCGAGGACGTTCAGCCGGCCGCGGTGGGCCATGCCGATGACGACCTCGTCCAGGCGGGACTCGGCGGCCGAGTCCAGCACGGCGTCCAGCAGCGGGATGACGGACTCGCCGCCCTCCAGGGAGAAGCGCTTCTGGCCGACGTACTTCGTCTGCAGGAAGGTCTCGAAGGCCTCGGCAGCGTTCAGCCGGCGCAGGATGCGCAGCTGCTCCTCGCGCTCCGGCTTGGAGTGCGGGCGCTCCACGCGGTCCTGGATCCACTTGCGCTGCTTTGGGTCCTGGATGTGCATGAACTCGATGCCGGTGGTGCGGCAGTACGAGTCGCGCAGGACGCCGAGGATGTCGCGCAGCTTCATCATCGACTTGCCGGAGAAGCCGCCGACGGCGAACTCGCGCTCCAGGTCCCACAGGGTGAGCCCGTGCTCGGTGATGTCCAGGTCGGGGTGCTTGCGCTGCTGGTACTCCAGCGGGTCGGTGTCGGCCATGACGTGGCCGCGGACCCGGTAGGAGTGGATCAGCTCGAAGACGCGGGCGGCCTTGGTGACGTCGTCGTCGTGGGACGCGTCGATGTCCTTGAGCCAGCGGACCGGCTCGTAGGGGATGCGCAGCGCCTCGAAGACGTCGTCGTAGAAGCCGTTCTCACCGAGGAGGAGGTTCGCGACGATCCGCAGGAACTCGCCGGAGGCGGCGCCCTGGATGACCCGGTGGTCGTAGGTCGACGTGAGCGTCATGACCTTCGAGATGCCGAGCTTGTTCAGCGTGTCCTGGGACGTGCCCTGGAACTCGGCCGGGTAGTCCATGGAGCCGACGCCCATGATCACCGACTGGCCGGGCATCAGACGCGGCACGGAGTGGACGGTGCCGAGGCCGCCGGGGTTGGTCAGGGAGACCGTCACGCCGGTGAAGTCGTCCATGCCCAGCTTGCCGTCGCGGGCGCGGCGGACGATGTCCTCGTAGGCCTGCCAGAACTCGAAGAAGTTCAGCGTCTCGGCCTTCTTGATGCCCGCGACCACGAGCTGGCGGTCGCCGTTGGGCTTGACCAGGTCGATGGCGAGGCCGAAGTTGACGTGCTCCGGCTTGACCAGGGTCGGCTTGCCGTCCTTCTCCGCGAAGGAGTAGTTCATCGACGGCATGGCCTTGATGGCCTGCACCATCGCGTAGCCGATCAGGTGCGTGAAGGAGATCTTCCCGCCCCGGGCACGCTTCAGGTGGTTGTTGATGACGATGCGGTTGTCGAACAGCAGCTTCACCGGGACCGCGCGCACGGACGTGGCCGTGGGCACCTCCAGGGAGGCGTTCATGTTCTTGGCGACCGCGGCGGCGGGACCGCGCAGCACGATCTGCTCGGGGCCGGAGGGGGCCTGACCGTCCGCCTCGGCCTTCGGCTTCGCGGGCGCGGGCTTGGCCGCGGCCGGCTTGGCGGCGGCCGGAGCGGCCTTCGCCGGAGCGGGGGCCTGGGCCGGTGCCTGTGCGGCGGGCTTCGCCTGGGCCGGAGCCGGCGCGGCGGCGGGCTTCTCGGCCGCCGGGGCGGGGGCCTGGGCGGGAGCGGCCGGAGCGGCCGGAGCGGCCGCCTGAGCGGTGGTGGTCCCTGCGGCCCCCGCGGCCGCGGTACCCGCCGGAGCCGAGGCGGCAGCCGCCCCTGGCTTGTAGTCGGCGAAGAAGTCCCACCAGGCTCGGTCTACCGAATTCGGGTCCTGGAGGTACTGCTGATAGATCTCGTCGACGAGCCACTCGTTGGCACCGAACGACGCAGCAGGGTTCTTCCCCGCTTGGTCGGTGTCGGTCGAGATGCTCGAGTTACTGGGGGACTGTGGCGACACGGCGGCAACCGCCCTCTTCCGCTTCACAAGATGATGGACAGCGGGAATCAAGGCTACGCCCCCTGGAGGGGGTAGGTCAGGCCGGGCCCGTTCAACGTCGTGCACATCACATCTGGAACCGTGTTTCGGGGCTTGAAATGGCGGGAAACAAGCGTGGTTCCGCTTTATGAGACAAGAGCGAGGCAGGGCCCAGGGCGCCGATGGCGCGGGCCCGTGCCTGATCACACGTGTCCGTCAGCGCGGACGCCCGTGGATCTTGTGGCTCCGCTTCGAACTTTACGTCAACTTGGCACGGATGACAGTCCCGGAAGAGTGACAAGAATCCGGCAACCCCGCTCGGATTCGGCCACTCCGATCCGGCCCCCGTGCAGGTCCACGGCCCAGCGGGCGATGGCCAGGCCGAGGCCCGTGCCGCCGTCGCTGCCCGGCCCCTGCGGCCGCTTGGCGCTGCCGCGGTTGAACCGCTCGAAGACACGGTGCCACTCGGACTTCGGAATGCCGGGGCCCTCGTCCAGCACCTCCAGCTCCAGCGACTCCGGCAGGGCACCGCGCCGCGCCTTGACCGTCACCCGGCCGTGCGGCGGGCTGTGCTTGACCGCGTTGTCGATGAGATTGGCGACGACCTGGTGGATGCGCTCCGGGTCGGCGTGCGCGGTCAACTCCGGTGGATGGACGTCGAGGTGCAGATGGACGTCCGTACGGGTGTGACTGCCCGAGCCGGTGGCGATGCCCGCGCGTACGGAGGCGACCATGTTGGCCTCCTTCAGCACGCCGGACAGGTACGGCCACACCTCGAAGCGCCGCTGTTTCAGCGGTACGACGCCGTTGTCCAGGCGGGAGAGATCCAGCAGGGTCTCCACCAGCCGGCCGAGGCGCTCGGTCTGCTTCAGGGCCGTGCGCATGGTCTCCGGGTCGGCCTGCGTGACGCCGTCGACGATGTTCTCCAGCACCGCGCGCAGACCGGCGATGGGCGTGCGCAGCTCGTGCGAGACATTCGCCACGAGTTCCTTGCGCTGGCTGTCCTGTGCTTCCAGCTCGTCGGCCATGGCGTTGATCGTCACGGCCAGGTCGCCGAGCTCGTCACGGCGGTTCTCCCGCGTGCGGCGGGTGTAGTCGCCCTGCGAGATGGAGCGGGCCACCGCGGTCATCTCGTCCAGCGGTGCGGTGAGCGAATGGGCCACGAACTGCGTAATGAGGAGCGTGGCGATCATCGAGAAGACCGTGATGAAGCGCAGCTCCGTCTTGGTGTGCACCGCGATCACCGACAGGCCCGTGGTGATCAGCACCGAGATGACGACCAGCGCGCCCAGCTTGGTCTTGATCGAGAACGGGCTCACCCCGCCCCAGGGGTTCTCCCCGGGGTTTTTCCGTGCGGCCGGCCCGCCGCTCATGGCGTCGGGGTCTCCAGGGCGTAACCCACGCCGTGCACCGTGCGGATCCGCTCGGCGCCGATCTTCCGGCGCAGGGCCTTGATGTGGCTGTCGACCGTGCGGGTGCCGGAGGCGTCCGCCCAGTCCCAGACCTCGGCCAGCAGCTGCTCACGGGAGAGCACCGCGCGCGGGGTGTTGGCCAGGCACACCAGCAGATCGAACTCGGTGGGCGTGAGGTGGACGTCCTCGCTGCGCACCCGGACCCGGCGCTGTGCGTGGTCGATCTCCAGTTCGCCGAGGCGCAGGATGCCGGAGCGGGGGGTGGCCGCCGCGATGGCGGCCCGCTCCACCCGGCGCAGCAGGACATGCACGCGCGCCGCCAGCTCCCGCATCGAGAAGGGCTTGGTCATGTAGTCGTCGGCGCCGACACCGAGGCCGACCAGCATGTCGGTCTCGTCGTCGCGCGCGGTGAGCATCATCACCGGCACCGGGCGGGCGGCCTGCACGCGTCGGCAGACCTCCAGACCGTCGAAGCCGGGCAGCATGATGTCGAGGATCAGCAGGTCGGGCTGCCACGCCTCGGCCGTGTCGACCGCGGCCGGGCCGTCGCCCGCTGTTTGCACGAGGAATCCCTCGGCCCGCAGGCGGGTCGCGATGGCGTCCACGATCGTCGCGTCGTCCTCGACCACCAGGACCCGGCGCTGCGCGCCCGGAGTAGCCGTCGCCGAACCGTTGTGGGAGGTCTGTGTCTGCTCCATCGCCCGCCCCTGGGGTGTGCTTTCCGGAATCAGTGGGGTGATTCCTTCTGACTGGCTATGCCTGCGCATGGTTGCGATTGACGCTTGAATGATCGGCGTCAGGGGAGCAGCGTACGGGGAGTCAGTACGCCTTTGCTATCCAGGGCTGATGGCGAGGTGCACCACGTCCGGAACGCCCCGGGCAACCGGGATCTCTTCGGTACGCACCTGCTGGAACCCGGCATTCCGCAAGGTTTCTTCGAATTCCGGAGACGGCTGGGCGGACCAGACGGCCAGAACCCCGCCGGGTCTCAACACCCTTGCACAGCTTGCCAGTCCGGCCGCCCGGTACAGATTTCCGTTGCCTTCGGTGACGGTCCAGCCGGGTCCGTTGTCGATGTCGAGACACAGGGCGTCATATGTGTCGGATGTCTCATTGACGTGTGCGACGAGATCGGCCTCGACGATATGCGTGCGGGGGTCGGCCAAAGCCTGGGCGGAGAGCGCGGAGAGCGGGCCGTCGCGGTGCCACTCGACGATCGCGTGCTCGCGTTCCACCACTGTGATCCGTCCCCAGCGCGGGTCCGCGGCGGCGTGCGCGAGGGAGAAGCCGACGCCGAGCCCGCCGATCAGGACCTCGGGGCGGTCCCGGCCGGCCAGGGCGTCCAGTGCCGCGTCGACCAGCCGCCGCTCCGAGCGGCCGTCGGAGGTGTCCATCAGGAAACAGCCGTTGGCGATGATCTCCAGCCGGTCACCGTGCCGTCGCAGCACCACCTCACCGTGGGGGCCCTCGCGACGGTCCAGGACGTCGGGAATGTCGTAAGGGGTAGGCATGGGGGCATCCTGGCAGGGCAGAGGGGTGTGGTGCCTCGTATTTCCCCGGGCCCCCTGGGGGACTCGGGGCGATGCTTGCGGGTTGCTGTGCATCGGCTCCAGCGTGGCGCGGGTCACAGACAGCGCGGGGTCCGCCGCGAAGGCTGGGACCTGAGGGAAAGGAGCGCCTTTCGTGGAACGCCCCGCGCCGCCCCCCGAGACGGCCACACCGAAGCCGACGGGCGCGCCCGTCCAGGACGTGCCGGGGCTGCTGGACGGGGTGCCGCGGCAGCGGATCCCGCGCGAGACGGCAGGCGCGGCGCTGCGGGAACCCACTCCGGCGGCAGGGCCCCGGCGATCGCCGCGGCCCTGGCGGTTGCTGCCGACCCCCACCGGGACGCCGTTCACCTTCGGATACGCGGTCGTCCTCTGCCTCACCTCGCTGATCGCCGCCTACGCGGACCCGGCCCTGGTGCACGCCCTGCTCCAGGGCTCCAGCACGGATGTGACGCACCTTCTGCGGACGCCGGGGCTGGTGCTGATCGGCAGCGCGCTGTGGGTCGCGGGCGGGGTGACCTCGCCGTTCGCCATCGCCTTCGTACTGGCGCTGACGGCACTGGAGCGGCGGATCGGGGCCCTGCGCACGGCCGCTGTCTTCCTCCTCGGCCATGTACTGGCCACCCTCGCCACCGAGGTCCCCGTGGGCCTCGCGGTCCTGGCCGGTCACCTTCCGGACAGCTCCCTGCACCGCCTCGACTACGGCGTCAGCTTCGGCGTCGCCGCCGGTATCGGCGCCCTGGCCGGTCTGCTGCCGCGGTGGCAGCGTCTGCCGCTGCTGGCCGCGTTCGGCTGGATGCTGCTCCAGGACCTGCTCGCCTACGCCGACCCGATGACGAACTGGGGTCACCTCATCGCCTTGGGCATCGGAATCGTGGCCTGGCCGGCGGTCCGGCGGTGGTGCGCGACGCGCCTCGGCCCGGCCGGGGGCTGACCACGAGGGCCTTCAGGCCCCGGCGGAGGCCGGCGGGTCGTGCCTGGCGCTGGTCAGCGGGGCCACCATCTCCCAGCCCAACGCCTCGTAGAGCCCTCGGCCCGCGGGGGTGCCTGCCAGGACTCCGGTCCGCGCCCCCTGCCGGACGGCGGCGTTCTGCAAGGTCCGTACGACGAGGCTGCCCAGACCCTTGCGGCGGTGCTCGGGGGCCGTCTCGATCTGGTCGACGACAGCGGTCTCGCCCGTCGGTGTGACCTGTCCGCGGGCCGCCAGGGACCCGTCCGGCGCGGCCACCATCAGACGGGTCACTCCACCGCGCGACCACTCGCGCAGCCGGAAACCCTCGGGGACGGCCGGAGCGCCGTCCGCCTTCAGGGGGACCGTCATCAGGCAGCCGGGCTCGGGGTCGATCCACCAGGTGTCGTCCAGCCAGCCGGAGACCACCGACGGATCCCGGAAGGCCTTCAGCCATACACCCCGGCCGGTCACCCCGTCGGCCACCTTGCGGACGGTCGTCTCGTCGAGGCTCTCGCCCGTCGCGCCGAACACGTGCCGCGTGACGTGGCCGTACATCCCCATGTCGATGGTCCAGCCCCACGGCTCGGCCAGGGGTGGAGCGGCCCCGCGCGACACGACCCATCCGTTCACCCAGGCCTGCACGGTTCCGTCCATGTCGTCCCCCTGTAATGAGCGCGAATCCTGATCATCCCTTACCTGGGGACCTTACGCGCCCTCCGGCTCCCGGCGTCATGGGTGATCGCTGACAGCGAACAGTGGCTGGGGAACATCCGGCGCCGCTCAAGCATTGAGTCGGCATAGCTCAACTTGACTGCCGAAGGGGAGATCATGGCTGCTGAGTCCACGGCGTTCACACCGCTCACCCTGCCCGTGCTGCCGCTCGACGGCGAGGTCGTGCTGCCAGGGATGGTGGTCCCGCTGGACCTGAGCGATTCCGAGGTCCGTGCCGCGGTGGAGGCCGCTCAGGCCGCTGCCCGGTCAACGCCCGGAAAGCCCCGGGTACTCCTGGTGCCACGCATCGACGGGACCTACGCGAACACCGGTGTCCTCGGCACCGTCGAGCAGGTCGGCCGGCTCGCCGACGGCGACCCGGGCGCCCTGATCCGCGGCCGGGGCCGGGTGCGCATCGGCGCGGGGACCACGGGTCCCGGTGCCGCCCTCTGGGTGGAAGGCACCCAGGTCGACGAGACCGTGCCGGAGCCCCTGCCCGGGCATCTCGCCGAACTGATGAAGGAGTACAAGGCCCTCGCCACCGCCTGGCTGCGCAAGCGCGGCGCCTGGCAGGTCGTCGACCGGGTCCAGGCCATCGACGACGTCTCGGCGCTCGCCGACAACTCCGGCTACTCGCCGTTCCTCACCACCGACCAGAAGGTCGAACTGCTGGAGACCGCCGACCCGGTGGCCCGGCTGAAGCTCGCCACCCAGCAGTTGCGCGACCACCTCGCCGAGCAGGACGTGGCCGAGTCGATCGCCAAGGACGTCCAGGAGGGCGTCGACAAGCAGCAGCGCGAATTCCTGTTGCGGCGTCAGCTGGAAGCCGTCCGCAAGGAGTTGCGCGAGCTCAACGGTGAGCAGGGGGGCGAGGAGTCAGACGACTACCGCACCCGCGTGGAGGCCGCCGACCTGCCCGAGAAGGTCCGTGAGGCCGCGCTCAAGGAGGTCGACAAGCTGGAGCGGTCCTCCGACCAGTCGCCCGAGGGCTCCTGGATCCGCACCTGGCTCGACACGGTCCTGGAGATGCCGTGGAACGAGCGCACCGAGGACGCCTACGACATCCAGGGCGCCCAGGCCGTCCTCGACGCCGAGCACTCCGGCCTGGAGGACGTGAAGGAGCGGATCACCGAGTACCTGGCGGTGCGCAAGCGGCGCACCGAGCGAGGACTGGGCGTGGTCGGCGGGCGGCGCGGCGGTGCCGTGCTCGCGCTCGTCGGGCCGCCCGGCGTCGGCAAGACCAGCCTGGGCGAGTCCGTCGCCCACGCCATGGGCCGCAAGTTCGTCCGCGTCGCCCTCGGCGGCGTCCGCGACGAGGCCGAGATCCGCGGCCACCGGCGTACCTACGTCGGCGCGCTGCCGGGCCGGATCGTCCGGGCCGTCAAGGAGGCGGGCTCGATGAACCCGGTCGTGCTGCTCGACGAGATCGACAAGGTGGGCTCGGACTTCCGGGGCGACCCGGCCGCTGCCCTCCTCGAAGTGCTCGACCCGGCGCAGAACCACACCTTCCGGGACCACTACCTGGAGGTCGAGCTGGACCTGTCCGATGTCGTCTTCCTCGCGACCGCCAACGTCCTGGAGGCGATCCCGGAGGCACTGGCCGACCGGATGGAGATCGTCCGCCTGGACGGCTACACCGAGGACGAGAAGGTCGTCATCGCCCGTGACCACCTGCTCCCGCGCCAGCTGGAGCGGGCCGGACTCGGCGAGGACGAGGTGACCATCGACGAGGGCGCGCTGCGCAAGCTCGCCGGTGAGTACACCCGCGAGGCGGGTGTGCGCACCCTGGAGCGGTCCGTCGCACGGCTGCTGCGCAAGGTCGCCGCCCAGCACGAACTGGGCGAGCGGAAGCTGCCCTTCACCGTTCGGGACGAGGACCTGCGTGACCTGATCGGCCGGCCGCACCACGTGCCCGAGTCCGCTCAGGACCCGGCCGAGCGGCGCACGTCCGTCCCCGGCGTGGCGACCGGCCTCGCGGTGACCGGAGCGGGCGGTGACGTCCTGTACGTCGAGGCGTCCCTGGCCGACCCGGAGACGGGCGCGGCCGGGCTGACCCTGACCGGCCAGCTGGGCGACGTGATGAAGGAGTCCGCGCAGATCGCGCTGAGCTTCCTGCGCTCCCACGGCGCCGAGCTGGAACTGCCGGTGGGCGATCTGAAGGACCGGGGCGTGCACATCCACTTCCCGGCGGGCGCGGTCCCCAAGGACGGCCCGAGCGCGGGCATCACGATGACCACGGCCCTCGCGTCCCTGCTGTCCGGCCGGCTGGTCCGCACGGACGTGGCGATGACCGGCGAGGTCTCGCTGACCGGGCGGGTCCTGCCGATCGGCGGTGTGAAGCAGAAGCTGCTCGCCGCGCACCGGGCGGGGGTCACCACGGTGGTCATCCCCAAGCGCAACGAACCCGACCTGGACGACGTCCCGGCGGAGGTGCTGGACAAGCTCGACGTCCACGCCGTCACCGACGTCCGCCAGGTCCTGGAACTGGCGCTCGCGCCCGCGACGAACAGCGCGGCGCCGGAGGTTCCGGTCGCGGCGTGACGGGCGTGACCGGATAGGGAAGGCCCGGGTTCCTCGTGAGGGAGGCCCGGGCCTTCACCGTGTGGTGGCCCTGTGGACACGGACGCCCTGACCTGCGGAATACTTGCCGAACTGCGGTGATGGCGGCAGGTGGCGGAAAATTCAGGTACCGGCGTTCCACGACCGGGCGACGACCGAGGCAGGGGCTGACGTGCACGAGGGCGGCAACGACGACGGACACCGCGACGCCGGTGTGGCCGGAACCGGTGTGGATCAGCCCGCCTTCCTGGCGCTGGAGCGCGAGCTGACCGTGCTGCTGCGGCGCGCCCGGGCCAGCCAGGGTGAGATGGCCCGCGAGGTCCACCCCGACCTGGAGTCGTCCGCGTACGGCCTGCTCGTGCGGCTGGACGAGCACGGCAAGCAGCGGGCGACCGAGCTGGCCGCCTACATCGGGGTCGGCAAGGCGACGATGTCCCGCCAGCTGCGCGCCCTGGAGGAGCTCGGGCTGGTCGCGCGCGAGCCCGATCCCGCCGACGGACGCGCCTGGCTCGTCGCCCTCACCCAGGAGGGCCACGACCGCGTCCGCCGGGTCCGGGAGGCCCGCCGCGCACGTTACGCCGGCCGCCTGGCCGACTGGGACTCCCGCGAGGTCACGGAACTGGCCCGGCTGCTGAACCAGCTCAACCGCGGCATGGAGAAGTAGGCCACGCGCCGGCCGGCCGGCGTCCGCTGAGTGGTGCGCTAGAACTCGACGAACACCACCGTCGCGTCGTCGTGCCGCTTGCTCCTGCCCAGGGACGTCGTGGCGGCGTCCGACCGCTCCAGCGTCCGGACGCGGTCCACCAGTGCCTGGGGCCCCTCCTTGCGGATCAGGTGGAAGCAGTCCGTCCAGTCGCCCTCCTCGAACCGCTCGACCCAGCGCGTCGCGCCGTCCGTCAGCGCGGCCAGGGCACGGACCTCGCGACGGGGCACGGTTCCGGTCACCGCCCGGGCCGCCACCGAGGGGTCGGCGGCCGCCGTGAAGAAGCCGCCCTCCATGTTGCGGAACGTGGAGTCCACCAGCGCGTCCGTGGCGAGCGCCGAGCGGGGGAGCAGGGCCAGTCGGTCGTCGAGGAGGGGTGTGACCACGCCGTCCGGCGACTCCAGGAGCAGAGCCGAGTCGGACAGGACCAGATACTCGACCGTCTCCGGATTCCATCGGGCCGCGACCACTGTGGCCTGAGGGGTTCGAGGGTGAGAAAGGTCACAGGTTGTGGCGTGCGCCTCGGAGGTACGCGCGATGGCGCGGGACAAGGCGTCGACCAGGGGGGCATCCGGGAGTGAAACGGTCAGTTCGGTCAGTGCTCCACCGAGGCGTGCGGTGAACCAGGGAACGGAATGCAGACAGCCCGTCCCGGTCCTCGGCGGCGTGACCCCGTCCAGGACGACGACCGAACCGCCCTGTCCCGAGGCCGGTAGCCCGACACCGGCGAAGTCCTCGTTGGGGCGGTCGGCGTCTCCCGGCTCCGAGGCGAGTTCAGTGCGCATCCGGCCAGTCTGCACGAGCCCTTCACAACGTCCGCAAGGGACCGGCAACGGTTGCCGGATCGGCGCAGCCGCGCAGGTCAGACGCCGGGTTTGGGATGGAATGATTTGTTCCGGGAAGGCGTGGTGGCGAATACTGCCACCGGCCTCCGCCGTCGTCCAACCGGCATGCCACGCAAGGTCGCTGCAAGGGCCTGCGGAACTTGCCCCTCAACTCCCGTCCGGGGTTCACTCCTTCGGGTGGCGGGTCAGGTGATGCGCGTGCGCTGCCCACCGGCGCTGGGAGGGTCGGGAAGTGTACCGGGAGTACGCACCAGTTGACGGAGCGTCATCCGGGCCCAAGGGTTCACGAGTCAGGAATGCGAGCACCGGTGCAGAAGACGCGGCCTCGTCGCACAGGCAAGCAGAAGGCCCCCGTTCAGGGCGCTGAGCCGACGCCCCCCACCGGCACGGGCCGTCCCACGCATGTACGCAACCGGCTGATCGTGGCCGTGGCCGTGGTCGCCGCGGCCATCGCCGGGGCCGGCACCCCGTCCGTCCTGGCCGCCTCCGGGCAGCTCCACGACTCCCAGGAACTGGTGACGCTCGCGGAGCAGACGCAGGACGCGCTCGCGCTCGCGCACTCCCTCGCCGACGAGCGGGACGACGTCACCTCCTACATCGCCGCCGGGCGCCCCAAGTCCAAGGCGCCCTCCGAGCAGCGCAGCGCCCGGGTGGACCGGCAGGTCGAGGAGCTGCGCTCCGACACCGACACGCCCGCCTCCCTCCGCTCGGACCTCGACGGCATAGCGGCCGTGCGCAGGGCTGCGCTCACCGGCAAGAGCAGCGCCCTCGAAGCGCACCAGGCGTACTCCCGCGCCATCACCGAACTCCACGACCTCGCCGAGCAGCTGGCGCAGCGGACCCCGCCGCGCGCGGGTGCCGGCGGTTACGCGCTGGCCGAGCTGGACTCCGCCGTCCAGCAGGCCGCCGCGGCCCGCGGGCTGCTGCTCGCCGCGCTGAGCGTGCCGCGCAGCACCGAGACGGTCATCGACCCCGTCACCGGCCTGCCGAGCGAGAGCTCCACCTCCTCGGACGCCGACGCCCGGCAGCGCGACGCCCTCAGCGCCGCCGCCCAGCAGGCCCGGCTGCGCTCCGACGCGGCCCTGGCCGACTTCCGCGGCACCGCGCCCAAGCCGGCCCGCGCCTCCTTCGACTCCACGGTCACCGGCACCGAGGTCAACTCCGCCGACAAGTACCTCGCCACCCTGACCGACCAGCCGACGCTCTCCCGCACCGACCTCGCCACCAGCACCAAGAGGCTGGACGCGGCCCTGTCCGCCCGCGTCGACCTGATGCGCGGCGTGGAGTCGGCCCTCTACGACCGCCGCACCAAGGACCTCGAGGCGCTGCGCGACGACGACGTCACCGCGCTGGAGATCCGCATCGCGATCCTCGGCGCCCTCATGCTGCTCGCGGTCGGTGTCGCCACGGGCATGGCCCGCAGCCTCACCCGACCGCTCGCCGTCCTGCGCCTGGGGTCCAAGCGCCTCGCCGAGGCCGAGGACCCGGCGGCAGAGGAGCCGGTGAAGTTCACCGGCCGCAACGACGAGTTCGCCCAGGCCGTCCGCTCCGTCAACGCCCTGCACGCGCACGCGGCCGCCCTCACCGAGCGGATCACCACGCTGGAGTCCGACCGCAAGCACCTCGTCGGGCAGCGCCAGAAGATGGCCGACGCCCGCGAGGAACTGCGCGGCGAACTCGCCGAGTCCGCCGCCCAGCTGGAGCGGCTGCGCACGGCCATCGGCGGGACGTTCGTCAACCTCGCCCTGCGCACCCTCGGCCTGGTCGAGCGGCAACTGGCCGTCATCGAGAACCTGGAGGAGCGCGAGCAGGACCCGGACCGCCTCGCCACGCTGTTCAAGCTCGACCACTTCGCGACGGTCATGCGCCGGCACAGCGAGAACCTCCTGGTGCTCGCCGGCACCGAGCACGTCCAGCACGCCGCCGGACCGGTACCGCTGGTGGACGTCGTCCGGGCCGCGGTGAGCGAGATCGAGCGGTACGAGCGGGTCAGGATCGCCGCGCTGCCGCCGCACGCGCACATCGCCGGGTTCGCCGCGGACGACCTCTCCCACCTGCTGGCCGAACTCATGGAGAACGCCACCTCGTTCTCCCCGCCCGACCTGCCCGTCGAGATCTCCGGCTGGCTGCTGGAGAACGGCGAGGTCATGCTGTCCGTCCAGGACGAGGGCATCGGCATGACCGAGGACCGGCTGGAGCGCCTCAACTCCCGCCTCGCCGACTTCGACCCCGAGGCGCCCTACGACCAGGAGGGCGAGGACGGTCTCGGCCTCGGCCTGTACGTCGTGGCCCGGCTCGCCCACCGCCACGGCGTGCGCGTCCAGTTGCGCGAGCAGAAGCAGGGCGGTGTCGCGGCGGTCGTCGTCCTGCCGCGCACGCTCCTCGCCGCCGCCCCGCCCGTGGCCGTACCGGCCTCCGGCCCCCTCACCGGCACGACCCACTCCTACTCCTTCCCGGGCGCCGACGCCGAGGCCAACTCCAACGTCCTGCACGGCCGCGCATCCGGTGACGACCCGTTGGTGGCCCTGGCGGAGAAGGCGGTACGCCAGGACGAAGCCGTGGAGACCACGACGCCCACCCCCCACCCGGAACCGGCCGGGGAGCCGGAACCGGCGGAGGCGTCCGAGGCGCCCGAGGTGCTGGAGGCGCCGGAGTCGCCCGAAACGGCGATCCCGGCGACATCGGCCGAGCCGGCAGCGCCCGGTGAGCCGACGGCGCACACCGAGCCGGGGGCACACGCCGCCGGCCCGGTGACGCGGGACGCCCGGGTGGCGCCCGCCGATCAGGCCGCCCACGCCTCCCCGGTGGCGCCCGCCGATCAGGCCGCCCACGCCTCCCCGGCCGAGCGCGATCCGGCCGCCCCTGTCGACCCGGCGGCGTCCAGCGACCCGACGCCCGGCGAACTCGCGGCAGACCCCGAGCCGAGGCCGCACGCCGGCCCGGACGAGACCGCCGCACCCGTGGAATCCCCCGCGGAGACCACGATGGAGCTGCTGATCCCGGCGCAGGCGGGGGAGCCGGACCCGGTGGGGCACGGACCCGCGGTCGACGGCGCCGAGACCGGCCCGCACGAGCGGCACCCGGCGGGGCACGGACCCGCGGTCGACGGCGCCGAGACCGGCCCGTACGGGCAGCCCGCGTCCGACGTCGCTTCCCGCACGGGTGAGACCGGCCCGCACGAGCGGCACGCGTCCGACGTCGCTTCCCGCACGGGCGGGACCGGCCCGTACGGGCAGCCCGCGTCCGAAGGCGGGGCCCATACGGGCGGCGCGGAGCGGGACGAGAGCCCGGAGCACGAGCGCGCGCCCGACGAGGAGGAGGACCGCGTCACCGACAAGGGCCTCCCCAAGCGCACCCCGAAGATCACCGCACAGACCACCGCCCCGCGCCAGCGCAGCGGCTCCGTCGACGCCGAAGCCCTGCGCCGCCGCCTGGGCGGCTTCCGCCAGGGCGCGCAGGCGGGCTACCGCGACGTGGAGGCGGAGATCGCCGAGAGGACGGCCTCGCACCAGCGGCCGGCCACCGGCGCTGCAGGACCAGCTGGATCCGAAGAATCCACGGGGGGCACAGTCGAGGAGGCAAGCAGTTGACCGCGCCCAGTACCTTCGGACTGATCGGACTGAGCAGTGAGGCACGCAACCTGCACTGGCTGCTCACCAACCTCGTCGAGGAGGTACCCGGCATCCTCTCGGTAGCGGTCGTCTCCTCCGACGGACTGCTCCTGCTCTCCTCCGACGACCACCGCAACAAGGAGGCGAGGGAGGCACTGCAGGCCCGCGGCACCCGCCGCACCGGCCCGCGCGGCTCCGCCGCCGACCTGGCCACCATCGTCTCCGGCATCGGCAGCCTCACCATCGGCGCCGCCCGGCTGATGGACTTCGGCGGCGTCCGGCACACGATGATCGCGATGGACGAGGGCAGCCTGTTCGTGATGTCGATCAGCGACGGCTCGCTGCTCGGCGTCCACGGCTCCGCGGACTGCGACATGAGCGTGGTGGCGTACCACATGGCCCTGTTCGTCGGCCGCGCCGGTCACGTCCTGACTCCGGAACTCCGCAGCGAGCTCCGGAAGTCCCTGGAGGATTCCCAGACGACGGGGAGTGCCCGATGAGCAGTACGCCGAAGCAGCACCTCCCGGTCCGCGGCGGTGACCGCAAACCCGCCCGGGTCCGCCCCTACTCGCTCACCGGCGGCCGTACCCGGTTCGGCCACGTCCTCCTCGTGGAGACGTTCGTGGCGAGCACAGCCGCGCTGGACGCCCCCGAGGAGCGCAGGGAACTGACGAACGGCCACCTCTCCACCCGCGTCATGCCGGAGCTGAGGGCCATCGTCGAACTGTGCCGCCGGATGCGAACGGTGGCCGAGATCGCCGCGCTGCTGAAGATGCCGCTCGGCGTGGTCCGCGTGCTCCTGAGCGACCTGGCGGACCAGGGAAAGATCCGTGTGTACGGAACGGGCACCGGCCATGGCACGGGCCGCCCGGACCGGGCTCTGCTGGAAAGGGTGCTGAGTGGACTCCGTCGTCTCTGACGCCGCTCACGGCGTTGCTGGTTCCTCCCCGTTCGTCCAACCGGACGACAGCATGCACGCCTGGGAGACGGACCGCACCCGTGCCCCCATCGCCACGAAGATCGTGGTGGCGGGCGGCTTCGGCGTGGGCAAGACCACGCTGGTCACCGCCGTCTCGGAGATCACGCCCCTGCAGACCGAGGCGCTGATGACCGAGGCGAGCGAGGCGACCGACGACCTCACCGCCACGCCGGGCAAGTCCACCACCACCGTGGCCATGGACTTCGGGCGCATCACGCTCGACGACGACCTGGTGCTCTACCTGTTCGGCACGCCGGGCCAGCAGCGATTCTGGTTCATGTGGGACGACATCGTGCGCGGTGCGATCGGCGCGGTCGTCCTGGCCGACACCCGCCGCCTGAAGGACTGCTTCCCGGTCCTGGACTACTTCGAGAGCTCCGGGCTGCCGTACGTCGTCGCGGTCAACCACTTCGACGGCAGTGAGCTGTTCGAGCCGGAGGACGTGCGGGAGGCCCTGACCATCCCGCGGCACATACCTGTCATGATCATGGACGCGCGTCGCCGGATCTCCGTGATCGAGACCCTCCTGGCCCTCGTGGGCCACGCGCTCGACGAAACCCCCGAGTAGAGGACAGCCCGCATGCGGAAGATACTCGTCGTCGGAGCCGGTCAGTCCGGGCTCCAGATCGCTCTCGGCCTCCAGGCACAGGGGTACGAGGTCACCCTGATGTCCAACCGGACGGCGGACGAGATCCGCACCGGCCGGGTCATGTCCACGCAGTGCATGTTCCACACGGCCCTGCAGCACGAGCGCGATCTCCAGCTGAACTTCTGGGAGTCCCAGGCCCCGAAGATCGAAGGACTCGGCGTCTCGGTCGCCGCCCCCGGCTCCTGGGCCGAGGGCCCCGCCGCCCGCGCCATCGACTGGCTGGGCCGGCTCGACGGATACGCGCAGTCCGTCGACCAGCGCGTGAAGATGGCCGGCTGGATGGAGACGTTCGCCCAGCGCGGCGGACAGCTCGTCATCCACGGCGCGGCCGTCGGCGACCTCGACTACTTCTCCCGCACCTACGACCTGGTGCTCGTCGCCGCCGGCAAGGGCGAGCTGGTCCAGATGTTCGGCCGCGACGCCGAGCGCTCCCCCTACACCGAGCCGCAGCGCGCGCTGGCCGTGTCGTACGTCCACGGCCTCGGCCCGCGCCCCGAGCATCCGGGCACCGAAGCGGTCCGCTGCAACCTCGTGCCGGGCGTCGGCGAGCTGTTCGTCATGCCGACCCTGACCACCTCCGGTCGCGCCGACATCCTGTTCTGGGAGGGCATACCCGGCGGCCCGCTCGACGCCTTCAACGGCGTGAAGGACCCCGCGGAGCACCTCTCCCTGACCCTGGAACTCATGGAGCGGTACGTCCCCTGGGAGTACGCGCGGGCCACCAAGGTCGAACTGACCGACGCCGGCGGCACGCTGGCCGGCCGCTACGCCCCCACCGTCCGCAACCCGATCGGCCGCCTCCCCGGCGGCGGACTCGTGCTCGGCGTGGCGGACGTCGTCGTGGCCAACGACCCCATCACCGGGCAGGGCTCCAACTCGGCGTCCAAGTGCGCCGCCGCCTACCTCTCCTCGATCGTCGAGCACGGCGACAAGCCGTTCGACGAGGAGTGGATGCGCGCCACCTTCGACCGCTACTGGAACACCGCCCAGCACGTCACCAAGTGGACCAACGCGATGCTCGCGCCGCCGCCGGAGCACATCCTGAACCTCATCGGTGCCGCCGGTGAGCTCCAGCCGGTCGCCGACCGCTTCGCCAACGGCTTCAACGACCCGGCCGACTTCGAGAACTTCTTCTACGACCCGGACAAGACACAGGCCTACCTGGCCGAGGTGTCCGGCGCGGGCGCCGCGTAACCGTCGTAGCCCTCGTCGGACCCGTCCGTGGCGCCCTCGGGGAGCACCGGCGGCTCGTAACGCCGCAGGGGCTCCCCGCCCGGGTCCGGCCGTACGGCACCCAGGACCGGGTTGGCCGCGACCGGTGACACCTTCACCTTCGCGCCCGGACGGGGTGCATGGACGACCATGCCGTCGCCGAGGTACAGCGCCACGTGCGTGGCCTCAGGGAAGTACACGACCAGGTCGCCGGGGCGCAGTTCGTCCAGCGGGATCCGCTCCAGCTGCTTCCACTGCTCCTGGCTGGTCCGGGGGACGGGCGTCCCGGCCTCGGCCCACGCCTGCGAGGTCAGCCCCGAGCAGTCGTACGTCCGCGGGCCCTCCGCGCCCCACTCGTACGGCTTGCCGATCTGCCGCACGGCGTGGTCCACGGCGCGGCCGCCCTCGGCCGACGGGGTACGGACACTGCCGCCGGTGCCGTCGCTGTCGTTGTTCTTGCCGCTCCCGCCGCCGTCGTCGACGTCTGCTTCGCTGCCGAGCGCGCCGGACGCCATGAACTTCTCCTGTGCCTTCGCGATGCCCTTCCGCTCGAACTCGGCAAGCTCGGTGAGCTGTTCGCGGCTGAGGGAGGCGAGCAGTTCCTCGACGTCGTGGAGGCGGGTGCGGACCTCGTCCCGTTCCTTCTTGCGCCGCTCGGTGAGGGCGAGCTGCCGGTCGAGTGCGGTGCGGGCCTTGCGGGCCAGTTCGTCGGCCTTGCGCTCGTCGCCGGTCAGCCGGGTGATGCTGCCGGCCCGCTCCTGCGCGAGCCGGCCGATCACATGGCCCTGCTCGATCGCGTGCTGCGGATCGCGGGCCAGGAGCAGGCGGACGTACGGGGAGAGGTCGGTGCTGCTCTGGTACTGCTGCCGGGCCAGCCGGCCGGCCGCGCCCCGGCTGTCGTGCAGGGAGAGCCGGGCGCGAGCGAGGGCGCGGTCCAGACGGTCGGTCTCGGCGCGCTGCCTCTTCAGCTTCTCCTCGGTGGCGTTGTAGGCCTCGGTGGCCTCCTCGGCCTTGCGGTACAGCCTCTGAAGATCCGTCAGAAGGACCGCGACCGTGGACTGTTCCGCGCCCGGCTCGGGGACGGCCGTGGACTGTTCCGCGTCCGGCTCGGGGACGGCCGTGGACTGTCCCGCGTCCGGCTCGGGGACGGCCGTGGCCGGGACGGGTGCCAGGGCGGTTCCGGCCGCCGTCGCCGCGATGCAGACCAGACGCAGCAGCTTTCCTGACATGCCATCACCTCCGTTGCGTGGGCGGCGTGGTGCCGCCGGACACCGTGAGGATCAGGCGGGTGCGTGCGCTGCGCGCGGTGGGTGTGCGCGGTTCGGCGCAACGGGGTCACCCGTCGGCGTCGTCCGGCTTGCCGGGCGGCGTGGCGGCTGGCTTCGACCAGGGCCAGTTCAGACGGCGGGGCGGGATCCCCTCCGGGGCGTAGGCGTACTTCCAGCGGTTGGACAGGCCGACCTTGCCCGGTCCCCGGGGCACGCGGCGGTAGACGAGCACGGTGTCCGGCCCGCCGTCGGGGTCCGGGACGGGGATGCGGTACGTCTTGGGCGGGTGGCCGGTGATGCCGAGGAGGACGGGCAGGACCCTGCCGTCCATGGGGCCGCCCTCGAAGGGGGTGTCTTCGCTTCTCACGGGATCAGTGTCGGGGATCCTCGGCGAGCGCCCGGACCAGGGCGTCGGTCTGCGGGTCACGGCGGGCGGTCACCGTCAGCATCGCCACGAACTGCTCGACGAGCCAGTCGCGGAGTTCCCCGGCGGTGGGCTGCTTGTCCTCGTCGAGCCAGATGAGCGACGACGCCTCCACCGCCGTGATCCACATGCGGATGGTCATGCGCAGGCCGGGACCGGGGCCGGTGACGCCCAGGTGGCTGACGATGTGCTCGGCGGCGACACGGCGCACGCCGTCCACGATGGCGGTGGTGCGGGACGTCTCCACGACGCTGCCGCCCTGGAGGAGGGCGCTGAAGCCGGTGTCGTGCTGGTCGACGAAGGCGAGGTACCGGTCGAGGGCGCGGGAGAGGCGGGGCAGGAGCGGGCCTTCGCGGGGTTCGTCGAAGCAGTGCTGGAGCTCGTCGGCGGCGGAGCGCAGGGCGGCCTCGTAGAGCTGCTGCTTGCCGCCCGGGAAGTACCGGTACACCAGCGGCCGCGAGACCCCGGCCGCCTCCGCCACGTCGTCGAGGGACACCTCCTCCGGGGCGCGGTGGGCGAAGAGTTTCAGCGCCGAGGTGAGGAGCTGACTACGGCGTTCCTCGACGCTGAGTCGCCGGTAGGCGGGGGTGGGGGCGGCTGGTGTCATGCCTCGCAGCGTAATCGGGGTGCCGGGGGCTGCGTAGCGGTGGTCGTGCGGGTGCGGGTCCTTCTCCTTGCGCCGGGTGGTGGGGCGGGGCCGCGCGGGGGGTGTCCCCTGCCGTTGTGGGCGGCCGACGGCCTTGGTGCCTGTCTCCTACGCCAGCAGTCCTGACGACTTCCACAGGCGTCGGCCGACGCCGCGCAGTACGCCGATGTCGTCGAGGAAGTCGGTCAGGCGCCTGGAGCCGTTCTGCATGACCTCCCGGCGGTGGCCGCTCGCGCGGACCTGGGCGAGGGCCTCCCGCTTGTCGAGGCCCACGTTCGTGTAGACGTCGGGGTTCACGAAGGCCACCGAGAAGACCCGGGCGAACTCGCCGGAGGTGATGCGGGTGAACTCCTGGGACCACTTGGGGGCGGTCACCATCTGGCGGCGGAGTTCCTCGCGGGCGTAGCGGACGTGCCGGGCCTCCTCCACGACGTGGATGCGGGTGACGCCGCGGACCAGGGTCTGCACCCGCTCGTCGGGGAACGTCAGGCGCTGCATCCAGTCCAGGACCTCCTCGCCCAGCAGGGTCGCCGTGAAGGAGCCCGGCGTGGTCGAGATGGTCTTGAACAGCCGGCCCAGCTGCTGGTGGGCGCGGCTGACCGGGTACCAGGGCGTGTCGCCCTGGGCTATCAGCCGGGCGAACATCTTGGAGTGCCGGCATTCGTCCTCGATCTCGGTGAGGGCGTAGCGGACGTGTGCGCTCGTCGCCGCCTTGTCGTAGATGTGCCGGACCAGCAGCTGCATCAGGATGATCTCGAACCAGATGCCCAGGGAGGCCAGGGCCGCCGCCTCGTGCTGGGAGAGCAGGATCCGCTGCTCCTCGCCCATCCGCTTCCACAGCGGGGTGTCGTAGAGCGAGACCAGCTCCGGCGGCCAGAACCACTTGCCCTCCTCGAAGGGCGCGTCCCAGTCCAGTTCCTTGTCCGGGTCGAAGGAGTGCTTGGCGGAGGAGTCGAGCAGCCGCTGGGCCACCTGCTCCCGGTCCTTCAGCAGGCCGAGGGCATCGCGCAGGCCGTCGAGCGCGTCGGCTTCCGTCAGGGTCGTCATGGCTGCCACCTCGTTGTGCACACGTCACTGATGCACTTATGAGACTGCTTGTCAGCAAGCTCGTCAATCCCCTGCGCGTCACTTGTTGACCCGGTGTCTACCTCACGTGGGTGCGCGGGTGTGAACGTCGGGCCGCCGTCCCCGCCCGGATGCAGGCGGGGACGGCGGACGGCTGTGTGCTCGTCAGAGCGCGCAGCCCAGCCCCTCCGGCACCTCGCCGATCAGCGGCTCGGCGCCCTGGGGCGGGAACGGCATCCGCAGCGTGAAGGCGTACGGCGTCGGGCCGTGGGTGCGGATGTGCAGGAGGCGGGATTCCGCCTCGGCCACGGTCGGGCGGTGACCGGCCGGCACCCACCACATCGTGACCATGGCCTCCTCGACCCGCTCGAACCACTCGCGCCGCCGGGCGAGCATCTCCCGGTGCCTGCCCTGGTACATGTACGCCGTCAGCGCGTTGGTGTCGCGCCATACCGACATGTTGAGGATCAGCCAGGAGTCGCCGAAGACGGACACGTCCGTGGCGTTGCCGGTGTCGCCCTGCAGGCGCCACACGAAGCCGTCGGCCGCGTCGGCGTCGGCGTTCACCGGATCCAGGGCGTCGACGAAGCCCTTCAACTGCGGTGAGTCCAGCGGAGCCTTCAGGCGGGCGATGTTGACCTGGGCGAGTTCGTACGTGGCTGTGGTCTCGGTCATGGACCGAACGTTAGGTCGGGCGACTTCGCGGCCGCCAGCCCTGTCTCAGCAACCGGGCACCGCTCAGGGCGACTTGAGCACCGCCTCCATCACCGCCCGCGCGATCGGCGCCGCGTCGCCGCCCCCGGTGATCTCCCCGCGGTCGGCCTCCGCGTCCTCCACGACGACCGCGACCGCCACCCGCGGCACCAGGTCCCGGTCGCCCTGTGCCCAGGAGACGAACCAGGCGTACGGGATGCCGGAGTTGCCGAGGCCGTGCTGGGCGGTGCCGGTCTTGCCGCCGACCTTGGCACCGCGGATCGCGGCGCCGCGGCCGGTGCCGTTCTCGACCACGTCCCGCATCATCGCACGCAGCCGGCCGGCGGTGGACGGGTACATCGCCTGGCGGATCGCCCGTGAACCGGCCGCCGCGAGGGTGCTGCCGCCCGGCCGGGTCGTGCGCTCCACCAGGTAGGGGTCCCGTACCTGGCCGCCGTTCGCCACGGCCGCCGCGACCATCGCCATCTGCAGCGGTGTGGCGCGGGTGTTGTACTGGCCGATCGACGACAGGGCGAGCTGGGCCCCGTCGAGGGTGGTGTCGAACGTGGACCGGGCCACCGGGAAGGGGATCCTCAGCTCCCCGTTGTTGAAGCCCAAGGCACGCGCCGTGGCTGTCATGTCCGTCACGCCCACCTCCGCACCCAGCTTGGCGAACACGGTGTTGCAGGAGAAGGTGAAGGCCTCGCGCAGGGAGGCGTCCGCGCAGCCCTTCGACGCGTTCGTCAGGCGCGTGCGCGTTCCGGGCAGCCGGTAGGGGTCGGGGGAGTCGGTCGGCGCATCGAGGTCCGTGACCACGCCGGCGTCCAGCGCGGCGGCCGCGGTGACGACCTTGAACGTCGAGCCCGGCGGGTAGGTCTGCCGCACCGCCCGGTTGAGCATCGGCTTGTCCTTGTCCGCGGTGAGCCGCTGCCAGGCCCGGGCCGCCGCCGAGCCGTTGCCGGAGAGCGGCTGGGGATCGTAGGACGGGGCGGACACCAGGGCCAGGATCCGGCCGGTCGACGGCTCCAGCGCCGCCACCGCGCCCTTGCGGCCCGAGAGTCCCCGGTACGCGGCCTCCTGGGCGGCCGGGTGGAGCGTCGTGACGACGTCCCCACCCGCGTTGCGCGCACGCGTGAAGTCGTTCCACAGCGGGAACGGCGCGAGCATCGGATCCGCGCCGGACAGCACGCCGTCCTCCGTGCTCTCCAGCAGCGTCGTCCCGTACAGCTGGGAGGCGAAGCCCGTGACCGGGGCGTACATCGGGCCGTCCGTGTAGGTCCGTTCGTAGCGGAGGTGCTCGCGGGTGTCCCGGGAACCGGTGACCGGACGCCCACCGACCCAGATGTCCCCGCGTGGCTGCTCGTAGCGGGCGATGTCGGGGCGCCGGTTGGCCGGGTTGCGGTCGTACGACGGTGCCTGGACGACCTGGACGCGGGCGGCGTTCACCAGCAGGGCCACCAGCAGCAGCGCGCAGAAGTACCCGGCGTGCCGGATGTGCCGGGTCACCGGACGTCCTGCCCGTCGTAACTGCGCCGTGCCGAGTCGCTGACCCGGACCAGCAGCGCCACGATCGCCCAGTTGGTGACCACCGACGAGCCGCCCTGTGCCAGGAACGGCATCGCCATGCCGGTCAGCGGGATCAGCCCGGTCACCCCGCCCGCGATCACGAACACCTGGAGCGCCACCAGTGAGGCGAGGCCGACCGCGAGCAGCCGGCCGAAGGGCTCGCGCTGTGCGAGACCCGCACGAAAACCGCGCTCCACCAGCAGGCCGTAGAGGAGGAAAATGGCGCTGAGGCCGGCCAGGCCGAGTTCCTCGCCCGCGGTGGCCAGGATGAAGTCCGACTTCACGGCGAAGCCGATCAGGAAGGAGTGCCCGAGTCCGAGGCCCGTGCCGAGCATGCCGCCCTCCGCGAAGGCGAACAGCGACTGGGCGAGCTGGTTGGCGCCCTCGCCGGCCTCGATGGAGGCGAAGGGGTGCAGCCAGGTCTCGATCCTGCTGTGTACGTGCGGTTCCAGCCGGCCCACGGCGACCGCACCCAGCGCGGCCAGCAGCAGGCCGACCGCGATCCAGCCGGTGCGGCCGGTGGCCACGTAGAGGAGCACCACGAACAGGCCGAAGAACAGCAGCGAGGTGCCGAGGTCGCGTTCCAGGATCAGCACCCCGACGCTCACCAGCCAGACGGCGACGATCGGACCGAGCACGCGGCCGGTGGGGAGCTGGAGCTTCCAGATGCGGCGGCCGGTGTAGGCCAGCGCGTTGCGGTTCGCCGCCAGGTACGCGGCGAAGAACACCGCCAGCAGCACCTTCGCGAACTCGCCCGGCTGGATGGAGAACCCGGCGATCCGGATCCAGATGCGGGCCCCGTTCACCGCCGGGAACAGGATCGGCAGCGTGAGCAGGACCAGGGCCGCGACCACGCAGACGTACGTGTAGCGCTGGAGCACCCGGTGGTCGCGCAGCAGCAGGCCGACCAGGATGAACAGCGCCACGCCCAGCGTTGACCACACCAGCTGGGCCGGTGCCGCCCGGTCGCCCGGGGTCTCCAGGTCGAGCCGGTAGATCAGCACCAGGCCCAGCCCGTTCAGCAGCACCCCCAGCGGGAGGAGCAGGGGGTCGGCGTAGGGGGCCCGCAGACGCACCGTCAGATGGGCCAGCAGCGCCAGTACGCCGAGGCCGGAGCCGTAGCCGGCGGCACCGGGCGGCAGCGTTCCGTGCCGGGCGAGGCCCACGGCGCAGTAGCCGTACACCGACAGCAGGACGGCCAGCACGATGAGGGCGAGTTCGATGCCCCGGCGCCGGGGGAGGCGGCGGACGGCGGGCGGGGGCGGGTCCGCCGTCGCCACGGTGATTCCGGCCTTGCTCATGGCCGGAATCTACCCAAACAGTGCATCTTGTCTGCCTTTGGGTGACAGGGTGTCAGCACCAGCGTGGTGCGGGGCCGATGTTGTCGATGTACCGGGCCGCGCCCCAGGCCCAGGTGCCGTCCGTCAGCAGGTACCAGAGCGGGTTGCCCTGCACGGTCTCACCGCCCGTCTTGCAGAAGATCTTGACGACGTCGCCCCGATGGGCGAACCGGATGATCTGCGAACCGCGGTTCGGGGCGCTGCGCAGCGCCAGCGTGTTCGCCGTGACGACGCCCTCGTAGAGGCGCTGGTCGTGGCGGCCCTGGTGGTCACCGTTGCCGCCGCTCGGGTCGTGCCGGCCGTTCCCGCTCCAGCCGTTCGGGTCGTTGTCGCCGTTGCCGCCGCTCGGGTCGTGGTGGCCGTTGCCGTTGCCGCCGCTCGAGTGGTGCTGGCTGTTGCCGTTGCCGCCACCCGGATCCCGGTCGCCGTCCGCGGCGGCGGGCGTGACGGCGGCCGCTGCGGCGAGGAGCCCGGCGACGGTGGCTATGGCGAGGCGGGTGCGCAGGGGCATGGGGGATACCTCCATGTGGGGGCAAAGGTGCCGAAGCTGACTAATCGACACATTAGGAGCGCCCCCGGGGTGCCGCCCCTCACGCTGGGCCATAGGAGGACACGAACCGGGTGCTCACTCCGCCGCGAGTGTCAGGGTGGCCACCGCCCCGCCCTCCGGCGCGTTCGCGAACTCCAGCCGCGCCCCCAGCACCTCGGCCTGCCCGCGCGCGATGGTCAGCCCCAGACCGTGCCCCCGCGTACCGCCCTCCGTGCGGAACCGCTGCGGGCCGTGCGCGACCAGGTACTCCGGGAACCCGTCCCCGTGGTCACGAACGGTCACCACCGGCCCGTCGACGGTCAGCACCACCGGCCCCCGCCCGTGGTTGTGCGCGTTCGCCACGAGATTGCCCAGCACCCGCTCCAGCCGCCGCCGGTCCGTCTCCACGGACACGTCCCGTACGACCCTGACCTCCGTACCGTTCCCCGCCGCCCGCACCGCCCGCTCGGCCAGCGGCCCCAACTGCTCGGTGTCCAGCTCCACCCGCTCCCGGCCGGTGTCCAGCCGGGAGATCTCCAGCAGGTCCTCGGTGAGGGTGCGCAGCGCCGCCACCCGGTCGCGCACCAGCTCCGTCGGACGGCCCGGCGGCAGCAGCTCCGCCGCCGCGTGCAGCCCGGTCAGCGGCGTGCGCAGCTCATGCGCGACATCCGCCGTGAACCGCTGCTCGGCCAGCAGCTTCCCCTGCAGCGACGCGGCCATGGAGTCCAGCGCGGCGGCGACCGCGGCCACCTCGTCCTGCGGACCGGCCTGCGTGCGCGGGCCCGTGCGGGGGTCGTTCACGCGCGCGTCCAGGTCGCCCGCGCTGATCCGCCGGGCCACCAGAGCCGTGGTGTGCAGCCGCCTCGTCACCCGCGTCACCGCGAACGCCCCGACCAGCAGCGTCGCTCCGATGGCCAGGCCCGACGACCACACGATCGCCCGGTCCAGGCCCTCGATCGTGCGGGCCTGCTGCGAGTAGTCGACCGCCACGGCCAGCGCCCGCTCGCCGTCGACGGGACCCGCCGCCCACATCGTGGGGCGTCCCGCCCGGTCGGCGACCATCGTGCCGCGATCCCCGGCCACCGCCAGCTCCCGCAGCTCCCCGGGCAGCCCCGGCGGATCCACCCCGGCGCCCCGCCGCAGGGTGTCTCCGGCCTCGTACCGCTGCGTCGCCTGCGTCAGCCGCTGCAACGCCTGGTCACGGGCCTGACCGACGGTCTGGTTCGTCACCTGCACGTGCACCAGGACGCCGAGCAGGGCGGCGAGCGCGCAGCACATGACCGTGATGAAGGCGGCGGCCTTCGCGGCGAGCGTCCCCGACCACGGGGGGAGTACCGGCCTCATCCGCCGCTCACCGAGGGGGAGCCGGACGGCGAGGCGGACAGGGGAGCGGACGGCGAGGCGGAGAGGGGAGCGGACTGCGAGGCGGAGAGGGGAGCGGACTGCGAGGCGGAGAGGGGAGCGGACTGCGAGGCGGAGAGGGGAGCGGACTGCGAGGCGGACAGGGGAGCGGACTGCGAGGCGGACAGGGGAGCGGACTGCGAGGCGGAGAGGGGAGCGGACAGAGGAGCGGGCTGCGAGGCCGACGGGGGACCGGTGCGGGAGTCCGACGGGCGTCGGGAGCGCTGGTGCGGGCCGGTGCGCAGCATCTCGTCGTGGGTGAGCAGCATGGCCCGCTGGTCCCGGTCCCAGGTCCATTGCAGACGGTACTCGTAGCCCGCGACCTCCGACGGCGAGCGGATCACCAGGGAGCGCCCGGCCAGCTCGACACCGCTCAGCGCGTCCTCCCACGCCATCACCTGCACCAGCCGGTGCTTCTCGACGGTGTAGACGCGGACCGCCGTCGTCTTGCCGGGCAGCAGCGGGAACCCCAGCGTCAGGTCGTCGCGCCCGTCACCGGTCAGATCCCGGTAGTACGGCCGGAGCACCGGGCACTTTCCGCGCCCCGGACCCTTCGCGCAGTCGGCCATCGCCCGCCCGGTGTCGCGGTAGGGCGCCTTGGCGCCGGCGTAGTCGCCCGGGCTCCCGGCGATCTCGGCCCGGACGATCCGGACGGGATCGACCCGGCGGATGTCGTCGCCGGGCACCTTCACCCCCTTGACCACCTCGGTGTTCACCTCGCCGATCTCGAACGCCGGGCTGGACGCCGGGGTCAGCTCCGGCCACAGGCGGGCCGGCCCCTGTGCGGTGGGGGTCGACCCCGCTCCCTCGAGACCGCCGGCGTCCCCGCACCCCACGGCGGCGGCCAGCAGCAGGGCGACGACGGCGAGGCGGCGGGCGATCTGCCCGGGGCGGCGGAGGGGCACTGCACTCCTGGCGGTTCGTGGGTGAGCACACGGCGGACACATGGCGGACGACGCGGTGGACAGAGGGTCGACAGAGGGTGGGCGGACGGCAGGCGCGACCGTCGGCCGCGTACACCTTATTCGCGCGGAAGTCCCATTTGCGCGAGAGGGTGGCCGTGTGCGTGCGGCCGTACGGGCGTCGGGCTACTCGGTGAGCTCCTCCAGCAGCCGGGCCGTGGCGAGCCCGGCCCGCAGGTATTCGACGAACAGGTCGTTGTGCAGCGCCCAGGGCGAGCGGCGGGCCCGGATCAGCCGGATCGCCGCCTCGGCGGAGCTGCCCTGGCGCATCAGAGCGTGCGCGACGACGAGCCCGGAGCGGTTGTACCCGTGGTAGCAGCGGACCAGGACCCTGCGTCCCTCGTCCATCGCCTCGCACGCGGCCTCGGCCAGCCGGATCACCCCGGCGAGCTGCGTCCCGTCCAGTGGCCCGTCGGGGATGGGCCACACATGGTGCCGGACGCCCGGATCGGGCCCGTGCCCCGGCAGCCGCAGCAGCGTCTGCACGAGATCGAACTCGTCCCGTACGACGGCGAACTCCAGGTGTCCCAAGGTCCCCGTGTACTCGTGCCCGCCCATCCAGAGCCCGGGGACGACCTCGCTCCACGGACTCTCCGGAGCGGGCACGTCGGGTTTACTGCGGGTACGCAACGGCGCCTCCCCACCATGACCGCCCGAGGGTCCGCGGGCAGGCTCAACTCCTCTCCAAGGTAACCAGGTTCTTGCCGCCGCAGCACCCCGCCTGTTCCCATGGAATGGGGTGATGGTGCATGAACGGACTGCGCGTCATACCGATCTGGCGGCACGGCCGGGAGCGGCTCCACGTCTGCCTCCCGGACGGCAGGAACATCGCCTGGTACGACCGTGAGGCCGCCCGGGTGAACCTGCTCGGCGAGGACCGCGAGGACGACGTCCTGAGGGCCCTCCGGCCCTTCATCACCGGCCCCGTGACGGTGGGGCCGCCGCCGGTGCCGACCCCCGCCGAGCTGGCCCGCCTGACCCTCCACCCCGACGACGACCTGGCTCCCAACCGCCCCGGCGAAGCCCTCATCGTCGCCCTCGACCGCGACCCCGGCCCCACGCACCGGCTGCGCCCCGACCCGCGCCGCAGGGCCCTGGCGGCCGAGCAGACGGTCGGCGACGCCCTGGACCGTCTCGACGGCGCGGGCTGGCACACCCTGCACTCCGTGCCGCTCTCGGGCGGCGACCGCATCCACCACCTGCTGATCGGCCCCGGCGGCCTCTACGCCGTCCACACCCTCCACGCGCGCAAGCAGCGCGTCCGGATCGCCGACCCCATGATCACCCTGGGCCGCCGCGACCCCCACCCCCTCCTCCACCGCCTGCGCGCCGACGCCGACCGCGCCTCCCACGCCCTGACGGCGGAGGTCCACCCGGCACTCGTCCTGGTGGACCCGGCGGCGCTGTCGATCCCGGCCGCCCCCCGCGAGGTCCACGTCCTGACGTCGGCGGAGGTGGAAGGCCTGTCGCGACAGGGCGCCGTCCTGAAACCGGCGGACGTGGAGGCCCTGCACGCGATGGCCCGCGACCGGAACACGTGGGCGCGGGTGTGAGGGAGCGGGGGATCGGTGGCGGGGGTGTTCGCGGGGCGCCGCCGGACGGGCGAGAGCCGGGGGTGGCGGCGGACGGGCGAGAGCCGGGGGTGGCGGCGGACGGGCGAGGGCCGGGTTCGGTGGCGTAGGCGGTTGGTCGGGCCGGCCCGGGGCCAGTGGCCGGGCCGGTCGGGGCCAGGGGCGAGTGTTCGCGCGGCGGCCGCACGGGCAGGGGGCGGCGGCGTATCGGGTCGGCCTGGGCCGGGCCCGGCCCAGGCCGGGGTGTGATCGGCGACGTGAGCGGCCCGTGTACCGCTACGGCAGGGTCCCGGCCCCGTCCGCGTCCAGCAGGGGGGCCAGCAGGTCGCCGTAGTCCTGGATCCTCGGGGCGATGTCCACCGCGTGGAAGTCCAGCCGGCCCGGCGTGCGGCACTCCTCGATCTCCTCCCAGGTCACCGGCGCCGAGACGGTCGGTTCCGGGCGGGCCCGGAGGGTGTAGGGGGTGGCCGTGGTCTTGCGGGCGGCGTTCTGGCTCCAGTCGACGAAGACCTTCCCCGGGCGCAGGCTCCTGGTCATCCGGTGGAGCGCGAGCCGCGGCATGGCCTTCTCGGCCTCGACGGCGAGCGCCTTGGCGTACTCGGACACCCGCTCGGAAGACGCCCCGCGCACGGCGGCGAGCAGATGCAGCCCCTTGGAGCCGGAGGTCTTGCCGTAGGCCTGGAAGCCGTCCTCCGCGAGCCGTTCCCGCAGCCACAGCGCGACCTCGCAGCACTGGACGATGCTCGCAGGCGCCCCGGGATCGAGGTCGAACACGATGCGGTCCGCCTCGTCGGGCGTATCGACGAGCCACTGATGGGTGTGGAACTCGGTCACGAGGTTCGCCGACCACATCAGGCTCGGCAGATCCTGCACCAGCACCATCCGCGAAGGTCCCTCGACCCGTGGCACCTCGGCGGTGGTGACCCACTCGGGCGTACCCGGCGGCACGTTCTTGGTGAAGAACACCTGCCCGTCCGGCCCGTCCGGATAGCGCAGGAAGGACACCGCCCGATCACGCAGATGGGGCAGCAGGACCTCGGCGACGGTCGCGTAGTAGTGCAGCACCTCGCCCTTGGTGAAGCCGGTGGCGGGATACAGCACCTTCTCCAGATTGCTGAGAGCGAGCCGTCGCCCCTCCACCAGCGTGATAGGCGCCATACGATAAGAATCCCACGCAAACCATGACGAACGCTCCCGAGCGTGACCGGAAGGGTGCTGCACGTGAGATCCATCTGGAACGGCGCCATCTCGTTCGGCCTGGTCAGCATTCCGATCAAGCTGGTGAACGCCACCGAGAGCCACTCGATCTCCTTCCGCCAGATCCACACCGAGGACGGCGGCCGCATCCGGTACCGCAAATTCTGCGAACTGGAGGACCGGGAGGTCACCCAGGGGGAGATCGGCAAGGGGTACGAGGACGCGGACGGCACGATCATCCCGATCACCGAGGAGGACCTGTCGAGCCTGCCCCTCCCGACGGCCAAGACGATCGAGATCGTCGCCTTCGTCCCGGCCGACCGGATCGACCCGCTCCAGATGGACGCCGCGTACTACCTCCAGGCCGGCGGCGCCCCGGCGGCGAAGCCGTACACCCTGCTGAGGGAGGCGCTGAAGCGCAGCAACAAGGTGGCCATCGCGAAGTTCGCCCTGCGGGGACGTGAGCGTCTGGGCATGCTCAGGGTCGTCGGCGAGGCCATCGCCATGCACGGTCTGCTGTGGCCGGACGAGGTCCGCGCCCCCGAGGGCCTGGCCCCCGACTCCCACGTCACCGTCCGTGAGCAGGAACTGGACCTGGCGGACGCGCTGATGGACACCCTGGGCGAGGTCGACCTGGAGGACCTGCACGACGAGTACCGGGAGGCCGTGGAGGAGGTCATCGCCGCGAAGGCCGCCGGCGAGGCCCCGCCCCAGGCCCCGGAACCGGCCACGGGCGGCAAGGTCTTGGACCTCATGGCGGCCCTGGAGAGCAGCGTCCGCGCCGCCCGCGAGTCCCGCGGCGAGGAGGCCGAGCACGCCGAGGTGAAGTCGCTCCCGCAGCGCAAGACGGCCCGGGCGGCCCCCAAGCAGACCGGCGGCAAGAAGTCGACGTCCACCGCGAAGAAGACGGCGGCCAAGAAGACCACGGCGGCGAAGAAGTCGACGGCCAAGTCGGACCAGGGGCAGGGGACGACGAAGAAGGCGGCGTCGAAGAGCACCGCGAAGAAGACGACGGCCAAGAAGTCGGCGTCCCGCAAGCGCACGGCCTGACGCACGGCCTGACGCTCCGCGCGCTCGGTACTCGGGCGCACGGCCTGGGACCTCATGCCGACTGGTCCCCTGTGCTGGGAGCCGCTGACCTCGCCGTCCTCCTCCTGGGAGGCACCCGCCTTCCCGGCGGCTTCGTGGTCACGATGGACGGCGCCCAAGGCGCCGAACTCGTCCGCCGCCTCGGCCCCCGGCTCGTGCTACCCGTGCACTACGGGGACTACGGGGACTACGGGGACTACGGGGACTACACGCTGATGCGCTCGCCGCTGTCCGCGTTCGTCGCCGAGGCCGACGCCATCGGCCTCGGCGACCGTATCGTCCACTGCGGCCACGGGGAGCACGCCCGCGTGCACGTGCGGTCCGGCCCCGGAGATCTACTGAGCCCGGAGATCTACTGAGCCCGGGGACTACTGAGTCCGGAGACGACTGAGCCCGGGGACTGCTGAGTCCGGAGACGACTGAGCCCGGAGATCTACTGAGGCGGACCCGGCGGGTCAGGCCACCCGCCTGCCCTCCTGCTGCTCGGACTCGTCCTCTTCCTCGTCCGGCAGATGGACGTCGCCGACGGCGATGTTGACCTCCACGACCTCCAGGCCGGTCATCCGCTCCACCGCGTTGACGACGTTGGTCCGTATGTCAGCGGCGGTGTCGGTGATGGCGGCGCCGTATTCGACGACCACCTCGAGATCGACGGCGGCCTGGCGCTCGCCCACCTCGACCTTCACCCCCTGGGTGACCCCGCCGCCCCCGCCCGGCACCCGCTGACGCACGGCTCCGAAGGCCCTGGTCATGCCTCCGCCGAGGGTGTGCACCTCGGGTATCTCCCGGGCCGCCATGCCCGCGATCTTCGCGACGACCGGGTCCGCGATGGCGGTGCTCCCGCGGGTGCCGGGAGCAGCCTTGCCGCCCTGTGATGGCGCCCCGTCCTGCCTGACCGCTGGGTTACTGCGCTGAGTGGTCTCCGTCATGACCGTCACCTCGATGATCGGTGAGAGGGGTGAGCAGCGTCGTTCTCTCCACCGTAGAGCAATGGTGCGAATGGGGCGAAAGTGGGCAATCAACGGGCAATCAGGGCTGCCTGTAGCTCACCCTCCCCGGGTGAAGCCCGCCCCGTCTTGCCGTGGGCACGCTGAGAACGGCAGGCGTCCCCGGCCGGGGCCACCTCGTGCCGGCCGCACCCGGGATGGAGGACGGACATGACCGCGCAGACGTACCTGGCCTACGACTTTCCGCTGCTGAGCGCCTTCTGGACCGTGTTCTGGGTCTTCCTGTGGATCTTGTGGTTCGTCCTGCTCTTCCGGATCGTCGTCGACATCTTCCGCGACGACTCCCTGGGCGGCTGGGCCAAGGCAGGCTGGCTGGTGTTCGTCTGCGTCCTGCCGTTCCTCGGCGTGTTCATCTACGTGATCGCCCGCGGCAAGGACATGGGTCACCGCGAAGTCGCCCAGGCGCGGGCCCAGCAGGAGGCGTTCGAGAGCTACGTCCGGGAGACCGCGAAGGGCGGCGACAGCCGGTCCGGCAGCGTCGACGAGCTCGCCAGGCTGTCCGAGATCCGCGCCCGCGGCGACATCACGGACGAGGAGTTCCGCAGGGCGAAGGAACTGGTCCTGGCAGGTGGCCACCCTTCACCCGGCGGCTCGGGCCCGAGGTAGCGGCATGACCGCCACGCACCCGGGGAGCTCCGGTACGTCCCTGCGGGAATGGGCGACCGGCGTGACCGTGTTCGCGGCCGTCATGCTGATGATCTCCGGCATCCTCGACATCTTCGCGGCGACGCTTCATGCGTGAGGCGGGCGATGTATGGAGCCCGTACTAGCCCTGCCCTGCATCGACCGTCAGCGCATAGTCGACGCTGACGCGGAAGCCGCCAGACCTACCGCGAATTTTCAGAACGTGTGCGCCCGGCTCCAGCGGCGGCAACTGGACCCACACTCCGCATCCAGTGGTATTGATTCCACTGTCCCCGCCGATGACCCGACCGTCTGCGAAGCGGCCGATCTGAATCGGCTCCCCCTGATAGGTCTCCGCATCCAGCCGCTTGCCGTCGAGGGCAGCCGACCCGGCAGCACTCGCCATGAAGTCCGAGCATTCCTGAGGAGTGCCAACCCTGTTCACGAGGGGGAAGGCGACAGGCCGGCTGTGAGGAATGGTGCAGGCTCGTCGGACAGATCCCCCGTACGTGCCGGCAAGGAACCACACGTCGTCCGGCTGGGACCGAGCACATGAGCTTCCGTCCTGGTCCGCGACGGGATCGGATTCGTCAGGTCCGGCGGACACCCATGACCACCACCGACCCTGCAGCTCCGCGGATGAGAGGACGGGTGTCTCTCCCCTTCCGCACCCCACCGCGGCTGTCGACACTGCGACGGCAAGCGCTATCCAGCCTGACCGCATTCTCATCCGTACCCCCGTGTCACGCGGCACCACCGTTTCACGACGGCGCGACATCCAGCGGCACCCTATCCGTGCGTCCTGGGCTGACAGAAGCAGTTTGATGGCGGATCAACGCGCCTGGCCGACAGTTGGTGCAGCACGGCTGTACTGGTGGCCTACCGAGAGGGATGGATTGCGCGCCGTGGACATACCGGCTGGTTCCTCTGGATCACTCTCGGTCTGGCTGTCGTGTCCGCGATGCGCCGACTCGGACGGCTCCGCAGTGAGTAGCGGGTCGTCATGGTTGAGATCCGCGTGCCACAACTGGCCGACCGTCTGGGGTGGCGGCTGTTCGTGCTCGCAGAAGCAGAGATGACCAAGGCAGCGGCGGTAGTTGACCAAGGCGCCTGCGTAGGCGGAACTGGCATCGAGTCGTTCCTGCCGAAGCTTGTCCCGGCGGGTGAACTCGCCCTACGGCCGGTCGCCCTGGTCGGCATCGACTGCAAGCGCGGTGTGGAGCCCCGTCCCAGCGAAAGCGCTGATGGCAGGGTCTTCAGTGCTGTGACCGCAAAGGTTCACCGGCCTGGAGAGTGTGCCTTCCTTTGACTGAGCAGACGTTCAGGGACAGTCGCGCAAAGGAACTGTCGCAGGAACACAGCGCATCACCCGCCGGCGGATGCGCCTTGTCGTCGGGAGAGGGCCAGCCTGCGTCGCTCTCGGTCGATCTCGGTGACGACCACCGTGATCTGGTCGCCGACCTGGACGACATCTGATGGAGTCTTGACGGGTGTCCAGGCGAGCTCGCGCAGGTGGACCAGTCCCTCGATTCCGTCGGCGACCTGGACGAAGACGCCGAACGGGATCAGCTTGGTGACCTGGCCAGGCAGTTTCTGCCCCACCGCGATGGTGTCGGCGAATGCCTGAAAGGGGTCCGGCTGTGTGGCTTTCAAGGACAGTCTGGCCTCGAGGTTCCACGTGTCGAACTGGAGGAACTCGCATGAGACGCGCTGCCCGACCTGCACGACGTCGGAGGCTGCGTCGAAATGTCGCCAAGACAGTTCAGCGCAGGAGATGAATCCGACGCCGGGGAAGACCGGATGGTCGGGGCCGTCGTCCAGCGCAACGAACACACCGAACCGTTCGATCGCTGTGACGGTGCCGGAAAGGAACTCGCCGCGGGGTAGTGATTCCAGGAATGCCCAGAGGTCTGGGTTCTCAGACGGTCCGCCCAACATGCTCCCAGCCTTTCATGACCCTCATCTGCCACCGCAGACTCACCAAATGAGAGGAGGTCCAGAGCCGTGGAGCCGACCGCCCCAGCCACGACGCACCTCCTTCTCTGGCATCAGGCGACTGACTGCCGTGAGCGCGGCACGGGCGCCGGCCGGGCTGGAGCGGTGCGGAGACTGGAGGGCAGGCCCGGCCGGGGGCCGGGCCGCGCGCGGTGAGCGGAGCGAGCCGCCCTGAACCAGTAGAGAAAGTTGTAACTCAGTCTGTGGTGCGGGCTGTGTCCGGTCCCGGTAGATGCTTGACACTTCGGTCCCAGCTGATGGTTGACGGTGGCCGTGTTCGGCTTCTCTGTGCGGGGCGTGAAGTCGCATGCGCAGGCTGGGAGATCGATGCCTTGGTGGGGGCCAACGGCATGAAGACCATGTTGGTACGGACGGCTGTTGGTGAGGGGTGAATAGACCCTCGGGAGTGTCGTAGCGAGGTCCTGTTGGCGTACTCGGCGAAGCGCTCAGCCGGGTCCACGCGAACATGCTCGGCTCGGTGGCATCGGTTGGGTGCGTGCCGACGTCGACACTCACCGTAAGGTGGCCTGATATTCGATCAGTTGCAGATCAGGGTGCTGCCGCCGGGCCCTCGGTTCGCTGCTCAGTTGCGGTTCTGGGTCAACGGCGAGGACGTGGTCGAAGGTGCAGTCGGCAAGGGGGGCCGCGGGCCGTTCACAGCTGATGCACTGCCCACCGGCCGCCCCAGCCCCCTGCAGGCGACCAGCGAGGCACGGCGCGTGGAGCTGGGAGAACCCGAGTGCACTGGCGGTTGCTGCGGTTTCCTCTCGGCGGTCGTGCAGCGGCTCGGGGACATCGTGCAGTGGTCGGACTGGCAGGTTCCGTACGCCCCGGCAGCCCCGCCGCCCGAATTTCACTTTGACGGGAGCCAGTACGACACCGAACTGGCTTTCGCTGAGGCAGACCTGCGGTGGCAGGTCCACCCGTAACCCAGCATGGCTGGTGTACGCGCCTGAGCACCTTCGCGTGCACGCCGACACGTGCGACAAGCCGTCCGTGTCCGAGGAGCTCTCGCGTTGGTATCGGGGTCGCCTGGTGGGCGGTCCGTTCAGGCCGTTCGACTCAGGCGAGTGCGCCGCGCAATCGCCGCTACTCCACCACCCTCGGAGCCCTCAGCGACGCCCGCGCCGAATGGCGCCGCGCCCAAGCCGCAGCAGCCACCGGTCCCGAGCTCGAGACGACGTACGTCCTCGCCCACTGGGTCTTCGCCGGTACCGGCCTGTCCGACGCCGAAGCCTGGCTGGCCGCATCTCTCGAACCCGCCCCTGGAACGGAAGGAGACACGACATGGACCGCCGACGGGATGAACTGATGACTGTCCCGGCAGATCCTGGCCGAGCTCGGCGGACTGTCCCGCCGAACCTTCTATCGCTGGCGCGAGCTGGGACAGGCTCCGGAAGCGATCAAGCTTCCGAACGGTGAGCTCCGCGTTTGGCGCAGCGACTTCAACGCGTGGCTCCACGGGCTCGCGGAGGCGGCGTGAAGTCACATGACGTGAGGGCGTGGGGCATCCGCAAGCGGCCGTACAAGACGCCGTCGTACGACGTGCGATGGAAGGTCGGCGATGCCCCGCCCTTCTCCGAGACCTTCCGGACGAAGGCACTCGCCGACAACTTCCGAGCCAAGCTTCTTCGGGCTGCCCAGAAGGGGGAGGCATTCGACACGGAAACCGGTCTGCCGGACTCCATGGCACCCGCCAAGGCGTCTCGCACCTGGTACGACTTCGCACGGGCGTACGTCGCCATGAAGTGGCCGCACGCGGCTCCGACCTCACGCGACAGCTTGAACGAGACGATGACGCTCGTCACGACTCAGCTGCTGGGTGATCGGCCTGGGCGTCCGGCTGACGACGTCTTGCGCCGGGCGCTGCGGGGCAAGGGCTTTCGTCGTCCAAGCCTCGGGCGCTCCAGCGGCCGCCGAGACGGTACGGCGCAAGCGTGCGGTCCTCTTCAATGCCCTGGCCTATGCGGTCGAACTGGGGGAGCTTCCGGAGAACCCGGTCACGCTCGTGAAGTGGAAGCCGCCGAAGATGACCAAGGAAGTCGACCGCCGGTCGTGGTGAACCCTAAGTAGGCATGCGAACTCCTGGCCGCAGTCTCTTACGTCGGCGGCTACCGCAGAGCCGGTGGGCGGCGCATGGTCGCGCTCTTCGCCTGCATGTACTTCGGTGGGCTTCGGCCGGCGGAAGCTGTGGCGCTGCGGCGTCCTGACTGCACGCTGCCGGAGACCGGGTGGGGCTCGCTGATCCTGGAGAAGACGCCCGACGGCGGGGAAGCGCTGGACCGGAACCGGGGAGGTTCACGACAACCGCGGCCTCAAGAATCGCCCCGCGAACGAAACGCGCATCGTCCCGATCCCGCCTCGCCTCGTCCGCATCGAGGAGTTCGACACCGCCGAGGACGGGCGGCACCCCTCCGACACGCGTACCTGCGGCATGACGGCCCCTGGACCACGATCCGGGGCCTCGGCGTTTTCCGAGCCTGACCTGCGAATTCTTACCCTGTAGCCAGTCCACGGATAGTCCGTCCACAGCCCTCGGCATACAGCTGCTCCGACCGGCACACGCCTGCACACACACGAAGACCCCGTCCCAGCGAAAGCGCTGATGGCGGGGTCTTTGGGCACCTGATACAAGGTGCCCCCGGCAGGATTCGAACCTGCGCACACGGCTCCGGAGGCCGTTGCTCTATCCCCTGAGCTACGGGGGCGTGTTCGTCGCGTTGCTCGCGGCGACGGGTAGAACACTACCAGCTCTCCTGGTGTGGTCATGAACGGGTTTCCGCTGCCGGGGGCGGGGATGCGGGTCGCTCGTGCGGGGTGGAAGTGGGGAAAACCCGGACGCGATGGCCGGGGTCGACCTACTCTCGAGTTGTGCCAGGCGCGTCGGGGCGGGTGCTTGTTGTGGACGACAACAAGGTCATCCGGCAGTTGATCAGGGTCAACCTCGAGCTGGAGGGGCTGGAGGTCGTGACCGCGGCCGATGGTGCCGAGTGTCTTGATGTCGTGCATCAGGTGCGGCCCGATGTCGTGACCCTCGATGTCGTCATGCCCCGGCTGGACGGGCTGCGGACCGCCGCTCGCCTCCGGGCCGACCCGCGGACCCGGGACACGCCCCTCGCCATCGTCAGCGCCTGCGGCCACCACGAGATCGAGGCCGGACTCGAAGTGGGCGTCGACGCATTCCTCGCCAAACCCTTCGAGCCCGCCGAACTGGTCCGCATGGTGCGCCAGTTGATGGAGCGAGCCCGGGGCGGGGGCCGGCAGCGCGGTGGTGGCCCCGACACCGACGGCGGTGGTGCCCAAGCGAAGGAACCGGTGAGGGACCAGGGGAAAGAAGTGGATCTTCCCGCCGTACCGTAGGCGGGTGGTGCCGGCGCAGCTCTTGAACGTGGTGCCAGCGCAGGTCTCGAACCTGGTACCGCCACAGGGCTCGAACGTGGTGCCAGCGCAGGTCTCGAACCTGGTGCCGGCGCAGGTCTCGAACACCGGGCGGCGTCCACATCCCGGACCGTAGGGAAACCGGCTCGCATACCCACCCCCTTCCTCCCATACGCTTGTTCCGTGACCCCCGCCGAGCTCTCCCGCACCGTGCTGCACGCCGTGCGTCGCGCCGTCGACGAGGGTGAGCTCAGCGTGACCGTGCCGGAGCGGGCCGTGGTCGCCCCGCCGGGCCCCGGGGGCTGTGGCGACTACGCCACCAACATCGCCCTCCAGCTGGCCCGCACGGCAGGGCGGCCGCCGCGTGACGTGGCCGAGGTCCTGCGGGCGCGGCTCCTCGCCGAGCAGCGGTTCGCCGACGTCGTGGTCACCGGGCCCGGCTTCCTCAACGTCAGCCTGCACAGCACCGCCTCCGGCGACCTGGTCGACGAGATCCTGCGGCGCGGGCGGCGCTACGGCCACGCGACGACCGGGTTCAGCGGGAGTGCCCTCAAGATCTGGTGCCGGGCAGAGGTGCGTGCCGTCGTGGTCACGGACGTCGTGGCCCGTCTGGCGCGCAGCCAGGGGGACATCGTCCGTGTCTCGTGCACCGGCCGGACCGCACCGGAGTGGGAGTCCGTCCTCGGGGCGGACATCACCACTCCGGGGCCGCGTGTCATCCCCGACCGGTCCGTCACCGTCCAGCCCGTCCCCGCCCCCGCCGACCCGCTGCCCCTCGGCCGGGACGCCGCCCGCTGGGCCCTGCTGCACCCCGCCGCCCACGACCGGCCCAAGATTCCCGGCGACCACCTCGTCCAGCGGGAGAGCAACCCCCTCTTCCGCGTCCGGTACGCCCACGCCCGCACCCGGGCTCTCCTGCGCAACGCCGCCGACCTCGGCTTCCACCCCGAGCCGGGTCCCGTGAGCGAAGCGGAAGCGCTGACCGCCGTACTCGGCGATCACCCCCGCGTCGTCGCCGCCACCGCCACGCAGCACACCCCCGACCGCCTGGCCCGGCACCTCGTCACCGTCGCCGATGCCGCGATGCCCCTGTTCCCCGCCGTGCTGCCCCTCGGTGAGGAGAAACCCTCGGCCGCCCACCGTGCCCGGCTCGCGCTCGCCGAAGCCGCCGGGACGGTGCTGGCCGGCGGCCTGTCCCTGCTCGGCATCGACGCACCCGACCATCTCTGAGAGACACGAACAGATCATGAGCCGTTCCGCACACCCCGCCGGGCCCCGTCACGCCGATGTCCTCCCCGAGGGGCACTACTCCGCCCCGCCCGCCGACCTCAACGCGCTGGACCCCAAGGTGTGGGCCCAGACCGTGACCCGTGACGCGGACGGGGTCGTGACCGTCGGCGGCATTCCCGTCACCCGGCTCGCCGAGGAGTTCGGCACCCCCGCCTACGTCCTGGACGAGGCCGACTTCCGGGCCCGCGCGCGTGCCTGGCGCACCGCCTTCGGGGCCGACGCCGACGTCTTCTACGCCGGCAAGGCGTTCCTCTCCCGCGCCGTCGTGCGCTGGCTCGACGAGGAGGGGCTGAACGTCGACGTCTGCTCCGGCGGAGAGCTGGCCACCGCCCTGTCCGCCGGCATGCCCGCCGAGCGCATCGCCTTCCACGGCAACAACAAGTCCGTCGACGAGATCACCCGGGCGATCGAGGCCGGCGTCGGGCACATCGTCCTCGACTCCTTCCAGGAGATCGTCCGGGTCGCCCACATCGCGCAGAGCCTCGGAAAGCGGCAGAAGGTCCTCATCCGCATCACCGTCGGCGTCGAGGCCCACACCCACGAGTTCATCGCCACGGCCCACGAGGACCAGAAGTTCGGCATCCCGCTGGCCGGCGGGCAGGCCGCCGAGGCCGTACGCCGGGCCCTGCAGCTCGACGGGCTCGAGCTCGTCGGCATCCACAGCCACATCGGGTCGCAGATCTTCGACATGTCCGGGTTCGAGGTCGCCGCCCACCGGGTCGTCTCGCTCCTGAAGTCCGTCCGCGACGAGCACGGCGTCGAGCTGCCCGAGATCGACCTCGGTGGCGGCCTCGGTATCGCGTACACGAGTGACGACGACCCGCGCGAGCCGCACGAGATCGCGAAGGCGCTCACCGAGATCGTCACGCGGGAGTGCGAGGCCGCCAAGCTGCGCACTCCGCGTATCTCCGTCGAGCCGGGGCGCGCCATCGTCGGGCCGACCGCCTTCACGCTCTACGAGGTCGGCACCGTCAAGCCCCTCGACGGGCTGCGCACCTACGTCTCCGTCGACGGCGGGATGTCGGACAACATCCGCACCGCGCTGTACGACGCGGAGTACAGCGTCGCGCTGGTGTCGCGCACCTCCGACGCCGAGCCGATGCTCGCGCGCGTCGTCGGCAAGCACTGCGAGAGCGGGGACATCGTGGTCAAGGACGCGTTCCTGCCGTCCGACCTGGCACCGGGTGACCTCGTCGCGGTACCGGCCACCGGCGCCTACTGCCGGTCGATGGCCAGCAACTACAACCACGTGCTCCGTCCGCCGGTCGTCGCCGTCGACGGCGGTGAGGCGCGGGTGATCGTCCGCCGGGAGACGGAGGAGGACCTGCTGCGTCTCGACGTCGGCTGACCGGCAGCTGACCGGCAGCTGGTCGGAAAGGGCCGGCATCGGGGGCGGCGGAAGATCTCCTGTCTTTCGCCTCCGCGAAAATGAAATAGACATCTCACGATCCGGACCGGGGGCAGAAACTCCCGTCCGGTGAGTGAGACTGGTTCCACCGTAGACGGTAAAGAGGAAACGAGGTCGGATGATGCGTACGCGTCCGCTGAAGGTGGCGCTGCTGGGCTGTGGAGTGGTCGGCTCAGAGGTGGCGCGCATCATGACGACGCACGCCGACGACCTCACGGCCCGTATCGGAGCCCCGGTGGAACTCGCGGGCGTGGCCGTTCGGCGGCCCGACCGGGTGCGTGAGGGCATCGCCCCCGAGCTCGTCACCACCGACGCCACCGCCCTCGTCAAACGCGGCGACATCGACGTGGTGGTCGAGGTCATCGGCGGCATCGAGCCCGCCCGGACCCTCATCACCACCGCCTTCGAACACGGCGCCTCCGTCGTCTCCGCCAACAAGGCGCTGCTCGCCCAGGACGGGGCGGCCCTGCACGCGGTCGCCGAGCAGCACGGCAAGGACCTCTACTACGAGGCCGCCGTCGCCGGTGCCATCCCGCTGGTCCGGCCGCTGCGCGAGTCCCTCGCCGGCGACAAGATCAACCGGGTGATGGGCATCGTCAACGGCACGACGAACTTCATCCTCGACAAGATGGACTCCACCGGCGCCGGCTACCAGGAAGCCCTCGACGAGGCCACCGCCCTGGGGTACGCGGAGGCCGATCCGACCGCCGACGTCGAGGGCTTCGACGCCGCCGCCAAGGCCGCGATCCTCGCCGGCATCGCCTTCCACACGCGCGTGCGCCTCGACGACGTCTACCGCGAGGGCATGACCGAGGTGACCGCGGCCGACTTCGCCTCCGCGAAGGAGATGGGCTGCACCATCAAGCTGCTCGCCATCTGCGAGCGGGCCGGCGACGGGGCGTCCGTCACCGCGCGCGTGCACCCCGCCATGATCCCCCTGAGCCACCCCTTGGCCTCCGTCCGCGGCGCCTACAACGCCGTGTTCGTCGAGTCCGACGCCGCCGGGCAGCTCATGTTCTACGGCCCCGGAGCGGGCGGTTCCCCCACCGCCTCCGCCGTGCTCGGCGACCTCGTCGCCGTGTGCCGCAACCGGATCGGCGGCGCGACCGGACCGGGCGAGTCCGCCTATGCCGCGCTGCCGGTGTCCCCGATGGGCGACGTCGTCACGCGGTACCACATCAGCCTCGACGTAGCTGACAAACCGGGTGTTCTCGCCCAGGTCGCGACCGTCTTCGCCGAGCACGGAGTCTCGATCGATACGGTTCGCCAGTCGGGGAAGGACGGCGAGGCCTCCCTCGTCGTCGTCACGCACCGCGCGTCCGACGCCGCCCTCACCGGGACCGTCGAGGCGTTGCGCAAGCTCGACACCGTGCGTGGTGTCGCCAGCATCATGCGGGTTGAAGGAGAGTAACCAGCAATGACCCACCAGTGGCGCGGAATCATCGAGGAGTACCGGGACCGGCTGCCGGTATCCGACAGCACGCCGGTCGTGACGCTCCGTGAGGGCGGTACGCCCCTCGTGCCCGCGCAGGTGCTCTCCGAGCGCACGGGCTGCGAGGTGCACCTCAAGGTCGAGGGTGCGAACCCGACCGGGTCCTTCAAGGACCGCGGCATGACCATGGCCATCACCCGGGCCAAGGAGGAGGGCGCGAAGGCCGTCATCTGCGCCTCCACCGGCAACACGTCGGCCTCCGCCGCCGCGTACGCCGTGCGGGCCGGGATGGTCTGCGCCGTGCTCGTGCCGACGGGCAAGATCGCGCTCGGCAAGATGGGCCAGGCCCTCGTGCACGGCGCGAAGATCCTCCAGGTCGACGGCAACTTCGACGACTGCCTCACGCTCGCCCGCGGCCTGAGCGACAACTACCCCGTGGCGCTGGTCAATTCGGTCAACCCGGTACGTATCGAGGGTCAGAAGACGGCGGCCTTCGAGATCGTGGACATGCTCGGCGACGCGCCCGACATCCACGTCCTGCCCGTCGGCAACGCGGGCAACATCACGGCCTATTGGAAGGGCTACACGGAGTACGCCACCGACGGCGTGGCGACCCGTACCCCGCGGATGTGGGGCTTCCAGGCCTCCGGCAGCGCCCCGATCGTGCGCGGCGAGGTCGTCAAGGACCCCTCGACCATCGCCACGGCCATCCGCATCGGCAACCCGGCCTCCTGGCAGTACGCGCTTGCCGCGCGGGACGAGTCGGGCGGTTTCATCGACGAGGTGACGGACCGTGAGATCCTGCGCGCCTACCGGCTGTTGGCGTCGCAGGAGGGCGTCTTCGTCGAGCCGGCGTCCGCCGCGTCCGTCGCCGGTCTGCTGAAGGCCGCCGAGCAGGGCAAGGTCGACCCGGGGCAGCGGATCGTGTGCACCGTCACCGGCAACGGGCTGAAGGACCCCGACTGGGCCGTCGCCGGTGCCCCGCAGCCGGTCACCGTACCCGTCGACTCGGCGGCCGCGGCGGAGCGCCTCGGCCTGGCCTGACCTGCGGCGTCGCACCGAGCGCCGGTGCACCGCCCGACACGGTCCGGCGTAAGACGGCGCTTGCCCGGGGGAGTTCCCTACGGGGGGTGCATAGGGGGCTTACGACACGCATCGTGCGCCTCCTGTGCGCCCTATGTCGCCACAGAACCTTCCTTCGATAGGCTGTACCGAACCCGCCCACCGCATATGCCTCCGCATGAGCACGGCGCCGCGCCGTCTCCGCGGCCGGGCAGCGGCCGGCCACCCCGGTCGGCAGCGGCCTCCAGGGTTCTCGTACGCCATCGAATGTCCACTGAACGTCATTCGACAATCACCGCAGCTCAAGGAGAGTCATCGAGCGATGGCCGGTCCAGCGTTCCGCGCCGCCGCCGTCCGGGTGCGCGTCCCCGCCACCAGCGCCAACCTCGGTCCGGGCTTCGACGCCCTCGGCCTCGCGCTGGGCTTGTACGACGACGTGGTCGTCCGGGTGGCCGACTCCGGGCTGCACATCGACATCGCGGGTGAGGGAAGCGAGACGCTCCCGCGCGACGAGAAGCACCTGCTCGTCCGTTCCCTGCGCACCGCCTTCGACCTGCTCGGCGGACAGCCGCGCGGTCTGGAGATCGTCTGCGCCAACCGCATTCCGCACGGCCGGGGCCTCGGCTCCTCCTCGGCCGCCATCTGCGCGGGCATCGTCGCCGCCCGCGCCGTGACCATAGGGGCCGACGCCAAGCTCGACGACACCGCGCTGCTGGAGCTCGCCACCGAGATCGAGGGCCACCCCGACAACGTCGCGGCGTGCCTGCTGGGCGGCTTCACGTTGTCCTGGATGGAGGGCGGCGCGGCGCGCGCGATCAGGATGGATCCCGCGGATTCCATCGTTCCGGTGGTTTTCGTCCCCGGGAAGCCGGTGCTCACGGAGACGGCGCGCGGCCTGCTCCCGCGCACCGTTCCGCACGTCGATGCCGCCGCCAACGCGGGCCGGGCGGCCCTGCTCGTCGAGGCCCTGACGCGCCGCCCCGAACTGCTGCTGCCGGCCACCGAGGACCGCCTGCACCAGGAGTACCGCGCCCCCGCCATGCCCGAGAGCGCGGCACTGGTGGAGCGGCTGCGGGGCGACGGCATCCCCGCGGTCATCTCCGGCGCCGGACCCACGGTCATGGCGCTGGCCAACGCGGAGACCGCCGACAAGGTCGAGGCTCTGGCGGGCGCGGAGTGGGCCGCGAACCGGCTGCGTCTCGATCAGCAGGGCGCGAGCGTGCTGCCGCTCGCGACATCCGGTGACATCTGAAAAGCCTCGGTTACCGGATTTCGAGAGGGGGAATGTTTGTTGGATCCGGTAGTGTTAATCTCAAGTCTGCACCCGACCCCACCATGGCGAGGTGCCTCGTGTCCCCGTCCGGGACAGACATTCTTCCGGGAGCCCCCCAAGCCGCACTGTGTTCCGTACGTCGGACCGTACGCCGTACAAGGACACTGAGCGGGGCGCAGGGCACGCTCCGGAACCGGTGCGACCACGCCGCGTGACACTGACACTGGGTGCCACGGCTCAAGGAAGCGCCATCACCAGATTCCTCCGCCGCTTAGGCGGACCACCGCCCCGGCACGGTTCACACCACACGAACCGAAGTCGGACAGCACAAACGGTCGCCGAGCCAGACAGGCCGACGTCCGCTCCAGGGAAGGACCCTTCGTGAGCGACACCACCGATCTGATGGGCGCACGTGTCGAGGAGACCGCTGCCGCGCCCGCCACGGACGCCTCCGCGCCTGCCAGCGGTGCCGGCTCCCGGCGGCGCCGCGGTACCGGCCTCGAGGGCATGGTGCTGGCCGAGCTGCAGCAGGTCGCCTCCGGCCTCGGTATCAGGGGCACCGCGCGTATGCGCAAGAGCCAGCTGATCGAGGTCATCAAGGAGGCGCAGGCGTCCGGCGGCGCCGCTCCGGCCGCGAAGGCCGACGCCCCCGCCGAGACCAAGCCCAAGCGCCGCGCCACCTCGCGGACCCGTACGGGCGACAACGCCGAGAAGGCGGACAAGAAGGCGGACGCGAAGGAGGCCCCCCAGGCCCCCGCGGACAAGGCCGACAAGGCCGTGGCCCAGCAGCAGATCGAGATCCCCGGCCAGCCGGCCGGCGGCCCCTCCCGCGCGAGCGCGGGCGAGCGTGGGGGAGACGAGGCGCCCGAGCGCCGTCGCCGCCGGGCCACCGCCGAGGCCGGAGCCCCGGCTTCCGCCGCGGAGACCGTCGTCGCCGAGGCGAAGAACGACACCAAGGCCGAGACGCCGGCCCAGTCGCAGCAGCAGTCCCAGAACAACGAGGCCAAGTCCGACGCCGGTGACGGCGGCGAAGGCCGTCGGCGCGACCGCCGTGAGCGCGGGGACCGCGGGGACCGCGGTGACCGCGGTGACCGTGGTGGCCGGGACCGCGACCGCCGCGGCGGCAAGGGCGACGACCAGCAGGGCGGCGGCCAGCGCGGCCAGCAGCAGAGCCAGCAGGGCGGCGGCCGTCAGGACCGGGGACAGCAGCAGGATGACGATGACTTCGAGGGTGGCCGGCGTGGCCGTCGCGGCCGCTACCGCGACCGCCGTGGCCGCCGCGGCCGCGACGACATCGCCTCCGAGCCGCAGATCACCGAGGACGACGTCCTGATCCCGGTCGCGGGCATCCTGGACATCCTCGACAACTACGCGTTCATCCGCACCTCCGGCTACCTGCCCGGCCCGAACGACGTGTACGTCTCCCTGGCCCAGGTCCGCAAGAACGGCCTGCGCAAGGGCGACCACATCACCGGTGCCGTGCGCCAGCCCAAGGAAGGCGAGCGGCGCGAGAAGTTCAACGCGCTGGTGCGCCTCGACTCCGTCAACGGCATGGCGCCCGAACACGGCCGCGGCCGCCCGGAGTTCAACAAGCTGACGCCGCTGTACCCGCAGGACCGCCTCCGTCTGGAGACGGACCCGGGCGTCCTCACCACCCGCATCATCGACCTGGTCTCGCCCATCGGTAAGGGCCAGCGTGGTCTGATCGTGGCCCCGCCGAAGACCGGCAAGACCATGATCATGCAGGCGATCGCCAACGCGATCACGCACAACAACCCCGAGTGCCACCTGATGGTCGTCCTCGTCGACGAGCGTCCGGAAGAGGTCACCGACATGCAGCGGTCGGTGAAGGGCGAGGTCATCTCCTCGACCTTCGACCGCCCGGCCGAGGACCACACCACCGTCGCCGAGCTCGCCATCGAGCGCGCCAAGCGCCTGGTGGAGCTGGGTCACGACGTGGTCGTGCTGCTCGACTCGATCACCCGCCTGGGCCGTGCGTACAACCTCGCCGCCCCGGCCTCGGGCCGCATCCTGTCCGGTGGTGTCGACTCGACGGCGCTGTACCCGCCGAAGCGCTTCTTCGGTGCGGCCCGCAACATCGAGGACGGCGGATCGCTGACGATCCTCGCCACCGCCCTGGTGGACACCGGGTCCCGCATGGACGAGGTCATCTTCGAGGAGTTCAAGGGCACCGGCAACGCCGAGCTGAAGCTCGACCGGAAGCTTGCCGACAAGCGCATCTTCCCGGCGGTGGACGTCGACGCGTCCGGCACCCGCAAGGAAGAGATCCTGCTTGCCCCCGACGAGCTCGCCATCGTCTGGAAGCTGCGCCGGGTGCTGCACGCCCTCGACCAGCAGCAGGCGGTCGAGCTGCTGCTCGACAAGATGAAGCAGACGAAGTCGAACGCCGAGTTCCTGATGCAGATCCAGAAGACCACCCCGACGCCCGGCAACGGCGACTGAGGTGAGTCGACTCAGGTAAGGACTGCACAAGAGGGCCGCTCCCCGAAGGGGGCGGCCCTCTGTGCTGTTCCGGTGCGGGTAGGATCACGCTCTCTTCGAACTTGTGATCCCGAGGGGGGACATTCGTGGGTACACCCATGCCCGGGGGCGGTCGGCACAGACGCCGGATACGCATCGGACTGCCCGTCGCCGCGGCCGGTGTCGCCGCCGCCGTCGCCGGCGCGCTGCTGACGACGTCCGCCGACGCGGCCACCCCGCTGCCGCAGCCGACGGTCAAGCCCGCCGTCAGCTCGCCGTCGCTCGCCGAGCTGGAGAAGCGCGTCGAGGGCGCCATGGCCGGTGACGACGTCGCGGGCAAGACGAGCAAGGCCTCGCTCAGTGCGAGCACCGGCACCGGCAGCATCGACCCCAAGATCATCGGTGGCAACGAGACCACCATCAGCACGGCCCCGTGGATGGCGCAGCTCCACTATTACGACGACCGGGGCACCGCCGGCACCACCGACGACATCGGCTTCTTCTGTGGCGGCGCCGTCGTCGCGCCGACGAAGATCCTCACCGCCGCGCACTGCGTCAAGGGTTACAACTGGAACGCCAACGGCGCCGTCGTCACCGGCACCTCCCAGCTGCCCTCGGCCGACGGCACCGACCTGCACGGCGGTACCGTCACCGGCGTCTGGCGGCAGTGGAACCACCCGTCGTACAGCGCGACGACCATCGACAACGACATCGCGGTGCTGACCCTGCCCGTCCCGGTCAAGGCCACCCCGATCCGTATGACGACCTCCGGCGACACCGCGTCGTACACGGCCGGCACCAGTGCCAAGGTCTACGGCTGGGGCCGTACCAGCTCCACCAGCGACGACATCTCCGAGACGCTGAAGACCGCCACGCTGCCCATGCAGTCCGACACGACGTGCTCCGGCGCGTACGGCGCGGACTTCGTCAAGGGCCACATGGTCTGCGCGGGCAAGCCCGCCACCGGCAGCGACGCGGACACCGTCTCCGCGTGCAACGGCGACTCCGGCGGCCCCCTGGTCGTCAACAACCGGATCGTCGGTGTCGTGTCCTGGGGCGTGACCGACTGTGTCGCGAAGGGCGCCTACAGCGTCTTCGCCAAGGTCAGCTCCTACGTCGGCGCCGCCTACCCGCGCCTCGACGACACCAACATCAGCGGTGACCACAAGGCCGACCTGTGGGTGCGCAACGCCTCCACCAAGACCGGCTACTCCAAGAACTCCAACGGCACGTCCTTCGCCGCCCGCGAGTCCTGGGGCGACTGGAACGGCGTGAACGTCGTCCTGCAGACCGACCTCGACCGCGACGGCTACCAGGACCTGGTCTACCGGCGCAGCAGCGACGGCGACGTCTTCTGGACCCACTACGTCATCTCCAGCGGCACCTGGAGCACCAAGCAGATCGCCGACAACTGGAAGACCCGCACCCGGATCATCACCCCCGGTGACGTCACCGGCGACTACCTGCCCGACCTGCTCTCGGTCGACTCGGCGGGCGTCCTGTGGATCTACCCGGGCAAGGGCAACGGCACCTTCGCGACCCGCGTGAAGGTCGGCTCCGGCTGGAACCAGTACAACTCCGTGCGCGGCAAGGGCGACTTCAACGGGGACGGCAAGACCGACCTGATCGCCCGCAGCTCGTCCGGCAGCCACCTCTATCTCTACAAGGGCACCGGCAAGGCCGGCTCGGGCGCCTTCTCGGCCCGGGTCAAGGTGCGCACGTGGGACGGCTACAACGCCTTCGACGCGCCGGGCGACGTCACGGGCGACGGCAAGGCCGACTTCCTGGCCCGCACCCCCGGCGGCACGCTGTACCTGTACGCGGGCACCGGCAAGGGGACCAGCGAGATCTTCGCCACAAGGAAGTCCGTCGGCACCGATTTCAAGCAGTACGACATCTTCGGCTGAAATTGCAGGTGAGCGGGGTTCATCCCGCTGTGACGAACACACGCTGTGCCCACCGTCCTACGCGGTGGGCACAGTCCGTTGTGCAACCCTTTCCCGAGTTTCTCCGTCTGACCAGGTGGAGCGACGATAGTGCGGGGAAGGTTCTTTTCGGCCACGCCTGGCACTGACCGCAGGGGGTAAGCGACCGTAGAAGAGCTGAGGAGTACATGTCTGCCGAGAGCACGCCGGATCCGGGCATACCGGGAAGTAACGGCATCAGTGGAGTGCGTCACCGCGGCAAGGGCCGGCGACGCAAGCCCCAGAGACGCCGCAAGGGCTTGATGATCACGGCCTGGACCACCGCGGGCATCGTCGTGCTGGGTGGCGCCGGGGCCGGGTATCTCTACTTCAAGCTCAACGGCAACCTCAAGAGCGTCGACATCGACCAGGCTCTCGGCACGGACCGGCCCGAGAAGGCAGACAACGGCTCGGAGAACATCCTCGTCCTCGGCTCCGACACCCGCGCCGGAGGCAACAAGAAGCTCGGCGGCGGCTCCGACGACGGCAGCGCCCGCTCCGACACGGCGATGATCGTGCACATCTACAAGGGGCACAAGAAGGCCAGCGTCGTCTCCATCCCGCGTGACACCCTGATCGACCGCCCGTCGTGCACGGACACCAAGGGCGACGAGTACCCCGCCGCCCGCAGCGTGATGTTCAACTCCGCGTACTCCACCGGCGGGGCCGCCTGCGCCGTGAAGACCGTCGAGTCGATCACCGACCTGCGCATGGACCACTACCTGGAGGTCGACTTCGCCGGCTTCCAGAGGCTCATCGACGACCTCGGCGGCGTCGAGATCACCACGACCAAGAGCATCGACGACCCCGACAGCCATCTGAAGCTGAAGGCGGGCACCCACACGCTCGACGGCAAGCAGGCCCTGGGCCTGGTCCGCACGAGGCACGGCGTCGGCGACGGCTCCGACCTGGGCCGCATCCAGCTCCAGCAGGCCTTCATCAAGGCCCTGGTCAACCAGATCAAGGACGTCGGCGTCTTCTCGAACCCGAAGAAGCTGCTCGACCTCGCGGAAACCGCGACCAAGACGGTGACGGCGGACTCCGACCTCGGCTCGGTCAACAAGCTCGCGTCCTTCGCGAACGGCCTCAAGGGCATCAGCCCGTCCCACATGCACATGGTCACGATGCCGGTGGCCTACGACCCGGCCGACCCCAACCGCGTCCTCCTCCAGGAGAAGAAGGCCGACGAGATCTGGAAGGCCCTGGAGCAGGACAAGCCGATCCCGAAGTCGGCGACGTCGGGTTCGGCGACAGGTGAGGCCAAGGGTGTCGTGAGCGCCCCGTAAGGCGCGCGGAGCAGTATCGATGTGCGGCTCCGCACCCCGTAAGGGGCACGGGACTGTATCGATGTGCGGCTCCGCCCCGGGTCGCGATCAGCCACGGGCGGCGCGCGGGGAACAAACGACGACAACCCCCGGTTTTGGGAGTAGGCCCCAGTCCTGGCAGACTGGTACGTCGGCTCCGGTTCACGCTCCCGCACCCCGCGTCAGCGACCCGGCGCCCTCCCGAACCTAGGAGACACCTTGAAGCGCGACATCCACCCCGAGTACGTCGAGACGCAGGTCAGCTGCACCTGCGGCGCGTCGTTCACCACCCGCAGCACCATCGAGTCCGGCACCATCCGCGCCGATGTCTGCTCCGAGTGCCACCCGTTCTACACGGGCAAGCAGAAGATCCTCGACACCGGTGGCCGTGTGGCCCGCTTCGAGGCCCGCTTCGGCAAGGCCGCCGGCTCCAAGAAGTAGCGAGCCTCAATTCGCCGGTCCACGGCCGCGCCCCACCGAGGGCGCGCCGGGACCGGCGTTTTTGGTCGCCCGCCCTTCACCCCCGTCCGTACACAGGAGCCCAAGATGTTCGAGGCCGTCGAGGAACTCGTCGCCGAGCACGCCGACCTGGAGAAGAAGCTCGCCGACCCGTCGGTCCACGCCGACCAGGCCAACGCGCGCAAGCTGAACAAGCGTTACGCCGAGCTCACCCCCATCGTCGCCACCTACCGCTCCTGGACGCAGACGGGCGACGACATCGAGACCGCGCGTGAACTGGGCGCCGACGACCCGGAGTTCGCCGCCGAGGTCAAGGAGCTGGAGAAGGCGCGCGAGGAGCTCACGGAGAAGCTGCGCCTCCTGCTCGTCCCGCGCGACCCCAGCGACGACAAGGACGTCATCCTCGAGATCAAGGCGGGCGCGGGCGGCGACGAGTCGGCCCTGTTCGCCGGCGACCTGCTGCGCATGTACCTGCGCTACGCCGAGCGCGTCGGCTGGAAGACCGAGATCATCGACGCCACCGAGTCCGAGCTGGGCGGCTACAAGGACGTCCAGGTCGCCGTGAAGACCAAGGGCGGCCAGGGCGCCACCGAGCCCGGCCAGGGCGTCTGGGCGCGGCTGAAGTACGAGGGCGGCGTGCACCGCGTGCAGCGCGTGCCCGCGACGGAGTCCCAGGGCCGTATCCACACCTCCGCGGCCGGTGTGCTCGTCACGCCCGAGGCCGAGGAGGTCGACGTCGAGATCAACCCGAACGACCTCCGCATCGACGTCTACCGGTCCTCCGGGCCCGGCGGACAGTCCGTCAACACCACCGACTCCGCCGTGCGCATCACGCACCTTCCCACCGGAGTCGTCGCCTCCTGCCAGAACGAGAAGAGCCAGCTGCAGAACAAGGAGCAGGCACTGCGTATCCTGCGCTCCAGGCTGCTCGCAGCGGCGCAGGAGGAAGCGGAGCGGGAGGCCGCCGACGCCCGCCGCAGCCAGGTCCGCACCGTCGACCGCTCCGAGAAGATCCGCACGTACAACTTCCCGGAGAACCGCCTCTCGGACCACCGCGTCGGCTTCAAGGCGTACAACCTGGACCAGGTCCTGGACGGCGACCTCGACGCGGTGATCCAGGCCTGCGTCGACGCGGACTCCGCGGCGAAGCTGGCGGCCGCGTAAGGCAGGCACGAGCACGTACGAGTGATCACGTACGAGTAAAACGGAGGACTTGCGTGAACCTGCTGCTCGCGGAGGTGGCCCAGGCCACCCAGCGGCTCGCCGACGCCGGCGTGCCCTCGCCGCGCACCGACGCGGAGGAACTCGCCGCGTTCGTGCACGGCGTCAAGCGCGGCGAGCTGCACTCCGTCAGGGACTCCGACTTCGACGCCCGCTACTGGGAGGTCATCGCCCGCCGCGAGGCCCGCGAACCCCTCCAGCACATCACCGGGCGCGCCTACTTCCGCTACCTGGAACTCCAGGTCGGCCCCGGGGTGTTCGTGCCGCGGCCCGAGACGGAGTCCGTGGTCGGCTGGGCCATAGACGCCGTACGGGCCATGGACGTGGTCGAGCCGTGCATCGTCGACCTGTGCACCGGCTCCGGCGCCATCGCGCTCGCCCTCGCCCAGGAGGTGCCGCGCTCGCGCGTGCACGCCGTCGAGCTGTCCGAGGACGCCCTCAAGTGGACCCGCAAGAACGTCGAGGGATCCAGGGTCGACCTGCGGCAGGGCAACGCGCTGACGGCCTTCCCGGACCTGGACGGCCAGGTCGACCTGGTCATCACCAACCCGCCGTACATCCCGCTCACGGAGTGGGAGTACGTCGCCCCCGAGGCGCGGGACTACGACCCCGGCCTCGCCCTCTTCTCCGGTGAGGACGGTCTCGACCTGATCCGCGGCCTGGAGCGCACCGCGCACCGGCTGCTGCGCCCGGGCGGCGTGGTCGTGGTCGAGCACGCCGACACCCAGGGCGGCCAGGTGCCGTGGATCTTCGCCGAGGACCGCGGCTGGACCGACGCGGCCGACCACCCGGACCTCAACAACCGCCCGCGCTTCGCCACGGCCCGCAAGGCACTGCCGTGAGCACACCGGGCACCCCGCGGTCTTCGCGGACTTCGTTGACTTCGTGGACCACATCCCAGCAGCACGTGTACGAGGAGGCCAGCTAAAGATGGCACGGCGATACGACACCAACGACGCGACCGACCGTGTGACCGGTCTGCGCGAGGCAGCGTCCGCCGTCCGCCGTGGCGAGCTCGTGGTGCTGCCGACGGACACGGTGTACGGCATCGGCGCCGACGCGTTCTCCTCGGAGGCGGTCGCCGACCTGCTCGACGCGAAGGGCCGGGGCCGCAACATGCCCACGCCCGTCCTCATCGGCTCCCCGAACACGCTGCACGGCCTCGTCACGGACTTCTCCGAGCTGGCCTGGGAGCTGGTCGACGCCTTCTGGCCGGGCGCGCTGACGCTCGTCGCCCGGCACCAGCCGTCCCTGCAGTGGGACCTCGGGGACACCCGTGGCACCGTCGCCGTGCGCATGCCGCTGCACCCGGTCGCCATCGAACTGCTGACCGAGGTCGGCCCCATGGCCGTCTCCTCCGCCAACCTGACCGGCCACCCGGCGCCGGAGAACTGCGACGCCGCGCAGGAGATGCTCGGCGACTCCGTCTCCGTCTACCTCGACGGCGGCCCGACCCCCGGCATCGTGCCCTCGTCGATCGTCGACGTGACCCGTGAGGTGCCGCTGCTGCTGCGCGCGGGCGCCATCTCGGCGGACGAGCTGCGAAAGGTCGTACCCGACCTCGAGGTGGCGAATTGACGGCCCCTGGATCGGGGCGTGGCATAGGCAACGGGGAAAGCGCGGCGGAGATCACGACGACGTTCGTGGGGCTTCCGCGTGACAGCTTCCGGATCCTCCACGTCAGCACCGGCAACGTGTGCCGCTCGCCCATCACCGAGCGGCTGACCCGCCATGCGGTGCGGGAGCGGCTCGGCATCCTGGGCGGCGGGCTGATCGTGGAGAGCGCCGGCACCTGGGGCCACGAGGGCGCACCCATGGAGTCCCACGCGGAGACCGTCCTGGCCGACTTCGGCGCGGACGCCTCCGGCTTCACCGGGCGCGAGCTCCTCGACGAGCACGTGATCCGCGCCGACCTGGTTCTGACGGCCACCCGGGACCACCGGGCGCAGGTCATCTCCATGGGCCACTCGGCGGGCCTGCGGACCTTCACGCTCAAGGAGTTCACCCGCCTGGTCAAGGCCATCGACCCGGCGACCCTGCCGCCCCTGGAGGACGGCGTGGTCATCCGCGCGCGTGCGCTGGTCCGCGCCGCGGCCGCTCTACGCGGGTGGCTGCTGGCTCCGACGGCCGAGGCGGACGAGGTCTACGACCCGTACGGCGCACCCCTGACGTTCTTCCGGTCCATCGGGGACGAGATACACCAGGCACTCGACCCGGTCGTCACGGCCCTGACGGGCGTCCCCGCAAAGACGTAACGGCCGAGCGCCCCGCGGGCGCCGGGCCTACATTGGTCGTACGTCACCACGGCGAGTGAGCCGACCGACTCAGGCGCCCGGAGACAACCGCCCGGAAAAACGTCGCCCGGAGCCCACCATGACGGTCACCCCTGCCATCGAGGCCGACGTCCTGCGCCGCCAGGACCCCGAGCTCGCCGACGTCCTGCTCGGGGAGCGGGAGCGGCAGTCGACCACGCTCCAGCTGATCGCCGCCGAGAACTTCAGCTCCCCGGCCGTGCTGGCCGCCCTGGGGTCACCGCTGGTGAACAAGTACGCCGAGGGCTACCCCGGCGCACGGCACCACGGCGGCTGCGAGGTCGTCGACGTCGCCGAACGCCTCGCCGTCGAGCGGGCCAGGGCGCTGTTCGGTGCCGACCACGCCAACGTCCAGGCGCACTCGGGATCTTCGGCGGTGCTCGCCGCCTACGCCGCCCTGCTCCGCCCCGGCGACACCGTCCTCGCGCTCGGCCTGGCCTACGGCGGCCATCTCACACACGGCTCGCCCGCCAACTTCTCGGGCCGCTGGTTCGACTTCGTCGGTTACGGCGTCGAGGCAGAGTCCGGGCTCATCGACCACGAGCAGGTGCGCACCCTGGCCCGCACCCGCCGGCCCAAGGCGATCGTGTGCGGCTCGATCGCCTACCCCCGGCACCTCGACTACGCGTTCTTCCGCGAGGTCGCCGACGAGGTGGGCGCGTACCTCATCGCGGACGCCGCGCACCCGCTCGGGCTCGTGGCCGGGGGAGCGGCCCCGAATCCGGTGCCGTACGCGGACATCGTCTGCGGGACCACCCACAAGGTGCTGCGGGGCCCGCGCGGCGGCGTGATCCTGTGCCGGGCGGAGCTGGCCGAGCGGGTCGACCGGGCCGTGTTCCCTTTCACACAGGGTGGTGCGCAGATGCACACCATCGCCGCCAAGGCGGTCGCGTTCGGGGAGGCGGCAACACCGGCGTTCGCCGCGTACGCCCATCAGGTGGTGGCGAATGCGCGGGTTCTGGCGGCCCGGCTGGCCGCGGCCGGCCTGGTCGTCACCACCGGCGGCACGGACACCCACCTGATCACCGCCGACCCGGCACCTCTCGGCGTCGACGGACGCACGGCCCGGGGCCGTCTGGCCGCTGCGGGCCTGGTCATGGACTGCTGCGCCCTGCCGCACGGGGATGCCCGGGGGCTGCGGCTCGGTACGGCCGCGGTCACCACGCAGGGCATGGGCGAGACGGAGATGGTCCGGATCGCCGGACTGTTCGCCGGGGTGCTCCGGGGCGTGACGGATCCCTCGAGAGCCCGTGAAGAAGTGCGGGAGCTGGCCGGTGGATTTCCGCCGTATCCGGCGTGAGTCGGGGTAAGCGCATCAGGGTGCACAGCCACTCGTGCAACCATCGTCGCTACCCGGAAGTCCCCACTCATATGCGCGCATCGCTAGGGTGTGGGGCTGAGATGGCCAGCGAGACCTGTGGGGAAGCCCGTGCGTGAATACCTCCTGACGCTCTGCATCACGGCCGCGGTGACGTATCTGCTGACAGGGCCGGTACGGAAGTTCGCGATCGTGGCCGGAGCGATGCCGGAGATCCGGGCACGTGACGTGCACCGGGAGCCCACTCCGCGCCTCGGCGGTATCGCGATGTTCTTCGGCCTGTGCGCGGGCCTGCTGGTCGCCGACCACCTGACCAACCTCAACCAGGTCTTCGCGACCTCGAACGAACCCCGGGCGCTGCTGTCCGGGGCCGCCCTGATCTGGCTGATCGGTGTACTGGACGACAAGTTCGAGATCGACGCCCTGATCAAGCTGGGCGGCCAGATGATCGCCGCGGGCGTGATGGTCGTGCAGGGTCTGACGATCCTGTGGCTGCCGATCCCGGGTGTCGGCTCGGTCGCGCTCACCCAGTGGCAGGGCACCCTGCTCACGGTCGCCCTGGTCGTCATCACCATCAACGCGGTCAACTTCGTCGACGGCCTGGACGGCCTCGCGGCCGGCATGGTCTGCATCGCGGCCACGGCGTTCTTCCTGTACGCCTACCGCATCTGGTACTCGTACGGCATCGAGGCCGCCGCGCCGGCCACCCTCTTCTCGGCGATCCTGATGGGCATGTGCCTGGGCTTCCTGCCGCACAACATGCACCCGGCGCGGATCTTCATGGGCGACTCCGGCTCGATGCTGATCGGCCTGGTGCTGGCCGCCGGCGCGATCTCCGTCACCGGGCAGGTCGACCCGGACGCGCTCAACCTGTACGTGGGCTCCGAGAAGGAGGCCGTGCACCAGACGGTCCCCGTCTACATCCCGCTGCTGCTGCCGCTGACGATCATCGCGGTGCCGGCCGCCGACCTGATCCTGGCGATCGTGCGGCGCACCTGGCGCGGCCAGTCCCCGTTCGCCGCCGACCGCGGCCACCTGCACCACCGGCTGCTGGAGATCGGCCACTCGCACAGCCGCGCGGTGCTGATCATGTACTTCTGGTCGGCGCTGATCGCCTTCGGGGCTCTCGCCTACTCGGTCAACTCGGCGTCCATGTGGATCGTGCTGGGTGTGGTCTTCCTCAGCGCGATCGGGCTCCTGCTGCTTCTGCTGCCGCGCTTCACGCCGCGTGCGCCCCGCTGGATGGAGCGCTTCGTGCCACCGCGCTACCGGCGCCGCGGCTCGGTCGCGGCCCTCTCACCCGAGGCCTCGACGCCGGCGTCGACGCCGGACCAGCACAGCCCGGTCGCGACCGAGAGCCGCACGCCCGTGGTCTCCGGGGTCGCCGGTGTCAACGGGGCGACCGCCATCGGCCCCCGTTCGCGTCTGGCCGACCGGCGCAAGGCGGGGACAAGGTAAGAATCTGACTAGAGCATTGCCAAGTCGTGGGATTGCGATGGGGGTGCGAAGCGCCCCAATACCAGACATCTCGGCACTGTTCCCGCTCAGACGCGCAAGTTCACTCTCATGTGTGACAGTCCGCACACCTCCAGGTAAAGACTGCATCAAATAGTTTGTGATACGGTTCACGAGAACCCCCCGGATAGAGCCGAAGGACCGTAGTGCGACGGTCCATTGGTGTGAGGTCTCCACTCAGCCCGGGACTACGCTCGTCCATGACGACACCCCTGCCCCCTGCGAAAGCGGAGTTGCCGCCATGCCGTCCAATGACGCCCGGAACCTCTTGCAGTGCGCTGTGCCCACAGCCGCTGCCGGTGTGGTCGTGGTCGCCGTCAGTGGCGCGGTGGCCGGAGGCAAGGGAGCCATCGGAGCGGCCGTCGGCACCGTACTGGCCATCCTCTTCATGGGAATCGGTCTGTACGTTCTCCAGTGGACGGCAAAAACGCTCCCGCAGTTGTTCCAGGCCATGGGGCTGATGCTCTACATGGCACAGCTTCTGCTGCTCCTCATCTTTGTCGCCCTCTTCAAGGGCACCTCTCTCTTCAACCCGAAGGCGTTCGCCGCCGGGATCATCGTCGCGACCGTCGTGTGGATGGCTGCGCAGGCTCGTGCGCACATGAAGGCCAAGCTCTTCTACATCGACCCGGACTCCGCGAAGAGCGAGAAGCCGGAGAAGACCGGGCCGTCGTCGTGACGAGTAGGGGCGCGATAAAGGGCAGTAGGAACTCCTGCTATCGTCCGGTGCCAACTGCGGCATCGCGGGCGCGGGCATCTGAGCTGACGCCTGCTCGAACGCGAGGCTCGATGCCCCCCAGCCGCCCTCACATTCTTAACACCAGTCCGGTGCCGACCCGCGGCTGTACGCCGCGCCGACACAACGAGGTTGCCGTACCCATGCGTCACACCGAAGGAGCCCGCGGTGAGTGCTGACCAGACCCAGCTCGCCTTTGACTGGAGCTGTCGGATCATGTCCGACGGGTGTGGTTTTCCGGCACCGGGCCTGCACTCGTTCCTCTTCAAGCCGATTGCCACGGTTGGAGGGTTCGAGTTCAACAAGGTGATGCTGCTCGCCATCATCACCACCATCCTCGTCATCGGGTTCTTCTACGCGGCCTTCGGCAAGGCCAAGGTGGTGCCGGGCAAGCTGCAGATGGTCGGTGAGGCCGGTTACGACTTCGTCCGCCGCGGCATCGTCTACGAGACCCTCGGAAAGAAGGAGGGCGAGAAGTACGTCCCCCTGATGGTCTCGCTCTTCTTCTTCATCTGGATCATGAACATCTGGTCCGTGATCCCGCTGGCGCAGTTCCCGGTCTCGTCGATCATCGCCTTCCCGGCGGTCCTCGCCGTGATCGTCTACGTGACCTGGGTCTCGCTGACCTTCAAGCGGCACGGCTTCGTCGGGTTCTTCAAGAACGTCACCGGCTACGACAAGTCGCTTGGCGGAGTGCTGCCGCTCGTCATGGTCATCGAGTTCTTCTCGAACCTGCTCGTCCGGCCGTTCACGCACGCGGTGCGACTGTTCGCGAACATGTTCGCCGGCCACCTGATGCTGGTCATGTTCACCGTTGCCTCCTGGTACCTGCTGAACAGCTGGATGGTTCCGGCGGCCGGTGTCTCCTTCGTGATGACCATCGCCATGATCGGCTTCGAGCTTTTCGTACAGGCCGTCCAGGCGTACGTTTTCGTACTCCTCGCCTGCACGTACATCCAGGGCGCTCTGGCCGAGCACCACTGAGCCCCACCACCCCCAGTCGTCCGGTGGCCAACCCCCACCGGTCCGTTAAGAGAAGGAAGATTCAGCATGGCTGCCACTGAGACCCTTGCCGCTGTCTCCGGTTCCATCGGTTCCGTCGGTTACGGCCTCTCGGCTATCGGCCCCGGCATCGGCGTCGGCATCATCTTCGGTAACGGCACCCAGGCCCTCGCCCGCCAGCCCGAGGCCGCCGGCCTGATCCGCGCCAACCAGATCCTGGGCTTCGCCTTCTGTGAGGCGCTCGCCCTCATCGGCATCGTCATGCCGTTCGTCTTCGGTATTGACTAAAAAATCCCTACCGACAGGCAACGACGAAAGGCACTGATGTGATCGCCAACCTGGTACAGCTGGCGGCCGAGGAGGAGCAGAACCCGCTCGTTCCTCCGGGCCCCGAGCTGCTCGTCGGCACCATCGCCTTCGCCATCGTGTTCTTCTTCTTCTGGAAGAAGCTGCTTCCGAACATCAACAAGGTTCTGGAGGAGCGCCGCGCGGCGATCGAAGGCGGTATCGAAGAGGCCGAGACCATGAAGGTCGAGGCCCAGAGCGTCCTTGAGCAGTACAAGGCACAGCTCGCCGAGGCCCGGCACGAGGCCGCGCGACTGCGCCAGGAGGCGCAGGAGCAGGGTGCCGCGCTCATCGCCGAGATGCGGGCCGAGGGCCAGCGTCAGCGCGAGGAGATCGTCGCCGCCGGTCACGCCCAGATCGAGGCCGACCGCAAGGCCGCCTCGTCCGCGCTCCGCCAGGACGTCGGCAAGCTCGCCACCGACCTGGCCGGCAAGCTCGTCGGCGAGTCCCTCGAGGACCACGCCCGCCAGAGCCGCGTGATCGACCGGTTCCTCGACGAGCTCGAGGAGAAGGCCGAGGCCGGGCGATGAACGGAGCGAGCCGCGAGGCCCTGGCAGCCGCACGTGAGCGTCTCGACGCGCTGACGGACTCGACGTCCGTGAACGCGGCTTCGCTCGCCGACGAGCTGGCCGCCGTCACCGCGCTGCTCGACCGCGAGGTGTCGCTGCGTCGGGTCCTCACCGACCCGGCGCAGGCCGCGGAGGCGAAGGCCGAGCTGGCCCAGCGTCTGCTCGGCACCCAGGTCAGCGGCCCCGCCGCCGACCTGGTGGCCGGCATGGTGCGCTCCCGCTGGTCGCAGTCGCGCGACCTGGTGGACGCCCTGGAGGTGCTGGCCAACACCGCCGACCTCACCGCCGCGCAGCAGGCCGGCAAGCTCGACGACGTCGAGGACGAGCTGTTCCGGTTCGGCCGGATCGTCTCCGGCAGTACCGAGCTGCGGGCCGCGCTGACCGACCGCAAGGCCACCACCTCGGCCAAGAGCGAGCTGCTGCGCAGCCTGCTCGGCGGCCGGGCCCAGTCGGCCACCGAGCGTCTGGTCACGCGCCTTGTGACCGCGCCGCGGGGACGTAGCCTGGAGACGGGACTGGAGTCCCTGTCCAAGCTCGCCGCCGAACGCCGGGACCGCATGGTCGCCATCGTGACCTCGGCGGTACCGCTGAGCGACCCGCAGAAGCAGCGCCTGGGCGACGCCCTCGCGAAGCTCTACGGCCGCCGGATGCACCTCAACCTGGACGTGGACCCCGAGGTCCTCGGCGGTATCCGGGTGCAGGTCGGTGACGAGGTCATCAACGGCTCCCTCGCGGACCGCATCGAGGACGCCAGCCGCCGGCTCGCCGGCTGAGCAGCAACTCAATAGGCAGTACGTACTTACGACGGCCCTGGTTGGGCCGTGCAGAAGAATCCTGGGGGTCGCCCCCAGACCCCCAAAGTGAAACTTCGGGCCCAACAAGGAGAGCAGGGAACCCAGATGGCGGAGCTCACGATCCGGCCGGAGGAGATCCGGGACGCGCTGGAGAACTTCGTCCAGGCGTACAAGCCGGACGCGGCCTCGCGCGAGGAGGTCGGTACGGTCACCTTCGCCGGCGACGGTATCGCGAAGGTCGAGGGTCTGCCCTCGGTCATGGCCAACGAGCTGCTGAAGTTCGAGGACGGCAGCCTCGGTCTCGCCCTCAACCTCGAGGAGCGCGAGATCGGCTGCGTCGTCCTCGGCGAGTTCAGCGGCATCGAGGAGGGTCAGCCGGTCTCCCGTACCGGTGAGGTTCTCTCCGTCGCGGTGGGCGAGGGCTACCTCGGCCGCGTGGTGGACCCCCTCGGCAACCCGATCGACGGCCTCGGCGAGATCGAGACCGAGGACCGCCGCGCCCTGGAGCTGCAGGCCCCGGGCGTCATGGTCCGCAAGTCGGTGCACGAGCCGATGGAGACGGGCTACAAGGCCGTCGACGCGATGACCCCGATCGGCCGTGGCCAGCGTCAGCTGATCATCGGTGACCGCCAGACCGGCAAGACCGCCCTGGCCGTCGACACCATCATCAACCAGCGCGACAACTGGCGCTCGGGCGACCCGAACAAGCAGGTCCGCTGCATCTACGTCGCCATCGGCCAGAAGGGCTCCACGATCGCCGGTGTGCGCGGCGCTCTGGAGGAGGCCGGCGCGCTGGAGTACACGACCATCGTCGCCGCCCCGGCGTCCGACCCGGCCGGCTTCAAGTACCTGGCGCCGTACACCGGTTCGGCCATCGGTCAGCACTGGATGTACCAGGGCAAGCACGTCCTGATCATCTTCGACGACCTGTCGAAGCAGGCCGACGCCTACCGCGCCGTGTCGCTGCTGCTGCGCCGCCCGCCGGGCCGTGAGGCCTACCCGGGTGACGTCTTCTACCTGCACTCCCGTCTGCTGGAGCGCTGCGCGAAGCTCTCCGACGAGATGGGTGCGGGCTCGATGACCGGTCTGCCGATCGTCGAGACGAAGGCCAACGACGTCTCGGCGTTCATCCCGACCAACGTCATCTCCATCACCGACGGCCAGTGCTTCCTGGAGTCGGACCTGTTCAACGCCGGTCAGCGCCCCGCGCTGAACGTCGGTATCTCCGTCTCCCGCGTGGGTGGTTCCGCCCAGCACAAGGCGATGAAGCAGGTCTCCGGCCGTCTGCGCGTGGACCTCGCCCAGTTCCGTGAGCTGGAGGCCTTCGCCGCCTTCGGTTCCGACCTGGACGCCGCGTCCAAGGCGCAGCTCGAGCGCGGTCAGCGCATGGTCGAGCTGCTGAAGCAGGCGCAGTACCAGCCGATGGCCACCGAGGACCAGGTCGTCTCCGTCTGGGCCGGCACCACCGGCAAGATGGACGACGTCCCCGTCGTCGACATCCGCCGCTTCGAGAAGGAGCTGCTGGAGTACCTGCACCGCAAGGAGCAGGGCCTGATGACCTCCATCCGCGAGGGCGGCAAGATGTCCGACGACACCCTTCAGGCTGTCGCCGACGCCATCGTGGAGTTCAAGAAGCAGTTCGAGACCGCCGACGGCAAGCTGCTCGGCGAGGACACCCCGGCTGCCGGTAAGTGACGACGGAAGGGACCTGACTCATGGGAGCCCAGCTCCGGGTCTACAAGCGTCGCATCCGATCCGTCACCGCGACCAAGAAGATCACCAAGGCGATGGAGATGATCGCCGCCTCGCGCGTCGTCAAGGCGCAGCGCAAGGTGGCGGCCTCCACCCCGTACGCGACCGAGCTCACCCGGGCGGTCACGGCGGTCGCCGGCGGATCCAACACCAAGCACCCGCTCACGACCGAGCCCGAGAACCCGACCCGCGCCGCGGTCCTGCTCCTCACGAGCGACCGCGGTCTGGCCGGCGCCTTCAACTCCAACGCCATCAAGGCCGCGGAGAAGCTCACGGCGAAGCTCGAGGCCGAGGGCAAGGAGGTCGTCAGCTACATCGTCGGCCGCCGCGGTGTCGCCCACTACAACTTCCGCGAGCGCAAGATCGCGGAGACGTTCACGGGCTTCACCGACGAGCCGTCGTACGCGGACGCCAAGAAGGTCGCGGCCCCGCTGATCGAGGCGATCGAGACGGAGACGGCCGAGGGCGGCGTGGACGAGCTCCACATCGTCTACACCGAGTTCGTGTCGATGATGACGCAGACGGCGATCGAGGCCCGGCTGCTGCCGCTCAGCCTCGACGAGGTCGCCGAGGAGGCCAAGCCCGCCAAGGGTGAGATCCTCCCGCTGTTCGACTTCGAGCCCTCGGCGGAGGACGTCCTCGACGCCCTGCTGCCGCGCTACGTCGAGAGCCGCATCTACAACGCGCTGCTCCAGTCGGCCGCCTCCAAGCACGCCGCCACGCGGCGCGCGATGAAGTCGGCCACCGACAACGCCGGAGAGCTCATCGAGACGCTCACCCGGCTTGCCAACCAGGCCCGCCAGGCCGAAATCACCCAGGAAATCAGCGAGATCGTCGGTGGCGCGAGTGCCCTGGCCGACGCGACCGCGGGGAGTGACCGATAAATGACCACCACTGTTGAGCCGACCGCTCCTGCTGGCGTGGCCACTGGCCGCGTCGCGCGGGTCATCGGCCCGGTCGTCGACGTGGAGTTCCCCGTCGACGCGATGCCGGAGATCTACAACGCCCTGCACGTCGAGGTCGCCGACCCGGCGCTGGCGGGCGAGAAGAAGACGCTGACCCTGGAGGTCGCCCAGCACCTGGGTGACGGCCTGGTCCGCGCCATCTCCATGCAGCCCACCGACGGCCTGGTCCGCCAGGCCCCGGTGACCGACACGGGTGCGGGCATCACCGTCCCCGTCGGCGACTTCACCAAGGGCAAGGTGTTCAACACCCTCGGTGAGGTGCTGAACAGCGACGAGACCCACACGGGCGAGCGCTGGTCCATCCACCGCAAGGCCCCCGCGTTCGACCAGCTCGAGTCGAAGACCGAGATGTTCGAGACGGGCCTGAAGGTCGTCGACCTCCTCACCCCGTACGTCAAGGGCGGCAAGATCGGTCTGTTCGGTGGTGCCGGTGTCGGCAAGACCGTGCTGATCCAGGAAATGATCATGCGTGTCGCCAACCTCCACGAGGGCGTCTCCGTCTTCGCGGGCGTCGGCGAGCGCACCCGTGAGGGCAACGACCTCATCGCGGAGATGGAAGAGTCCGGCGTTCTGGACAAGACCGCCCTGGTCTTCGGCCAGATGGACGAGCCCCCGGGCACCCGTCTGCGCGTGGCCCTGGCCGGCCTGACGATGGCGGAGTACTTCCGCGACGTCCAGAAGCAGGACGTGCTGTTCTTCATCGACAACATCTTCCGCTTCACCCAGGCCGGTTCCGAGGTGTCGACCCTGCTCGGCCGTATGCCCTCCGCGGTGGGCTACCAGCCGAACCTGGCCGACGAGATGGGCACCCTCCAGGAGCGCATCACCTCGACCCGTGGTCACTCGATCACCTCGATGCAGGCGATCTACGTCCCCGCGGACGACCTGACCGACCCGGCCCCGGCCACCACCTTCGCCCACCTCGACGCGACGACGGTTCTCTCCCGTCCGATCTCCGAGAAGGGCATCTACCCGGCCGTGGACCCGCTGGACTCGACGTCCCGCATCCTCGACCCGCGGTACATCTCGGCGGAGCACTACAACGCCGCGATGCGCGTGAAGAACATCCTGCAGAAGTACAAGGACCTGCAGGACATCATCGCGATCCTCGGTATCGACGAGCTCGGCGAGGAGGACAAGCTCGTCGTCCACCGTGCCCGTCGCGTGGAGCGCTTCCTGTCCCAGAACACCCACGCCGCCAAGCAGTTCACCGGTGTGGACGGTTCGGACGTGCCGCTGGACGAGTCGATCGCCGCGTTCAACGCGATCTGCGACGGCGAGTACGACCACTTCCCGGAGCAGGCGTTCTTCATGTGCGGTGGTCTCGAGGACCTGAAGAAGAACGCGAAGGAGCTGGGCGTCTCCTGACCCGGGCAGTGCTCGAGTCATGAGGGGGCGGGGTTCGTCCCGCCCCCTCATTCACGCCTACTAGACTTGTAACCAACACCCGGCACTCCCGCCGGGTGGTGACCCGAGGAGCCACCCTTGGCTGCTGAGCTGCACGTCGCGCTGGTCGCGGCCGACCGTGAGGTCTGGTCCGGCCAGGCCACCCTGGTCGTCGCGCGCACCACGTCCGGCGACATCGGCGTCATGCCCGGTCACCAGCCGCTGCTCGGTGTGCTGGAGTCGGGCCCGGTGACCATCCGTACGAGTGAGGGCGGGACCGTCGTCGCCGCCGTCCACGGCGGATTCATCTCGTTCGCGGACGACAAGCTCTCGCTGCTGGCCGAAGTCGCCGAGCTGTCGGACGAGATCGATGTCCAGCGCGCCGAGCAGGAGCTCGAGCGCGCGAAGGCGGAGGACGACGCGGAGGCCCAGCGCCGCGCCGACGTCCGTCTGCGGGCTGCCACGGCGGCCCGCTGACCCCATTCGCCGCGCGATGATGTCACTCAGCCGCGGCTGGGTACCGGAGAGATCCGGACCCAGCCGCGGCTGAGGCGGATGTGGGTGATTTTTACGTTCCGTTACCTAGGAGACGAGGAGGTCGGTGTCGATGGTCCTCGCTCTGACTGTGTGCGGAATCGTGGTGGCCCTCGTGGTGGTGGGCCTGTTCGTCTTCGGTCTGCGTCGCCGGCTGATCCAGCGGTCGGGCGGCACCTTCGACGCCAGCATGCGCTGGGACGCCCCGGCCGAGGGAGACCCCAACGGCAAGGGCTGGGCGTACGGGGTGGCCCGGTACAACGGTGACCGCGTCGAGTGGTACCGCGTCTTCTCGTACTCGCCCCGTCCGCGCCGCGTCCTGGAGCGTTCCGCGATCGAGGTGGCCGGCCGCCGGGTCCCGGAGGGCGAGGAGGAGCTGGCGCTGCTCTCCGACCATGTGATCCTGGCCTGTCTGCACCGGGGCACCCGTCTCGAGCTCGCCATGAGCGAAGACGCGCTGACCGGGTTTCTCGCGTGGCTCGAAGCAGCTCCGCCCGGACAGCGGGTGAACGTGGCGTAGCCACGTTCACCCGCTGGGTGGGGGCCCCGGACGACGTCTGGGGGAGCGTCAACGTCGCCCAGGGTCTACGACCCTTCGAACTTCTCTTCGATTCGGTCTACTTCAGGCCGCTGTCGATGGCGGTCGCCAGCTCCCCGTTGGCGGTGTCGCCACTGAACTCCCAGAAGAACGCGCCGCCGAGCCCCTGGTTCTTCGCCCAGGTCATCTTCCCGGCGATCGTGGCCGGAGTGTCGTACGACCACCAGTTGCCGCCGCAGTGCGCGTACGCCGTGCCGGCGATCGTGCCGGTGACGGGGCAGGAGCTCTTCAGGACCTTGTAGTCCTCGATGCCCGCCTCGTACGTGCCCGGAGCCGCGCCGGTCGCCGATCCGCCCGGGGCCGACTGGGTGACGCCGGTCCAGCCGCGGCCGTAGAAGCCGATGCCGAGCAGCAGCTTCTTGGCGGGGACGCCCTTCGACCTGAGCTTGGCGATCGCGTCGGCCGAGTTGAAGCCCGCCTGCGGGATCCCCGGATACGACGTGAGCGGGGAGTGCGGAGCGGTCGGGCCGTCCTTGTCGAACGCGCCGAAGTAGTCGTAGGTCATCACGTTGTACCAGTCGAGGTGCTGGGCGGCGCCGCCGTAGTCGGCCGCGTCGATCTTGCCGCCGGAGGAGCCGTCGGCGGTGATGGCCGCGGTGACCAGGTAGTTCGGGCCGAACTCGGTGCGCAGCGCCGACATCAGGTTCTTGAAGGCGGCAGGTCCCGAGGTGTCGCAGCTCAGGCCGCAGGCGTTCGGGTACTCCCAGTCGATGTCGATGCCGTCGAAGACGTCGGCCCAGCGCGGGTCCTCCACGACGGCCTTGCAGGACTTCGCGAACGCGGCGGCGTTGGCCGCTGCCTGACCGAAGCCGCCGGAGTAGGTCCAGCCGCCGAAGGAGTACAGGACCTTGATGTGCGGGTACCTGGCCTTCAGCTGCCGGAGCTGGTTGAAGTTGCCCCGCAGCGGCTGGTCCCAGGTGTCGGCGCTGCCGCTGACGGACTGGTCGGCGGTGTAGGCCTTGTCGTAGGCGGCGTAGGTGTCGTCGACGGTGCACTGGCCGTTCTTGACGTTGCCGAACGCGTAGTTGATGTGGGTGATCTTCGAGGCCGTGCCCGACGTCACCAGGTTCTTGACGTGGTAGTTGCGGCCGTAGACGCCCCACTCGGTGAAGTAGCCGAGCTTGACCTTGTCGCCGGTGGGCGGCTCGGTGGTGCCGCCCGTGGTGCGGACCCGGACGGCGCCGCTGACCGGGCCGGTCTGGTCGGCGGTGTCACGGGCCTGGACGGAGTAGGAGTAGTCGGTGCCGGCGGTGAGGCCGGTGCTGGTGTACGAGGTGCCCGTCACGGTGGCGACCTTGGTGCCGTCGCGCAGGACGTCGTAGTTCTTGACGCCCTTGTCGTCGGTGGCGGCGGACCACGACAGCTTCACCGAGGTGTCGGTGATGTCCGAGGCGGTGGGGGTGCCAGGAGCGCTGGGCGCGCTGTCGCCGGGCTCGGTGGTGCCGCCGTCGCAACCGCCGCCGTTGAGCTTGCAGTTCGCGGGGGACCCGGTGCCGCTGCCGTTGAAGCCGAACGAGACGGAGGCGCCGGGTGCGAGGGTGCCGTTCCAGGACTTGTTCTTCGCGGTCCAGCGGGTGCCGGAGGAGGTGACGTCGGCGTCCCAGGAGGAGGTGACGGACGTGCCGGAGGGGAAGTCCCACTCGACGGTCCAGGAGCTGAGGGTGGTGGTGCCGGTGTTCTTCACCGTCCACTTGCCCTCGAAGCCGGAGCCCCAGTCCTGGGTCTTGGCGTAGGTCGCGGTGGCGGACGTGGCGGCCTGGGCCGGGCTCGCCAGGCCGACGAGGCCGGCCAGCGGGAGCAACAGGGTCGCGAACCCCGCCGCGGCTCTGTGTCTGAAGCGCATGCTGCGCCTCCTTGATGGAGTTGTGGGGGGCGTGACTGAGCCTCACGCCACTCATGGTGCGGTGAGAATAGAAAGGTCTGGACCACCGGTCAATAGGTCTGGACCACCATGCGTCCGATGTGCGCCGTGTCAGACCCGGCCCCGGTTCAGACGCCCAACTCCTGCGCCAGTACGGCGGCTTGCACCCTGCTCCGCAGCCCCAGCTTCCCGAGCAGCCTGCTGACGTGGGTCTTCACGGTCGCCTCTGCCATGTCGAGCCGCTCCGCGATGCCCGCGTTGGACAGTCCCCGGCCGAGGCAGGACAGCACCTCGCGCTCCCGCCGCGTCAGCTGGTCGAGCACCGCCGGATCGGCCGCGGGCTCCCGCGCGGGCTTCGCGGCGAACTCCGCGATCAGCCGCCGCGTCACCGCCGGGGCGATCAGACCCTCCCCGCGCGCCACCGTCCGCACCGCCTCCAGCAGCTCCTTCGCCTCGGTGTTCTTCAGCAGGAACCCGCAGGCGCCCGCCCGCAGCGCACCGAAGACGTACTCGTCGAGGTCGAAGGTGGTCAGCACCAGCACTTCGGCGAGCCGCTCCTTGACGACCTGCCGGGTCGCGGACACCCCGTCCAGGCGCGGCATCTGCACGTCCATCAGCACCAGGTCCGGCCGCAGCTCACGGGCCAGCGCCACCGCCTGCTCACCGTCCGCCGCCTCGCCGACCACCTCGATGTCGGGCGCGCTGCGCAGGATGAGGACGAGCCCCGCACGGACGGCGGACTGGTCCTCGGCGACGAGGACGCTGATCATGCGGTGTCTCCTTCGGCACTGTGACTGACGGGGATGGTGGCGCGTACGGCCCAGATCTTGCCCTCGGGCGAGTCCTCGGGGGCGGCTTCGAACGTGCCGTCCAGCAGGGCCACGCGTTCTCTCATGCCGACCAGACCCGCGCCGGACCCGGGCGCGCGCGGGGCGTCCCGGCCCCCGTACGGGCTGGTCACGCTGACGACCAGTGAGCCGTCCCGCCGGGCCAGGGACACGGTGACCCGCCCCGGGGCCGCGTGCTTGAGCGCGTTGGTCAGCGACTCCTGCACGATGCGGTAGGCGGCGAGCTCGACGGGAGCGGGTACCTCGCAGCGTTCGGCGTCGAGGGTGACGTCGAGGCCGTTGGTGCGGGCGCCGTCCACCAGCGATCCCAGGCCGTCGAGCGTGGGAGCGGCGGACGGTTCCATGTCGCCGCTGCTGTCGCGCAGGATGCCGATCAGCCGCCGCATCTCGGCGAGCCCCTCCACACTGTTCTCGCGGATGACCACGAGCGCGTCCTGAGAGGTCTTCGGATCGTCGAGGGACAGCGCGGCGGTGGAGTGGATGGCGATGGCGGACAGGTGGTTGGCCACCATGTCGTGCAGCTCGCGGGCCATCCGGGCGCGCTCGGCGGTGACGGCCTGGGTGCGGTCCATCTCGGCGAGCAGTGCGGTCTGTTCGGCGCGCAGCCGGGCCGCCTCGGCCGCGTCACGGTGGTTGCGGACGATCAGACCCGTGGCGGCGGGGCCGAAGGACACGAGGCCGGTGACCACGCCGATCAGCAGCGCCTCGGGCTCGCGCCAGACCGCGAACGGCACCACCGCCCCGGCCACCGAGAGCAGCCCGGTGATCCGCGGGATGCGGTGGGCCGACGCGGGCGGGCCGTACAGGACGGCCGCGTACATCAGGTCGGTGTACATCAGGATCGTGACCAGGTTGCCCTGGGTGACGAGGTCCAGGACGATCGCGGCCGTGCCGATCAACAGGCCGGTGCGGGGGGCGGTCCGGCGCAGCAGCTCGCAGCCGGCGAGCACGAACAGCGGCACCAGGACCGGCCAGCGCCCGGGCAGGAGCACGTACACCTCGGTGCTCGGCCTCGTGGCCAGGCCGACACCCCACAGCAGCAGGCCGCCGAGCAGGCTGCCGAGCGCGACGTGGACGTCGAAACGTCCGGGGCGGGGGAGTCCAGCGGCCATGGCACCATCCAACACGGCCGGTCGCACCCCGCGCATGATCCGCGCGTAGGGGCTCCGGCTGCATCTTTCGATGTACCCGGGGTTCGTCAGTCGCGACGACGATTCCCGCCGCCCCGCCCGGGAGCCTGGAGAGGTGACCGAGAGGAGCGAACCGTGATCGTCGCCTTGATCGCCGCCTGCGAGATCGGCTTCTGGGTGCTGCTGGCGGCCGGCCTGTCCGTCCGCTACCTGCTGCGCATGCCGCGTACGGGGCTGGCGCTGCTGCTGTGCGAGCCGCTGCTGGAAGTCGTCCTGCTGGTGGCCACCGCGCTGGACCTGAAGAACGGCGCCGAGCCGAACTGGACGCACGGCCTGGCCGCGCTGTACATCGGCTACACCGTGGGGCACGGCCACCGCACGGTGAAGTGGCTCGACGGGCACGCCGCCCACCGGCTGGGCGGCGCCCCGAAGCCGATCGGCCCGCCGCGCTACGGCATGGCCCGGGCGCGGTACGAGGGCCGGGTCTGGCTGGGCACGCTGGTGGGCGCCGCCGTCGCGACCGTGCTCCTCCAGCTCGCGATCTGGTACGTGGACGACCCGAGCCGTGTGACCTCCCTGGAGAGCTGGCGCTATGTGGCCTGGCGTGCGGCCGGGATCCACGGACTGGTCGCGCTGAGCTATCTGATCTGGCCGCGGCGTGCCCCCGCGGGGGAGTCCGAGGCGAGGCTCGAGGAACAGCGGGTACGTCGCTGAGGCCGGCATCCCGGCTTCCCGAGCGTCGTGGCCCCTCGCACAGTTCCCCGCGCCCCTTTCAGGGGCGCCTCAGCGTTCCCCGCCCGGAACCCACAGCACGTCTCCGACCTCCTTGTTCGCCGTCCTCGCGAGGATGAACAGGAGGTCGGAGAGGCGGTTGAGGTAGGTCGCCGTCAGCGGGTTCATCACCTCGCCGTGCACCTCCAGAGCCGCCCAGGTCGAGCGCTCCGCCCGGCGGACCACCGTGCAGGCCTGGTGGAGCAGGGCGGCGCCGGGGGTGCCGCCGGGGAGGATGAACGAGCGGAGCTTCTCCAGTCGTTCGTTGAAGAGGTCGCAGTCCGCCTCCAGCTTGTCGATGTAGAACTGCTCGACCCGCAGGGGCGGGAACTCCGGGTTCTCCACCACCGGCGTCGACAGGTCCGCCCCCACGTCGAACAGGTCGTTCTGGACGCGGGTGAGGACCGTGACGATCTCCTCGTCCAGGCCGCCCAGCGCGATGGCCGTGCCGATCGCCGCGTTGGCCTCGTTTGCGTCGGCGTACGCGGAGATCCGCAGGTCGGTCTTGGCGACCCTGCTCATGTCGCCGAGGGCGGTGGTGCCCTGGTCGCCGGTCCTGGTGTAGATGCGCGTCAGATTGACCATGTGGCCAGCGTAGTTACGCTCAGGCCGTTCGGAACACGCGTGTGCCCACTGTCACGGACAGCGCCGTGAGGGCGACGGCCACCAGCGCGCCGTAGAGCATGTGGGGTGTCGTGTAGCTGCCGACGTAGGCGTCCCGCACCGCGTCCACCAGGTAGCGGAACGGCATGAGGTGTGACAGGGCGTCCAGCCAGGCCGGGCCCAGCGTCATCGGGAGCATCAGGCCGGACAGCAGCATGGACGGCATGGTCAGCGCGTTGATCGCCGGGCCGAAGCTCTGCGGGGTGTCCATCCTCATCGCCAGCGCGTACGACAGCGCGGCCAGCGAGAGCGTGAGCAGGGCGACGAAGGCGAAGCCGATCAGAACGCCGGCCAGCGGCGCCCGCAGCCCCATCACCACTGCCGCCAGCACCAGCAGCACGGCCTGGAAGACGAACACCGTGGCGTCCCGCAGCACCCGGCCGAGCAGCAGGGCCAGCCGGCTGACCGGGGTGACGCGCATACGCTCGACCACTCCGTGACCCTTCTCGATGATGATCGAGAAGCCTGCGAACGACGCGCCGAACAGACCGAGTTGGAGCAGCAGGCCGGGGACGAGCACCTGCCAGGAGCTGCCTGCCGCGCCGAGCGGCAGGTCCGTGAGCAGCGGCCCGAAGAACAGCAGGTACAGCAGCGGCATGAGCACGCCGAAGAGCAGCGCGAAGCGCGAGCGCAGGGACTGGCGGAGATAGCGCCCGTAGACGAGGGCGGTGTCGTGCAGCAGCATTCCGGGACTCCTATACGGCTACGGGGGCGGCGTCGGCCGGCGCGGCGCTGCGGCCGGTGATGGCCAGGAACGTGTCCTGCAGCGAGGCGTCGAGCGATCCGCCGTACCGCAGCTTCAGTGCGCTCGGGGTGCCCTCGGCGACGACCACGCCGTGGTCGACGACGACCAGCCGGTCGGAGAGGGCGTCGGCCTCGTCGAGGTAGTGCGTGGTCAGGAACACCGTCGTGCCGTGCTCGTCGCGCAGCCGGCGTACCAGGTCCCACAGGTCGGCGCGGCTTGCGGGGTCTAGTCCGGTCGTCGGCTCGTCGAGGAACAGCACCTTCGGGCGGTGGGTGAGCGCCATCGCGATGTCGAGCCGCCGCCGCTGCCCGCCGGAGAGCGCGCCGCACTTGCGGTCGAGCAGCTCCGTGAGGTCCAGCTCGCGCGCCAGCTCCTCGGCGCGCTCGACCGCCTGCCCCCTCGTCAGCCGGTACAGGCGCCCCTGGGTGACCAGCTCCTCACGCACGCTGATCTGCGGATCGACCCCGCCGGACTGTGCCACGTAGCCGCAGACCCGCCGCACCCCGGCCGCGTCGGTCGCCAGGTCGTGGCCCGCGACCGAGGCGGTCCCGCCGGTCGGCTGCAGCAGGGTCGTCAGCATCCGCAGGGTCGTCGTCTTGCCGGCTCCGTTCGGTCCGAGGAAGCCGAGGATCTCGCCCTCGCGGACGGTCAGATCGATGGAGCGCACGGCCTCCACGGGGCCGCTCTTGGTCAGGAAGGTACGGGCCAGACCGGCCGTACTGATGATGGTCATGCCTCCAGAAAAACAGAGTCTCTTAAAGTTTGCAATGACCCCAAGTTTTCTATGACCCCAGGGAAGTTAGGATTCAGACATGGCTGAGGGGCTCAGGGAGCGGAAGAAGCGCGAGACCAGGCAGCGCATCTCGGACATCGCCACCGGGCTGTTCCTGGAGCACGGATTCATGACGGTGACGATCGCGGACGTGGCGGAGGCGGCCGACGTCTCCGTGAACACCGTCTACAACTACTTCCCGGCCAAGGAGGACCTCTTCTTCGACCGCTCCCAGGATGTCGTCGACCGGCTCTCCCGCTGGGTGCGAGGCCGGGACGAGGGGGAGTCGGCCGCCCGGGCGGTGCTGCGCGAGCTGCGCGCCGAGCTCGAGGCCGTCTCGCCCCGTATCGGCCTGATCGAGGGGTACGACCGCTTCATGCGCTGCATCGAAGAGGCGCCACCGCTGCGCTCCCGGTTGTGGAGCATGCAGCAGGAGCTCCAGGACAACCTGGAGGCGACCCTGCGCGAGGAGACCGGAGCCGCTGACGGCGACCCGCTGCCCGGGCTGATCGCCGGTCAGATCTGCTGGGTCCACGGCACCGTTTTCGTCGCGATCGGCCGCGAGATGGTCAAGGGGCGCAACCCGGACGAAGTGTCACGGGAGATCCTCGTCCTCCTCGACGACATCGAGGAGCTGTTGGGCGAGAAGGTGCTCAACTACGCCGTGCGAGGCGCCCCGTGACCCCTGCCGGTGTGATGTCCGTCATGTGAGACGTGACGCGCATTACTTACTGGTCACACAGCCCCTCACGAGCGCTAGTGTCCGCCCGAGAGGCAGACATAAGCAGCGCGTCAGGGGAGTCGCACAGTGGCACGGAAGCTCGCCGTCATCGGAGCCGGCCTCATGGGATCCGGCATCGCCCAGGTCTCCGCACAGGCGGGCTGGGAGGTGGTCCTGCGGGACGTCACCGACGAGGCTCTGACGCGGGGCACCGACGGCATCAAGGCGTCGTACGACAAGTTCGTCGCCAAGGGCAAGCTGGAAGCGCACGACGCCGACGCCGCCCTGGCCCGCATCACCGCGACCACCGACCTGGACGCGGTGGCGGACGCGGACGTGGTCGTCGAGGCCGTGTTCGAGAAGCTCGAGATCAAGCACGAGATCTTCCGTGCGCTCGACAAGATCGTGAAGGACGAGGCGGTCCTCGCCTCCAACACCTCCGCCATCCCGATCACCAAGATCGCGGCGGCGACGGAACGCCCGGAACGGGTCGTCGGCACGCACTTCTTCTCGCCGGTGCCGATGATGCAGCTGTGCGAACTGGTGCGCGGCTACAAGACCAGCGACGAAACCCTCGCCGCCGCCAGGGAGTTCGCCGAGTCGGTCGGCAAGACCTGCATCGTCGTCAACCGCGACGTCGCCGGCTTCGTGACGACCCGTCTCATCTGCGCCCTGGTCGTCGAGGCCGCGAAGCTGCAGGAGTCGGGCGTGGCGAGCGCCGAGGACATCGACCTGGCCTGCAAGCTGGGCTTCGGTCACGCCATGGGACCGCTGGCGACGGCGGACCTGACCGGCGTCGACATCCTGCTGCACGCCACGAACAACATCTACACCGAGTCCCAGGACGAGAAGTTCGCTGCCCCCGAGTCGATGCGCCGGATGGTTGACGCCGGTGACATCGGACGCAAGAGCGGGCAGGGCTTCTACAAGCACTGAAACCGCACATGCCCGGGGCCCATCACACCCAAGGGTGAATTCGGTATCGGTTCGCTTACAGGAAGCAACCTCTGACTCCTCCACACAGTCAGAGGTTGCATCACCCACATCCAGAACGCGGAGCACGATTCGCACGCACGGGGAGCGCATATGTACATCAGGGGCGACCACGCCGAGCTGGTCGTCGGGGGCCGCCTCGACGTCCGGAGCGCGGCGGACGCCCGTACGGTCCTGCACTCGGCCGTCGACGACGGAGTCGGGGACCTCGTGCTGGACCTGTCCGAACTGGACTCCTGGGACGCCACCGGACTGGGCGTGATCATGGGAGCCCACCGACGGGCCGGCCGCTGCGGCCGGCGCCTGGTGCTGCGTGACGTACCGCCGCAGATGCAGCGCCTGCTGGTGGCCACCCGCCTGCACCGGATCCTGGCGATCGAGGGAGGCATCGGAGTGGAGACGCTTCCCCGCGTGTGACGGCTCGTACGGGTGTGAGCCGGGCGACCGGGGAGACCCGGACGCACGTCGCCCCGTCGTGCGACGCGCACAATCCTCACGAGACCGTGACGTTACGGACGGAGCGGTACCCCGGACTGTCGTAGATACTGTGCGAAGGTTTAGGGTTCGGCTGCCCGCTGCCATGACACCCTTCGAGCGGGACCGGACCAGAAGCGACAGCGCGGTGTGCAGCAAGGCCGGGAGGGGCTTTTCCAAGCACACACACGCTTTTGGGGGGCTTGACCTATGGATCCTGACAACCGGGGACCCGAGGAGTACGGCCACGAAGGCGACGGCCCTGCGCCGCGCCAGCGCCCTCCCAGGGAATCCCTCACACCCGACTTCGCCCAGCACGCGCCGGCGCTCGCCCGCACGGTGCAGCTCGTCGCCGGCGATTTCCTGCTGACGGTCAACCCCGTCGACGGCAGCGAGATAGAGGTCTGCCCGCCCACCGAACGGCCCGCCCGGCCCGTGAAGCTCACCGCGGCCGAACGCGCCGAGGCCGATCGCGCGGCCCGTCCGCCCGTCCCGCCCGGCCCCCCGCAGCCCGCCCTGCCGCTGCTGGCCCGCCAGGACGAACGCGAGCGCCTGGTGCGCCTGCTCGCCCGTGGCCGCTCCACCCGCCTCACCGGCCCGGCCGGCTCCGGCCGCACCCGCCTCCTCGACCTCGTCGCGGAGGACTGCTCCGACCTCGCCCCCGACGGCGTCGTCCGCCTCAACGGCTTCGGACGTACCTCGGACGACCTGCTGTACGGCCTGTTCCACGCCGTGTACAGCGCCCCCCTGCACCGCCCGGACCGGGACGAACTGCTCACCCACGTCCGTGAGATCGGCGCGGTCGTCGTCCTCGACGACCTGGAGTTCGGCGGCGCCGCGCTGGACGAGCTGCTGGAGGCGACCCCCGAGTGCGCCTTCCTGCTCGGCGCCACCCCGGACGTGCCGGCCCCCTCCGCCGACGCCGCCGTCGAGGAGGTCGTCCTCGGCGGACTGGAACGCGCGGCCGGGCTCGACCTGCTGGAACACGCCGTCGGCCGCACCCTCACCGAGGACGAGTCCAACTGGGCCGGAGACCTCTGGTTCGAGTCCGAGGGCCTGCCGCTGCGCTTCGTCCAGGCCGGCGCCCTGCTGCGGCAGCGCGACCGGCTGCGCGCCGGCACCAGTGCCGTCGACGAGTTCGGTGTCTTCGAGGACGCGCTCCCGGCCGACGGCGCCGAGACCTACGACCTCGGCGACGACGTGCCGCTGCCCGCGCTCGGCGAGGCCGCCGCGCCCGCGCCGCTGCTCGCCTCCCGGCTGAGCGCCTCCGCCCGGGCGACCCTGCGGTTCGCCGTCGCCCTCGGCGGCGAGGTTCCGCACCAGGCGCATCTGCCGGCCCTGGTCGGCGACACCCACGCGGACGCCGCACTCGGTGAACTGGCCGCCTGCGGTCTGGTCTCCCCGGTCGGCTCCCGCTACCGCCTCGCGGCCGGCGTACCGGCCCAACTGGAGGCCGCCGGGTACGCCGACGAGGCCGAGGCCGGTGCCCGCAGCGCCGCTCAGCACTACTCCTGGTGGGCCGGACACCCCTCGGTCACCCCGGAGCGCGTGTGCGCCGAGGCCGACGCGGTCCTCGCCGCCCTGGCCGTCCTCGGGCCGGCCACCCGCCCGCCCGCCGAGGGCGAGGAGAGCGCGGCCGTGCACCTGGCCCGCACCGCCGCCCCCGCGTTCGCCGCCGGACTGCACTGGAGCGCCTGGGAGCGGGCCCTGCGCTCCGGCGCCGAGGCCGCCCGGCTCGCCGCGGACGTCGCCGAAGAGGCCTACTTCCACCACGAGCTCGGCGTCCTCGCCCTGTGCCGGGGGCAGCTCGACCGGGCCCGCGCCGAACTGGAGGCCTCCATCGGCCTGCGCGGCGCCCTCGCCGACAAGCGCGGTACCGTCGCCGGTCGCCGTGCCCTCGCCCTCGTCGCCGACCGCTCGGGCACCCCGATCGGGCTCGGGCCGACCGCGGGGGAGGAGGTGCCCGACGCCCGTGACGAGGAGTCGGCGTCCCCGCCCGGCGGTGTTCCGGCCCCCTTCCCGAAGCTCCAGCAGCCACCCCCCGCGACCCTGGTCACCCACCGCAGCTCGCCCGCGCCCTCACGGGCGGCCCGGGGTGGCCTCAAGGGCCTGGCCCGGCGCAACCTCGTGGCCGCAGGATCCGGTGCCCTGCTCGTCGCCGTCCTCGGCACGGTGGTGACGCTCGGCGCCACCTCCGACAACGACCAGAACCCACCCTCCGGCCAGGTCGGCGTCAACCCGTCCGCCAGCCAGGGAATCAACGACGACAGCCTCGGCGCCGACCGGCCGAAGAACGAAGACGGCGGCGGCGACACCGGCGAGGTGCCCGCCCGCCCGACGGACCCGGGCCCGGACGGCACCCTCGGCACGTCGGACGACCCGACGCCGACGGCCTCCCCGAGCGGTTCGCAGGACCCGAGTGACTCCGCGTCGCCGTCGAAGCCGCCGTCGTCCTCGAAGCCGCCCACGTCCGAGCCGCCGACGACGTCCAAGCCCCCCACGACGTCCAAGCCGCCCACGTCGAAGCCGCCGACGTCCGAGCCGCCGACCTCGCAACCGCCCACCTCCGCGCCGCCCACCTCGGAGCCGCCCACGACCAGCCCGTCCACCTCCGACTCGGCCAGCGGCCCGGCGCCCAGTGCTCCCACGAGCACCACGGCGAGCGCGCCGCAGAGCACCACGGGCACGCCGATCAGCCCGGACACGGTGATCTGACACCCGCACCGACAGCAGGGCCGGGTCCGTTCCACGGACCCGGCCCTGTTCGTCGTCGTACGGGCTGTCAGAACAGCCGCAGCTTGTCGTCCTCGATGCCCCGCAGCGCGTCGTAGTCGAGCACCTGGCATCCGATCCCGCGGTCGGTCGCGAGGACGCGGGCCTGGGGCTTGATCTCCTGGGCCGCGAAGACACCGCGCACCGGGGCGAGATGGGGATCGCGGTTGAGCAGCTCCAGATAACGCGTGAGCTGTTCCACGCCGTCGATCTCACCGCGCCGCTTGATCTCCACCGCGACGGTCTTGCCGTCGGCGTCCCGGCACAGGATGTCGACCGGCCCGATGGCCGTCGGGTACTCGCGGCGGATCAGCGTGTAGCCCTCGCCGAGTGTCTCGATGCGGTCGGCGAGCAGTTCCTGGAGGTGCGCTTCCACGCCGTCCTTGATCAGGCCGGGGTCGACGCCCAGTTCGTGCGAGGAGTCGTGGAGGACTTCCTCCATCGTGATGATGAGCTTCTCGCCCGCCTTGTTGACGACGGTCCAGACGCCCTCCTCCTCGCCGGTGCCCTCCTTCAGGGTGCAGGGCGGCGACATCCAGTTCAGGGGCTTGTAGGCCCGGTCGTCGGCGTGGATCGAGACGCTGCCGTCCGCCTTCACCAGGATCAGGCGCGGGGCCGAGGGAAGGTGGGCGGTGAGCCGCCCGGCGTAGTCCACGGAACAGCGGGCAATGACGAGACGCATGGTCGGCAACGCTACTCGACGGGCGCCTGTCGACGCGATTCGCCCTGGAAAACACGTGTTCGGTAATGGCCGATTGTGTGCATGGTGTGCTCATCGGGAGTGTCTCATCTGCGCATTTTCCTGGTGCCGTCACCGTACGTTGCTTACCGTATGAACGGGAGGTCGCCGTGCGTGTACGCAGCGTGTCCGGCGTCGCGAACTCCCTTATCTGTCCGGCAACCCCTGCCCGCCGGGCGGGGGTGCGAGAGGAGAACTCATGTCGCTCGACGTCTCACCGGCCCTACTCGAACAGGCCGAGCGAGGCGAGGTCGACGAAGCGGAATTCGTCGACTGCGTCCGGACCTCCCTGCCCTATGCGTGGGAGATGATCAGCTCCCTGGTGGCCCAGCTGAAGGTGGACGGCGGCGCGTTCGCCGACAACCAGACGCCCCCGCCGGACGAGCAGGCACGCGGTCAGCTGCTGCGTGCGCTTGCGAGTGACGCGATACGCGGCGCGCTGCAACGGCACTTCGGTGTGCGCCTGGCCTTCCAGAACTGCCACCGGGTGGCCGTGTTCCCGCTCGACTCCTCGGTCGACGAGAAGCTGGACCGTTTCACCTCGCTCCGCAGTCAGGTGCTGAACCAGTCTCCCGAGTTCCGGGACTGCTGACGCGGCGCCACTTGCTTGCCGCTCCGTACGCGGGAGGTGCGGTTTTGTACCGGAGCGGCAAGCCCCCAGGGATTTCCCGCGCTCTCAGACGAGTTGGGGGAGCACCTCGGTGCCCAGCCGCCGCACGTTCTCCTCGGTCGCCGCCAGGTCCCCGGAGCCCTCGACGAGCAACGCGAAGCGGGAGATGCCCGTCCGCTCGCTCGTCGCCGCCAGCCGGTCCGCGCACAGCCGCGGGGTGCCCACCGGGTGGAGCCCGCAGAGCAGTTCGGTGTAGGCCAGCGGGTCGCGCATCCGGCGCGTACGCCCGTCGACCGTGACATGCGCCTCCAGGCCCTGCTTCAGCCAGCCCGGCATCGCCTTCATCAGCGTCTCCGACGCGTCGACCCGCCGGTCCGCGATCTGGCAGACGCCGGCCGACACATGCGAGGCGCCCAGGATCTCCTCCGGCGACCGGCCGCAGGCCCGCGCGTGCTGCCGCCACAGTGCGACCATCTCGGCCTTCTCCTCGTCCCCCACGTGCATCCCGAGCAGCATCGACAGCCCCCGCTCGGCGGCGAGGCGCACGCTCGCCGGTGAGGTGCAGGCCATGACGAGCTCGGGTCCCGCGCCCTCCGTCAGAGCCTCCGACGGCCGCGGCACCACCGGGACTTCACGGAAGCGGAAGCGCTCCCCGTCGGCCGCCACGGACGGCTCGCGCAGCCACCGCACCAGAAGTTCCAGGGACTCCGGGAACCCCTGCTCGTACGCCTCCAGACCTGCGCCGAACACCTCCAGGTCGACCCAGGGGCCGCCGCGTCCGACACCGAGCGTGAAACGGCCCTCGCTCGTGTGGTGCAGCAGCGCCGCCTGTTCGCCGAGGGCCACGGGGTGCACGGTCGGCAGCACGCTGACCGCCGTGCCGACCCGGATGCGCCGGGTGCGGCCCAGCAGCAAGGCGGCCAGGGTGATGGCCGACGGACATGTGCCGTACGGCACGAAGTGGTGCTCGGCCAGCCAGACCGTGTCGAGCCCGGCCTCCTCGGCCACCTCGGCCGAGCGGACCGCGCGGTGCAGCGCCTCTCCCTCGCCCTGACCGGGGAACTGGGCCGCCAACACGAAACTTCCAACGCGCATTGCTTTCCTGCTTCCTTGGCTCCGACAGGAGCTCCCCCACAGCGCATAACCGTCCGACACGTGTCGAGGACACGGCCGGGCGGAGTATTTTGCGGATTGTCTGCAGAATGCGTCGTTCCGCCGGGAGTCCGGGGGAGAGCGCCCGGGGGAGGACCGTCGCGCCCGCGAGGTGGTGGCGTTCGGCGAAGCGCAGCAGGCGGATCAGGGCGTGGCGGATCTGGGCGTCGCGGTGCTGTGCGGTGCCGGACAAGTCGTAGTCGAAGCGATGGGGTTCGCCGACGGGGTTGCCGTGGTTGTCCAGGCGCCAGGCGGCCAGGTGGTCGGCGTTGGTGTCCACCCCGACCAGCCCGCCCGCGCGGGCTGTGGCCAGGGGCACGGTCTGGACCTGGGGGACCGTCCATGAGGCGGTCAGGTACCAGCGCCGACGTGCGGTGTCTTCGTGGATGCGGTAGGCGACCGCCCGGTTGGCGGTGACCCGGTCGGCCCACTGCTCACCCCGGTGCGCGAACGCCACCGTCGAGGCGAGCACATACCGGCCGTGCGGGGCGTTCGCCAGATACGCCAACGGGGCGGGGAGCTTGATCGAGACCTGGCCTTCGGGGGTGACGCGGATCGTTTCGTTGCCGAACCGCTTCCCCGATTCGCCGTCGGCTGCGAGGAACCGGCGCCCGGCCCGCCACCGCGCGCGCCACTGTTCCTCGCTCAGCTGGGCGGTGTGCAGATGGTGGCGGGTGTTCAACAGCCGCTTCCCGCCGCGCAGCACATGCACGCGCCCGGCCTCCCAGTCCGCCCGGGCCGCCTGGAGCCGGTCGGTGAGCACGTGCAGGCGGCGCGTCTTGGCGAACCACTCCCGCTTGCTGCGGTAGCCGCCCGGAGCCCGCTTGCTGCCCGCCTCACCGACTGGGAGGGACAGCCGGTGCGCGATCGTGCGCACCCCCGCCTGAAGGCTCTGGATGTGTGCCAGCTGGCTGCGTCGGGCCAGCGCCCACTGATCGTGGGTGGCCCTCGTGATCGACCCGGCCCACCGCGAAGAGGACGCCTGTGTCAGAGCCCGCTTACGCTCGGCCCACTGATCAGTGTCATGCTCCAGCCCTGCCGCGCACCGCATCTTCAGGTCCAGGCAAGCCAGCCTGCCCAGATGGTCACCGACCAGACGCAGCACTTTCTCGTCCTCGGCAGTCAGGTGCTTGAGCTGGTCCCGGACCGCAACCCCGCAAGGGCCGGGCACCACGAACGGCGTCCCAACCCTCCGCAGCCCACTCAATCCCCTCACCCCCGCCCAGCGCTGACCCACCCATCCCTCAGCACGTCTCAACGACCACCACGGGCAAAAGGTCACACATTCGACAGAAGAACCTGCGTTCCCGCCCAGGGGTCCGCACGCGCCACAACACGGACACTCGCCCATACACGCCTGTGCGCAGTCAACCGTCGGGAGCCCAGAACCCCCGTGCGCGCCGCGTAGGCTGGACGCGGCCCGTGCTTCCTGTATAGCCCCGAGAGGTGTCCCGTGTCCCCGCGTCGCAACCGACCCAAGGACGCCGGTTCTTCCGGCCGGAGCGCCGAGGACGACCGCCCCGGCCGCTACGGCGGCTGGCAGTCCCCGGAGAACTGGCAGGGCGAGAGCTGGAACGTGCGGCACGTGGCCGGCGCGAGCGCGCAGGGCAAGTCGTACCGCTGCCCCGGCTGCGACCAGCTGATCCCGGACGGGGTGCCGCACGTGGTGGCCTGGGCGGAGCACACGGGCGTCGACGACAGACGCCACTGGCACAAGGCCTGCTGGAACGCGCGGGACCGGGGGACCCCAGGGGGGGGGGGGGCTCGTAACGCGCCGAGGGTTTGACCGGGATTAGAAGTCCCGCCTCTCCCTGGGCCAGAAAAAGACGGCGAAAACCACAGCCGCGACGACGAGGAGGATCCCCAACGGGTC